>CAVVAA010000009.1:0-255946 GCA_963746115.1 uncultured Actinomycetes bacterium | reverse complement strand
CCCGACCGCGCACACGGTCGCCGTGTCGCTGCCGGGGCGGTTCGCAGACGCCCGCCGGACCGACACGGACCCGGATCACGCTACACCCTCATACGGGAACGGTGCTGGCAGCACGGCCCTGAACGCGATCCTGCCTGGAGCGGGTCGAACCGTTCGCGGCCCGGGTGAAACGGTGAAAGCCGGCGAGCGTCCTCTGCTGTCCTATCGCGACCGGCTCGCGGAGGCGTGGCGGCGGACACGATCTCCGGCGGAGCTGCTCCGCCGGTCGCGAGACGCGCACAGGGTTGCACGGCCGTAGGTATGGCATCGTCTCGGCTTCGGCGCGGCTGATCTCAATGAGGGCGCGGCCTTCGACGCATTCCCGTGTCCAGTGGTAGGGGCGGCGGTCGCGATAGCGAACGCAGTCGATGCGGACCCAGACCATGTTCTCTGGGGGATCGCGCCTATCGCGCCTATGCGGGGCTGACATCCGAGACACCGCAGCGCGTGGCGACGCCAGCGGCCTCGAGCGCCATCGCGAACACGGAAAGCGCCACGTCCATGGCCTCATCCGTCGACCCAGCCTCTACCCGGAACGTCGCAGTGAGATTCGGCGCGGGGACGTCCAACCTGACATGCGCGCCGCGTGCGAGCGGGTGGCAGTTCAAGGCGTCCTGGACTCGCTCGATCGCCTCCTCACCAACGGCGGCGCCCGGCGACGTATCAACCGTAACTGTCCAAGGGCTCGTGACTGACATGTGCCCCCCGGGTACACGCGTCGGCCCGTGTGTAAACCGAGCGGGGCGGCGATCCCGCCGGTCGGAGGCACGTGTCCCGGCCGGCGGGTCGTCGGTGTGGGTGGCACTCGCCGCTGGGCATGAGGGAGTGCCGAGGGGTCGCGACTATACGCCGTGCGCCGCGCCAAAACGATCGGCGCAGCGGGTGTTCACCACATGTGCACCACTTCGACGTCGGGGCTGTGCCACCGCTCGAAGTCTTCCGACCTCCAGGAGTAGTCGACGGTCTCCGCGCCGGGCGCCGAGCGATCGCGCGATCGACCGCGAAAATAGACGCCCTCGCCGAGTCGGTACTCCTCAGCCGGCGTCGCGACCACGTGGGTGTGGCCGTCGAGCGGGCCGCCGGTGAACCGAAGCGAGATCACGTCGTCGTCCAAGCGCCGTGACGGTGGCTGCTACCGGCTCGCTACCTGTTGGTGCACAGTGACGCGGTGCGTGTTGCCGGAACCGCACCCACGCATATGCCTTGCCGGCGATCGCGGTGGCCGCGAACTCCTCGCGCTCGTGACGGCGAGGCACCGCGCCGCTCGGGTCTTTTGCAGTCAGCCAGTCGATGCGCGAACTCGTCGCGCTCATTTGGTGTTCACCACTTTTTTACACCATCCGAAACCGACAGACACGGTCCAGCCTCCCGTCGTTGACGACGGCCACTAGAACGCGGATTCACTAGTCCGGCCCCACGCGGCCGCTGCGGCAGATACGGTGGTCGCGTCTCGGGCCGGTCGTCTGGATCTTGGCCGATATGGGCGGCCGGCCTGGCCGCTCCACCCGTTCAAGCGACGCGTCCGTCGTCCAGAGTCGATGGCCGGCGCGGTTTGCAGTCGGCACCCACCTGTAGTAGGTTCGCGCGTTCGGCCACTCGAGGATGGAGGTTCAGCATGGACGCTGACTCGGCATCGGGCACGGTCGTTCTCGTTCACGGCGGTTTCGTGGACGGCTCCGGCTGGCAGGGTGTCTACGACCACCTGACGAAGGACGGCTACAGCGTCGCGATCGTCCAGAATCCGACGCTCTCGCTCGAAGACGACGTCGCCGCGACCAAGCGCGTCATCGACGCGCAGAGCGAGCCGGTGATTCTCGTCGGCCACTCCTACGGCGGGGCGGTGATCACCGAGGCGGGCACCCATCCCAACGTCGCGGCGCTCGTCTACATCGCGGCCTTCGCGCCGGACGCGGGCGAGTCGGTGAACACGCTCATCGCAGATCCGCCGCCCGGCGCGCCCGTGCCGCCGATCCTGCCGCCGCAGGACGGCTTCCTGCTTCCTCGACCGGGAGAAGTTCCATGCGTCATTCGCCGCCGACGTGAGCGCCGACCAGGCCGCGTTCATGGCCGACTCGCAGGTCCCGTGGGGCGTTGACGCGCTGGGCGGCACGATCACCGAGCCGGCCTGGCGGAGCAAGCCGAGCTGGTACCTCGTCGCGACCGAGGACCGGATGATCCCCCCGCCGGCGCAGCGCGCAGATGTCCGAGCGGGCGGGTTCGACCGTCGTCGAGGTCGCCGGCAGCCACGCGATCTACGTCTCGCAGCCGGCGGCCGTGGCCGAACTGATCGAGAAAGCAGCTTCCGAAGTGAGGTCGGCCGTGCACTAAGCCCTCCTTCGGGCCTCCTCGCGACCTTGGGTGGTTGGGCATCCACAGGCCTCGGGAGGCCCGGATAAGTCTGCGATAGCGTTGCCGGGCCAAGGCTCAGGCGACGCGGTCGGCTTCGTCGTCGTAGCCGCGAGCCCGTAGCCACCGCTCGAGCCGGACGACGGCGACCTGGTCGTGCCGGCCGACGCCGTCGAGCAGGTCGATCAACTCGCGCGCGTCGCGCAGGAGCAGGTAGCGGTCGTCGGCCGCGTACTTCGCGAACCACCGCACCGCCGCCTTGTCGTAGAGGACGGGGTTGTCCTCGCGGATCAGGAGCACGAGCGACAGCGCGTCCGCGAGGCCGACCCGCTTGAGCTCGGCCGCGGCGGCGAGCGCGAGGTGCGCGTTCCCGCTCTTGAACGCGCGTTGGAACCGGCCGTAGGCGAAGCCCTGCGAAGTCATGGGGAACGCATGTTCGCACACGCCGCCGCCTACCGTGGCGCGAGAGTGGCGCTATGGCCGCTCCAAACCGCCGGGCCGACAGCGTCATCCCCAGCCTGCCGACCAGGCCGGCGATGTGCGCGCCGCCGGGTGCGGCTGGTAACGTGGGGGTACTCGTCTAGTCGCGAGGATGTTCGGCGCGGGCCCGGGTGGTAGCTGGGCCCGTCGCATTTCCGGACGCCGTCCGCGCTGCGTGGTGTACTGCTTTGCAGGGGGAATACACCCTCACTCCCACCACGGAGGCGACTAGATGACCGAAGTGCTGATGATCCCGGGCACCGACTGCCCGGCGGACCCCTCGACGACAGCGGGGTGGAGATACACCTTGCATGTGCGGGCAGCCGCTCACGCCAGCCAGCCGGCCGGCGACGACGCTGAGGCGTGGCTGGACTGGATCGAGGACGGCGGTGACGCGGACGTCTGGTACGCCGCGTGGCGAGCGCGAAATCCTGGTCCCGACATGGAGGCGATCAAAGCTCAGGCGCTTTCCGCGTATCACGCGCAGATAGAGCGCGCGCCCGAACGACACCGGCTCGAGCTCGAGATGCGGGCAGAGCGGTACCGGAAGTACGACCGGATGGTCAAGCGCGCCACCACACCCGCACAGCAGCGGGCGACGCCGACGCCGACTGAACGGCCGCGAGAGCAGCGCGCCGGCCGCGGTCACACACGAGCACGCGCGCCCGACGACGACGGCCCATCAGACCCGCCGCCGGCTGAGCCGCAGCCTGCCGCGGACGTAGCAGCACCGAGCGGCAACCTCGAAGTCCTCTATCGCGTTGTCATGGCGCGCGAGGCAATCCAACTGGCTGACTATGGGATGGCCGAGGCGGTTCTCTGCGACCTCGAGGACGACCTCCGGAGCGCGGCATGAGCAACCTCATTCGCCTTTCAGACGTCCACCGACAGGCCGTCGTATGGCTCGAGCACGGCACGATCCCGCGAGGGATGCCGTCGATCCTCGCCGGCCATCCTGGTCTGGGTAAGAGCCTGTACGGAATCCAATTGGCTGCTCGGCTGTCGAAGCGCGGATTCGCGACCGTGATCTGCAGCGCGGAGGACACGCTCGAGTATGCGATCAAACCGCGCCTGCAAGCCGCCGGCGCGAACACGAACTACGTCCACGCACTGGTTCCAGAGGACGCGGACAGGAACCCGCGTGGCGTGTCATTCCCCACAGACGCGGCGATGCTGCTCGAAGCGATACGCGAGGTCGACGCAGTCCTCGCGATCATCGACCCGATCACCGCGCAACTCGACGCCAAGATCGACTCGCACAAAGACGCGAGCCTACGGTCGGCGCTCGCGCCGCTCCACCGCATCGCGGAGGAGACGCTCGCCGCCGTCGCTGATCGTGTTCCATCTGAACAAGACGGCTGGCAGCGACCCGATGATGAGGCTCGGAGGTAGCATCGGAGGGCCGGGCGCCGCACGGTCGTGCCTGCTGCTCGACCGCGACCCGGACGACCCCGACAAAGACCGCGGCAACCGGCGCGTATTGGCGCACTTCAAATCCAACGTCGGCAAGCTGCAGCCGTCCCGGCTGCTCGAGGTCGAAGAGGTGCTACTGCCCGCCGACAACCTCGAGCCGGAGGTATCGACGGCACGGCCGGCGTCGCGGCCATTCAACGCCGATGCGCGGACCGGAGCACCCGCACGGAAGGAAGCAGGTGCGACGAGGCTCGGCGCTACGGGGCCTCGGCGTACTGCGGAGCGTCCCCGCCGATCTCGTGCCAGTCCGCCTTGTACGCGACCTGGAGGTGGAAGCTCGGCTCCATGTCGAGGTCGCGCATCAGCCCCGCGGCCACGAAGTACTTCTCGCCGAGGTCGTCGTAGAGGCTCGACCCGCAGTTGCTGCAGAAGTGGCGCGGTGCGAACTCGCTCTCATAGCGGCTGACGAGATCCTGGCCCTTGGTGAACCGGAAGTTCTCCTTGGCGACGACCACGCCTGCGAGGCTCGAGCCCGTCCAGCGCTGGCAGCGGGTGCAGTGGCAGTACCCCAGGCCCTCGGGATCGGTCACCTCGTACTCGACCTTGCCGCACAGGCAGGCTCCCTTGAGCGTCTCACTCATCTCTGACCCCCTTGTCGAGTGCTGCTTGACGATCTTCCGCAACGCTAGCACCGGCGCGAGGGCCGCGGATGTTCGCCGCCGCCGGACGCCGGAGCCCCGCAGCCCGCCGAAGTACGATTCCGGCCTCCGGCAGTTCAACGACGGGGGGAGATGGTGGTCGCGCGATTCCACGGCGGGTTCCTGGACGGCAAGCTCATCGCCGACTGGGCGACGCCGCCCGGCTCGTCCGTCTGGATCGAACGTGTCGAAGACGGGGTGATTGCACTCGAGCGCCCGCCGGACGATCCGGCGGCGGATGAGGCCGGCCCCGGATACGACCACTACGTGCTCGCAGAGGTCGTCGCCGACCTCGCCGTGTATCACGCGACCGACGCGTAGCGTCGCGCGGCGCGGCAATCAGCACCGGGCGGCTCTCACGCGAGTCTCACGGCCGCCCGAGAGACTGGCAGCGACGGCCGGGCCGTCCGTCGCGACACTGCCCGCTCGCATGGGTGGCCCGGCCGTCCGCTCCGGAACCCTAGGCTCGCCGGTGTTCCTGAACATCCTGGTCGCGATCGACGGCTCGGCCGCACGCGGCGCGAGCCCTCGACGAGGCGGTCGACCTCGCCCGCACGCAGCGGTCGCGGCTCACGCTGATCAGCGTGGCCGTCGCGGACCGCGTGGCGGCTGGTGGCCGGTCCCTATGCCGGGCCTCCTGCCCACCCAGGAGGACGCGGATCACGGAGGCCGAGTCGACGCTGCGGGCCGCCCGCGAGGCATCGGCGACGACATCCCCGTCACGACCATCGTCGGCCAGGGCGCGGCGGCCGCGGCGATCCTCAAGCGGGCGGTCGAGGGGACGCACGACCTGATCGTGATGGGCTCGCGCGGCCGGGGCGGCGCGGCGGCCGCGCTGCTCGGGCAGCGTCAGCCACGACGTCCTCCACCACAGCCGCCTGCCCGTGCTGATCGTGCACGCCGACGACGGCGCGGCGGGACGTCGGGGCCGGGATGGAATTCACCCCACCGGCCGGGCTAGAACCCCGGTATGCGCATCGGCATGCTGACCGGTGGCGGCGACTGTCCCGGGCCTGAACGCCGTCATCCGCGCGGTGGCGCGGACGTCCATCGACCGCGGCGACGACGTGGTCGGCGTCATGCACGGCTGGCGGGGGATGGTCGAGGGCCAGACGCGGCCGCTGGCCGGCCAGGAGGAGATCTCGGGGCTCCTGCCCCGCGGCGGCACGATCCTGCGCACGTCGCGCACGAACCCGTTCGACGTCGACGGCGGCGTCGAGCGCGTGCTCGAGCACCTGCGCGAGCCTGGATGCGCTCGTGGCGATCGGCGGCGAGGACACGCTGGGCGTCGCCGCCCGCCTGCACGCCGAGCACGGCGCGCCACATCGTCGGCGTCCCGAAGACGATCGACAACGACCTGCGCGGCACCGACTACACCTTCGGCTTCGACACCGCCGTCACGATCGCCACCGAGGCGATCGACCGCCTGCACTCGACCGCCGAGTCGCACGACCGCGTGATGGTGTGCGAGGTGATGGGCCGCCACACCGGCTGGATCGCGGTCATGGCCGGGATGGCCGGCGGGCGCCGACGTGATCCTGATCCCCGAGCTGCCGATGACCGTCGAGCACTGCTGCGGGCTGATCAGCAACCGCCACGCGAAGGGCAAGGACTTCTCGATCGTCGTGGTCAGCGAGGGGTACGAGCTCCTCTACGAGACCGGCGAGTCACGCAGCGTCGCGTCGGCCGACGTCGACGCCTTCGGCCACGCCGCGGCTCGGCGGCGTCGGCGCCGCGCTCGCGTCGGAGATCGAGCGTGCGCACCGGGTTCGAGACGCGGGTGACGACGCTCGGCCACATCCAGCGCGGCGGCTCGCCGACCGCCCGCGACCGGGTCCTGGCGACGCGCTTCGGCCTGAGGGCGGCCGAGCTCGTGCGCGAGCGGCGACTGGGGCATGATGGCCGCGCTGCGCGGCGACGACATCGTCGCCGTACCCCTGGCCGAGGCCGTCGCGGAGCTCAAGCTCGTGCCGCGCGAGCTCTACGACCAGGCCGCCGCGTTCTTCGGCTAGGCGCTCTCAGGCTACCCGCGCGAGTCGCCGCGCAGGATCGTCGAAGGTCGCGCGCGATGCCGAGCTCGTGCACCCAGTCGCCCAGGATGGCGGCGTCGACGCCGGCCGTCTCGAGCGCGAGCACCTGGTCGCGGTGGCGGATGCCGCCCTCCGACAGCACCACCTTCCCGGCCGGCACCTCCTCGAGCAGCGAGAAGATGTGCTCGAACTCGGGGTCCTTCCCGCCGTCTCGCGAGGTTCTGGATCAGGAACGAGTCCGGGTCGAGCAGCTCGAGGGCGAGCTCGAGCTCCTCCTCGTCGGCGACCTCGACGACGACGTCCAGGCCGAGCTGCGCGGCCACGATCTGCATCTCGGCGAAGTCGTCGTCGTCGCCGTCGAACGCGTCGGCGATCAGGACGACGCCGTCGGCGCCGCCGAGCCGGCTCTCGTACAGCTGGTACGGGTCGATCAGCACGCCCTTGTGCAGCACCGGCAGCCACGTGTGGCTCGAGGCCCGGCGGCACCGCGTCGCCGGCGCACCGCCAGCCCGGCCGACCCCGGCCGCCTCGCGCCGCGGCGAGCAGGCGCCGGGTCGGCGGTCGGTGATCGCGCAGCACGAACGAGATCTCCTCGCCCACGACGCCCTCGGTGAACGGGCGGATCGGCTCGAGATCGCCGCACCGCCTCCTCGAGCTCGGCGAGCGGCCGGGCGCCGCGACGCTCGCTCCACGGCCCGCCGGCTGGAGGAGATCATGCGGTCAAGCGACGCCATCGACCGCTCCGCCCGAGGAACTTCTCAGCCGGTAACGGAGGCATGCGGGATCAGTCTAGATGATCGGTTCGACCGTAAGAGCATCGCGGCGCCTGCTCAGACGCCGAGCCGGTCGAGCTCGGCGGAGTCGCGGCGCCAGCGCGGGCGCACCTTCACCGAGAGCTCGAGGAAGACGGCGGCGCCGACGCGCCGCCTCGACGGCCGGGCCGGGCCTCGCTCCCGATCGCGCTTCACCATCGCCCCGCCGCGGCCGATCAGGATCGCCTTCTGCGACTCGGTCTCGCAGATCAGCTTGGCCTCGACCACCGTCGCGCGCCGCGGCCGCGGCGTCGATCGACTCCACCAGCACGGCGACCGCGTGCGGCACCTCGTCGCGCGTCAGCTCCAGGGCGCGCTCGCGCACGAGCTCGGCGATGCGGTGCTCGAGCGGACTGGTCGGTCGTCATCCCGTCCGGGAACCAGGCCGGCCCCTCGGGCAGGAGCGCGAGCAGGTCGGCGAGCAGCGCGTCGACGCCCTCGCCCGTGCGGCGCGCTGATCGGGTGCACCGCGTGCGGCGTCGCCCAGCGCGGCCGCCGCGGCCAGCGCCGGGCACGACCCGGTCGGCGCCGAGGCCGTCGGTCTTGTTGACGGCGATCGACGCACGGCGGCGCGCCGGGCCGCGAGCACGCGCTCGGCGATGTAGCGGTCGCCGGGGCCGATCGGCGTGCGGCGCGTCGAGCATGAGCAGCGTGGCGTCGGCGTCGGCCAGCGTCGTCGTTCACCGAGCGCTGCATCCGCTCGGTGAGCCGGTCGAAGGGCTTCTGGAACCCGGGCAGGTCGACCATGACGAGCTGACAGCCCGGGCCGGTGGACGACGCCGATCGCCCGCCGCCGGGTGGTCTGCGGCCGGCGCCGAGACGGCCGCGACGTGCTCGCCGACCAGGCGGTTCACGAGCGTCGACTTGCCGACGTTCGGCCGCCCGGCCAGCGCCACCAGGCCCGAGCGGTGCTCGGCGTCGCTCACAGCTCGAAGCGCTCGGGCAGCAGCTCGTCGAGGGTCGCCGCGACGACCTCGCCGCCGCGGCGGTAGACGACGGTGATCGTCGGGCGCGAACTCGGCCAGCACCTGCCGGCACGCGCCGCACGGCGGGCGCCGACGCCGCCTCGGCGTGGACGGCGATCGGCCTCGAAGCCGGCGCTGGCCCGCGCCGACGGCCGCGAAGACGGCGTTGCGCTCGGCGCACGATCGTCAGGCCGTACGACGCGTTCTCGACGTTGACGCCGATGATCGGCTCGGCGCCGCCCGCGGGCTGCAGGGCCGCGCCGACGGCGAAACGCGAATACGGGGCGTATGCGTTGCGGCGATCGCCGCGTGCGCCTGGGCGTACAGGTCGAGCTCGGCATGCGGGTCGGGGCGCGCATCCGCTCATCGTAGACGGCTCGCGCTCACGGCGCGCGGCAGCGTCGTGCCGCCGGGCGCCGGGAGCGTCGACCGCGCCCGTCGACGGCGCGGGCGGTCGGGGTCGCGGTCGCCGGGGGTGGTCGTGCGACGGCGGGCGCGGCGTGCGTCGGTGACGCGCCGTCGTCTGCGTGCGCGGCGAGGCGCGGCCGTGCGGTGGTGCCTGTGCGTCGCCGCTCGGTGCGTGCGATGGGCGGCCGGCTTGCGGCTCGCGGCGCGGCCGGGCCGGCCTGCGGCGCCGGCGGTGCGATCGCGACCGGTCGTCGACGCGCGGCCCGGTGCGGCGGGCTCGGCGGCGGCGCTGCGGTGGGCACCGTGGCCCAGAGCAGGAGCGCCCCGGCGACCGCCACGACGACGATCGGGACGGCCGCGAGCAGCCGGCCGGCGGGCGGGGTCGCGGCGGCGGCGCGATCACGCCGTCGAGGTCGAAGTCCTCGTCGAACAGCCGCTCGAGCCCGGGCGGGCGGGCCGCATCGGGATCGGCGTCGCCCGGGTCGCCGCAGCGCTCGAGATCGTCCAGGCAGTCCGGCAGGGCCGCGAAGCCGCCCGCCGCCGCCCGCTCGAGCCAGGCGGCGAGCCCGGGCGGCGGCTCGAGCCGGGCCGAGCGCGGCCGCGCAGACGGCCGCGAGCACCCGCTGGCCGTCGCCGGTGACGGGCGTCCCGGCCGTCCGGCAGGCTGGCAGCAGCGGCCGTTCCAGGAACGGCGTCGGCCCGGGGCCGACGGCGACGTCGGCGAGCACGGCCAGATCGGGCGAGAACCCGGCGGCGGCGACGCGCTCGGCCAGCCGGCCGAAGGCGAGCGCGAGCCGCGCGGCGTCGGCGGCGGCCGGGCGGCGCAGCATCCGCCAGCGCTCGACCGGAAGGCCGAGGCTCGGCGGCAGCGACCAGGAACCAGCGGTCGCCGTGGCGGCCGAAGTCGAGCACGCCGCAGACCTCGCTGCAGCCGATCCCGCACCAGCGCGCCACCGCGTCGGCGAGCGCCGCCTCGTCCCAGCCGCCGTCGACGAAGACGATCCGCACCTGCGCGCCGCGGCCGGAGTGCGTGTCGAGCGCGTCGACCGGGCCGAACGGGCGCGACGCGAGCGCGGACGGGCTCGTCGAGGTAGCGGTCGGCGATGACGTGGTCGCTGGCGGCGGGGATCGGCCATGCCTCCCACGCTACGCGCCGCCGTGTCACCGGTCAGCACGCGAGGCGTCACAACATCGCAACGATCCGCCCCACCCCGCCGTTCGGGGTCAGACCCCGATTGTCGGGTCAGGTGAGGGCCTGGAAGATCGCCGTCGTCACAAGGGCGCCCAGCACGCCGCCGTAGACCACCTCCAGCGTCGAGTGGACGCCCGCCTCGACCCGGGTCTGGGCGACGAGCGTCGCCATCACGAAGGCGAGCGTCGAGACGAGCACCTGGTTCTCGTAGCTGTGGGTGACGATCGTGATCGCCGCCCAGCCGCCGAAGGCGACGGCCGCATGGCCGGACGGGAGCCCGCCGCGCAGCGGCGATCCGGTGCCGAAGTACGCCTTGATCGCGATCACGAGCAGGATCACGACGACGATCGCGATCACCGTGAGGTGCACCGGCGAGCGGCGCACCGTGTTGATGGCCCGCTGGCTCGGGGTTCTGCAGGCGGGGCGCGAACACGAGGTAGCCGACGAAGAGCGCGGTGACGGCCGACACGAGCACCATGCCGGCCGCGATGTCCTTGGCGGCGCGGGCGCGGGGGTCGAACGCCGGCGTGGCGACGTCGATCGTCATCTCGAGCGCCGTGTTCGCCATCTCCATGAGGATCACGAAGGCCACCGCCAGGATCAGCGCCAGCATCTCGATCCGGCTCACACCGAGCAGCACCCCGAGCGGCAGCACCGCCAGCGCGACGAGGAAGTGGATGCGCATGTTCCGCTGCGTGCGGACCACGTAGATGATGCCCTCGAAGGCGTAGTTGAAGCTGTTCACGAGCCCGCTCGGCCTCGCGCCGCGCGGCGCTGAACGGCGCGGCCCGGCGGGCGGCGCGCTTCGTGTCGTCGCGGCTACGCAGGACGGGCGGCACGGGCGGCGATCTCCTCGAACGATCTGCTCCTGGCGGGCGAGCATCTCTCCCTCATCGGCCTCGTGGTCGTATCCCACGAGATGCAATGCGCCGTGGACGAGCAGATGCTCGATCGGGGTGCCCTCGGCGGCGGCGACCGCCGGGCAGATGACGACGTCGCCCAGCTGGCGGGGGACGCCGTCGGGAAGCGGATCGCGCATGTCGAGCGGGAACGACAGCACGTCGGTGGGGTCGGGCTTGCCGCGATGGGCGCCATTCAGCGCGCGCCATCTCCGCGCGTCCGATCACCGCCAGGCCGACCTCGCCCCTCGGTCACGCCCTCCGCCTCGAGCGCCGCCGCCAGCACGGCCGCCGCGGCCGCCCTCGTCGAGCGGGATCCGGGCCCGGTTCCGCACCTCGACGGCCACGGTCACTCCCGCGCCCTCGCCTCGCTCCGTGCTCGCGGTATGCGCTCACGATCCGCTGCACCAGCTTGTGGCGGACGACGTCGGCGTCCGAGAACCGGACGAAGGAGATGTCGGGCACGCCGTCGAGGACGCCCATGACGTTCACGAGCCCGGAGCGCTGGTCACGCGGCAGGTCGATCTGCGTGATGTCGCCCGTGACGACGACCTTCGAGCCGAACCCGAGCCGCGTCAGGAACATCTGCATCTGCTCGGGGCTCGTGTTCTGGGCCTCGTCGAGGATGATGAACGAGTCGTTCAGCGTGCGCCCGCGCATGAAGGCCAGCGGGGCGACCTCGACCATCCCCTTGTCCATGTAGGACGCGAGCCGCTCGGCGTCGAGCATGTCGTGCAGCGCGTCGAAGAGCGGCCGCAGGTACGGGTCGACCTTGGCCAGCAGGTCGCCGGGCAGGAACCCAAGCCGCTCGCCGGCCTCGACGGCGGGCCGGGTGAGGATGATGCGCGCGACCTCGCGCTCCTGCAGCGCGGCGACGGCGAGCGCGATCGCGAGGTACGTCTTGCCGGTGCCGGCCGGGCCGATCCCGAACGTGACGGTGTTCGACCGGATCGCGTCGACGTAGCGCTTCTGGACGATCGTCTTCGGCGTGACCTTGTTGCCGCGGTGCATCCAGACCACGTCGTGCAGCACGTCGACCGCCCGGCCGTCGGCGGTGAGCACGCCGGCCACGGCATCGACCGTCTGCGCCCCGACGCTGACGCCTTCGGCGACGAGCTGCGCGAGCTCCTCGACCACCGAGCGGGCGCGCTCCACCGCATCGCCGTCGTCGCCGTCGAGGGTGAGCTCGTTGCCGCGCAGATAGGCGTTCACGCCGACGCGCTCGATCAGCGCCTTCAGCATCGCGTCGCGGTCGTTCCCGAGCTCGTTCGCGAGCTCGTTCCCGACCGAAATCTGCACACGTGCCATCCGCGAATAGTGTAGAGGCGGGCCGCGCGGATCCCGCAACGCGTCAGCCCGCGGTGGCCTCCGTCACGATGCGCGAGGCCGGCCGAGACGGCGCGCGTGACATGGTCGACGCGTGCCACCAGGGAACGCGCTCCCGACGGTGAGAAGGCCGGCGTCGTCCATGCGGCTTAGGCCCCCAGCCGGGCGCGGACGAGCGCCGAGGCCGCCCTGCCGTCGACGCGGCCGCCGCCGCGCTGCGTCACGAGGCCCATCACCCGGCCCATCTCCTTCATCGACGTCGCGCCCGTCTCGGCGACGGCCGCGTCGACGAGCGCCTCGAGCTCCTCCGCCGTCATGGCCTGCGGCAGGAACTCGTCGATCACCGGCACATCCGCCTCCTCGCGGGCGGCCCGGTCGGCGTGCCCCGCCTCGCGGTAGACCTCGGCCGCCTCCAGCCGCTGCTTGCGCTCGCGGCGCAGCACCGCCTCGGCGTCGGCGTCGGTGAACTCGCCCGCGGGCTTGTCCTTCGCCGCCTTCTGGAGGGCCGACAGCATCAGCCGCAGGGCATCGACGCGAGCGCGGTCGCCGCCGCGCATCGCCCCCTGCAGGTCGGACTGCACGCGCTCGATCACGCCGGCACCCCCACGACGGCGTCGCCGTCGATCCCGGCCGCGACGACGTCGACCATCGCGCCCGCAGGTGCGCCGGGGACGACGAAGGCGGTCATGTCGTCGGCGTGGCCGCGGCCCTCACCCGTCTCGACGAGGACGCGCTCGCGGTGGCCGCGCTTGCCGGCGCGGTGGGCGGCGCCGCGGGCGTCGGACAGCTCGCGCAGCCGGGCGCAGCGACGCCGCTTGGCAGCCGGGGCGACGCCTGGGCGGTCGCCGTCGGTCGTGCCCGGGCGGGGGGAGTACGGGAAGACGTGCACCTTCGTGAATCCTGCCTCGGCGACCGTCCGCAGCGTGGCAGCGAATGCGGCGTCGGTCTCGGCCGGGTGACCCACGATGGCGTCGGTCGTCAGGTTGACGCCCGCGACCCGTTCGCGCGCGCGCCGCATCCGGCCCAGGAAGACGGCCGCGGAGTAGTGGCGCCGCATCGACCGCAGCACGCCGTCGTCGCCCGACTGCATCGGCACGTGCAGGTGCGCGGCCACGCGCGGGTGCGAGAGGGCGTCGAGCAGCGCGTCGGTGAGGTGGTTCACCTCGATCGACGAGAGCCGCACCCGCTCGATCCCGGGTACCTCTGCGACGGCGACCAGCAGGTCGGCCAGCCGCATCCCGGCAGCGCGGTCGCGGAAGCAGCCCAGGTTGATGCCGGTCAGGACGACCTCGCGGTGGCCCTGGGCGGCGCGCCGCGCCACCTCGGCCAGCACCGCGCCGGCCGCGCGGCTGCGGCTCGCGCCGCGCACCTGGGGGATCACGCAGTAGGTGCAGGCGAACGAGCACCCGTCCTGCACCTTCACGTAGGCGCGGGTGCGCGCGAACGGCGGTGCCGCGCCCCCCGTGCAGCCGAGATCGCCCACCAGCCCGGCGGCCGTCTCGGGCAGCCGCTCCGCCCTGACCGGGAGCACCGTGACATTCCCGGCGACGTCCAGGCCGGCACTGCGCAGGTTGGCCGCGCAGCCGGTGACGAGCACGCGGTCGGCCGTCCGCGCGGCCCGGCGCACGGCCTTGCGCGACTTCGCCACCGCCTCGGCGGTCACGCAGCACGTGTTCACCACCCGGACGCGGGCCTCGGCGGCGTCGACCTCGGCGTGGCCGTCCTCGGCCAGCCGCTCACGCACCGCCTGGGCGTCTGCCAGCGAGACCTTGCAGCCCAGGAACTCGACCGCGAACGACGTCATCCCAGGAACCCCATCTCGCGCAGCGCGAGCGCCGCGGCGACGATCGCGGCCGTCTCGGTGCGCAGGACGACCGGCCCGAACGTGGCCACCGCGACGCCGCGCGAGCGGGCCAGCTCGAGCTCGTCCTCCGAGAACCCCGGCTCGGGCCCGATCAGGAGCGTCGCTCCGCGGCGCCCGACGATGCGGTCGGCCAGGCCGCCGGAGGCGCCGGTGTGGCTGAGCACGACCGCCTCCGGCGAGAGCACGTCGGCGTAGTCGGCCACCGGCAGGATCTCGGGCACGCGCAGCTGCTTCGACTGCTTTGCCGCCGCCACCGCCACCCGCCTCCACCTGTCCAGGCGGGCGTCGGTGAACTCGCCCTTCAGCATCCGGCAGCGCATCGCCCCGATCCGGGCGACGCCGAGCTCGGTGAGCCGCTCGACCGCCTCGTCGGAGCGGCCGCCGGGCTGGGCCAGCCAGACGGTCACGGGCGGTGCGGCTACGACGTCGATCTCCTCCATCAGCTCGAGGCCGCCGGGGACGACGCGGGCGTGGAAGGCCCGCCCGCCGGCGGCGACCTCGCAAGTATCGCCGACGCGCATGCGCAGCACCTGCTCCAGGTGGCGGCGGTCGCGGGGCCCGAGCACGGCGACGCCCCCGGAGACCGAGTCGGCGAAGAAGCGGTAGGCGTGGCGGGTCACGGCCGTCACCAGCTCCGCCGCCCACCCGTCGGCGCAGACGCGCTCGCCGCCGCCGACGGTCTCCTCGCCAAGGAGCCCCGAGGCGAGGATCCGCTCGGGCAGGTCGGGCCGCTCGAGCAGACGGCGCAGGAGCCCAAGCTCGAGGTTCGCGATCCAGAGCGGCGCCTGCGGCAGCGGATCGACCAGGACGTCGGCCTCGTCCACGGCGAGCGCGACGCCGTTTCGGCTCGGCGTTCTCGGCCGTCGCGCCGACGGCGAGCGGGTCGCGGTCGAAGCAGTGCAGCGGCCCGAACCCCAGCTTGGCGGCCGCGATCGCGAGCACGCCCGAGCCACAGCCAAGGTCGAGCGCCGGGCCCGGCTCGAGCCGCTGGAGGAGCTCGAGCGCCGCCCGCGTCGAGCCGTGCCCGCCCGTCCCGAACGCCCGGCCGGGGTCGATGACAATGTTAAGGGGACTGTCCCCTTCATCTTCGGGCCCACGGCGGGCCGACCCAGATCCGGCCGACGGTCACCGGGCGGTGGTAGGCGCGCCAGCGGTCCTCCCAGCCCGGCTCGACCTCGTCCGACTCGAACCCGTCCGCCGGGGCCTCGTCCGCGTAGCCTGCGAGGACGATGTCGCCGCCGTCGCGCTCCTCCTCGACCCCGCCGGGGAAGAGATCGAGCATCCGCGCGAGTGCGGGCTCGGCCTCGGCCGCCGGCACGCGCAGACGGTAGCGCCTCACCGAAACGCGGTCCGCAGCCTGTGGAAGAACCCGTCGTCGGCGGCATACGTCGTGTCGTCGACCGTGCCTTCGAACCGGTCGAGCAGGGAGCGCTGCTCGTCGGAGAGCTTGCGCGGGACGAGCACGTTGATCACGACGCGGTGGTCGCCGCGGCCCCGGCCGCCGAGCACGGGGATGCCCTTCCCGCGCAGGAGCAGCACCTCGCCGGGCTGCGTGCCCGGCCCCACCTCGAGCTCGTGGTGGCCGTCCAGGGTCTCGATCGTCATCGTCGTGCCGATCGCGGCGCGCGTGAACGGGACGTCGAGCACCGACACGATGTCGTTGCCCTCGCGCTCGAAGCGGTCGTCGGGCGCCACGGCGACGTTGACGTAGAGGTCGCCGCGGGCGGCGCCGGACTCGCCGGCGTGGCCGCGGCCCGCCAACCGCAGCCGCTGACCGGACATGATCCCCGCCGGGATCTGCACCTCGACCGATTCCCGCGTCCGGCGGCGGCCGCGCCCCCGGCAGGCCGTGCAGGGCGTGTCGATCCGCACCCCGCGGCCGCGGCAGGCGGCGCAGGTGGCCGTCTGCACGAACTGGCCGAATGCCGTGTTCGAGACGTGCTGGACGTGCCCGCTGCCGCCGCAGCTGGGGCATGTCTGCGGCGTGGTCCCCGGCTCGGCCCCGCTCCCGTCGCAGCGGTCGCAGGGCGAGATGATCTCGACCTCGACCTCGCGGGTGACGCCGAACGCGGCCTCCACCAGCGTCAGGTCGACGGCCGCGGCCGCGTCACCGCCGCGAGACGGCCGCCGGGACGTCCCGAAGAGGTCGTCGCCGAAGAACGCCCCGAGCAGGTCGGACAGGTTGGAGAAGTCCATGAACTGCTCGGGGTGGAACTGCGTCCCCGCCACGCCCGCATGGCCGAACCGGTCATAGCGGGCGCGCGTCTCCGGGTTGCTCAGCGCCTCGTAGGCCTCGGACGTCTCGCGGAACCGCTCGGCGGCGTCCGGATCGCCGGGGTTCACGTCGGGGTGGAGCTCCCGCGCGAGCCGGCGAAACGCCTTCTTGACATCGGCGTCGGACGCGTCGCGGTCCACTCCGAGCACGTCGTAGTAGTCCCGCTTCGTGGCCACGTCCGTAGTCTACGGGCAGCCGATCACCACTCGTGGAAGCCGCGCCCGATGCCGTGATGGGACGCGTGCGCCAGGAACAGCGCCACCGCGGTCGCCCACAGGAACAGCGTTGGTCGCTTCGTCAGAAGCCTCATGTCACCCCCTCCTCGTGATCAGGATCTGCCCGGGATCACCAGCGGACGTCTTGCAGTGCCTCCGCGGCCCGCCGGTAGAGGTCGGCGGCCCGTGCCGAGTCGCCTCGCTCCGCCGCCACATCCCCGATCGCAACCCACGCTCCGGCCATGTGGCTGATCGACTCCACCGCGGCGAAGCAGTCCGCCGCGGCGGTGAAGGAGCGCTCCGCCTCGTCGACGCGCCCGCACACGAGGTGCGCGCGCCCCATGACCAGCCGGGCGTTCCCCAATTCTTGTCGGTATTCCTCGCGAGACCCCAATAGCTCGATCGCGCGATTTGCGCTCTCCACGGCGCCCTCGGGGTCACCGCTGTGCAGCCGCGCCGACGCCAGCGACGACGCCGCGAAGGCCGCATCGACGCGGTTGTCCTGCTCGACCGCGATCCGGAAGGCCTCCCGCAGCAGCGGCACCGCCTCGTCCGGCCGCCCCGTGATCGCGCGCAGCTGGCCGAGGTTGTTCAGGAGCTTGCCGACGTACTCGTGGTCGGCGACGCGCTCGAAGAGCGCCTTCGACCGCTCGGCGTACTCGCGGGCCCGGCCGTACTCGTGCTGCCGCTCGGCGACGAGCGACGCGTCGAGATAGGTCTCGGCGAGGACGCGGTCGTCACCGAGGCCGTGCGCCAGCTCGAGCGCGGCGGTCACATCCTCGGCCGCCGCGGTGAAGTCCTTCTGCCGGCGGCGGATCTTCGCGCGCGTGTTCAGGATCCGCGCGCGGAGCGCGTCGGACGGGCGCTCGGCCACCGTCGCGCAGCGAAGCGCCTCGTCGAGGGCGGCGACCGCCGTCGCGTGGCTGCCCATCTTGAACCGCACGACGCCGAGGCGGTAGAGCGCCAGGGCGCGGTCGAGGTCGTCGCCGGACTCGGCGAGGCCGCGGGCCCGGTCGAGCAGCGCGGCCGCCCGCTCGAGCTCGCCGAGGTGATGGAGCGCCCATCCCTGGGCCAGGGCAAAGCGCAGGCCGAGCGCCGGATCGTCCGCCCGGGACACCGCGCCCGCCACGGCGTCGAGCGCCGCGACCGCGTCGGCGTGCCGGTGGGCCTCGATTGCAGCCTCCGCCCGGACGACCGCAGCCTCGGCCGCGGCCACGGCCGCCGGCCCGTACTCGCCCTCGAGCTCGGCCCGGCCGACCCCGAGCCGCGCGCAGAACCACTCGACGGCCGCGTCCGACGGCGGCGACTTTCCGAGCTCGACCTGGCTCACGTATTCCTTGGTGAACCGCTCTCCGCCGAGGCCGGCCTGGGTCAAACCCGCCGCCACCCGCAGCTCGCGCACGCGGCTGCCGATCCCGGATGCCGGGGCGGCGCCTCTCGTGCCCGAGCGATGCGTGGTGGCGGCTGTGGTCCCCCTCCCCATCTGCTCACAGTAGCGCATCGAGAATCACTTGACCAGTCCCTGATCTGCCAACCGCCAGGTGCATCTTACGATGGTGATTTATTCCCTATTTTCGGCGTAATACGCCGGTCAAGTAGACTCTCGCAATCAAACTTGATTTCACCCTTTTGGAGCACTTGACCACGGCTTCCTCTCCGCTATGGTGAGAACACAACGCGAGACGGCGAAGCCGGGAGCGCGATGAGCAAGCGAGTGGGGTCTTCATCGCGACCCGGCCCGGGGTCTGAGTCATGAGCGCGGCGGTGGGGACTGGAGCCCCTCACCGCCGCGCGACTCATGGTCCGGCGCGATACTCCCGCCGGTGACGGGGCCCATGTACGGCATGCACGGGCGGATCGTGGCCCAGCCCGGGCACGGGGACGAGCTCGCCGCGATCCTGCTCGAGGCCGCGGCCGGGCTCGAGGCGAACCCGGACTGCCTGCTCTACGTCGTCAGCCGCTCGGCCGACGACCCCGAGAGCGTCTGGGTCACCGAGGCGTGGACGGATCGCACCGCCCATGCCGGGTCGCTCCAGGCCGAGGGCGCCCGCGAGCTGATCGCGCGGGCGCGGCCGATCATCGCCTCGTTCGCCGACCGGGCGGAGTTCCGGCCCGAGGGCGGGAAGGGCCTGCCCGGCCCTCAGTCCTCGTAGATGTCGGCCACCCATTCCGACAGGGTGTGCGCCGCGGCGCGCACCGAGCGGATCGCCACGGCGTAGTCCATCCGCATCGGCCCGATCAGCGAGACGGTGCCCAGGT
Source organism: uncultured Actinomycetes bacterium (assembly GCA_963746115.1). GTDB lineage: Bacteria > Actinomycetota > Thermoleophilia > Gaiellales > JAICJC01 > JAICJC01. Next base: position 236,725 of record CAVVAA010000009.1, on the reverse strand, counting down.
TCCGCGTGGCCAGCCCGTAGTTGGCGGCCACCATGGCCAGGCCGCGCATGTACGGCACCGTGTGGTCGGAGCCGATGCGCAGGTACGGCCGCGGCGACTCGAGCGCCTCGCGCAGCATCGCCAGCATCCCGACCCGGCTCTCGAGCACGCGCACGAGATCGTTGATCTCGGCCAGGTCGGCCACGCGCATCTCGTCCAGCAAGCGGGCGGCGCCGCCGACGTAGAGGCTCTGCTCCCCCGCCCCGACAAGCTCGCTGAACGCCGGCCGGAGCGTCGCCAGGAACTCGGCCTCGCGCGGCGAGAGCCCGGGCTCGTCGAGCCGGTTCTGGAGCATCCGCCCGCCCAGGCGCACGCCGGTCAGCTGCTCGTTCAGGAACGCGCGCGCCCACTCGGCCAGCTGCGGGTCGACGGCCCGCTCGAACGGGAAGATCCTCTTCGTCACGCCGCCCGTCGACGTGATCACCACCACCATCACCACCTGGGGCTGGAGCAGCAGCACCTCGATGTGGCGGATCTCGCTCGTCTCCAGCGGCGGGGCGGTCACGAGCGCGACCAGCGACGTCACCTGCGAGAGCATCTCGGTCGTCGTGCGCAGCGCGGTGTCGACCTCGCTGCGGACGGTCGAGAGGTCGACCGGGAGCGGCTCGACGGCCCCGGCCGGCTGCTCGAGGATCTCCTCGGCGTACATGCGGTAGCCCGCGTCCGTCGGGACACGCCCCGCCGACGTGTGGGGGTGGCCGAGCAGCCCCAGCGCCTCAAGCTCGGCGAGCTCGTAGCGGACGGTCGAGGGTGAGGCCTCGACGGCGCCGGCCTCGACGAGCGCCTTCGAGCCGACCGGGTGGCCGGTGGCAATGTAGGAGTCGACGACCCGGGTCAGGATCACCAGCTGGCGCGGCGTGAGCGGCGGGCGGCCGGTCATCGCAGCACGCTCGCGACGACGTCGTTTGCGAGGAAGCGGCCGCGGTCGGTGAGCGCCATGGTCTCGCCGTCGCGGCGGACGAGGCCGGCGGCGGCCAGGCGGTCGCAGGCCGCGTCGTCGACGAGGGCGGCGAGGCCGTTCAGGTGCAGCGGCCGGTCGAGCCGCAACCCCAGCATCAGCCGCTCGAGCCCCCGCTCCGAGGCGGTCAGCTGCTCGACGTCGGCCGGCGGCTGCTGTCCGGCGGCGCAGGCGTCGAGGTAGGGGCGCAGGCGGGGACGGTTGCGGCGCCGCTCGAGCCCGAGGGTGGAGACGGCCCCCACTCCCACGCCCAGATAGTCGTGGCCCAGCCAGTAGCCGAGGTTGTGGCGGCTCTCGCGGCCGGGCCGGCAGAAGTTCGCCGTCTCGTACCAGCGGTAGCCGGCGCCGCGGAGCGCCGCGACGACCGTCTCGTAGTGATCCTCGAGCGCCTCGGCCTGGCGGGCGAGCTCGGCGCCGTGATGCACGGCGAAGCGCGTGCCCGGCTTCGCCTCGAGCTCGTACCAGCTGACGTGTTCCGGCGCATGCGCGAGCACCGCCTCGATGTCCGCCTGAAGGTCGGTTGCGGACTGTCCCGGAACCCCGAACATCAGGTCGAGGTTGATGTTTTCGTGGCCCTCGGCGCGGAGGATCTCGACGGCCCGGGCGACCGTCTCCGGCCCTGCCCGCCGCTCGAGCGTCTCGAGCAGGTGCGGACGGAAGCTCTGCGCGCCCAGCGAGATGCGGGTGACGCCGTGGCGGAGCAGCACCCGGGCGAGCTCGGGCGTGACGGTCTCGGGGTTGCATTCGATCGTCACATCGGCCGCAACGGGGAGCCCTCGCAGTAGCCGCGCGAGGAGGTCGTCGGCGAGCAGCGACGGCGTGCCGCCGCCGATGTACACCGTCTCGGGGGCCAACGGCTCGTGCAGGTCGAGCTCGGCCAGGAGCGCGTCGACGTAGGCGGCATGGACATCCTCGTGCCCGGTCACGGTGACGAAATCGCAGTAGCCGCAGCGGTGCGCGCAAAACGGCACGTGCACGTACAGGTGGCGGACGCTCACGCCGCCCCCTCGCGGTTGATCTCGAGGACGGCCAGGAAGGCCTCCTGCGGCACCTCGATGTTGCCGACCTGCTTCATCCGCCGCTTGCCCTTCTTCTGCTTCTCGAGCAGCTTGCGCTTGCGGCTGATGTCGCCGCCGTAGCACTTGGCGAGCACGTCCTTGCGCTTGGCCTTGACCGTCTCGCGGGCGATGACGCGCGAGCCGATCGCGGCCTGGATCGCGACCTCGAACATCTGCCGCGGGATGCGCTCGCGCAGCGCCTCGACGAGCGCCTTGCCCTGCCGGTAGGCGTTGTCACGGTGCGTGATCAGCGACAGGGAGTCGACCCGCTCGCCGGCGAGCAGGACGTCGACCTTCACCACCTGCCCCGGCCGGAACCCGAGCAGCTCGTAGTCGAACGATGCGTACCCGCGCGTGCGCGATTTCAGCTGGTCGTAGTAGTCGAGCACGATCTCGGCCAGGGGCAGGTCGTAGACGAGCTGCACCCGCTCGGGGCTCAGGTACTCCATGTGGCCGAAGGTCGCGCGGCGCTCCTGGTTCAGCTCCATCACCGGTCCGACGTACTCGGTCGGGCAGATGATCGACGCGCGCACGTAGGGCTCCTCGGTCTCCTCGATCGAGCCGGCGTCGGGCATCTGGGCCGGGTTGTGCACCTCGACCCAGCTGCCGTCGAGCGTCAGCACCCGGTAGGCGACGTTCGGCGCCGTGACCAGCAGGTCGAGGTCGTGCTCGCGCTCGAGCCGCTCCCGCACGATGTCCATGTGCAGGAGGCCGAGGAACCCGCAGCGGAAGCCGAAGCCGAGTGCGCGCGACGTCTCGGGCTCGTAGCTCAGGGCGGCGTCGTTCAGCTTCAGCTTCTCGAGCGCATCGCGCAGCTCCGGGTACTGGTCGGAGTCCGTCGGGAAGAGGCCGGCGAACACCATCGGCATGCACGTCCTGGTAGCCGGGCAGCGGCGCCTCGGCGCCCGCCCGGGCCTGCGTGAGCGTGTCGCCGACACGCAGCTGGGAGACGTCCTTGAGACCGGTGATCACGTAGCCGACCTCGCCGGCCGAGAGCCGCGGCGTCGCCTGCATGCCGGGCGAGAAGAACCCGAGCTCCTCGACCTCGAAGGTCGTCCCCTGCGCCATGGCGCGGAGCCGCTCGCGGGGCGCGAAGGCGCCGTCGACGACCCGCACGAACGCCACGACGCCGCGGTACTGGTCGTACTCGGAGTCGAAGATGAGCGCGCGGCCGGGGGCGTCGGGCTCACCGCTCGGCGCCGGCACGCGGTCGACGATCGCCTGCAGCACCGCCTCGACGCCGACACCCGTCTTGGCCGAGATGCGCAGGACGTCCTCCGCGGCCCCGCCGACCAGGTCGGCCACCTCGAGCGCGACGCCGTCAGCATCGGCGGACGGAAGGTCGATCTTGTTCACGACGGGGACGATCTCGAGCTCGTTCTCGGTCGCGAGGTAGGCGTTCGCGAGCGTCTGCGCCTCGATCCCCTGGGCGGCGTCGACGACGAGCAGCGCCCCCTCGCACGCCGCCAGGCTGCGGCTGACCTCGTAGGTGAAGTCGACGTGCCCGGGCGTGTCGATCAGGTTGAGCTCGTAGGTGCGCCCGTCGGCGGCCGGGAAGAGCACCCGCACCGCCTGCGCCTTGATCGTGATCCCGCGCTCGCGCTCGAGCTCCATCGAGTCGAGCATCTGCTCGCGCATGTCGCGATCGGCGACCGTGCGCGTCAGCTGCAGGATGCGATCCGCCAGCGTCGACTTGCCGTGGTCGATGTGGGCGATGATCGAGAAGTTGCGGATCGTCTCGAGTGACACCCCTGTAGGGTACTTTGCGTCTTACGCAGTCCGGCCTCGCATGCGGTCGGCGAGCGAGACCAGCACCTCCATGTCGGAGAGCTGCAGGATCCGGCCCGCGGCCAGGTAGGCGGCGCCGCCGGCAGTGAGCGCGAGCCCGACCGACGCCACCTGAGCCGGCAGCGAGCGGCCCAGGATCTGGTCGAGCGGCCACCACACGCCGAACGCGGCCGCCGTGCAGTAGACGGTCGCGACGACGATCCGCGCCGCCTCGCCCGCGACCTCGGTCAGGTGCAGGAAGCCGATCCGGCGGCGCAGGAGCACGAGCAGGATCAGGGCGTTGAAGCTCGTGACGATAGCCGTCGAGAGGGCGATGCCGGCGGCCCCGAGCGGCTTGTAGAGCGCGAGGTCGAGGATCGCGTTCAGGAACAGGTTCGCGACCGCCACCCGGGTCGGCACCTGCGGCAGCTGCAGGGCGAAGAAGGCCCGCGTGAGCAGCAGCGCCAGGCCGTTCCCGATCAGGCCCAGCGAGAACGCGACCAGCGTCGCGGCGACGTGGTTGGTGTCCGTCGCGGTGAAGCTCGAGTGCTGGAAGAGCACGCGCGTGATCGGCTCCGCGAGGACGATCGAGATCGCCGCGGCGGGCAGGAGCAGGAACACGATCGTGCGCGCGCCGGCCGCGAACGTGCTCGCGAAGCCGTCGATGTCGCCGCGGGCCGCCAGCCGCGAGATGCGCGGGAACAGCACCGCCGAGACGGCGACCGAGAACAGGCCCTGGGGCAGCATGAACATGCGGAACGCGTAGTTCAGGTAGGCGTCGGCATGGCCGCCGGGGACGAGGGTCGCGATCGACAGGTCGAGTGTGAGGTTGAAGTTGATCAGGCCCAGCCCGATCGTGACCGGCACCATCAGCCGGAGCACCCTGATCACGTGCGGGTTACGCCACGCCAGGCTGAAGACGAGGCTCTGGCCGTGCCCGCGCAGAAGCGGCAGCGGGATCAGGAACTGGACGACCGTGGCCACGAGCACGCCGACCGCGTAGGCCTGCGCGCTGTGGGGGGCGATCACGAGCGCCGCGATGATGACCGCGTTCCACGCGATCGGCGCCATCGCCGGCACGCCGAAGATCTCGTAGGAGTTCAGGATCCCGGTGACGACGCCGGTCATCCCCAGAATCGCGACGATCGGGAACATCCACCGCGACAGCGAGACGACCAGGTCGGGGTCGATGTTCTGGTTGCCGGGGACGAAGATCGGCATCAGCCACGGGGCGATGAGGATGAAGAGGGCCGAGAGCCCGCCCAGCACGACCGCGGCCAGCCACAGGACGATGCTCGCGACCTTCCACGCCTCCGGCTCGCGGCCCTCCTCCCGCAGCTGCACGAAGACGGGCACGAACGCGGCCGAGATCGCGCTGTCGGCGACCAGGCTGCGGACCAGGTTGGGGACATTGAAGGCGATCAGGAACGCGCCCAGCGCAGGACTCGAGCCGAAGAAGCTCGCAGCCACGATCTCCCGGATGACGCCCGCGACGCGCGACACCGCCGTCGCCGCCCCGAACACCGCCGTCGAAGCGGCCAGACGCCTCTGTTCGCTCATCGGCGCGGGAGTTTATCGACCCGCTGCTATGCTCCCCCGGCCCGCCGGAAGGCGGGCGTTCGCGTGTCAATCAGAAGGGAACCGGTGGCCAACTCGAAGCAGCAGGCCAAGCGAGTGCGAACGGCGGCGCGGCAGCGGCTCGAGAACCTGCGCTACCGCACCCAGATCAAGACGCTCTTCCGGCGGCTGTCAGAGGCCGTCGAGACGGGCGACTCCGAGCAGGTCGACGCGACCCACCGCCGGCTCGTCGCGATCGTCGACAGGGCCGCCGCGCGGCGCGCGATCCATCGCAACGCCGCCGCCCGGCGCAAGGCCCGCGCCGCGCGCATCGTCAGCCGGACGAACGTCTCCGCGTAACCAGGCCGAGCAGGATCAGCGTCACCCCGGCCGCCTGGGCGAGGGCGAAGAGCGTGTAGCTGCCGAGCCGTGTCGCGCTCGAGGCGAGCGCGATCACGGCGACTCCTGCTGCCACCAGCAGCGGGCGGGGATCGCGCCGGCGCCGCGCCGAGAGCAGGGATCCGGCCAGCAGCACGACCGTGCCGGCCGAGTTCAGTCCGATCGCCATCACCGCCGGCCACGGCCCCTTGATCGCGCCGTTCGGCGGCGTCGCCCCGGCCCGCTGCAGCTCGCCGGCGTCGACGCGGGCCGCCAGCACGGCCGCCGTCGCCGCAAAGGTCAGGAAGAGCATCGTCGCGGCTGTCAGCCGCGTCACGGTACGGCCGGGGAGGACGAGCAGCATCTCCCCCACCGCCAGGTAGGCGACGACGAGCACGCCGCCGCTCAGGTAGTAGATCCGGAACGGCACATCCGACCAACCCCGGGCGGCGCCGTCGAGCAGCGCCAGCGCGGCCGTGGTGAAGAGCGCGAAGCCGATCGTCCACGCGATCAGCGGCGTCCGCCGCGGGCCCGCCCGGCGCAGGCGCGTCGCGACAACCACGGTGCAGGCCGCCGCGACGCCGGCCGCCACCGCGGCCGCGAGCGTCTGGCCGTTCATCCGGCGGTGATGTCGGCCAGCGCGAGCTCGAGCTCGAAGCGGGAGTCGACCCGGCTCCCGCCCTTCACCGCCAGGTCGAGCTCGGCCAGGCGCACGATCGCGCGGCCGAGCTCGGCGGGCTCGAAGCGCCGTGCCTGCCCGACGAGCTTCTGCGCCGGGAACGGCTTCAGATTCAGCTCGCGGGCGACGTCCGCCTGGGTGGCGCCGGCCTCCACGAGGACGGATGCCCGGTGCACGCGGCGGACGTGCGCCGCCAGCTGGGCGATCACGCGGCCGACATCCTCGCGCCGCTCGACGTCGGCGGTGGCGAGCCCGATCACGGCCGCGGCGTCGCGCCGGCCCCACGCATCGGTGATGTCCCACGGCTTGATGTCGATGCTCGGGATCACGAGCCGCTCGACGTCCTCGACCTCGGGCACCTCGCCGCCGCAGTAGGCGATCAGCTTGTCGGTCTCGAGGGCGAGATCGCCGACGTCCTCGCCCACCAGCTCGACCAGGCGCCGGGCGACGGCCGGCGGGCACTGCGTGCGCGCCTCGGCGAACCGGCGCACAACCCATTCGGCCGCCTGCTTGCGCTCCGGGGCGTCGAAGACGCGCACCTCCCCGACCGCCTCGACGGCCTGCACGAGCGGGTGCTTGGGCCCGAAGCCGGCCCCCCCGAAGAGGCCGAGCGTGGTCTCCGGCGCCGGCGAGCGCAGATACTCGACGACCGCCGCGACATCCTCGTCGTCCAGCCCTTCCGCGTTTCGCACCAGCACGAGGCGGCGGCCCGGGAAAGAGCCCGAGCGCGTTGCACGCCGCCACGACGTCGATCGGCTCCTCGCCGCCCGGCGAGAGCTGCTCGATCGACTCCGCGTCGAACCGTGCTCGCAGGCGGGCGATCGCCGCGTCCACCTTCGGCCAGTCGCTGCCGGCGATCAGGTAGGCCGGCTTCATCTCCGCCTGGGCGTTCGCGCTCACGGTCAGCGGTGCGACGACCGCGTCTGCGCCGGGGCCGGCGTCCGCGGCGCCCGGCGATCCCCCTGTGCCGCGAGCACGCGCGATCGCTCGACGAGATCGGCGAACGTGGTCGTCTCGAGCACCGAGCGCAGCATCCCGCGGGCCTCGAGCCACACGCCCGGGAGGGCCTCGGCGCCAGGCGGATAGGTGACCTCGTCGGGCCGCACGCCGGCGACGGCGGCGATCGGCCCGTCCACGATCCGGATCACCTCGGCGATCGAGACCTGGCTCGCGGGGACGGCCAGCCGGTAGCCGCCGTCGGGCCCCCGCTGCGACGCGACCACGCCCGCGTGCTTGAGCTCGCCGAGGATGTTCTCGACGAACTTCAGCGGGAGGTCCTGCGCCTTCGCGACGAGCTCGCCTTTCAGCGAGCCCTCGCCCTCGTGGATCGCGAGCACCAGAACGGCGCGCACGGCGTAGTCGGCCTTCGCGGAGAGCTTCATCGCTTGCATTCTCGCACGACGTCGCCGCGGGCAGCCGTGCGACCGACCGGCCGGGCCCGAAATTCGCCGGGTGCGGGGATATCATCGCGGGAATGGACGAGCCAGGGCAGCGTGCCGGCCTCCGGCGCCTGATCGCGGCCTGGGCCAGCGATATCCAGACGGGAGTACCGGCGGACGCCCAGGAGGAGGCGCCTGCGCTCGACGGGCGCCTGCTCCAGTGCGAGATCGGCGGCGGGGCGTTCGCGTTCCCACTCGCCGCCGTCGCCGAGGTGGTCGCCTACACGCCGCCGCGCCGGCTGCCGGGACAGCCCGCCGAGGCGGGCGTCACCATGCTCCGCGGCCAGGCGCTGCCGACGCTCGATGCAGCCGCACGCCTGGGCCTGGCGCCGGCCGAGACGGCCGGACGGATGGTGGTGCTCGCGACGGGCGCCGGCCCGTGCGCCGTGATCGTCGGCGACACGGGCGACATCGTTGAGGTGGCCCCGGAGCTGCTGTCGCGGCCGCCCGCCGGCACCGGGGCGGCCGGGTACGTGGCCGCGCTCGTCGAGATCGACGGCGTGCTTGTCGCCGTGCTCGATCCCGACCGCCTGTGCCGGGGTTGACGCCGGATTGAGGCGCGGCCCGCCGCGGGTTGGCGGGACGCGCCGGCACTCGCCATACTGGGCCGTCGAGTCCCCGACCCGGGAGGTGGGTGTCCATGCGCCGTGCGATCGTGGCGTCGATCTTCGCAGCTGTCCTTCTGTTCCCCGCGTCCGCCGCGGCCGCCCAGCCGCCGACGGTCGTCCATGTCTGGCGGGCGAACCTCGACGGCGACGCCCACGTCGAGCACGTCCGGCTCATGCTGCAACTCGAGCCGAACCCGTTCGGCGGCACGCTCCCGATCCGGCGGCACTGGCTCGAGGTGGTCGACCGGGTCGGCGGACACGTGGTCGTCGCGCGGATCTCCCCGTTCGTCGAGCACCTGCTCCCGCGCTGGGTGGAGGTCGGCGACTTCAACGCGAGCGGCCGGGCCGAGGTCTTCTACCACGGCTTCGACGGCGGCGCAGGGGCTGTCCCCCTGTTCGCCGGCATCCGTGGCTGGACCGGGACGGCGAAGCAGCGGCTGTGGTCGTACGCCCCGCCGTTCCCGGTGCTCACGCACAACGGCCACCGCTACCGGTACGACTTCGCCACGGCCGCGCTCGAGAACCTGGCCGCCGCGGGCACGCCGGGGCTCGAGGTGCATCTCGTCCAGGGCGAGGCCCGGCCGAGCGAGCCCGACTGCTGCCCGAGCCAGCTCCTGATCCGCAACTACCGCTTCGAGGGGGGCGCGGGGCGATGGGTGCTCTACCAGACGGTGTGGCGGCACACCTAGCGGCGCCTACGAGCACATCGCCGCGATGGTGAGCACGTAGCCCGCGAGCAGGTCGGCCAGATCGAGCAGCGGCACGGCCAGCGGCGGCCACACCGCGTGGGCGACGACGGCCGCGAGCGAGAGCCACAGGATCGGGGCGACGGCGGGGAGCGCGAGCAGGTTCGCCGGGATCGCGAGCGGGCTGGCGCGGCCGAAGTGCCACCACACGATCGGGGCGGTGACCACGGTGCACGCCACCGAGACCGCGGCGGCGGCGCCGAGCGCGCCGCGCAGGCGCGGCGCCACCAGGAAGATCGCGAGCACGGCCGAGAACGAGAGCTGGAAGCCCGGATCAAACAGCTCGAGCGGATCGAGCGCGAGCACGAGCGCGGCCCCGCATGCGAGCAGATGCCAGCGAGACACCGCGCGCGACCCCAGCCAGCCGACCGCCACCAGCACGCCCGCGACGCCGGCGCGCACGATCGACGGCCCGGCGCCGGTGACGAGGACGTAGGTCACGGTCACCCCGAGCGCGGCGACCCGGGCCGGGACGCCGATCACGCCGACGGCGCCGAGGCACACGATCGTGAAGGCGATCACGAGGGCGACGTTCTGGCCGCTCACCGCGACCAGGTGGTAGAGGCCGCTCGACCGGAGCTGGTCGCGCGTCCCGGTCGGAATCGCTCCGGTGTCGCCCAGCGCGATGCCGGCCACGAGCCCCCGCGCGGGGGACGCGCCGGGGCCGACCTCCAGGTGGGCAAGCGCCGCCCGCCGGAGCGCGTCGGTGACGCCCCAGATGCCACCGCGACGGCCGATCATCACCGCCTCGGTGGCGTGAAGCTCGAGGTGAACGCCCTGCGTCGCGTAGTAGTCGCGCACGACGGCGTCGAGCGGCGCGTAGCGGCCCTCGACCCGGTACCTGCCGCCGAGCTCGAGCGGAGTGCCGGGCGCCGAGAGCACCACGGTCTCCCCCGCGCCGGTCACCGCTGCGACCCCGCGGCTGCCCGTCGGCGCGCCCGTGACGACGACGATCGCGGTGTGCACGTGTCCGGGCACGATCGCCCGCCGGTCGAGCGACGCCACGCGCGCAGAGCCCAGGAGCAGCGCGACCGCCGCCACCGCGAGGGCCCCGGCCCGCACCCGCCCGGAGTCGCCTACGAACACGGCGGCCGCGCCCAGCAGCGGGCGGCCGAGCGCCGCCGCGGCCAGGCCGATCGTGGCCGCAAAGACGAGCCGCGTGTGGGCCGTCACAGGGTTACATGGCCGTGCAATGCGGCCAGCCGCGCGGGCCCGATGCCGCTCACCTGGTCGAGCTCCTCGAGCGCCCGGAACCCGCCGTGCGCCGTCCGGTAGTCGATGATCCGCTGCGCCAGCGCCGGGCCGATCCCGTCGAGCGTCTCGAGCTGCTCCAGCGAGGCGGAGTTGAGCGAGACGGGCGCCGCCGGCGACGCGCCGGCGCCGGGATCCGTCGCAGCAGCCGCGGCCGGGGCGCCGCGTACCGGGATGCTCACCTGCTCGCCGTCGGTCAGGCGGGCGGCGAGGTTCACCGCGCCAAGATCGGCGCGGCGACGGGGACCCGCCCTGCGCACCGCGTCGAGGACGCGCGCGCCCGCGCCAAGCCGGTAGACGCCCGGCCGGCGCACGGCGCCGGAGACGTCGACCACGACCACGGCCGGCGCCGGATCGGCCGCCGGGATGGCCGAGGCCGCGGACGCCGACGCGGTCGGATAGCCCTGCTGCGCGGACGACCCCGCCTGGTACCTCCAGCCGACGAGCAGCACGATCGCCGCTGCCGCGGCGTAGAGCGCGATCTGGCGATGCGAGAGCACGGGCACGCCGGGCAGGATCCCGCGGGCGCCTGTCACGGATCCAGACGCGGGCCGTGCCGGAAGCGTCACGATTCGGGCATCGACCTGCGGGGTATCTCGTGCAGGTTTGGCAATGTACGAGGGGTGAGCGCGACGGCGACAGACGGCACGATCCGCCTCCAGGGGCTCACGAAATCCTTCGGGTCGCCCGCCGGGCCCGTGCACGCCGTGCGCGGCATCGACGTCGACATCCGGGCGGGTGAGACGGTCGCGCTGCTCGGCCCGAACGGCGCCGGCAAGTCGACCACGATCGACATGCTGCTCGGCCTGCTCCCGCCCGACAGCGGGACGGTGACGGTGTTCGGCCACTCGCCCGGCGATGCCATCGCCGAGGGCGCGATCGGGGCGATGCTCCAGACCGGGTCGTTGCTGCGCGACCTCTCCGTCCGCGAGCTGCTGGACATGATGGCGTCGCTGTACCCGACGCCGCTGGGCGTGGACGAGGTGATCGACCTGGCCGCGATCGGCGAGATCGCCGACCGCCGCACGCAGCGGCTCTCCGGCGGCGAGACGCAGCGGGCCCGGTTCGCGGTCGCGCTCGTCTCGAACCCGGCGCTGCTCGTCCTGGACGAGCCCACCGTGGCGATGGACGTCGAGAGCCGGCACGCCTTCTGGGACTCGATGCGCGGGTTCGCCGCCCGCGGGAAGACGATCGTCTTCGCGACGCACTACCTCGAGGAGGCGGACGCGAACGCCGACCGGGCCGTGCTGATGGCGCACGGGAGCATCGTCGCGGACGGGCCGACCACGGAGATCAAGGCGATGGTGGGCCTGCGCACGATCCGGGCCACGCTCCCCGATGTGGACGCGCCCGACCTCGAGGCGCTTGCGGGCGTCAACTCGGCCGAGCGCCGCGGCCAGGCGATCGTGCTGCACTGCGCGGACTCCGACGCCGCGATCCGCGCGCTCCTCGCGGCCTATCCCGACGTCCGCGACATCGAGATCACCGGCGCCGGGCTCGAGCAGGCGTTCCTCCAGCTCACGGGGGTCGGGACGTGATCACCTTCGCCAAGTACGAGATCGTTCGCACGTTCCGCAACCGGCGCTTCTTCATCTTCTCGATCGGGTTCCCGGTGGTGCTCTTCTTCACCATCGCCGGCCCGAACCGCAACGAGCAGAACTTCGCCAACAGCGGGCTCCCGGCCGCCCTCTACTACATGGTCGGGCTGACCGCGTTCGGCACGATGAACACCGTGCTCTCGACCGGCACCCGCATCGCCGGGGAGCGGGCGGCCGGCTGGAACCGGCAGCTGCGCCTGACGCCGCTCTCGACCCGTGACTACTTCCGTACGAAGGTGGTGGTCGCCTATCTGATGGCCGGGATCACCATCGTGGTGCTGTACGCGTCGGGGATCTCGCTCGGCGTCTCTCTGCCCGCCGGCGAGTGGGCGCGGATGACGGGCCTGATCCTGGTCGGGCTGGTGCCGTTCATCGCGCTCGGTGTACTCATGGGACACATGCTCACGACCGACTCGATCGGCCCGGCGATGGGCGGCACGACCGCCCTGCTCTCGCTGCTCGGCGGCGTCTGGTTCCCCGTGAACAGCGGCGCGCTGCACGACATCGCGGAGGCCCTGCCGTCGTACTGGCTGGTGCAGGCGAGCCACGTCGCGCTCGGCGGCAGGGGCTGGAGCGCCCTCGGTTGGGTCATCATGGCCGCGTGGGCGGTCGTGCTCGCCGTCGGGGCCGGGTGGGCCTACCGGCGCGACACCCAGCGGGTGTAGGCACCGTGACCGGTGCCAGGCACCCTTCCTACTGGCGGGTGACGAGGCTGACCAGCTTGCCCGGCACGACGATCTCCTTCACGACCGTCGTGCCGTCCAGGTGGCGGACGACGTTCGGGAGCGCCCGCGCCTCGGCCAGGACGCCGTCGCGGTCGAGGTCGACCGGCGCGCTGAACTGCCCCCGCAGCTTGCCGTTCACCTGCACGGCGTAGGTGACGTGGTCGGACGCGAGCATGGCCGGGTCTGCGACCGGCCACGGTGCGTCCCACAGCCGCGCACCGCCGAGCCGCTCCCACAGCTCGCAGGCGATGTGCGGCGCGTAGGGCTGCACCAGCGAGACCGCCGTCGCGACGGCGAAGCGGCGCTGCTCCGGCGTCGCCTCTGCGGCCGACTGGAGCTCCTTCACGAGCTCGTGCACCGCCGACTCGGCCGTGTTGAAGGCGAAGCGGTCGCCGACGTCGCTCGTGACCCGGTCGATGGCCCAGTGCGCCTTGCGCACGAGCTCGGCGCCGGGGCCGTCCGCGGGCGCGGACGCCGGGATGCCCGGGGACGCCTCCGCGGCCGACTCGACCGCCAGCCGCCACAGCCGGGCCAGGAACCGGTGGCTGCCCTCGACTCCGCCGTCGAACCACTCGGCGTCCTGGTCGGGCGGGCCGAGGAAGAGCGAGTACAGGCGCACCGTGTCCGCGCCGTAGCGCTCGACCATGTCGTCGGGCGAGATCACGTTGCCCTTCGACTTGGCCATCTTCGCGCCCAGGTAGTAGATCATCCCCTGCGTGAAGAGGTTCGCGAACGGCTCGGTGAAGCCGAGGTAGCCCAGGTCGTACAGCGCCTTCGTGAAGAAGCGCGCGTACATCAGGTGCAGGATCGCGTGCTCGACGCCGCCGATGTACTGGTCGACCGGCAGCCACGCGTCGACGGCCTCGCGGCTGAACGGCGCCGTCTCGTTGTGTGGGTCGGCGTAGCGCATGAAGTACCACGACGAGTCGACGAAGGTGTCCATCGTGTCCGTCTCGCGGGAGGCCGGACCGCCGCACGAGGGGCACTCCGTGCGCACCCAGTCCTCGGCGGCCGCGAGCGGCGAGCGCCCTCGCGGCGCGTAGTCCGCGATCTCCGGCAGCACGACCGGCAGCTGGTCGTCCGGCACGGCCACGATCCCGCACTTCTCGCAGTGGACGATGGGGATCGGGCAGCCCCAGTAGCGCTGGCGTGAGAGCAGCCAGTCGCGCAGCCGGTAGGCGACCGTCCCCTTCCCGAGGCCGTCGGCCTCGAGGCGCCCAACGATCGCGCGCCCGCCGTCGGGCGCCGGCAGGCCGCTGAACTCGCCGGAGTTCACGAGCACCTCGTCCTGCGTGTGGGCCGAGTAGGCCGCTTCGGTCGATGGTTCCACGCCGGCGGGCGCCACCACCGGCCGGATCTCGAGCCCGTGCGCCTGCGCGAACTCGAAGTCGCGCTCGTCGTGGGCCGGCACGGCCATGATCGCGCCGGTGCCGTACTCGGCGAGGACGTAGTCGGCCACCCAGACCGGGATCTGCTCGCCGTTCACGGGGTTGGTGACGTGGCGGCCGGTGAAGACGCCGGTCTTCTCCTTGGCCTCCGCCCGCTCGACGGCCGAGCGCGCGCCCGCGTGGCGGACATAATCGGCCACGGCCCGCTCGTGCTCGCGCCCCGCCGCGAGCTCGACCGCGCGCGGATGCTCCGGCGCGAGCACGAAGAACGTGGCGCCGTAGAGCGTGTCCGGGCGGGTCGTGAACACCTCGAGGGCCGTGCCGTCGTCGAGCGCGAAGGACACCTCGGCGCCCTCGGAGCGGCCGATCCAGTTGCGCTGCATCGTCACCACCCGCTCGGGCCAGCGCACGTCCGCAAGATCGTCCAGCAGCCGGTCGGCGTACGCCGTGATCCTGAAGAACCATTGTTCGAGCGTGCGCGCCTCGACCTCGGCGCCGCAGCGCTCGCAGTGGCCGTCGATCACCTGCTCGTTCGCGAGCACCGTCTGGTCGTTCGGGCACCAGTTCACGTTCGCGCTCTTGCGGAAGGCGAGCCCGGCCTCGAAGAGGCGCAGGAAGATCCACTGCGTCCAGCGGTAGTACTCCGGCTCGGCGGTCGAGAGCTCGCGCTTCCAGTCGATCGACCAGCCCATGCGCCGCATCTGGCGGCGGATCGCGGCGATGTTCTCGCGGGTGGACTCGGCCGGATGCCGGCCCGACCGGATCGCGGCGTTCTCGGCCGGAAGCCCGAACGCGTCGTAGCCCATCGGGTGCATGACCCGGTGGCCGTGGCGGCGCCGGTAGAGGGTGACCACGTCGCCCATCGTGTAGTTCTTGACGTGGCCCATGTGCAGCTCGCCGGACGGATACGGGAGCATCTCGAGCACGTACGTCAGGTCGTCGGCGGGCTCGCCGGGGGCGGGGTTGGGCACGTCGAAGACGCCCTCGCGCTCCCAGATCTCCTGCCATCGGGCCTCGACGGCGGCCGGCTCGTACCTGTCCATGTGCGGCATTCTACGGGCCGGGCCTGCGCTCACATGCCGGGCTTGACAACCATGTCGAACACCACGGCGAGCAGCAGCACGAGCTCGATCCGGGAGATGAGGAAGATGCGCCGGATCCGCTCCTGCACCTCCGGGGACTCGACTCCCCCGGCCTCGGTCGCCCTGGCGATGCGTCCGGCCTCGGGTCCCAGGTAGCCGATGCCGACCGCGATCGAGAGCACGATGACGGCGAGGCCGAACTGCACCCAGCCCTGGCTGTAGCTCCACAGGCCACCGCTGTCATGGAGCGTGAACATCCCCGAGACGAGCAGGATCAGCGACGCCGGGATGAAGACGCGCGTGCCCACGAACTCGGTGTCGCTCGCGAACGACGCCACCTTGACCGGGTCGTCCGTGCCCAGCGCCCGCAGCGCGTATACCTGCACCGTGCACGCGCCGCCGACCCACACGACGGCGGAGAGCACGTGCACGAACTTGAGCGCGGTGTAGTGGTTGAGGGCGAGCTCGATCACGGCGGCGAGTTGTACCGGGTCGGCCGGACGCGGTCAAGCGGTTCACCACGCCCTGGTCTACGATCACCGGCCATGATCCTGCGCCAGTTCTTGTACGACGACACGGCCTGCGCGAGCTACCTGTTCGGCTGCCTGACGTATAACCAGCTGGCCGTCGTCGACCCCCACATCGAGCTCGTCGACCGCTACGTCGAGGCCGCCGAGGCGACCGGCGCGCCGATCGTCGCCGTCCTCGAGACGCACGTCCAGGCCGATCACGTCTCGGGCCTCCCCGGTGTCGTCGCCGCGACCGGGGCGACGGCGTACCTGCCTGCCGGGGCGGCGGTCGACTTCGACCACCACGCGGTCGCCGACGGCGAGCGGATCGAGCTCGGGAACACCATCGTCACGGCCATGGCGACGCCGGGCCACGCCCCGGCGCACCACGCCTACCTGGTCGCCGACCTACGCCGGGAGACGGACGAGCCATGGCTCGCCTTCACCGGCGACTCGCTGCTCGTGAACGACGCCGGCCGCCCCGATCTGCACGCCGGCGGCGGCGATCCCCGCGGGCTCGCGCTGCTCCAGCACGCGTCGATGCAGCGGCTGCTCGCGCTGCCCGACCACGTCGTCGTCTACCCGAGCCACTACGGCGGCTCGGTGTGCGGCCGGGGCCTGTCCGGGAACCCGATCTCGAGCATCGGCTTCGAGCGCCTGCACAACCGCGCCCTGGCCTACGCGGAGGCGGAGGCCTTCGCCGACCATCTGCTGCAGGACGTGCCGCCCACCCCGCCCGAGCAGGCGCGGATCGTGGCGAGAAACCGGCGGGGCGAGCCGGCCGCGGCCTGATTCCCGCGAGCGTGTGGGGCGGCGGGAGCCGCGTCACTGCGCGGGTCGCCCGCTCTACGGTCGGCGATCCGCCGTCTGCTCGGTACCTAGCGCATGTAGCGGCGCACGGCGAGGCGCGACTTGAGCGCGTGCTGCTCGGACCGGCCCTGGACGCGGGCGGCCGTCACCTCGGGGGCGCGCGCAGCAGGGTCGCCCTCCTCGTAGGCGTCGGCGATCTGGGCGACGGCCTGGCGGTCATGGTCGGCGATCGCGTCGACCTCGCAGCCGATCCGCGAGCGGCCGAACGACATCGGCTCGACGCGCATGACGAGCGCCTCCATCGTGATCGGGCGAGCGCCGATCCAGACCGAGAGCATGATCCGGTCTCCGACCGCGAGGTGGAGCTCGGTGACGAACGCGACGCCGCCCTCCGAGATGTCCGCTGTCCGCACGCGGAAGCGCTCCCCGTCGGGCAGGATCTTCGACCGCAGCACGACGGCGTCGGCCGCGACTGTGCGGTGGGCGCGCTTGGTGCGGCGGTGGCCGGGCTGGTGCACGATCTCGATGACGCGCATGTGGATCAGGGTCTGGTTCGACGACTGGAAGTACGCCTTCTCGATCCGCAGCGACACGTCGAAGCCGCCGCCGCTCTGGTCGCGCAGCGGACAGACGATGACGAGCCCAGGCTGCATCAGGATCTGGGGCGCGTACCCGATCACGAGGCCGCGGTCGAGGTCGGCCAGGACGACCTCGGCGACGCCGCCGGCGGAGAACACGCCGATCGACGTCGGCAACGGCGGGAGCAGCCCGAGGAACTCGTCCAGCAGGACGCCGTCGGGATCGGGATCGGGAAAGGACTCGGAGGCGAACTCTGACATTTCCCCCTGAGTAATCGGCGCGGCACGGGCGGGCCTTGAACGGTGCCCTCCCGGTTTAGATGATCGATCCCACGCCCCTGCCCGCCTGGACGTCAGGCTCTCGGCGGGAGTTCGGCGCGCTGGTGGGTCTGCGGCTGCGAACCGTCGCATCGCCGCGTCCGACGCCTGCCGCTGTCGCTGCCCTGCGCTCTCGGTCGTGCCCATATTTCGGCCCAATATGAACACTCCCTGCGTCCTTGCGCTGCTCGGGTTCGCACCCACCCAGGACATCACAGGGGCGTGGAATCAATCATCTAGCATCTGCCGCGCATGCCCGCGGATCTGATCCTGCGCGGCGCGACCGTGCACACGGTGGACGCCGCCCGGCGCACCGCCGCCGCCGTGGCGATCGAGGCCGGGCGTATCGCCGCCGTCGGCGACGCACACGAGGTGGACGGGCTGCGGGGGCCGGCGACGCGGGTTGTCGACCTCGACGGCGGGATGGTGCTCCCCGGATTCCAGGACGCGCACTGCCATCTCGGGTCGAGCGGCCACGCGTCGACGCTGTGCAGCCTCGAGGGCAGCCGCGGCGCCGACGAGCACCTGCGCCGTGTCGCCGTCTACCGCGACGCCCACCCCGACCGGGAGTGGGTCGTCGGCAGCGGCTGGTCGATGAGCGACTTCCCCGGCGGCACGCCGACGGCGGCGGCGCTCGACGCCGTCGTGCCGGACCGCCCGGCCGTGCTCACGAACCGCGACTACCACGGGGTCTGGGTCAACACGCGGGCGCTCGCGGCGGCCGGGATCACGGCGGCGACGCCCGATCCCGCCGGCGGCCGGATCGAGCGCGACGAGCACGGCGCGCCCATGGGGACGCTCCAGGAGCAGGCCATGCACCTCGTCCTCGACCGTGCGCCGGCTCCGACGCACACCGATCGCGTGGCCGGAATCCGGGCCGGTGTCGCGTACTACCACCGGCTCGGGATCACCGCCTGCCAGGACGCCCTTGTCGATCCCGGCTGGCAGGCCGCCTACGAGGAGCTGGCCCGCGCCGGCGAGCTTGGGCTGCGCGTGCGCGGCGCGCTCGAGTGGGACGTCGGCCGCGGCGAGGAGCAGGTCGCCGAGCTCGTCGAGCGCCGGCGCAGCGGCACCGTCGGCCGGCTCGGGTGCGGCAACGTCAAGTTCTTCCACGACGGCGTCGTCGAGAACCGCACCGCGGCGATGCTCGATCCGTACCTGGACGCCGCCGGACGGGCCACGGATGAGTACGGCATCGATATGTACGCGCGCGCAGACCTGGAGCGGTTCGTACGCCTGTGCGACGCGGAGGGCTTCGGCGTCCACATCCACACCATCGGCGACAGGGCCGTGCGCGAGTCGCTCGACGCGATCGAGGCGGCGGCGCGCGCGAACGGCCGCCGCGACGCCCGCCACCAGCTCGCGCACGTCCAGTTCGCCCATCCCGACGACCTGCCCCGCTTCCGCTCACTCGGCGTCATCGCCAACGTGACGCCGCTCTGGGCGCGGCTCGAGGCGTACGTGACCGAGATGACGCTGCCGTTCGTCTCCGCCCGGGCGGCGGCCGGGATGTACCCGTTCGCGAGCATCGTCCGGGCCGGCGGGGCGCTCGCGTTCGGGAGCGACTGGTCGGTGTCCACGCCCGACCCGCGCCACCAGCTCGCAGTCGCCGTGTCCCGGCGCGACCCGGAGGGCTCCGCGGAGGAGCCCCTCCTCCCGGCGGAGCGGCTCGACCTGGGCACGGCGCTCGCCGCCCACACCATCGGCGCCGCCTACGCCTGCGGGATCGACGCGGTCACCGGGTCGATCGAGCCCGGCAAGCTGGCCGACCTGGTGGTGCTCGATCGCGACCTGTTCGACCTGGCGCCGGAGGAGTACCTGTCGGCACGCGTCCTCGCCACCATCGTCGAGGGCGAGATCGTCCACGCCGAGCCGGGCTCGGCTCTGGCGTGAGGGCCCTCAGCCGCGCACGATGACGTACGTGCCGAGCGGCGCGATGCGGCGCAGGATGCCGATCGCGGCCGCGCCGACGTGGATGCAGCCGTTGCTGACGTGGCCCATCGGGCCGGGATGGATCGCGATCTGGTCGCCACCGATCCAGGTCGGGGCGAGATGGGTCTGGTGGGCCGAGAGCCCCAGCGCGAACGGGAAGTAGGGGCTCCCGAACCCGAACTGGAGCCGGTCGGTGACGAAGAAACGGCCCGTCGGTGTCGGCGTGAGTGCCGTCCCCTGGCCGACCGGGAACGCGCCCAGGGGACGATGGCCCCGGAAGATGGTCAGCCGCGACATGCCCAGATCGACCACGACGCGGATACGCGACCAGCGCAGCGCCAGCGAGCGCACGTCGGCGTGGACGACCCGGCCGAACGGCCGCACCGGCACGAGCAGCGACGCCTGCGGGCCACGGTGGCTCAGCACCGGCACCCATACGGGGCCGTCGAACTGCGTCTTCGCCCGCACCAGCCCGAACCGGGTGTGGAGCGGCCGACGCAGGCGCGCCATCAGGTATGCGCCCGGCCCGCGCGGACGGGCCGGCGCGTGCCACGCCGTCGCCGCCACCGGCTGGATCGGCGCAGGGACGTCCGCGGCGACCGCGCCCGCCGGCTGCGCCCCGGAGGGCGCCGAAGAGCGTCCCCCGGCACAGCCGCTGCACAGAACAACGGCCACGCCAACCACGACCCAGACCCGAAGCAGCATCGAGCGAAGGATACGTGCGCGCGCAACCCCGCGCCGCGACTGGAGTAACTTGGAAGCGGCCGGCGACGCGTCCAGAGCCGGCCAGGTCGGAGTGACTACACGGGGTCTGACCCTGTTCACAAGATGATTGATTCCGCGCCGCCGTGATGTCCTGGGCGGCTGCGAACCGAGCAGCGCAAGGACGCAGGGAGCGTTCATATTGGCCCGAAATATGGGCGCGACCGAGGACGCCGCGATGCGACGGTTCGCAGCCGCAGCCCCACCAACGAACCGAACCCCCACCAACAGCCTGACGTCCAGGCACGCGGGGGCGTGGAATCAATCATCTAGCCGGGCGTCTGGTAGGTGAACGGACTCAGGGCGAGCAGGAGCGTGCCCGCCGAGCCGGTCGCAAACCCCGCGCGGAGCATGGCGACCCGCTGGGCGGAGAAGAGGACGGCCGCCGAAGCGAGGGAGATCGTGCCGCCGGCCAGGATGAGGACGTGCGACATGTGGTGCCAGTGGCTCGTGCCGTCCGCGTAGATGCTCGCCCGCATCGTGGCCAGCGCGGCCGCGCCCGCGACGGCGAGCACGACGAGCGCTGCGGCGATCGGGCCGACGGCGTTCGCGAGCCGCGCGGCGGGGAGGCACGCCAGGACAGCCAGCATCGCGGCCGCGGCGAACATGGCCGCGACGACGATGTCGGGGCCCGGGCCGGAGTCCGACATGGGGGTCTCACACCCCGATCGGGTGCCAGACCGTCTTGGCCTCGACCAGGGGCTCGATCTCCCACACGCTCTGCCCCGTCGCGGTGCCGCGAACGACCCGCTTCACGCTCGCGGCGGCGAGCCGCTCGAGCTCCGCGGCGGCGTCCCCCTCCACACCCGTCAGGTCGAGCGCGTTCACGTCCATGTGGCCCGCGAGCACGGGCGCGGTCTCGGCCGGGTCGCCGGTGAGGATGTTGACGACCCCCGCCGGCATGTCGCTCGTCGCGACAGCCTCGGCCAGCTCGACGGCGGCAAGCGGGTGCTCCTGCGAGGCGGCGACGACGGCCGTGTTGCCGCCGACGAGCGCCGGCAAGAGGCGCGAGACGAGCCCCTCGAGCGCGGGCTCGGGCGGGGCGACGATGGCGACGACGCCGGTCGGCTCCGGGATGGTGAAGTTGAAGTACGGCCCGGCGACCGGGTTCGCGCCGCCGAGCACCTGGGCCAGCTTGTCCGCCCAGCCGGCGTACCAGACGACGCGGTCGATCGAGCGCTCAACCTCCTCCTGGCCCGAGCAGACCGCTTCGAGATCGGCGGCTCGCGTCTCCATCATCTCGGCCATCCGGTAGAGCACCTGGCCGCGGTTGTAGGCCGTCGCTCCCGACCACTTCCCCACGGCCGCGCGGGCGGCGCGGACGGCGTCGCGCGCGTCCTTGCGCGACGCCCGGGCGACGTTCTGGCCCTCGGCCTCGTACGTCCGTCCCGATTCGGAGCGCGGAAACGCGCCGCCGATGTAGAGCTTGTAGGTCTTGCGCACCGGCAGGCGCGTCACTCGTCGAACCTCAGGTACGCCTCGAGGCCGTGGCGGCCGCCCTCGCGGCCGAAGCCCGACTCCTTGTATCCGCCGAAGGGCGAGGCCGGGTCGAAGCGGTTGAACGTGTTCGCCCACACGACGCCGGCGCGCAGCCGGCCGGCCATCCACAGGATGCGCGAGCCCTTCTCGGTCCACACCCCGGCGGAGAGCCCGTACGGCGTGTTGTTCGCCTTCTCGATCGCCTCGTCGGGCGTGCGGAATGTGAGCACCGACAACACCGGGCCGAAGATCTCCTCGGTCGCGATCCGGCTCGACTGGGCCACGTTGGTGAACACCGTCGGCGCGAACCAGTAGCCCCGCTCGGGGAGCACGCACGGCGGCTGATAGATCTCGGCTCCCTCGGCCTCGCCGCTCGCGACGAGCTCGCGGATCTTGTCGAGCTGGGCGCGCGAGTTGATCGCGCCGACGTCGGTGTTCTTGTCGAGCGGGTCGCCGACCCGGAGCGTCTGCAGCCGCCGCTTGAGCTTGCCGATCAAGGGCTCCGAGATCGACTCCTGGACGAGCAGGCGCGAGCCGGCGCAGCAGACGTGGCCCTGGTTGAAGTAGATGCCGTTCACGATCCCCTCGACGGCCTGATCGAGGGCGCAGTCGTCGAAGACGATGTTCGCCGCCTTGCCGCCCAGCTCGAGCGTGAGCGGGATGCCGCGCCCTGCCAGCTCGCGCTGGATCGCCTTGCCGACGTCGGTCGAGCCGGTGAAGGCCAGCTTGTCGATGCCGTCGTGGCGCACCAGCTCGGCGCCGGTCGAGCCGTCGCCGGTGACGATGTTGACGACGCCGGCGGGCAGCTCCGCCTGGCGGCAGACGTCGGCGAACATGAGCGCGGTCAGCGGGGTCGTCTCGGCCGGCTTGAGCACAACCGTGTTCCCGCACGCGAGCGCCGGCGCCACCTTCCAGGCCAGCATCAGCAGGGGGAAGTTCCAGGGGATGATCTGGGCCGCCACGCCCAGCGGCCGCGGCGTGCGGTTGGGGAACGCATACTCGAGCTTGTCCGCCCAGCCGGCGTAGTAGAAGAAGTGGGCGGCCGCCAGCGGGAGGTCGACGTCGCGCGACTCCTTGATGGGCTTGCCGCCGTCGAGCGACTCGGCGACGGCCAGCTCGCGGGCCCGCTCCTGGAGGATGCGGGCGATCCGGAACAGGTACTTGGCCCGCTCCGCGGGGCGCAGGCCCGACCAGCCGTCCTCGTAGGCGGCCCGGGCGGCGCCGACCGCGAGGTCGACGTCCTCCCCGCCGGCCTGCGCGACCTCGGCCAGCGGCGACTCGTCGGCGGGCGAGCTGGTCGTGAACCACTCGCCCGACCGCGGGTCCACCATCTCGCCGCCGATGTAGAGCCCGTAGCGCTCGCGGAACGACACGATGTCGCGCGCCTCCGGGGCGGGCGCGTACTCCCACTCGAGGGGCGCCGGCGCCGCGGACGGGCGGTGCTCGATCTCCGCCATCAGTCGATGGTGAAGTGGTCGGGGGACTGGTAGACGCCGGTCTTCTGCTTGCGGATCTGCATCAGCACGTCGTTCACGAGCGAGGACGCGCCGAAGCGGAACCGCTCGGGCGTGAGCCACTCGCGGCCGAGCGTCTCGTGCAGCACGCACAGATACTGGATCGCGAGCTTGGCGTGACGGATCCCGCCCGCAGGCTTCATCCCCACCGCACGGCCGGTCTCGGCCTCGACGTCGCGGATCGCCTCGAGCATGCACAGGGTCACCGGCAGCGTCGCCGCCGGGCTGACCTTGCCCGTCGACGTCTTGATGAAGTCGGCGCCGGCGGCCATCGCCAGCAGCGACGCCCGGCGGACGTTGTCGTAGGTGCCGAGCTCGCCCGTCTCGAGGATGACCTTCAGATGGGCCGGCCGGGCCGCCTCCTTCACGCGCACGATCTCGTCGTACACCTTGGCGTAGCGGCCGGAGAGGAACGCGCCGCGGTCGATGACCATGTCCACCTCGTCGGCGCCCAGCTCGACGGCCGCCTTGACGTCGGCCAGCTTCACCTCGATCGGCGACTGCCCGGACGGGAACGCCGTGGCCACCGACGCGATCCGCACCGACCGGTCGGGCCCGAGCCGCTCACGGGCGACGGCGACCAGGTTCGGGTAGACGCACACGGCGGCGACCGACGGAACGCTGGGGTCGACCGGGTCGGGCCGTACGGCCTTGGCGCAGAGCGCCGCCACCTTGCCGGGCGTGTCCGCGCCCTCGAGGGTCGTGAGGTCGGTCATGCGCACGATCAGGTCGAGCGCCGCCAGCTTCGACTCGCGCTTGATCGAGCGCTTGGCCAGGTCGGCCGCGCGCGCCTCGAGCGCAACGGCGTCGACCGCCCCGATCCGCGGCAGGCGCGGCTCCAGGGGCAACTCGAACCCGCGGGTGAGCGTGGCCGTCCCGTCCATCGCCCCTTCAGTGTAGTGAGGCGACGGTGGGGTCGAAGGCCGTCACGCGGGAGCACCGCGGGTCATCGCCGCGTGCGAGTATGAATCGGGATGAGGCTTTCGGATCTGAGTCGCCTCGCCAGCCGGCTCGAAGGTGTCACCGAGCGTACCCGCGACGGCATGCTCGACTGGCGCTACCACGGCCGCCTGGTGGCTCGACAACTCGACGACAGTCACGTCGTCATCCGCGCGTCGTTCGACTCGAGAGACTTTCTGCATCAATCGTTCCCCGACACGTTCTCGGTTCCAAGTCGCTTTCGCAAACACATGATGATCGTCGCCGACCTCACCGGCAACGCCGACGCCATCGAAGACGCGGTCATCGGTGCCTGGGAGCTCCAGTCAGGAACGCAGCCGGGGCGACGGTGAGGCTCTGCCACGTCCAGGTGGAGCTGACCGGCTCACCGGCGGCGCATTATGTGTCTTCGCGCGCCGCGTAGTCGACCCGCCGGAACGGCCAATCGCGGGCCAGCCAGTCGCTGACTGCGCGGTAGAGCGGCACGTCGAGCTCGGCGCGGTCGGCCCGCACCCACGACTCGACGAGCGCGGCGCCGGGCTCGGGGTCGGACTTGAGCGGGTAGATGTAGACGCAGCCGATGACGTTGTCCTCGCCGGCCAGCACCGTGTAGGTGAAGCCGGTGCGGGCCTGGAAGTCGCGCTCGTGGCGGAGCAGGTCGTCACGGTTCTGGTCGATCGTCATCTCGCGCGGCCAGCTGCTGGTGGCGAAGCCGGGCGTGTCGCGGATGTGCTGCATCGACGACGTCCAGGCCGCGAAGTCGGCCTCGTTGTGCTGCGGGCCGAGCGGCTCCAGCCGGAACCGGGCCGCGCTCAGGGCGTGCGGCGGGTCGAAGTCGTCTGGCACGAAGCCGGTCATCCCGCCAGCCTACCGCCGCGGGGTGTCCAGCACCGTGACGTCGTGGTTCCGGCCCACTGGTGGGCATCGCCCTCGTGCACGGCGGCGTAGACGCGGTCGCGGACGGCGTTCGCCTCGGGCGCGGTCAGCGTCCGGGTGGGATGGCGCAGCACCAGCCGCAGGAGCACGTTCTTCTGCTCGGGCCGAAGGCCGATGCGCGCGATCGCCTGAGCCGGCAGCGCGGCGCCGGGCGTCTCGCCGACGACGCGCACCTCCTCGATCGCGTCGAGCTCGGCGGGGGCGAGCGCCCCGCGGACGCGGTCGCCGAGCTCCTCCGGCTCCACATCGGCGGCGACCGCGATCGAGAGGT
Organism: uncultured Actinomycetes bacterium; assembly: GCA_963746115.1. GTDB lineage: Bacteria > Actinomycetota > Thermoleophilia > Gaiellales > JAICJC01 > JAICJC01. The sequence goes on along the minus strand of CAVVAA010000009.1, from coordinate 211,404 downwards.
CACGCGCCGTCGCCGGCATCGAGCTCACCTCCCGGTAGGGCTCGAGCGTCCGCATCTGGGCCGCCACCCGGGGGTCGTCGGAGCGGAGCAGGCGGATGTCGCTGATCCCCTTGCGCAGCATCAGCGCACGGTCGAGGCCGATCCCGAGGGCGAGCCCGCTCCAGCCGCCGTCGAGGCCGCCGGCGGCCAGCACGTGCGCGCCGGCGAGCCCGCACTCCAGGAGCTCGATCCACTCGCCGTCGACGAGCACCTCGACCTCGCGGCCGGCCGTCGTGTACGGGTGGGTCTTCCGGAGCGTACGTGACCGGGCTCCGGGCAGGACGGCCGCGACGACCAGCTCGACCATCGCGTCCAGGTCGGCCTCCGTCAGAGGCCCGCCGCGACGCGCCCGCCACAGGTCGAGCTGGTGCGGCTCACCGACGTGGAGGCGGTCGACGACGTCGCGGCGGTAGACGAGGCCGGGGCAGGCGACGACTACGTCGGGGACGTCCGCGAGCGCGCGCAGAGCCCTGGGCACCATGGCCGTCGTGTGGGCCCGCAGCATGTGGTCGGCGTCGACGTAGCGGGAATAGCGCGCCTCCCGGGCGGGGGCGTCGGCCGGGTAGCCGAGGACGCCGTAGTTGGCCTCGACGGTGACGACGGGGCCGGCCCGATACGGGCGCACGGGACAGCCCCAGGCCCGCTCCAGGGCCTCGGCGATCGCCCCGGCGAGCAGCTGCATCGCGTGCGGGCCGCTGTCGGGGTCGGAAAGGTCGCGCAGCGCAAGCGCGCGCTCGAGCTCGGCGGGGGTGATGGTGGTCGGCATCGCCGGTTCCTCCTCGTTCCAGGGCGGGACATGACGCCCCGGCCGCGCGGCGGCTGGGAGGAGAAGGCGATGAGCTCGGCTACGAGCGAGCGCGCGCCACCACCCCAGCCTGCGGCCGGGGCGGGGTAAACCGGGTCATGCGCACGGTGCTCATCGCCATCATGGTACCGCAGGCGCGGGCGCGTTCAACCTCCGCCACTCGACCACGCGGGCGGCCAGGTAGGCGGCGAACGAGATCGAGCTGATGAAGAAGCTCGTCGGCCAGGGCTGCTGCAGGCTGAGCAGGATGCCGCCCTCGGTCGCGACGAGGGCGATCACGATCGAGAGCAGGATCGCCGTCGCCGGATTGGCCGTCAGGCGCTGCGCGGCGGCTGCAGGGGTGATCACCAGCGTGAGCACCAGCAGCACGCCGACGACCTGGATCGCCTCCGCCGTCGTCAGCGCGAGCAGCATGAACGTCAGCACCGAGAGCGCGCGCAGCGGCACGCCGCGGGCCTCGGCCACCTCCGGGTCCATGCTCGAGAAGAGCAGCGGCCGGTAGGCGGCGGCGATGCCGGCGAGGACGATCACCGCGACCACGGTCAGCTCCAGGAGCTGGCGGTCGCTCACCCCGACGATGCTGCCGAAGAGCAGGTTCGTGGCCTCGGTCGCGTAGCCCTGGTAGAGGCTCAGGAAGAGCACCCCCACCCCGAGGCCGAACGCGAGCACGGCGCCGATGGCGCTGTCGCGCTCGCGGCCGCGCAGGGAGAGCAGCCCGAGCACGCCGCCAACGATCAGCGAGCCGGCCACCATGCCGCCGACCGGGTCGATGCCGACGACCAGCGCCGCGGCGGCGCCGGTGAACCCGAGCTCGGAGACGGCGTGGACGGCGAAGCTGGCACCGCGGGTGACGACGAACGTCCCGATCGCCCCGCTCACGACCGCGACGACGGCGCCCGCCATGAGCGCGGTGTGGACGAAGTGCTGCCCGAGCAGCTCGGTGAACATCAGTGCGCCCCGGCGTGCGCATGCTCGTGGTGGTGCACGCCGTCGTCGTCGGGCGTGCCGACGACGACGATGCGGCCACGGACGCGGAGGACGTCGACGGGCGTGTCGTAAAGGCGCGAGAGCGTCTCGGTGGTGAGCACGTCGGCCGCGGGCCCCATCGCCCACCGGCCCGGCGCCATGTAGAGGACGCGGTCGGCGACGCGCAGGATCGGGTTCACGTCGTGGGTGACGAACACCACCGGCGTGCCCGCGTCGTGGCGGCGGCGATCGAGCAGTTCGACGACGGTGCGCTGCGAGGCCAGGTCGAGCGAGAGCAGCGGCTCGTCGGCGAGGAGCAGGGCCGGGTCGGAGACGAGCGCCTGGGCGATGCGCAGCCGCTGCTGCTCACCTCCGGAGAGGCGGCCGACGGGCACGTCGCAGAAGCCGGTCGCACCGACGTCTGCAAGCGTCCGGCGCACGCGCTCGTCCGCGTCCCGCGAGCGCAGGCCGATGCCCCAGCGGTGGCCGTCGAGGCCGAGCCGTACGAGGTCGCACCCGCGCAGCGGCGCGTCGGGATCGAAGGCGCGCTGCTGGGGGACGTAGCCCACCCGGGAGCGGGCGAGCTCCGGTGGCCGGCCGGCGACGCGCACCGAGCCGGCCGCAGGCGTGAGCAACCCGAGCAGGATGCGCACGAGCGATGTCTTGCCGGTGCCGTTGGGGCCGAGCACGGCCAGGAACTCGCCCTCGTTGAGGTCGAAGCCGAGGTCGTCCCACAGCAGGCGGGCGCCGAACTGCAGCCGCAGCCCGCGGGCCTCGACGACCGCGGCACGCTCACCGCTCATCCGCCCAGCGCTCGCGCCAGCGCCTCGGCCTGGCGTAGCTGCCAGCCCTGGAACGTCTCTCCGGCCGGCAGCGTCTCGGTCACGCCGACGACCGGGATGCCGGCCGCGAGGGCCGCAGAACGGATGCGCGACGTGATCGGCGAGACCGCCTGCGTGTTCAGGAGCAGCGCGCGCACGCGGTGGCCCGTGAGGAGGCCGTTCATGTCCGCCACCGCCGCCGCCGTCGGCTCGCTCCCGTCCTCGACCGCGCGGGCGAACGCGGGCGGGGTCAGATTGCGGAGGCCGGCGGCGGCGAGCAGATATCCGGGCACCGGCTCGGTGTAGGCGACGGGCGCTCCGCCGTCGCGGGCGCGGATCGCGGCCACCTCGCGCCGCAGCGGGGCGAGCCGGCGCTCGAACCGGCGCAGCCCGGCCCGGTAGGCGGCGCGGTGGCGTGGATCAGCCCGTTCGAGCCCGGACGCGATCGCCCCGGCGACCCGGTCGAGCCGGGGCACGTCGTACCACAGGTGCGGGTTCGCGTCAGCGCCGTGGACGCCCAGCACATCGGCAGCGGTCACGACGATCCGGTCACCGCTGGGGGCGGCGTCCTCGAGCTTGCCCATGAAGCTGTCGTAGCCCGCGCCGTTCTGGATCACGAGCGCGGCGCGGGCCACCGCCAACCCGGTGGCGGTGTCTGCCGTGAAGAGGTGCGGGTCGGCGGCCGGGTTTCGCAGGATCGAGGTCACCGTCACGTGCCGCCCCCCGATCTGGGCGGCCATGCTGCCGTAGGCGTTCTCGGCGGCGACGACGGTCACCGGCCCGCCGCTCGGCCGCCCGGACGTCCCCGTCGCCGCCAGCGCCACGCCGCCGGCGGCGAGCACGGCCGCGAGCGCGACATATCCGAGCAGGGTCCTCGACACATCGGCACGCTAACGGAAATGAAAACGGATGTCAATCCTACTTCTTGAGATCGGCCGCGCGGGCGACTACGCTGGAGGGCATGGAGCAGGGACGCAACCGCCGCAACCGCGAGGCCCTGCTCGAGGCCGGCAGATCGATCGGCCACGCCTTCAGCGCCCGGGAGCTGCACAGCGCAGCCCGGCAGGATCAGCCCCGGATCGGCCTCACGACCGCCTACCGCGCGATCGAGCGCTGGCGCGACGAGGGCCTGGTCGAGGAGGCGGGCACCCGCGGGGGCGAGGCCGTGTTCGTGATGTGCGCGAACGACGGCCACCACCACCACCTCGTGTGTGTCGACTGCGGCGCCGTCTCGACGCTCGAGGGGTGTGCGCTCGTGTCGCTGCGCCAGGCCGCCGAGGCGTCCGGGTTCGAGCTCTCCGACAGCGCCCTCCAGTCGCTCCCCGGCCGCTGCGCCCGCTGCGCCGCCGCGTGAGCGCGCTCCACGACGCCGCCCGGGCCGCGGCCAGCCCCGTCTTCGGCGTCCCGCTCTCGGTGCTCGACGTCGCCCCCGTGACCTCCGACTCGAGCGCGGCCGCCGCGCTCGCCGACGCGACCGACCTGGCGGCGCTCGTCGACGGGCTCGGGTTCCTGCGCCTGTGGTACGCCGAGCACCACAACATGCCGGGGATCGCGAGCTCGGCGCCGGAGGTGCTGATCGCAAACGCCGCCGCCCGGACGCGCCGGATCCGGGTCGGCTCGGGCGGGGTGATGCTCCCGAACCACTCCCCGCTCGTCGTGGCCGAGCGGTTCGGCACGCTCGAGGCCCTGCACCCCGGCCGGATCGATCTCGGCATCGGCCGCGCGCCTGGCACGGATCAGCGCACGATGCTCGCCCTGCGGCGCACGGCCGGCAACGACGACCTGCTCGAGCTCCTGCGCGAGCTGGACGGCTTCTTCAACGGCTTCGCCCCTGGCGACGCGTACGAGGGCATCCGCGCCTATCCGGGCTACGGCGGCAGCATGCCGGCCCTGTGGCTGCTCGGCTCGAGCGGGTACAGCGCCCAGGCGGCGGGCCTGATGGGGCTGCCGTTCGCCTTCGCCCACCACTTCAGCGCCCAGAACACCGTGCCGGCGCTCGAGCTCTACCGGTCGCGGTTCGCGCCGTCGCCCGGCCTCGACCGGCCCTACGCGCAGGTGACCGCGTTCTGTGTCTGCGCGGACACCGACGAGGAGGCGAACCTGCTGGCATCCGCGATGGCGCTCAGCTTCGCCCTGCGCAACACCGGCCGGCCGCCCGGGCCGCTCCCGTCGATGCGGCAGGTCGCAAACCACGCCTGGACAGACGCCGAGCGGGCGTTCGCCGACGGCTACCTGCGCCCGCAGGTGGTCGGCAGCCCGACGACCGTGCGGGCACGGCTCGAGGCGCTCCTGGCCGAGACGGGCGCCGACGAGGTGATGGCGATCGCGAGCGTCCCCGACGCGGCCGCCCGGGCACGCTCGTTCACGCTCCTCGCCGAGCTGGCGCAGCTGCCCGCGTAGGCGCTAGCGCCAGGGCGCGGCTGCCCGCTCGCGCGCCTCGACGTCCGCGCCGGCCGTGCGGCTGCGGCGCCAGAGGAAGAGGACCGCGAAGGGCGCGGCGATCACCGGCAGGCCGATCACGAGCAGCGGCACGAGCACCCAGCCGGAGCTGAGGTTCTGGTGATGGGGCAGGCCTTGCTGGTGGGGGGCGAAGTCGGGCTGGGCGGTGATGGTGGCCGGGCCGCCCGAGCCCGCGAACTGGGCCTCAGCGGCCATGGACGCGACCCGCCACTTGCCGCCGATCCGCTGCACCTCGGTCGTGAACACCTCGACGCCGGCGCTGCTGCCCGGCTTCGGGTGCACCATCAGATCGAACGTCACGTCCCCCGGCTCCACGGTGATCGGCCGCATGCCGAACCCGGTCGTCGCGACCGGGTAGGGGAAGACGGGCAGGTTGCCCTGGCGCCACTCGGCCCGGGTCGTGCCTGACTGCATCGAGGGCGTCGCCAGCGGCCATGCCCGGCCGGGATGATCGCGCCCGATCGCCGCCGGGATGAACGCGCGCAGGAGCGTGCGGATCTGGCCCAGCTCGGGCTGCGGGATGGTGGGCGGCGCGGCACTCGCAGGCGCGGCCGCTGCCAGCACGGCCGCCGCCGCTCCGACCACGATCGCAAAACGCCTCACACTCGTAGGGTGCCACGACTCGGGCCGCGGCGCACATCGGTTCGCGTCAGCCGACCGCCTCGGCAGACGCCTGCTCGGCGATGGCATCGGCCCGCGCGAGCCAGGGTGACGCCCGAAGCTCCGCGAACGTCGCCCGCGCGTCTGCGAGCAGCGGAGCGGCCTCCGACGGCTGGCCGGCGGCGGCGAGCCGCTCGGCGTGTTCGAGCTGGGTCGCCGCACGCCAGAAGCGTATGCCCAGGCCGTCGAAGCTCGCCTCGGCGACGGCGAAGTGGATGCTCGCCATCTCGAGCGAGTCGGCCAGCCGGGCCCGGGCGCGGTTGGCGTGCGCGCCGAGCGACGGCGGCCGCAGCCCCGGCGCGATCGCCTCGATGCCCTCGATGAGCTGCTCGGCCTTGACCCGGTCGCCCAGGGCGAGCGCGGCCTCGATGGCCCACAAGAACCCCATCTTCGAGTCCTGCCCGTCGGCGCCGAGCGTCTCCCCCAGCTCGATCGTCCTGTCCCCCAGCACCACCGCCTCCGCATGCCGGCCCTCGGCGTGCAGGACGCACGCCTGCGCGGCCGCCCAACCGGCTCGCTCCTGGATGTCGGTCGAGGCTTCGAGCCGCGAGTAGATCCCGAGCAGCCGGCGCGCGGCGGCGAGGTCGCCGCGGTGGACGTGGATCTCGAGGATCGAGCTCAGCGGGCTGAGCAGCGTGCCGCCCGTCGGCAGCTGCTCCTCGGGCAGCTCGTCGTAGACGGCCATGGCCTCGTCCCAGCGTCCGAGCATGTACAGCGGGTAGGTCGACTCGCTCTGGGCGAACCACTCGTGTGGGCGGCTCCCGACCATCCGGCCGAGCGCGAGCGCCTGCTCCAGGTGGGCAAGCGCCTCGGTGTAGCGGTCGCGCCGGAACGCGAGGTCGGACAGGTTCGAGCACGCGCGGCTGGCCTCCTCGCGCAGCTGGTGCTTCTCGGCCAGCTCCAGGGAGAGCTGGAACAGCCCCCGCGCCTCCTCGGGATGGCGCCCGGAGGCGCCCACCATCGCCTTGATCATCACCGCGTTCGCGAGCACCTTCGGCAGTCCCTGCGCCTCGGCGATGTCGAGCGCGAGCTCGACGAGCTCGACGCACCGCGGCAGGTCGCCGGCGAAGTACGAGGCGCCCGCCAGGCGGGCGGTGAGGGTCGCGAAGCTCTCGTCGGCCGGCTCGTCGCGGAGCACGTCGTGGGCGCGCTGCATGCGGGCGAGCGCCTCGTCGAGGCGCCCCTGCATCTGGTCGATGCGCGACCGGATCACCAGCACCCGCGCCGCGGACCCGTGCTCACCGGCCTCCTCGTAGAGGGCGTGAGCGCGCTCGGCGAGCTCGGCCGCGGCTTCCTGCAACGCCGCCCGGAGCGCCATCTCGGCCGCCCGCGCGAGCAGGCCGGCCTGGTCTGTCCCGGTCTCGCTGAGCTCGCCGGCGCGGGTGTAGTAGCGCTGCGCCTCGGTGGGGGCGCCCAGCGACTCCGCGCGCTCGCCCGCGCGCACGAGCAGCTCGCGCGCCCGCCTCCTGACCGCGTCGGCCCCGTCGGCGTCGGGCGCGACGGTATAGGCGTCGATGTAGTGGGATGCCAGCACCTCGACGATCTCGTCGTCGTCGGCCAGCGTCCGCTCGAGGTAGTCGGCGGCGGCCAGGTGGCGCTCGCGCCGGTCGCGCAGGGAGAGCATCTCGTAGGCGACGCGGCGCATCAAATCCTGCAGGAAGCCGTACTGGCCGTGCTCGGGCGAGCGCGGGTCGGCCTGAATCGAGAGCACCTCCTTGCGCACGAGCGCCCCCATCACGGCCTCGCAGGTGGTGGCGTCGATCCCGGAGAGCGCCTCGACGGCGGCACGGGTGAAGGTCTTGCCGAGCACGGCGCCGTCCTGGACGATCCGGCGCTCGTCGTCCGAGAGGCCGTCGAGTCGTGCCGCGATCAGCGCGTGCAGCGTCTCAGGCACCTCCAGCGCGTCGACCGGGCCCGCCGGCCGGTACACGCTGCCCTCGCGGATCAGATGGCCACGGTCGAGCAGCATGCGCACCGTCTCCATCGCATAGAGAGGCACGCCCTCGGCCCGGGCCAGGATCTGGTCGCGGAGCGTATCGGGCAGCCCGGGCACCAGGCCCTCGAGCAGCTCCCGCATGGCCGCCTCCGACAGCGGCTCGAGGTAGATCGACGTGAAGTTGCGCTTGCCGGCCCCCCACGTCACGCGGCGATCGAGCAGCTCGGGCCGCGCCGCCGTGACGACGAAGAGCGGGCTCTGCCGCGACCAGTCGAGCAGGTATTCGATGAAGTCGAGCAGCGAGGCGTCCGCCCACTGCATGTCCTCGAAGACGAGCAGCGTCGGGTACGCGTCCGCAAGCCGCTCGAAGAACGTCCGCCAGGCCGCGAACAGGTCCTCGCGGTTGAAGGCGGTGCCCTCCTCGAGCCCGATCAGGTGCGCGACGCGGGGCTCGACGAAGCGGCGCTCGTCCTCGTCGGGGATGTGCTCCTCGATCACGCCGGCGAGCTTCGCGAGCGCGACGTCGGACGGCTCGTCCTCGCTGATGCGGCAGCGCATCCGCACCATGTCGGCGAGCGCCCAGTAGGTGACGCCCTCGCCGTAGGAGAGACAGCGGCCGCGGTGCCAGTAGATGATCTGGGCCAGGCCGTCGAAGTACTTGTAGAACTCCCACCCGAGCCGCGACTTGCCGATGCCGGCGATGCCGGTCACCGACACGAGATGGGCGCGGCGCTCGTCCGCCGAGGCGTGGAAGAGATCCTTGATCTGGCGCAGCTCGCGGTCGCGGCCGACGAAGGGCGCCTCGAGGCCCTCCGACTTGAGCGCGCCGCGGGCGCCCGAGACCACCCGCACCGCCCGGGAGAGCCGGTAGAGGCCCGATTTCCCCTTGAGCTCGTGCGTGCCGGCGTCCTCGTAGACGATCGTCGGCTCGGTCGCGCGCCGGGTGGGGTCGCCGGCGAGCACCTGGCCCGGCTCGGCGACGGACTGGATCCGCGCAGCCGTGTTGACGATGTCGCCCGCGACCATCCCCTGGCCGTCGGCGCCGACCGTGACCGTCGCCTCGCCCGTGAGCACCCCGGCCCGGGCGCGCAGGTCGGGGACGCCGATCTCGTCGCCGAGCGCGGTCACCGCGGCGACCAGGTCGAGCGCGGCCCGCACGGCCCGCTCCGCGTCGTCCTCCGTGGCGATCGGGGTGCCCCAGACCGCCATGACGGCGTCGCCGATGAACTTCTCGACGGTGCCGCCGTAGAGCTCGATCAGCCGCCGGGAGGCGTCGAAGTAGCGGGAAAGAAGCTCACGCACCTCGTCCGAGTCGCGCCCTTCCGACAGGGTCGTGAAGCCGACGAGATCGGCGAAGAGCACGGACACGAGCCTGCGCTCGGCGAGGCGTATGGGTGCGGCGGGCGGGGCGGCGCCGGGATCCGGCGCCGGCGCGTCGTGGAGCGCCGCCCCACACTCGCCGCAGAACTTCGTGCCCGGCTCGACCGCGGACCCGCACGCGGGGCAGGCCTGCAGCAGGCCCGCTCCGCACTCGCCGCAGAACTTGCGGCCGGCGCTGTTCTCTGTGCCGCAGTGCGGACAGTTCACCAGCCAAGTTTACGGCACACAGGCGCCGCAGCCGAGCCCGATATCACCCCTTCCCGCGCTGGGCGGCGTCCGCCTCCCGGGCCAGCTCGTGCGCGGCCTTGAAGAACTTCTTCGACTGGCCGTCGAAGAGGCCGGTCGACGTCAGGAACGCCACCGCCGCCATCGCCCCCGCGTTCATGTCGAGCGACGGCCGGATCACCGAGCACTTCGGCAGGCTCTTGCGGATGAAGTCCGTCGGCTCGGGCATGATCAGGTTGGTCTGGAAGAGCTCCCCGCCGAACGGCGGCGAGTTCAGGTCGGGGAACGTCACCCCGGTCTCCGGATCCTTCACGCCTGCGAGCGGCTGCGCCACCGCGTTCCCGGCCTTGTCGTGCCAGACCGCGAAGTGGTTCACCTCGACCCCGCCGATCGAGACGACGATCCGCAGCACCTCGAGGTCGGTCGCCTTGAGGCTCATCGCCGTGTAGAGGCTCGATCCGCCCTGCTCGATCATCGCGAAGTGGAACCCGGCGGTGTTCGCGATTGCCTGCATCCGCCGCTGCTGCGCGGTCGTGGGCGGGACCGGCTGGGACATGCCGGGCGGCGTGTCCGCGTCGCTCAGCGGGATGGCCGGCTCGCCGTGGATATGGACGGCCTGCGGGAACGTGGCGCCGAAGTCGGGGTTCTTGCCGCTGCGGTAGCGGGTGTACCAGCTCGTGTCCACGTTCAGCTTCATCAGGTTCGTCAGGCGGCCGATCTGCTTCGCGCCGGTCGCCTTGCTGCTCGGCAGCGTGCGGAACTCGTCCAGGTCGACCGCGTCCTCGCCCTTCGAGCGCAGGTACGCGTTCAGGAACGAGGCGTGGCTGGCCTCGTCGTCGGTGTTGTCCGAGATGTACTGCGGCATGTCCTCGTCGAGGTTCTCGAGCGCGGCCGTGTAGGCGGGGTTGCCGCCGTTCACGCCGCCGAGCTCGGTGTACTGCTGCCACAGGTCGGTCTCGAGGATCTCCGCGGCGGCCAGGAACCGCAGGATCGCCGCGTCGCCGTGCGAAAGCCGTCCGCCCGAGGCGAACGCCGCCCCCGCCGTCGCCAGCCCTCCGCTGGTGAGCGCGGCCGCGCCGGCCGCCCCCACTCCCACCAAAAACCCGCGCCTGCCGACGACGCGGCCCCAGTGCTCGTCGAGCTCGGCGGCCGTCGGCGCGCCCTCGGTGCTCGTGGTCGAATCCATGTGCCCCTCCCTCTCGTGGGTTCGGTTCTGCCCGCGACCGCGACTACGGGGGTGAGGAGAGGGTGGTTTCCGCCCGTGTGAGTGCGGTCACACCGGCCGGCCCGCGTCAGCGCGGGCCGTGGTGGTCGGCGAGGTACTTCTCGCCCTCGTCGCAGAACAGGGTGACGACCGTCCGAAGCTCGGGGCGGCGGCGGCGCAGGGTCTTGGCCGCCAGCATGTGCGCCCCCGAGCTCGGGCCGACGAAGATGCCGTGGTCGTGGGCGAGGCGGCGCATCTCGGCGAGCGCATCGTCGCTCGACACGCTCAGGAACTCGCAGATCTCGTCGCGGTGGCGGACGACGATCCCGGGCACGAAGCCGTCGGAGATCCCCTCAATCGCATGCATGGCGATCTCTCCGCAGCAGATGGTGCGCGACTCGCCCGGTTCGAGACCGACGACGAGCACGTCCGGGTTCACGGCCCGGAAGGCCTGCCCCACGCCGATGAGAGTGCCGCCCGTGCCGACGCCGACGACGAGCGCGTCCGGCGGATCGGGCAGCTGGGCCAGGATCTCGGCGCCGAGCCACTCGCGGTTCTCGGTCACGTTCCACTCCGAATCGAACTGCCCGGGATGGAAGTAGCCGGGCCGCTCGCCCAGGATGCGGGCGTGCTCGAGCGCCGCCGTGACGTGGAAGTCGCCGATCAGGAGCACGTCGGCGCCGTGCGCGCGGGAGATGGCGACTCGTTCGGGGCTCATCCCCTCCGGCATGACGACGAGCATGCGGTAGCCCTTCGCGGCGGCGACCATGCTCATCGCGTTGCCGGTGTTCCCGCTCGACGCCTCGACGATCGTGTCGCCTGGCCGCAGGAGCCCCTCGTGCTCGGCCCGCTCGATCATGTAGCGGGCCAGGCGCGCTTTCACCGACCCGGACGGGTTCAGGAACTCGAGCTTCGCGTACACGCCCTCGATCGCGAGCAGCGGCGTGCCGCCGATCGCCTCGACCACCGACGTCGAGAGGGGTGGCGCCGCCCGGTGCGCGCTCGTGCCGACGGTCACATGATCACGGTAGCAGGTCTCTACCCGGTCAGCCCTGGGGGGTCCACGGCGTCGGAACCGCCAGGTGCACCGGCCGGCCCCCCAGGACGCCGTGCACGGTCGCGGGCGCGCCGCTGCGGTCGGTGGGGATGTCCAGCACGATCCGGCCCGAGGCCGCGGCCGGGCCGGCCAGCACGAGCGTCGCCCGCAAGCGGTGGGCCGTGCGCGTCCACGTCGACGTCCCGGACACCGCCAGGTCGGCGACGAACCGATCGGCGGCGAACCGGATCCGCACGGGCCGCAGCGAGTAGTACGGGCCGGCGGTCGTGTACCGGCCACCGCGCAGCCCGTGCCCGACCGAGCCGTACATGAGGTTGTACCAGCGCGCGTAGGCGTCGCCGACCGTGGCGGCCGCGACCCACACCGCCCGCCGGGCGGCGCCCCGTGACCGGTCGCCCGCCATACGGTGGGCGGCCGGCGCGGCCGCGAGGGTGCGGGGGAAGCGGGCCACCTCGACGCCTGGCGCGTGCCGGGCGCAGCGCGTGTCGCCGGCCGAGAGCGTGCGCAGGAACCGGCGCACGATCCCGCTCGCACAGCCCTGGAAGTCGGCCAGGGCGCTGATGTGGGCGGTGTTGCGCACCTCGACGTAGGTCGAATCCGGCCAGTGGGCGGCGGTGCGGCGGGCGTCGGCAGACCGGCGTCGCCTGGTCGTACTCGCCGTCGAGGACGAGCACGGGGATGTGCGGGCGCGGGCCGGCGGGGAACGCCGGGTCGGGGACGGGCGGTGCCGGCCACTCCAGGCACCCGTGCACGAGCTGGTCCTCGTCGAGCGACGCGAGCCACACCCCCTTCGAGAACGGCCCGAAGACGTCGTGCGGGAGCCGCGCGACCGCGCGGGCGAGCTGGCGGCGACGCTGCGCCGGCGACGCCGAGACGTCCCAGACCGTCGGGTAGTCGTGACAGGACACCGCGGCGAAGTCGCCCACGGAGTAGTCGGCGGCGCTGCCGCCGGAGGCGTCGAACGAGGCGTCCTCGGCCGCGAGCCGCCGCAGCGGCACCTCGTCTCCGCCCCGGAACGCGTGCAGCGCGCCGGGCAGGTCGCGGAAGAAGGTGTAGCTGAAGGTCGCGTCCTCGACGAGCTGGGCGAAGACCGGCGGGGTCACCCGGTAGCGCACCCGGAAGCCGTCCTGGTCGCGCCCGCGCCCGACCAGAGGATCGGCGGCCAGGCGCCGGTCGAAGGCGCCGATCGACCGCAGGATTCCCGCGCAGGCGCCTGCGCGGCGGCAGAGCGCCCGCCAGGCATGCCGCAGCGAGACGGACTCCTCGGGCTCGAGCGGGTCGAACGACTGGTCGTACGTGCCGTCGAGCACCGTCGCGCGCACCATCGCCGGGTGGTGCAGGGCGAAGGACTGGGCGGCGTACGTGCCGTACGAGTCGCCGTACAAGTCGACCCGACGCACGCCAAGGCCGCGCAGGATCGCCGCCAGGTCGTCGCCGACCGCGGCGCTGCCGTAGGCCCCGGCCCGCGCGCCCAGCTGGCGCGCGCACTCGCCGGCGGCATGCTCGTAGCTGCCGACGCCGTTCTGGAGCGCGGGGCAGCCGATCACGCTCGAGCTGCCGGTGCCGCGCTGGTCCATCACGATCAGGTCGTGCGAGCGGTGCAGCGCTCCCAGCAGGAACAGGTAGCTGCCGGCGGAGCCGATCGAGCCGTAGCCGGGGCCGCCCTCGAACGCGACCAGCGGCTCCGCCGCGGGTGCGGCGGGGTCGGTGTGGCGGTAGACGCGAAAGTGCACGGTCAGCGGCCCGGCCAACGGCAGGGCGCGACCAGAAGAGCGGCACCCGGATCGAGCCGCACTCGACGAGCGGGCTCGCACCGCAGGGCGCGATCTGGACGTTCGGCCCGGCCGCGGCGGCGCCGCCCGCCGCAGGGAGCAGCATGAGGCCCGCCGTAACGGCGAGGAGCAACCGAACGCGCATCCCTGCCAGTGTCTCACCCCCGCCGCCGGGCTGTCCACCCGGAAGAATCCCCCGTCGGTGCAGCGAGGCGGCGTACGTCACCGGCGCCCGCACTGCCCATCGACGGAGGATCGACGCTCCTATGATCGGGGGCATGGAGGTCGGCTTCGGGCTCATCACCTGCCAGCGGTATCCGGGCGATCCCCGCTCGGACGCCGACCTCTACCGCGACGCCGTCGAGGTGGCGGTGCGGGCGGAGGAGCTCGGCTTCGACTCGGTATGGGTGTCCGAGCACCACTTCGTCGACGACGGCTACATGCCGTCGCTGCTCCCGGTCGCCGCGGCCATCGCGGCCCGCACGAGCCGCGTCCGCATCGGCACCGCGCTCCTGCTGGCGCCGCTGCACGACCCGGTGCGGCTGGCCGAGGACGCGGCAACCGTCGACCTGCTGAGCGGCGGCCGGTTCACGCTCGGCCTGGGCCTGGGCTGGCGTGAGGAGGAGTTCGAGGGCCTGCGCATCCCGCTGCGATCGCGCAGGTCGCGGCTCGTCGATGCGATCGCGATCCTGCGGCAGGCGTGGTCGGATGGGCTCGTCACCGGCACCGAGGCGACGTCCTATCCCGGCGTCTCGGTCACGCCGAAGCCGGCCCGGCCGGGCGGGCCGCCGATCTGGATCGGCGGGTTCGCCGAGCCCGCGGTGCGGCGGGCGGGCGCGCTCGCCGACGGGTTCATGGGCAGTGACGTCACGCCCGAGGCGCTCGCCGAGGCGGCTGCGTGGGTGCGGGAGGAGCTCGAACGCCGCGGCGGCGATCCGGCCGACTTCGAGTGGAGCGTGCACCTGCCGACGTTCCCCTGGCACGGCGACGACGCCTGGGAGCGGGTGCGCGACCACCACTGGTACGTCAGCTGGAAGTATGACGACATGGAGCCCGCCCGCGGGCGTACGGGCCCGCCCCCGGCCGCGCCGCCGATCCCGGCCGACCGCGAGGCGGAGCTGCGCGACGCGATCCTGCTCGGCGAGCCCGCGGCTGTGGCGGAACGAATCGTCGCCCTGCGCGACGCCGTCGGCGGCCGGCTGCACTACATCGCCCGGCTCTACTGGCCGGGCATGGATCCGGCTGTCCGCGAGGAATCGATGCGGATCTTCGCCGAGGAGGTCGCGCCGCTCCTGCGGTGAGCCTGCGGTACGCGCGGCCTGGCAAGATCGAGCCATGACGAGCCGATACCTGGAGCCTCTCCGGCACCGTGACTTTGCGCTGCTGTGGTCCGGCCAGTCGGTCTCGATGCTCGGCGACGGCGTGTTCACCGTCACCCTGGCGCTGGAGACGTTGCGAGTCGACCGGCACCCCATCGCGCTCTCCTACGTGCTGGCCGCCCGACTGCTTCCCGCCGTGCTGTTCGTCCTTCTCGGCGGGGCGATCGTCGACCGCGTGCCCCGCCGGCTCGCCATGCTCGGCTCCGACATCGCCCGGGGCGCGGCGGTGGCGGTGATCGCCGCCCTGGTCGCCACCGGTGCCGTCGACCTGGCTGCGCTCGTCGTCATGGCGTTCGTCTTCGGTCTGGCCGACGCCCTGTTCTTCCCCGCGTCGACGGCCATCACGCCGGAGATCATCCCCGCCGAGCTGCTGGTCGGCGCCAGCGCCCTCAGCGGCACCAGCACCCAGCTCGCGCAGGTCCTCATCGGCCCCGCCGTCGGTGGGCTGATCGTGGGGCTGCTCGGCACCGCCTGGGGATTCGGGATCGACGCCGCGTCCTTCGCCGTGAGCGCCGCCTGTCTCGCAGCCATGGCCGCCCGCCCGAAACCGATCACCCGCACGGAATCACCCCTACGCGACATCCGCGACGGGTTCCGCTACTGCCGGTCCCGGCGGTGGCTGTGGGTCAGCATCCTGGGCGCCGCCCTCGGCAACTTCGTCGCCTTCTCACCGCTCGGCGCGCTGGTCCCGCTGCTCGTGACCCACAGCTTGCACGGCGGCGGTATCGCTCTCGGCCTGGTGCTGGGTGCCGGCGGCCTCGGCGGGATCGCGGCATCGCTGCTCCTCGGCCATCGCGGCACCCCCCGCCGGATGGTTGTGCACCTGTGGATGGGATGGGGACTGTCCGGGCTCGCGGTGCTCGGGCTCGGCCTCGTCCCCGACATCTGGCTCGCAGGCGCCGTCGCCTTCCTGATCTACGGCCTCGACGCCTACGGCACCGTCCTGTGGAACCCGCTCTTGCAGAGGTCGGTCCCCGCCGCCCTGATCGGACGGGTGGCCTCGGTCGACTACTTCTTCGGCTTCGCCCTCAGCCCGCTGGGCCTCGTCGCAGCAGGTGCTCTCGCCGGCGTCATCGGAGTGCGAGCCACCCTCATGATCGGCGGCGCCATCACCGCTCTGACCACCCTGATTCCGCTCCTGCCCGGCGTCGGCGACCCCGAGCCGCCCGAACCGGCCACCTCGACTTGGGGGCGCCAATCCGCCAATTGACACATGCGTGTAGCGCCAAATGGCGCGCGGCAAGGGCGTAGAGTCGGAGCTCCCCGATCAGGAGACGACTCATGTGGCCCGACGGTATGCGCGCGGCGGCGGCCTTCACGTTCGACTTCGACGCCGAGGAGGTCTGGATCGGCGAGGATCCGCGCCAACGCCGACCGGCCGGGGACGCTTTCGCAGGGCACCTACGGGGCCAAGGTGGCGGTGCCGCAGATCCTGGCGCTCCTGCGCCGGCACAACCTCAAGGCCACGTTCTTCATCCCGGGCCGGGTCGCCGAGAAGCATCCGCGATCGCGTGCGGGAGATCATCGCCGACGGCCACGAGGTCGGCCACCATGGATACACCCACACCTCGCCGGCGAACCTCGACGCGGCCGCCGAGGAGGACGAGCTCGTCCGCGCCCTCGAGATCCTGCGCGGCTTCGGCGCCGACGTGGTCGGCTACCGCTCGCCGTCGTGGGACTTCAGCAAGGCGACGCTGGGCCTGCTCGAGAAGCACGGGTTTGCAT
Organism: uncultured Actinomycetes bacterium; assembly: GCA_963746115.1. Taxonomy (GTDB): domain Bacteria; phylum Actinomycetota; class Thermoleophilia; order Gaiellales; family JAICJC01; genus JAICJC01. The sequence goes on along the minus strand of CAVVAA010000009.1, from coordinate 194,975 downwards.
ACTCGTCCAACCTGATGGACGACCTGCGGCCGTACCGGCACGACGGCAAGCGCCTCGTCGAGCTGCCGATCCAGTGGATCCTCGACGACGCCGCGCATTTCTGGTTCGACGGCCGCGAGAGCTGGACGCGGCGCATCTCGACCCCGAGCGAGGTGCGCGAGATCTGGGACGCGGAGTTCGCGGGGATCCGCGACCTGGGCGGAGGGTTCGTCCTCACCATGCACCCGCAGGTCATCGGCCGCCCGAGCCGGCTGGCGCTCCTCGACGGCTTCATCGCCCACGTCCGCCGCCACACCGACGTGTGGGTCACCACCTGCCGGGAGATGGCCGCACGGGTCGCCTGAGGCCCGGTTGACAGCTCGAATGCGGTCGTGAGACGGTCCCGCGATGCGGTTCTGGGCCAGGCCGAGCTGGGAGTGGTCGTACATCTGGGCGATCGTCGTCCTCGCCCTCCCGTCCGTCGGCCTCGCGTTCATGAACTGGCGCAACGAGGACTCGGCCAAGCGGCGCTGGCTGCTCGGCCTGGTGCAGGGAGCCGACAACCGCTGGTCGACCTCGAAGACGGCGATCGTGCTCTGGACGTACGCGCTGTGGTGGGCGCTGCTCGCCGTCCTCATCCACACCCACGGCGACGGCTTCGCCGACCAGACGCTGAAGGCGCAGTACCTGCTTCTGCTGGGGATCCCGACGACGGCGGCCGTGGCGGCGAAATCGACCCAAAAGGGCCGCAAGCTGACCACCGTCAAGCCGCATCACAAGATCAACCCGCAGACGGAGAAGAGCGCCCTGCCGGAGCCGACCTACGACTTCGTCACGGGCGTCGGCCAGCTCGTCTCGGACGACGGCGGGCAGCCCGACCTGCTGGACAGCCAGTACTTCGGCTTCACACTCGTCCTGCTCCTGTGGTTCGTGTCGGCGTTCATGTCGCACCCGGCCGCCGGCCTGCCCGTGCTCCCGCAGACGCTGGTGGCGTTGAGCGGCGTGAGCGCCGCCGGCTACGCGGCCAAGAAGGCGCTTCCGGCGACGCCGGGCATCACCCCCCCGCAGTAGCGGCGCGGCCCGCGAGCGTCCGCAGCCGGGGCACGAGCGCGGCGTCGGCGACCGGTGCGAAGAACTCCGTGTCGGCGGCCTCGACGTCTGCCAGCGCGCCCTGCAGGCGGGCGCGGCCGGCCGGCGTCACGGTCACGCGCACGCTGCGCCCGTCGCCGGGATCGCGCAGCCGCTCGACGAGGCCCTGGCGCTCGAGCGCCCGCACCACCTGGCTCGTCATCATCGCGTCGGTGCCCGCATGCTCGGCCAGGCGGCGCTGGGCCGGCTGCTCGCCCTGCTCGCCCAGCCACCAGGCCGAGGCGAGCAGGACGAACTGGACGTGGGTCAGGTCGTGCGGCGCAAGCGCGGCCCGCATCGCCCGCTGCCAGCGCAGGGTCGCGTGCCAGAGCAGGAACCCCGGGCTGTCCCACGCCGACGCATGCGCCGACCTCACGCGCGCTGCCCCACCCGCATCGCGGCCCCGGCGAGGGCGGCCACGCTCTCGGGCAGGTCCTCGGCCACTGCGGGGCCGACCTGCTCGGCGTCGGGCCCCTCCGCCTCGATCGAAACGACGATCCGCGACCCGCCCGGGCGCCCCTCGACACGGTGCCGGAACCGCAGGACGAGCGGCCCGAGGCGTGTCTCGTCGGCGAACCCCGCGCCCGGCTCGACGGCCGTGATCTCGAACGCGATCGGCCCGGGCATCCCCTGCGGGTGCAGCGTCCCGGTCGTCCCCGCTGCGAACGGCCCGTCCAGCGTGGTCGCGATCAGGCTTGCGTCCCATGCCGGCCATCCCTCGACGTCGGCCCAGAGGGCGAAGACGGCCTCCGGGGCGGCGGCGCTCTCGTGCGTGTGCTCGGTCTTCCACATGACTGCTCCCTTCGTATGTGCGCATATCATAAGCGCGCATATCTTCTACGTCAAGCAAAGGCCTGCGCAGATCCGCCTGCGCAGGCCTTGCCGAGCTCAGCTCGGGTCGGGAACGATCCGGATGTACGGCTTGGGCTCGTCCCAGCTGCCGAAGATCTCCTTCGCCTGCTCGTTGTTCACCGAGCCGGCGATGACCACGTCCTCGCCCTTGTTCCAGTTCACCGGCGTCGCGACCTTGTGCTTGGCGGTCAGCTGCAGCGAGTCGAGCACGCGCAGCACCTCGTCGAAGTTGCGGCCGGTGGTCATCGGGTAGACGAGAATCAGCTTGATCTTCTTGTCCGGGCCGATGATGAACACGTTGCGGACCGTCTGGTTGTCAGCCGGAGTGCGGTCGGCGGGGTCGCCGGACACATCCGCGGACAGCATCCCGTAGGCCTTCGAGATCGAGAAGTCCTTGTCGCCGATCAGCGGGTAGTTGGGCGCCGTCCCCTGGGTCTCCTCGATGTCCTTGAACCAGTCGTCGTGCTTCTCGACCGGGTCGACGGACAGGCCGATGATCTTCGTGTGCCGCTTGTCGAACTCGGGCTTGATCTTGGCCATGTAGCCGAGCTCGGTCGTGCAGATCGGCGTGAAGTCCTTGGGGTGCGAGAAGAGCACCGCCCACGAGTCGCCGATCCAGTCGTGAAAGCTGATCGGCCCCTCGGTCGTCTCGGCCGTGAAGTCCGGGGCCGTGTCATTGAGCTGCAACGCCATGCTCAGTTCCTCTCTGTCGTTCTCGTGTGTTTGGATCCAAAATCATAACGCGCCGCCGCGGCCGGCTATTCCGGCAGACCCCGGGCGGGCCCGCCCGGGGTCAGGGCTCCTCCGTCCAACCCCGGAACGCCTCCATGAGCCGCTCGCGGAACACGGGGTCGATCGACTCGGGCGCGATCCGCCCGGCCAGGCGCAGCATGAGCCGCATCTGGTCGAGGTAGGCCGTGCAGCCGTCGCAGCCGCCGAGGTGGCGCTCGAACCGCTCCCGGTCGCGCTCGCCGAGCGCACCCTCGAGGTAGTCGGTCACGAGCTCGACGACCTCGCGGCAAACCAGATCGCGTCTGCGGCGCAGCCTCATGCCGCCGCCCCTCCCAGGTACTCCTCGAGCCGCGCCCGCACCTTCGACCGGGCGCGGTGCAGGAGCACCCGCTGGTTGGACTCCGACAGGTCGAGCGCCTCGCGCACCTCCGCCGACGACCAGCCCTCGACGTCGCGCAGCGTGATCACCTGGCGCTGCTGCGGCGGGAGCTCCGCGATCGCCTCCAGCACGCGCGCCCGCGTCTCGGCCGAGAGCAGGACGTCCTCGGGGATGCTATTGACCGGCTGCGGCGGCGACCCCCACGCCCCGCTGGGCAGGAACCGCTCCGGGTCGACGGCCGCCTCGTCGTCCCCGAGCGAGGAGAACGGCACCGACCGGCTCTCACGCACCCCGCGGGTGATCGCCTGGTTCACGAGGATGCGGAAGATCCACGTGCGCAGCGAGGAGCGACCCTCGAACGCCGGCAGGCCGTGCAGCACGCCGATCCAGGTGTCCTGGACGGCCTCCTCGGCGGCGGTGCGCGTGCGCACGTACCCGAGCGCAACCCGCATGAGCGAGGGGGTGTAGCGCTCGACCAGCTCCTCGAACGCCCGCTCGTCGCCCGCGAGGATCGCGGCGACCGTGCGCCGGTCGTCCGCCGAGGCGGAGCCGGGGGCGGTGTCGGCGTCCGGAGGCGTCACGAGCGTAAGCATCGCGGAATGTCCAGTCCCCGGCGCGGCCGAAGCGTTACAGCCCCGGCGTATGGTGCGCCGGTGCGCACCGAGCCCGCCGACCTCGCCCGGGCCGACCTCGCATCGGCGCTCGCGGTCGGCTGGGGCCTTCGCGACGCCGAGCTCGTGTACGTCCCCGAGGGCGGCGGCAGCCACCACTGGCGCTGCCGGGCCGGGAGCGAGCGCCGGTTCGTCAGCGTCGATGACCTGACGGCGACCTTCCACGCGGCGACGGACGAGGACGCGGCGTTCGCCGCGCTCGAGCGTGCATACGGGGTGGCCGCCGCGCTGCGCGACCGGGCCGGGCTCGACTTCGTCGTCGCCCAGATCCGCGACCGCGACGGGCGGCCGCTGCGCCGCCTCGGCCGCCGCTACGGGGTGCGGGTCGAGCCGGTGGTGGCGGGTACGCCGGGCGTCTTCGGGGAGTACTCGCCCGCCGACCGCCGAAGCGTCGCCGCGCTCGTGGCCCGCCTGCACTGCGCCACCGATCGCGTGCCCGCGGACCTGCCCCTGGTCGCCGACCTGCACATCCCGTCGCGGGCATCGCTCGAGACCGCGCTTCGCGAGGTCGACCGGCCGTGGGAGTCAGGGCCTCTGGCCGAGCCCGCCCGCGCCCTGCTCGCTCCGCGTGCGGAGGAGGTGGCGGAACGGCTGACCGGCCACGACGCCCTGGCGGCGCGCGTCCGCGAGACCCGGGCCGGATGGGTCGTGACGCACGGCGAGCCCCATGGAGGCAATGTGATCCGCGACCCGGCCGGGGGGCTGCATCTGATCGACTGGGACACGGCGATGCTCGCGCCGCGTGAGCGCGACCTGCAGATGGTGCTCGACGACGACGTGACCGGCTGGGACGAGTACCGCGCCGTCGCCGGCCCGGTCGAGCTCGACCGCGACGCGCTCGACCTCTACCGGCGGCTGTGGGCGCTGGCCGACATCGCGAGCTTCACCGCCATCCTGCGCCGGCCGCACGCGGACACCGAGGACATGCGCCACGCGTACGGGGCGCTCGAGTCCTCCCTCGGCTAGACCCCTAGACCCCGCGTGCCGCGAGGGCCACGTGCCAGTACTCGGCGGTCTCCGAAAGCTCGGCCAGGACGAGGTCGTCGTCCTGCTCGAAGCTGGGGATGACCTCGAGCACGAGCGCGACCTCGCCGGCGCCGGAGGCATCGAGCGCGTCCAGCACCCGCGCGGCGTCGATCCGCCCCTGTGCGTTTCGCTCGGCCGTGAAGGGCCAGTGGTGGTCGGCCTCGGCGTCGGACTGCTGCAGATGAACGACGGGAGAGCGCGCGCCCAGCCGCCGCAGCCACGCGTACGGGTCGCGGTCGTCCCCGCTCGTCCCCACGACGCACTGGTGGCCCACGTCGAGGCAGAGCGCGACCGCGGCGCGGCCGGGCTCCGCGGGCGCGAGCAGCGACTCGACCTCGGCGATCGTCGACGGCTCGCGCCGCGCCGCCATGTTCTCGAACAGGAAGGCGTCCAGCCCGCGCTCGCCGGCGTAGGCGGCCAGCTCGCCCAGATCGGCCCGGAGTCCCTCCCAGAGCCGCGCCCGGCGGTCCGCGTCGCCGCCAGTCGGCGACGCTCAGCGCGCCGACGTGACCGCCGGCCGCCCGCCCGCCGCAAGCCGCCGTGAAGTCGATCGCCCGCCGGAACCAGTCCAGGGCCCGGCGGCGCTGGAGCCGGGTTCGGATCGAGCAGGAGGTTGCGCCCGTACGCGCCGAGGCCGGTGAACGTCGAGTGCACCGCGATCCCGATGCCCGGCGCAGGCGGCCGCCACCGCCTCGGCCTGCTCCGCGCACCGGCGCGTCGGCGTCGAGGTCGACGAGGTCGAGGGTGTGCTGCACCATCCCCAGGCCCAGCGTCGCCGGCGACGATCTCGGCCCATCGCTCCGGCTCCGGCCAGCGCTTGACGGCGAAGCAGGTGTTGATGCCGAGCCGTGTATCGCGGCGGCTCATCCGACGCCCATCCCCCCGCACCGCGGCCGCGGCGCGCGTCGTCTCGTACCACTCCCGTCGCGCCGCCAGCCGTCGGCCACGCGCGGCGGAGGGCTCGAACGCGCGCGGCTCGCAGCACCGAGGCGATCGTCGCCCGGCACCTCGTCGCCCATACCGGCGGCGGCCGCCGGCCAGGAGCGCCGTCCCGATCGCCGCCGCGTCGGCCCGCAGCGCGACGCACTGGCCGCCCGAGCACGTCGGCCTTGATCTGCGACGAGCGCCGCAAGCCGGCCGCCGCCCCCGGACACGCGCAGCTCGTCGACGCGGCGAGCCGGCCGCCTCCAGGCCGGCGAGCGCGCCGCTGCACCGCGAAGCGCGATCCCCTCCAGCACCGCATAGGCCAGCGCCGGCCGGTCGTGGCGCAGCGAGAGGCCGACGAACGCGCCGCGCAGGTCGGGGTCGTCGCGCTCGCCGTCGCCGAGATAGGGCAGGAAGAGCGGCGCCAGCGTCACGCGCGTCGGTGCGGGAGCGGCGCATGCCGCCGGCGCAACCGATCGGCGTCGGCGGTCAAGGGCGGCGTGACCGCGGTAGCCGAGCCGGCGCACCGCCCAGTCGATCGCGGCGCCGCTCGTGTTGATGCCGAGCTCCGTCGTGAAGCGGTCCGGCACGACGTGGCTGTAGTGGGTGACGCGGACGTCGGCGAGCGGCTCGGTCACGGCCGAGTTGAGGCACGACGACGCGCCCGCCATCTCGCTCACCGGGCCCGGGTCGACGACGCCGGCGCCGAAGGCGACGCACTGGCTGTCGGCCGCCCCGATCACGACCGGGATCCCGGCGCGCAGGCCGGTCTCGGCCGCGGCCGCCGCGCGGCAGCTCCGCGGCGGTCTCCCAGCGCGGCAGCGCCTCCGGGAAGAGCGCCGGGTCGACGTCGAACCGGGCCGAGGAGGTCGTCCGCCCACCGCCGCGCGCGCAGGTCGAAGAACATCGTCGCGTCGGCGTGCGTCTCGTCGGTCGCGACGCGCCCCGTCAGCCGCCGCAGCACGACGTCGCGCGGCTGCAGGAACCGCCGCGTCGCGGCGTAGACATCCGGCCGGTGGCGGCGCAGCCAGAGCACCTTCGGCCCGACGTGGAACGCCTCGGCGACGTGGCCCGTGCGTGCGTGCATCGCCTCGGCGCCGATCGCGTCGCGCATCTCGCCGGGCCTCGGCCCAGGCGCGGTTGTCGCGGTAGAGCATCCCCGGCCCGACGGCGCCGCCGTCCGCCGCCGATCGGCGCCACCGTCGGGCACTGGCCGGTGAGGCCGATCCCGGCCACCCGCTCCGGGTGCGGCAGCGCGGGCGCAGAGCGCCGCGAGCGCCGCGACGGCGTGCTCGGCCCAGTCCGCCGCGTCCTGCTCGGCCCAGCCCGGCTGCGGCGTGCGCGTGCGGGTAGGGCCGGCGGACCTCGGCCACCAGCCGCGCCGGAGAGGTCGATCGCCGCCGGCCCGCGCGCCGGTCGTGCCGACGTCGACGGCGACGAGGAGCGGCCCGCCGGCGCTCATCCGCGCACGAGCTGGTGCGCCCGCACCTTGTCGCCATCGAGCACGAGCAGCGCGCCGTTCAGCGCCCCCGTGCCGTAGTCGCTGCCCGGGTTCACCGCGAGCGTCTTCCCGATCCGGCGGAAACCGGCCGACTCGTGCACGTGCCCGTGCAGGCTGGCCATGCGGCTGGTGGCGCTCGATCGCGGCGCGGACGGCGGTGCTCCCCACGGCGCCCATCTTGACCTGTCCGGCCGGCGGTCTGCACGCGCAGGCCGGCGTCGAGCACCGGCGCCTCGTCGAGCCCGCTCATGTACGGCGGCGACGTGCGCGTTCAGGACGGCCCGGCGCGGATCGTCGACCCGGCGCGAAGAGCGCGTCGATGCGCGCCCCGAGCTCCTCCTCGGGCAGCTCGCGGTAGCTGTCCCAGGGCGTCGGGTTCGAGATAGCCGAGCGAGACGAGCGCATGCCCGTCGCCCAGCGGCACGACCCGGTCCTCGGCGTGCGTGCCCCACGGCGCGGCATCGAGCAGGCGGCCGAGCTCGGGCGGGTCGTCGTTTCCGAGCATCCAGAAGGCCGGCAGATGCCTGCGGGCGCAGGCGCTCGTCGGCGAGCGCGAGCCACGCCGAGAGCCGCGTCCGCATCAGGTCGAGCAGCAGCGCGTCGACCGTCCCGTCCGCCATCGCGCGCGTCGAGCTCGCCCGGCGCCGCAGCGCCACGGGTAGTAGCCGTTGTCGGCGATCAGCCGCTCGACCCGGCGCAGCTCGTCGCCGTCTGTCGAGGTCGTGCTCGCGGCCGCGGAAGCGTGAACCGGTAACGGTCGTCGCCGAGCTCGCACGACCGCCTGCACGGCCTTGCCGGCGACGTCGCCGCCGAGCACCATCACGTCGGGCGCGTAGGCGGCCCCGGCATTCAGGAACTTGCGGAAGCACTGCTCCGAGCCGTGGACGTCCGTGGCGAAGAAGAGCTTGACCTTCCGGGCCATGCCATGCCTACGCGGCCCGCGTGCTCGTCGCGCGCGGCGGCGACGAGCTCGACCATCCGCGCGGCACGGTCGCGGTCGACCGGGTTCCAGGTGTCCCCGTCGACCTTGAGGCTCGTGCCGACGATCGCTCCGTCGACGAGCGCGAGCACCTGGCTCGACCGTCTCGTGGTTGACACCGGTGTTGGCGAGCACCGGGAATCCGCGCGACCGCGTCCTTGGCCTCGCGCAGGTCGGCCATGTCGGCGCTCGACCCCGGCGGCCTGGCCCGCTGATCAGGAGCGCGTCGACGCCGAGGTACTCGGCGCTCGACGCGCCCGCTCGGCGACGGTGCGGCCGCCGACCGAGCGGCTGAACTCGGGCGTGATGTTGCCGAACAGCGCGACGTCGTCGGCGCCGATCGCGTGCCGGTAGCCGGCGAGCTCGCCGAGGTCCGGGGCGAGCAGCCCCATGTCGCTGTCGAACACGCCGGTGAACACCTCGCGCACGAACGCGGCGCCCGGTCGCACGCGGCGACGGCGATCGACGCGATCGGATCCCACAGCAGGTCGACGCCGAACGGGAGACCGGATCTCGCGCCGCAGCCGGCCGATCACGGCCGCCATCGCCGCCGCCACCTCGATGCCCGACCCGCGTCAGGTACGGCAGGTCGTTCTCGTTGCAGAAGAGCAGCGCCGTCGACGCCGGCCGTCCTGGAGCGCCGCGACGTCGCGCGCCGCGCGCCTCGACGACCGCGTCCATCCCGCCGGCCGACGTCGTGGCGCGGCCGCCCGGGCAGGCCACCGAGGTGGCACATCGCGATCAGCGGCTTCTCGATCCCGAAGATCCGCGTCAGCACGTCCATCAGGCTCCTGCTCGTGCTGCTCGCCGCGCGGCTGTTGGCGTGGCGGGGCGACGATCACGTCTCGACGCCGCGCGCCCGCAGTGCGTCAGCTCCTCGGCGTCGGCGCCGCGCGTCGGTGACGAGCGTCGTCGATCGCCGTCGGCCGGCAGCACGGCCGCCGGCGCGGTCGCTCCCGAGCTTCGACCCGTCCGCGACGGCGACCACGGTGTCGGCGTGCTCGGCCATCAGCCGGTGGACCTCGGCGGTCTCGTCGTCGAGCTCGGTGATGCCCGTGCCGGCGCCGACAGCCCGGCGGCGCCCGAGCACCGCGACGTCGGCGTGGTAGCGGCGCACCGTCGCGGCCGCCACCGGGCCGACGCAGCAGAGCTCGTCGCGGCGCACGGTGCCGCCGAGCATGACGACCCGGCCCGGGCGCGTGCCGAGCAGGCTCGCGACCGGCAGCGAGCTGGTGACGACGGTCACGTCCTCGCGGGCCGGCAGGTAGCAGCGCGAACTGCTCGGCGGTGCGTGCCGGTCGCCGACGAACAGGGTCGAGGCGTCGGCGATCAGGGGCGCGGCCGTCATCCCGATCAGGCGCTTGGCCGACGCGTTCTGCAGGGCGCGCGCGTTGAACGCGAGCTCCAGCGAGCGGGTGATGTGCGCGGTCGCGCCGCCGTAGGTGCGGCGCAGGAATCCGTCGCGCTCGAGCCGCGTGATGTCGCGACGGATCGTCATCTCCGACACGTCGAGCTCGGTCGCCAGCTCGCGGATGTGGATCGTCTGCTCCTCGGCGACCCGCTCGAGGATGCGGTGTCGCCGGTCGACGGCCGGCATGCTCACGGCCGCGCTCCTGCCGTATCACACAAGATGACACGAGAACATGTCCAGTTACGTGCACGAACGCCTCAGACGCCGTTCCGACCACAGTAATCACTTGCCTTCGATGTTCGATCTTGTTATATACACGGTCCGGACAACGCGCCGGGGAGGGGACGAATGAGCGAGATCAGCGACGGAGCCGCGAACCAGGAGCTGTTCGTGCGCAGCAGCACCGGTCTCGTGCGCGAGGCGTCCGCCATCGACGCGGCGATCTTCAACGCCGTCTTCTCTGCCCCGGTCGGCGCGACGCTCGCGTGGGGCGTGTTCTTCGCGCTCGCCGCGTTTCCCGGGCAGCGGACCTGGTCACCGCGACCCTGATTGCCGTTCGTGCTCAACATCCCGGTCCTGATCATGATGTCGCTGCTGGCGGCGCAGCATGCCGCGCACGGGCGGCGACTACGTCTGGGTCAGCCGCATCCTGTCGCCGCCGCTCGCCGTCGTCTCGAACTTCGCGGCCGCCTTCTCGGCGCTGATCGGCGCGACCTTCTGGGCGCGCTACTTCCCCGTGTTCGCGCCTCGGCCCGGTGCTGGTCACGCTCGGCGTCGATCTTCAACAGCCCGACCTGATCCGGCTGGGGCACGCAACTTCCAGACCGACAAGTGGTGGATCTTCGTCGGCGCCTTGGTGATGATGCGTGCTGATGACGGCGATCCTGATCGCCGGCACGAAGAGCACGTCTTCCGCTGGCAGAACAGCTTCTGGGCGATCGCGTCGGTCGGCACGTTCATCGCCTTCATCGTGTTCGCGTTCGGCTCGCTCGTCGCTCGCTGCAGAGCACTTCAACGACCTGGCGCACAAGCTTCGGCGGCCACGGCGACGTCTTCCACAAGTGATCGTCGCGGCCGGCGCCGCGCACGACCTCGGCGCACCCGGGCGACGTGGTCGAGCGCGACCCCCGGCGTCTTCGTGATCATGACCTTCATGATGTGGAACTGGTGGAGCGTCTACCTGGCCGGCGAGCTGAAGAGCGCGTCGAACCGCAACCGCCAGATGGGGATCATGTTCGGCGCCCTGATCTGGGACGTCGTCTTCCTGATCATCGGCGTCCTGCTGATCTACAAGGTCGCCGGCTACTCGTTCATGGCCGGCGTGAACGTCGGCAGCACGCGACTACGCGATCCCGACCGGGCCCTGGTACCACTTCATCGCGTCGCTCGTCTTCAACAACGACTTCCTCACGATCGTGATCGTGGGCGTCGTTCGCTCTTCTGGAGCCTCCCGGCGATGGTCGGCAACACGTTCATGCCGGTGCGCACCGTGTTCGCGTGGTCGTTCGACCGGCTGCTGCCGGAGAAGTTCGCCGAGGTCAACGAGCGCACCCACTCGCCGGTGCCGGCGATCCTGCTCGTGATGGGCATCGTCACCGTGATGCTCGCTCTGGAGCGTCGAGACGCCACCACGTTCCAGACCTGGCTCGCCCTGGGCGTGCTGGCCGGCGTCGTGTGCGTCTGGATCGTCTGCGTCGCGGCGTTCGTCGTTCCCCGACCGGCGTCCCGACCTGTACGACGGCTCGCCGGCGAACGTCGAGCGTCGGCGGCATCCCGCTGCTGAAGATCGTCGCGCCGCTCTCGTTCCTGGCGATGGCGTTCCTCGTCTACGACACGCTGAAGTACCCGGCGCTGGCGCTGTCCGGCGACTCCGAGCCACCGCTGGTACGTGCCGGCGTTCATGCTCGCGACGGCGGCCTTCGGACTGATCGTCTACTACGTCGCCCGCGCGGTGGCGCAAGGGCTCCGGCGTGGACGATCGATCTGGTCTACCGCGAGCTGCCGCCCGACTGAACCGGTGAATCCGCGCGCCTCCGGGAGTCGTATGGGATATACGCGACGACATCCGGAGGAGCGGAGATGGCAGATGCGCAGAAAATCGAGATGGGCCGGCGGGAGCTCGCCCACCGAAACGCCGACGGCGTCGAGGTGACGCTGCTCTGGAACCCGGCCGACGACAAGATCTCCGTGCGGATCGTCGAACGCGACACGGAGGCCTGCTTCGAGCTCGCAGTCGCCCGCGACCAGGCCCTGAACGCGTTCAACCACCCGTACGCGTACGCCGCCCTCGCCACGGCCGCCTGAGCGGCGATTCTTGCAGCATCCGCCGGTTGACATCGGCAAATCTTGCAGGATGCTAGTGTTGCGGGCTCTCGGACGACCCGCAAACGGCGCACCCCCAACTCGGCCCCCATCCGGGCGCGCCTCGAGTCGAACGAGGAGAGTGGTTCCGTGGCGAACACCCTGCATGACACGCCCGAGGAGGCGGCGTACCGGTCGCAGATGGCGGCGTACTTCGACGCAGTGATCCACCACGGCGAGGCCGGGGACATCCTCCGCAACCTCGAGCGCGCCGTCGAGCGGCTCGCGTTCGTGCGCGCCTGCATCATCCCGTTCACGGTCAACGCCGACGGTGACCTGCACCAGGACGCCTATCACCCGATCGAGGTCATCTCGAACGAGCTGAACTACATCGGCTTCCCGGCGCTGCCTGAGCAGGTGGACGAAGCGGCTGCATAGCTAGACCTGGCCGGGGTAGAAGCCGAGCCGGGCGAGCGGCTCGACGATCTCGTGCTCCTCGTAGGAGAGGTGCGAGCGCAGGGCGTCGGTGAGGAAGTCGATCGCCGCCTGAATCCCGTCGTAGCTCTCGGGCCTGTTGATGTGGTCGACGAGGGCACGGTCGACCGCCTGCACGGCGTCGTGGATCGCCAGGTGCTCCTCGCGCAGCCGGTCGACGACCGGTCCGAGTGAGGCCTCGCTCCGCACCAGGTGCGGGAAGATCGCGTCGTCCTCGAGGCCGTGGTGGTGGGTCACGATCCCGCAGTAGCGGGCGCAGAAGGCGCCCACCGCCCAGTCGTTCTGGCGCAGCGCCATCTCGTTCAGCGCCGAGCGGGCCTCGCCGGCGCTGCGGGCGCCGTCGCGGACCTCGGCAAGCACGCCGCGCAGCTCGTCGAGCTCGCGCCGCAGCATGTCGTGCACCTCGATCAGGTGCTGTCCCACGAGCCGGCCGCGACGGGTGTACTCGACGTCTGCATCCGCCGCCGGCCGATGCGGGCGGGACGCCTCGTCCCAGGCCGCTTCCGGGCCCAGCCGGGTACCGTCGTCCGGCGTCGGCGTCACGCCGAGCCGCTCGTACTCCGCGCTCCGGCCCACCGGCTACGGCTTCAGTGCCACCGCCGCCTCAGGGGTGGCGACATGGAAGCTGAAGCTCTCCTGCAGGTACAGGTGTACGTGCTCGGCGTCGTGCGAGTCGTAGCCGATCGACAGGTCCTGGCCGCAGTCGAACACGAAGTCGCCGCCGCGCACGCTGACGACGACCGCGCCGTCGACCCCGGGCGCCCACACGATCGGCCCGCTCGACGATCTCCTCCAGATGCCGGCGCAGGGGATAGCCGCCGCGCTCGGCGGCAGCCATGACCCGGCGGTACTCGCTCGTCGCCGAGTGCCAGCCCGTAGGGGCCCTCGATCCCGGCCCCCAGGAGCAGCTCGATCGCGCCCGCGACGCGGGCCGGGTAATCGTCCGGGTCGGCGCCGGAGCGAGCTCGGGCGTGCGGCGACGCCTCGGCGATGCCGGTGAGCACCCCGCCGTAGCCGTGGAACACCGTCGCGTTCTCGGCGACGGCGATCTGGTGCGCGGCGCGGTCGAGCGGCTCGAGGTCGGCGTCGTCGGCGCCGCGGTCGGCGTCGCGAAGCTCCTCGCGGGAGATCGAGAAGTCGGCGCGCAGCTCGACCAGCGGCAGCACCCGGCGCCGGCGGGCGGTGACGCCGGACGCGGGCGCCGCCTCCAGCGGCGTCGTGCGGCCGAGGTTCGTCGCCGAGTGCTCCCAGCCGTGCGGGCCGTCGAAGTCGACCAGCTTGCGCGCCGCCAGCGCCGGCGTGAGCCGCTCCCGCGCCTCCTGCGTCGAGCAGCTCCCAGCCCGCCTCGCTGATCGGTGCGCAACGAACGCAGCAGATGGTTCACGGTGAAGCTCCTTTCAGGCTGCCGAGCCCGAGCGATCCGTCGCCGTCCTCGTCGCCGTCGCCGGCGGGCTCCGCCGTCGCGATCTCGGCGGTGTCCGGGGAGGTCGGTGGATCGTCGAGGAAATCGAGCGTCGGGACGAAGAAGAGGCTGCCGGTGACGGCGGTCGAGAAGTCGAGGATCCGATCGTAGTTGCCGGGCGGGTTGCCGATGAACATGTTGGTCGAGCATCTGCTCGATCACGTCGGGGCTGTCGGCGTAGCCGATGAAGTAGGTGCCGAACTCGCCGGCCCCCACCCGCGCCGAACGGCATGTTGAAGCGCACGATCTGGCGCTCGTCGCCGTGCTCGTCGACGATCGTGTTCAGCGCGACATGCGAGTTGGCGGGCTTGACGTCGTCCGGCAGCTCGAGGTCGCTGAGCTTGGTCCGCCCGACCGCGCGCTCCTGCTCCTCGACCGGCAGCGCGTCCCAGGCGGCCAGGTCGTGGACGTACTTCTGGACGATCACGTAGCTGCCGCCGGCGAACGCCGGATCGTCGGCGCCGATCGTGACTGCGCGCGGCGCGGCGTCGCCCTCGGGGTTCTCGGTGCCGTCGACGAACCCGAGCAGGTCGCGCTCGTCGAACGACCTGAAGCCGTGGACCTCGTCGACGACGCGTGCGAACGGGGCCAGCCGCTCGCACAGCCGCTGCGCCAGCTCGAAGCAGAGGTCGAGCCGGTGGGCACGGATGTGGAACAGGAGATCGCCCGGCGTGGACGGGGCGTGGTGCTTGCTGCCCGCCACAGGGTTGAATCGGTGCAGCCCGGCCGGGCGCGGCACGGCCGTCGGCCCGAACACGCGGTCCCACAGCCCCGCGCCGATCCCGGTCACGCAGCTGAGCTCGCCCTCCGGGATCCGGAAGCCGACCGAGCGCTTGAGCCCGGAAACGTCGGCCAGCAGCTCGCGGACGCCGTCCTCGCCGCCGGAGTCGACGACCACCACGAGGAAGATCGCGGCCTCCGTCAGCTTGCCGAGCACCGTCTGCGGTTCTGGCGCCATTCGCAAAGCCTACGCATCACCGGCCGGCTGCGTGCGGGCAGGCTGTCGTCCGGTCCGTTTCGATGGAGCTAGTCGGGCTCGAACCGACGACCTCCACGCTGCCAGCGTGGCGCTCTCCCAGCTGAGCTATAGCCCCAGATCGGGCCGGAGTATACCCCCGCTCACCGCCGGCACCAGCGGCCCGGAGGGGCGCACGGCCATCCCCCGCGGCTCGGCCAGCCGTTCCAGGACGAGCGCGGTATCGGCGATCGCGACGCCGGAGAGGTGCTGGTCGCGGGCCTCGAAGTCGGCCACGATCTCGGCCAGCGCCGCGGCGTAGGCCGACCGGTCGCCGGCGCCGAGCGCCGCCAGGGCCTGCCCGGTGCGCGCGAACGAGTCACCGGCCGCGAGCATCGCCTCGACGTCGGGCCGCACGCCCAGAGTCACCTGCGCCAGCGCATGCACGTAGGCCGAGGCCGGCGAGTCCGCCTCCCCCGCCTCGGCGACCGCCTGACGGGCGATCGCGTCCGCCCCGTCGCCGGCGAGGATGGCCATCTTGAGCGCCCCCAGCAGCCGCCCCCAGCTGCGTGGGCCCGTCTCGGCGTGCGACGCCATGTAGGCGTCGCGGGCGCGCAGGAGCGCGGGCCGTGCGTCGTCGCCGGCGATCAGCGCGCGGTACGCGTCGGCCTCGGCGGCCAGCGCCGCGTTCAGGTGCTGCCCGGCGCTCACTCGATCGGCTTCCGGCCGGCGAATCCGTCCTCGGGCGAGTGCCAGAACGCGATCCGCTCCTCGCCCACGTGCCAGCACAGCAGCGCGTCCTGGCCGTCCACCTCAGCCGGGAAGTCGATCAGGCCCCGGTCCATGTCCTTCACCTGCACTCCTTCGGCGGTGAACCCGGCCACGATCTCCTGCAGCTCGGCATGGGACGCCTCGACCGCGGTCTGGAGCTCGCGCACCTCGGGCCGCTCCATGTTGCCCCCGTTCGAGCCGATCGCGAGCACGAGCTTGCGCCAGCGCGCCTCGAGGTCACGGCTCCTGGCCCGAGCCTCCACCATCCGCTCGGCCAGCGCGCGAAGCTCCGAGTCGAGCAGCCGCTGGGCCTCGTCGAGGGTGAACCGCCGCTCCTGCTCCACCGGTTACCCGGCCGCGTACGTCTCGCTCGGCACCTGGCCCCAGAGTGCCTCGAGCCGGTAGAACGACCGCGCTTCGGGCGTGAACACGTGTACGACCACGTCCAGATAGTCGAGGAGGATCCAGTCGCCCTGACGATGCCCCTCCACCCGCCGGGCCATCAGCCGGTCGCGCTTCAGCACCTCAGCGATCTGATCGGCGATCGCCTGCGCCTGCCGGGGGTTCCGCCCGGAGCAGATCACGAAATGGTCGGTGTAGCTGACCACGTCGCGCATGTCCAGGATCACGATGTCGGTGGCGAGCTTCTCGGCCGCCAGGGACGCGATGCGATGCGCGAGCTGGGTGGTGTCTGTCAGGCGTTGATCCCCATACGACGCGATCAGCCTAGCACGGGCTGTGGGCGTATAACTCCTCGCGGGCGATGGCATCTGCGACGCTGGCGGGCACCATCGCGCTCACGTCGGCGCCCTCCCCGATCAGGCGCCGCAGCGCCGAGGACGACACGTCGACCGGCTCCATCACGAGCCGCGCGGCCGCGTCCGCCGGCGGCGCTCCCGGACGGGCGGCGACGGCGAGGCGGGCCAGCTCGCGCACCCGCTCGGGGCGATGCCACGAATCGAGCGCCGCCAGCTGATCGGCACCGAGGATCAGATAGAGCTCGCGGTCGGGGCCCGCCAGCGCCTCGAGCGTCTCGGCCGTGTAGCCGGGGCCGTCGCGGTCGATCTCGATCCGGCTCACCGCCACCCCGGGCTCGTCGGCGAAGGCCGCCTGCGCCAGCCGGTAGCGGGTCTCGGCCGGCGTCGCCGGCGCCGGCCGGTGCGGGGGCCGGGCGCTCGGCACGACCAGCACCCGGTCGAGCCGAAGCTGCTCCCGGGCGGCGCGCACGACGGCCAGGTGGCCGTTGTGGGGCGGGTCGAACTGCCCCCCGAACACGCCGATCCGGGTCATTCCCCGCTCTTCGGCTGGAACGTGAACCGGTGCGCCCCCACCAGGATGTCGTCGCCGGGGCGGGCGCCGGCGGCCCGCAGCGCCGGCTCGACCCCGAGCCGCTCGAGCTCGTCGGCGAGCGCCGCGACGTCGTTTCGGTCGCCGGGGTCGAGGTCGTCGACACGGCGCTCGAGCTCGCGCCCGGCGACGCGCAGCGTGCCCGCGTCGCGCAGGATGCGAAAGCGGCGCCGGGCCGGTGGCCCCGGCCGGTAGACCAGGTAGTCGGCCAGCTCCGGCTCGGCCGCGGGGACATCCGGGACCTCGGTCGCAAGCGAGGCGAAGAGGGTTGTGCGCAGCTCGTCGATGCCCTCGCCGGTGGCCGACGAGCAGGCGAGCTCGGCGCCGGCAGCGGCAATCGCGTCCGCCCGCTGCCCGGGCTCGAGCAGGTCGACCTTGGAGAGCACGACCAGCTGCTGCCGCTCCGCCAGGCCACCGCCGTGAAGCCGCAGCTCGCGATCGATCGCGGCCCGGCGGCGCGCCAGCTCCTCGGCGTCGCCGCCCGCCTCGACGAGGTGGATCAGCAGGCGCGCCCGCTCCAGGTGGGCGAGGAACTCGTGGCCGAGGCCGACGCCCGTGCTCGCGCCCTCGAGCAGCCCGGGGACATCCGCCACGGTCAGCTGGCGCCCGTCGTCGGATTCCACCGTCCCCAGCACCGGCTCGACAGTGGTGAACGGGTAGTCGGCGACGCGCGGGCGGGCGTTCGAGATCCGGCGCAGGAGCGACGACTTGCC
The DNA here is from genome assembly GCA_963746115.1 of uncultured Actinomycetes bacterium. Taxonomy (GTDB): domain Bacteria; phylum Actinomycetota; class Thermoleophilia; order Gaiellales; family JAICJC01; genus JAICJC01. The sequence goes on along the minus strand of CAVVAA010000009.1, from coordinate 177,349 downwards.
CGCGTTGGGGAAGCCGAGCAGCGCCGCGTCGGCGACCAGCTTGAGCCGCAGCTCCACCCACAGCTCGTCGCCGGGCTCCCCCACCTGCGCCGTCTCCGGCGCGCGCCGGCGAGCGGTGGCGTAGTGGCGGTTGCCGGCGCCGCCGGCACCGCCGCGGGCGACGGTCACCGACGCGCCGGGGTGGGCCAGGTCGGCGACCAGCTCCTCGGTCTCGCGCACGCGCACCTGCGTGCCGACGGGAACTCCGAGCTCGAGCGAGTCGCCGCTGCGGCCGTGCTTGCCCGCTCCGCGGCCGTGGGTTCCGCGCTGCGCCCGGAAGTGCGCGGCCTGTTTGAAGCGGGAGAGATCGCGCAGGTCGGGGTCGGCGACCAGCAAGACGTCGCCGCCGTCGCCGCCGTCACCCCCGTCGGGCCCACCCTTGGGGACGTACTTCTCCCGCCGGAAGCTGATGCAGCCGTCGCCCCCGCGGCCGCCCTGGATGAACACGTTGGCGCGGTCGGCGAACACCGGCCGCGCCGCCTCAGCCGGCCGGGTCGGCGGCCTGCACGCTGATGTAGCGGCGGCCCTTCCGCTGCGCGAAGTCGACGGTGCCGTCGACCTTGGCGAACACCGTGTCGTCGCCGCCGAGGCCGGCCCCGGCTCCGGGATAGAACCGCGTGCCGCGCTGGCGGACGATGATCGCCCCCGCCGTCACCTTCTGACCGGCGAACACCTTGACGCCGAGCCGCTGTGCGGCCGAGTCGCGGCCGTTCTTCGAAGATCCAAGGCCCTTCTTATGCGCCATCGCCCGCGTCCTCCTTCTTCGCCCTCGCGCGCCGCGGCTTGGGAGCCGGCTTCTCGGCGGCGGCGGCCTTCGGCTTCGCCGCCGCGCGCGGCTTGGCGGCCGCCTTCGGCTTGGGGGCCGGCTTCTCCGCGGCCGGCTTGGCCTCGGCCTTCTCCGGCTCCGCCTTGCGCGCCGGCGCCCGCTTCGGCCTGGCCGCGCCGCCGATCGACTCGACCGAGATCCGGGTCAGCTCCGAGCGGTGCCCGCGCATCTTGCGATAGCCGCGCTTCGGCTTGAACTTGAAGACCCTGATCTTCTCGCCCCGCAGGTGCTCGACGACCTGCACCGAGACGGCGCCCTCGAGCTTCGTGCGGTCGGTGACCACCTCGTCGCCGCCGGTCATCAGGACGTCGGGCGTGAACGCGTCGCCCGCGGCATGCCGCTGCCGGTCGACGAGGAGCTTCTGGCCCTCCTCGACGCGGTACTGCTTGCCGCCGATCTTGATCACCGCATACATGAGCCGCGGAATGGTACCAGAGCGCCGCGCGTCTTCAGGTACCCAGAATCTTCCCGAGCAGGCCGCGTTTGCGCTCCCCCGCGGCGCCATCGCCGTCGCTCTCCGGCGCCGCCGCGCGCCGGCACGGGCTCGGGCGCGGGCTCCGCATCGGCGGCGGCAGGCGCCGTCTTCTTGGCCGGCGCGCGCCGGCGCGTCCGCGGCTTGGGCGCCGGAGCGTCGTCGGCAGGCGTGTTGTTTGCAGCCGCCGGAGCGGCGGGTTCGGCCGGCGCGGCCGCGGGAGCCGCGTCCGCATCTGCGGTCGCCGCCCCGTCTGCGGCTGCCGCGGCGGCCTTCGACCGGCCACGGCCGCCCCGCTTCCCGCGCCGGCGCCGCTTGGTGGCAGCCTCGTCTCCGCCCTCGACCGCGGTCGCGTCGACGACGTCCGCATCGCTCGCCGCCGGGCCCTCCTCGGCCGTGCCCGCATCCGCCTCCTTGGCGTCGGCGGCCTTGGCCTCGGCGGCCTTGGCCGTGGCCGACTTCGCCCGCGAGCGCCGCCGCGGCTTCGGCTTCTCGGCCGCAGCCTCCTCGGTCGGCTCGGCATCGGCCGCCTCGTCGGTGGCGGTCGACGACGTCGCCGCAGTCGTCTTCGCCGGCGTCTTGCGGCGCGTGCGTGGACGTGTGCGCGCCTCGAGCTCCAGCCGCTCGCCGACCTCGCGGTCGAACTCCGGCAGCTCGTAGTCGCCGGGCTCCGGCGGCAGGTCGATCGCCGTCGGCTTGGCGTCGAGCAGCGACGCGTATGCCGCGGTGCGCGTGGCCCGGTCGATCCGCACCTTGTGCTGCTGGCCGACGTAGCCGATCGCGCCGCCGACGACCACCGGGTAGCCGCCGTCGAGGCGGGCGACGCCGTCGGTGAGGTTGTACATGTGCGGCTCGGAGATCTTGACCGACTTCTCGTCGCCGTCCTTGATCGCCAGGCCGTCGCCGTCCACCTCGGCGCGGGTGCCCTCGCGGACGACCTCGACCTCGGAGAGCGGCATCCGCTCGACCGACTCGAGGGTGAAGAGCTTGCCCGTCTCGCGCTCGAGCTCGAGCAGCTTCATCCCTCCCGGCCCGACGAGGCCCGACGCCACCTTCGCATTCAGCTTCACGAGGAAGGCCTCCGAGCCGGACGAGCGGGCCAGCTTGCGCAGCCGCCGCTCCGCCTCGACCGCCATCGTCTGCTCGGAGAGCACGATGCCCTCGCCGCCGCACGTCGGGCAGGTGCGGGTGAGGATCTCGCGCACGCCCGCCGGTGACGTTCTGGCGCGTCATCTCGACGAGGCCGAGCGGCGAGATCTCGACGAGGTACGTCTTCGTCCGGTCGTGCTCGAGCTCGGACTGGAGCACTTTCAGCACCTCGGCCCGGTTCTTGGCCGACGCCATGTCGATGAAGTCGATGACGATGATCCCGCCGATGTCGCGCAGCCGCAGCTGGCGCATGACCTCCCGCGCCGCCTCGATGTTGTTGCGCGTGATCGTGTCCTCGAGCCGTCCGGAGGAGCCGACGAACCGGCCGGTGTTGACGTCGATGACGGTGAACGCCTCGGCGTAGTCGAAGATCAGATAGCCGCCGGAGGGCAGGTCGACTCGGCGGTTCAGGGTCGAGAGGATCGCCTGGTCGACCCCGAAGCGCTCGAACAGCGGCACGCTGTCGGTGTGGAGCTTGATGCGGTCGACGAACTCGGGCTGTGTCGTGCGCACCCAGCCCAGGATGCGGCGGTACTGGCGCTCGGAGTCGACGATGACCTCGTGGACGTTTCGGGCCAGCAGGTCGCGGATCACCTTGAGCGAGAGGTCGGCCTCGGCATAGACGAGGCTCGGCGCCTTGGCCGGCTTCGCCCGGGCCTCGACCTGCGCCCACATCTTGTGCAGGAAGCGCAGGTCGCGCTCGAGATCCTCGGCGGTGGCGCCGGCGGCGGCGGTGCGGACGATGATGCCGCCGTCGTCCTGCTCGAGCGCTTTCGCCAGCTTGCGCAGCCGCTCGCGCTCGCCGTCGGGCAGCCGCCGGGACACGCCGGAGCCCTCGCCGTGCGGCGAGAGCACCAGGAACCGGCCGGCGATGGAGAGCTCCATCGTCACCCGCGGGCCCTTCGTGCCCATGGAGTCCTTGACGACCTGGACGAGCACCTCCTGGCCGGGCTTGAGCAGCTCGTCGATCTTGCGCCGGCGGCGCGACTTGGGATCCTGGCCGGGGACGACGACGTCGTCGACGTAGAGGAAGCCGTTGCGGGGCAGGCCGAGGTCGACGAACGCCGCCTCCATGCCGCGCAGGACGTTGTCGATCTTGCCCTTGTAGATGTTGCCGGCCAGGGAGCCCTCGCCGCGGCGCTCGATCAGCGCCTCGACGGTGCGGCCCTCCTCGATCACGGCCACCCGAAGCTCGGACAGGTCGACCGAGATCAGGATCGTCTTGGAAACGTTCGATGTAAGTGTCAAGTGCGTGCTCCTACCGGCTGGGGACGCAGATCGATCCGCGTCCGCACCAGCCGCTTGATGTTCGCGGTCCGGCCAACGAGGCCGGCGACCGCCTGTGCGATCTCATCCGGGCGGGCGGTGCCTGCGTCGGTCATCCGAAGCAGCATCCGCAGTAGGCCCGGCTCGTGCTCGATGCTCGAGCAGTACCTCGTGACGTCGACCGTGCGATCGGGCTTGCCGGGGGCGGTTCGCACCACCTCGCAGCTGTCCGCGGCCGCGAACGCGCGCAGCGCGCGCTCCCAGTCGACGTCCTCCTCAACCTCCACCTCGTACTCGGCCGCATCGACGCGCGCGGCCGCCTTCGGGCCCTCGGCGGGCGCGACGGCGACGACGGCGATGCCGTGCGGCAGCTGGGCGTCCAGCCGCTCGGCCACCTCGGCCGGATCGTGATCGCCGTGCAGGGCGACGTCGGCCAGATCGGCCTCCGCCTGCACGCCCACCGCCCGCGGCAGCGCGAGCGAGATCACGGGGCGGGGCTTCATGCCCTTCGACAGGGCGATGTCGTAGCCGGCGCGCCGCAGCGCGCCGAGCATGGTGTCAACGGTCTCCAGGTGCGACAGGAAGCGCGCGCGCCCGGTGACCGCGAAGGTAATTCGATATGTCAAAGATGGTTCTCAGCTTTCACCCGCCGGCCGTTCGGGGTCAGACCCCGGTTGCCGGTCAATTCACCAGTCTGTTGCGGACGGGGCCGAAGCAGGCACCGCAATCGGTGCATCCGTCCCAGCGGCAGTCGCCCGTCGCCACCTCGGCGCGGCTCTGCCCCCATTCATCCAGCAGGAACTCCCTGGAGATGCCCGAGCGCACGTGATCCCACGGCAGCTCGTCCCACTCTCCGTACTCCCGGGTGGCCTGCTCGTCGATGCTCGTCCCGGCGGCCGCAAACGCGGCCTCCCAGGCGTCCTTCCGGTACATCTCGCTCCAGGCGTCGAAGCGCGCTCCGGCGCGCCATGCCGCCTCGATCACGTCGGCAATCTCCTCGCCACCGCGCGCGAGCGCGCCCTCGAGCATCGAGGTGCGCAGATCGTGCAGCGAGAGGCGGATCTGGCGCGTGGGCATCGCCCGGCGCATGTACGCCTGCTTGGCGTCGAGCTGCATCCGGCTCGACATGCCCTCCCACTGGAAGGGCGTGTGCGGCTTGGGAACGAAGTTCGACACGCTCACGTGCACCGAGAAGCGCCCACCGCCGCCCGGGCGCACCCGGCGGCCGATCTCACGCGCCTTGATCCCGAGATCGACGATGCCCTGCACCTCGGCGTGCGTCTCGCGGGGCAGGCCGATCATGAAGTACATCTTCAGGCTCGTGTACCCCGCCTTGAAGGCGGCCTCGATCGCCTGCTCGATCATCTCGTCGGTGATCGTCTTGCAGATGATGTCGCGCATCCGCTGCGTGGCCGCCTCGGGCGCGAGCGTGATCGAGCTCTGACGGGCGTTCGCAGCCGCCGTCAGCGCCACCGGGCCCGTGTCGACCCGGTTCGACGGAAGCGACAGGTGCAGCGTCGGCAGGCGCGCCTTGATCTTCTCGATCGCCGGCACGATCCCGGTGTAGTCGCTGCTCGCGAGCGACGTCAGCGAGAGCTCGTCGTAGCCGGTGCACCCGAGCTGGGCGAGACCCGCCTCGACCACCTCGTCGGGCGTGCGCTCGCGGACCGGCCGGTACCAGGTGCCGGCGTGGCAGAAGCGGCAGCCGCGGGTGCAGCCGCGCATGACCTCGACCGACGCGCGCGAGAAGATCGCCGACGAGTACGGGACGACGACCCGGGTCGGGTGCGTCTCGATGCCGAAGTCGGCGTAAATCGCCCGCTCGACCGCGTGGCGGCCACGGGACGGCATGTACAGGTACGGGTTCTCGGCCAGCCGCGCCAGCCGCTCGGCCCGGCCGGGCACGGACGCGATCACGTCGAGGACGGCGTCGAACGCGCGCTCGGACTCGCCCATGAAGACGGCGTCGAAGAACGGGGCAAGCGGCGCGGGGTTGGACGCACTCGGCCCGCCGGCGACGACGATCGGGTCGCCCTCGCCGCGGTCGGCCGCCCGCAGCGGGATGCGCGCCAGGTCGAGCACCTCGAGCACGTTCGAGTACGTCAGCTCCGCCTGCAGCGTGATGCCGAGCAGGTCGGCCTCCCGCACCGGCCGCCACGACTCGAGCGTGAAGAGCGGCAGCCCCTGGCGGCGCATCGCATCGGCCATGTCGGGCCACGGGCAGTACACCCGCTCGGCCGCCATCCCGTCGCGGCCGTTCACCTGCTGGTAGAGGATCTGGAGCGCCTGATTCGAGATCCCGATCTCGTACGCGTCGGGGTAGCACAGGGCGACGAGCGAGGTCGCCTGCGGCTTGCGCACCTGGTTCGCCTCACCGCCGATATAGCGGGACGGCTTCTGCACCGTCTCCAGCACGGCCTCGATTCTGTCCTCGAGCAGGGCATTGCTCATCGTCTCGCATGGTAGTCGAGAGTCGGCTGTCCACAGGCGCCGATGCCGAGCACTTCCCCGATGGGACATCCCGGTTGGCAAGCCGCGCAGCTCCTCGGCCTTCTCGCGCAGGTGGGCGACGCTGGCAGGGGCGCCGCGCTCGAAGTACTCGACCGCCGCACGGCCGAGCGCGCGCGTGCCGGAGTAGGCGACGCCGGCCTTCACCGCCCACCCGGCGATCGGCACCACGTCGAGCAGCTCGCGCGCGACCGCGCGCAACCCGAAGCCGGCGCCGAGCAGCGTCAGGAGCTCGACGGCCCGGTCGGGCCCGATCTCGACGCCGTAACACACCCCGATCTGGAGCACCATCCGCATCTCGACCGCGGTCAGGAGCGGGAAGTCCGCGCCGGGGATCCACACGGCGGCGGCGATCACGGCGTTTCGGCGGGAGGCCGTCTCGATGACCGCCTCGACCACCGCCGGACGCAGCGCCGGCAGGCGAGCGGCCAGCGTCGGGGCGGCCGGGCCCGCCTTCTTCGCGATCTCGTGCAGCACGCGCTTCGCGGGGAACCGGCCGCGCTTCGTCGCGAGCACGTGCTCGGGCTCGATGCCACGCACCCGCGCCGCCTCGACCGACGCGTCCATCGGCAGCTCGACGCCCTCGAGGACGACGAGCAGCGGTCGCTGGACGCGGCCGACGACCTCGAGGTCGGCCCGGGTCTCGTCGTCGAGGCGGTGGGTCACCTCCCCGCCGTAGATGACCAGCGCGGCGCGGTGGAGCTGGTCGTGGTCCTCCGGTCGCAGGCGGCGGATGGCGTAGGACTCGACGGCCGAGCTGTTGCTGAGCTTGGTCTCGAGCAGCGCCGCGCGCACCTGCTCGGCCGGGCTCGACCGCCCGCACAGGACGATCGGCCCGACCCCGGTCGACGCCTCGCCGACCTCGTGAAGCGCCTTCTGCGCCATGGTCGTCGAGCCCACCGCCCCCAGCCCTTTCTTCTGCTTCTTGCTCATAGCGCGTAGACCGGCTCGTCGGCCGCCTGGGCGTGGACGTGGATCGCCTGCAGGACGCCGATCGCCAGCAGGTTCGTGATCGTGTGGGAGCCGCCGAAGCTCATGAACGGCAACGGGATGCCGGTGACCGGCGCGAGGCCGATCGTCATGCCGATGTTGATGAAGATCTGGAAGAGCAGCATCGAGACCACCCCGGCGGCCACGAGGCTCCCGAACGTCGAGCGCGACTTCGTGATCACCTTGAGACCGCGCCACAGGAGCAGGGCGTACAGGCAGATCAGCCAGGCCGCGCCGACGAACCCGCGCTCCTCCCCCACGACGGCGAACACGAAGTCCGTCGGCGCCTCCGGCAGGAAGCCCAGCGAGGTCTGGGTGGCGCCGAGCTGGGGCTGGCCGGGCACGGTGGCCTCGTTGCCCGTGCCGCCGAGGCCGCCGTGCGACACGGCGATCACCGACTGGCGCAGCTGGAACCCGCCGGACTGGACGTCGTTCGGGTTGGGATGCAGGAACGACGTCAGGCGCGAGACCTGGTACTCCTGGACGACCTGGACGCCCATTCCGGGCAGGATCGAGAAGATCAGCGCCCCGACGACGCAGACGGCGAGGATCATCCAGACGAAGTGCTGCCACGGGATGCCGTAGACGAACAGCATCCCCAGCATGATCGCCAGGAAGACGAGCATCGTCCCGAAGTCCGGCTCCTTGAAGACGAGCAGGGCCGGCAGCCCGATGTAGCCGATCGCGAGCAGGGTCAGCCGGGCGGGTCCGGTGATGCCGCGGCGGGCGGCCAGCACGGACGCGAGCCCGACGATCAGCAGCAGCTTCGCGAACTCGGACGGCTGGAACTGGAACGCGCCCAGGTTGATCCAGCGGCGGCCGCCGCCGATCGACGTCCCGGCGACGAGCACGGCGGCCGTGCTGAGGAGGACGAACGCGTAGAGCGGCCAGCGCGCGCGCCGCATCAGCGCCGGCGGGACGGCGGCGATCGCGAGCATGCCGACGGTGCCGGCGACGACGTAGAGCAGCTGGTGGCCGTACAGGTTGCCGGCGTAGTTCTTGGTCGCCGACTGCATGATCCACAGGCCGAAGGCCGAGATCGAGAGCACGGTGGCGAGCATCAGGTAGTCGAGGTGGCGTACGTAGTGGGTCATCGCGACTGGTCCGTTCCGGCGTGGAAGACGTACTGGCTGCGCGGGTCGAAGTACGCCTGGAACATGCGCGCCGCGACGGGCGCGGCCGACACGCCGCCGTGGCCGCCGTTGTGGATGAACGCGACCACGACGAGCGGCTTTCCGCCCTGCGACGCCCACCCCGCCCACCACGCGTCCGCGCAGTTCGGGCAATCGGTGGTCGGCACCTCGGCGGTGCCGGTCTTGCCGTAGACGGTCGGCTGGAAGCTCGCGAACGTTGCCGACGACGTGCCGTCGCCCGCGTGAGTGGCGCCGTACAGGCCCTGCTTGATCTCGGTCAGAAGCTCCGAGGGCAGGTGCAGGTCTCGCACCGGCTTGGGGGCGATGCGGCCGCCGGGGATCGTCTGCGTGGTCGACCCGGGCTCGAGGAGCGCCTGGCCGACGTGCGGCGTTACCACCTTGCCGCCGTTCTCGAGCGCGCTGTAGGCGACCGCCTGCTGCAGCGGCGAGACGAGCAGGTTGCCCTGGCCGATCGACAGGTTGATGTCGTCGCCCGGGAGCCACGACTGCTCGATCGCCTGCTGGTCGGGCGTGCCGGGCCAGGTCTGGGTGGCCTTCCACTTAGCGTCGGGAACGACGCCCGCCTGGGCCCCGCCCGCGTCGAGCGGCGGCGCGGCGCCGTAGCCCAGCTTGCGGAGCCAGCCCTGGAAGGCCTGACCGTAGCCCTGCATCCCCCAGAAGCGGTCGCCGAGCTGGTAGAAGAACGTGTCGCAGGAGACCTCCAGCGCCTTGGCGAGGCCCATCGGCCCCATCGAGAGCGGCGTCCAGTCGTTGAACACGGTCTTCTCCTTGGCGATGTCGTGCTTGGAGATATAGGAGCCTGGGCAGTCCAGGATCTGGCCCGGTGCCAGGACGCCCGACTGGTAGGCGGCCGTTGCGGTCATCGGCTTGAACGTCGACCCGGCCGGATAGGTGCCCTGGAAGGCCTTGTCGTACGCGGGCGTGAGCTTGCTCTTGAACACGGACTTGGAGCCGTGGTACGGCGGCACATGCACCATCGGGCTGTAGGTCGGGTCAGACGCCATCGCGTAGATGGCGCCGTTGTCCGGGTTCATGGCGACGACCGCGCCGAAGTCAGCCGGCTCGCCGTTCGCGTTCGCGATCGCGATGCCCTGGCCGACGGCGCTCTGGGCCGCCTTCTGCAGCCGGGCGTCGATCGTCAGGCGCAGGTTGTCGCCGGCGACCGGCGACTGGGTCAGGAACGCCTGCCCGACCGGCGCCCCGGCCGGGTCGACCGTCTCCTGGATCTGGCCCTCCTGGCCGCGCAGGTAGCGGTCGTAGGTCTTCTCGATGCCGGCCTGGCCGGCGGTGCCGATCATCGGCAGCTTCTCGTGGTAGGTGCTGTCCTTCAGGTTCTCGGCCGTGATCTGCCCGACGAACCCGATCAGGTTCGGGTTGGTCGGGCCGAACTCCCGAAGCGACGGGTACGTGCGCTGGTAGATGTGCTCGAACTGCACGCCGGGGAAGAGCCAGCGCCGCTCGAGCACGTAGGCGGTCTGGCGGCGGTCGACGTCGAACGGCAGCGTTACCGGGTAGCCCGGGTTCGCCTTGGCGAGGTGCGAGAACCTGTGCCACATGCGCGGGTAGGGCACGTTCAGCACCCACGCGAGCCGCTTCAACACGCCGCAGCCGCGCTGGCTCCCGACCCTCTGCGAGCCGGCCAGCGTCCGACCGCAGTCGGTGCCCTGCGGCAGACGGGCGGCGTCCACCTGCACGGCGATGGCGGCGGTGTTCGAGACGAGCACGTTGCCGTTGCGGTCGAGGATCTCGCCCCGCGGCGAGGGCATGGTGATCGTCCGCAGGCTGTTCTGAGCGGCGGCGGCGACGTACTGGTCGGAGTGCAGCACCTGGAGCGCCCACAGACGGAAGAGCAGAACGCCGAGGAGCACGGCGGCGATGATGCCGAGCGTCGCCGCCCGCAGCGCCAGCGGCACGGGGTCGGGCGTCGGCTCGGGCCTAGAGGGCGGGCGCTGCAGATACATCGGGTCGCATCCGGGTCGGGCGGAACAGGCGGCGCAGGAGCGGCAGCAGGATCAGAGCGAGGAGTGTCGTCTGGAGGAGCGAGGGCACGATCTGGTGCCAGACCAGGTAGCCGAGGTCGTAGCCGAAGCCGAGCAGCACCTGCACGGCGACGAGGCAGACCTGCACGAGCAGGGCGCCGGCGATGACCCACGGTAGCGGACGCGGCGGCGCCGGCTCGAGCATCCCCGCCCCTGCCTCGCCGCGGCCGGCGAAGTTGGCGACCATCCAGGCGCAGGCGAGGTAGGCGAGCGAGGTCATGCCCAGGTGGCGATAGAGCACCGCGTCGAGCAGGAGCCCGCCCGCGAACCCGACCACGGCCGCGAGCTCGATGCCCCGCCACAGGGCGAGCGCGACGACGAGGATCGCGATCAGGTCGGGCCCGCCTCCGAAGGGGTAGAGCTGCGGCGTCACCGCGACCTGCAGCACCATCAGCAGGAACACGCAGACGAGCGCCTTGGGGTAGTCGAGCACCTAGTTGATCTCCAGCACGACGACTCCGGAGAGGTTGTCGAAGTTCACGAACGGCGTCACCTGGATCTGCTTGTTCTGCTGGCCCAGGTCGTCGTTCTTCACGTAGGTGACCCGGCCGATGGGGATGCCGTCGGGGTAGATCGACTTCAGCCGGCCGGTGTAGCCGGTCGTGACGACCGTGTCGAGATTCTTCACGAGCACGGATTGCGGCACCTGTGCCATCGTCAGCTCGCCCGGCGTCCCGGTGCTGGGGACGATGGTGCCGTTCGCGCCCGGACGTCCCTGCACGGTGGCGGTCACGCCGATGGCCGGATCGAGCAGCACCTGCACGGTGGCCGTGCCTCCGGTGACGTGGGCTACCCGCCCGACCAGCGCTCCGCCGTCCGACGCCGGCGCGATCACCGGGTCGTTCACCTGGACGCCCTGATCGCTGCCGATCCCCAGCATGACCGTCGGGGTATCCGAGTCGGGCGAGTTCATGATCACCGAGCCCGAAACGGTGTGGAACTGCGGGTTCTGCTGCACGTAATTGGCGGCCTGCTGGGCTGCGGCGAGCTGCGTCCTGAGCGATTGGATCATCGAGGCGTCGCGCCCGGCCTGGGCCTCGAGCTGGTGCAGCTTCGCGGTCTGGTCACGGGCGTCGACCAGGCCGGTCGTCCAGTGCCAGGCGTCCACGAACGGACTGGTAACGCGGTGGGCGACGCTCGCGAACGGCGCGGTCAGCTCGACGGCCCCGTTCTGCACGGAGCCGACGACGCCGGTCGACCCCTCCCGATAGGACATCGTCAGGAGCGTGAGCGAGGCGGCGATGAGCAGGCCGACGACGGCCCGCCTGCGTATGGCACGGTTCTTTTGGAGGAGCATCCTTCCGGGCGGGTCGGTCGGCCGATTCTACCTGACGGGTTCGGAAGCCCCCGCATACGCCCATGAACAAACCGGTGCCTGGCACCCCCCTGGCCCTTCCCCGCCAACACTTCGCCAATCTGCCCACGGATACTCGGGCCATGAGCCGACAACGCGCACTCGTCACCCTCGGCGTCCTCGCCGGGATCGCATTCATCGCCATCGCCATCATGTACTGGACCGTCCCGCCCAAGTCGCTGCCCGTGCCGAACTTCCTCGGGCACGAGGATGGCGTGTCGGCCGTGCACGTGAAGCACGGCGTCGCATCGTTCCTCGTCGGCCTCGCCTGCTTCGCCTTCGCCTGGTTCCAGAGCGGCCCCAGGCACGCCGCCAGCTCCAGCTCGAGCTCTAGCTGAGCGCGAACCAGACCGAGAGCACGATCCCCTCGACGAAGCAGAACACGGCGAACGGCGTCAGCCGGTTCGTCTCGAAGTAGCGCATCAGGAAGCGGATCGAGACGTAGGCCGTCGCGGCCGAGCACAGGGACGCCACCAGCGCCGGGCCGCGCACACCGTCGCCGTCGGGACCGAGCAGCACCGGGATCTTGAGGATGGCCGCCGCGCCGATGATCGGCGTCGCCAGCAGGAACGCGAACCGGGCCGCGTCCTCGTTCGAGAAGCCGACCAGGAGGCCGCCGCCCATCGACGCCCCGGAACGGGAGAACCCGGGGATGAGGGCGATCGCCTGCGACGCCCCGACGCCGGCTGCGTGGCGCCAGCCAGCCCGGTGGGCGATGCGGTGGTCGCCGTCGACCTCACCCTCCGGAACCCCTGGCGCCCGCCGCCGCAGGGCCTCGGCGCCGAACAGCATGAGCCCGTTCAGGATCAGGAAGAAGGCCGCCGAGCGTGCCGAGGCGAATACGGACTGGAGCTTGTCCTGCAGCAGCAGGCCCAGGATCCCGGCCGGGATGGTGCCGACCACGATCAGCCACCCGAGCTTCCCGTCCGGGTTCGCGGTCGAGATCTCCCGCTCCTTGAGCGAGCGCCACATCCCGGTGACGATGCGCACCCAGTCCTGCCAGAAGAACCCGAGCAGGACGATCGCCGTCGCCAGGTGGGTCGCGACCAGGAACGCGATGAAGTACTTGTCCTCCTGGTGGATGTCCCAGCCGAACACCCGCGGCGCCACCACGCTCTGGCCCAGGCTCGAGATCGGGAACAGCTCGGCGACGCCCTGGAGCAGGCCGAGGATGATCCCCTGCCCATAAGTGATCGGCGCGGTGAGCATCACCACGACGCCTCCCTGCCCTGCGGTTGGTGGATCAAGCTCAGTAGTGGTACTGGCGGCGCCCGTTGCGGCGGCCCGCCGCGTAGGTCTGATTCGCCCGGTAGATGACCTCGAACTCCTCGAGCGACCGGCCGGAGCCGACCGCGACGCACGTGAGCGGCGATTCGGCCAGGTGCACGGGCATCTGCGTCTCGGCCCGCAGCCGGTCGGTCATCCGCTGCAGGAGCGCCCCGCCCCCGGCGAGCACGATCCCCCGGTCCATGATGTCCGACGCGAGCTCCGGCGGTGTCTTGTCGAGCGTTTGCTTGACCGCGTCGATGATCTGGTTCAGCGGCACGTCGAGGGCGTGGCGCACCTCCTTGGAGGAGAGCACGACCGTCTTCGGCAGGCCCGTGACCAGGTCGCGGCCGCGGATCTCGGCCTCGACCTCCTCGGGAAGCTCGGCGGCGGAGCCGATCTCGAGCTTCACCTCCTCGGCCGTCGAGGGGCCGATCATCAGCTTGTACTCCCGCTTCACGTGCTCGATGATCGCTTCGTCGAGCTCGTCGCCGCCGACCCGGATCGACTGGCTGACGACGATCCCGCCCAGCGAGATCACCGCCACCTCGGTGGTGCCGCCGCCGATGTCGACGATCATGTTCCCGGTCGCCTCGGACACCGGCAGGCCGGCGCCGATCGCCGCCGCCATCGGCTCCTCGATCAGGAGCGCCTGGCGCGCCCCGGCCGACTCTGTCGCCTCGATCACTGCCCGTTTCTCGACCCCGGTCACGCCCGACGGCACGCACACGACGACCCGCGGGTGCGCGAATCGGTTCTGATGCACCTTCTGGATGAAGTGGCGCAGCATCTGCTCCGTCACGTCGAAGTCGGCGATGACGCCGTCCTTCAGCGGGCGGATGGCCGAGATGTTGCCCGGCGTGCGCCCGAGCATCCGCTTGGCCTCGATCCCGACGGCGTGCACCTCGCCGGAATGCTGGTCGATCGCCACCACGGACGGCTCTGACAGCACGATGCCGCGCCCACGCACGTAGACGAGCGTGTTCGCGGTGCCGAGGTCGACGGCCATGTCGCGGCCGCCAAGACCGGTGAGAGAGTTGAGGAAGCTGATGGTGTAGGCGCGGGGATTGGCTGCAATTCGCCCCAAAAACGGCTAACCGATTCTAGCGTATCGCCACAGCTGCCATCGCGTCGATCAGCGCCGGGACCGGCAGGCCGACGACATTCTGGTAGTCGCCCGCGATCGATCGCACCAAGGCCGCGCCCAGGCCCTGCACGGCGTAGCCTCCGGCCCGCTCGCGCCACTCGCCGGACGCGAGGTACCAGTCGACGTCCCCCTCGGCGAGGGGCGCGAAGGTGACCTCGGTGATCGCGTGGCGCACATGCTCCGTCCCGCCGGCCCGCAGGCACAGGCCCGAATGGACTGCGTGCGTGCGTCCGGACAGCAGGCCGAGGTACCCGCGCGCCTCGCGCTCGCCGGACGGCTTCCCCAGCACACGGCCGTCGATGACGACGATCGTATCGACGCCGAGGACGCGCTCGCCCTCGACCGAGGCCGCCTTGGCCCGGGCGTGCGCGACGGCGATCTCCTCGGGCGCGCCGGGGAGCTCGGGCTCGTCGTAATCGGGCGCGACGACGTCGAACTCGATGCCGAGCATCGTGAGGATCGCGCGCCGCTGGGGCGAGCGCGACGCCAGCCGCAGCGGCTGCGAGCGCGCCAGCCCTTCGGGGATCATCCGGTGAGCTCTGCGTCCGTGAAGAAGATCGCGGTCTCGCGCGCGGCCGAGGTGGGCGAGTCGGAGCCGTGCACGACGTTCTGGCCGAGGTCGAGGGCGAAGTCGCCCCGGATCGTCCCCGGCGCGGAGTCGAGCGGGTTGGTGGCGCCCATCATCCCCCGCACGGCCCCGACCGCACCCAGCCCTTCGATGGACATCGCGACCACCGGGCCGGAGGTGATGAACTCGACCAGCTCGGGATAGAAGGGCTTGCCGACGTGCTCGACGTAGTGCTCGGCGGCCTGCTGCTCGGTGACGTGGACGAGCTTCATCCCGCGGATGCGGAACCCGCGCCGCTCGAACCGGGCCACGATCTCGCCGACCAGCCCCCGCTCGACGGCATCGGGCTTGATCAGAAACAGGGTGCGCTCGACGTCTGCCACGGTGTGCTCCCCGGGTGGTGGATCAGGCTTCGGTGGTGGTCCGCTGGCCCGTCCCGCGCCGCGGCGGCCGCTCGGGCTGCGGCAGCGTCGTCGCCACCGTCTCGCAGTAGGGGCACAGGCGCCAGGCCGGGTCGAGGGGGGCCTTGCAGCGGCGGCAGGCCTGCTTGCAGCTTCGTGCCGCAGTGCGGGCAGGACAGGAAGCTCGCCTCGGCCGGGTTGCGGCAGTACGGGCAGGCGGAGTCGGCGCCGAGGCGGCGCTCCATCGCCCGGATCTCGAGCTCGCGCTCGTGGACGTCGGCCAGGTACTCCGGCGGCCGCAGGATCAGGTAGATCAGCACCCCGACGAACGGGAAGCAGACGGCAGTCGCGACGCAGACGCCGACGATCACCGGGTCCTCGATCCGCCGCCGCGCGTCCTTCCACGTCCAGAACACGAGCGCGGCATAGAGCGCGAGCCCGAACAGGATCATCAGCTTCTCGAACGCCGAGAAGTAGCTCGAGTCGAAGAAGTCTGTGACGCTCGAGAAGGCGCCCGAGCTGTCGGTGGTGGAGGGTGATGTGACGGCGAAAAGCACGGAAAGGTGGGTCAGTGTACGGTCGCCGGCGGGGTCCCGGCGCCGGCCAGACGTGTCGTCAGGTCATGTAGAAGATACAGGGAACCGCAAATGACAACCGCTCCCGACCGCCCGGCGAGGGCGATGGCGCGCTCTCGGGCCACGACCGGATCAGGCTCGGCCGGGCCGCCGATGAGGGCTCCAAGTGTATCCGCTGCCAGTGCGCGCGAATTGGTCGATTGTGTAGCGACGATCGTCGGGCACACCTGGCGGAGCAGATCGATCATCGACCCGACGTCCTTCTCGCCCAGCGTCGAGAACACCGCCACGCACCGGCGGTCGCCGACCAGCCCGGGCAGCTCCGACACCAACCGGCGCATCCCGGCCGGGTTGTGGGCGCCGTCCCAGATCTCGAGCGGCTCGTGCCCGCGCACCTCCATCCGCCCCGGAACGCTGACGGCCAGCATCGGGGCCGGGTCGACGTCGCGCCCCAGCGCGAGCTCGACCGCGGCGTGCGCCACGGCCCGGTTCTGATCCTGGTATGTCCCGGCCACCGTCACCTGCCTGACAGTACGCGCCTGGGGCACAAACCCCTCCCAACCCGGCTCGCCGATGACGACGGCGCCGCCCGGCGGCACGACCGCCGCCTTCTCGGCCGCGATCGCCTCGCGCGTGTCGCCGAGGAGCTCGGTGTGCTCGAGCGAGACGTTCGTCAGCACCTGCACGCGCGAGCGCGCGAGCACGTTGGTGGCGTCCAGGCGGCCGCCGAGGCCGGCTTCGACGACGGCCCAGTCGATCCCCGCCGTCGCGAAGGCGGCAAACGCGGCGCCGGTGAGCGCCTCGAACTGGGTCACGTCCGTCCCGACCGCCTCGCGCACGCGCAGCACCGCCGTCTCGTAGGCGGCCGCGTCGATCTCGCGCCCGCCGATCCGGACCCGCTCCTTGAACGAGGTCAGGTGCGGCGAGAGGTATGCGCCTGCGGTCACGCCCTCCGCGAGCAGCAGCGCCTCGGCGAAGAGCGTCGTCGACCCCTTGCCGTTCGTGCCGACGACGTGGATCGCGTCGAACGCGCGCTCCGGGTTGCCGAGCCGGTCGAGCAGGCCGCGCATCCGCGCGAGGCCGAACTGCATCCCGAAGATCTGCAGCGAGTCGATGTAGGCATCGGCCGCCGTCACGCCGATTCCCGCAGCCTCGCCTCCAGCTCCTCGAGCTCGGCCGCGTAGCGGGCCTCCTTGGCGCGCTCCTCCTCGACCTTCTGCGGCGGTGCCTTGTCGGTGAAGCGCTCGTTCGCAAGCATCGAGCGCGACCGCTCGAGCTCGGAGCGGACGCGGGCGATCTGCTCCTCGAGGCGGGCCCGCGCGACCGCCGGATCCTCCGCGGCCGCCTCGACGACGACCGCCGCCACCGCGTCCTCCACCACCTGCGTCGCCCGCGGGGCGAGCGCCCGCACGAGGGCGGCCGCAGCGAAGCCCTGGGGCAGGATCAGGCGCACGTCCGGCGTCGAGCGGGCCTGCGAGACCGCCTCGATCGCCGCCTGCACGTCGGCCTCGGCGCGCGGGTCGCGGTGCTCGGCCACGGGCGCCGGAAACGGCTCCAGCATCAGCACGCCGCGCTCGCCGGGCAGGTGCGACCACACCGCCTCGGTCACGAACGGGCAGATGGGATGGGTCAGGGCCAGGATCCGCTCGAGCGTCCACAGGAGGTTCGCCGAGACGGCCTGGCGCGCGCCGGCGTCGTCGCCCGCAAGACGTGGCTTGGCGGCCTCGATGTACCAGTCGCAGTAGTCGAACACGAACGCGTAGAGCGCCTTCACCGCGGCCGAGAACTCGTAGGTCTCGAGCAGCCGCCCCACCTCCTCGATCGCGCGGGCGAGGCGGGAGCGCACCCACCGGTCGGCCGGCTCGTCGCCCAGCGGGGCCGGTTCGACCGAGACGTCGGCCTGGGTCACGACGAACCGGGCGGCGTTCCAGAGCTTGTTCGCGAACTTCGCCCCCTCGGCGATCGCGCCGCGCGAGAAGCGCACGTCCTGGGTCGAGCTCATCTTCATGAGCCCGTAGCGGGTGGCGTCGGCGCCGTAGGTGTCCACGAGCTCGAGCGGGTCGACGCCGGTGCCGAGCGACTTCGACATCCGCCGGCCGTCCGCGGCCTGGATGGTGGCGTTGATGACGACGTCCTCGAAGGGGATGTCGCCCATGAACTCGAGCCCCATCATCAGCATCCGCGCCACCCAGAGGTTGATGATGTCGCGGGCGGTCGTGAGCACGTCGCCCGGGTAGTAGCGGTCGAGACGCGGATCGGAGCCCGGCCAGCCGATGGTCGCGAACGGCCACAGCGCCGACGAGAACCATGTATCGAGGATGTCGGGATCGCGCTCGAGCGCGGCCGACCCGCACGTCGCACAGGCGGACGGCTCGTCGACGGCGACGGTCTGGTGGCCGTCCGGGCAGTACCACACCGGGATCTGGTGCCCCCACCAGAGCTGCCGCGAGATGCACCACGGGCGGATGTTGTCCATCCAGTTGAAGTAGGTGTTCTCCTGCGACTTCGGGTGGAAGCGCACCCGCCCGGAGCGCACCTGCGCGTTCGCGGCCGCGGCGAGCTCGTCCATGTCCATGAACCACTGCAGCGAGATCAGCGGCTCGATCCGGTCGCCGGTGCGGTCGCAGTGGCCGACCTCGTGCTCGTACGGCTCCTCGCGGCGGAGCAGCCCCTGGGCGAAGAGCGCATCGCGCACCCGGCCGCGAGCCTCGTCGGCGGGCAGGCCGGCGAACTCGCCGGCGAGGTCGGTCATGCGGCCGTCGTAGCCGATGGCCGAGAGCTCCGGCAGGCCATGGCGGCGGCCGATCTCGAAGTCGTTCGGGTCGTGCCCGGGCGTGATCTTGAGCGCCCCGGTGCCGAAGTCCATCTTCACGTACTCGTCGGCGATGATCGGCACCTCACGGTCGACGAGGGGCACGATCGCCGTCTTCCCCACCAGGTGGCGGTAGCGGTCGTCGGTGGGGTGCACGGCCACGGCGGTGTCGGCCAGGATCGTCTCGGGGCGCACCGTCGCGACCGCCAGGAAGTCGTCCGTGTCCTTGATCCGGTAGCGCACCTCGAACAGGGTGTCGACCGCGTGCTCGTAGCGCACCTCGAGGTCGGAGATCGTCGAGGCGCAGGTCGGGCACCAGTTGATCAGCCGGTTGTCGCGGTAGATCCAGCCCTTGGCGGTGGAGCCGCACGAACATCTCCAGCACGGCGCGGACGTAGCCCTCGTCCATCGTGAAGCGCTCGTGCTCGTAGTCGAGCGTGCAGCCGAGCCGGCGGAACTGCTGGATGATGGTCGCGCCGGTCGCCGCCCGCCACTTCCACACCCGCTCGAGGAACGCCTCGCGGCCCAGGTCGAAGCGGGTCTTGCCCTCGGCCCGCAGCTGCTTCTCGATCACGGCGTGGACGGCGATCGAGGCGTGGTCGGTGCCGCAGATCCAGAGGGCGTCGCGACCCTGCATGCGCCGCAACCGCATGAGCGCGTCCTGGAACGAGCCGTTCAGGGCGTGGCCCATGTGCAGCTCGCCGGTCACGTTCGGGGGCGGGAGCGCGATCGCGTAGGGCTCGCCGCCGGCCGGCCCGCCCGAGAACACGCCCGTCTCCTCCCAGCGGGCGAAGATCGGCCCCTCGGCGGCGGCAGGGTCGTAGCGGGCGTCCACGCGGCCAATCGTAGTGTGCCGTCAAGATCTCGCTCAGCCGGTTGCGCGCGAGCGGGCGCGCTTCGGCGTCGGGTAACGTGGCGCCGTGCACGCCGTCCTCGTGGGATTCGGGCTCGGGTTCTTCGTCGCGCTCCAGCTCGGGCCGATGTCACTCTTCCTGATCCGCTCCACCCTGCGCCGCGGGTGGGCCGTCGGGCTCGCGATCGGTGCCGGCGTCGCCGTCATCGACGCGGCCTATGCAACGCTCGGCGCCGCCGGGGCGGTGCCGCTGCTCACCATCGGCCCGCTTCGGGTCGTCCTCGGCGTCGCGGGCGGCGCCGTGCTCATCGTGCTCGGCGCCCGCACCCTTTGGAGCGCGTTCCGGGTGCGAACCGGCGGCGAGCTCGACTACGAGGTGTCAGGCCCGCGCCGCGCGTTCGTGACATCGCTCGTCGGAACGGCGTCGAACCCGCTCACGATCGCGTCCTGGGCGGCGATCTTCGCCGCCGCCAGCGCCCGGACGGGCACGTCGGCGACTACCGCGTCCATGCTCGTGGCCGGCGTCGCCATCGGCAGCGCGACCTGGATGGCGGCTCTCGCGAGCGGCGTCGCGGTCGTCCGCCGCGCGGCCGGCCCCCGGGCGATCCGGATCGCCGACGCGATCGCCGGCCTCGGCCTGCTCGGCTTCGGCGGCGCGCTCGCCTACACCGCGGTGCACGACCGCTAGCACACCGCCGGGGAAGTCCCCTGAACAACCCGACCCGTCCTCCGAGAGCCCACCCGCGAGGCGCACCGATTCCCGCCGCGCGCGTGTGCCCGGCCCTCTTAGGCGGACTCTTCGCGCAGCTCGTCGGTGACGTCGAGCTCCTGGCCGCCCTCGGTGACCAGCGTCGGATCGAGGTGCTTCTCGATCGTCTCCTTGGTCACGACGCACTTGTTGACGTCCTTGCGCGACGGCAGGTCGAACATCACGTTCAGGAGCGCCGACTCGATGATCGAGCGCAGCCCGCGGGCGCCGGTTGCGCGCTCGAGCGCGCTGCCTGCGATCGCCCCCAGGGCGTCGTCGGTGAAGACGAGGTCGACCGAGTCGTAGTTGAAGAAGCGCTGGTACTGCTTGACGAGCGCGTTCTTCGGCTCGAGCAGGATCCGGATCAGGTCCTCGCGGTCGAGCGCATGCACCGCCGAGACGACCGGCAGGCGCCCGATGAACTCGGGGATCAGGCCGTAGGAGATCAGGTCTTCCGGCATGACCTGCGGGAAGAGGTCCTTCGAGGGGCCGTTCTTGCGCGACCGCAGCTCGGCGCCGAAGCCGACCGAGTTGCGGCCGATGCGGCGCTCGATGATCTTGTCGAGGTCGGCGAAGGCGCCGCCGCAGATGAACAGGATGTTCGTCGTGTCGATCGAGAGGAACTCCTGGTGGGGGTGCTTACGCCCGCCCTGGGGCGGCACGCTCGCCACCGTGCCCTCGAGGATCTTCAGGAGCGCCTGCTGGACGCCCTCGCCGCTCACGTCGCGCGTGATCGAGGGGTTGTCCGCCTTGCGGGCGATCTTGTCGACCTCGTCGATGTAGATGATCCCGGTCTCGGCCTTCTTCACGTCGAAGTCGGCGGCCTGGATCAGCTTGAGCAGGATGTTCTCGACGTCCTCGCCGACGTAGCCGGCCTCGGTCAGCGCCGTCGCGTCGGCGATGGCGAACGGCACGTTCAGGATCCGCGCGAGCGTCTGCGCCAGCAGGGTCTTGCCGCAGCCGGTGGGCCCGAGCAGCAGGATGTTCGACTTCTGCAGCTCGACGTCGGAGTCGGTCTGCCCCGCCATCTGCACGCGCTTGTAATGGTTGTAGACCGCCACCGCCAGCGTCCGCTTGGCCTGTTCCTGGCCGACGACGTAGTCGTTCAGGACCGAGTAGATCTCCTTCGGCCGCGGCAGGTTGTCGAGATCGAGCTGGGCCGGAGTGGTCAGCTCCTCGTCGATGATCTCGTTGCAGAGATCGATGCACTCGTCGCAGATGTAGACGCCGGGCCCGGCGATCAGCTTCTTCACCTGCCGCTGCGACTTGCCGCAGAAGCTGCACAGGAGCTGTTCGTTGGTGTCGGTGGGGCGTGCCATCTAGTGGTGGGCGATCACGCGGTCGATGATCCCATACTCCTTGGCCTCGTCGGCGCTCATGAAGAAGTCGCGCTCCGTGTCTCGGGCGACCTTCTCGATCGGCTGCTCCGACCTGTCCGCGATGATCTGATCGAGGCGCTTGCGCAGGTCGATGATCTCGCGGGCATGTATCTCAATATCGGTCGCCTGGCCCTGGAATCCAGAGCTGACCTGGTGGATCAGGATCTTGGCGTTCGGCAGGGCCATCCGCTTGCCCTTGGTGCCGCCGGCGAGAAGCAGCGCGCCCATGCTCATCGCGATGCCGACGCAGATCGTCTGCACGTCCGGCTTCACGAAGTTCATCGTGTCGTAGATGGCGAGGCCGGCGTAGACGCTGCCGCCCGGAGAGTTGACGTAGAGCGAGATGTCCTTGTCCGGATCCTCGCTCTCGAGGTGCAGCAGCTGGGCCACGATCAGGTTGGCGATCTGGTCGTCGACGGGCGTCCCCAGGAAGATGATGCGCTCGTTCAGCAGCCGCGAGTAGATGTCGAAGGAGCGCTCGCCCCGCGACGTCTGCTCGATCACCATCGGAATCAGTGGACTCACGTGTGCTCCTCGGGTAGGCCGGCTAGCTCGCGCCGGGGGTCCAGATCGCAGGAGTCTTGGCGCTCTCCTGCGCGGTTTCCTTCTCGGGCGTCCACAACTTCTCCTTCGCCTCCGCCTGCTCGGCCGTGATCGGCTTGGCATTCTCGGTCACGATGTCGAGCGCCTTCTGGGCCGCCAGGTCGAGCCGGAGCGCGGTCAGCGCGGCCGGGTCGGCGGTAAGCCGCTCGACCGCCTGGCCGGCGTCCTCGTCGGCCTCGGCGGCCTGCTCGCGCACCCACTCCTCGACCATCTCGTCGGTGACCTCGATCCCCTCGGCGGCAACGACCGCCTCGAGCGCGAGGTCCTTGCGGACGAGGTCGAGCGCCTGCCCGCGCATGTCCTCGACGAGCTGCTCCGGGGTCATCCCGGTGACGCGCAGGTAGTCCTCGAGGGAGACGCCGCGGGCCTGCAGCGTCTGGCTGAACGAGCGGGTCATGCTCGAGAGCCGGCTCTGGACGAGGGCGTCCGGCACCGGTGTCGTGAGCTCTGCGCCGAGCGCGTCCAGCACCGACGAGCGGAACCGGCGCTCGGACTCGGTCTCGATCACGGTGCGCACGCGCTCGTGGATGTCGGCGCGCAGCTCGTCCAGCGTGTCGAACTCGCTCACGGACATCGCGAACTCGTCGTCGAGCTCCGGCAGCACGCGCTCCTTCACGTCGCTCACCTTGACGTGGAAGCTGACCTCCTTGCCGGCCAGGTGCTCGGCGGCATAGTCCTCGGGCATCGTCAGCGGGATGTCGCGCTCCTCCCCCGCCTTCATGCCGACCAGCCCCTGCTCCAGCTCGGCCACCAGCCGGCCGGCGCCGAGCTCGACCGCGTACTGCGAGCCGGAGCCGCCGTCGAACGGCGTGCCGTCCATCGTGCCCTCGAAGTCGATGACGAGGAAGTCGCCGTCCTGGGCGCCGCGCTCGACCGCGGTCAGCTCCGCGACGGACGAGCGCAGCCGCTCGATCTCGGCGTCGACGGCCTCCTGCGGCACGTCGGGCGACTCCTTCACGCCCTCGAGCCCCTTGTAGGACTTCACCTCCGGCGGCGGCTTCACCTCCACCTCGGCCGTGAACGCGAACGGCGCGCCCTCGTTGGGGCCGTCCGTCCAGTCGATCGTCGGCCGGTCGATGGGGTCGATGCCCGCCACGGCGACCGCCCGCGAGTACCACCCGCTCAGGTGGTCGCGCAGCGCCTCCTCGACCACGGTGTCGCGGCCGACCTGGCGCATGACGAGCGGCTTCGGCGCCTTGCCCTTGCGGAACCCGGGCACGCGGACCGTGCGCGACAGGTCGGACAGCGCGTGGTCGAACGCGTGGTCGACGTCGCCCGCGGGCACCTCGATATCGAGACGGACGCGGTTCTCGGCGAGTTCGGAGACCTGGGTCTTCATACGGGGGTGACGCCGCGGGTCATGCCCCCGGAGCCGTTCTCTAACCTTAGTCGCGCCGGGACGGGTGTGCCACCGGCGCGACCGGTCGGTCAGACGACGGCGGGAACCGCCTCGGCGGGCGCGTCCGCAGGCGCGTCGCCGGGCCGCACGAGCAGCTGATCGCGCGGCACGCGGTCGAGCCAGGCGCCGGCCGCGAGCGAGGTGACGATCGCGAGCAGGACGAGGACGGCGTAGAACGGCTGGCTGATGATCCCGGCGGCGAACGCCGTCGAGGCGACGACGATGCCCGGGCCGCCGCGGGCGTTCATGGCGACGGCCAGGTTGAGCGAGGAGCGGCTGTTCTCGCCCGCCGCGCGGGCGCCGACGAAGACGCTCGCGGCCTTGATCGCACAGGCGGCGAGCAGGAAGCCGGCGAAGAACACGACGCTGAACCCGTGCACCAGGTCGAGGCCGAGCCCGATCATCGCGAAGTAGATCGGGATGAAGAAGGCGAGGGCGAAGCTCGTGACCGCCATGGTGGCCTCGGACGGCTCCGGCTCGGTCGAGCCGACGACGATGCCCGCGACGAGCGCGCCGAAGAAGGCCTCGATGCCGAGGCCGAGCGCCGCGATCGTGAGCAGGAACATGAACGTCAACTGGTGGCCGATCGGGCTCGCGCGCTGGATCAGGTTCACCCGCAGGCCGCCGATCCACCGGTACGCGGCCGGGCCGGCCAGCAGGGACACGGTCAGGAAGGCGACGGTGGCGAGGATGTGGTAGCCGAGGTCCGTGTTCGAGCCGCCGGCGATGCCGAGCGCGTCGGGCAGGCCGAACAGCGCGCCGGCCTGGGCGCCCGCGTAGCCGATCGCGATCGCGAGCACGACGTAGAGCACCAGGTCCTCCAGCACGGCGACGCCGAGGACGACGCGGGCGAAGTTCGTGTCGAGGATGCCGAGGTCGTGCATGATCCGCGAGATCACCGGGATGCTGGTGACCGCCATCGAGATGGCGAAGACGAGCAGGAACGACCTGGTGTTGCCGTTCGGGCCCCACATCCGGTGCAGGTTCGTGAACTGGAGGATCGCGACGCCGGCGAGGAACGGGATCAGCATCCCGGTCACGAAGACGGCGCCGACGGTGCGGCGCTCCTCGCGGTGGAAGACGCGCCGGATCTCGACGCCCGTGATGAAGAGCAGCAGGAGCAGACCGAGCTGTGTCACCGCGGCGAGCACCGTGGGCGTGGCGCCGGTGGTCGGGAAGAGCCAGGCCTGGGCGTGCGGGGCGAAGTTGCCGAAGAGCGTCGCGCCGAGCAGCAGGCCGCCCACCACCTCGCCGATCGCGCGCGGCTGGCGGAAGCGGACGAACAGCGACCCCATGCCGTGCGCCACGAGCAGCAGCGCCGCGAACGCCATGAGGATATGGGCGATATCACTCGTCTGAAGGGACACCTGCGCTCCTTGGTACCAGGGCGGGGCCCACACCCCGCGTCTCCACGAGCGTACGAGGCGGTGAAGAACTGGACAACCCCCTTTCGGGGGCCTCCTGAGTCAGGTCACGCGGCGCTCGGCCAGGCGCTCGCCGAGCAGCGTGAAGGCGCAGACCGTGATCACGATCAGCGCGCCCGCGTACAGCGACTGCTCCGGGTGCCCGGCCAGGATGTTCTGCTCGCCGGCGGCCACCATCACGCCCCAGTCGGCCGTGGGCGGCTGGACGCCCAGGCCGAGGAAGGAGAGCCCGGCCAGGTCGATCATGACGTACCCGAACGAGACGGTCGCCTGGGCGACGATCAGCGGCACCAGGTTCGGCACGATGTGGCGGCCGCAGATGCGGAGCGCCGAGAAGCCCTGCACCTCGAGCGCCTGGACGTAGGCGAGCCGCCGCTCCCGGATCGCCGCGCCGCGCGTGACCCGGGCCAGGTAGGGCATGTGGGCGATCGCGAGCGCGATCACCGCGGAGCGCAGCCCCGCGCCGAAGAACGCGATCACGAGGATCGCGAGCAGGATCCCGGGGAACGCGAAGAGCACGTCGAGCACGCGGGAGAGGATGCCGTCGACGAAGCCGCCCCGCCACGCCGCAACGAGCGCGATCGGCACGCCCAGCGCGACCTCGAGGACCACGACGATGAGCGGGCCGACGAGGCTCGTCCTCGAGCCGGCGATGAGGCGCGAGAGCAGGTCGCGGCCGGTGTCGTCGGTGCCGAGCAGGTGGTCGGCGGACGGCGGCGCGAACGGGTGCAGCAGGTCGATCGCGTTCGGGTCGTGCGGGGTCAGCAGCGGCGCGAAGATGGCGACGAGCGCGAGGATGACGATGACGATCGCGCTCACCACCCCGACCACGCCGATGCGCGGCAGCCAGGCGAGCACGAGCCGCCGGCCGGGGGGCGCGATCGAGACGCCGGTCACGAGCCGCTCCCGCCCACCTCGAGGCGGGGGTCGATCAGGGCGTAGAGGATGTCGACCACCGTGTTCACCACGATGAACGCCGCCACCAGGATGAGGCAGATCGCCTGCACGACCGGGATGTCCTTCTGGCCGACCGCCTCGCACCAGGTACGACCCGAGCCCGTTCAGGGCGAAGGCGTTCTCGACGACGACCGTGCCCGCGATCAGGCTCGCGATCGTCAGGCCGGCGACCGTCGTGATCGGGATGAGCGCATTTCGGAGCACGTGCCGGCGGATGACGAGCCGCTCGGGAATGCCGCGGCCGCGGGCGGTGTCGACGTGCTCACGGCGCAGCTCCTCGTTCGCCGCGGCGCGTGTCAGCCGGGCCACGTAGGCGACGCCCGAGAGCGCGAGCGCGACCGCCGGCATGGTCATGTGCTTCAGCTCGTCGCCGAACCCCGAGCCGGTCCCGAGCGCCGGCAGCCACCCCAGCTGGAGGGTGAAGATCGAGATCAGGACGATCGCGGCGACGAACGACGGCGTCGAGGTGCCGACGGCGGTCGCGCCGAGGATGGCAGTGTCGGTGTGGCCCTTGCGCAGCGCCGAGACCACGCCGAGGGCGACGCCGACCATGAGGATGAGGACAGCCGAGTAGACGACCAGGAAGGCCGTCGTCCCGATCCGGGGCTCGATCAGCGCCGACACCTGCTGGCGGAACACGATCGAGCGGCCGAAGTCGCCGTGGAGCACGCCGGTCAGCCAGTCCCAGTAGCGGACCAGGAACGGCTGGTCGAACCCGTATTCGTGGCTGATCGCGCGCAGGGTCGCGGGCGGCAGCGGACGGCCGCCGGTGACGGCGTCGAGCGGGGCTCCCCGGGGCGAGGTAGACGGCGCCGTAGACGATGAAGCTCGTCGCGAGCAGCGTCGCCAGGAGCGCGGCGACCCTGCGGGCGATGAACGCTCCGAGGGCCACGACTCAAGTCGCCCCGACGTCCCGGGCCCAGGGGTAGTACAGGTAGCAGAACGACGCCGGGGCGCCGGTGACGCGCGAGTTCAAGAAGAGCGGCACCGCCGGCGAGACGAGCGGCAGGTTGGCCGGTTGCTGGGCCAGGACGCTCTGGGCGCCGATGATCAGCGCCGCCCGCTTGTCCTCGTTCGCCTCCCCGATCGCCGCGTTGAGATTCTTCGTCACGGTCGGGTTGTCGTAGTCGTTGTAGTTGTAGGAGACGACCGCGTCCGCGGGCTGCGGCGTCACCGTGTCGTAGAGCGTCTCCAGCGGCTCGGGGATGTCGGCGTAGTTCTCGGACACGAACAGGTCGATGCCCTTGCGGGCGTCGGACGAGAAGAACAGGTCGCCGTAGTCGTTCGGATTGATGGCCTTGATCTGCACGTCGAGGCCGATCTTCTTGCCGGCGTCCTGGATGATCGACGCGATGTTGATGTAGCGCTGGAACGACGCGCGAGTCGCGATGACCACCGTGCCGCTCGTGTCCCCCTTGGCGGCGAGCTTCTTCGCGCCCGCGATGTCGACCTTCGGCGGCGGGCAGCTTGGCGTAGGCGGCCGCGGCCTGCTCGCGGGCGTAGCCCCACTGGTCGAGCGGCAGCTGGGTGCTCGGGAGCGGGGTTGCCGCGTCGTTGTACACGGTCTGGGCGAGCGCCTTGCGGTCGACCGCCATGAGCAGCGCGCGGCGGATGTTGATGTCGGCCATCGGCCCCGTCGTCGTCGAGATGTAGATGACCGTGAACAGCATGCTCTTGCCCAGGTAGAGCTTCCCGGCCGACGAGGACCGCAGCTGGTTCAGGCCGCTGTAGGGGGTGTGGTAGGCGCCGTCGATCTCGCCGCTCAGGAGGCCGGTCGTCATCGTCGACTCCTCGGGGATGAAGCTGAACGAGATCGCCTTGGTCATGGGTGCGTGGGCGGTGTCCCAGTAGGCGTCGTTGCGCGCGAGGGCGATGTTCGCGCCCTGGTTCCAGCCGGTGAACCGAAACGGGCCGGTGCCGACCGGCCCCGCGGCGGGCGTCCCGTAGTTCTTGCCCTTCGCCTGCACGTACGCCTGCGGCCCGACCCCGCCGGCCGGCGTGGACATGAGCCCCGGGAAGGTGACGTCGGCGGTCTTCATCCGCACCGTCACCTCCCACGGGCCGGTCTGGTCGATGCTCTTCACGTTCGCGAAGGCGAACGCCCAGTAGGAGTTCGGGTTCAGATTCCGCTTCAGGCTGTAGATGACGTCGGCGGTCGTCATCGGGCTGCCGTCGTGGAACTTCACGCCCTGACGGATCGTGTAGACGTGCGTGAGGTTGTCGGCGAGCTTGTACGACTCGGCCAGCGACGGGACGATCTCGAACTGGGGCGTCAGCCGCATCAGGCACTCGGTCACGTTCGTGACGACGGTGTTCTCCTCGTAGTTGTACGAGTAGATCCAGTCGAGCGAGGACGGCTCGTAGAAGAGCCCCCACTTCAGCTGGGCGAGCTCGCCGCTCGGCGCCGGGGTGGTGACGGCGGTTCCGACCTCCGTGACGCCTGCGCCGCCGCTCGACCCCGACGTCGCATTCGACGTGTTGCCGCATGCCGCCGCGATGGCGGCGATCGTCGGCACGGTGAGCCCGAGGGCCGCCCCCCGCCGGAACAGGTCGGACCGGGACAGGCCGTCCCGGGTCAGCTCCTCGTACAGGTCGAAGCGATCCTCAGTCATCGTCCTCCCCCGTCCTCTCGACTCGTGACTGGCCGGCGTCGTCGGCGCCCATCACCAGGCTCGCGACGCCGCGGATGTGATCGGTCATCGCCCGCTCCGCCGTCTCGGCGTCGCCCGCCTCGATCGCGGCCAGGATGGCGCGATGGGCGTCGCGCGAGAGCCGCCGCCGCTCGGGCGTCTGCAGGTTGCGGCGGCGGGTCTGGTTCAGCACCTCCATCGATGTCTCCACGAGCTTCACCAGCACGTGGTTTCTGGTCGCGAGCGCGATCGCGTGGTGGAACTGGGCGTCCAGGTCGGCCGCCCGCTCGGGATCCGCCTCGGACTCGAGCTCGGCCGTGATGCGCTGGAGCCGCTGCACGTCGACGGCCGGTCGCCCGCTCGGCGGCGCGGGCGGCGATCGGCGGCTCGAGCGCCTCGCGGAAGTCGAGCAGCTCGGTCACCTCGCGGGCGTTCTGGGTCAGGTAGCCGACGATCGCGCCGGTGAACTCCGACCGGTGCGGCCCGCGCACCTCCGTGCCTCGGCCCTGGCGGCGATGACACGAGCCCCTTGAGCGCGAGCTCGTGGATCGACTCGCGCACGAGGCCGCGCGACACGCCCAAGCAGCTGGGCCAGCTCGCGCTCCGGCGGCAGCTTTCGGCCCGGGGCCAGCTCACCCGACACGATCATCGCCTCGAGGCGGGCGGCAACCGACTCCGAGAGGCGCACGGCCCGCGGGTTGAGCGACCCCCAGTCGACGGCCGGAACCGGATTCTCGGCCCCGCTCACGGCCCGGCGTTGTGGTACGGTTGCCGCACTGGTCGGACCATCCGACCGCGAACGTATCATCCCCGTCCGCTCGCGTCAACCGTCATCATCACGTCCGTGACGAAGCTCCCCGAACCGCTGCTCGAGCTGATCCAGCCGGACGGGGAGCGGTCGGCGCTCATGTGTCCCGACGACGGCGAGCGGGTGACGCACGGCGAGCTGCGGGCGCGGACGGCGGCGATCGCGGCCCGGCTGCGCTCGGCCGGTGTCGAGCACGGCGACCGGGTGGCGGTCGTGCTCCCGAACGGGCCGGAGATCGTCGAGGTGCTGCTCGCCATGGCGGCCGCCGGCGCGGCGGCGGCGCCGCTCAACCCGGCGTACACCGAGCCGGAGTACCGCTTCTACCTCGACGACCTCGCCCCGCAGCTGCTCGTCGTCGGCGCGGGCGCTGCACCCGCGGCGCGTGCCGCCGCCGGCGAGATCCCGGTGGTCGAGGTCTCGGCTCGGTGCCGGGGCCGTGCCGCTGCTCACGCTCGCCGGCGCCGAGCTCCCGGCCGACGGGGACGCCGCGGACGGCGGCCCCGACGACGTCGCCCTGCTCCTGCACACGAGCGGGACGACGTCGCGCCCCAAGCAGGTGCCGCTCCTGCAGCGCAACCTGACCGCCCAGGCCCGCTCGATCGCCGACCACTACCAGCTCTCGGCCGAGCGACGTCTCCTACTGCGCGATGCCGCTCTTCCACGTCCACGGCCTCGTCGCCTCGACGCTCGCCCAGCTCGCGGCCGGCGGCACGGTGATCGTGCCGCGCCGGTTCAGCCCGCGCCGCTTCTGGGGCCAGGCTCGTGCCGCATGGCGTGACGCTGGCTCTCGGCCGGGCCGACGCTGCACCAGATGATCCTCGACCAGCCCGGAACGGCGCCCGGCACGCTGCGCTTCACCCGCTCGTGCAGCTCCGCGCTCTCGCCCCAGCTGATGCACGAGGCCGAGGCCCGCTACGGCGTGCCGATGATCGAGGCGTACGGGATGACCGAGGCCGGCCACCAGATGACGTCGAACCCGCTGCCGCCCGCGCCCCGCCTCGAGGGCTCGGTGGGCGTCCCGGCGGGCGCGGAGGTGCGGGTCGTCGACGCGGCCGGGCCGACGATGTCGCGCCGGGCGCGGCCGGCGAGGTCGCGATCCGCGGCCCCGGGCTCACGCCCGGGTACCTGCAACAACGAGGAAGCGAACGCCGAGGCGTTCTTCGACGGCTGGTTCCGCACCGGCGACGAGGGCGTGCTCGAGGACGGCTACCTGCGGCTGCGTGGCCGGCTCAAGGAGATGATCATCCGCGGCGGCGAGAACATCTCGCCGCACGAGATCGAGGCCGTGCTGCTCGCCCATCCCGCACGTCGGCGAGGCGGTGGCGTTCGGCGTCGACGACGACAAGTACGGCCAGACGGTCGCCGCGGCCGTCGTCCTGCACCGGCGCTGCCGGCCCCGAGGAGCTGCGCGCGCACGCGCGCCGGTCGCTGGCGGCATTCAAGGTGCCCGACCGGATCCACGTCCTCGACGAGATCCCGAAGACGCCGACCGGCAAGGTGCAGCGCTCGCGCATGCCCGCGCATCTCGCGGACGGCGGCCGTGAGGTTCGCGGTGCTCGGCGCGGGGGCGATCGGCGCCTACGTCGGGGCGGCGCTCGACCGCGGCGGCGCCGACGTCGACCCTGATCGCCCGCGGCGAGCACCTGCGGGCGATGGCCGAGCACGGGCGTGCGCGTCGAGAGCCCGCGCGGAGACTTCGAGGCGCACCCGGCGGCCACCCGACGACATCGCGGCGATCGCCGACGCCGACGTCGTCGTCGTCGGCCTCAAGGCGTACAGCCTGCCGGAGATGGCGCCGCGGATCGGTGAGGCTGCTGCGGCCGGGCGCCGCCGTGGTCTTCGCCCAGAACGGGATGCCCTGGTGGTACTTCCAGAGCATCGACGGCGACGCTCGGCGGGCGCACGCTCGAGAGCGTCGATCCCGGCGGCGTCGTCACCCGGTCGATCGCCGCCGGAGCACGTCGTCGGCTGCGTCGTCTACTGCGCGACCGAGATCGCCGCGCCGGGCATGATCCGGCACATCGAGGGCACGCGGTTCACGATCGGGACGCCGGGCGGGGAGCGCACCGACGCCTGCCAGACGATCTCCGAGGCGTTCGTCGCCGGCGGGCTGAAGTGCCCCGTTCGAGCGCGACCTGCGCCCCCAGATCTGGCTCAAGCTGGTCGGGAACGCCGCGTTCAACCCGCTCACCACGGTGACGCGGGCGACGCTCGGCGGCCTCGGCAGCCTCGCCGTCAGCCACCGCCTTCGCGCGCACGGTCGATGGAGGAGTGCGCGGCGGTCGCGGCGCGCGCTCGGCATCGAGCTGCCGGTCTCGCTCGACCGCCGCCTCGAGGCCGGCCTCGCGGTCGGCGACCACCGCACGTCGATGCTGCAGGACTGGGAGGCCGGGAAGCCGCTCGAGACCGACTGCATGACCGGCGCCGTCGTCGAGATCGCCGACATGGTCGGCGTGCCCGTGCCCCAACACCCGTGCCCTGCACGAGCTCACCAACGCCGTCGAGGAGCTGCGCGATGCCTGATCCCGCCCACGGCGGCGGCTATGCCGTCGCCTCCCCCCACGCCGACGCGACCGAGGCCGGGAGGGCGGCCTTCGCGGCCGGCGGGAACGCCGTCGACGCCGCGCTGGCCGCGGCCTGTGCCCTCACCGTCGTCTACCCGCACATGTGCGCCGTCGGCGGCGACGTCATGGCGCTCGTCCACGACGGCGTGGCCCACGCGATCAACGGCAGCGGCCGCGCTCCGGCCGCGGCGCCCGCGGGCGGAGCGGTGCCCGAGCGGGGCGTGCACACGATCACCGTCCCCGGCGCGGTCTCGGCCTGGCAGTCGATGGCCGAGCGGTGGGGATCGCTGCCGGCCGCTGCCGCCATCCAGGTGGCGGCCGAGCTGGCCGACGGCGGGCGTGCCGGTCGCGCGCTCGCTCGCCGGCGCCCTGGCCGACGAGGCCGATCTGGTCGCGGCCGACGCCGGCATGCGCGGCGTGTTCGCGCCGGGCGGGCAGGTCGCTGCGCGAGGGCGACACGCTCGTCCAGGACCGCGCTCGCAGCGACCCTGCGGCGGCTGGCGGCGAACGGCGCCGACGAGCTCTACCGCGGCGAGACCGGCGCCCGGCTGGTGGCGGGCCTCGCGGCGCTCGGCTGCCGCCTCACGACCGCCGACCTCGAGGCCCACCGCACCGACGTCGAGCCCGCCCTGCGCCACACGATCGGCGACCTCCAGCTCCACACGATGGGCGCGAACTCGCAGGGGTTCTGCCTTCCCCAGATCCTGGCGGCAGTCGCGCACCTGGGCCTCGAGGATCCGCTGGGCGCGCAGGCGCCGATGCTCGCGAGCGTCTTCCGCGAGTCGGCCCGCGACCGCGACACGCTACCTGGCCGACCCGGCCGCGATGACCCGGCCGGTCGAGGCGCTGCTCGCGCCCGCGCACATCGCCGGCCTGGCGGAGCGGGCGGCGATCTCCGCCGCACGGCCCGAGATGACGACGCCGGCCCACGGCGACACGATCGCGGTCGTCGCCGCAGACGCGACGGGCCTCGCCGTCTCGCTGATCCAGAGCATCTTCTCCGGCTTCGGGTCGGGCGTGCTCGAGCCCGAGACCGGCATCCTGCTCCACAACCGCGGCGCCTGCTTCTCGTCCGACCCGGCCAGCCCGAACGCGGTCGGCCCGCGCAAGCGGCCCCTCCACACGCTCATGCCGCTCGTGGCGACGGCCGACGGCCGCCCGGCCTGGGTGGCGGGGACGATGGGCGGTCGCGCCCAGGCGCAGATCCACGCGCAGATGCTGCTGCGACGGCGGGCGGGCGCCGATGTCGCGACGGCCGTCTCGGCGCCGCGGATGATCGTCGGCGACCTCGAGATCGGCGGCCGGGACGTCGCCGTCGAGGAGGACTTCGCCCCCGCCCGCGAGGCGTTCGCCCGCGCCGGGATCGAGCCGGCCGTGATGCCGCGCCGGAGCGAGGCCGCCGGCCACGCTCACGCAATCGTGCCGGCCGGCGGACGGCAGGTTCGAGGCGGCGTCCGACCCGCGCAGCGACGGCGCGGCGGTCTGCTCGTGAGCGCAGCGCCCGCCGCCGCCGACCCGCTGCTCGACGTCTCCGGTCTGCACGTGGAGCTCCTGATCGACGGCGTGCTCCGGCCCGTGATCCACGAGGTGTCGCTGCAGATCCGGGCCGGCGAGGCCGTGGGCCTCGTCGGCGAGTCGGGCTCGGGGAAGTCGATGACCGCCCGCGCGATCGCGCGGCTGCTCCCGGCCGGCGCGAGCGTCTCCGGCGAGATCGCCTTCGGCGGCCGCCGCGTGCTCGACATGGGCACGCGCGATCTGCGCCGCTACCGCACCGACGGGATCGCGATGATCTTCCAGGACCCGCGCGCGCACACGAACCCGGTGCGCCGGATCGGCGACTTCCTCACCGAGGCGCTGCGCACCTCGAAGGGCGTCCGCGAGGACGAGGCCAAGCGGCGGGCCGTTGCGACCCTGGCCGAGGTCGGGATCGACGACGGCGCGCGGCGGCTGCGCCAGTACCCGCACGAGCTCTCCGGCGGGATGCTGCAGCGCGTGATGATCGCCGCCGCGCTGCTGTCGGAGCCACAGCTGCTGCTCGCCGACGAGCCGACGACCGCCCTCGACGTCACCACCCAGTCAGAGGTGATGGCGATCCTCGACGACCTGCGCCGCGACCGCGGCCTGGCGATGCTCTTCATCACCCACGACCTGGAGCTCGCGGGGGCGGTGTGCGACCGCACCTGCGTCATGTACGCCGGCTCGATCGTCGAGCAGCAGTCGAGCGCCGGCCTGAACGCCGATCCGCTGCATCCCTACACGGCCGCCCTGCTCGCCGCGCGGCCCCGGCTGGACGCCGCCTCCGGCCGCCTGGCGGCGATCGCCGGCCGGCCGCGGTCGGCGTTCGAGGCGCCCGGAGGGGTGCGCGTTCGCCGACCGCTGCCCGTACCGCGAGCCGCAGTGCACGGCCGAGCAGCAGGTGCTGCGGCCGCTCGGCGGCGGGCTCGTGCGCTGCCGCCGCGCCGACGAGGTGCATGCCGGCCTGCGAGCGCTCCACGACGAGGCCGGCGCCCGTGGCTGAGCGCCGTCCTCGAGGTCGAGCGGCTGCGCAAGGTGTTCCGGGTGCGCGGCGCCGCGCGGGGCGAGGAGATCGTCGCCGTCGACGACGTCAGCTTCACCGTCGGGGAGGGCGAGTCGCTCGCCGTCGTCGGAGAGTCGGGCTCCGGCAAGACGACGCTCGCGCGGATGCTCGTCGGCCTGGAGACGCCGACGTCGGGACGGATCTCGGTGTCCGGGGCCGATCGCAGCTCTCCGGCGCGGCGGGCGTCGGAGCGGCGCCGGCGCGGCCGCGAGACCCAGATCGTGTTCCAGGATCCGTACAGCTCGCTCGACCCCCGCCAGACACCGGCCTCGTGCATCGACGAGGTGCTGCGGCTGCACTTCGACCGCACGGCGGACGAGCGCCGTGCCCGGGTCGCCGAGCTGGCCGAGCAGGTGGGCCTGGACGACCGCCAGCTGCACGCCCTCCCGCGGTGCCCTCTCCGGCGGCCAGCGCCAGCGGGTCGCGATCGCGCGCGCCCTCGCCGCCGAGCCGCGCGTTCTCTTGCTCGACGAGGCGGTCGCCTCGCTCGACGTCTCGATCCAGGCCCAGATCCTGAACCTGCTCGCCGACATCCGCGCCGCGACCGGGATCAGCTACGTGCTGATCAGCCACGACCTGGCCGTCGTGCGCCAGATCACCGATTCCACGATCGTCATGCAGCGCGGTGTTGCGGTCGAACAGGGTACGACTACCGACATCCTCGACGCGCCCAAGCATCCGTACACGCAGCTCCTGCGCGGCAGCGTGCCCGGCCCCGGGTGGAAGCCCGTGCGCCGGAGCCGGAACGGCGGCACAGAGGAACGCTGAGTTGAGCGCGGAGGCGATTGCAGCACTCGAGGCGCGCTACCGCGCGCGCAGCCTGTGGCTCGACGGCATCGAGTCGCCGCTGACGCCGCGGCCGGCCCTTCCCGGCGACGTCGACTGCGACGTCGCGATCGTCGGCGCCGGCTTCACCGGCCTGTGGGCCGCCTACCACCTCGCCCGCGCCCGGCCGGACATGCGCATCGTCGTCTGCGAGCGCGAGATCGCCGGGTTCGGGCCGTCGGGCCGAAACGGCGGCTGGGTGTCGGGCGGCCTGATCGGGAGCGCCGACACCTACGCCCGCGAGGCCGGCCGCGACGCCGTCCTGCGGGCCTATCGCGAGACCTACGCGGCCGTCGACCACGTCGGCGAGGCCGTCGAGCGCGAGGGCATCGACTGCGGCTTCCGCAAGGGCGGCTCGCTCTTCGTCGCGACGACGAAGCCGCAGCTTGCCCGGCTCCGCGCCCGTCAGCACGAGCTCGACGCGATCGGCCTCGGCGGCGAGGACTCGCGTCTGCTCGGGCCGGAGCAGTCGAACGCGGTCGTCGGGGTCGAGGGGTGCCTGGAGGCGTCCTACTCCCCGCACTGCGCCCGCGTCGACCCGGCCCGGCTCGTCCGCGGCCTGGCCGACGCGTGCGAACGGCTCGGCGTCACCATCCACGAGCGCACGCCGGTGACCGAGCTCGGCCCGCACCGGCTGGGCACGCCCTACGGCGCCGTCCGCGCCGGGATCGTCCTGCAGGCGACCGAGTCGTACTCCGTACAGCTGCCGGGGCAGCGCCTGCGCTACCTGCCGCTCTACTCGCTGATGATCGCCACCGAGCCGCTGCCGCAGCACGTATGGGACGAGATCGGCTGGACGGACGGCGCCGTGGTGAGCGACATGCGCCACCTGTTCTTCTACGCGCAGCGCACCCGCGACGGCCGGATCGCGATCGGCGGGCGCGGCGCGCCCTACCGGCTGAGCCGGCCGATCGACGACGAGAACGAACGCAACGCCGAGGTCCGGGCGCGGCTCGAGCGGGTGATCCGGCGCCACTTCCCCGCCGCCGCGTCGGCCAAGATCACGCACCATTGGGGCGGCCCGCTCGGGGTCTCCCGCGACTGGTCGATGGCCGTGCACTTCGATCGGGCGTCAGGGTTCGGCTGGGCCGGCGGGTACGCCGGCCACGGCGTCGTCGCGGCGAACATCGCCGGGCGGACGCTCGCCGACCTCGTCCTCGGCAACGACACCGAGCTCGTCCATCTGCCCTGGGTGGGCCATCGCAGCCGCCGCTGGGAGCCGGAGCCGCTGCGCTTCGTCGCCTCACGGGCGATCGTGCGCATCCTCGGGAGCGCCGACCGCCGCGAGGACGCGACCGGCAGGCCCGCGCGGCGCACGCGGCTGCTCGCGCCCGTGCTGCCGCCGCACTGACGGCGCCCGGCGCACCAGACGGGGTCAGACCCCTTTCGGTGCGTCAGTGCGGGCGAGAGGACTCGAACCTCCACGGCCAGGGCCACCGGCTCCTAAGGCCGGCGCGTCTACCAGTTCCGCCACGCCCGCGCGTGGGCGAAGTATCCTACGGCCGAACGCGGTGGCCGTAGCTCAGCTGGTGGTAGCCCCTGGTTGTGGTCCAGGAGGACGTGGGTTCGAGTCCCACCGGTCACCCTCACGCAGGTGGGGCTCCTACGGGGAGGGAATGGAGCGGCCCGAATCGAAGAGCGATCGGCTGCGCGGCCACATGCCGCGCTCGCCGGTCTACTACGTCCAGGTGCGCCGCGACTCCGAGCCGGCGGCGGGCTGGGTCGCGGTCGACGTCGCGGAGGACAAGCGCGAGGCCGCGCGGATCGCGGCTGCCGCCGTCCGCGCATTCCAGGACGGCAGGGACGGCGGGCCGGCGCCGATCCGCGTCATCGGCTCGGCCGAGCTCCTGCGCCGGGGCGGTCAGGACGCGATCAACCGCGCCGCGGTCGAGCTGTGGACGGCGGCCGCCAGCCGGGGCGGGCGGTAGCCGCGCGGCTGCCGCGCTGCTTGACCTCGATCCGGCGAGTTTGAGAGGATGCGCACATGCGGAGCATCCTTGCGCTCTCGGTCGCCGTTCTGGTCGGGGCGGGCTGCGGCGGCGGCGCGACGACGCCGGGAACCCGTCGAGTTCGCCGGTCCCGGCCGCCCCGAGCTCGGGAACCACCACCACGAGCACGACCACCGCCTCGGGCCCGCAGGTCGTCTTTCACCTGAAGGGCAAGACGCCTGCATCCGATTCGGTGCGTGGCGGCGGCGGGAGTGGAAAGTTCACCGTCTCCGGCACCGTCACAGACTCCGGGACATTCGTCGATTACCGCCGCCAGAAAGGCGACACGATCCTGATTCGGCGGGTCCTCACGGGAAAGAACGGCAAGGTCACGGTGGTCATCCACATCAGCACGACCGAGGGCGACAAGGGGTGGAAGGTGACGACGGGCTCGGGAAGCTATGCGGGCGCGCAGGGCAAGGGGGAGGAACTGGGTGGTGTCGACGCGGCGGGCAATATCGACATCACCATGAACGGATCCCTGACCGGAGTCTGACTCGGGCCGCCGCCCGAGGGCGGGTTGGGGATATTCTGACGGCGCGTGGTACGGCGCCCGTAGCTCAGGGGATAGAGCAGCAGACTTCGAATCTGCGTGCCGGAGGTTCGAATCCTCCCGGGCGCGTCGGTTATCCAAGCCGATCATGCCCTCTTTGAGAACGAGTCGGTGGGGCAGGGTGGGAACGGAAGTGGGAACGCACAGACGGCCAACCTATGGGGCCTACTAAACAGGCCGTCGCTAAGCACCGTCCACTACCCTGAGCTACTTGCCCGTACCGTCGCCATCCTCGCCTGTTGGCGGTCAACTCGACCGAGTCTCGCGGCCGCGAGACCGAGAGGTCACCGGGCAAGGGCAAGCACCATCCCATGGACAGGGAACTGATCCACGACATCCCGTCTACAAGCGGATGGCGCACCGTGGGCTGAGGCCTACGTCTTCCAATCCCGAAACCGGCACGCTCAATTGTCGGGGTCATCCAGGTGTCCAGCACTGACCCGTCGGATTCTCGATCAATGGCCGATGAGCCTCAGCACACTCGGGCCGAAGCGCATCGGACAAGTCGAGCATTTCCCAGGCGGCCGCGGCGCGAGGCCCGCGCGATCATCCGATCCGAGTGAGGCGCGCGCCCGGCGCCGCTGTGAACACTCCACGGGTGGACGAGACGCCTGACAGCCGCGAGCCCGGTCGGGATGAGCCGGAGATGTTGCGGGCCGCGCGGCGCGAGCTGCGTACCCCAGCCGCGGCCGGGGTTGCCGGTCTGGTCTTCGCCGCGTCTCTTCGTGACCGCGATCCTGCTGCTGTACCCGCAGCCGGCGACGGGCAGCACGTCAGCACAGATCGCCGCCTGGTACCTGCGCCAGGACTCCGACCACGCTCGGGCTGGTCGGGCTCTATCTCGCGCCGTTCGCCGGGATCGCGTTCCTGTGGTTCGTCGCCGCCGTGCGCGCCCGGATCGGCGCAAACGAAGACCGATTCTTCGCCACCGCATTCCTCGGCGCTGGGATCCTCTTCGTCGCAATGCTCTATGCCGCGGCTGCGGCGGCCGGTGCACCACTCGCTGCGGTGAGGTTCCAGGGCTCGCCGGCGCCGAGCCCAGACGTGTTCGTCTTCGCGCGGGGCCTCGCGTACACCCTGCTCTACGTCTACGCGACCCGAGCCGCCGCCGTATTCATGATCGTCAGCTCAACCATCGGGCTCCGTACGGGGACGCTGCCGCGGTGGCTCGCGTTTCTTGGCTATGCCGTCGCGCTCTTGCTGCTCTTCAGCGTCTCGTACTTCAAGGGGTTCATTCTGATCTTCCCCGCCTGGGTGACGCTCGTGAGCATCGAGCTCCTCAGACGGGCACCGCCCGATCACTTCGAATCGAGCGCCTGATTCTCGGCGGCGGTCCCGGACGGCCTTGACGCACGCTCCAGATGCTGTACGCCGACGGCGGTATACCCCCCCCGCAGTGGGGCACAGTCCTGCGCGGCACAACCGACGAGGAGCGGGCCTCCCTGCGCGATGACCATGCGCGACGTACACGCTGCCGCCCAACACCGCAACGAGATCGTTGCTGTCACCGCGGCGCGCGAGCACCTCGTCGACGAGATCGGTGTAGGCGCGGCTGGAACCGTCTTCTGCCGGTCGAGCAGGGCGCCGCCACCCCGAAGCCAAGCCCTTGGCCTTGACGACCAACCCCAAGCTGCACCTCACCATCGACCCCAGGCCCGCACCATGATCTCGGCGCAGCTGAGTCTGCCGTACCTCGGCGGGCTGGCGCTCGCCCTACGCCGCACCCAGGCTGCCGAGCCGGACGGCAGCCTGCTCACCCGTCCGAATAGCCAAGCCAGCCCACGCTCGTCACGGGAGCACTGCTCGGCGTCGGCGGGCCCAAACGTCTCGTGCTCACAACCAACCCTTGCGGCTGTAGTGATCGCCACCGCCGGCGTCGACGGATCGACCTAGGCGAAGCTGGTCGTCGGATATTGCGCGCTCGGCGACCGCGCTCGTGTAGGGGCGAGTGGTGTTCTCTGTCGTTCGTGACGGCGGTGGCCGCTGATGGAGGCTGCACAAGACGCGGCCCAGCCGGAATCAGCCTGCGGTCACCATCTACCGGAGACCGAGTCGATGGCATCGATGTCGCCCCTCAGGATGGTGGAGACGACCGGTCGCGTGATGGATGGGTGAGAGCTCCGGTTGGGTTCAGGCGCTTGCGGTACCAGAGGGCGTCAGTTCCTGATGGGAAGTCCTCGACTTGGCCCACGAGTTCGTACCCGTTGTGCTCGTAGAGGGCTCGAGCCTGGAATTCGTAGGTGAAGTGGATGGTCTGTGTGCACCCGCGCGCAGCGGCCTCGGCCTCGGCGGCTGCCAAGAGCCGGGTCGCGAGGCCGCGACCGCGGAGACGCGGTTCCACCCAGAGGTTCTGGAGCTCGCAGCAGTCGCCCCATGTCCATCCGCTGATGCCGGCCACGACCTTGCCGGCCGCGCGCACGAAGATCGCCAGCTCGACCCCGTCATCGAGCCCCATGGCGGCGCACGCCTCGCGACGGATCGCCGTTTCGAGAAACTCGATGTCGAGCGGATCCGGAGCGTCCTCGACCTGGAACTGCACAGAGCGGGCCGGCTCGTCAGGCGCCGACGATCTGCTCCATCAGCGAGAGGTCGTCGAAGTACGTCCGGTATGACCGGATCTTCCCGTCACGGAAGTCGGCCACGGTGGCGCCGGCCAGCTGGACACGCCGTCCCGTCGCTTCCAGCACAGCGTCATCGGTGAGGACGAGCGGCCCGGTGTGATCGGCTTCGACCACCCATTCGGCGAATGCCTTGTTGCCAACCTCGTCGAGTCCCCGGAGCATGATGACGACGTTGGAGAACGCCGTCTCTCTCAGAGCGGCCAGCTCGGCGACCGCCGCCAGCCCCGACACGCTCGCGTACGGCGACCAGCCGACGACGTCGTCGGTGAACAGAGTGCCCGGATCGACCGATGCCGCGCCGACCTCGGCCTCAAGCGCCTTCCACAGAACGTCCTTGCGCGATTCGCTCATTGCAGCCCCCCGGCTCTTGTCGTAACCATCCGTTCGTCGCCTTCCGACCGTCCGATCCGCGCTCAGCCGAGGATCTTGGCTTTGGCCGCGGCGAACTCGTCGTCGGTCAGCGCACCCGAGCTATGCAGCTGGGCGAGGTGCTCGAGCTGGTCGGCCGGGTCTGCCGGAGCCGGTACAGGTTGCGCTTGCTCTTGGTTGGCGGGTGGCGCCTCGTCCTGATACTCGTCGCCAGTGGCCTGCTCTTGCTCGGCGTTCTTTCGTGCGTGGTGAGCCATCGCCGCTCCGGCGACGCCTCCCGCGACGAGCGC
Organism: uncultured Actinomycetes bacterium; assembly: GCA_963746115.1. GTDB lineage: Bacteria > Actinomycetota > Thermoleophilia > Gaiellales > JAICJC01 > JAICJC01. The sequence continues at coordinate 136,194 of CAVVAA010000009.1, read as the reverse complement.
TCTGCGTCGTGTCCGTCGCCTGAATCCCATGAAAAGACCCCTTCCGATTCGCTCGGCTGACGACAATCTCGCGGCCCCGCCCCAACCTCGGACACCGGCACGAAACTACGATACACCCGTGCGGACGCCGATCAAGCACTCGCCGGATCCGATGTACGCGGAGTTTGAGGTGCATCGGTCGATGATCTGCGACCGCGTTCGTACCGAGGCCTTCCGGCGGGCGATCGACTCGGTGGTGCGCTCCGGCGACATCGTGCTCGACGTCGGGGCGGGAAGCGGCATCTTGAGCATGTTCGCGGCGCGAGCAGGTGCTGCCCGCGTGTACGCAGCGGAGGAGACGTCGATCGCCGTCCTCGCGCAGGAACTGGCAGTCTCGAACGGGGTCGCAGAGATAGTTCGGGTAATCCACGGCGATGTCACGGACGTCGAGCCGCCGGGAGCCCGTCGACGTGATCGTTTCGGAGTGGCTTGGAGGGTTCGGGATCGACGAGGGGATGCTCGTTCCCGTGATCGCGGCCCGTGATCGCTGGTTGAAGCCGGGCGGGGTCATGATCCCCTGCTCCGTGACTGCGTATGCCGCGCTTGTATACGACCGGTATCTCGGAGAGACGCTGGAGTTCCTGCGGGACAATCCCTACGGCCTCGAGTTCGAGGGTATGGTCGAGAAGACGGTCAATGAGATCTCCTATTCCGGTGGATTTCGTCACCTGGCGGCGAGCGACATGCGCTCCGAGCCGGGTCGATTGTGGACGACGGTAGCGGGCGTGATTCCGCTTGAGCAGGCGCAGGCGCCTCACGAAGCCGAGACGCGGCTGCAGATCCGAGAGCACGGAACGGCCAACGCGCTCGCGCTCTGGTTTAGTGCCGAACTCGCGCCCGGCATCTCGCTCTCCGTCGGGCCGGGCGATCCACCGACGCACTGGGGGATGACGACTGCTCCGCTGCGCAGGCCCGTCGAGGTTACGCCCGACATCGCCGTCCGCGCCAGCGTCAGGACGGCCCTGGCTCGACCGGCCGGAACGTGGACGAGCTGGGCGATCGCGATGCCGGGCGCCGACTGGGAGCACCACGACGAACAGTCGATTTGGGTGGAGATCGATGACTGAGGAGCGATCCCGATCCGGGTCTCCTCCTTACGGTTACTTGTTCTGGCCCGAGTATGTCGGACGGTTTGTGCTGGGCGGGCACGACGAGCAATCTCCAGAACTCACCTCGTCGGGATGAAGCGAGCGGGTCTTCGCTCCCGTAGATAGGCCTGATGCCCGAACGTGACGCAGGGCGCCGGCTCTCGATCCCCGAATAGGGCACGTCCGGAGTCCTGCGACGCAGTAGAGCCAGCCGGCTAACCACCACCGCGGCGTCTGAAATGAGCGTCGGCGGCGCACGATCATGAACGAGATCACGGATTCATCCGATCCCGGTGGTCTGATCAGAACTCGGCAGTACCGAGTTCTGCTCGTGCTGGCGACGGTTGTCGGGCTGGTGGTGTCGGCGGCGTCGTGGTGCTTCCTGGAGGGTGTTCACGCGCTGCAGGTGTGGGTGTACGAACATCTGCCGGGCGACCTCGGGTATCACACGGCGCCGGTCTGGTGGCCGCTTCCGTGGGTGGCTCTCGCGGGACTGCTAACGGCATTCGCGGTTGTGCGGCTGCCTGGTCATGGCGGCCACGTCCCCGTCGACGGACTCAAGGCGGCTGGCCCGCAGACGCGTGCGATCGATCTGCCGGGAGTGCTGCTCGCGGCGGTCGCGACTCTCGGCCTTGGGCTCGTTTTGGGGCCGGAGGCGCCTTTGATCGCGCTCGGCATCGGGCTGGGCTCGCTCGCGATGCGTCTGGTCAAGCGCGACGCACCCGACCAGGCGGTCGGCCTGATGGGTGCTGCGGGGAGCTTCGCGGCAGTCTCGTCGATTTTCGGGTCGCCGGTGATCGGCGCGGTGTTGGTGATCGAGGCCGCGGGGCTCGGCGGGCCGACCCTGCCGCTTGTGCTCCTGCCCGGCCTTTTGGCCGCCGGAGTCGGCTCGCTCGTTTTCATAGGGCTGGGTTCGTTCTCGGGTCTCAGCACGGCCGCTTGGTCGTTGAGCCCGTTCCCGCTGCCAGCGTTCGGAGGGCCCGGCTGGGCGGACTTCGGGTGGACGATCGTGCTGGCCGTCGCCGTTGCCGGCGCCGTGTTCGCGATGATGGAACTCGCCCGCTGGCTGAAGCGAGTCGTCGACCGGCGTCCGTTTCCTCTCACAGTCGCAGCGGGAGTCTGTGTCGGCGGCCTCGCAATCGCCTTCGCCGAAGCAACGAGCGAGTCGCCTGACGCGGTGCTGTTCTCGGGCCAGGAGGCCCTGGGCTCGGTGTTCGGTCAAGCTACGGCCCTCTCGCTCTCGACCATCATGTTGCTGCTCCTCTTCAAAGGACTGGCCTGGTCGATCTCGTTGGGGAACTTCCGCGGTGGCCCCGTGTTCCCCGCCCTCTTCCTCGGCGTGGTCGCCGGGCTCGCGGCGCAGCACTTGCCCGGCTACGCCGAGACACAGGCGGTGGCCGCGCTCACCGGCGCCGCGGTCGTCTCCGCTCTCCGACTGCCGCTCGCCTCGGTGATGATCGCCACCCTGCTCTCGGCCAAAGCCGGGCTCGCCGTCGCCCCGCTGATCGTCGTTGCCGTCGCGGTCGCGTATCTCACCAGCGAGACGCTGACCGCACTCGTCGACGCTCGCGTCGGCACCGGTCCGGCCGTCCCTCAGCCAGATAAACCCGTGGCTGCCGCCACGCCGTCATGAGACTGAATCAGAGCCCGCCGCTCCGCGGATACCGATCGCTTGATGGACGCCGGCGAAGAAGCGCGAAGGGCGAGATGGACGGCACCGGAACCGGCGAACGAAGTTGGCGGACTGCCGGGTTCAACTGGCGTCGCGTCAGACCCCGTGCACCTAACCCGCCCGCGGCGGGGCAGGCGACGAATGGTTCCTCGACAGCGAAGGAGTTCAAATGCGTACACCAGCCCTCGACAGGATTCGGCGATTCGACTCACGAGACCACGTGCGCCACGTCTGGATACCCGCATCGATAGCTTTGATCGCGGCATTCACGCTGGTCGCCGCATCCGGTTGCGGCGGAAGCAGCAAGCCGGCGTACTGCTCTGACGTGAGCAACCTCCAAGACTCCGTCAACGGCCTTCAGGGTGCCGTCTCAAGCGGCGGCACCAGCGGCCTTCAGTCGCAACTGAAGACGGTCGAGAGCGACACGAAATCGGTCGTGAACTCCGCCAAGGCAGACTTCCCGGATCAGACCGGCGCCATCAAGTCATCGGTCGACACGCTCTCGAGCGACGTGAACGCGCTGCCGGCGAACCCAACGGCCAGCCAGATCGCCGCCATCGCAGCCGACACCACAAACGTCGCAAATTCGGTCAAGAGCTTCTCGGACGCCACGAACTCGAAGTGCAGCTAACGCCGTGTTCAGCCGGAGGAGTTCATCGGCTATGCGACGCGGGTGCGGTCGCCGACCATGTAGGCCGCAATCAGTGCGAGCGGGAAGAAGAACAGGCTCAAGACGAAGTATCCCAGGAAGCTATGCCCCTTGCGGGCGGCCACCCGGGCCGGCCAAAACGCGATCGCGATCCAGATCGCCACAAACACGATCCAGAGGATCACCGAACCGAAGACGGAATCGAACAGCATCGTCTACCCCCTTTGACGGAGCGGGAAGAGAGGGAACGGCCAACCCTGCCGCACCATGGCATCGTGGGCATCGCCCTGATCGCATGAACGGGGGAACTGGCAGCCGACGCAGCGGCCGCGCGATCTTCGCTCCGCGACGGGGTTTCGAACAGGTCATTCGACCCGGGCGATCAGTCGATCTGCGGTCCAGGTGCCCTTTGCGCCGAGGTCTATGGCGGCGGTGATGGCGGCTCGACCGACGGCGTTGGCGTAGGTCGGGAACGAGAACGGGACTTGAGCGAGTTCGACCACAGTCATCCTGGCGGAGATCGCCGTCGCCGCCAGCTGGGCGAGCTCGACGGCGCGTTCGCCGACCGATGTGGCAGCCGAGAATGGCGTGGCTCGGACGGTCGACGATGAGCTTGCAGAAGCCGTACGGTCGGCCGTCGATGATGCGGCCGCGGGAGCCCGTCGAAGTCGACGCTGACGACGAGCGCACACCCGCGGCGGGGAGGTTGAGCCCGGCGGTGTGCGCGGACCACCCGATTGCGACGACGGGTACGTCAGTACTGATGCTGTGATCGCCGTCCTCGTTGGCATAGACCATCCGGATGCCGTCCGGCGAGGCTTCGAACCGCTCGATTGTGCCGGCGTCTTCGAGGACGGTAATGCCGTTGGCGCGGAGCGCGGTGGCAACCGCTGCTGCGATGGCGGGGTTTCTGTACGTGCGATCCGTGTACGGCTCGGCGCCTGAGGGGCGTGACAGGTTGATCATCGGTCACGAGGGCCTCGGCGAGGTTGTGGAAGGCGCGGCGGGATCAGGATTCGAGCCGGGCGACTCAGTGGCTCGTCAGGGTGATCACGCCGACGTCGTCAAGCCCGTTGAGGGCGAGTTGGACCGCGAGCGCCGCGAGAAGGAACCGAACACCTTCTCCGTCACGAGCAGGCGTGATTCGTCCAATCGATCGCTGACCTTATTCGCCCAGCGCACTCCATCCGACGGCCACCGCCAGAAACGAGGAAGACGTGCCGTCTCGGCGGATCTCGGCCGGTGGGCGTCGACGCGGGGAGCGGTGTCGTAAGGAGGTAGCGACTTCGAATCTGCGTGCCGGAGGTTCGAATCCTCCCGGGCGCGTCGCCTATCCAAGTCGGCCGTGGCTCAGCCGGCAGAAGAGTTCGCCGGCCGGTCCACGACGACCGGCGACCCCCCAGACCCCGAGACGGGTCGGCAGCAAGGCGGATCCGTATCTCGTGCGCCAACTCGGCGTAGCTGACGACGCGCACCGCCGCTGCCGGCGAATCGGGGTTCGCGATCAACGCTCGCCGCAGGTCTTGCGCCAATCCGTTGGCCACAGGCTGGGTAACCGCGACGGTCATCGTCCGCCAAAGGCCGTCCACGTCGCGCTGCTGGACAAGAAAACTCGTTCGCACTGCCGCACTCCCCCAGGTTGACTCTCGATGCACCCTCCACGCCCGAGCGTAGAGGCTGGGTACGGCCGGCGTGGACACGACGCGGTGAAGGCGCGGTGAAAGTGCGGAGAACGACGCCGACAAGCCTGCCGAACGTCGCAGCGACCCGGCGATTCGGTAGCCGGCCACCTGCCGGTCACCCTCTTGAGGTGACACCCCCGCAAGGCGCAGCAAGTACTGTCGCGCACGAGGCGGGGTGCCGGCAAGCGCCTGTAGGGGCCCCTGGGGAAGTGCAGTGCGGCACCCCGCCTTCACGCCTTCACTCGCCGGATCCGCGGGCACAAACCGGCCGTGGCTGGGGTGTCGGCGTGGTCGTCCGATCCCCTCACGGTCGGTCAGCTTGCCTGGGCGACGCCAGGGCGGGCATCCCGCGAAGCGATGTAGAGCGCGAGCAGCCAGCCGAGAAACGTCCACCCCAGGAACAGGTTCAGCAGGAACACGCCGAGCATGCTGGAGGAGCGAGCCGCGGCGACAATCGTCGGGACGAAGTAGCCGCTGACGAGGAACACGAGGATCACCAGGCCGAACGGGCCGCTTGCGTGGATGTTCATCATGACTCGACCGTACCGTCCCCACGCGGTATCGACAAGACGCCAGCCCGTGCCCCGAACGCCGTTAAGCCGGCGGGAACCGCACCGCTGCGAGCGTCCCGCCACCGGTGGCCGGCTCGAGCGTGAGCACGGCCCGGTGGCGCTCGCAGATCGCCTGGGCGATGGCCAGCCCGAGGCCGCTGCCCGCGACGCCCCCCGACGGCCGAGCCGCGGTAGAAGCGGTCGAACGCGCGCTCCCGGTCCTGTGCACTGAGGCCGCGTCCGCGGTCGCGCGACCGTGAGCGTCGGGCCGGTCATGTCGCTCACCGAGACGGTCACCGGCGAGCCGGGCGGGCTGTACTTGAGCGCGTTGTCGACCAGCACGCGCACGAGCTCGCCCAGGCGGCGCTGCGTCGCCGGAGACGGTGGTCGGCGCGAGCGACGGCCTCGAAAGGCCGCTCGGGATCGAGCGCGCGCATCTCGTCGCACGCCTCGGCGGCGACGCACGTCGAGGCGCACCGGCACCGCCCGCAATGCCGGGCTGCCGGCCTCGGCCAGGGAGAGCAGCTCGGCCACCGTCGCCGCGACGCGCCGGGTCTCGTGCGCCGATCGCGGCCGTCGACTCCTGGACGAGCGCCCACTCCTCCCGCTCGACCGACCGGGCCAGGATGCGGGCATGGCCCTGGAGGGCCGTCAGCGGCGTCTTCAGCTCGTGGGAGGCGTCGGCGACGAACCGCTGCTGCTGGTCGGCGGCGTGCTCGGCCCGCTCGAGCAGCCGGTTGAACGCATGTGCCAGCCGCCCGAGCTCGTCGGGCCGGCCCTCGGTGATGCGGCGGTCGAGCGCGTCGCCGGGAATGTCGTCCACCTGCTGGCGCATGCGGTCGACGGGCCGCAGCGCCCGCCGCGCCAGGAACGCCCCCATGAGGCCGGCCGCGACGAGGATGCCGATGCCGACGGCGACGAGCGTGCGCAGCAGCGTGTCGAGCGTCGAGGCGACGCTGCGGTTCGCAGAGCAGCACGATCGCCTCGCCCCCGTCGCTGCGGGTCACTCGCGCGCTGGTCGACCCCGCCGGCGCGCGGTTGACCGCCCGGCGCACCCCGGCCAGCGTGTGCCCGGGCGCGCCCGTGGTCGAGTTGACGACGACGCCGGTCGCCGCCGTGAGCCAGATCCGGTCGCCCGGGGCGGCCATGCCGTCGAGGCGCAGCTCGTCGGGCTCTCCCCTGGCCGCGGCCCGGGCGAGCCGCTTCGCCGAGCGCTGGGCCTCGTCGTGCAGGTCGGAGCGGACGATCGCGTACGTGATCGCGGACGTGGCCACCACCAGCACAGCCATCACGAGCACGAACCAGGCCGCCAGGCGGAGGCGGACGCTCACCGGCGAATCGTGTACCCGACGCCGCGCACGGTGCGGATGATCGACCCGTCGGCGGAGGTGTCGAGCTTGCGCCGCAGCGCCGAGACGAAGAAGTCGATCACCTTGCTCTCGCCCAGGTAGCTGAAGCCCCACACGCCCTCGTAGATCTGCTCGCGGGTGAACACGCGCCCCGGCGCGTGCATGAGGAAGGCGAGCAGGTCGAACTCGCGGGCCGTCAGCTCGACCGCAGCACCGTCGACGCTGACCTCGCGCGACTCCAGGTCGAGCCGCACAGGGCCTGCCTCGAGCGTCGTCTGGTCGGTCCCGGCGCGGCGGGTGAGCGCGCGCAGGCGGGCGAGCAGCTCCTCGATGGCGAAGGGCTTGGCCAGGTAGTCGTCGGCGCCGGCGTCGAGCCCGACCACGCGGTCGCCCACCCGGTCGAGCGCGGTCAGCATCAGGATCGGCATGTCGTGGCCGGAGCGGCGCGCCCGCCGGCACACGCTGAGGCCGTCCATGTCCGGTAGCCGCACGTCGAGCACGACCAGGTCGGGGCGGTCGCGCTCCATCGCCGCCAGGCCGTCCGATCGCCGCCGGCGCCACCTCGACGTGGTAGCCGGCCTCGCCCAGCTCGAGCTCGAGCACGCGCGCGATCGCGGAGTCGTCCTCGACGACGAGCACGCGCTGCCTGGAGGCGTTCACGCGCCCACGATAGCCGTGCCGGCGGCCCCCTCTCCGAATCCTTACCGAACGGCCCGGCGAACGCTTACGCGGGGCATGCGGGCGCCTCCCCTGGCGGCCTACCGTGGCCCTGCGGTGGATGCGACACGCTCAGCCCGGCGGCGGGGACCTTGCCCCAGGCGGCGGTGACCGCGATATCGGCCATCGCCTGCGCGCGCTCGCTGCTCGCTCTGCGGCGTATGCACCCGTACGCGGTATGGCGTGTCGCCCATCGGCGAGACGACCGCGCCGTAGAGGCCCGCCGACGTCGAGCGCACGACGTCCTCGGAGCTGCCTGCGGCGACCGTCACCCACCGATTCGGACCGGAACACGTTGAAGCGCACCTGCGCGAACACGACGTCGTCGTGAGCATCCACTTCGCGTCCCACGCTAGCGACGCAGGATGACGCCCGTCGATCCCCTTTACAAAGGCTCTCAACAAAATTCGCAAGTCGTCACAAACCGGCCGGGCGAGATCGCAATTCGCATATTCCGTAGCAAGGAGGCGCACGTACACTGGGATGATGTGGAGATGGGTACTGCCGGTCGCGGTCGTTGTCGCGGTCCTGATCGGGTTCCTGGCGAGCCGCAACGGCCCGACGCAGCCACGTAGGCGCACGCCCCGCCGACGATCACGACGCCGCCGCCGGCGAGCACGGCTCCGACGGCGGCGCCGACGTGCGGGACGAAGCAGCCGCCACGGGTGAAGGTGCGCCACGTGATCTGGATCTGGATGGGCACCCAGGGCTACACGCATCTGATCGGCAAGCTGCGGGTGGCGCCGTACATGAACCAGCTCGCCGGGCAGTGCGGCCTCGCGACGCGGTACACGACGATCACCCACCCGGCGATCGCGAACGACGTCGGCGTGCTCGCGGGCGACCCGCACGGGCTCGTCCACAACTCGTGCGGCACGGCCTGCACGACGACGGCGCCCAGCCTGCTCTCGCAGGTGCCGTCGTGGCGGGCCTTCATCGGCGGCATGCCCGGGGCGTGCCGCAAGCTCGAGCGCGGCGGACGCCGGGTACTCGCGGCTCTCCAACCCGCCGACGTACGTGACGCCGTCCCGGCTGTCGCGCGTTCGATCTGCCGCTGGGGACGACCGAAGCAAGGGCCGCTGCAGCGGGCGATCGCGCAAAACGCGCTGCCGGCGTTCACCCTGATCGTGCCCGACGGCTGCCACGACACCGGCTTCGACAAGCACTGCGGCGGGCAAGCCGAAGCGGGCGGCGTTCGTCGCCCGGGCGACCTGTGGCTGCGCAGCTGGATGCGGGCGCTCACCATCTCGCCCGCCTACCAGTCCGGCTCGACCGTCATCTTCGTGACCTGGAACCAGGGCGCGCCGGCGAAGCCGCTCGGAGCCGGATGCACCGCCCGAGCCCTGCCGGAGGCACCTGCCACGTGCCGCTGCTGGTCGATCTCGCCGTACGTGAAGGCCGGGCGTGCGAACGTCCGACCCGCTTCAGCCACTACAGCCTGCTGAGGGCGACCGAGAAGCTGCTGGGCGTCCGCTCCTGCTCGGCCACGCCGGGGCTGCCCGCGCCGGAGATCTCGTGCGGGCGTTCGGCCTGTGAGCCGCTCGGCGCGCCGGCGGCGCGCGGCGGCCGCCCTGGCTGCTCGCGGCGGGGTGCGGCGGAGGCGGCTCCCGGCGGCACCGGCGTCGGCTCCGCGCCGCTGCCGCCCCCTGCCCCCGCCGTTTCACCCGGCCAGCGCCAGCCGGCCTGCGACCAAGCCGTGGGTGACGACGTCGGGCGGCAAGTTCGTCGACCAGAACGGCAAGCCCGTGGTCCTGCGCGGCTTCGACATGTCGGTCGGGCAGTCCGCACCTCGCCCCGATCGCGGCGCAGCTCGGCGCGAACTTCGTGCGCATCTACGTCGGCTGGAACGCGATCCAGCCGCAGCCGCCCGTGCACGGCCACTACCGCTGGGACGCGAAGCGTGCTCGCGGCAGCTCGACCGGAGGTCGCCGCGCTCCAGCGCCGTGCACGTGAACGTGCTGATCGACTTCCACCAGTTCCACTGGTCGCCGTACTTCGCCCAGGCCACGTGCAAGGCATGGCAAGAGCGGTGTGCCGCGCGAGCGGCGTGCCGGCCTGGTTCTACGCCGGCGGCCGCTTCGCCGCGACACGAAGCGCGGCGAGTCCGCATGCCGAGGCCGCGTTCTGGACGACCGAGTCGTCGCGCTCCCAGGGCTACTACGCCGCCTTCGTCGGCATGATCGCCGCCCGCTACGCCTCCGATCCGAACGTGGTCGGCTACGAGATCATCAACGAGCCGCACCCGGCCGACTGGGCGACACGACCGAGGCGACCAACACGATGCTGCGCGTGGCAGGCCGGGCATCCGCCGGGCCATCCAGCAGGTCGACCCCACCCGCACCGTCTTCATCATGTGCCGCGGCGGCGGCGAGGGCGTCGGCACCGCCAGCCTCGCAGCCGTTCGGATCGCTCGATCACATGGCGCTCGACTGGCACGACTACTTCAACGGCGCTCTCGGGCGGCTTCGACGCGGCCGGCGACAACTGGGTGCCGTCCTGGTCCGACACGCACAACCAGGAGACCTCGCAGCTACACCGGCACCGAGGCGGCCCAGGCGCGGGTCCTGCAGGTGCCGCTCGATCGCGCCCGGCAGTGGGGCATCCCGCTCCTCGTCGGCGAGTGGGGCTTCCACACCGGCGCGCCGGGCAGCGACACGTACCAGTCGCAGATGCTCGCACCTCTTCGCGCAAGGAGGGCGTCAGCTGGACGCGCTGGGTGCTCGCGACGGCGGCGGCTTCGCCCTCCTGAACGACGACGGCACGCCGACGCCCGAGGCTTCGCAGCTGGCCGCGTCGATGCACGCGACGGCGTCGCCCTAGCGCGACCGCCTAGGCGGTCGCGATCGGCTCGGCGCGGCGGCGGCGGCGGGCGCGCAGCGTGCCGCCGAGGAGCGCCAGCTCGACGCGGTCGCGGAACGTCCACAGGAGCGCCGCGTACCCGGCAGTCCCGACCACGACGCAGATGACGAGCGCCGGCAGGGTCGCGCCCACCGTCAGGCGCAGCAGCATCCCGAACACTCCGTAGCAGAGGAACGCACTCCCGGCCGCGACCGGAAACCCGCGCCCGAACGGGTGCACCTTCAGGAACGCCCGCACCTCGGCGAGCGGCGCGACGTTGTTGATGAGGATGCTGCCCGCCCATGCGATCGCCGCGCCGGCGATCCCGATCCGCGGGATGAGCAGGAAGCTGAGCGCGAGGTTCACCGACAGGGCGACGATGACGTTGAAGAGGTTCCAGAAGCTGCGGCCGCCCATGAGGAGCACCATGTCGACCGGCCCGATCCCCGTCGCGACCAGCATCGTCACCGCCAGGATCTCGAGCGACGACGTGCCGCTGACGTACTGGGGCTTGAACACCCGCAGGAGCAGCGGCGCGAACACCGCCAGGCCGAGGTACATCGGCCACGCCATCATCACGAGCCACGCCGTCGCGACCTGGTAGACGTCCATCGCGCGCTGGCGCGCGCCCGCGGTCAGGAGCTCCGAGAGCTTGGGCCCGATCGCCTGGATGACGGCCATGTTCACGACGCTCCCGGCGACCAGGTAGCGCGTCGATGCCGTGTAGATCGAGGCGCTGGCGGTATCCATCAGCGAGCCCACGAGCAACGTCCCCACCCACAGCGTCGTCACCTGGAAGACACCGGTGAGCCCGCGCGGCGCCGTGAACACCCAGAACTCGCGGTAGAGGCGACGCATCTCGGTGGCCGGCTTGGTCGAGCGCTCGCGCCGCTCGACCCGCTGGACGAGCCGGCCGAGCCAGACGAGCGTCGACGGCGAACGCGATGCCGATCGGCAAGCTCCACGCGACGGCGACGGCGAAGCTGCCGCCGCCGGCGAGTACCGCCACTGCGACGGCGAGCGTCTGCGCCGCCGACTTCCCGATCCGGTCGACGAGCGCGTTCGGCACCATCGTCCCGAAGCCGCGCGTGGCGGCGACGGCCACGGTGTAGGCGGACGAGAGCGGCAGGAACACCGCCAGCACGCGGATGTACGTCGCGACGGCGTCGGCGTCCGCCTGGCGGTGGTTGGTGAAGATGCTCGCGAGCGGAGCGGCCAGCGCGAAGGAGAGCGCCGCGAGCAGCACGCCGGCCGCGAACGACGGCACGAGCCCGACGCTCGAGGCTGCGGCGCACGTCCGCGACCCGCCCGCTCGACCCGGTAGCTCGGGATCATGCGGGTGAGCCCGGTGTCCGCGCCCAGCTCGGCGGTGTTCGACAGGATCAGGAAGAGCGCGATCGCCTCGAAGAACGCGCCCGGAGGCGCTGCGCGTCGAGCGACCGGGTGACGACGACGACGAGCGCGAACTGGAAGAGCCCGTTCGCGACCGCGCCGATGAAGTTGAGCGACCCGCCCCGGGCGACCATGCTTCAGGTCGTCGGTGCGGGCCTGCAGCGCGGCGGCGGGCTCGTCGACTGCCGTCACCGCTCCGCCCGGTCGCGCTCGCCCGCCGGCCACCCCATCCCCATGCCCAGGAACTCCTCCAACCTCCGGTTCGGCTCGGCGTAGTGCGCCTCGAGCCGCTCACGTGTCTCCGCCGCCATGCCCGCGGCCGGACGGGCATTGTAGGCCTTGAACCCCGGCGTCCTCGGCGGGTCGGGCAGGCCGAGGAAGCGCAGGACGCCGGCATACGCGCTCGCGGGATCGGCGAAGAAGCGCTCGGCGCAGATCACGTGCATCTGCTCGGCCGGGAAGCGTTCGCGCCACGCCGCCAGCTGGTCGACGTACTCGCCCCGGGCGACGTAGGCGTGGTGCTGCACCGCCGGGCTGGCGTAGGTCGGGTCGGCCAGCATCCGCTCGCGCTCGCCGACGAGGCGCCCCGGCTCCCGGTCGAGCGCCTCCTCGAACGTCTCGGCGTCCTCGAAGCCGCGGGCGTACTCCTGGCGATAGTGCGAGTACGCCCGCTCGACCGGGTCGCGCAGCATCGCAATGACGCGGGCCCGGGGCACGGCAGCCGCAGCGCGGGCCGGTCCGTGGGGATGGAACAGGTAGTAGGGGCTGCCCTCGCCCGTCACGATCGGGCCGCCGTGGCGGCGCTCGCGCGCCCGCCGCGCCCGCTCGGTGGGGAAGTGCGCCCGGTACCAGCGCAGGCTGCGGTCGGGATGCAGGTCGAAGTAGTGCACGCCCTTGCTCGGGATCGCGGGCATGACCTGGGGATGTTCCAGCAGATAGCGATAGAGCGAGGTCGTCCCGCTGCGCTGCGCGCCGATGATGAGGAAGTCCGGCAGCGGCCGGCTCGACGCCGTGAGCATGTTCCAGCCGGTGACCGCCTCCCGGCCGGCGGCGATCACCGGCGCCGGCAGGCGCGAGTAGTTGTCGTTCTTCGATCCGCGCTCGCGCGGCATCACTGCACCCCTTCGAGCGGCGCCAGCGCTTGCGGCTTCTGGAGGCTGTAGCCGAAGCGGCCGACCCGCTCCTCGAGCGTCTCCATGGCCCGCTCGATGTCCGCGCCGGTGCCCGGGTTGTGACGCGCCAGCGACCAGCGCCGGAAGTACGAGTCGTTGATGTCGGTGCGGACGTGAAGGCCGCTGGGACGCGGCTCGACGCCGGCAAAGCGGTACACGTCGGCCAGGCGCTCGTCAGGGCTCGAGACGAACTCCTCGTAGCGCATCACGAGCATGTGGTCGATCGAAGCCGCGTCCTCGAGCATGAGCTCGTGGCAGTGGAGCCAGTGCTCGATCAGCGACGAGTAGGACATCCGCCTCCACATTCGCCGGGCCCGGCCGAACCGGCGCGTGGCGGCGGCGACGGCGATCGGGTGGCGCAGCATCATCACCATCCGCGAGTCCGGAAAGAGCGCCTGCAGAAAGCGCGTCCGGATCAGGTTCGGCGGCGACTTCTCGACCAGCACCCGCCGGGACGCGTCCCAGTAGCTGCCCCACTCCTCCAGCAGACGGCTGCGGCTGCTCTCGGAGGCGAGCGGCGAGGTCTCGGTCAGGTGCGCCTCGGGGTCGAAGCCGAACCGACCCGGCCCGCCGTAGGCGCGCCCGGGGCGGTACACCGTCTGCAGGTGCTGGCCCTCGTCCTCGCGGGCGCCGGTGCCGGTGAAGCCGCTCACGTCGGGGTGCTCGCCAGGCAGCGGGCGAGCAGCGTCGTCCCGCTGCGGTGCAGGCCGCCGACGAACACGAACGTGTGCTCCTGCCAATCCATCGTCACGCCGGGACGAGCGCCCTCCGTCGCGCCTGTGGTATCGGTCGCTCCGGGACCGGTTCGGGCTCCGGCTCCGGGCCCCTCATCATCACACGGTAGGCGATGGCCGCCGCCACCAGCATGATGGGCAGCCGCTCGGTGATCTCGTAGTAGGGCACCTGGATCAGCGCGATCAGGAGCGTCACGTGCGCCCAGAACGCCCACGGCGAGCGCCAGCGGGCCGACCGGAAGAGGGTGTAGAAGAACCACAGCATCCACAGCCCCAGCCCGGGGATCCCGTGCGAGAAGACGAGCAGGAAGATCTCGCTCTCGGTGCCGACGGAGCTCTGCGTCGGGTCGGACGACGGCTGCGGCGCCCCGAACCCGAGGGCCGGCGAGTCCAACAGCCGCTGCTGGGCCTCCTGGTCGCGCTGGATGCGGCCGGTGTCGCCGGTCTTGTGCTGGAACCGGCCCTGGGCAAGGTCGCCGAGCGGGCTCACGGCCACGACCGCGCCCACGAGCGCGAGGACGGCCACCACCCGGCCCGCCTGGCGGAAGTCGCCCCGTATCGCGAAGCGGATCGTCGCGTAGATGATGCCGATGCCCAGGCTGAGCCAGAGGCCGCGGTTGAGGGAGAACACGACCGGCACGACCGAGAGCGCCATCGTGATCCGGAGGGTCAGCTTCCAGGAACGGGTGCGGGCCTGGGTCATCGCGCAGATCGCGAACGGCGTGAGCATCGCGAAGCTCGAGCCCCACGCGTTCGTGTAGGGGAAGAACGTCTCCGGCCGTCCCACCGGGAAGCCGAGGAAGTGCTGCACCTCCGCGAACTGCAGGTGGACGTGCTCGAACACATACTGGTTGTGCAGGAGCCCGTGCGGGACGACGTACTGCATCGGGCTCGCGAAGCTGACGTTGGGAAAGAGCACGCCCAGCCAGCCGCCCAGCACGATGAGGATCCAGTAGAACGCGAGCGCGTTCACGATCGATCGGATGGAGAGCCGCCACTCGGGGACGTTCACGATGTAGAGGAAGATCACGGTGCCGGCGCCGTAGAACGACGCCCGCCAGGCCCAGGCGATCATCCGCCCGGTGTTCGTGAGCTCCATCCCGGATGCGCAGATCCAGAGCAGCAGTACGAGCCAGATCCCGAACCGGCGCGGCGTCCTCAGGCCGCCGCGGAATGCGCCAGCGACCGCGGCCAGCGGGATCGCGATCAGCACCCAGACGATGGCCGAGAGCCCGAGCAGCCACCAGAGCGGCAGGAGCCCGAACATCGCGTATGCCTGCCACCCCTGGGGCAGCACCCATCCCGGAGGCAGGTTGAGGTTGACGGGTGCAGCCGGGACGCGACGCATGGGGTCCTAGGCGTGCTGGCGCAGGTAGCCGTAGCGGAGCAGGAGCGGCCAGGTCACGAGGACGACGATCGAGCGCGTCTTTCTGGCCATGCCGGTGCGCCAGGCCTCGTCGGCCCGCACCTGCTGGCGGCCGTGTGCGAACCGCATCGGGTTCCCGCGCACGCTGTGCTGCCCGGACACCTCGACCGAGTCGCCGACCGCCGAGAGATCGTGCCGGCCGCCCTCGCCCATCGCGCTGAACATCCGCTCGAGCTCGCCGCGGGGGTCGGCCGCGAGCGACTCGTAGCGCATGCCGACCGTGGGGACGCGCAGCCGCCGCAGCACCTCGAACGCGAGGTTGCACTCCGTCCAGCGGACGCCGGCGCGCAGGGGCGAGAACTCCTGGAAGAAGGCGTCGCCGTTCGTGATCTCGGGCCGGGCCATGCGCTTCGCCCACGAGTGGGCCGCGCCGCGGCTGTCGCGGACGAGGTGCAGCACCCGCAGCCGCAGGCCGGCGCCCTGCGCGGCGCGCAGGAAGTAGGCGTACGGCGGGTTCTTGGTCGAGTCGACGACGACCTCGGCGCCGGACACCTTCTGGATCGCCCGGTAGACGCTCGCGGTGAGCTCGGCGTAGCGGCGCACGCGGCGCTTGTGCTCGGGAGCCAGCCGGCCCATCAGGAGCAGCGGGACGTTGCGGTGGCGCAGGACGGCGCTCTCGAGGCCGAGCACCTCGTTCACGTCCACGTTGTCCCAGCCGCCGAACGCCTCCTGGCCGACCGCCGTCCAGAACGGGCACTCGTCGAACGCAAGGCCGCATCCGCAGAGCTCGTTCCCCTCCGGCCCTGCCTGCCACACGTAGCGCAGCTCGCCGACCGAGACGAACCCGGGCACTTCGGCAAGGACGTGGGCGAGCAGCGTCGAGCCGCTCCTCCCCCACCCGCCGATGTAGAGGACGGGGACGTCGCTCATGCCCGCCGCCGGGTCGCGGGGCCGGAGTTGACAGCGTGGCGTTTGGCCGTCCGCGTGCGGTCGAGGAGCTCGTCGATGAGCTGCTCGAACATCTCGACGGCCGGCCCGGGGCCGGCGCCGGCGGGCGGCAGCTCGGCGACGGCGCCGGCGAGCCCGAGGGCGCCGTCGAGGCACGATCGCAGGTCGTCTTCGGACTGAGCCAGGAGGATGGCCCCGTCGCGGGCGATCCGCTCGGTGAACGCGCACTGGTGGTCGTCGACGTGCTCGCCGAAGCGCTTGCGCCGGGGAACGACGATCGGGCGCTTGCCGAGGGTCGAGGCGAGCATGATCGTGCCCGGGCCGCCGTGGCAGACGACGACGGCCGCCTCGCGCACCATCGCCTCCATCTCCTCGTGGCCGAGGTACTGGCGGTGCTCGGCCAGGCGCGGCACCGCGGACGTGCCCGTCTGAACGAAGCAGCGGGCGGCGTCGGAGCCGCCGGCCTCGAGCCACGCGTCGATCCAGCGCGACATGCGATCGAACGGGTGGTAGTCCGTGCCGACCGAGACGAAGACCAGTGGCAGCTGCGCGCTCAGAACAGGCCGCCGATCACGCGCGCGCCGGGGTAGAACTTGCGCTGCTCCTCCCACTGCACCACGAACAGGCTCGTGAACGGCCGGCACAGCTTGCCGGTCAGCGTGGGCGAGTCGATGCGGTCGTACACCTCGAGGTAGACCGTCGGCACGCGCATGATCCGGGCAACGATGAAGAACGGGAACGCGACACCGGCGCCGTCCGACACGACCACGTCCGGCCGCCAGCGCGGCACCATGCGCGCGGCGAGGGACAGGTTGCGGACGGTGTTGCGCAGGTTGCGCGTCGTCGGGAAGTGCGCCCAGGCGACGTCCTCACCCTCGAGCAGCGAGCGGCTGTCCGGCAGGTCGAACGTGACCCACCTGCGCTCGTGCTTGCTCCACCAGGGCTTCAGTTGGTGGAGCTGGATGAGATGGCCGCCGGACGAGCAGACCAGCATCACCCTCACAGGAGTTCGGTCTCCCGCGCCTGGCTGGGATGCGGCAGTGCCGCCTCGCCCGGACCCGTCCCGCCGAGGTAGCCGCCGTACTCCTGCGACTCGTCGGGGGTGCCGCCCACGAACACGAAGCCGAGGCGGGGCGCGGCGCACGCGTCGAGCGCGCGGCCGAGGGCAACGAGGTGCGGCCGGCTGGCGAGCCGGGCGCGGGCGACCGCGACGACGGCGTCGACCTTGGTCCCGAGCAGCATCGCGTCGGTGACGGGCAGCATCGGCGGCGCGTCGACGAGGACGACGTCCGCCCGGCCGCGCAGCTCGCGCAGGAGCTCGGTCATCGCCCGGCTGTCGAGCAGCTCGGCCGCGTCGCCGGGGATCGGCCCCGCGGGCAGCACCTCGAGCAGGCCGCCGCCGCTCGTGGTCGTCGTGCCGTTCGAGCCGACGTCGACGGGATGCTCACGGCTGACGTCGACGATCGTGAGCGCGTCGCCGAGCTGGCTGTGCCCCGAGAGGATGTCGCTCACGCCCATGCGGTCGTCGAGGCCGAAGAAGCTGCCGAGGGCGGGCCGGCGCATGTTGCCGTCGACCACGACCACGTGCTGGCCCGCGCGGGTGAGCGCCACGGCGAGGTTCGCGACGGTCGTCGAGGTGCCCTCGTCGTCGGAGGCGCTCGTGAACATGATCACCTTCATGCCGCGGCGCAGGGTCGTGGACAGGTTCAGCTTGAAGATGCGGTACGCCTCGGCGGTCGGCATCTGGGCCGCGCCCTGGGGCGAGAGCAGCACGACGGCGTACTCGCGCAGGGCGCGCGGACGGGACGGGATGCTCGCGAGCAGCGGCAGCCGCAGCCGCCGGCCGACCTCGGCCACGG
Organism: uncultured Actinomycetes bacterium; assembly: GCA_963746115.1. Taxonomy (GTDB): domain Bacteria; phylum Actinomycetota; class Thermoleophilia; order Gaiellales; family JAICJC01; genus JAICJC01. The sequence continues at coordinate 118,138 of CAVVAA010000009.1, read as the reverse complement.
TGCGGACGCGCGTGTCGAGCAGGTCCTGGAGGAAGGCCAGGATGATGCCCAGGATCAGGCCGAGCACGAGCCCGATGCCGGCGTTGCGCGCCGTCTTGGGCTGGGTCTGGCTCGCGGGCTGTGCTCCCTTCGGGGCCAGCTGGAGAGGCGAGTTCTGCAACTGCGCCCGCTTCTTGGTGAGCGAGTCCAGATACTGCTTCTGGAGCGCCACGTCCTGGACGTAGGTGGCCTGCGAGATCGCGGGTGTCTGCCCGGCGTTGATGGCGTCGTGGTAGTCCGCGATCTCCGTGCTGACCTGGTTGTACTGGGTCTGCAGGTTGTTGACCGACTGCGAGATCGGGAGCTGGTCCAGAGAATTCGAGTAGCTGCCGCCATAGGTGGACCAGATGTTGGCCAGCTTCAGGGCGGTCTGCGCGCTCGGATCGGTGACGGTGAAGTCGACTGCGTCGACAACCGGATCGGCGCTCACCTTGGTCTCGTTCAGGAGCTGCTGGGGGCTGAGGCCTTTCAGACCCGCGCTCTTGAGCACCGCCTGAGCGGCGTCGGTGGTCGCGAAGAGGGGCGCGTGCGCCGAGGACCAGGCGTTGGTAGGCGCGTTCTTACCGCTCGACGCTTGCGCGGCGGCAGAGGTGTTCACGAGCTGCGATGTGGCGGCAAAGAGCTTCTGCTGGCGCTCCGAGAACCCGATGGCGGCCGCGGTGACCATCACAGTCACGAGCAGGACGATCCACTTGCGCCGCCAGACGACACCGACGTAGTCGCTCAGCGAGACGGACTCATACCAACCGTTTTCCACTACCAGATCCTCTCGGGTCGTCTGCGTGCCTACGGGCTCGGCAGTGCCGAGCCTGGTGCCGCCACCAATCGGCTCCGCCCGGCGCGGGGACACCGGTCTGCTGCGGGGGTGCTGGTTCGTCCAGGTACACTCGGCGTCCCCTCACCAATGGTACTCCCCGCGGGGTTGGCGTCAACCCTGCGTATGGGCAGTATTAGCACGTGATTGACGGATTCTGGGAGCGTACACGGGTACGGTGTTCGGCATGAGGGACGCCGACGCCTGCATGCGTGGACTGGCGGCCGCCGACGCGCGCGTCCACGTCGGCGCGGACGCGCAGCCGGGATACCGCTGCGTCGACTCCTACGTCGTGCTGCCCTCGCTGCGGCGGCCGGGGATGCTCGTACCGGCCCGCTCGCGCCGCGGGGCGGCCGCGGCGGCCCGCCAATATCTGCTCGTCCCCGGCCGGAAGGGGACGGCGGCGACGCGTGCGGCAGCGGCAGCGCTGCGCAGCGGCCTGCCCCAGCGGCTCGGCCGCAGCCGCCTCGGCGTCTACGTCGCCCCGGGCGTGACCGACGCGGAGCTCCCCGACCTCGTCCTGCGCCACCGCCTGGCCGCGCTTCTCGGCGCCCGGGACGTCGAGCTCGTCGTCCGCGTCGGCGCCACCCGGCCCAACGGCAAGCCCGTCGTCCAGGTGGGCGAGCCGAACGGCCGCGTGCTCGCCTACGCGAAGGTGGGCTGGAACGAGCTCACCCGCCCGCTCGTGGCCGCGGAGGCCGACGCCCTCGAGAGCTTCGCCACCCGCCCCGACCCGCCGCGCACGTTCCGGGTCTCGCGGCTGCTCCATTCCCTCGAGTGGCAGGGCAACACGGTGACCGTGGTCGAGCCGCTGATCGGGGGCTCACCCGTGTCGGCGTTCGACCCGCCCCGCGACGCCACCCACGAGCTCGCCCTGGGCGGGATGGTCACCCGCTCAGCGCTCGGGGAGAGCGACTGGTGGGCCGACGTGCGGGCGCGGATCTCCGCGGTCGGCGCCGACCTGGACGCCGCCGCCGACGCCGTGGCGGCCGAGGCGGGCGACACGCTGCTCCGGTTCGGGCGCGGTCACGGCGACTGGACACCCTGGAACATGCGCCGTCTGGACGGGCGCCTGATGGTGTGGGACTGGGAGCGCAGCCGCGACGGCGTCCCGGTCGGGATCGACGCGGTCCACTACGGCCTGCTCGTCGCCCTGAACGCACGCAAGCTGCCGCCGCCCCGCGCGGTCGCGGACACGCTCGGGCGCGCGCCCGCATGGCTCGACGACCTCGAGCAGCCGGCCGGGGTCGCGCGGGTGATGGTGTGCCTGGAGCTGCTCGAGATGTCGCTGCGCTACGCCGAGGCCCGGCGGGCCGGCGTGACGCTGCGCCAGGACCGGTTTGGCATCGCGCTTCACCGGATGCTCGATTTACCTCGCGACCAGGCACCAGTACCATGAGATGGCCGTATGAGTGTCTCGCTCTCCGACCTGATCAGCCTCGCGCCCGTGTTCGGCGTGGTCATCATCGCGGTGATCTCGGCGTTCCTGCTCGCCCGCGGCGATGACGCGGCCCGCTCGCGCAGCGGTCGCTGAGCCGGCCGGAGCGGCGCTTCGCGCAGTCGGCGAAGTGATCTCGGCGATGGCGGTAGCGCCCTCGCTCGAGGCCACGCTCCAGGGACTCGTGCGCGCGGCCCGCACGCTCGCGAGCTGCCGCTACGCCGCGGTCGGCGTGCCGGACGGGAGCGGCGGCTTCTCGCACTTCATCACCGCCGGGATGAGCGACGAGCTGATCGCGGCGATCGGCCGGCTGCCGCGCACGCACGGCCTGCTGAGCGCGATGCTCGAGCGGCCGCAGCCGCACCGCACCTCGGACATCTCCCGGGATCCCCGCTTCGAGTGGTGGCCGGCCGCTCACCCGCGAATGACCTCGTTTCTCGGCGTCCCCGTCCTGTCCGCGGGAGACGTCGTCGGCGCCTTCTATCTCACCGACAAGATCGGCGCCGACGAGTTCTCCGACCAGGATCAGGAGCTGATCGAGCTCTTCGCCGCCCACGCCGCGGTCGCGATCGCGACGGCACGGGTGCATGAGCGCAGCCGCGAACTGTCGGTGGTCGAGGAGCGAAACCGGCTCGCGCGCGACCTGCACGACGCCGTCTCGCAGACGCTCTTCTCGCTGACGCTGACCGCCGAAGCCGCGTCCGAGCTGCTCGACCGCGACCCGGAGGCCGCCCGCGCCCAGCTCGCCGAAGTGCGCCGCCTGGCCGCCGAGGCCCGAGAGGAGATGCGCTCGCTGGTGTTCCAGCTGCGGCCCGCCGACCTCGAGGCCGACGGCCTCCTCGCCACGCTGCGCAAGCATGTCGACGTGCTCGGCCGCGTCCACCCGGCGACGGTCGAGCTCGCGGCGCATGGATCGGGCGAGCCGGACGCCGCCGTCCAGCGCGAGCTCTACCGGATCGCCCAGGAGGCGCTCCAGAACGCGCTCAAGCACTCGGGTGCGGGCCGGATCACCGTCGAGCTCGATCTCGACCCGGCCCGCACGCGCCTCACCGTCGCCGACGACGGCGCCGGGTTCGATCCCTCCGACCCGCGCCTGCGGTCGCAGCACCTCGGCGTCACGGTGATGGCGGAACGGGCCCGTGCGGTCGGCGGCCGGCTCGACCTGCGCTCGGAGCCCGGGCAGGGCACGACGGTCGCGGTCGAGGTGCCCGGTGGCTGACCGGCCGATCCGGGTGTTGATCGCCGACGACCACCCGGTCGTGCGCCAGGGGCTGCGCACCTACCTCGAGCTGCAGCCGGACATCGAGGTCGCCGGCGAGGCCGGAGGCGGCATCGACGCCGCCGCCCAGGCCGAGAAGCTCGCGCCCGACGTCGTCCTCCTGGACATGGTGATGCCGGAGGGCGACGGCCTCGAGGCCCTGCGCCGGATCCGGGCGGGCGCGGGCACGCCCCGCGTCGTCGTGCTCACGAGCTTCCCCGCCGACGACCGCGTGCTCGACGCGATGCGGGCGGGCGCCGCCGGCTATCTGCTCAAGGACGCCCAGCCGGCCGAGCTCCTGGCCGCCATCCGGTCGGCCCACTCCGGCGGCTCGCCGCTGCACCCCGAGGCCGCGGCGCGCCTCGTGGGCGAGCTGCGCCGCCCACCCGACGCGGCGGCCGACCTGACCGCGCGCGAGCGCGAGGTGCTCGAGCTGATCGCCCGCGGCATGCCGAACAAGGCGATCGCGCTGCGGCTGTCCCTGTCGGAGAAGACCGTGAAGGCGCACGTCTCGGCGATCCTGCGCAAGCTCGACGTCACCGACCGCACGCAGGCGGCGCTCAGAGCCGTGCGCGAGCACCTCGTCGACATCGAGGCCGGCTGACGGCGCACCAAACGGGGTCAGACCCCTTTTGGTGCACACTGCACGAGACAGGAACGCGCGGGGGCGTAGCTCAGGGGATAGAGCAGCAGCCTTCTAAGCTGACGGTCGCAGGTTCGAATCCTGCCGCCCCCACCTTCGCGTCGGCGCCCCACCGGCCGCCCTGCAGATTTGCCTTGAGCGGCGCGCTGTGGGAGTGTGGCGGGCGCTCGGATCACCCGCGGATCGGTCGTTGACAGAAAAGGAAGGTAGGAATGGCGCTTCTGACGAGTTACCCACCGTTCTTCTCAGTGCTTTGGACGATGGCGGTGTTCTTCGCATGGATCATCTGGTTCTGGCTCCTGATCACCGTCTTCTCCGACCTGTTCCGCCGACATGACATCGGCGGCGGCACGAAGGTGCTGTGGATGATCTTCGTGATCATCGTCCCCTACCTGGGAGTGTTCATCTACCTGATCGCCAATCACGACAGCATGACCGAACGCGCTGCGAAGCAGCAGCAGGCGGAGCAGCAGCAAATAGACGAGCGCATCCGCTCCGTGGCACCGTCGACCCCTGCCGCTGACATCGAGAAGGCCAAGCAGCTGCTTGACAGCGGGGCGATCACGCAGGCCGAGTACGACTCGCTCAAGGCCAAGGCGCTGGCGTCGGCCTGACCTGACAGCGGGTCAATCCCGCGAAGAACCGGTGGCGACTGCGATCAGCTCGGGCACGACGGCGCGTGGTGCGGGCCGCCTGTGCGTCGCGGGCGAGATGCGACGCGCGTGGGTGGGTGTCCGGATTCGGAGCGCTGCAGGGTGTGACTCGAAGACGAGTGGCGGCTCGAGCGACATCGCCTCACCGTCGATCCCGATGTCGACCGGAGCGCCGGAGTCGATCCGAAACTGGGGGCCTCCCACTCCAGCCAGCCGGAGAACTGCCGGATCCTGCCGATTGACTCGAGCCGGGTGAACTCCACGGCCTCGCGGGCGTTGGCGATCCGGGCTGCGACGATCCCGAGCGTGCCGGAATCAAGCGTTGGCCTGGTGCCGCGGCCGTCGAAATGGTCGAGCTCGTAGGGATCGTTCGACACGAGGATCATGTGCGCGGTCGGGACCTCCTCCCCGTTCGGGCCTGCGAAGCGCAGGTCGAACGGCTCCGCGCTGGCGCCCAGCATGTCGGGAAGCATCGCGGCGGCCGTCTTGATCTTGGCGTCTCGATATTCGGGTGACTGGACGATCTTGGCGTAGATCCCCATCGATGCGTTGTTGACGAACACGCGCCCGTTCACGGTCGCCAGGTCGATCCGCCGCTCCACCGCCTCGCCGAACGCGTCCAACGCTCCAACGACGTCGTCCCGATCGAGACCGAGATCAAGCGCGAAGTGGTTGCGCGTGCCCGCGGGGATGCAGACGTGGGGGACGTCGTGCTGGGCGGCCACCGAGGCCACCAGTGCCTGTGACCCGTCGCCGCCCGCCATGCCGATCACGTCGGCTCCACGCGCAATTGCATCCCGGGCGAGCTGCAACAGATCGTCACCGCGACTGAGCACAACGGGCTCGACCCCGCGCTGGTGACACTCGTCGACGAGGTTGAACTTTCGAACCTTGCCACCACCCGACCAGGGGTTCATGATCAATACCGGGTGCTGGGCGGGGGCGACGGAAGCGCGTGCGGGCCCCGCGGCCTCGCCGTCCTCACGAGGGCGGCCAAGCGCGTAGTTCGCAGCCACGCCCGAGACGGCCACCAGCACCAGCGACAGCTCGAACGCCAGACCGTTGTGGGGCCCGGTCAACACCACCAACAGCAGAACAACCACCGCGGCGACAACGGCGACCGCGCCGGCGAGCCGGGCGGGGCCGCGGCTGGCGACCATGTACCACAACCCCACCACCGCGACCACCAACGCGACTCCGACGACCACCACCCGCCCCAGCGACCCCTGGGTGAGAGACAGCAGGCCCGCCGCCACCGCCGCCACCAGGCCCAGCAGCGCCGCCACGGCGGCCAGCCGCCGTTTGCCGTCAGCGTGGTCAACCATGCGGCCCTCCCTTGTCGGTCGTGGTCCACGTCGCCCCCGGTCTGTTCCTGGTAGGCGGCGATCGCCGATTCGAGCGTCGGATAGAAGTGGTTGTGGATCGATGGTGCGGGTCAGCTCGTAGCGCTCGATCTTCTCGCGCACGGGATCCTTCATCTCGGCGAACACGAGCGAGACACCGCGGGCGTTGAGCGCTTCGTCCAGATCCTCGAGCATGTCCGCCGCGGTCGTGTCCACATCGGTGATCGGCTCCGCAGCGATCACGATCCACGACGGCGGTGGGTCGGCCGATGCGAGCTTGAGCACCTGCTCTCGAAACGTCCGGGTGTTGGCGAAGAAGAGCGGGGCGTCGAATCGGAACACCACGAGCCCGGGGAGCAGCTCGGCGTCCGGATAGCTGGAAACGTCGTGGTAGCCGGGGATGCCCTCGACTCGGCCCAGCTGTGTCTGGTAGGGCCACCAGGAGCGGCGAAAGACGTTGATGACCGAGAGCGCGACGGCGACGGCGATGCCGGGCAGCACCCCGAGCAGCGCGACCCCGAGGAACGCGGCGATCGAGAGCGCGAACTCGCTTTGGCGCTGATTCCACAGCCGGACCGTGCCGGGGATGTCTGCCAGCGAGAGCGACGCGGCGATCACGACCGCCGCGAGCGTGGGCTGGGGCAGGTCACGCAGCAGCCCTGGGAACAGCAGCAGCATCGCCGCGATCGCCACCGCGCCGACCACTCCCGTCACCTGCGACTTGGCGCCGACCTGCTCGGCGACGGCGGTTCGCGAGCCGCTCGTGCTGACCGGGAACCCCTGGAACAATCCGGCCGCGACGTTCGCTGCGCCGATTCCGATCATCTCCTGGTTGCCGTCGACCTCCTCGCCCGAGCGGCCCGCGAACGCCGACGACGTCGCGATCGTGTCGGCCAGCGACACGAGCGCGATACCCAGCGCTCCGCCGATCAGAATCGGGATGTCCGAGGCCTTGACATCGGGCACGGTCAGCGGCGGGAAGCCCTGCGGCAGCGTCCCCACGAGGTCGACGCCCGTGCTGGGCGACGTCGAAGAGGTTCGCCGCCACGATTGACACGACCACGGCCACCAGCACGCTCGGCACCTTCGGCAGCACCCGCTGGAGCACGAACATGACCACGAGCCCGAGCACGCCGATCGCGAGCGCGGCGGTGACCGTGTCCCCATCCGCGACCCCGCTGACGAACGCTCGTGGCCTCGTCGATGAACCCGTCGGCGTCGACCGAGAACCCGAACAGCTTCGGCAACTGGCCGACCAGGATCGTGACCGCAAGCCCGTTCATGTAGCCGATCATGGTCGGCTTCGAGAGCAGATCGGCGACGAACCCGAGCCGCGCGACCCCGCCGAGCAGCATGACCGCTCCGACCATCAAGCGCGAGCATCGACGCCAGCGCGACCGCGCGGGTCGGGTCGCCGTTGGCGCCCATCAGCGGCAGGATCGTCGCCGCGATCATCGGGCCCAGCGACGAGTCGGGGCCGAGCACGAGGATCCGTGACGGCCCGAACACGGCGTAGCCGATCAGACACAGGATCGACGTGTAGAGCCCGGTGATCGCCGGCAGCCCCGCGAGCTCCGCGTACGCCATCCCCTGCGGCACGAGCAGCGTCGTCAGCACGAGCCCGGCGACCACATCCTTTGGCAGCCACGACCGCTCGTACGAGCTGAGCACCCGAAGCCCCGCACCGCCGCCAACCGGCCTGCGACGATCGCTCGCCCGCGCCGTGCCAGGACGTGGCGCGCTCTCGGAGCGGTCAGCCGAGCACCATTCCTTCGGCAGCGCTCGACGGCGCGGGGTCGGGCAGGCGCATCATCCGGAACGAGTTGAACAGCCCGACGAGGCCGGCGAGGATCGGGATGAGCAGCGCGACCTGCAGCGCGACGTGGCGCGCGTCGGTGTTGATGCGGATGATCTCGTCCTGGATCGCCTTGGGCTGGCCGGCGAGCAGCTCCTCGAGCTTGGTGTTGCTCATCACCTCGGCGTCGTCCTCGAGCGCGTCTGAGACCTCGCTGCTGTTCCGCCGGGGTGAGCACGGTGCTCGAGTCGGCCATGTGGGTGAAGGTGAGCGAGAGCGTCGCCAGCATGATCGCGCCGGCGAACGCCAGCCCGAACGACAGCCCGAACGATCCGGCCGCCGAGTTCACGCCGGCGGCCTCGCTGACCCGCTCCTCGGAGATCGGGGACAGCGTGTAGTTGTTGAGCTGCGACACCAGCAGTCCCAGCCCGACTCCGGCGATGATCAGCGGGATCACCAGGTACCAGCCGGAGTCGGCCCGCGGCACGATCGGGATCAGCACGCGCAGTCCGACGCTGAGCAGCGCGAATCCCAGCGGATGATGCTGCTCGGCCGCCGGTTCCCGCCCGCTTTTCGCTCGGCCAGCAGCGCCATCGCGAACATGCTCAGCGAGAGCGGCGCCAGCGACAGGCCGGCCTGCATCGCGTTGTACTCGAGCACCATCTGGAGGTAGATCGGCAGCGCGATCATCGTGCCGCCCAGCGCGATCTGCTGGAGCATCTGCTCGGAGATCCCGAACCGGAAGATGCTGGACTTGAACAGGTCCGGGTCGATCAGCGTCGGCTTGCCTTCGCGCTTGCGCCGCACCAGCCAGTAGACCAGCGCGCCCAGCGCGACCGCGCCGATCAGGAGCAGCGCGCCGACAGCTTCGCCGCCTTCCTGCCACACCAGGATGCCCAGCACGATGCCGCCCATGCCGACGACCGACAGCACCGCACCGACGACGTCGATGCTGCCGCGGTCCGGTGTAGGGCACGTCGCGGACGAGCTTGATGTTGAACAGGACGATCACGATGATCACGTCCTCGAGCAGGAACGCGACCCGCCAGGACAGGTAGGTGGTGATGAACCCTCCGAGCAGCGGTCCCGACCGCCGCGGCGATCGCGGCCGCGGCCCCGACCAGGGCGTAGGCCTTCTTCTGCGCCGCGCCTTCGAAGTTGCCGTGGATCAGCGACTGCATCGCGGGCAGCAACAGCGACGCGCCGAGCCCACCCACCACGGCCCAGAAGATGATGATCGCGGTCAGGCTCTGCGCGAGTGCCATCGCCAACGCGCCGGTCGCGTAGGCGAGCAGGCCCAGCACGTAGGCCCGCTTGCGGCCGATCAGGTCACCGACCTTGCTGCCGATCAGGATGAACGCCGCCGACACCAGTGCCTCGAGCGCGATCGCCGACTGGACGCCGCTGACCGTCGTGTCGAGATCGTCGACCACCGCCGAGATCGACACGTTCATCAGCGACGTGTCGACCACCAGCACGAACATCGCCATCGACAGCAGGATCGCGAGCCGCTGGTTGCCTGTTCCAGCCTCGGACACGCCACCGTTCGCTCCCGTCGTCATGGGCGAGGCGCGATCATCTCGACGCCACGGAGCTCACCGCAGCGCCGTCGAGGGTGAGGGATGCGTTTGCCATCACGGGCCTACAGGCCGGGGGTCGCCTCGATCCGGCCGCCCTCCACGGCGTCCTTGAGGGTCTGGTAGTCACGCTCGTTCTGGTCGGCGTAGGTCTCGGCGAAGTCGGCCATCGCGCGGTCGAGCGCGTCGCTGCCGCCCATGTAGCTTGCGAGCGTGACCGAGTCGCCCGACCGGGCATGAGCCCTGGCGAGGGTCTGCCCGCACAGCTTCGCGTACAGGGTCATGATCGCCGGGTCCATCAGCTCCACGATCGCCGAGCCCTTCTGGTCCCACAGCTGGCGGATGTAGAAGTCGCGGTCGACGCCGTCGACGCCCCTGACTCGCTCCCAGCCCAGCATGATGTCGCTGGCGGCCTGCATCAGGCGCTGGCCCTCCACGACGCGCTGGCCGTGGCTCGCGTACGCGCTCTTGCCCAGGAACGGCTCGAGCACCGACGCCTGGGCCTCCTTCGCCTGCAGGAACAGTGGATCGTCGTTGTCGTGCCCCACCAAAAGCACGATCCACGCCCGCGTCCCGACGCTGCCGACGCCGACCACCTTGCGAGCCGCGTGAACGTACCGGAACCGCTCCAGCAGGCGCCGCCGGTCTCCCTGCAGTGTCCGTCGATATCCGCGGATCGCGCCGTGAATGAACTCCTCGATGGCCTCCCGATCGCGACCGTCGGCGAGGTCCTCGATCGGCACGATCAGCGGCGGGTCCGCGACGATCCGCGGCTCGCCGTCGACCAGGGTCGTCAGCTTGTTGAACGCGCGCAGGCTGTCCTTCGCACGAGCCTTGGCCAGGTTCTTGTCGAGCCGCGCGATCTGCTTCGGCGTGCCCTGGCTGCGCGCCAGTTCGGCAACCTCGTCAACGTCGGTGCGTGAGTACCACAGATCCATGCTGCGCATCGAGGCCAGCTCGCGCATCGCCTCGCGATACGCACGGGTGACCATCCGGTTCACGCGCCGGCGCTGCTTCGCGTCAAAGCCGCGGTCACGCCCAGCCACCGCGAAGCTCGCCACGAGCCGCTTGAGATCCCACTCGAACGGCCCCGGCAGCGTCTCATCGAAATCGTTCACGCCGAAGACGAGGCGCCGATCGGGCGCGGCGAACCCGCCGAAGTTCGACAGGTGGGCATCACCGCACAACTGCACGTGCAGCCCCGTCCGCGGCGTGCCGGCCAGATCCGCGGCCATCAGGTATGCCGCGCCCCGATAGAACGTGAACGGCGACACCAGCATTCGCCCATACCGGATCGGGATCAACTCCGGCACCCGCGACTGCGCCTGCTCCTCGAGCAGCTCCACCGGATCGCGACGACCCGGAGCCGGCTCCCACGCCCCGTGCGAGCGCCGAGGCACCTCCGCCCGCGTCGCCTTCCCCCGAGCCGCGCGCTCGGCCAGCGACAGATGCGGCGCCCGCCCGTTCCCCGAACTCATCGATGCCGCCTTCCGACGGGTTGTCGTGCTCATCGCAATCCTCTCCTCGCCCGTGCCCGCGGAGACATGCTCGGGCATCGTGCGAAGTCGTATTCGGGTGCCTTGGCGGGTTCGAAGCGATGATGATAGAGAGTGCGGGCGCACAGGTCGAAGAGAACGGCGATCCGCGGATGGAGAGCAGGGCGTCCGGCTCGACACAGAAGCACGTCCGCGATGTCTACGAAGGCCGTTGCAGCCGAGCCTTGACCGGCTCGGAGAGCGTGAGCACGACCAGGAGCAGCAGGGCGGTCGCGAGCCCGAGCGACGCGGCATCGTCCACGTGAAGCACGAGCAGTCCCCCGAGGAGGGCGCCGAGCAGCATCGAGACGACGGCGAGCCCGCGGCGGCCGATCCTCGCTCCTTCGCCGCCGGCGAGGCGCGAGTCGGAGGCGACGCCGGTCAGGGTCAGGGTCAGGACGGTGGTCGTCAGATCGGGGACCGCAAGCTTCCGCGCCGCCGCGTTCTGGATCCCCATCCCTGATGCGAGCAGCGCGATGAGGGAGTAGCGGGCGCTCGCCCCGAAATGGTCTCCCGCGGCGGCGGCGACGATCAGCGCCGCGGCGACCAGAACTGTCTGGATTCCGATTGCCACCCTGAGGTGTCGTTCCCGGTCGGCGGCAAACGCGCTGGCCACCCGCCCGCCGACGAGGCCGCCGCCGAGGAAGAACGCCAATGCGGTCAGCGATGCCCACACCGAGATTCCGCCGGCGCCGGCGATGCCGAAGCCGAGGAAGACGACGTTGCCGGTCATGTTCGCCACGAAGACGTGGCCGAGGCTGAGGTAGCTGGTCGCATCGACGACGCCGGTGACGAGCGTCAGCACCAGGAACAGCGGAGGCAGCAACCCCTCGGTCGGATGCGGCTTCAGCGTCCTGGCGATGTCGCGGCCGATGCTCACAGGCTCCGGCGGAGCCTAACCGTCACCCCGAGATCGGCGGCGCGTCCCCGTACTCCGCGTCGGTGACGTGCGCGCCCCAGGTGACGACGTTCCCCTCCGCGTCGGCCTGCTGCATCGCGACGTGCGTCATCAGCCGGTTCGGCGCGGCGCCGTGCCAGTGGTCCTCGCCGGGCTCGAAGAAGACGCGGTCGCCGGGCCGGATGACCTCGATCGGGCCGCCGCGGCGCTGGCACAGCCCGACGCCCTCGGAGACCCAGATCGTCTGACCGTGCGGGTGCGTGTGCCAGGCGGTGCGCGCGCCGGGGGTGAAGTGGACGCAGGCCGCCGCGATCCGCGACCCCTCGGCCGGCGCAGCGACGGTGTCGATGAAGACGGCGCCCGTGAACCAGTCGCCCGGGCCGACGCCCGTGTCGAGCACGTTCCTGGTGAGCTGCATCGCGGTTCTCCCTCCGCTCGGTTCTGCCCGCGTCTGGCGTGTTCTACCCCCGCGCCCGCCGAGTCACGCCGCCTCCCGGGCCGGCATGTCGGCCGGCCCGGGAGGCGATGCGGTCACGTCACGGGACGATCCGCAGGATCCGGCCCTGGCCTGCGCCGAACCCGAAGCCCCGGTCGGAGACGTAGAACGCGCCGTCCGGCCCAACCGTGACGCCGGTCGGGAAGTCGAGCCCCGAGGCGATGGTCTGCACCGGCCGGCCGTCGTGCAGCCGCACCAGCGCGCCGGTGCCCGGCGTCGGGCCGCCCGGCGTGGTGCTCATCTCGAGCGCGTACAGGCTGCCGCCCCGGAAGGCGAGGCCGAGCACCTGCTCGAGCCCGGACGCGCGCACCTTCAGGTGCCCGTGCCGCAGTGCGTACACGTGCTCGTTCGGGACGGTGCCGTCGGCGGCACCGAACACGCCCAGGTTCCCGATCGCGAACGCGCCGTGCTGATGGACGAGCGCCGTCGGCACGACGTGCCCGACCCGCGCGGAGATGTCGAGCACGCGCCGGATCGTCCCCTGCGGGGTGACCCGGTCGAGCTCGCCGTGGTTCGAGTCCATCGGGTAGAGCGCCCGGCCGACGGCAATCATGCTGAACCAGGTGCCGTCGGGCTCGAAGTCGTCCTCGTCGGGGTTCGCCACCGGATGCGTGCGCTGGAAGCGGCTGAGGTTCGCGATCAGCGACCAGTCGCCGTTCCGGTGCACCCGGATGACGCCGTTGGGGACGTTCGGGACGCCGTGCGAGCAGCCGGCTCCTGCGAGCAGCGCATACAGGTGGTGGCCGACGAACGCCACGCTCGAGACGCCGCTCACGAGGCTGCCGAGCGCGGGGCTCGTCTGGCTCGACGGCAGCCCGCGGACGACGACCGAGCGCACGCCGGCCGGCGTCACCCTCGAGATCCGGCCGCCGAGCACCGGGTTGTTCGTGCTCCCGGTGTACGGCGCCGCGGCGCCCGACGCCTGCCGGCACTTGCCGACGGTCGAGTGCGACCCGCCGAGGCCGCCCTCGGCCACGTACAGGTCGCCGTTGGGGCCGAACGTGAGCCCGCGCGGGTTGTTGAAGCCGGTCGCGAAGACGCTCACCTGCGCGGCGTGCGTCCCCGCCCCGGCGGACTGGCCCGTCGCCGACGCGGCCTGGCCGCCGGCGAGGAGCCCTGCAGCCACGGCGATGGTCGCCGCGGTCAGGGTTGTCCGTTTCATAGGACTGTCCCTCCCTTGTTGTCGAGTTGGTCGGCTCGACCCTAGGCACCGCCTCGCCGCGGCGCATGGGGAGATCTCCCCAGTTTCGCAAGTAGTGTGAGGAGGGTGACAACGGACTTCACGGCGCTTCCGCCCGGTCTACCCGAGCCGCAGGACGACGGCGCCGCCGACCACCTGCCCGGCATGCAGATGCCTGCGCTCACGCTCGAATCGTCGATGGGCCCCGTCGACCTGGCGGAACTCGCCGCGCAGCGTGCCGTGGTCTACCTCTATCCGAAGACCGGCACGCCGGGCGAGCCGCTCGTCGCGGGCTGGGACGAGTTCCCCGGGGCGCGCGGGTGTACGCCGGAGTCGTGCGGCTTCCGCGATCACGCTGCCGAGCTCGCAGCCCTGGGCGCGCGGGTGGCCGGCCTGTCCGGGCAGACGCTCGCCGAGCAGGTCGCCTTCGCCGACCGAAACCGGATGCCGTTCCCGGTGATCGCCGATCCGGATCTGCGCCTGCGCGGGGCGCTCTCGCTGCCGACGTTCGAGCTCCACGGCGTCACCTACCTGCGCCGCCTCACGCTGGTCGCGGAGGGCGGCGCGATCGTCAGGGCGTTCTACCCCGTGTTCCCGCCCGACCGGCACGCAGCCGAGGTGCTCGGCTGGCTCGAGCGCCGTGGCCCGCTGCGGGCCGGGTCGCGGTAGCACCGCGTCGGCCGACGGTGTAGCCTCACCCTCGACCCCGGCCCAGACCGGCGTCACGACCCTCTGCACGGTGGCTGGCTACGAGCATCACATAGACCGGTCGAACCCTCGACGCCACCTCGCTTCTGTGAGCGACCGCGTTGGGCGTGTCACGGGCGAGGGCGTCCGCCCGGGCGAGCCGCAGGTATTCGACACGCTCACCGTCTCGTGCCACGGCTGCGGACACTCCATCCCGCCGGGCGAGGTGTTCACCCGCTACCCGACGCCGGACGACAGGCGCCGCGACCTGACGTCGCCCTACTGCCAGACGTGCCGGCCGATCGGGCCGCCCGAGCCGGCGGCCGAGCCGGGCTCGACCCAGGATCTGCTCAGCGCCCTGCGGCGCGGGCTCGAGCGCCAGGCGCAGACGGAGAGCGGGACCGAAGGCTAGGGGATCCTCAAGCCGTGCGCGCGAGCGGCATGCTCGCGACGACCGAGCCGGCGTGCTCGGCGACGAGCGCGGCCAGGCGCAGCTGCGGCGTGCAGAGGCCCCGGGCGCGACCGATCAGGATCACGCCGGCAGGCACGCCGTCGACCCACACCGGCACGGCGGCGACCGTCGGCGGCTGCCCCTGCGAGTAGACGCAGCGGTCGGCGAGGGCGGCGGCAGCGACGTGGCCGTGGGCCTGGTCGGCCGGGTTTCCGGTGTACGCGGAGGCGGGCGTGAACGTGGCCCAGTCGGCGCCGATGAGGGCGGGCAGCTCATGCGCCGCGAGGTGGGCCGCATCCTCGGGCGACGCGCACCCGGGCAGGCGCCGCAGGAGCCGCTCGGCCTGCTCGATCGCCGGATCGTCGGCGGGCCGCATGAGCAGCTCGTCGCGAACGGTCGAGGCGGGGCGGCCGCTAGATGAGGTAGCCACCGGCAAGCGCCCGGAACTCGCGGGTCTGCGTGTAGTTGCGGGGCCGCGTCAGCCGGTAGGCGGAGACGGCGGCGACGGGGACGGCAAGCGCGGCGAGGGCGGCGAGCCCGACAATTCCCGAAGATCGTTTCACGAGGGTGCTCCTTGGGAGGGACAGGGAGTCACTCCCGTGTATCGGCCGCTCCGCCGCAAATCTGTAGCCCCTCCGACCGGCTCAAGCGGCGGGCGGGGCGTGCCGATGAGTGTCGTCCATGCGCCGCGCGATTTCCCTGCTCGTAGCGATATCCGCCCTCTCCGCGGCCCCGCCCGCGAGCGCGATGACCCTGCCGAGCGTGACCCTCGGACGCGCTGCGCCGGCGGTGCGAACCGATGGCGCCGCCCCTCGAAGACATGCTCCCAGGCATCGGTTCACGCTAGTCGACGAGTCGGCCGGAACGGCCGTCCGGGCATGGCCGAACGGGCGCGTCGTCGGGACGCTGGCCGGCCGGACGCCGCTCGGCACTCCGACCTGGCTCTGGGCGCTTGCGTTCAGCCGCAACGACGGCTGGGCAAGGGTCGTGCTGCCCTGGCGCCCGAACGGCCGCACCGGCTGGGTCAGGCTGCGCGGGCACCGGGTGGTCCACACGCGGACGTGGGTCCAGGCGGACCTGTCGCGGCGTCGCGTCATGCTCATGCACGGGTCGCACGTCGTGCGCTCGTTCCCGGCCGCGATCGGCGCGTCCGACTCCCCCACCCCGATCGGCCGCTTCAGCGTCACCGACCCGATCTCGACCGGCGACCCCTCCGGACCGTACGGGTGGTACGCGTTCGGTCTCTCCGGGCATCAGCCCAACCTGCCGCCCGGGTGGACCGGCGGCGACCAGCTCGCGATCCACGGGACGAACAACCCCGCGTCGATCGGCACTCCCGCATCCGCGGGCTGCCTGCGCGTCTCGGCCGCCGCGCTCTGGGTGCTGAAGCGCGCCCTGCGTCCGGGCACGCCGGTCGTCATCCACCCGTAGCCGAGGGCTATTCCGCCAGCAGGTGGCGGAGGTACGCCTCCGGCCCATCGAGGAACGTCCGCCACGACCGCACCAGGTCGAGCTCGTCGTATGCGGCCGGCCGGATCCCCCATTCGCCCAGCTCGAGCAGGCCCGCTCGGGGAAGCGCGACGAGGAGCGGCGAGTGGGTGGCGACGATCACCTGGCTCCCCTCGGCCCGCATCTCGTCGAGGAGCGCCATGAGCGCGAGGCACGATCGGAACGAGAGCGCCGCCTCCGGCTCGTCCATGAAGTAGACGCCGACCTCGCCGAACCGGTGGCGGAGGACGGCCAGGAACGACTCGCCATGCGACTGGGTCGAGAGCTGCTCGCCGTCCCAGGCCCGGGCCTGGCGCGGGTCGCTGTCGATCCCGGCGAGGTACTGGTGCATCGCCTCGGCCCGTAGGAAGAACCCCGCCGGCGACGCCTGCCGGTGCGTCCGCGGGCGCAGGTGCCAGCGCAGCGGGGAGTCCTCGTCGCTCTCCGCCGGCCCCAGCTTGTCGGCATACGGCGTGGCGAACCCGCGGCGCGGGTAGACGGCCGCGAGCGCCTCGACGAGCGTGCTCTTGCCGCTGCCGTTCTCGCCCACGAGGAACGTGATCCCGGGCGGGATCTCGAGCCCACCCGCGGCGATCAGCTCGGCGACGGCGGGGATGGCGAACGGCCACCGGGTCACGTCGGGCGGGTGCTCCCGGGACGGGCTCCAGTCGACGCGCTCGAGCTGCCGGGGATGCTCGGTCACGGTCGGCCAGCCTATCTTCGGTTTGGGCTAGGTTGCAGCATGGCCACGGTCAGCGTCCGCTACATCGTCCACGACGTCGACGCGGCGATCGGCTTCTACTGCGGCCAGCTCGGGTTCGAGGAGGTCATGCATCCGGCGCCGGCGTTCGCGATGCTCTCGCACGGCGATCTGCGCCTCGTCCTGAGCGCCCCCGGCGGCGGCCCGGGAGGGGGCCAGGCGATGCCGGACGGCACCGTGCCCGAGCCCGGGGGGCTGGAACCGGTTCTCGCTCGAGGTCGCGGACATCGAGGCGACCGTCGAGCGCCTGCGCAAGGCCGGCGCCCGCTTTCGCAACGAGATCGTCACCGGCGTCGGCGGCAAGCAGATCCTGGTCGAGGACCCGTCGGGGAACCCGGTCGAGCTGTTCGAGCCGACGCGCGACGAGGCCCGGCTCGACCGCCCACCGACCTGATCCGCCGCCCGTCCGCCGGGAAGGCGGTCACGTACACTGGCGGCCAGACGGGACGTGGCGCAGCCTGGTAGCGCACCTGCTTTGGGAGCAGGGGGTCGTCAGTTCGAATCTGACCGTCCCGACCTTTATCCAAGCCAAATCTTAGACCCTCGAAAGAGGCCTGTACTAAGAGCAGTCCGCTCGGTGTGCGGAGGCTGCCCTGCTGATCGCGAGCGAGATCCTCGCGGAGATCGCCGGCCAGACCGGCCAGGCTGCCGTGTCGCGCCAACGATCATCGAGAGCAACCGGGATCCTCGACGATGCGCTCGCCGAATCAGCCGTAGGGCCGCCTGCGGAGACTGCGCTTTTGGCTTCGCCCCCCACGCGAGTCGGCCATCCTCAATCACGGGCTGCGGATGCTGTAGACGTCGTTTGAGCCGGTCTTACAGTTGTACCTCGCGAAAAACAGGAAGGAAGAGGAGCCCACGTGGTTCGCGAAGTACGAGCTCGTGACGTCGCGCCGTGGGCGCAGGGGCAAGATGATCGACGCCGCGCCGGCGAGCGCCATTCCTCCTCTCCGATGACGCGGCCTACATCACCGGGACGTCGCTCGTGATTGACCGGGGCTTCGTGGCCCAGTGACCGGTCGAGCGCTCCGCGTTGGAATCGCTGGCGTCGGCTCACGCGCCGCCAGCGATCTGGCCGCTGGTTGTGATCATCGGCGGCGGCGCCGCCGGCATGCTCGGGGCTGTGCGAGTGGTTGCTAACCCTGGTCGATCTCGGCAAACGCCACGGGGTCCACCGCCAGCGACCCGGCGGCGGCGTTGGCCCGGGCGTGGGCGGGGTTGCGGCTGCCCGCGATCACGGCGGTCACGCCGGTCTGCTCCAGCGCCCAGCGCAGCGCCAGCTGGGCGACCGTCGCGCCCTCGCGCTCGGCCAGTGGCCGCATCTGCGTCGACCAAGGCCGCGCCCCGCGCCATCGGCCCCGGGTCGAACGGCCACTCGCCGTCCTCCTCGTCCCGCCACGATGCATACTCTCCGCGACCGCTCCGCCAGTCGTCGTCGGAGAACTCATGGTCGCGCGCGAGCGCGCCGCTCAGCCGGCCGGCAGCCAGCGGGCTGTAGGCCAGGTAGCCGATGCCCTGCGCGGCCAGCCACGGCAGCAGCTCGTCCCGGTCGCCCTGGTGCAGCCGCGAGAACTCGTTCTGCACCGATGCCACCGGATGGATGGCCTGGCAGCGCTCGATCAGCGCCCGGTCGAAGTTCGACACCCCGATCGACCGCGCCTTGCCTGCAGAGACGAGGTCGGCCATCGCGCCCCACGTCTCCTCGATCGGAACGTCGTCGGACGGCCAGTGCACCTGGTAGAGGTCGACGCGATCCCGCCCCAGCCGCTGCAGCGATGCGTCGATCGCGCCCCGCACCTGGTCGGACGCAAGACCGCTGCCCTCGTCGGGCGCCACCTTGGTGAACACCAGCACGTCGTCTCTCCCAGCAACGGCACGGCCGACGATCCGCTCCGACACACCGTCCCCGTACACCTCGGCCGTGTCCACCCACGTCATGCCCGCGTCGAGCCCCGCGTGGATGGCCGCAATCACCTCCTGCTCGGAGGCGTTCGGGCCCCAATGCATGCCGCCGGCCTCCCACGAGCCGAACCCGACCACCGAGATCTCAGGGCCACCCGCCCCCAACTGCCGCATCTGCATACCCCGGCACCCTACCCCGCCCGTCAGCTGATCGCCTGCCGCCGAAACTAGGCACGGCGCCGCGTCCCGCCCCTCAGCGGACGTAGCTCGCAGTGTTCACGTCGATCGTCGCGCCCGTCGCGTGGCGCGCTTTGCCCGAAGCGAGGAAGGCGATCACGTTCGCGACGTCCTGCGGCTGGGCGACCTCGCCGAGCGCGGTGTCGTTCACGAACAGGTCCATGCCGTGCTCCGCGACCGCCGGCGCGTTGAACGGCGTATCGACGAAGCCGGGAGCCACGGCGAACGCGGTCACGCCCTGGCGGCCGTACTGCCGCGCGATGGTCTTCGTCATGGCCACGACTCCGGCCTTGGCGGCCGCGTAGTGCCAGTAGTCGGCATCCTCGCCACGCCAGGCCGCACGGCTCGCCAAGTTGACGATGATGCCGCCGCTGGGCTGCTCGCGGAAGGTCATGATCGCCGCGCGGCAGAGCGCCGCCGGCGAGATGAGGCAGATCGCGAGCGTGCGTTCCCATGACGCCTGCCAGGTCGCAAGGTCGTCGTCGGGCCTGGCCGCTTCGTAGATGCCCGCGTTGTTGACGAGGACGTCGACGTGGCCGCGCCAGGCGACGGCCTCGCGCCAGAGCCTGTCCGCCGACGCCGGGTCGCGCAGGTCGGCAGACAGCGCGTGGGCCGCCTCGCCGAGCTCGTCGGCGAGCTCGCCCAGCCGCCCGTCACGGCGCACGTCGTGAACGACGACGGCCGCGCCCTCGGCGACGAGGGTGCGGGCCGTCGCGGCACCGATGCCGCCGGCCGCTCCGGTGACGAGGGCTATACGGTCGCATTCCGTGGTCATGGACTGTCCGGGTCGGGGCAGAGGATCGCATAATGAAGCGCTGCCCGCTGTGGCTGCCGATCGAACGAGGAGGCTTCGAGCTCACCGAAGAGCGGCCGGTCGCGCAGTCTCCGTATGGCTCTGAATGGTGGATCTACAGGCCTTCGATCCGACGAGCCGAGCTACCGCCTTCTACAACTTTGGCATTCCGTCCGGGGCGACCACCATGAACGGAGGAGCTTACGTAGGCGTTTCAGTGGCTCAGGTCGGCGTCTACGTGCCTCGGATGCTGCCGCCACCGTTGCCACTGTGCATGTCAGGTAATACGTGAAGGTAGGATCTCAGACCCGGAAACGGGATCGCGTGAGTCTCCGCAAAAGAATGTGACGCGATCAGGACCCGGCGCCCGGCGGGTCAGAAGATCGCGACGGGATTCAGCGGCGAGCCCGTGCCGCCTGCGATCCGCAGCGGCGCGGCAACAAACATGAACTCCCAGCGTCCGGTCGCCTCGCACTGCCGAGCCAGGTCGTCGAGCTGCAGGTAGTCGAACAGGTGGACACCCATGGCATTGAGGACGAGCACGTGAATCGGGAAGCCCACCTCTTCGGTTGTGCTCGGGGCGGTGTCATTATTGCCGTCGGAGCCCAGGGCCGCGATCCGTCGCTCCGCGAGGAAGGTGGCGGTCGTCGGGTGGAGGCCCGCCTTGGCGTTGGCGGTGTCCCACGGCTCGACTTCGGCCTGACGACGGGTGTGCCCCGTCCGCACGAGGAGGATGTCGCCGACGCCGGCGGTGACGCCTTCGGCGCGCTCGGCGGCTTCGAGGTCGTCTACGAAAACGTGTTCTCCGGGCTCGAGCCAGGGTACGCCGCGCAAACGCGGCACGTCGAGCAGCACGCCCCGCCCGACGAGCCCATCGTCGATGACGTCGATCGCGTCGAGCTCGGCACCGCGGACCGTGACGGAGCGTTCCGGCTTCCCGCCGTACAGGAGGCCGCCGTACGCAACGTGGCAGAGCGCGTCGACGTGGCTGTGTCCCTCGTTGTGGTAGTCGACCCCGATGTAGTCTTTGGCGAAGCGCTCGGCCCCCGGTCCGGTGTCCGACTCCGGCAACATCGTCATGTAGTGATCGGCCGGGCGGGGATTGTCGATGCGCCGCCCGGTGGCAAGCGGTCGGCTGAGCGTGACCGTGATCCCGCTCGTGACGAGCCGCGCGGCGTCTGCGACCCGATCGGGGGTCAGATAGTTGAGGGCGCCACGCTCACCTCGACCAGCCCAACGCCCCCAGGTGCAGACCTCCTCGAAAAGCGCGCGAAACTCGCCGGCGGAGACCTCGACGCGATCTCCCCGCGGATGTCCGCCTGACGTCACGTTCGTGTGGCCGAATGGATGCCCAGTTGCATTCGCACGCTCCTCACGCCAGCCTATGGGATTTCGGCGCGGCCCGGCGTGAAGTTTCGTCTCAGAACGGCCCGTCGCCGTAGCCAAGCAGCTTCGCGAGCAAGCCCTCCTTCAGCAGGTCGTCCGCGTTCAACACGTTGAAGAGTCCCTCGTATGCGATGTAGCTTACGCGGGCCTTCGCCGCCGTCTCCTTTAGCGAGAGCGGCAGAGGGGCCTCCATCTGTTGCGGCACGTACTGGTTGAACAGCTTGTCAGCCAGCGCCGTCGCCCGCGGATCGTGCGGATGGCTTCGCGTTTCGGCACCGCCCCTCCGATGTGGCGTAGTCGTAGAACTCGAGCTGCATCGAGCGCGGCATCGGCCGTGTCGTGCCCGGGAACCAGTCCGTGTACGTCACGAGCTTCGCCTCGTGTGTGCGAACCGCGAGCACGTGCCTTGGCGCGTGCAGGTAGTTGAACACGACCGGCAGGATCTCGTCGGTGGCGAACAGGATATGGTCGCGTCCGGCGGCGTTCGGGTTGCGAAGCAGGTCTACGAGGTTCAGGCGCTCGCCGTAGATGCGCGCCAGCTCCCCCTTCTCCACGAGATGCTGCCGCGGTTTCCGAGCGTGACCAGCATCGGCGCTAGGTCGACGCTCGAGGCCAGCTGCCTACGCGGCTTCTCCACGTGCTTGGTGAATCGGCGGCTCGGATCGGCGACGATCAGCGGGACGTTGATCGCCTCCTCGTACGCCGTTCCGAGCTTGCCCGACAGCAGGCCGTGCGCGCCGGCATACTCGCCGTGGTCGGAGGCGAACACGATCACGGTGTTGGCGAGCTGGGACTTCGGGGACCGCGGCAACCACATCGCCGATCGCCTGATCAACCATCTGCTGCACGAGCGTGTACATGTCGAGGCCGCGCTGCCAGTAGCTGTACGGCGCGATGCCCACCCCATATGTCCTCGGCGCGACCGGCGAGGACTGCACCGAGAAGGTGGTGACGCTCGGATCATCTGGCCCGCCGCCCCACACCGCCTCCTGGAAGGACCGCATCACCTGTTGGGTGTTCGGCTTGCCGTGCGCGGGCAGGTCCGCGTATGTCTCCCAGTTCGGCGGGATGCTTGGGAATCCCAATCGCGGCGGGTTCTCCTCGCCAGCGACCGAGGTGTAGTTCGGGTTGAACGGCTTCAGTGGCTGCCGCTTGAAGAGGTTCTCGTAGAACGTTCCCTCCGAGCCGGCCCAGAAGAACTGCTTATCGTGTGGGTTCACGAAGCTGACCGTGATGCAGAATGGTTCTGCGTCGGCGGGCCTTCGTCCGCAAGCCACTTTGCGGCGCTGTCGGAAATGTACAGAGACGTCGTCCTGGGCCCCCTGCCCGTTCGTGCCGATCGGGGTCAGGATTCGTCAGCCCGTTGGAAGCCGTAGTTCTCCAGGTATCCGACCGTGCCGTCGGCCGGTGGATTCGACAGGTGCCACTTGCCGAAGTACGGCGTCTCGTAGCCAAACTGGCGCAGCAGCTTGCCGTAGGTGGGAAAGCCCGGCTGGAGCGACGGGCCGCTCGTGGTCCGCGTCGCCAGCAGCCACTGCTGATGCGGGTACAGGCCGGTCGCGATCGTCGCGCGCGCCGGGCTACAGGCGTTCCCGGAGCTGTAGTAGCTGCTCGAACTTCACTCCGTGCTGCCATAGGTAGAAGACGTTCGGCATGTACCGCCGCAGGAACTCCGCTGGCGTATCCACGCCGGCCGGGAACACCCTCGGGAAGCGCATCTCGTCGACCAGGATGAACACGATGTTCGGCCGGCCGTTGGTCCCCCTCGCCGCGCCTGCGGCCTGTTCGAGGACGCCAAGATCGGCCAGCAGACCCGCGGCCACTGCACCGCCGCTCTTCTTCAGGAAGTCCCGTCGATCCACGTGTTGCTCCTCTCTCTCAACCGCGTCACGCGAACCCGGTGCGGTCTTAATGCGCTTGACCGGCGACGCCGGCTGCCGCTCGTCGAAGTACCCTGACCCTCGACACTGATGTGGGGCAGGGTGCCCACGATGGTGGCGTCCACGGCGATCGCAGAGCGCCCGACCCTACTCCCCGGCACCGCCATCAGCTCATCCAAACTGGATGAACCGGGTTCCCTTCGCGCCGCCGGCCCAGATGCAGAGGGCACCCGCCGCCACATCGGAGGCCCGGACAACGTCAGCCGTCTCGCAGGCTCGTAGGTCCTACGCCTAGATCCCCCCGCCGGGCCCTGCGGAGGCGAGGCCGATGTTCGAATGTGCCGGGTTACGGGCCCAGCCCGGTTCCCGCGATGGCCTCGATTGCTTGAGGCGAAAGCGGCCGGTGTCGTAGAGTCGCACCAGCATGTCGCACGTCAAGGTCACCGT
Organism: uncultured Actinomycetes bacterium; assembly: GCA_963746115.1. GTDB lineage: Bacteria > Actinomycetota > Thermoleophilia > Gaiellales > JAICJC01 > JAICJC01. The sequence goes on along the minus strand of CAVVAA010000009.1, from coordinate 94,438 downwards.
CCGAAGCGACGCCGGCGCAACGGCGCTCGTGGCCGGAGTCATCACGCCCTTCGCAACGGCGGCGGGCATTCCCGACACGGACGCCCGGCGCCTGCGTGCGGTGGTCGAGGCGCTCGTCCGGTTCACCCTCGACCACGCATATCCGGACGACCCGTGGGGCGAGATCGAGGTGACCCTGGAGGCCGGCACCGGGGTCACGTCCATCGACGTCCACGACTGGGGAGCGCCGCTCACCTCCGCCGGCGGCGCAACGGGGCCGCTCCCGGCACCGCTGGCATCGCTGGCGAAGGACGCCGACGACCTGCGCCTGATCAACCTCGGCGGCGACGGAAAGCGGCTAACGGCGCACGTTCGGACCGCCACCGCCCACCCGGGGGCCGATCCGCCGCTGGCGCGACAGGAGCGCGTCCCCCACGCTGCTGCCGCCGACCTCCGCGACGCCATTCACATTCGAGAGGCAGGCGTGGAAGACGCCGGCGGGATCGCTCGGCTCCTGTACGAGAACTACCACCTGACCTACGTGCACCCCGACTTCTACCGGCCGCGCTTCCTCGCCGCCGAGATGGCGGGCGGCCGGCTCCGGTCGACGATCGCCGTCCACGACGGGCGCGTGATCGGCCACCATGCGATCATGACCAACGGCGATGGCCGACGGCCGAGACTGGCGCGGCAGTCGTCCACTCGGCGTACCGGGGCCTCGGCATCTTTGGCCGGATGTTCCCGCACACCGTCGACCGCGCCCGCAAGCTCGGCCTGGCCGCGATCTACGGCGACGCAGTCACCATGCACCCCTTCAGCCAGCGTGCCGAGCACGCCCACGGCTACCGGCCCTCGGCGCTCATGCTGGGGATGGTTCCGCCCGCGGTGACGATGCGAAGCGTCGAGGCCGGCCATCCCGACCGCCGCACCGCCGTCGTCCGCTCCTACCTGCTGTTCGACCGAGCGCGGCGCCCGGTCACGCTCCCCGAAGGGTATGAAACGCCGCTCGCCGGTCTGTACGAAGACCTTGATCTGGAGCGGGCAGCCCCGGGCCTGCCGGACGCCGATGGCGACGCCGTGACGAGTGAGAACGACTCGGCGCGCGGCCTGGCCTTTCTCCGTGTCCGCCGTTGGCATGCCGGGGCGGCGGAGGACCTCGTTCGCACGGTGCGGCACCTGCTCTCACACCACGCCGACCTGCTCTACGCCGATGTCGATCTGCACGCCCTCGGCGATCCCGACGCCGCCGTCTCGTGCCTGAACAACCACGGCTTCTTCCTGGCTGGACTCGTCCTGCACGGCCCCGACGGCCACGACCACCTGCGACTCCAGCGATTGAACTGCGAGAACGTCGAGCTCGAGGCGATCGTCTGCGAGTCGCCGGCCTCCGAGCACCTCAAGCAGCACGTGCTGGAGGACCGGGTACGAGTGGAACGGTCGCCGTCCTGACCGGCCACGCCCGCCACCACGGAGCCGGCTTCGGCATCGTCATCCCTGCGCCGGAAGGGTGACTGCCGTGTCCATGGCCCTCGGGTGGACGCCCCCGGGGCCGCCGCGGTGCTCACCAGGCCACCTACGCTGTTGGTCGTGAGCACGATCGGTAGCGGCAGCGCTGACGTGGTGGGGCGAACTCGAGGCTTCGGGGTCGCGGAACGCGGTCGCGGCTGGTTGGGATCGTCACGGCCAGCGTGGGTGTGCCGCTTGCGAGCGCCTGTCAGGGCGCCGCCGGCCAGGCCGGGACGAGCTCTCCCGCAGCCTCCACACACCCCACGACCACCGTGGCGGCAAGCACTGCCCGGCTGGTAATCACGCCAGGCGATGGCGGGAGCCAGGTCGACCCGGCGGCGGGTATCACGGTGCGGGCAAATGGGGGCACGCCGTTCGGGCCCGCCCGGCATGACCATCGCAGCGTGCGACCAGGGACATCCCCACACTGGCCCAGCCGATCGTGTTGTCTCGGGCTAGTGTGCGTACCTGCCCGCGCGGCGTGGCGATTCGACGACTCGCACCGACGTGCGCTGTACGGAGGTGATCGGATGAACGACAAGCCGAACTGGCAAGTCGCGCAGCTCGACGACATCGAGCGGCGCGGCAGAGATCTTCCGGTGCGGGAGCACCTCGGGATCCACGCATTCGGAATCAACGCCTTCACGCCCGGCGAGGACGGCACGCTGGTCAACGAGCACGACGAGGCCGGGTCGGGCCAGGAGGAGCTGTACATCGTCCTCGACGGGAAGGTGACCTTCGAGGTCGACGGCGAGGCGGTCAACGCGCCGCCAGGAACACTCCTGTTCGTCGGGCCCGAGTCGCGGCGGAAGGCGACCGGTGATGGAACCGTCCTCGTCGTCGGCGCCACACCCGGAGAGGCGTACCAGGGGATCGACTGGGGTGACGCGTGGCCGTTCCACAGCAAGTCCATGACGGCCTACGGCGAACAGCGGTATGCCGACGCGCTCGAAGCGGTCCGTGGTGCCCTCGAGCACATGCCGGACCACGCGGGCTTGCATTACAACTACGCGTGCTTCGCGACGCTCGCGGGCGACACCAGCGACGACACGTTCGCCCACCTCCGGCGCTCTGTCGAGCTGCGCCCGCAGTTCCGCGAGGATGCACGCAGAGACGACGACTTCGCCGCAGTACGCGACGACCCGCGGTTCGAGCAGGCGCTTCGCTGAGCGCACCCGAAGGAGGTTGCTTCATGAGTAACACCGTCCAGACCGGCATAGACGTCCACCCCTTCCAGGTTGAAATTCCGAACGAGGCCCTGGACGACCTCCGTCGACGCATTGCGGCGACGCGCTGGCCCAGCAAGGAACTCGTCGGAGATCGGTCGCAGGGCGTGCAGCTGGCGACGATTCAGGAGCTGGCGCGCTACTGGACGACGGACTACGACTTCGGGCGCGTCGAGGCGCGGCTGAACGCGCTGCCGCAGTTCGTCACCGAGATCGACGGCGTGGACGTCCACTTCATCCACGTCAGGTCCGAGAACGAGCACGCGCTGCCGCTGATCATGACCCACGGCTGGCCCGGCTCCGTGATCGAGTTGATCGACTCCGTCGGCCCGCTGACGGACCCGACCGCGCACGGCGGCAGCGCCGAGGACGCCTTCCACCTCGTGCTGCCCTCCCTCCCCGGGTACGGCTTCTCGGGCGAGCCGGTCGAGGTCGGCTGGGACCTGGACCGGACCGCACGGGCCTGGGCCGAGCTCATGCGCCGCCTCGGCTACACCCGCTACGTGGCCCAGGGCGGCGACGTGGGCGCCGGCGTCACCGACGCGATGGGCCGCCAGGCACCCGAGGGGCTGATCGGAATCCACACGAACCTGCTCGTGCCCGCGCTGGGCGGCACCATGCCGACGGACACGGACGAGGAACGCGCCGCGGCCGCGCAGATCGCCACCTTCGGGCAGTCCGGAAACGGCTACTTCGTCGAGATGGCCACCCGACCGCAGACGATCGGCTACGCCCTGCTCGACTCCCCCATCGCCCTGGCCGCCTGGATGATCAGACCACGACACGGACGCCTACTACAAGATCGCGCGCGCCTTCGTCGACGGGCAGCCCTCGGGCAACCTCACCCGGGACAACGTCCTGGACAACATCACGACGTACTGGCTGACGGGCACCAGCGCCTCCGCGGCCCGGTCGTACTGGGAGGCCTACGGGCCTGACGCCCCGGCCGCGGGCCGCCAGCCTCTGCCGCCGCCGGCGATCCCGTTCGGCTTCACGACGTTCCCGGGCGAGATCTGGCGGACTCCGCGCAGCTGGGTCGAGGCGAGCTACCCGAACGTCATCTATTTCAACGAGGTCGACAGGGGCGGCCACTTCGCTGCCTGGGAAGAGCCGGAGATCTTCGCATCGGAGCTGCGAGAGGCGTTCAGGTCACTCCGCTGAACGGGCACACGTGAGCGGCGCGCACCATTACGCGCCGCTCACTGCCCGTGGATCTGCTTCCACCGCCGGTCCAGGTCGTCACCACGAAAGTCGGCGAGCCCACCGGTGGTAGGCTGTCGCGGCCGTGAGGGACTCGGCCCTTTTTGCGTTCGATCTCGCAGCCACAGGTTTCGTGTGCTTCGTCTCCACGCAGGCCGCCCGCGTCGTCCGAAGGCTGCTCAACAGGGACGACGGTTCCGACGGCGGGATGCCGTGGCGATATCCGCACGTCGGGCCCGGCGGACCCCCGCGTGGGCGCGGCCCACAGCGCCAGCCACGACCGCATCGCGACCGGACGGCGCGGCCGGCGCGCCGCACTCCGCGCTGACCGATCCGCCGAGGCCGCGCCGTGGCCCTGGCCCTCGCGGCTGGTTTTCGCGCGAGCAGGGAATATCATCAACATTCCACGTTATCGCGTTCCGAGAGGATGCCGTTATGCCCGTCGAACAGGCTACCAAGCCGCAGTCACTCGACCCACTCGCCGAGCAAGCAGCGAACCTGCTCGCCAAAGCGATGGTCACAAGTCACGAACGGGAGCAACTGTGGCACCGCTTCCGCGACCTCGTCGACGCCACCACGACCGAACTCGAAGAGGCCCCCGTGCGGGAAGCGGTTGACGACCTCGAGCGCCGAGGACTGAGCCTGGATGTCGTCGCCCGGGTCGTGCACGAACGCCTGTCCGAGTGATGACGCTCACGACTCGGGCACGAACTTGAACACGGTGCCGGTGAGCGACACGGCGTACAGCTCGCCGCTGGTGTCGAGGCCGAACGAGGACAGCTGCTGCACGGCCGGTACGTCGAGCCGGGTGAAGCGGCCGCCGGACGCGGGCATCGACCAGATCGTCCCGCTGCAGAAGTCGCCGAACACGTAGCGGCCGCGCAGCTGCGGCAGGTCGCGGCCGCGGTAGACGAATCCGCCCGTGATCGAGCAGCCGTGGGCGTGGCTGTAGACGGCGACCGGGGCGATCAGCCCGGCGGGGAGGCTGCCGTCTTCGTCGTAGCGGACGTTCCCCTCCATCAGGTTCCAGCCCAGGTTGGCGCCCGCCGGCGCGCCCCTCCGCAGCCGGTCGACCTCCTCGTAGCGGTTCTGGCCGACGTCGCCGACCCAGAGGTCGCCGGTTGCGCTGTCGAACGAGAACCGCCAGGGGTTCCGCAGCCCCAACGCGTAGATCTCGGGCGGTGATCCCGGGAGGGCGACGTCGAGACGCAGGATCTTGCCCAGCAGCGCGTGCGGATTCTGGCCGTTGCCCTCGGGGTCACCCTCGCTGCCGCCGTCGCCCATGCCCACGTAGAGCTGCCCGTCCGGCCCGAACGCGAGCGCGCCGCCGTTGTGGTTGGCATACGGCTGGTGCACGAACAGGATCGTGCGAAGCGCACCGCTCCGGGTGTTCAGCTCGGCGACGTGCGTGTCGCCCGCCAGGTCGGTGTAGTCCACGTAGGCAAGGCCGTTCTCGCGGTAGCGGGGTGAGAAGGCGATCGAGAGCAGGCCCTGCTCGCTCGACTGGGCGAGCCGGCCGGTCAGGTCGAGCAGTGGCCGCGGCTGCAACCCGCCGTCGTGCCAGATCCGCACCAGGCCGGTCTTCTCGACGATGGCAAGGTCGCTCGTTCCCGGCACACCGACCACGTCTACCGGCTCGTCGAGGCCGGTCACGAGCGGCCGAAGGGCGATGCCGCCTGCCGCCGCCGATGGCGACGTGATCGGCGACGATGCGCCGGATGTGCCGCCGCCTCCACCTCCGCCGCATGCCGCGGCGAGCAGGAGCGGCAGCAGCAACCAGGCGCGGGGCATGCCCTCGAGCTTAGGGCAACGGGGACGGCCGACTTTACCCCTCTGCTCTGTGGCGGATGCCGTCGCTCAGGTCGGCAGCGAGTACCCGAGCGACGTCGCGGATATTGGAGTTCGTGCGCCGTGAGATGGAGACGAGCGTGTCGTAAGCCGCGGACGGCGCGCACCCCATCGCGGCGGCGAGCTTTCCGGGGCGGGCTGGTCAGTCGCAGACCCATACGGCCTGTCGAGCGCTAGCTTTGGTCGTGAGCCTCCGCCGAGCCGTCCCCGACCCGGCTCGCTGCTGGGCGGTGCGACGCCCGTCGCGCCCCGTCCGCCACCGTCGTTCGCAGCGACCGTCGCGCCGGCCTGGCCTGCACATCCAGGCGCGTCTGGCGGGCGTCGATCGAGACCACCTCGCCGCACGGCACGAGCGCGGTGCGAAGCAGCAACCGCCCGCCGGTGACGGCCAGATACGCGGGCCGCCCGGCATCCGCGGCGTAGACCACCGATTCAACTACGCCGACCTCACCCTCGGGGCTCTGAACCTTGAACCCCTCGCAATGACCCAACCAGTAATCCCCGCCCCCGCGAGCAGCGGTGATCGATTGCGCCGGCGGCGGGCGGACCGCGGTCAGCGCCAACAGCGTGGCGCGTGGCACCAACATCAGCCTCCCCCTTCCTAGAAGGATTGGGGTGGGCTAGCCAAACGGACCCCGGGAGCGGCTGTCTGTTCAACCGGCTCACACCGAACTACCCCGACATAGTACCTCGCTGCACAAACGACCCCGTCGAGTTCGGCAGGTCGCGCCCCGCTAGCTCGAGGCGAGGGTGACTCCTGTGCGGGGCTGGGTCTCGAGTCGGCGCGGTTGCGGATGGGACTCGTCGATTCGGCGGACCGGGACGGTGAAGCCTGCGGTCGTGCCGGCCGGGCCGGAGTCGAAGGCGAGGGTGCCGTCGAGGACGCGGAGCCGTTCGATGGTCGCGTCGAGGCCGAGGTGATATCGCGTCTTTGTGCGGTCGAATGCGGTGCGGACGTCGAATCCGCGGCCGTTGTCCGTCACGGTTCCGTGGATGACCTGGTCGCGCTCGACGAGCTCGATGGCCAGGCGGGTCGCGTGAGCGTGCTTTCGGACGTTGGAGACGAGTTCGCGGGTGGTTCGAAAGAGGAGGATCTCGATCTCAGGGGCGTAGCGATGCAGATCGATCCGCCGCTCCACGCTGATCCCGAGATCGTCCCTGACCCCATCAAGCATCTGGTTGACCGCAGCGCCGACGCCGTGAGCTTCGAGCACGGGCGGGCGAAGCTCGAACGTGAGCCGCCGGACCCGATTGACCGCCTCGTTGAGCGTGTCGCGAACGCGGGCGATCCGCCGGCGGGCCCGATCGCGATCGTGGTTTCCGATCGCAAGCACACAGCTATCCAGGTCGACGAGCGCAGCGATCAGGACCTGGATTGTGTCGTCGTGCAGTTCGACCGCGACTCGCTGGCGAGCTTGCTCCTCGGCCTGGAGGATGGCGGCGAGCAGCGCCTTTCGGTGCTCCTCGCTGGCCCGCAGTCGCGTCTCGGCGAGGCGGTGCTCGGCGGTCGCCGCGCTGAGCGCCAATCCGGTCACGGCGGCAACCGCCATGAACAGGTCGAGCAGGACGAGCCGCTCGTCGACGGACCCGGCGGCGAACGGCCCGCGGCCGTGCACCGCCCCCCAGATCGCAACGGCGGAGATCCCCAGCACCAGGGTTGCGCTGACACGCTGGCCCAGCCGAAGCGACGCCCAGATGATGAACGGGAACACCGCGTACTGCAGCTGATAGTGCGATCCCGGCACGAACAGCACGCTCGAGAAGGCGACCACGCTCACACACAGGCACGACCCGATGAGGATGAGGAGCTCCACGGGCCTTGCCGGCGGCGCAGTGACCCCGGAGCGGCGTACCCAGGTGAGTATGACCGGGCACACGAGCAAGATGCCGAGCGCGTCGCCGACCCACCATACCCGCCACACCTCCCAAAACCCGGACCACGGAATCACGCCGTGCAGTGCCAGTGTGGCGACACCGTTCGTGGCGCTCACCAGCGGCGTCACCGCCGCGACCGCGACCAGCGCGTACCCGTCGCGGGCGCGCCCAAGCGTCTCGTCGAACGCGAATACGCGCCGCAACCCGTACCAGCCCACGAGGGCGGCCGCCGTGTTGCCGACTGCGATCCCCATCGCAGTTGCCACGGCCTCACTGCTGGTTGCATTGGCCACAAAGGCGCCAACGAACACCCCTGGCCATACGCGCGGGCCGAAGAGGAGCAGGGCGGCCAAGGCGATGCCCGTCGGCGGGAAAACCGCCGTCACCTGCCTCGTCTCAGAGGCGAGCGAGAGGCCAAACTTCGCCGCGGCGAAGTACACAACCGCCACGATCGCAGCCCGGCCCAGCCACGGACGCACGACATGGGAGGAACGCCCCAGCAGCGCCATGACGCGGGAATCTACCCCTGGCCCCCAACACCGGCATCCCCCGATTGGCGTATTGGCCCCAAACGCCTCCAGCACGCGAGCACCGGCTCGGGATGCGGGAACAGCATCGGAGTGACCGCGGCGTACGCCGCGTAGCCCGGGAAGGCGCTCGTGAGCGTCCGCTCCTCCAGCCGCGCGCGTCCCATCTGTGCGGCGGCCAGGGTCCCCAGCGCGACCACGTTCCGGGCGTTCGGCGTCGCGACGAGGATCCCGGCAACGGCGCCCAGCTCGCCCAGGTAGAGCGGATGGCGCACGACTCGATAGGGGCCGCCGGTCACCATCCCGCGGGCGTCCGGCAGTACGCCGAAGCATCGCCCCAGCCGTCCCAGCGCGCCGAAGGCAAGGGCCAGGGAGATCAGCGATACGGCTCCGGAGGCCGCTAACTGTGGCCACCGCGCCTCGCCCGCCCCCGTGGGATCGACCGCGAGCGCCGCTGCCGAGGCCACTGCGAGCAGGATGATGCCGCTGAGACGAGGACCGCGCCTCGCCGGCGCCGCCCGGAAGACCGTCACGACGGTGAACGCCCACCATAGTCCCGCGTTCGTCAGGAGCACCGACGCCCGCACGATCTCGCTCCCATCCTGGGGGCCGTCGAGCGTGCGAAGAGCCGCCATCGAGACCGCCGCAGCCGCGAGCGCGATCGCAGTCGCCGGCGCAACGCGCGCAAGCACTCGCCAGAGGAACGTGTGGGTCACGCGCCGAGGGCCTTCATAAGGGAGAGAACCCCGGGCCCAGCGGCGATCATGAGGATTGCCGGGAAGAAGCAGGTCGCCAGCGGGAAGATCATCTTGATCGGTGCTTTCTGCGCCAGCTCCTCGGCGCCGAGCCGCTTCCGCGTGCGGGCGTCCACCGCGAGGGCCTTGAGCGTCTGCCCGATCGAGACGCCCATCGAGTCGCTCTGCGAGATCGACCGCGTGAACGATCGCACCGTCGGCGTCGGCGCCCGTGCGGCCAGCCGTTTCAGCGCCTCGGGGCGGCTCTGACCGACCCGGATCTCGTTCAGCATCAGACGCACCTCGTCGGCGAGGGGACCGTCGAGCCGGTCCGACGTCACTTTGAGCGCCTGGTCGAGCCCGAGCCCGGACTGCACGGTGATCGCCAGCAGATCGATCATGTCCGCGCACTCACGCTCGATACGGGCATGACGGCGACGGATACGCCCAGAGAGGAAGCTGTCAGGCAGCAAGAACCCGAGCGCCGGGCCGCCCGCGATCATGAGCAGCTTGAGGCCGGCGTTCGGAGCGCTATGCGAATACATGAGGCCGAACGCGCCGACGCTGATCGCGCTCAGCACGCGGATCGCCAGGAACCGTGCAGGCCGCATCCGGTAGAGGCCGGCTTGCAGCAGGCGCAGCTGCAGATCCTGCTCATAGTCGCGTGGGCTCAGACGGCGCGCGACGCTTGCCATCACGCGCTCGAGATGCAGGTTCTGCGCCCCGCGCCTGGCCTGGCGCGGCGTCGTCAGAGGCGCCGTCGATCCATACCCGTACGCGGCCACGTCGGCGACGGCCTCGGCCGTTCCCCGGCGCCCGAGGCGGATTCCGTAGGCGGCCACCAGTACGGTGGCGGCGACGACGGCTGCGAGCAGTGGTGCGAATCCGTTCACGTCAAACCTCGATTTCCACGATCTTCTTGATCCAGACCGAACCGACGGCGATCAGACAGCACGCGCCGACGATCAGCGTGAGCCCGACCTTGCTGCTCACGAACACGTTGATGTACGCCGGGGACATGACCGTGAGGATGCCGCCGAGCGCGAACGGCGCGATGGTCAGCACCCAGCGGGTCATCCTGCCCTGGGCCGTCAGCGAGTGGATCTGGGCGGCCAGCCGGTATCGCTGGCGTACGGTCTCGGCAACGATGTCGAACATCTCGGCCATGTTCCCGCCCACCTGATGCTGGACGCGGGCGACGAGCGAGATCCACTGCAGCTCGCGGCTGCCGATACGGTGCGTCATGGCATCGATCGCATCCTCGATCGGGATCCCGAGCTGCGTCTGGCGCACGAGCTCCTGCCACTCGCGAGCGGTCTTCTCGTCGGCCTCCTCGGCGACATGATCGACCGCCTGGAGCAGCGAGTGGCCTGCCCGAAGCGACGACGCCAGCACCGTCAGCGCGTCGGGAAGTGTCGAATCGAAGTGCCGGTACCAGGCTGAGGCACGGTTGGTGACGTACGCCCAGGCACCGACGGCGCCGATGATCGGGCCGGCTGCGAGAGCGAGCGGCTGGTGCGCAGTAAAGGCCGCACCGCCGGCGGCGACCGTGCCGATGGCCATCCCGAGCAGGAGCACGCGCACGGGGCCCTTCCCGATCTCACCACGCTCGACATCGGCCGCGAAGCGGGCCCAGACCCTGCCGGCGCTCGGCCTCGGGGCCGTGCGCCGGGACCGGCCGGACATCGCGGCGAGGAGATCGGGCGCCTCACTCGCCGGGCTCCCGAGGGCGTAGGCGCGCAGCCCGCGCACAGGGTTCCCGCGTTTGGGGCGGATGAGCACGTACGCGATCACGAGCACGAGCACGCCGATCCCGGAGGCAAGGGCGTTCAGCGCCTGGCGGGTCGCCCACCAGCTCGTGGGCCGAGAGGCGACGGGCGTCGTCATCGGCGGGATCGTGTAGCGCTCGCTTGCACGGAGCCCGGCGACCGAGACATCGACGATCACCGTGTGCCCGGTGCCGCGCAGCTGGGACTCGTATGTCAGCAGGTACTGCCGTCCCAGCTCGGTGGCCAGCCCGGCATATACCCGGTGGAGCTGCGCGAACGAGCGCACCTGCACGAACCTGCCGCCGGTCTGCGACACGAGCCGCTCCAGGTTCGCGCGATTCGTCCGTGCACCGGGAAGGCCGACGACGAACACGCGTGCGTGGACGCTGAGCGCGGCGTTGGCGGCATCCGCGACCGTCGCCGCGCTCGTCGTGTCGGCGCCGTCTGTGAGAAGCACGATCACCCGCGAGGCGCCGCTGCGCGCGCCCACGCTCTGGCTCGCCATCCCGACCGCATCCCAGATCGCGGTGCCGGCTGAGGGTCGGATCGAGCCGAGGGACGCGTCAAGCGGCGCCGGCGCCGATGACCATGTGTGGATGAGGTAGGGGGTCCGTGCGAACCCGAACACGGCCGCCTCGGAGCGGGCGGGCTTCTGGTCGATGAGTGTCCTGGCAGCATCCACGGCCGCAGCCAGCGCCCGACCGCGCATGCTGTCGCTCGTGTCGAGCAGGACCGCGACGCTGATCGGGACATGGTTTCCGCCGATCGGGGTGAGGTGCGGGATCACGGGCACCCCGTTCTCGCTGACGCGCAGGCTGTATGGCTCGACGCCGGGTGGGCAGGTCGACCGTGAACTGGCGCCCGGGGAAGCTCGCGCCCGGCGAGAGCGCCAGCCGCAACGTGCCGGTGGCCGCACCGGCCGTTGTCGCGTGACCGGCGACCGCGGCAAGCGACCGCGAGGATGGTGAGGACGCGTCTCATCGCAGGGCAAAGAGCTCGGCCGGGAGCGCAATCCCGCGGCGGTGGAAGTCCTCCTTGAACGACGGGTGCAGCCCGGTCGACTCGAGCGCGCCGGCGATGCTGCCGTTCGCGGTGGAGCCGTGCACGTTGAAGACGAACAGGTCCTGGAGCGTCACCTGATCCCCCTCCATGCGCTGCACCTCGGTGATGCGTACGACCTTCCGCGACCCGTCGTGGAGGCGCTCCGTGTGAACGATCAGATGCAGGGCCGAGGCCACCTGCTCGCGGATCGCGCGCACCGGCAGGTCGAAGCCCGCCATCAGCACCATCGTCTCGATGCGCGCGATCGCGTCGCGGGGTGAGTTGCAGTGGACGGTCGAGAGCGAGCCGTCGTGCCCCGTGTTCATTGCCTGCAACATGTCGAGGGCCTCGGGGCCGCGCACCTCGCCGACGACGATCCGGTCGGGTCGCATGCGCAGTGCATTCCGGAGCAGGTCGCGGATGGATACGAGGCCGGTCCCCTCGACGTTGGCCGGACGCGACTCAAGTCGCAGCCAGTGGCGCTGGTCGAGCTTCGAGCTCGGCGGCGTCCTCGATGGTGATGATGCGCTCATCGGCCGAAATGAACCCCGAGAGCACGTTCAGGAACGTCGTCTTGCCGGAGCCGGTGCCCCCTGTCACGAGGACGTTCAGGCGCGCTCGGACGCAGAGCCCCAGGAACTCGCCCATCTGCTCCGAGATCGTGCCGAGGCCGACCAGGTCGTGCATCTCCAGCCGGCGCTGCGCGAACTTGCGGATCGTCATCGCCGGGCCGTTCAGCGAGAGCGGCGGAATGATGGCGTTCACGCGCGAACCGTCCGGCAGGCGGGCGTCGACCATGGCCGACGACTCGTCCACCCGCCGGCCGACCTGGGCCACGATCTTGTCCAGGATCCGGCGCAGGTGCGCCTCGCTCGCGAACTGCACGTCGCTGGGGAAGATGCGCCCGCCGCGCTCGATGTAGATCTCGCGGTGGTTGTTGACCATGATCTCGGTCACGGTCTCGTCCTTCAGGAAGCGCGAGATCGGACCGTACCCCACGACCTCGTCGGTGATCTGGCGGGCCAGCATGTCGCGGTCGACGCGTGAGAGCGGCGTCTCCTCCTCCTCGAGCGCGGACTCGACGATCGCATGCAGCTGCTGGGCGATCACCGCCTCGTCCGCCTGGTTCGCGAGCAGGCCGGTGCCGAGCGTCTCGATGACGACGCGGTGCACGCGGTCGCGCACCTCGGCGAACTGATCCACCACCTGCCCGCCGCCGTTCGCGGCGAGCGGGCCCGTGGCAAGTCGATCGGTCAGAGACATGGCATCAGTCCTTCACTGGCGTTGGGCTGGAAATGGCGTCGAGGATCCGATCGCCGAGCGCACGCAGCGCCTTCGCCGGTCCCGACCGTGGATCGCCGGCGACGATCGCGCGGGCGGCGTTCAGGCTGCGGGGGACCGACCGGTCGGACGGCACGCTCACGTCCGGCGCGGCCGCGAGCACCTTCCTCACGTCCGTTCCGATGAGGCCGACCTTGCTATTCGCACGGTTCAGCACCGTCACGATCGCGATCGCGCTCGAACCCCATGAGCGCCATGGTCTCGAGTCCCACCTTCATGTTCTTCAGTCCGGGCAGGTCGAGGCTGCCGATCATCACGGCGTGCTGCGCGCGGTCGATCGCGGTGATGGTCGTGGACGGTGAACGCCGGGGGCGTGTCGACGACCACCACGTCGTACGCTCTGCAGGCGACGTCGAGCACTTCGGCGAGTCGCTCCGGAGTGACGCCTTCGGCCTGATCCGGCCGCGCCGGCGCCAGCAGGACGTCGACGCCGTCGCGGCTTCGGCTGATGAAGCCCGAGAGCCGCTCGCCGTCCAGCCGGCCCTGCGCCGAGACCAGGTCGTGGATCGTGCGCTCGGGGCGGATGCCCGAGCACCAGTCCGACGTCACCGAACTGAAGGTCGAGATCGACTAGCAGCACACTCCGGCCGCGTGCGGCGAGCGTCGTCGCGAGGTTGGTCGCGACCGTCGTCTTGCCGACACCGCCCTTGGGCCCGAGCACGACCACCAGGGGCGAGCGTGTATCGACGGCCGCCTCGGCCTCGGCCAGCGTCGAGACCGCGCGCGACTGCCTTCTGGACGGCCGCCGCGACGACCGACCGCTCGGCCGGCAGGATGACGATCTCGTGTGCGCCCGCCATGAGCGCCTCGCCCAGCGATCCGTTCGCCGGGCCCAGGGATGGCGACCACCAGGCCCATCTCCGGGCGCGTGTCTCCGACTCTGGACGAGCAACTCGAGCACGTCCGGGACGGTTCGGCGCGAACGCCAGGAGCACCTCGCTGTGGTCACGCTCGGCGGCCATCAGCGCGCCGCCGAAGTCGGACATCCCCGACGCGACGAGGAGACCGCTGTCGCCGTTCGGCATCGCACCGTCGAGCAGACCTGCCCGGGAAGTCACGATGCGCGGTGATGCTGAGTCGGGTTGCCGTCGCCGTGGTCACCGTCCCGCTCCCGTCACCCGCAGAACGGTGTCCCGCGCGCATCCGCGAGACCACGCAGGACGGCGTCGACGTCGACGATGCCAGGGCCGACGTTCTGCGACGAGCCCGGAGGCCGCAGAGCGAACCAGACAGAGCCCTTCTCCTGCGCGAAGAGGACCGCAGTTCACCTCGTTGGCGTCGATCGCGAGGGTGATCGTCGGGCCGATGCGCCGAGTCGGCGCCGGCGCCGGTCGTCCGTGGTCGCCTCCGGCGCCGTCAGCACGAGCGCGTTCGAGACGATCGTGCGCGTGAGTGGGATCGACTGGGCACCGGTCAGGGGCAGGCCGTTCGGGCCGACCGGAAGGACGTCGAAGGTCGCCACGACGTCCACGTGGTCGCCCGGACTGCACCTGGCCGATCAGACCGGATGCGGGATCGACCGGGAACCCGATCGCGCGCTGGTCGGGCTGGAGCTTCACGGCCACGCTGGTCGTGCTGGACTTCTGGAACTGGTTGGTCGTCAGCTGCTCACCCGGGTACACATCGTTACGCGCGACCAGGCCCTTCAGCTGGTCGGAGTTCGCGATCGCACCGTCGGCGAGCGCGGCGGGCGTGACCTTGTCGACGCGGAACATGCTTCCCGTCGACCACCTGGCTTCCGGGCGTGAACTGCGCGATCATGCGCGTCGCGACGAGCACGGTGCACCTTGCCGTTCGAGCTTTGCAGACTCGAGTCGTGGTTCTGCGTGATACACCACCACAAGCGCGGCGGCGGCCAGGCCGAGCACGAGCGCGAGCGCCGGCCGCGCCGATCCGTGAAGTGAACACCCGGGTCATCATGTGGATCCTCCGATCCGATCGTGTGCGTCATCCGTCCCATGGCTCGAGATGCGACGCTCTCGCAGGCAGATGCCGCTCGGCTCGCTGCAGCTGGTCGAGTAGTCGTTGATCGCGTTCGGCCGGTTCCAGAACACGCCGCGCACCTCGCCCTGCTTGAGGGTGCTGCCCGGCCTGCCCGGACCACTCCGTGATGTAGAAGTCGCCGAACCCGACCACGTGAGTCGTGCACGTGCCGCTGCAGCTCGAGAATGTCAGCGGCGGCACCAGGATCAGGCTCATCCAGCGGGGGTCGCCGTCAGGCGGCGGATTCGCTCGCGCTCCACTGATTCGGCGAGCTCCCGATCCGTGCCTGGAGGCCGTGATTCACCTGGCCGGCGAAGTTGCCGGTCTGGGTCTGAACCGGGTCGCCGATCGCGTACGGCGTGCACGAGCCGTGCTGCACCTCGTCGGACGTGTTCGGGATGCCGCCGTTGGCGTAGCACTGCGTAGGTCGGCCAGGTCGTAGTTCGTGTCGAGGTCGAGTCCCTGGTAGTTCCCCGAGTTGCCCTGCGCACCTCCGCCGCCGAGCTTCAGCGTGATCATCGTCCCCTTCACGAGCACCTGGAACGCGAGGTCGAAGTTGACGAACCTGGCCCGGGCTGTTGGCGGCTGCGCTCGGATCGATGTAGTGCCGATCCTGCACGTACTGCTGCAGGATGTCGCCGTCGTCCCGGGCGTAGGCGTGCTGGGCCGGGTACCGCGGTCGTCTGGGCGCCTCCGCCGTTTCCGACCTTGACATAGACGTCCTGGCCAGCGGTCTGCTCGGTGCTCGCGCTTGTAAACGTCGCGGACCATGTGCCGTCGGCCTGCGTCCCCGAGACGAGCGTCGCCGTGCTGAACGCGCCGTTCCCGGGGGCGCTGCCACCCGTGGCGTACGAAAGCTTCACAGGTCTTCCGTTCACGTTCGTCAAGTGCGCGAGCACGGTCAACGACGTCGACCCAGACGTCGACGTGTAGTACAGATACGGATTCGATGACGGCGAGAGGGTGACGTCCTTTACGCACACCACCCCCGCGGTGCAGGCTCCGCCGGCGATCGACTGGTCGCCGCCGAGGTAGCCGATGTTGTTCCACGTAATCGTCTGGCCCGAGGTGTCGACGGCCTGCACCGAGATCGTCGATCCGCCCGCTGGTAGGGTGTTCACGTACGCACCCGAGCACCAGTACGGATACCCCTCTACCGTCGCCGCGAAGCAGCCCGACTGGGCGAGGGAGATCTGCTGGCCCGTGCGGTCGATGACGAGCTTGACCGAGGCCGGACGGAGGTCCTCGACCCCGAACGGCAGGAGGCCCTTCGACTTCGTCAGGTACACGACGCGTGCACGCGCGCGGGCGTTGATCGTGGTGTTGACGAAGCCGAGTATCCTGCCGAAGGTGTACGGCACGTTCGACTCGACCGGCTGCACGCGCACCGAGCAAACCTGGGTACAACCCGGCGCCGCGAGCAACTCGCAGTAGCTCGTGTCGAGATTCCCGTCGACCACCATGTTCTTGGAGCTCGTGCTGTCGTCGTTCTGGCGCTGGTAGTAGTCCGCGCTCGAGCAGGCCTGGCCGGGCTGGTCGATCAGCTTCTGCGCCCCCGCGAGCGCGCCGGCATCGGCAACGGTCTGTAGCTGCCGCCGATGCGCGCGAAAGCCGCCCAGGTCGACGACAAGCGCCGTTACGCCGAGCAACGCGATCAACGCGATGACGACGATCACGAGCACGCTTCCCTGTTCGTGCCGCCGTCGCATCAGCAGAAGTTGGTTGGCTGACCCTCGAGGGTCATGGTCGCGTTGGACGAAAGGTCGATCGTGCCGCCAAACAAGGTCGCCGATCAGAGGCGTGACGAATGAGTGCACGTAGGTGACGTGGGCCGTCACCGTGTCGCCGACGTTGTACGCGCCGGCCGCGTTGCCGCTGTTCGGATCCGTCGCGCAGGTGAACGTAAGAGTGCTGCCGGCGGGCGCATCGCTCAAGATCGTCAGCCCGGAGCGATCGTTCACCGAGGCGAGTCGCACCGCTTCGCGCGCGTCCTGGACGACCGTAACCTTGTCGTACATCACCGCGCCGAGTTCGATGATGCCGAAGAGCAGGAGCAGCAACGGCATGAGTACGATTGTGAACTCGACCAGGCTCTGTCCCTGCTCGGAACCCCGGCCGTTCCGGCTCACCCGGGCGGGTGGCCGGGGGGGCCGGAACGACCCCCCGGAAATCCCCGGACTAGATGATCCCGGTGACGTTCGTCACCACGGTGCTGATCGCACCGGACAGCGCGCCGAACACGCCAACCACGGCGATCGTGATCACGCCCAGCACCACGGCGTACTCCGCCATGGTCTGGCCCTCCTCGCGCGAGGCGAGGCTCTTCGAGACGAGCTCCATCATGTATCTCCCCTCCCTTCATCAGGTCGGATGACTCCGCCGAGGAATCGGCGACGACCACACTGCGCTGTTTCCCCATCACCGCTCCGCCACCAGCTTCAGCGGGGAGCCCGAGGCCAGCGCCACCAGCCCGGAGATGCTCGAGTCGTCCAGGCGACCCGAGCGCTGCGTGCGCAGGTCGTCCAGCCAGGCCTCGCCCGCGCTCGAGAGAAACACGATCGCCGGCAAACCCCCAAGGAACCGGCGCGTGATGAGCGGACGGACAAGCGACTCGTCCAGGTACGTGACGTCGACGACGACCAGGTCGGCGTCGAACTCCTCCGCCGCCCGATCGAACGACGCACCGGGGAACGGCACCGAACACACGTGAGCCACCTCGCGGAGAGCCGGCTCGATTGCGTTCAGCGTCAGCGGAGGAAGCCCGACGAGCAGCACACGGCGCGGTGTTCGGCCGGCACGGTTTCGTCGAGCAGGGCGCAGTTGCATACGGCAAGACTGCGAGCACGAATCGTCACCTGTAATCGCACAGGTGACGGATTATTTTGAGCCATGTTTTCTCACCCAACCCCACCCGTCGGGGTGGTAACTCGCACCGGCCGAGGGGATCGAGGCTAGGCGGCGTTGGCGGTGCGGATGCTCCGCCGTACGGTGGCCGTATGGGGTTGGTAGCCGTTCACATCGTCGCCCAGTGGGCCGGGGCCACTGCCTTCGTCGCGCTCATGGGATGCATCATCGCGGCGGCGCTCGGCGTGCAGTTCTCAACCCACCCACTGGCGCCCGCGGTCCGCGCGTTCGACCTGGCACGCCTGATGGCGCTAGTCGGTGGGACAGCCGTGATCGTCGCCGGGGCGGCCTCGACGTTTTACTGGTGGCGCGTGGGAGTCGCGTCCGACGCCGCATCCGCCGGCATCGGCTGCGCGATCGCCACCGCCGGCATGCTGTTCGCGATCGCCGCACGGCTGCTCATGGCACGCCCCCGGAACTCCTGATCCTGGGGCAGTCGGCCCCGTCCGCGAGTCAGCCGCGGGCGACGCGCAGCTGCTCGTAACGAGCCGCGGCGGCGGAGCGGTTGGGTGCGTCGAGCTTCATGAGGATGTTGGAGACGTGCGTCCGTACGGTCTCCACCGAGATCGAGAGCTCCATCGCGACCGCGCGGTTCGTCGCCCCGCGGGCGACGCAGCGAAGCACATCCCATTCCCGCCGAGTAAGCCTGCGGTCGGAAGGCAGCAGCTCGGCCAGAGGGGCAAGGGCAGCCTGCTCATAGAAGCGCTCCACAAGAAGCGCGGTCATGGCTCGTGAAAGCGGCGCCTCGCCACGCAGCGTCGCGTTGATCGCGCCGGCCCACGCGGTGGACGGCATGTCCTTGGTCAGATAGCCGGCCGCGCCGGCGAGGATGGCGGCGAAGACCGCGTCATGGGTGCCGCCGACGCCGATCGCAATCGGAATCGCGCCGGCGCGGCGGGCGGCCGCGAGCACGTCGAACGCGGCGTCGGGCGCGAGCGGGAGGCTCACGTCCACCAGCGCCACGTCGGCTCGGCCGGCCGCGACGAGATGGAGCGCAGCGGCGTGGCTCGCCGCCTCTGCGACGACCTGTATGTCGTGGAGCTCGAGCGATCGGGCGATGCCGACCCGCGAGATCTCGCTCGCATCACAGACCACGACCGTTGCAGTGCTCATCTGGAGGCCGCATTGCATCGTCGCCCTCTTCCATCTCCGAACCACACCACGCCAGGCTCCGCTCGCCGAGGGACACCGCCATTGACCTGACCCTCCAGCCAGAGGATTCCTGCGGTCACCAACCCCGGCGTCTTCCAATCTCTCCCATCTCGGCACGCTTCGATGAGTTTCCGGGTCGCCGCGGGTCTCGTCCTGTGATCCTGTAACGACCAAGGGGGATGGGATGCCTACCCACGACACCGGAACCCGCGAGCAGTGGCTGGCCGCCCGCACAGCGCTGCTTGCCGAGGAGAAGGAGCTGACCCGGCGAAGCGACGAGCTCGCCCACAAGCGGCAGGCGCTGCCGTGGGTCGCGGTCGAGAAGGACTACCGCTTCGAGACCGAGGCCGGGACGACGGGGCTGGCCGAGCTCTTCGACGGGCGCTCGCAGCTGCTCGTCTACCACTTCATGTTCGGCCCGACCGTCAACGGCTGGCCCGATGCCGGCTGCGTCGGTTGCACGTACACCGCCGACACGCTGGACGGAGCTGCCGTCCATCTCCCACCGCGCGGCGTGACGTTCGTCGCAGTCTCGAGCGCGCCGCTCGAGAAGCTGCTCGCATACCGCCACCGCATGGGCTGGAGCTTTCCATGGGCCTCGCAGAGCGGAAGCGACTTCAACCTCGACTTCTCGGTGTTCACGGAGGAGGGCCGGACGACCGGCGCGGGCTTCAACTTCGACACGCCGAAGCATGCCGAGGAGATCGACGTGCGCCGGGACGAGCTCCACGGCCTGAGCGCCTTCGCGCTCGAGGGGGGCGTCGTCTACCACACGTACTCGTGCTACGACCGCGGCACCGACGTTCTGTGCGCGACGTGGCAGCTGCTCGACCGAACGCCGGCGGGGCGCGGCGGCGACCCCGAAGGCTGGCCGCGCCGACACGACGAATACGAGCGGATCGCCGGCTAGCCAGGGAGCTCGCCAAACGCGGCTCGTCCCGAGCGGGGTCGAGGTCGGCGGCTTGCGTTGAGCCGGCGTTACCGGCTTCCGGCCTGCGGCGTTTGCGACCGAGGTTGCGGTCAGGCCAGATCCTGCTCCCACCGCGAGAGCTCGTACGCCGCTCCGGGCTTGCCGCCGACCGCGAGGATCGAGGTACCGTCGGCGGTCGCCCGGGCGCTGCGGATGAGCCCCGGGTCGCGCACGAAGACCAGCGTGCCGGCCGGAGCGTCGACGTCCTCCCCGTCCACGGTGAAGACGGCGTGGCCGCTCATCACCGCGAACAGCTCTTCGTGGCCGTCAGTGCGATTGACCTCGTCGTCGCGCTCGTGATGCGGCTCCACCATCTCGTCGCCGGCATCGCCCGTGATCCCGTTCACCCCGAACGAACGGATGTCGAAGTGGCGGCGCACGAGATGGAAGTCCCCGTCGGTTGCGTCCGGGTAGTTCGGGTCGATGTCGGTGACCACGGTGACGTCCGCAAGGCGTACGGCCCCGAACGGCGCATTGCGTGGCTCGGCCATGCGGGCGACTCTACCCCGCGATACGCGAAGACGTCCGATTCGTTCAAGCCCACTGCGACCGGCGGGCCTAGCCTCCGGCCTTTCAGAACACACGATCGGAGGTTCCCATGAACATCGAGTTCATCGCCGGCTTCGCCGTCATCACACCCGACCCGGCCCGGAGCCGCGGGCTCTACGTCGACGCGCTCGGCCTGCCCCTCGAGGCAAGCGAGGGCAGCGACTACTTCCACAGCGAGCGCGTCGACGGCGCCAGGCACTTCGGCGTGTGGCCACTCGCCGAGGCGGCGCAGGCGTGCTTCGGGAACCCGGAGTGGCCGCAGGACGTGACCGTGCCGCAGGCGTCGGTCGAGTTCGAGGTGGCGGACCCGGGCGCGGTCGCAGCGCCGCCGCAGAGCTTCGCGGCGCCGGCTTCGAGCTGGTGCACGACGCCCGCGAGGAGCCGTGGGGTCAGACCGTCGCCCGGCTGCTTTCCGCGGAGGGGCTGATCGTCGGCATCTCATACGCCCCGTGGTTCCACGGAACGACGTAGCTAGCGGTCCTTCGGCTTCCGCTTCCCCGGCGACCACTGGAACGCCCGCTCCAGAGTGTCGGCGATCTGGTCGTTCAGGCGCTGCTCGAACGACTCGGCGGCGCGCTCGATGCGCTGGTCGAAGTCGCCGCGGTCGGGCTCCGGCTCCGCGGGCGGCGGCTGGGCGTTGGTGCGCAGCGGCGGGAACTCCTCGCCGAGCCCGTCATCGACCAGCTGGTGCACGACCGACGGCGGCTCGATGTCGGGGAGCGCGGCCGGGCCGAGGCTGATCGTGTCGGCGCCGGAGATGAGCCGGGCCGGCTCGCTCAGGAGCACCTGGCCGCCGTGGCCCGCCGCGCACAGCCGGGCGGCGTGGGAGACGTCGACCCCCGCGTAGCCGCCGTCGACGGTCTGCGCCGGCTCGCCGGTGTGGACGCCGATGCGAACGCGCACGGCGACACCGTCCGGCCAGCGCTCGGCCGCCATGCGCCGCTGCGCCTCGGATGCGGCCCGGACGCCGGCCGAGGCCGAGACGAAGACCGCGAACATCGAGTCGCCCTGGCAGTCGACGACGGTTCCGCCCTCCGATTCGACCACCTCCCGCAGCACCTCACGGTGGCGGGCGAGCAGATCGGGCCACCGGTCCCCGAGCGCGCGGGCAAGCCGCGTCGATCCCTCCATATCGGAGAAGAAGAGCGTCAGGGTTCCCGTGGGTCGATCGCCGCCGGTCATCGCTGCTCCCGGTCGCGAGGGTACCAGAGCCCGCGCCCGAGCAGCCGCGTCGCCGCCGCCCGTATGCTGCTCACGTGCCGTCGGCCGAGACACTCGCGGTCTTCCTGCTGGTCGCCACCGGGGTGATCGTCGTGCCCGGCCCGAGCAATCTCTATGTGCTCGGGCGCGGCCTCCAGAGCGGCCCCCGAGCCGCCGCGGCCGGGGCGTGCGGCTGTGCGACGGCCGCGCTCACCTATGTGGTCGCGACCGCAGTCGGGCTCTCGGCGCTGATCGCCTCGTCCGAGGTCCTCTTCTCCGCGATCCACTACGCCGGCGCCGCCTACCTGTGCGCGATCGGGGTGGTCGCCCTGCGAAGGGGCCACGACACGCTCACGCCCGGAACTCCCGGAGCGGCGCCCGCGAGCGTCTGGCCCGCCTACCGGCAGGGCGTGCTGGTCGAGCTCGGCAATCCGAAGGTGGCGCTCTTCTTCCTCGCGCTGTTCCCGCAGTTCATCCACCGCGGCGCCGGCCCGGCCTGGCTCCAGGTGTTGATCCTCGGCTCCGCATTCGCGGCGATCGGGCTTCTCTCGGACTCCGCCTACGCGATCGGGTCGGGGCGGCTGCGGGAGCGGCTGCTCGCCCGGCGCCGCCGCCGGCTGCCCTGGCAGCGCATGACCGGCCTGCTCTACATCGGCCTCGGCCTGTGGGCGGCGTTCGCCGGCGCCGACCGGCGCGCCCCGGCCGCCT
Source organism: uncultured Actinomycetes bacterium (assembly GCA_963746115.1). Lineage (GTDB taxonomy): Bacteria > Actinomycetota > Thermoleophilia > Gaiellales > JAICJC01 > JAICJC01. The sequence goes on along the minus strand of CAVVAA010000009.1, from coordinate 71,926 downwards.
CGCGCTGATTCAGCGGGACGCCGCCGTCAGCGCCGCCCACCGCCCGGGCGTGAGGCCGTACGTGCGGGTGAAGTGGCGGGTCATGTGGCTCTGGTCGGCGAACCCCGTCTCCGCCGCGACCCGGGCCAGCGCCCCACCCGCGGCGATCGCGTCGCGGGCGACGGCGAGGCGGCGCATGCGCCGGTAGCGGTCGGGGCTCGTCCCGAACGCCTTCCGGAACTGGCGGGCGACGCTCCAGCGGTCGATGCCCGCGATCCGCTCGAGGTCCGCGGCACGCGTCTTCGCGGTCGGGTGGGCCGACAGGTGCTCGCGCACCGCCGTCAGGCCGGCAGTGTCGATTGCGCCGCCCGCCTGGGTGCGGCCGGCGGCCGCCTCGAGAGCGTCGGCGACCGCTGCCGCCGCCGCGACTGCGGCGAGCTCGTCGAGGGGCTCGTCGATGTCCGCGAGGAGCCCGACCAGCCCGGCGGTCGCGGGACACGCGTCGCGGACGGGCTCGGCCGCGAACGGCAGCGGCCGGCCGCCGAGCGCCGCCTGGACGACCGCGGGCTCGACGTAGGCGATCCGGTAGCCGAAGCCGTCCGGCGTCGCCGGGCCGCCGTCGTGTAGCTCGTCCGGGTGGAGCAGATGGAGCTGGCCGGGCAGGCAGATGCGACGCGCGCCGCGATAGCGGAACTCCTGCACGCCGGACGTCGTGATCCCGAGCGCGTAGGTGTCGTGACGGTGAAGCGAGAACGCCCGGCCGCCGAAGTGCGCCTCGACCCGCTCGATGCCCGGCGCGCCCGCGCCGACGCGGATCGCGTCGCGGCCGCACGATCGTTCAAGACGGCCGGTGTCGGCCCTGGTTAGCGTCTCGGGCACCGCCCCAGTCTAAAGACGCAATGACCCTCGCACTGCTCGCGACCGCATCCATCCGCTGGTCGGCGCTGCCGGCGCTCCTGCTCACCTCGCTCGCCATCATGGGCAGCCCCGGCCCGGCGACGATCAGCCTCACGGCGACCGGGGTCGCGTTCGGCGTCCGCCGGTCGGCCCGCTACCTGGCCGGCATCGTCGCCGGCACAATCGTGGTGCTGCTCATGGTGGCGGCCGGGCTCACGGGGGCGCTGCTCGCGCTCCCGGCCGTCCGGCCCGCGTTCATCGCCGTCGCGGCGGCGTACATCCTCTACCTCGCCTATCACATCGCGACCGCGCCTCCGCTGGCCGCGGCCGACAGCGACGCCCCCGCACCCTCGCTCGGCGGCGGGCTGCTCCTCGGCGTCGCCAACCCCAAGGCGTGGGTCGCAATCGGCGCGGTCTTCGTCAGCGCGCGGATCGCGACACACACGGTCGCGGACTCGGGGATCAAGGTGGCCGCCCTCACCGCCATGATCGTCGCCATCAACACCGCCTGGCTGCTCGCCGCCGCCTGGGTGGCACCGGCGCTGCGCGACCCCGTCCGCTCACGGCGCGCAAACATCGCGCTCGCGGTCGCACTGGTCGCCTCGACCGCGGCGGCCGTCGTGCACTGAGCTCCCGGCGCGCTGGCGCTCGTGCCGATCGTTTCGATAGTGTCTGCAACGGCAGATGAGCGTTGACGCGGAGAGCCCGGTGCTGGAGAGGCTGGACGACGACGACCGCACCGCGGTGGCCGCTGCGCTGCGGCGCCGGTCGTACCCGCCGGGCAGCGCAATCGTCACCCAGGGCGAGCTCGGCACCGACTTCTTCCTCATCCTCCAGGGCACGGTCGTCGTCCTGCGTGACGGCGAGCCTGTCGCAGAGCTCGGCCCCGGGGAGTTCTTCGGCGAGCTGGCGGCGATCGACCCCGGTCCCGGCTACGCGCTCGCCCGCAACGCCACGGTGCGCGCCCGGACGTCGGTCGACGTCGGCGTCGTCGACGAGGCCGGGTTCGGAGAGCTCCTGCGCACGCGCCCGGCGTTCCGTGCAGCGATCTACGCGACGTCCAAAGAGCGCGAGCGCCACCCCTAGATGCCGGCACCGCGCACCGGGCACCTGCTCACAGCGGACGGGCGCCGCCTGACCTACCGCGAGAACGGCGACCCGGGCGCGACGCCCGTCGTGAGCCACCACGGGACGCCGGGATCGCGCCTCGACCGGCACCCGGACGAGGACGGCATGCTCGCCGAGCTGGGCCTGCGGATGATCACGTACGACCGGCCCGGCTACGGCGAGTCCGACCCGCAGCCGGGCAGGCGGGTGATCGATGCCGCGGCCGACGTCGCCGCCCTGACGGATCACCTCGGGATCGAGCGGTTCGCGGTGGTGGGCACATCCGGCGGCGGCCCGCACGCGCTCGCCTGCTCGGCCCGCCTCGGCAGGCGCGTCTCCCGGGTCGGCATCGTGGTCGGCGTCGCCCCGTCGGACGATCCGGACTTCGACTTCCTCACGGGCATGGATCAGATCAACCTGGACGAGTTCGCGGCGGCGCGCGAGTCCGAGGAGGCGCTGGCCGCCTACCTGCAGCCGTTTGTCGACCAGGTGCGACGCGACCCGGATGCGCTCCTCGAGGAGCTCGCCGCCCACCTGCCGCCCGCCGACCAGGAGGTGTTCCGCCGCCCAGAGCAGCGCGCGCTGGGCCGGGAGTCGGTCGTCGAGTCGGTGCGCCAGGGATCGCGCGGCTGGGCCGACGACGACCGGGCATTCGCGACGGGCTGGGGCTTCCCGCTCTCAGACGCGACCTGTGAGACGCGGCTCTGGCAGGGCGAGCTCGACGTCCTCGTCCCGCGGGCGCACTGCGCCTACCTCGGGGAGCGGCTCCCGAACGCCCGCTTCGAGCTCGTACCCGGCGCCGGTCACGCGCTCGCCGACCACTGGCGCGGCATCCTGGCCTGGGTCGGCGGTCAGTAGAGGGGGCCGCGCAGATACAGGTGCGCGAGCGCGCTCGCCGGAGCCACCAGATTGGTCGACGGCGACACGAAGGCGACCCAGCGGGCGCCAGGCGTCATCGCCACGCCGATGTCCCCCGCGTTGCCCACGCCGTGGTTCGCCTGCCCGCCCGCGGCGGTCAGGTCGACGCGGACCGTCCGCCCGGTCCGGCGGTCGCGGACGAAGAGGTCGGCCGCGTGGTTCGTGTCGCCGGGGACGATGTTCGTCGCCCACGACTCGAACAGGCGGTAGCGCCCGCCCGCCGACATCGCGAGCGCAAACGAGTCGCCGTTCGTCTGCTGGCCGTGCATGCCGACGTCGATGCGGCGCGTGGTTCCGCGCCGGCGATCGCGCACGAAGACGTCCGCGTGGCCGTTCGTGTCGCCCCCGACCAGGTTCCGCGCCTGCGAGGTGAAGAAGACGTACCGCCCGCCGGGCGACATCGCTCCCCCGAGGCTGGCGGCGTCGCCCGGCACGCCGGCGTCGCTCTTGCTGATGAGCGTCGTCGTGTGGCGGGCGATGTTCCGCACGTACACCTGGAACACACCGGAATGGGCGGGGTCCGACGGCCCGGCGTCGAGCGCGAACGCGACCAGGTTGGCGTTCTGCGACATGCCGTCGAACTCGAGGTTCTTGAGGTCGCTGCCGAGGCCGCAGCAGCTGACGACGACGGCCGTGTTCGTGTGCAGGTCGATCCGCTCGAGCGGCGTCACGAGGCCGGCGGCCACCAGGTAGCGGCCGTGCTCGGACAACGCCAGGATCCCCGGGTTCGGAATGCGCTTGACGACCCGGGTGGTGTGGTGCAGCCGGTCGCGGATGAAGAGGCAGTCGGGGGCCTGGCCCGGCGTGCAGCCGCTGCCGGCCGCGAGGTTGGACGAGTCGGACTCGAACGCGACGAAACGCCCGTCGCCGGAGATGGCGAGCGGGCCGAAGCTGTCGCCGTTGGCCTGGACGCCGCCGGGCCCGACGTCGACCCGCGAGGTCGTGCCGGTGCGCAGGTTGCGCACGAAGACGTCGCGCATGCCGTTCGTGTCGCCCGGGACGAGGTTCGAGGCCGACGAGGCGAACGCGATCAGATTCCCGTTCGCGGATATCGCGATCCCGCCCTCGTCGACGGCCGTGTTCCCGAGCACCCCGCCGCTGGAGAGGTCCACCCGGCTCGTGTGCGCGGGCGCCCCAGAGGCGCTCGCCACCATCGGGCCGATGGTGGCCAGGAGCACCGCGACCCATCCAACTGCTCGTCCGACGCGCATCCGCCGCCTCCTCGCCGCGAGCGAGAATACCAACCGCCCGGCGCCGGATTGCTAAGCGTGTGTTACGCCGCGCGCGGGCCCTCGTCGAGCCGGTAGGCCCACCAGAGGACGGTCAGCTGCATCGCCGCGCCGATCGCGTCGCAGACGATCAGCGGCATGTTGCCGAGGGAGAGGCCGTAGATGAACCAGATCATGTAGCCCCCGGCGCCGATCATGACGTAGCTGCGCGACAGGCTGTCGGCCGAGCCGGCCCGGCGCATGCGGACGATCTGGAGCATGGGAGAGAGCGAGGAGATGACGCCGTAGACGGCGGCGATGAGGGCGAGCTGGTTCGTGAGGCTGGTGAGCATGGTTCCGTCGTTCGCGTTCAGGGGCAGTGTTCTCTCCGTCGATATCGGCACCCAGCCGGACGTTTCACAGGTGTTCGCTCCTCACACAACACAAACGCAATATTCCGGGGGCGCCGGCGCACGAGCCGGCGCCCCCCATGGGCCGCGTCAGGCGGCGATGCCCTCGTGCAGCGGATGGGCGACCGGGCGGTCTTCGTCCTCGGCGTCGAGCGCCGCCTCCTCGCCGACCGCGGTCGCCGGCAGCGCCAGGCAGAGCACGGCCGCGACGACGAACACCGCCACCAGGTACGGCGTCGTGGCCAGGTAGGCCGCCTTGAACGAGCCGCGGTCGAGGGCGCCGAAGAAGATCGTCCCCATCACGGCGACCCCGACCGCGCCGCCGATCTGCTGGGCGGTGCCGAAGAGGCCCGACGCGCCTCCGGCGGCGTGCGCCGGCACGGCGGCGAGGACGACGTTCACGAGCGGGATGACGAGCAGGGCCAGCCCCAGGCCGGACACGAGCAGGCCGGGGACGAGCGGCCACGGGCCGTTCCCGGTGCCGACGTGGTGAGCGCCGACGGCGATCCCGGCCGTGCCCACCGCCATCAGCAGCGCACCGGCCGCCAGCACCAGCCGCCCCCACCGCTGTGCGAGCGGGATCGCAAACGGCGCGGCGACGAAGCTGCCGACGCTGAACGCGACCATCGTCAGGCCGGCCCGGAGGGGCGAGTAGCCCTGTCCGAGCTGGAGCCACAGGGCGAACACGATCGCGAACCCCTGCATGCCGATCGAGAACGCCAGCTGCACGATCAGCCCGGCGGTGAACGCCGGCCTCCGCAGAAGCTGCGGCCGTAGCAGCGGCGCCACCCCGGGCCGGGGCAGCCGCTGCTCGCGGACTGCCAGGGCGACGAGCGCGACGACGCCCGCCGCCAGCATCCCCCACCCCCACGCCGGCCACCCCAGCCGCCGGCCCTCGAGGATCGGATAGACGACCGCCACGAGCGCGGCGGTCAGGACGGCAGCGCCGGCCAGGTCGGGCCGCCGGTTGGAGCGCGCCCGCGTCTCGGGGACGACGATCGCCGCGGCGATCAGCGATCCGACGACGATCGGGATGTTCACGAGGAACACGGTGCGCCATCCCCAGCCGAACAGGTTCGCCTGGGTGAGCACGCCGCCGAGGATGAGCCCGACCGCCGAGGCGAACCCCAGGGTCGCCCCGTAGACGCCGAACGCGGCGCCGCGCTCCTTGCCGGCGAACATCGCCCGGAACGTGGCGAGCACCTGCGGCGACATCGTCGCCGCCGCGGCGCCCTGGACGACGCGTGCGGCGATCAGCTCGTTGGCGGTCTGGGCCACGCCCGCCCCGAGGCTGGCGGCGCCGAAGACCGCGGTGCCGAGCAGGAACAGGCGCTTGCGCCCGAGCAGGTCGCCCAGGCTACCGGCCGTGATCAGCGCGGCCGCGAACGCGAGCATGTACGCCGAGACGACCCACTCGAGCTGGGCGCCGGACGCGCCCAGGTCGCGGCGGATCGTGGGCAGGGCGACGTTCACGATGGTGCCGTCGATCAGGTCGACGGTCGAGGCCACGATCATCACGGCGGCTGCGAGCCAGCGCCGCGGATAGGCGGCGTCAGGCGGATGCGATGTTGCGCGTTGCATGGAGATTCTCCAGTGGACGGGAGTCTTGAACGAACAGTGTTCTATCATGGTACGACGTTCTATGCAAACAGTGTTCGAATACTGATAGGGTGTCACCGCGTGACCGACGAACCGGCCATTCCCCCGCCCCCGTGGCAGCGGCTTCCGCCCGACCGCGGACGGCGGCGGCGGCGCGACCCGATCACCCGCGAGGCGATCGTGCGCAAGGCGCTCGAGCTGCTCGACCGCGACGGCCTCGACGCGCTCAGCATGCGCCGGGTGGCCGACGAGCTCGGCACCGGCGCCGCATCGCTCTACTGGCACGTGGGCAGCAAGGACGGCCTCCTCGACCTCGTCCTCGACGAGGTGATCGGCGAGCAGCACGTCCCCGACCCGGAGCCGGATCGGTGGGCGGAGCAGCTGAAGGACGTCGCCCACGACATGCGCCGGACGATCCTGCGCCACCGCGACATCGTCCGCATCTCGATCGGTCGCATCCCGATGGGGCCGAACGCGCTGCGCTACAGCGAGCGCATCCTCGCGGTCCTGCGCGAGGGCGGCGTGCCGGACGAGCTCGCGGTGCTCGGGCACCACCTGCTGTTCTCGGTCGTGAACGGCTTCACGCTGGACGAGACCGGCGAGCCGGACGGCGAGGCGGCCGCCGCGGCCCTCGCCGAGGGTGCGAAGATGGCGCGCGACTACATCGCCTCGCTTCCCGCCGACCGCTTCCCCCACATGGTCGCCGTCGCCGACTACTACGCCATCACCGATGCCGATCGCCGGTTCTCGCTCCTGATCGACCTCTACGTCGACGGCCTGGCCGCACGGGTGCGGGCAGCCACGGCATGAGGCTGCTGCCGTCCGAGCAGGAGCGGCTGAGCCTTTTCCTGGCCGCCGAGCTCGCCCGGCGCCGGCGCGGCCGCGGCCTGCGTCTGAGCCAGGCCGAGGCGGCGGCACTGATCGCCGACGAGACGATGGAGCTCGCCCGCGACGGGCATCCGTACGCCGAGGTCGAGCGGCGCGCCTACGGGCTGCTCGGCCCGGACGACGTGCTGGACGGGGTGGGCGATCTGGTCGACCGCATCGAGCTCGAGCCGGTGTTCGCCGACGGGCCGCGGCTGGTCGTCCTCGTCCACCCGATCAGCCGCGACGGCCCGCCCGACCTGACGCGGCGATCCCGCGCCGGCGTGGCTCGGCGCGGCGGCCGCACTTCGCGTCGAGAACCTGGCCCCGGTCGCCATCGCGGTCACGTCGCACTTCCACTTCTTCGAGACGAACCGGGAGCTGCGCTTCGACCGCCGCGCCGCCTGGGGCATGCGGCTCGCCGTCGCACCGGGGGCGAAGGTCGTCTTCCCGCCGGGCGAGGCCCGCGAGGTGCGGCTGGTGCCGTTCGGCGGGGCGCGGGTGATCCGCGGCCACGGCGGCCTGGTGGACGGGCCGCTGGACGCGCCCGGTGCGCTCGATGCGGCGCTCGAGCTGGCCCGCGAGCGGGGGTATGCCGATGCCGGCGGATGAGCGGATCGCGCTCGGCGACGGCGACCTCTGGGTGACGCCGGAGCGCGACGACGCCGGCGGCCCGGACGAGATCGTTCCCGGGTGGGGCGGCACCCATCGCGACGGGCTGGGCGTGCGGGCCGAGCGCGGCGGCGTCGACATCGCGGTCGTCGGCGGCCTGGTGCTCGACCCGGCGATCGGCATTCGCCGGACGTCAATCGGCATCCGGGGCGGGCGCGTGTGCGCGATCGGCCGGGCCGGCAACCCCGACACGATGGACGGGATCGACGTCGTCCTCGACTCGCAGACCGCGCTGCTCGATGCCCGCGGGATGGTGATCACGCCGGGGGCGGTCGACTGCCACATGCACTGGCTCTCGCCCCAGCTCGGCGAGGCGGCCCTCGCCGGCGGCGTCACCACCCTTGTGGCGCAGGACTACGGACCGATCTGGAACCTGGGCGCGAACCCGGCCGCCGGCCTGCGTGTCGCCTGGTCGGCGCTCGAGGAGACGCCGCTGAACGTCGCCTTCCTGGTGCGGGCGTCGGCGTCGCGGCCGGACGGCGTCGAAGAGTCGCTCGCCGCCGGCGGCGGCCGGGCTCAAGATCCACGAGGACGTCGCCGCCGGGCCCGAGCAGCTGCGCTGCGCCCTCGACGTCGCCGACCGCCATGACGTCCAGCTCGCCATCCACACCGACGGCCTGAACGAGGCCCTGCGGGCGGCCGACACCGCCCGCGTGCTCGAGGGCCGGACGGCGCACCTCTACCACATCGAAGGCGTCGGCGGCGGCCACGCGCCCGACCTGCTCAGCCTGGCGGGCCGGGAGCGCCTCCTGACCTCGTCCACCAATCCGACGGTGCCGTTCGGGGTCGGCGCCGAGGCGGAGCACCTGGCGATGGTCGCGGCCGTGCACCTGCTCGAGCCCGGCGCCCGCGCCGGCGACGCCGCCATCCTGCGGGCCCGGGTGCGGGCGTGGACGATGGCCGCCGAGACCGTGCTGCACGACCTCGGCGTGATCCCGATCCTCTCGTCCGACTCCCAGGGCATGGGCCGGATCAGCGAGACCGTCCGGCGGGCCTTCCAGTGCGCCGCCGCGATGAAGGCCGAGCGCGGCGGCGGCGGGCGCGGACGACAACGAGCGGGTGCTGCGCTACCTGGCGAAGGTGACCGTGAACCCGGCGATCGCGCACGGCCTGGCGGCGCACGTCGGCTCGCTGCGCGAGGGCCGCCTCGCCGACCTCGTCATGTGGCGACCCGACCTCTTCCCGGTGCGGCCCGAGCTCGTCCTCAAGGCCGGGCATGTCGGCCTGGGGCGCATCGGGGGCGGGCGGCGCGACGACGATGATGACCGAGCCCGTCCGGGTCGGGCCCCAGATCGCGGGGACGGGCGCGGCGCCGGGACAGGTCTCGCTCGCGTTCCTGGCCGGCTCGGCGATGGCCGCCGACCTGCCCACGACCCGCGAGCGGGCACGGGTGTCGGACTGCCGCGAGCTCACCGCGGCGGACATGGTCGGCAACAGCCGCACCGGCACGATCGTCGTCGACCCGGCGGCGGAGACCGTGACGCTCGACGGGGAGCCGGTCACCTGCACCCCGGTCGCCGAGGTCGCCTACTCGCGGCGATATCTCCTGTAGTGTCGCCGCGATGAGGATCGAGGAGGCCGAGGAGCGGCGCGTCGAGGTCACGGGCGGGAGCGTCTGGACCGCCCGGCTCGGGCCCAGCGACGGCACGCCCGCCCTGCTCCTGCACGGCGGCCCGGGCGCCGCCAGCTACTACATGATCCCGCTTGCCGAGCGGCTCGCCGACCACCGGCCGGTGGTCGTGTACGACCAGCTTGGCTGTGGCCGCTCGGATCGCCCCGACGACGCGTCCCTGTGGACGGTCGACCGGGCGGTCGAGGAGGTCGACCAGGTGCGCGCCGCCCTCGGGCTCGAGCGCTGCCACCTGCTCGGGCAGTCGTGGGGCGGATGGCTCTCGATCGAGTACATGGCCCGGGGAACCACCGGCGTCGAGCGGCTCGTGCTCGCAAGCACCTCGGCGAGCATCCCCGAGTTCATGGCCGGCGCCCGCGGCCTGATCGAGCAGCTGCCCGAGCCGCACCGCACGACGCTGATCGAGCTCGGCGCGAAGGAGGAGTACGACCACCCCGACTACCAGGCCGCGGTCGAGGTCTTCTACCACCGCCACCTGTGCCGGCTCGACCCGTGGCCGGAGGCGCTGGTGCTCTCGGGCGAGCAGATGGAGGGCAACCAGGTCTACCTGACCATGAACGGCCCGACCGAGTTCGACGTGATCGGCCGGCTGCGGGAGTGGGATCGCACGGCCGACCTGGGCCGCATCGATGTCCCGACGCTCGTGACGTGCGGTCGCTATGACGAGATCACGCCGTCGTGCTCCGAGACGATCACCCACGGCATCCCGGACGCGCGCATGCACGTGTTCGAGCAGAGCGCACACTGCGCCCACCTCGAGGAGCCGGACGACTACGCGCGGCTCGTCGAGGACTTCCTGAGCGAGTAGTTTTGGGTCAGTGCCGGGGCGAGAGCGCGAGCAACGTCTCGGGCAGGTGCGCCGCGAGATGCCCGGCCGCGAGCCGCAGGCCGCCGATCGCGACCGCGAGCGCCACGACGAGCCCGACGACGGCGCCCGGCAGGGTGCCGACGCCGAGCGCGTCCTTGCCGATCACCACGATCAGGGCGAGCAGGCCGATCACGACCGTCTCGAACACGAGCGCGACGACCCCGACTCCCGCGTTTCCGCTCCCGCGCGGGCGCCGGGCACGGCCGAACGTCGGAGTGGTCATGTCGACCGCATACGGCGAGCGCACCGAGACGAACATCCCTGTCCCGCCCGCCAGGAGGATCACCGCCGCCGTTACGAGAAGCGCGCTCGCGAGCTCGCCCCACGCGCCCGACACGGCGGCGCCGGCAACGCAGGCGACCACGGCGATCGCTCCCACCACCGTCGCGACCGCCAGGGCCTTCGACCGCAGGAGTGTCCGCGGGTCGACGCCGGTCAGCACGTAGGCCCCGAATCCCTCGCCGTCGACCCCGAACAGATTCGCGGACAGGTTGGACATGAGGAAGAACGCCACCGCAGCCCCGGCGAACGGGAGGATGTCCGACCTGCCCGAAAGCAGCGGCAGCATCACGAAGCCCGAGGTGACGACGCCCGTGATCACGTTCGCCCGCTGCACGGGGGTCCGCCACAGGTAGCGCAGATCCTTCAGCCACACCGCCCCGCCCGGTGTGCTCAAACGTCTGCGCGGTGTACGCGCGGAGCGCCGCTCGCCTCCACGAGGCGCGGTCGCAGCCGGGTTGGTCAGCTGGCGGCCGAGGGCGTGCGCCCACAGCCACCCGACCACGACGAGCGTCGCGATCCCGTAGGCCAGCCGGCCGGTTGCGGCCGGAAGCGCGCCGGCGTGCGCGTCGGCCATCGATCGCGCGAGCGCGCCCGGCGGCGTCCACGAGAGCGCGTCGGTGAGGCGGGACGGCCGGAGGCGGTCCACCTCGGAGGCGAGCGCCGCCGACGCCCGCCAGGCGATGTACCCGCCTGCCGAGACGACCGCAAGCACGACGGAGGCGAGGTCGCGCCCCCGCCGGGAGTGCACCGCGGCGGCGAGGCCGGCCGAGACTGCGCGGCCGCCCGCGATGGCGAGTGCCGTCATGACGACCACGTCGGCCGCCGCGAGCACCGTCGCGGCCGCGCCGTGCCCGTACGCGAAGACCGCGCCGGACAGGAAGACGAGCGTCGCGAGCGGCGGCGCACCCACGAGCGACGCCGCGAAGAGGCCGAGCACCAGGTCGCGCCGCCGCAGCGGTAGCGACGCGAGCCGGTCCACGGACAGCGTGCGGTCTGACCCCATGAGCAGCGGGAGCATGATCCAGGCGACAGCGACCGCGACGAAGACCGCGACGAGCCCGGCGCCACCGTGGCGGGGCGCGGTCGCGAGGTCGCCCGCGCCGACCACGGCGAGCAGCAGGCCGATGGCACGCGCGAGCCAGCCGAGCGCCTCCTCGCGGCCTGACGCGCCCGCGTTCGCGAGCAGCCGCCACTTCAGTCGGACGAAGACCCAAGCCATCCGAGCTCCGCCAGGCCGACATCCTCGCGCGCGCCGACGAGCTTGAAGAACGCCGTGCGCAGGTCGTCGCCTGCCGCGACCTCCTCCTGCGTTCCCGCCGCGACGATCCGGCCGCGCACGATCACCGCGACGCGGTCGCACAGCCGCTCGACCACGTCCATCACGTGACTCGAGAACACGATCGTGCCGCCGCCCGCCACGAAGCGGTGCAGTAGCTGCTCGATCACGTTCGTCGAGACCGGGTCGATCGCCCCGAACGGCTCGTCCAGGAAGAGGACGCGCGGGGAGTGCAGCAGCGCCGCGGCGAGCGCGAGCTTCTTGGTCATTCCGAGGCTGTAGTCCACGACGAGCCGGTCGGCGTCGACAGCCAGGTCGAGCACCCGCAGAAGCTCCTCGCTGCGCTCCCGTGTGGTGGCCGGATCGAGTCGCCGCAGCGCCCCGTAGAAGGCGAGCAGCTCGCTCCCGGTCAGGCGGTCGAAGAGCGCCGGCGTGTCCTGCACGACGCCGATCCGCGCCTTCGCCGCCGCCGGATCGTTCCAGACCTCGACTCCGGCGACCTCGATGCTGCCCGCGTCCGGGCGCAACAGGCCGGTCGTCATCGAGAGCAGGGTCGTCTTCCCCGCCCCGTTCGGTCCGACGAGACCGAAGAACGAGCCGTGCGGCACATCGAGGTCGACGCCCGCCACCGCGACCTTGTCGCCGAACCGCCGCATGACCCCGCGCAGCCGCACGGCCGAGCCCGCCCCCGCCCCCGGCTCGTCCGCGCTCAGCATGCCTCGAGCATACGTTCGCGCCCCGCCAATTGACATGAGGCCGTCGAGGGCTCCCTGAGCGAGCGGCCCAATCCCGCTCGTATGATTGCGCCTGTTCTGGGAGGTTCCGATGATCGAAGAAGCACGACTCGAACAGGTCGAGTCGGGTCTCGCACCCGTCACGGCGGGGTGGTTCGTCGTCAATGCACGAGACGCCGCCTGGATGAACAACGATGCGACGCAGTCCTGCTGCATCTTCGAGTCCGACGACTTCGTGTTGCGCGGTCGGCCGGATCTCAGCGAGTACGTCAAGCCCGGGGCGGGATTCGTCCTGCGCGTCCTGCGGCCGGGACGGGCAGCCGACGTCTACCACGCGGAGTCGGTGCAGGAGGACTTCCTCGTCGTGATGGGCGAATGCATCCTGATCATCGAGGACCAGGAGCGTCACCTGCACCCCTGGGACTTCGTGCACTGCCCGCCCGGCGCCGCGCACACGTTCGTCGGAGCGGGTGAGGGGCCGTGCGTCCTCGTCTGCGCCGGGAACCGCGACCTCAACGACGACACCTTCTGGCGCGACTACAGGCGCTCGGACGTCGCCCTGCGCTACGGCGCGAGCGTCGAGCGGGACACGAGCTCGGACGCGGAGGCGAACGCGCCGCTTCGAGGCCGCTGGCGCGTCGAGCGCCCGGAATCCTGGAGGGAGCTCCCGTGGAGCTCGGGCTCGTGACCGCCGGCACGCGCCCCGGCATCCCATCGAACCCCAATGGGGAGTAGCCGACCGCGCCGTCCCGCACGTATCGTGGGGTAATGGCCCTGGTAGCGACCACCGAGCCGGACGGCGTGGGCGCGCCCGCGCGGTGGTGGCTGCTCGTCGCGGCCGCCGCCGCGTGCGTGGTGCTCTACCTGGCGTCGCAGGTGTCGGCGTTTCTGCTGGCCGAGATCGGCGGCCGGACCCTGGTCATGGCAGTGGTCGCCATCGCGGCGAACGTCACACTCTGCGTGGGCACGATCGCGCTGTCCGGGAGGATCGCGTTTCCCCGCGGGGGCGTGCCCGCTGGGGTCATCGGCCGCGCCCGCTCGCGCCGCGTCGGCATCGCGGTGCTCGTGCAGCTCGGCTTCATCATCCTGCTCCTGCCGCTCCTGACGGCGCTCGGCGACGCCCTCGGCGCGCGCGGCACGACGAGCGTGTCGCTGCACCACCGCCACACGTATGCGGTCCTGCTCCTCACCTGGATGGCGGTCGTCGCGGCGCCCTGGATGGAGGAGCTTTCGATGCGCGGGTTCCTGCTCTCCGGCCTGTGGCAGCGCTTCGGCTTCTGGCCGGCGGCGGTGATGTCGTCGCTCGTGTGGGCCTCCCTCCACGGCGTGTCCGGCGTGCTCATCCCGTTCACCTGCGAGGGCATCCTGCTGTGCTGGATCCGCCGCCGGACAGGGTCGGTACGCACCGGCATCGCGCTCCACGCAGGCCAGAACACGGCCGCGTCCCTGTTCTCGGGGGCCGGATTCCTGGTCGCGCCGGCGCTCGCGGCCGTCGTCCTCAGCCTCGTGGTCACCCGCGAGGGGTCGGCCGTCGCCGCCCGGCAGACGGCAGCGAGGGCGCTCGCGCGGGCGGCCCGCGCCGCCGATGTGCTGTCCGCGAGGTTCGCGCGCCGCGACGCCCATCCCGCGACCTGGGTGCTGACCGGCTGTGCGTTTGCGGCCGGCCTCGTCATCGAGTCCGCGCCACTCGGGCTGGGTATCGGCGGCGCGGGGCTCCTCACCGCCGGCAGGATCGTGATCATCGCCTTCGCCCTGCCCCTGCTGGCGTGGCTGCTCCTCGGCGCCCCACGGGCCTGGAAGAGCTCGGCGGTGACGTCGCTGGCCGGCGCGGCCGGATGCGCGCTCGTCATCGCCGCCCGCCTCGGCGTCCTGCTCGACAGCTCGGCCCTCGTCCCCCTCGTCGGGCTCGGGTACACGCTGATCGGATTCGGCCTGGTCGGCCTGGCGATCGGAGGGCTCGACCAGCGTCCCCGCCTCGCGGCGGGCACGGCCGGCCTGCTCATGGTGGCGACGCTGACCCCGCTGCCCTACCTGACCACGACGACGCAGGCGATCGTCGACCAGGGGCTGCTCACGTTGCTCGGAGCCTCCGCCGCCCTCGTCGCGGTGGGGCTCACGCTGCGCCGCACGGCGCCCGTGGTCGTCGGCCCGGCCGATCGGCGTCCGCAGGTCGGCGGCCTCACCGCGGTGCGTTAGGACTACGGGCGTGCCCACGTCACGCTGGTCGATCCGCTCCGACCGCTCGCTGCTCTCGATCGCATCGACCGGCTCTGTCCTCTCGATCGGGTCGGTCGGCTCGGTGCTCTCCGTCGGGTCGATCGGAAGCGCGTGCTCGGCCTGGTCGGTCGGCTCCTTCGCCTCCTTGGGGTCGATGCTCTCGGCCCGGTCGCGCTGGTCGCTTCTCTCCGACCGCTCCTACGGCGCGGTGCTCGCGTCCCGCGAGGCGCACACGCGCGCAGGCGGTCTCAGCCCCGCGCAGCTCGCGGCCGCGGCCGTCGCGATCGCGATCATCGGCCGGCGGCTCGAAGCCCGCCGCCGCGCCGCCGCCGGCTGACGCTCACCCGGTCTGCAGGTCGCGCCGGGCGAAGCGCTCGACGGCCGCCGCCGCGGCCACCGCGGCGACGATCAGCATGACGGCCGTGCCGCGGCGGTCGACCGCGACGAGCGGCGCCTGCGTGACGTGATGGAAGGGCGAGATCGTGAGCAGCCACCACGGCGCGCCCACCAGCGCGCCGACGAGCTCCCACAGGAACGCGACGCCCACGAGCGCGAACGCCGCGCCGGGACTCGGCCGCGGCGCCCATGCGAACACGAGCGCCCCGAGCGTGAGGAAGAGCACGGAGACGGCGATGCAGTTCGCCCCCGCCGTCACCATCGCGCCGAACCCGACGCCCCCGCTCGTGACGGCTGCGCCGGCCCAGGCAAGCACGCCGACCGCCAGGGAGAGCAGGGCCGTCGCCGCGGCCGCAACGAGCAGCCTCCCGCCGAACCACGAGCGCCGGGCGACCGGCAGCGCGAACATCGTCTCCAAGCGCCCCGACGACTCCTCGTCGCGGAGGCCGCCGACGTGGCTGACCGCGTAGAGCGCGACCACCATCGCGAAGATCCCGAAGACGGCAGCGAGGTATCCCGCCGCCGTGGTGATGTCGAGCCCGTACGTCCGGATCGTGACCTTGCGCATCTCCTCAGCGACGCTGTGGGCGAACGCCCCCAGCGCAAACGCGAAGAGGCCCGTGCCGGCGACCCACGCCGCCAGCGATGGCAGCTCACCCCGCAGAGCGGCCTGCGCCGGAGAGCCGAGGAGGCCCGTCCGCGACCGGGCGGTCGCCCGCCGCGAGAGCACGCTCGCGCCCAGGTCGCGGTTGCGCGCGACGAGCACGGCGACGGCGGCGAGGAGCGGCGCGGCGGCCGCGAACAGAAGCAGGACGGCGGGGCGCGCGCCGGTGACCGGCCGCACCTGCTCCACCCACCCGATGGGCGAGATCCAGCGCACCCAGCCGATGCCGTGGCCGATGTCGGCCACGATGCGGAAGAAGACCGCAACGGCGAGCGCGAGCCCCGCCCCGGCCTGGGCGGCGCGCCGCGTGGGCGCGAGCTGGGAGGCGAGCGCTCCGGCGGCGGCGAATACGGCGGCCGGCCCGGCGATGGCCGCGCAGACCATCGCCGACTGGGCAGCCGTCATGTCGCCCGAGCCGACGGCGAAGACGAGCAGGACGACCCAGAGCAGCGCGAACAGGGCCGAGCACTCGAGGGCAAGGGCAGCCAGAACGGCGACCACCGTACCGCCGCGCCCGATCGCCCCGGCCAGGATCAGCTCGTAGCAGCCGGCGTCCTCCTCGCCCCGCAGGGCGCGCACGGCGGCGAACACCGCCCAGCCCGACGCCAGGATGGCCAGCATCCCCATCGCCCGGAACTCGAAGAAGCCGCCCACGCTGGCCAGGTCGTGGGGGACGCCGTAGAACAGGCGCAGGGCGATGTTGTCCGAGAACGCCCGCGCGAACTGCTCCCGCGCGGCATGGGTCGGGTAGGCCTGGCGGTATCCGACCACGTTCGCGAGCGTGTAGAGCACCGCGATCAGCCCGATCACGCCCAGGCGCACCCGCTCGCCGCGCAGCGCGTGCCGGACGACCGCGCTAGCGGGCGATCCCTGCATGCTCGCCGCCGCGGTCGTAGTGGGCCAGGAAGAGCTCCTCGAGCGTCGGCTCCCGGCTGACCAGCGCGATCAGCCCCGTGCCGGCCAGGCGGTCGATCAGCGGGCCGACCGGGCCGCGCACGTCGAAGCGCACCGCGCTCTCCCCGACGGGCGTCGACGTGACGCCATCCGGCAGGACCAGGTCGGGCGGAGGCCCGTCGAACGTCGCCTCGACGACCCGCGCGGACAGGTGGCGCAGGTCCGCGAGCGTCCCCTCCTCGACCAGCCGCCCCTCGCGGAGGATGCCCACACGGTCGCACAGCGCCTCGACCTCGCTCAGGATGTGAGACGAGAGGAACACGGCCTGTCCGGCCGTCTTGGACTCGGCGACCGTGTCGCGGAAGGCCGCCTCCATCAACGGGTCGAGGCCGCTCGTCGGCTCGTCCAGGACGAGCACGTCGGGGCGGGCCGCGAACGCGGCGATCAGCTGGATCTTCTGCCGGTTGCCCTTGGAGTAGTCGCGCACGCGCTTGCGCGGGTCGAACTCGAACCGGTCGATCAGCGTCCGGCGGTACGCCTCGTCGACGCCTCCGCGCAGGCGGCTCAGGAACTCGAGGCTCTCGAGGCCGGTGAGCGCCGGCCAGAGCATCGGCTCGCCGGCCACGAAGGCGACCCGCCGATGCGCCTCGACCGGGTCGCGCCAGGCGTCGATCCCGAAGATCGCCGCGTCCCCCTCGCTCGGGCGTTGCAGCCCGAGGACGAGCCGGATCGTGGTGGTCTTCCCCGCGCCGTTCGGCCCCAGGTATCCGTACACCTCGCCGGCGGAGACGGCGAGGTCGAGCCCGGCGAGCGCGACGGTCGCGCCGTAGCGCTTGCCGAGCCCGGACGTGCGGATGGCGACGTCGTCGCCATGGCCGGAGGCGCGACCCATGCGTCCGGAGGGTATCGCCTGCGCGGTCATCGCTCGTGGGTTCGCGCCCGGACGCGCGGGGCGCCGGCCGCCGTCTCGGCGAACCCGGAGCGCCAGCTCGGATGCGCCGGCTCCCAGCCCAGCTCGCGGCGCGCCTTCGCGTTCGACGAGCCGCGCGACCCGGTCATCATGACGACGCCGACCTCCCCGGCGGCGAGCCGCCCGATCCACGCGGGAACGTGCCGGGGCGGCTTCGCGCCCAGCACGGCCGCGAAGTACGGAAGCCACTCCGAGACCGGGGCCGGATCGTTGTCGACGATGTTGTAGACGCCGGGCCCGCCGTGGTCGAGCGCGGCCACCGTCGCGGCCGCGGCATCCGCGACGTGGACGAACGACCACACGGCGGCACCGTCGCCGATGACCGGGAACTTCCGCCGCCGGATCAGTGCCGCATACTCCTCGGCCATCGACGTCCCCGGCCCGTACAGCGCCCCGTAGCGGAGCGCGAGCCCCTCGATCCCCTGTGCGCCGGCCACGACCTGTTCGAGGTGGCGAATCGCCGCGAGCGACTCCCGCATCGCCTTCGGCGGTGTCGGGTCGAGCGGATCCTCCTCCGTCTTCACCGGCCCGCCCTCGCGGGAGTTCGGCCAGCCCGTGTAGCTCTGCGCCAGGAACCGGGTCGCCCCGGCCGCCTGCGCGGCCTCCAGCAGGAGGTCGATCCCGCGGGTGCGCAGCTCGTTCGTCTCCGCGAACGAGCGGTCGAACCGGCGCAGGTCGGCCTGGCCGCGAAGCGCCGTCAGCTCGTGGACGACCACATCGGGCTCGGCTCGCATCACGGCGGTCATCACCTCGGAGCGGTCGAGCGGATCCATCACGGCCGCCTTGGCGCCCGCCTCCGCCAACCACACCGCCTTCGTGCTCGACCTGGTGCTGCCGACCACGGTGTGGCCGGCCTCCACCAGCTGCGGCACGAGCTGCCTCCCGATCACACCGGTCGCCCCTGCTACGAACACACGCATTTCGGTTCCTCCGTCTCGTCGAATGGGTCGTTACCCACATGACGAGACGGAGGGCCGGGCTGTGACACCCGCCGGTGATCCGTGCGAGTTAGGCGGCGTGCTCGCGGTCGACCGCGAGCTCGTCGGGGCGGTAGAACCGCTCGGCGACGGGCCGGGTGGCCGCGATCACCGCGGCGGCCTCGTCGGGTGCGAGGCGCCGGCGCCAAGCCCAGGCGTTCGCCTTGCTGTCCATGGGCTGGTAGGCCGTGCGCCCGAGGCCCACGCGGCCCCACGGATTGTGGCGCGCCGCCGGCCCCGCCATGCTGCCCTCACGCACCGTCTTCTCGGCCCGGGCCGTGTACGGCAGGTCGAGGCGCTCGAAGAGGTCGCGGAACCCCGCCTCGGGATCCATGGCCAGGTCCTCGTAGCGGACGAGGATGAACTCCGGGTGGCGGTCGAGCTGCTGCGCGATCGCCGAGTGGATCAGGAGCCAGAGCAGGGCGCCGTGGCCGACCGGGTCGAGCGGCTCGTTGGCGGCGCGTTCGAGCTCGGCGGCGTGGTCTTGCAGGTAGCGGCCGACCAGCTCCGGCTGCGCGGCGATGTCGGGCAGGTTGTCGCTCCAACCGGCCCCGATCCGCTTCAGGCTGGAGACGATCCCCGCGGGGTGGCGGACGAGCATGACCACGCGGCAGTCGAGGCGATCTGCCAGCCACTCGGTCGCGAACACCATGTACGGATCGTCGATCAGCGTTCGCATGCCACGGGCGCGGCCGTACGTGAACGCGGTCAGGTACTTGGCGGCCTTCGCCAGGTCGTAGACGCCGTGGTTCGTGCGCAGCTCGGCGACCAGGTCGTAGCGCAGATCGAGCATGTTGCGGAATCCGTCCAGGTGCTCGGCCTCGTTGTGCTCGCCGACGTGCTGGTAGGCGAGCGGCGGCGGCACGTGCAGGATCCCGGGCGTGAGGCCAGGCGGATGGCGGCGGTTGAACGGCTCGTTGACGTGCACGACGCCGCCGCCGCCCTCGATCATCTTGGCGACCCAGCTCCCGCCGGAGCGGTGCATGCCCGTGAGCAGGATCGGCGGCTTCATGCGCCTGCCCGCGCGTGGCAATGGTGGATGCCGCTCCCGGGCGTGCGGGGACGGCGTGGAACGTGCCTCATCTCGCCTCCATGGGCCGGATCACACGGGGATGGTGAAGATCCGGGAATCAAATTGAACATGCGCCGATGCCATGGGTCAACCCCCGGGTGAGGGAGCTCCTTTCCGATCCCGGCCCGGCTCGGGTAATGTGTCGGGTGTAGGCGGGCAGGGCGATGGGCGGGAGGCACGATGGGTGTGAGTCCCACACGGTTTGCGATGGCCATCTCGGGCGGTCTGGCATGTCTGATGCTGGGGCTGCTCGCCGGTGTGAGCGCGGGCAGCAGGCAGACGGGCCACGTGCTCTCGGTGGAGACGGTGACGACGACCGCCCGCGCGCCGCTGCAGGCGGCGGTCGACCGGACGGTCACGGTCGCCGGCCACGTCCGTACCGAGACGCTGTCGGCGCAGCAGGCGAACGCCGCCGCGCGCACGGTGACCGAGACCGTTACGAGAACGGTCACCGACCCGGTCACCGTGACAGAGACGCAGACGGTCGCCGCACCGCCGCCACCCGGCCCCGGCCCAAAGCCGGGTCACGGCCACGGCCCCAAGCCCGGTCACGGCCACGGCGGGGGTGACGGCGGCCCGGGCGGTGACGGCGGCGGAGACGGCCCGGGCGGTGACGGCGGGGGTGACGGCGGCTGAGCAACCTCTGGATCTACGCGGTCGTGGCGAGCCTGCATGTGCCGGGGATCGCCATCCTCGTGCTGCTCCTGCGCGACCTCGCCGAGACGGATCCGCCGGAGTCCGCCGACTCCGGGCCTCCCGGGGGCGGGCCGCCGCCCGGGTGGCGCTGGCACCGACGACCGCGCCCCGGGGGCGGGCGCAGGGCTGCACGCAAGGGCGTCCTGGCCCACCACTAGTGTTCCCCCCGTGAACGCCCCCGCGGCAGGCCGTGCGGCGATCAGGGGCCGTGTCGTCACGATGGACGGCGCGGGCACCGTCCTTCCCGACGGCGTCGTCTACATCGCCGGCAACGACATCGCCGCCGTCGCCCCCGCCGGCGTGCCGCCGCCAGCAGGCTTCGAGTCGGTCGCCGCGCTGCGCACGGCGGGCACGATCTACCCGGGCCTGATCGAGCTCCACAACCACCTGAGCTACAACTGCCTGCAGCTCTGGCAGGTGCCGCGCGCCTTCACGAACCGCGGCCAGTGGTCGGCCGGGCCGGACTACCGCCGCCTGATCAGCGGCCCGATGCAGGTGCTCGGAAAGACGCCCAGCCTCGTGCCGGCGCTCGTGCGCTTCGTCGAGGCGAAGTGCCTCGTCGCCGGGGTGACGACGAGCCAGGGGATCGCGCTCTACTCGAACGCCGGCATCGCCCGGTTCTACCACGGCGTCGTGCGCACGGTCGAGGAGCCTGACGATCCCGCGCTCCCGCCCGCCCACAGCCGGATCCCCGACGTTGCCGCGGCGGACGTCACGGCGTTCGCGGCCGAGCTCGCCCGCGACCGCCGCCTGCTGCTGCATCTCGCCGAGGGCACCGACGACAGCGCCCGCCGCCACTTCCAGGCGCTGCAGCTTCCCGACGGGACGTGGGCGATCTCCGACCACCTGATCGGGATCCACAGCGTCGGCCTCCAGCCGGCCGACATCGCCGTCTTCGCCGCGCACGGAGCGGCGATGGTGTGGTCGCCGCTCTCGAACCTGCTGCTCTACGGAGCCACCGCGGACGTCGCGGCGATGAAGGCGAGCGGCGTTCCGATCGGGCTCGGCTCGGACTGGGCGCCGTCGGGCAGCAAGAACCTGCTCGGCGAGCTGAAGGTCGCACAGCTCGTGAGCGCCCACGCCGCCGGCGGGCCGATCTTCACCGATCGCGAGCTGGTGGCGATGGCGACGTCGACGCCCGCGCGGATGCTGGGCTGGGATGCGGCGATCGGCTCGATCGAGGCCGGGAAACGCGCCGACCTGATCGCCGTCGCCGGCACCAGCGCCGACCCCTACGCCGGCCTGATCGCGGCCGGCGAGCGCGACCTCGTGCTCGTCATGATCGGCGGCGTCGCCGCCTGCGGCCAGCCGCACCTGGTCGAGCCGTTCACGAGCACCGGCGAGAGCGTCCGCATCGGCGGTCGTACCCGCCTCCTGAACTTCGCCCTCGCGGGCGCCGACCCCGACGTCGCCGTCGTCAGCCTCGCCCAGGCGCGATCGACGCTGTCCGATGCGCTCGCGAACCTGCCGGAGCTCGCCAGGGCGCTCGAGCCGGCGGTGGTCGCGGCCGTCCCGGGGCTGGTCGCCGCGGAGGCCCCGCCGGCAGGGCCGACGCTCGTCCTGGACGAGATCGAGCACACCGACCGCGCCATGCGCACCCATCCCGCGGGCGGGGTCTCGGTGCTCCCGAGCGATCGATTGCTCGCGGCCCAGCCGCCGCTCTCGAGCGTCCTTCAGCCGCTCACGCTCGACGGCCTCACCGCCGACGACGACCGCACCTTCCTGGCGACGCTCGCGGGCGAGGCCAACCTGCCCGACTATCTCGCGCCCGGCCTCGCGGCCGCCTACGCGCACACGTCCGGTGCGGCTCGACCCGGCTGAGGCGCGCGACCTCTTCGCCTCCGCGCCGGTCGCCCGCCTGGCGACGGTGCGCCCGGACGGCTCGCCGCACATCGTGCCGGTCTGCTTCGCGCTCGCCGGGGAGATGATCTACACGGCGGTCGACCACAAGCCCAAGGCGACGGCCGACCTGGCCCGGCTGCGCCACATCGCCGCCGAGCCGCGCGTGGCGCTCCTCGCCGATCGCTACGACGACGACTGGTCGCGCCTGTGGTGGGTGCGTGTGGACGGCGAGGCGGCGGTGGTCGACTCGGCGCAGGAGCGCGACCGGGGGCTCGCCGCGCTGGCAGCCGCCTACACGCAGTACGCGGACCGCCCGCCGCAAGGACCGATCATCGCCGTCCTGGCGCGCGGGTTTCGCGGCTGGCGGGCGTGAGGGGTTGCCAAGCCTCGAAACGTCCGTGACAATGCCTTCACCTCCTCCGAGGTTTTGGGGTACCTTTCCGGGGTCGGACGACGGGTAGGGTGCTGTGGGAATCTTCGCAAAGGTCTTGCTGGCCATTGCCATCCTGGTGGCGAACGGCGTGCTGCTGTTCGTCATTCTGCGGTTCTTGCTGTGGCTGGCGTTCCCGGGCAGGCGGGACGAGGAGGACGCCGCCGCCGCGGCCAGGCCGGCCGCCGGCGCAGTGGCCGCAGGCGCCGCTCGGGCCGGCGAGATCGCACCGGTTGCCGCCGCAGCTGCGGCGGCAGCAACGCTCCCACCCGAGCCGCTCACACCGGCGCCCACGCCGGGGATGCCCCTCCGGGCGACGACGACCGCCGGCCGGCCGCGCGCGTATCCGCACCGGCTGCTGATCGGGCTTCCGGTCATCCTGGCGCTCTTCGCCGGCGGCGTGTGGCTCGGCAGCGTGGTCGGCGGGTCCGGCGCGGCCGCGGCGGCCACCCGCACCATCCACGTGACCGGGACGGTGACGACCGTCAACAACAAGGCGGAGGTGCGCGTCCCGGCGCAGACCGTGGTCGTCAAGGGCAGCATCGTGTCCGTGCCGGCGACCACCGTGCAGCTGCCGGCCCAGGTGGTCACGCACACCGTCAAGCGCACGATCATCAAGGTCCGGCGGCTCCCTGGCACGACGACCACCGTCGCGACCACCGTGGCGGTCCCGACCACCGTCACCGACACCGGCAGCACGGTGACAACCACCGAGACGATCACCGAGACGGTCACGTCCGACACCAGCACGACGGCGACCTCGGCGACCACGTAGGATCCGTGGGGCGATGAGCGTGCTCGCCCTTGTGCACATGCGTGGCAACAGCGGTCGCCTGCTCGAAGCATCCGACAGGCTCGCCGAGGCGTTCGGGATGCCCGACGGGCTGATCGCCCAGGTGACGGCGCCGACCGAAGAGGGCATCGTCCTCATGCAGTTGTGGGAGTCCGACGAGCACCGGCAGCGGGCGAACGACGACCCGACCAACCGCGATGCGCTTCAGGCGAGCGGTCTCCTGCGCGAGACGATCTCCGGGTCGGCCGAGGTGTGCGTCACCGACCGGGTCAAGTTCGCCGACGTGGTCGCCGCGCCGCGGACGCGCCGCAAGCGGACGCCGCGGGCCAAGGCGGCCGCGACGCCCGGCGATACCATGTGACACCCGCGCGGGCGTAGCTCAATGGCAGAGCAAGAGCCTTCCAAGCTCAAGACGGGAGTTCGATTCTCCTCGCCCGCTCTCGGACGCATCCATGCACAGTTACAGCCACATGCTCGTTCCGCAGGCGTGAGGTCCGGCGCAACTTCCCAACCGGTCAGGCTTGAGGACGCGATTTCGGCGTCCGCCGCGTCGGAGGGCTTACTCCCGCAGGCCTTGTTCGCCCTCCCAGTAGCTCACGCCGCTCGTTTGTTTGACGATGAGGTCGTCGGCGTCGTTGCCGGTCCAGATCGCGATCTTCGCGCTGTCGGGATACACGGTTGCTGCGACGGTGCTCCTGTCGGAGAACATCAGCACGCGGGTGGTCGAGTCCGTGTTGTTTCGTACGGCATGTGCGCCGGCAGGCCCTGACGGGAAGAACACGACGTCCCACGGTTGCAGTTCATCCTCGCCGCCCGGGTGGCGCAGCGTCGGTCGCCCGTCCAGCACCAGGAGCCACTCTTCCTCGGGGTTCTCGTAGTGGTAGGGGCAGATGGCCTGTCCGGGTGGTAGCTCGTACACGCTCATCCCGGTGGTGTCTGCGCCGACGAGTGCGCCGATCCGCGCGCTGCGGGGCCGGAAGCCATCGGGGTTGTCGGGAGAGGATCTGAACTCTGGCGATGCGATGTTGACTCGCCGAGGGGGGTCAGCGCTCATCGAGCTCCCTTTCTACGGTTTCCCGGAGACTAGGTCAGTGCCTGGCCGTTCCCTCGACGCTGAGCCGTACTGGCCTCATGAAGCTCGCTCGTCCCTGTGGGCCAGGCGTGCCACTGTCCGTCCTCGCACCGGATCACCCCTGCGGCGGATAACTCATCGCGAGCGATCGACTCGAAACCGGCGCGTAGGCCCGCGGTCAGCCCAGATATTGCAGCGTCCACGTGACGCCGGCGTTGCCGGTGTGCGCGATGCGGGTGATGCGCCCGTTTGCCTCGGCCACCCATCCCCGTCGCCGGTCCACGAACATGACGGCGTAGTCGCCCACCCCGCGCGGCACGGACATCCGGCGGTGCACCCACACCCGCCCGTGCGTGGCCGTGGCGGTGAGGGACGGCCGGCCGCGGCCGCAGGCGACGCACAGGCCGATGAACTTCGCGATCTGCGGGGACACGACGTCGAACGGCCCGGGATAGTCGTCGATGCGCGGTACCTTGCGGGGGGTGTGGATGAACTGGGCCAGCTCGGCAAGCCAGTGCGCGCCGCCGTCGAAGCTGGCGTAGACGGCATACGCTTGGTGGCTGGTCGCTGCGCCGTCGGTGAACAGTGCCCAGACGCTCCCACCGTGCGTGCAGTGCACGACGGCCTGGCCGGCCCTGTGGGCGAGCGTGAACTGCAGCTGCCAGGTGGCGCCGCCGTCGTGGGTGAAGAGCACCTTCCTGCCCTTCCCGATCCAGCCGACCGTCGCGGTCGTGAAGCACACCGAGTGGGCCTGCTCGCCGCGCTCCTTCCAGGTGCGGCCGCCGTCGCGCGTGCGCACGACCTGCAGCCCGGCCGCGGTCTCAGCGAGGCCCCAGCCGACCCGGCGGTTCAGGAAGTCCACCTCCGCCAGCGTGGTGCGCAGCCCGCGGTCGGTCCAGCGGACGCCGCCGTCTGTCGTGGCCAGCACGCCCCGCCGCGAGAGCGCGAAGCCGATCTGCGCCGTCGGGAACTGCACCTCGTGAACACGGTGGCTCGTGTAGTGCTCCAGGCGCCACGTGCGGCCGCCGTCCACGGTGGCGATGATGCCGCGCGCGACGCCGACGTGTCCGCGCAGGCGGCCGACGAAGGCGATCGCGCCGAGCGGGGAGTCGGCCAGCGCGGGCGTCGCGCCCGCGGCCAGGACAAGTCCGCAGACGGCGGTCAGGACCGCCGCCGCCAGCCGCGGCCGGCTCAGTCCGGCGTTGCCGACGGGTCGGGCAGCACGCCCTGGGCGATGAGCCAGCGGCGCCCGGCGCCCATGTACGCCTTGGACTGCTCGACGTGGGCCATGTCGGCCGCCTTCTCGATCACGACCAGGTCGGAGCCCTTCACCTCGCGGTGGATCTTCTCCGACCGGGCGAGCGTGCACGTCCGGTCGAAGCGGCCGCCGATCACGAGCATCGGCTTGCGGATCCAGCGCAGGTGGTCGAGCCACTCGAAGTCTCCGTACCCCTGGGCGGCGAAATGGGCGAGAACGTCGGGAGCGTACACCCAAGGACGCTGCGGGGTCGCGCGAAGAACAACGAGCCTTTACCCGCGGACGAATCCAGTACTTTCTCGGCGCCGCGCGTACCGCGGAGCCCGACGCTCTCAGCCGCCTGGAGCACCGGGCCATGTTGAATCAAGAGGCGGTCCACCGCCTGCAAGAGAGCCTCGATCGACCGTGCCGCCGTGTTACGTCTTTTCCACCTCATTCATACTCTCGTCGAGGAGCTCGCGCCCGACATGCAGGTCATCGTCTGTGACCACGCGAACCTCCCTGACAGCTGGTTCGAGGAAGCCGTGGGTCAGAACGACTGGCGCGAGGGGCGAAAGCTCATCCCGGATGCCTGGATCAAAATACGCAACCCGGCCAGTGGGATGGGCCGCGGTCATGACTCCCGCGTGCCAACCGGGCGGCATGACGAGGCCGTACGGCGCCATTCCTGGATGCGCCCCTTCTCTCTCTCGGAGGACGGTGATGTGGGCAGGCGCGCCGTCGGCACCACTGGGGGTGTGCGCCCGCCGGTGTGCTTCGATCGCGTGCTCCGCCTCGGGCACCGGAGGACGACTGCCGTCTCCATTTAGAACGCCGGCGGGTGCCGGAGCGCCCACGGCCGCAGCCGCTCGAGGAACGCCTGCCGGGCCGGGTCGAGCCCCGCCTCGACCGCCCGCGCGGCCTCGGCAACCTCCGCGGCCAGTGCGTCCATGTCGACATGGACGGGCGCGCCGTCGCGCACCAGCACCCGGCCGCCGACCACGACCTCGCGCACGTGCCCGCGGCCGGCGCGCGCGACCACCAGATCCTCGTACGCCAGGCGCGGCGAGGCGAAGACGCCGCGGACGGCGGCCAGGTCCAGCGCGACCGCGTCCGCGAGGTAGCCCGGCTCGAGCCGGCCCACCGATCCCTCCAGGCCCGCGATCCGGGCGCCGCCCTCCCACGCGAGCCGCAGGACGTCGCGCGCGCCGAGCGGCGGCTCGGGGCCGTCCCAGATCCGCTGGGCGACGTGCGCCATCCGCACCTCGGCCAGCATGTCCTCGTCGTCGTCGACCGCCATGTCGTCGGAGCCGAGACCGACGGTGACACCCCTCGCCACCAGCCGCCGCACCGGCGCGATCCCACACGCCAGCCGCAGGTTCGACGAGCAGTTGTGCGCCACCATCGCCCGCCGCTCGGCGAGCAGGTCGATGTCGGCGTCGCGCAGATACACGCCGTGGGCGATCGTCGTGCCCTCGCCGAGCACGCCGCGCTCGGCCAGGTGGTGGAGCTCACGCCCGCCGTGTGCCGCGTCGCCCCAGTCGCGCTGCCGACGGCTCTCGAGCGCGTGCATGTGGATCTGAAGCCCGAGGTCGGACGCCGCGGCCCCGACCGCATCGAGCAGGTCGTCGGAGGCCCACTGCGGCGCCGCGATCGAGAGCTGGACGCCGATCAGCGGGTCGCCGTCGAGCCGGCGGGCCAGCTCCGTGATCGCCTCGATGTAGATCGCGTTCGAGATCGGCCTGCCGGCCAGCCGCCGCACCTCGCCCGCCAGCTCGCCGGGTAGCGCCGCCGCGAAGCGGTCGTCGTCGTCGTATGCGAACGTGGCCCGGTCGCGCCAGTACGGCGCGAAGGCCGTCCGCAGGCCCGCCTCGCGGTTGGCCCGCAACGAATGCTCGAGCTCGTCCAGATACGCCTCGGAGCCCTCGTAGCCGCCCTTTGCCGGAAAGTGGCTGTGCACGTGGGTCGTGACGCCGCTCGTCAGCATCAGCATCGACTTGTAGAGCGTCGTCAGGTACGGGTCGACCGTGGGCAGCGAGTGCATCAGCACCATCCAGGGCTCGAACGGCTCGTCCGGGAACCCCAGCTGGGCCGTCGAGACGCCCTCGGCGTGCTGGTGCGCGTTCACGAGGCCGGGCATCACGAGGCGGTCGGCGCCGCCGACCCGCTCGGCGTCCGCGTGGCTTCGGCGGAGCTCGTCCGCCGGCCCCAGCTCGGCGACCCGGCCCTCGCGCACCAGCACCGCCGCGGACTCGAGCCAGTCGGCGCCGGCCGCGGGCAGCACGGCCGCGCCCTCGATCAGGAGCTCGTCCACCGCGCCAGTATCGCTTGCCCCAGCCGCTCGCGGCGGACGGCTGAGTGTCGTTGCCCAGGGCTGTGGTGGCACGAGCCCGTGTCAGGGGACATGGCCAGGGCAATCCTTGCTCGCAAGGGAATCGACTCGGGGGATAACTCAGGCTGAAACGGTCGCCGCCGGCACGTCAGCGCCCGGCGGCGACCGTGCGCGCCGTTCACCGGTCGCGGTGCATGCGCCACTGAACGCCCGAATCAGCCGACCGCATCGCCTCTCTCTCCTCTCTCACCTTCTCCTCTCTTCTTCCCTGTCTACGGAGTCCGGTGCGGCAGGCGAACGGTGATGTCGAGACCGCCGGCAGGGTTGGCCGTGGCGTGAACGCTCCCGTCGTGAACGATGGCGATCGATGACACCAGGGCGAGCCCGAGGCCGAAGCCCTCGTGGCGGGTGCGGTCGTTGAGCCGGGTGAACGGCAGGAACAGGCGATCGACCTGACCGGGAGGGACGGCCGGTCCGGTGTTGACGACACGAACGAGGGATGCACCGTCCTTCGTGGTGGTGAAGATCGTGACGGTCCCACCCGCGATGTTGTATCGCTCGGCGTTGTCGAGCAGGTTTGCGACGAGCCTCTCGAGCATCACGCCATCCCCGGTCACCGGGGCTTCATCGAGCGTGGCGATCGTCGTGAGGCCGTTGGCCGCGCGTCCCTCGAGTGCGTTTTCGGCAACGGCGGCGAGATCCAGCGGGTCGGCGACGGTGCGTGTCTGATCGTTGCGAGCGAGCACGAGCAGTACCTCGATGAGCCGCTCGGAGTGGTCTACGGCCTGGCGGACCTGGGCGGCCATCGACACCAGCTCGTCGCGCGTCGGCGCCGGTTTCGCGAGGACGACGTCGATCGAAGTGCGCATCAGAGTCAGCGGCGTGCGCAGCTCATGGCTCGCGTTCGCGATGAACTGCCGCTGGCTGGTGAAGGCGCGGTCGAGCCGCTCCAGCATGGCGTCGAAGGTGTCGGCGAGCTCGCGCAGCTCGTCGCGCGGTCCCTGCAGAGCGATGCGCTGGGACAGGTTCTGCTCGCTTGCCACGCGCGCAGCCGCGGTGAGTCGGTGCACCGGCCGCAGGATGCGTCCGGCGACGATCCACCCCGCGACCACCGCAATCACCGTAACTCCAACCAGCGTGAGCAGGGCGTAGGTCAGCAGATGGGTGAGCGTCCTGCTGCGCTGAGCGGCGGCGCCCGCCCGGACACCGTTCGCATACACCGCGCTGCACTTCTGAAGCACACCTGAGCTCACGCCACCCGGGTGCGAAGCCGCCCGGAGGCACCTCTCGAGCGCCGGCCGGATCGCCGGGGGGACCGTGGTCGGAGTCCTGCTGCTCAAGGTGTGCGCCACCAGCAGGTAGGTGATCACGACCAGCACGGCTCCGCCCAGCGCGAACAGCGATGTGTACAGCAGCGTGAGCCGCGAACGGGCGCTCAGGTGGCGCATCACAGCCGGTAGCCGACGCCGACGACCGTCTCGATCAGCGGTGGATCTCCGAGCTTGCGTCGTAACCGGGCGATCGTGACCGCGACCGTGTTGCTGAACGGGTCGGCGTTTGCGTCCCACACGTGTTCGAGCAGGTGCTCGGCGCTGACCGGAGCGCCGTCCGCACCGGCCAGGCACTCCAGCACACCGAACTCCTTGCGGGTCAGGGTCAGCGGGATACCGGCCCGGCTCGCGCGGTGCCGCGCGCGATCGACCACCAGGTCGCCCCGCTGCACGACCGGGGGAGAGCCAGGTCCGCGTCGACCGAGGGCGCGGATGCGCGCGATCAGCTCGTGGAAGGCGAACGGCTTTCCGAGGTAGTCGTCCGCGCCAAGCTCCAGTCCGTCGACCCGGTCCTCCACGTCGGCGGCCGCCGTCAGCATCAGGATGCGGCTGTGCGCGCCGTCGCGCACCAATCGGCGACAGACCTGGTCGCCGTGCACGGCCGGCAGGTCGCGGTCGAGCACGACCACGTCGTACTCGGCGCGGTTGGCGCTCTCCAGAGCAGCGGCGCCGTCGTAGACCACATCGACCGCGAAACCGGCGTCGCGCAGCCCCTCGCCGATCCGGTCGGCCAGGGCAACGTGATCCTCGACGACGAGCACCCGCACGCCCACATTCTGCCCCGGCGTAGATAACGGCCGCCTAACAGCGGCTGTTCGGATCGTGTCATCGGCCCGGCATTAGAACGAACACATGCATCGGAAGGTCACCATCATCGCTACGGCCGTCCTGGTGCTGCTCGCGGCGGGATGCGGCGGCAGTGGGTCATCCGCCGGCTCCCCGGGCGCGGCGGGATCATCGACTTCCGCGTCAGCAATCGCCTATTCGGCCTGTATGCGCGCCCACGGAGTGCCGAGCTTCCCCGACCCTGACAGCAGCGGCAGCCTCCCCAAGGCCGACCCGCGCCAGCTCGGGGTCAGCAGCTCGCTGTTGCACGCCACCCGCCAAACCTGCCAGCACCTGCTCCCGACCCACGGCGGGGCGACCAATGCGGCATCGATCCAGCAGTGCTTCATGGCCGACGACTGTCCCCCAGCCCTCGTCCAGCAGGTGCTGACCGAGGAGCGGAGGTTCGCGCAGTGCATGCGCTCGGGTGGGATACCGAACTGGCCCGACCCGATCACCGATTCCCAGGGGCGTCCGGTGTTCGCGAT
Source organism: uncultured Actinomycetes bacterium (assembly GCA_963746115.1). Lineage (GTDB taxonomy): Bacteria > Actinomycetota > Thermoleophilia > Gaiellales > JAICJC01 > JAICJC01. The sequence goes on along the minus strand of CAVVAA010000009.1, from coordinate 41,246 downwards.
CAGCATCAGCAAGGACGGCTTCAACCCGTACTCGCCGTCGATCTGGGCGAAGGGCAATGGGTGCTCGCGCATGATGCCCAACCTGCCCGCGGCACCGTTTCAGGTCTCGCCATGACGCGGGTCGGCGCGCGCCCTGGACCGAGCGTGCCCGGTGATCGGCGCAGCCCGCGCCGGTGGCTGATCGTTGGGTCGATCGTCGTTCTCGTCTCCGCGGGTGCCCTCGTGGTCGTCGCGGGCGTCGGCGATATCGGCGGGGCCCAGAGCGAGCCGGGCGACAGTGGGTCACCGACGTCGTTGGCGATGGTCACGCGCCGGTCACTGTCGGAGACCACGCAGTTCAACGGCACGCTGGGGTACGCCGGCTCCTACACGGTGTTGGGCCGGGCACCGGGCACGGTGACGTGGCTACCCGCGGTCGGTCGGGTGATCCGCCAGGGGCAGGTCGTGTACCGGGTGGACGAGACGCCGGTGGTGCTCATGTACGGAGCTACTCCGGCGTACCGCACCCTCGCCGAGGGCAAGGGCGTCACAGATGTCACCGGGACGGATGTGGCGCAGCTGAACCACGATCTCGTCGCGCTCGGGTACGCGGCCCCCGCCGATGTGGACTCGAGCTGGGATGAGTTCAACTGGGCCACCAAGGCCGGGGTGGAGAAGCTGCAGAACCATCTCGGGATGAACCAGACGGGAGAGCTGTCGCTCGGGGACGTCGTGTTCTTGCCCACTGCCGCCCGCGTCACCTCGCTGATCGCGCAGCTCGGCGGTCCTGCGGGCGGTCCGGTGCTCCGGGCGAGCGGGACGAGGCGGACGGTCAGCGTGGCGCTGGATCCGGATCTGCAATCCGAGGTCAAGGCCGGTGACCGAGTCACGATCACGCTGCCCGACGGCAGTACCACCCCCGGCCGGGTCATCTCGGTGGGCAAGGTCGCCACGGCACCGTCAACCTCCTCCGCCGGGTCCGGGGGGCCGACGGTGCCCGTGCGCGTCCGGCCGACCGATCCGCGGGCCACGGGCAGTCTCGACCAGGCCCTGGTGGAGGTGGTGATCGCCGACCAGACGGTGCACAACGTGCTGGCCGTCCCGGTGACGGCGCTGCTCGCGCGTGCCGGCGGGGGCTACTCGGTGGAAGTCGTCGACGGCGACGGCATCCACCACTTGGTGCGGGTCAGGCTGGGGCTGTTCGACGACGCAGCGGGCCTGGTGCAGGCATCCGGCCCGGGGTTGAGGGTCAGACAGCGCGTGGTGGTGCCCGGCAATGAGTAGCCCCGAACCGGTCAGACCGACGAGCCGCGCATCCGTGGTGATAGAGGTCGATCGGGTCAGCAAGACGTACCCCGGTTCGCCGCCGGTGCCCGCGCTGCGTGAGGTGAGCCTGACCATTTGTGAAGGGGAGCTCGTGGCGGTGGTCGGACCGTCGGGATCGGGCAAGACGACGCTGCTGCACGTGATGGGGAGCCTCGATCACCCCAGCGACGGCACCGTCAGGATCACCGGCCTCGACGTGGCGGACCTCTCGGATCGGCAGGTCGCCGCCCTGCGGGCGACCCGGGTGGGGTTCGTGTTCCAGCAGTTCTTCCTCGCCGAGCACGCCAGCCTGCTCGACAACGTGGCAGACGGGCTGCTCTACGCCGGCGTGCCGGCACGGCAGCGCCGGCGACACGCGGCGGATGCGCTGGCGGCGGTCGGGCTCCCCGACCGCCTGCACGTGCGGCCGACCCAGATCTCGGGCGGGCAGCGCCAGCGGGTCGCGATCGCCCGCGCCCTGGTCGGGCAACCGGCCGTCGTCCTGGCGGACGAACCCACCGGCAACCTCGACCAGGCGACCGGCCAGGCCATACTCGCACTGCTCGATGAGCTCCACGCGGCCGGGAGCACGATCGTCGTGATCACCCACGACGAGCGCATCGCCGCGCGCATGCCGCGCCGGGTGGGGATGCTCGACGGGCGCATTGTCACCGACACCGCCCCCGCCACCGTCGGCGCAGGACGACGCCCGTGACGACGACCGCCCCGTTGGGCACGCACCGGATACGGCCGGCGGACCTCGGGCGCCTGTCCGCGGTCGGCATCCGCACGCGCAAGCTCCGCGCCGCCCTATCCGCGCTCGGGATCGCCATCGGCGTCGCCGCGATCGTCGCCGTCCTCGGACTCTCGGCCTCCTCCCAGGCCGGGCTGTTGAATGAGATCAGCAAGCTTGGCACCAATCTGCTCACCGTCGCCGACGGACGGACGCTGAGCGGCGAGCCCGCCGAGATCCCACTCGCCGCACCTGGCATGATCGCGCGCATCGGACCCGTCGCCGCCGTGGACGACACCGGCACGGTCGGCGACGTCTCCGCCTACCGCAGCCCCCTGATCCCCTCGATCAACAGCAACGCCCTGTCCGTGCAGGCCACCAGTCTGACACTCCCCGACACGATCGGCACCTCCGTGGCCCAGGGTCGCTACCTGAACGCGGCCACCGCACGCGCGCCGGTCGCCGTGCTCGGCGCCACAGCCGCGGGGCGCATGGGCATCGACCGCATCTACCCCCGCGAGCGGATCTGGGTCGGCTGCACGACGGCCTCACCTGGCAGATCCACGCTGTGCGGGCAATGGTTCTATCTCGTTGGCATCCTCAACCACGCTGTGCTCGCCCCCGAGATCGACACCTCGGTGCTCGTCGGATACCCCGCCGCTGAGCGGTACCTCGGGTTCGACGGACACCCATCCGAGATCTACCTCCGCGCGGACACCGACCGGGTCAACACCGTCGACGGCCTGCTCGCTGCGACGGCGAACCCTGAGTACCCGAACGAGGTCAACGTCGCTCGACCATCTGACGCACTCGTCGCCCAGGCCGACGCCGAAGGCGCACTGAACAGCCTCTTCCTCGGCCTCGGCGCGGTCTCCCTGCTCGTCGGCGCCATCGGCGTCGGAAACGTGATGCTCATCGGCGTACTCGAACGGCGATCCGAGATCGGGTTGCGCCGCGCGCTGGGAGCGACGAAGGCCCACATCCGGATCCAGTTCCTCACCGAATCCATGCTTCTCGCGCTGCTGGGCGGCGCTGTCGGTGTCGGCCTCGGAGCGGCCGCGACTGCCGTTTACGCCCACACTCAACACTGGGCCACCGTCATCCCAACCCTGGCCTGGGCCGGAGGTCTCGCCGCCGCCCTCGCGATCGGCGCCATCGCCGGGCTCCTGCCCGCCATCCGGGCCGCCCGCATGTCCCCGACCCAAGCGCTTTGGAGCGTATGACCGCGTAGCCCTGCGTTCGCAGCGCCACTGAACGGCGACGGAGCACGTAGAACCCAAGTCGTTGCCGATCTTGAGCGTGCCGGCGAGGACGAAGGGGCCTCTGGCGCGGGCGGTCGAGAGGAAGGCTCGGCCCGCCGCGCGCAAGTCACTCGCGATACGTCACGGTGTCGACGGTCTCGTAGGTGGACTCCTCCCACGTGCGGTCGTGTGGGCCGCTGTCGATCATGGCAGTGCTTTCGAGGTCGAGCCTGTCGGCGTCGGAGGCATAGCCCGTCGCACCGCCGAGCGAGGTGAATTCGACAACGGCGAGGTACTCGTTGGGATCACGGACAGAGCGTGCGATCCAATGTCCGACTGCTCCGTGTCGGATACGCGCGGGCTCGTGTGCGTCGAGTGCCGCTTTCCACTTCTCGAAGTCGTCTCCGCGAAAGCGAATTACGAACTGGATGCGCCCTGATCCCGGCACAGAGGTTCCTCCGTCGATTCGAGCCCTGCGAAACTCGGCCCGGGCAGGTGGATCGCGGCCAAGGCGATCACCGCGAGTCCGTACACGTGGGTCGACCATCACCCTTGGGTGTGGTGGTTGACGACTTCGATGTTGTTGCCGTCCGGGTCGAGGACGTATGCGGCGTAGTAGCCGTCGTGGTAGCGGGCGCGCTCACCGGGCTCGCCGTTGCTGCGGTATCCGGCCGCGGTCGCATCGGCGTGGAAGCGGCGGACGTCGTCGTCGTCGCCGGAGAACGCGATGTGGATGTTCTGCGTCGGCTCGCCGGCGATCACGAAGAGAGAGCCGTCCGATGTCGCCGACAGCGAAGCTCGCGCGGTCGGGGCTTGGCGTCGGATCGTGAGGCCGGCCGCGGGGCCGATCGTCGAGTAGAACGCGGTTGACGCCTCGACGTCGGTGACGCGGATGGCGACGTGATCGACGTTGCCCGCGCGGCCGCTGCGCCGTCGCGGTGGACGGCTTCGAAGCTGTTGCCGGCGGGGTCCTTGAGAAACGCGGCGTAGTAGTCGTCGGCGTACTCGGGCCGCGGGCCGGCGGGTCCGTCATCGGTCAGCCCGCGTCGATGCCGGCCTGCGCGAAGCGGTCGACGTGCGCTTGCGTCGGCGCGATGAACGCGATGTGGACTCGCCGTGCGATCGGATGTTCCTCGTCGGTCTGCGTGAGAGCGAAGTTCCCCCAGACCGAGACGCTCGGCGTGCTCGTTGTCTGCTCGATTTCGAGTTGATCCAGCACAGCTTTGACGGCGCTGCGCTGGTTGTCGGCAGGTCGGCGACCCGCAGGGTGATGTGGTCAAACATTCGACCGCTCCAGGAAGTCGGTGGCGTACCGGCTGAACTGCTCGTTGAATTGAAAATGCGATCCGTGGTTGGAGTCGGGGAACAGGATCAGCTCGGCGTTCGGCAGGTTCTGCTGCAGGATGTAGGAGTTGACGGTGGGGATGACGATGTCGTTACCCCCGTTGATCACGAGCACTGGCTGGTGGATCTCGCGGAGGTAGTCGAAGCTGCCCGCTGCAGCTGCTCCCCACCGGCGGGCGGCTGCTGAATGGGCGGTGATCGTCGCCGGCGAGACCGGTGCGTCTCGGTCTTCTCTACGGCCGCGTATGCGCCCGAGGAAGCGGCGGCCCGCCGCCCGGCTCGCGTCCGATGGCGAGAAGAAGATCGGCAGCCACATCAGATCTTGCGGGTCGTAGATCCTTCCGAACAACGGCGCCGTGTCCGGATCGAGCTGGGCCATGCCTTCGCCGCCTCTTGGCCCGGTGCCCACGAGGATCACCCGCCGCACGAGCTCGGGTCGATCGACCGTGACCTGCTGAGCGACGTATCCGCCCATCGAGAAGCCGAAGAGATCGACGTGTGTGAGTCCGAGGGCGTCGATGAGCGACGCGGCGTCGCGCGCCATTCCGGCGACGGTCTCAGGCGCCGCGCCGGTGCTGAGTCCGACACCGGCGTTGTCGGTCAGGATCACCTCGCGTCCGGCGGCGAGAGCCTCTGTGACCGCCGGATCGTAGTTGTCGAGGTTGCCCATGAAGTGCTGGAGGAGCACGATTGGCGTACCGACCGGGTTGCCGAATCGGCGGTAGGCGAAGCGGATTCCGTCGCCCTCAACGAACTGTGTCGGCGCAGTGTTGTGCTCGTGCGCGCTCGTGTTCGCTGTCGTCGGAAGTTCGTGTGCCACCGTCGAGTACTCCGCGAACGCCTCCGGCGAGATTTCGCCGCGCTCGAGGAGTTCCTCGAGCCGGGTGTGGATCCGTGCCAGGCGGTCCGCGCTGGGCATTGGCGTCAAGGCGGCGTGCGGCTCGAGCTCCGCCGTCTGGTTGGACTTGGTCTCCATGACTGGCTCCTGTTGGTCGTGATTGTGCTGCGATCGGTGTTCGAGACTTAGATCGCTCTGCGGCCGCCGTCGACGGCGACGGTCGTGCCAGTGATATAGCTCGCACCGGGAGAGGCAAGGAACGCGATGACCTCGGCGATCTCTTCGGGCTGAGAAGCGCGGTGCATCGGCGTGGTTTCTCCGAGCGCGGTTATGAACTCTGGACCCGACGGCGACGGAGTGTAGACGGGGCCCGGGGCGATCGCGTTGACACGTACCCCGCTCGCGCTGTACTCCGCGGCCCACGCCCGCGTCATCGCCTCGAGCGACGCCTTGGTCGCGCCGTAGGCCGCGCCGCCCACGAGCCCGACGCCGCCCGCCATGCTGCTGAGGCTGACGATGCTGCCGTGGCCCCGTGATGCCATTCCCGGAGCGAGAGCCGCGACAAGGACGAATGGCGCCCGAACGTTGCTGGCGAACATCCGGTCGAACGTCGCGACGTCGAACTTTGCGGTCGGACCGAAGACCGCGATCCCGGCGTTGTTGATCAGGATGTCGACGTCGCCGACCTCGCCCGGCCAGCCACTGGACGTCGGCTGCGTCGCGAGGTCGGCAGCGACGAAGCTCGCCTGCCCCCGGCGGCTGTGATTTCGTCCACCGTCTCCGCTCCCGCGCCCGGCATCCGGCCGTGAACGACGACCTCCGCGCCGTCCCGGGCCAGCTGAAGCGCGACCGCCCGACCGATGCCCGATGTCGCGCCCGTCACCAACGCCCGCTGCCCGTGAGGGCTGTTCTGGCGTGTTCGCCATCGTTGGCTCCTTCGTTCATTTCCGCGAAGAGTCACCGCCTCACCCGACGGGCGCCTCGCACGCACGAGTGATGTTTTTTCGACCGGTCGCAGGCGGCGTGCCTCCGCGCGAAGGCTGGCGTGCGGCGACCAGTCCGGCTTGACTCCGAGGTCCAGAGAGAACTAGGTTTTCCTGTGGCGCTGCGATCAGCGTTTAGCCCGACGATCCGCGGCCGAGACGCGGAACTCACCGCGTTGGGCGACCTGCTCGACCGGGTGCGCTCCGGCTCGGGCGCGGTGCTGCTGATCGAGGGCGAGGCTGGGATGGGAAAGAGCCGCCTGATCGGCGAGGGTGTGAGGATGGCGCGCGCCTGTCCCTTCCGGTCGGGATCGGCGCGGCTGAGCCCTCGGAGTCGATGGCCGAGCTCGCGCCTCTGCTCCGGGCGCTCTTCGACGGACCGGACCGTTGCTTGATCCGCCGGGCTGAGCAGTCTCCACGCCGCCCCGAGCAGCGCTACTGGCGGCTCCAGAGCCTGCAATCTCTGCTCGAGCGCGCCGCGATGGATCGTCCACTCCTCGATATTCCTGGACGACGTGCAGTGGGCCGACAGCGGCACCGTCGCCGCGTTGCGTGCGCTGCCGCCGGTCTGGCCTCGGTTCCGATCGGATGGGTGCTCGCGATGCGTCCCGACCAGGGTGCCGGAGCAGCTCCGGAGCGCCGTCGAATGGCTCACCGACGAGGGTGCGGAAGCGGCTGGTGCTCGAGCCGCTCGAGCACCCCGCCGTGGCGCAGATGGCGAGCGACGTGATGCAGGCCGAGCCCGATGAGACCCTGCTGGCGATGCCAATGAGGCCGGCGGCAACCCGTTCCTGCTCGTGGAGCTGCTCGAGGGTCTGCGACAGGAGCACTCGTCCGCGTCGACTCCGGGCGCGCGACGCTGACTGATTACCGACTTCCGGACCGAGTCCGCACGAGCATGCGAGAGCGCCTGGCCCGGATGTCCGGAGCGGCGCGTCAGGTCGCCACCGTGGCCGGATCGCTCGGGCGTACGTTCTCTGTCTCCGAGCTCGCGGAGATGCTCGGCGTCGCCCCCGGCATCGCTGCTGACGTCGGTCGAGCAACTGATCGAGGTCGGCATCGTGGACGAGCGCGGAGACCAGCTCAGCTTCCAGCACGACCTCGTCCGCGAAGCGGTGCGCCTGGCGTGCGCGCCGTCGACCCGTCGCGCTCTCGATCGGCAAGCCGCAGACGTGATGCTCGCAAGGGGCGCGTTGCCCGTCGAAGTCGCGATCCAGCTTGCCGCGAGCGCCGCGCCGGGGGACGAGGTCGCGATCACCACGCTCCTGGCGGCCGCAGAGACGCTGGCGACGACCGATCCGGGGGCGAGCGCAGACCTCAGCCGGCGAGCGCTGGAGCTGGCACCCGAACGACATCCCCTGCGCGGTCCGCTCGTCGTGCGGGCCGCCATGTCGCTGCACGCGGCGGGACGGATCGACGAGGCGAAGGCGTTCGCCGACAACGCCATGCGGGAGGTCCTTCCGATAGCGGAGGAGGCAGAGGTCCGTCTCGGCATCGCCGGCATGTGGTTGATCTCCCCCGACGTGAGGGTGCACGCCAGCCGTGAGGCCTTGAAGCTGTCTCCCCTACCGGAGCATCTGCGGCTCGCGCACATGGCGAAGCTGGCCTACAACCTCGTCGCAGGCGGGCGAATAGACGAGGCGGCCGCCGCCCTTTCGGAAGCCGTAGCCGCCGGCGCGCGCCTTGACCCGACCGCCCGGTTTCCGCTCGCTCTCAGCGAGGGCGGTCTTCAGTACGTCGGCGGGGACTTCGCCCATGCGCTCGAGCTCTTCGACGCGATCCTCCGCGACGAGCTCGCCGAACCACACGGACTCGATGACCTGCTGACCCGGCTCTGGCGGTCGACGGCGCTGCTCGCGCTCGATCGCGCCGACGACGCGCTTCAGGCGGTCGACGGACTCATCGCCGAGTCGCTCAAACGTGGATTCGCGGTCTTTCTGAACGTCGCCGAGATCACGCGGGGGCAGCTCCTCTTGCAGATGGGTCGCCTCGACGACGCCTCCGCCGTGCTGACCGGACGCTTCGATCCCCACGGGCCCCCGGTCGTGACGGTCATGGACGCCACCGGCGTTACCGCGCTCGGCCGACTGGCCATCCACACCGGCAATCGCAGACAGGCTCGCCAGACGAGCGAGATCGCGAAGCACGATGCTGGACGAGAGCACGCCCGGCGTCCGTCGTCATGCCGCCTGGCTGCTGAGCCTGCAAGCAACAGCCGACGGCGATCCGCACAAGGCCCACGAATGGCTCTGCGCGATGGGCAGCTCGGAGCGCACCCACGTCCTGGAGAGGGTATTGCCGGACTTCGCAGACGAGCCACTGATCGTGCGGATTGCTCTCGCAGTCGGCGACCGCGAACTCGCCGAGAACGCCGTCGCAGTCGCGGACCGGCGCGCCAAACTCAACCCCGGCGTTCCCTCCCTTGCCGCTATCGCAGCCCACGCCCGTGGGTTGGTGAACCACGACCTCGACGAGTTGTCAAACGCCGTGAGCCTCTTCCAACAGGGCCCCCGCTCGCTCGCGCTCGCGGCCGCCTACGAAGACCTCGGCGTGGCACAGGAACGGAAGGCGATGCCAGACCCGGCGATCGATGCGCTCACCCAGGCGCTCGTCCTCTTCACTCGGGTCGGGGCGACTCAGGATGCTGCAAGAGTGAGAAGCCGCCTGCGCGAACTGGGGGTGCGCCGGCATGTCGCAAGAGGACAGAAACCCGTCACGGGATGGGCAGCGATGACACCGTCAGAGCTCGCCGTCGCAGAGCTCACGGCCAACGGCCTCACCAACCGCGAAATCGCTGACCGGCTGTTCGTTTCCCCGCACACCGTGAACACACACCTCCGCCACGTGTTCGCGAAACTCGAGATCAACTCCCGGGTTGACCTCACGAGGCTCGCCACCGAACGCGAGAGCCAATGAACCCTCGGCCCCGACGGCTGCAGCGACTGGTCGTCGGCTCGCCCGCACCCAACGTGGCCATGTGGGCGTCTGTGCGCTCCGGGAAAGAAGCACCTCAGGGTTCCGGTCGCTCCCGAACGACATCGGCCGCGCGTTTGTCGTCCCGCAAGCCGAGGAAGCGCGGCTGACGCAGCCGATGTTCGCTCGTCCATTCGGCGAACCCGATCTGTGCGACGAGCTCAGGCCGCGTCCAATGTGTTTTGGGCGGAACCGGCCGGGCGTCGACGAACGGTGACTCGGGCGTCTCCAGTGCGCGCAGCTGCCCGCCGAGCTCGCGTAGAGTCGCGACGGTGAAGCCAGTGCCGACCTTCCCGGCGTACCGGAGCCGGCCCTCCTCGTAGTAGCCGACGAGCAGCGCCCCGAATTCGATTCGGCTGCCGCGGGGATCGGTGTATCCGCCGATCACCAGCTCCTGCTCCCACGCGCACTTCAGCTTCAACCAGTCCCTCGAGCGACCGTGGGCGTACGGCGCGTCGGCGCGCTTCGCCATCAGCCCCTCCCACCCGGAGCGGCATGCTTCGGCAAAGCGGCGCTCGGAGTCGCCGCGGAACGCTTCGCTGAGCTGCAGGCCATCGCGCAGACGAATCGCCCGCTCAAGGCGGGCGCGCCGTTCGAGCAGCGGTCGCCCTGTGAGATCCTCACCGTCGAGCTCGAGCAGGTCGAACACGCAGTAGACGACGGGGTACTTGGAGACGAGATCGGCCGAAGGCGCCCGAACCCCGAGTCGCTGCTGCAGCTGACCGAATGACGTCTGCTCCCCGTCGAAGGCGACGATCTCGCCGTCGAGTAGTAGTCGACGGGCTCGTTGGGCCGAGACCGCGGCACACACCTCCGGGTAGGTGCCGGTGAGATTCCTTCCGGTGCGCGACTCGAGCCGTACCTCGAGCCCGGTCTTGCAAGCGACGCAGCGTTCGCCGTCGAACTTTCGTTCGAGCAACCAGTCGTCGCCGAAATCACGGCGGTCGCTCAGGGTCGCAAGCATCAACGCGAGCGGCACCCGGGCATCATCGCCGAACATGCCCGCTGTTGAACAGCCGGGGCCGGCAGGGGCTAGGGCATCCCCGATGCGAACGGCTCCCGAGCCGAGCCAATCTGCGCACGCATCGACTCGGTGCGCCTTGCGGCCGTCGGCGGACGCCGAGCGAATTGACCGGTGAATCCTCGCGTGGACATGGAGCGCGATTCCGATGAAGACCCTTCAGCTTTCTCGCTTCGGCGCACCAACCGACGTCGTCGAGCTCGCCGAGGTTGATTCCGCGGATCCTGGCCCCGGCCAGCTGGCGGTGTCGATCGAGGCGGCGCCGATCAACCCGTCGGATCTGAACCTGATCAGGGGCATCTATGGGGTGCGCCCGGAGCTGCCCGCGGCGCTGGGCGCGGAAGGAGTCGGTCGCGTGATCGCCGTCGGCGACGGCGTGGACGGATCGCGTGTCGGGACGCGGGTGCTGGTCGTCCCGACGCTCGAGCAAGCCACCTGGCGCGAGCAGACGGTCCTCGACGAACGCAACGCCGTGCCCGTCGACCTCGACGGCGACCCGCTCCAGCTGGCGATGCTCGGCATCAACCCGATCACGGCGTACTGCCTCTTGCACGGCTACGTGAAGCTCGCGCCCGGCGCGTGGGTGGCGCAAACGGGTGCGAGCTCGGCAACCGCCGGATACGTCCTGGCTCTGGCCAAGCACGCCGGCCTGCGCACGCTCAACGTGGTGCGACGGGCAGAGTCTGTCAAGCCGCTGCTGGACGCCGGCGCCGATGTCGTGCTCGTCGAGGGCGCCGATCTCACCGAGCGGGCCGCCGACGCGATCGGCGACGCGTCCCTCGAGTTGATTCTCGACGCGGTCGCCGGGGAGCCCGTGGCGCAGCTCGCGTCGCTCTTGAAGATCGACGGCCAGATCATCAGCTACACCGCCCGTGCCCGGCAGCCCCTCAGTATCCCGGTCGTGGATCTCATCTTCCGGGGCCTGAGCGTTCACGGCTACTGGGTGAACCTCTGGCTGCAGAGGACGCCGCGGGACACGGTCGCGCAGACCTACCGCGAGCTCGCCACCCTGGTCGCCGACGGCACCCTCGCCGCCCCCGTCGAGGCGACCTACGCGCTCGCGGACTACCGCGAAGCGATCGCCCACGCCGCCCGGAACGACCGTAACGGCAAGGTGCTCTTCGCTCTCGCGATGAGCGCCGGACCGCCGACCGCGTGAGGCTACGGAGCGGAGATGAGTCCGGGCAGCGCGGCGCGCGCTGCACGCAAAGGGTCGCCGTTGCCGCGGATCACCGAGTGGACGACCGCGCCGTCCAAGAGCATGAGCACGACGTGCGCTCTTTGCTCGGGATCGGGCACGCCGATTTCGGTGAGCAGCGCGGCCAGTTCGCGGAGCATTCCGTCCTTGTGCGCGACAACCACCGGTGCCGCCGGGTGATCGTCGTCGGGCAGGTTGAGTCTGGCGCTCACGTACGGGCAGCCGATGAAGCTACTCCCGCCGCGATCGGCACGACCCGCGGCGCGGTCGAACAGCGCCAGCAGCCGCTCGCGAGGTGTCCCGTCCGCGGGGTCGCCGATCAGCCACGCGCGGTAGATCAAGGTCACGTTCCGCCAAGGCCTCGGCGACGAGCTCATCCTTGCCGGAGAAGTGGCGATACAGCGACATCTTTCCGGCGCCGGCCCGCTCGGCGATCGCGGCGGGCGTGGCGGCGTCGAGACCTCCGATCGTGACGAGCTCCGCGGTGGCCTCGAGGATGCGCTGGCGTGCGTCTCTTGTTCCTGCCATTGCCGACTTATGATACCTTGCGGTCTCGCTCGACGATACCTTGAGGTCTCCATAGCCATGGTTCAAGCAGTGGCAGCTCGACCGGATGTTCGGCGTGACGAGGTTTGGGCGCCGCCCGAAGAGCACCCGCGGGGGCGCCTACGCGGTCGGAGCCGCGAGCGGGAGCAACTCGGCCGGCTACTGACCGGCATCCGGTCGGGACGCAGCGGGGTCCTGGTCGTCCGCGGCGAGGCGGGGATCGGCAAGACAGCCCTGCTCGAGCAGCTCATCGAGCAGGCGGCGGGATGCATGGTGGCGCGGGCGACGGGCGTGCAGGCCGACATGGAGCTCCCGTTCGCCGGGCTACAGCAGTTGTTCGGGTCGATGCTCGGCTCGCTCGAGCGCCTCCCGGATCCGCAGCGCGACGCCGTCGAGGTCGCGTTCGGTCTTCGCTCCGGCCCGGCACCGGACCGGTTCGAGGTGGGGCTGGCGATGCTCGGACTGTTGGCTGAGGTTGCCGAGCAAGAGCCGCTCGTGTGCGTCGTCGACGATGCTCAGTGGCTCGATCAGGCTTCCGCGCTGACGCTCGCGTTCGTCGCGCGGCGGCTCATGGCAGAGTCGGTCGCCCTGGTGTTCGCGGTGCGCGACCCCGCTGACGAGCAAACGTTCGCCGGACTGCCCGAGCTCATCGTGGGGGGCCTGAACGACGAAGACGCGCGCGGTCTGCTCGGCTTGGCGATCGCCGGCCGCGTCGATGAGCGGGTGATCGACCGGATCGTCGCCGAGACGCGCGGCAACCCGCTGGCGTTGCTCGAGCTCCCGCGCGGACTGTCGGCGGCCGAGCTCGCGGGCGGGTTCGGCGTGAGCTCGACGCAGCCGCTCTCCGCTCGCCTCGAGCAGAGCTTCCTCGGACGGGTCCGGTCGATGCCCGACCAGACCCAGCGGTTCCTGCTCCTCGCCGCGGCCGAGCCGGCGGGTGACCCGGCGCTGCTGATGCGCGCGGCGGAGCTGGTCGGGCTGGGCGTCGAAGCGGCCGCGCCGGCGGAGGCGGTCGGCTTGATCGAACTCGCCGCGCAGGTCCGGTTTCAGCACCCGCTCGTGCGCTCGGCGATCTATCGCGCCGCGCCGCTCGCCGACAGGCAGGCGGTCCACCGCGCGCTGGCCGATGCCACCGATGCGCAGACAGATCCCGATCGCCGGACGTGGCACCGCGCGCAAGCTGCGCTCGGGGCTGACGAGGATCTCGCCGCCGAGCTGGAGCGCTCGGCCGAGCGAGCGCAAGCGCGTGGCGGGCTGGCGGCAGCGGCGGCGTTCCTCGAGCGCGCGGCGGCGCTCACACCCGACCGCGACCGGCGCGCCCGGCGAGCGTTGGCGGCCGCGCAAGCAAAGTACCTCGCCGGGTCGCCTCGAGGCAGCGCTGACGCTCCTCGAAAGCGCGGCGTCCGCGCCAATGGATGCGCTGGAGGTCGCTATGGCCCAGCGACTTCGCGGGCGGATCGCGTTGCACGTCAGTCGCAGCGGCGAAGCCGCGCCGCTCCTCTTTGATGCGGCGCAGCGGCTCGAATCGCTCGATCCTGGACTCGCGCGCGAAACGCACCTGGAAGCCCTGCACGCGGCGGCCGTCGCCGGCCGGCTCGGCATGGGCATGCGGGACGCGGCCACCGCGGCGCGCACCGCGCCGGCGGCCCCGGGGCCGCAGCGTGCCTCGGACGTGCTCCTCGATGGCCTCGCCGTCAGGTTCACGGACGGCATCCGCGCAGGCGCTCCAATCCTCAAGCTCGCACTGGTCGCATTGCTCGACGGGAACGGGGACTACGAGGAGGACATGCGCTGGCCATGGCTCGCGTGTCGCGTCGCGGCGGACGTGTTCGACGACGAGACCTGGCATCTGCTGGCCAGCCGATACGTACTGATCGCCCGCGGAGCGGGCGCTCTCGGCGTCTTGCCGATCGCCCTCATGCACCTCTCGCTGATGCACGTGTTCGAAGGGAAGCTGGACACAGCGGCAGCGCTGGTCGAGGAAATCGATTCCATCATCGACGCGACCGGCAGCCGACGGATCAGCATTCCGAAGCTGATGCTCGCCGCTTGCGAGGGTGACGAGGCGCAGGGCGTCGAAGCTGATCGACGAGGCCGAGCGGGATGCGATCGCGCGCGGTGAGGGTTTCGTGCTCACCTTCGGCGAGCACGCCTCACGCCGTTCTCCACAACGCCTTGGGGCACTACGAAACGGCACTCGACAACGCGCAACGCGCGAGCGCGCAGGATGAGCTGCATGCCTCGGTCTGGTCGCTACCCGAGCTGGTCGAGGCGGCCGTCCGCAGCGGCAAGCCCGAGCTGGCGGCTGACGCGCTCGAGCGCCTGCGCCAGCGAACGCAGGTCGCCGGGACCGAGTGGGCGCTCGGCATCGAGGCGCGCTGCGCAGCGCTGTTGAGCGACGACGCAATCGCCGAGGGCCTCTACCGCGAGGCGATCGAACGCCTCGGCCACTGTCGCGTCGCCCTCGACCTCGCTCGCGCGCGTCTGCTGTACGGCGAATGGTTGCGCCGACGCGGGCGGCGCGTCGATGCGCGCGAGCAGCTCCGAAGCGCGCGGGCGAGCTTCGCGGAAATGGGTGCCGAGGCGTTCGCGCAACGCGCCGAACGCGAGCTGCTGGCGACAGGCGAGACCGCCCGCAAACGAACCATCGAGACCGAGCGACGACCTCACCCCGCACGAGGCGAGGATCGCGCGGATGGCGCGCGACGGCGCGTCCAACCAGGACATCGCCACCGAGCTGTTCGTCAGTCGCAAGACGGTCGAGTACCACCTGCACAAGGTCTTCTCGAAGCTCGGGATCAGCACCCGCCAGCAGCTCGAGTACGTCCTCCCCGCGGCCTGAGCGCGCCTCCTCCCGGTCTGAACGGGCGCGGGACTGGCGCGCCGGACTAGGGCCTCCTCTGATGCGAACGCCGGCCTGGCCCGCCGACACTGTCATCACAGCTCAGGACCGACAGAGGCAGACATGCGCAACGGCACCGAAACACGACTCCTGGACACGATGATCACCGCATACGTCGACTGGCGGGAGGCGGGCCGCCTCGTGCGGGACGCGTATCACTCGTGGGCGAGCGCGACGGGCCCCTGCGTCCGCGTCGCGCGCTCGGCGACGAGTAACGACGATCCTTCCGGTCCCCTCGCGGCGTGAACCGCCTGGTTGAAGTACCCGAATACGAGCTCCATGCTGTGGTGCGCGTCGACCCTTCCCGGACCGCCCTTGTCGTCGTCGACATGCAGAACGACTTCGTTCACCAAGGTGGCGGCCTGCTCGTACCCGACGCCGAGGCGACGATCCCCGCGATCAAGGCGCTGCTCGAACTCGCCCGTGCACACGGGATGCGCGTCGTGTATAGCCAGGACACTCACCGCGGCGACGATCCTGAATGGCGGATCTGGCCCGAGCACGCCCGCGAGGGCAGCTGGGGCTGGGAGATCGTCGACGAGCTCGCGCCGGCGCGAGACGATGTCGTCCTGCGCAAACTCCGCTACGACGCGTTCTACGGCACGCCTCTTGATCACCTGCTGCGGCTGTGGGGCGTGGACACGATCGTGATCTGCGGCACCCTCGCGAATATGTGCGTGCACTACACCGCCGCGAGCGCCGCGCTGCGCTGGTACGAGGTCGTAATCCCAAGCGACGCGATCTCCGCGCTCGACCCCTTCGACCTCGAGTCATCGCTGCGCCAGACCGCATTCCTCTTCGCCGGACGGATAACCACCGCGGCAGCGCTGATCTTCGGGCCTCGGCGTGAGGCGCCGAGACCGACAGACAACCCCGAGTTGCTGCAATGACGACGGCGACCACCGGACCCGACCGCGGGGGGCGAAGGTGCGCGTGCTGGTAGGAACCGAGCGGTTCTCGAGCCAGCACGGTTGGAGCGAGCTCACCGCGCTGATGCCCGGCGCGCTACCGGCCACCGTTGATGTGCAGTGGTGCGCACCTGGCGCATTTGCCGTGCGTGCCCGCGACGAGTTGATCGATGTCGTCGTTCCACTCTGGGCCGAATTGGACGCCGAAACCATCCACGCCGGACAGTTCGGCCTGATTCAGCAGTTCGGCGCAGGCGTCGACAACATCGACATCGCGGCGGCAACCTCGGCAGGCGTCTGGGTCGCCAACATGCCGGGGCTAAACGCCGTCGACGTCGCCGAGCACGCCGTGCTGCTGCTGCTCGCCCTCCTGCGACGGCTTCCCGAATCTCCGTCCGGGTTCGAGCCCGGGCAGTGGGGAGACCCGCCCGGTGAGGCACTCGCGGGAAGCACCGTCTGCATCGTCGGGCTCGGAGCAGTCGGATCACAGCTGGCCCGACGGCTCGATCCGTTCGAAGTTCGGCTAATCGGCGTGCGGCGAGACGTCGGCCGCGGAGCCCCGCCGACCGCACCCGATATCGAGATCGTGGGCGCCGACCGTATCCACGACGCGCTTCTGGCGGCTGACGCCGTGATCCTGACCGCGAGCCACGAACCAGGACACCCCCCGCTGATCGACCGCGCGGCGCTCGCGGCGATGCGGCCTGGCGCGCGACTCGTAAACGTCGCTCGAGGCGCGCTGATCGACGAGGGCGCACTCCTCGAGGCGCTCGACCAAGGACGCCTCGCCGGGGCCGGCCTCGACGTGTTCACGGAAGAGCCCTACCCGGCTTCCGCGCCACTCGCACATCATCCGAAGGTGATCGCGACGGCGCACAACGCCGCCCTGACGACGAGCTACTTCCGCCGCGCTGCGCGAGCGCTCGGCGAGGGCCTGGCGGCGCAGCTTGACGGTCGCCGGCCTCCCAACGCCCTCAACTTCGCCCAGCGCCGGCAGATCCAGCCAGAGCACGCGCTGCTGTCAGAGCACGCCTAGGGCGGCCCCGATGCGAGCGTCTCCCTAGGCGCCCGAAGCTCTCAGTGAACGGTCAGACGACCCAAGACAGAAGGGAGCCACCAGACTATGAACGGTCGACCGAACATCGTCCTGATTCATGGCGCATGGGCCGACGGGTCGCTGCTGGAGCGGCGTCATTGAGCGCCTGCAGGCCGACGGCTTCGAGGTCAGAGCACCGCAGTTCCCGATGAGCTCGCTCGCAGACGACGTCGCCCGTCTACGCCAGGTACTCGCTTTCCAGGACGGTCCGACCCTCGTCGTCGGACACTCCTACGGCGGCCAGATCATGACCGCCCTCGGCGCCGATGCGCCGAACGTCGTCGGCCTCGTCTACATCGCGGCGTTCGGACTCGACGAAGGCGAATCGCTCGGCGCGCTTCTCTCCCAGGGGCCGGTGACGCCGGCGCTCGCGCACCTGTTCACCGACGCTCGCGGCTTCGCCTGGCTCTCAGAGGACGACTTCGTCAATCACTTCGCCGCCGACGTCGACCCGACCCAGGCAAGAGTGCTCTACGCCGTACAGCAGCCGCTCGCCACCTCTGCCTTCGGCGACGTCATGGGCGTCCCGGCCTGGAAGTCATTGCCTTCCTGGTACCTGGTTGCCCAGAACGACGAAGCGCTCCCGCCCGACGCCGAACGACAGTTCGCCGCGCGCATGGGCGCGACCACCGTCGAAATCCCCTCGAGCCACGTCCCGATGGTCTCGCACCCAGACGAGGTCGCGGACCTGATCGAGAAGGCCGCCAATGCAGTCGGTGTGCCGGCCGCGACTCGCTGAAACACCCCGTCGCACTCAAGAACAGAAAGGAGCCACCAAATGAACGGCCGACCGAACATCGTCCTGATTCATGGCGCTGGGGTCGACGGGTCCTGCTGGAGCGGCGTCATCGAGCGCCTGCAAGCCGACGGCTTCCAGGTCAGAGCACCGCAATTCCCATTGAGCTCGCTCGCCGACGACGTCGCCCGCCTGAGGCAAGTGCTCGAGTTCCAGGACGGTCCAACGCTTGTCGTCGGACACTCCTACGGCGGCCAGATCATGACCGCCCTCGGCGCCGATGCGCCGAACGTCGTCGGCCTCGTCTACATCGCGGCGTTCGGCCTCGACGAGGGCGAATCGCTCGGCGCGCTTCTCTCCCAGGGGCCGGTGATGCCGGCGCTCGCGCACCTGTTCACCGACGCTCGCGGCTTCAATTGGCTCTCAGAAGACGACTTCGTCAATCACTTCGCCGCCGACGTCGACCCGACCCAGGCAAGAGTGCTCTACGCCGTACAGCAGCCTCTCACCGGCTCCGCCTTAGGCGAGGTGATGGGCGTCCCGGCCTGGAAGACATTGCCTTCCTGGTACCTGGTTGCCCAGAACGACGAAGCGCTCGCGCCCGACGCCGAACGACAGTTCGCCGCGCGCATGGGCGCGACCACCGTCGAAATCCCCTCGAGCCACGTCCCGATGGTCTCGCACCCAAACGAGGTCGCGGACCTCATCGAGCAGGCCGCCAATGCAGTCGGTGTGCCGGCGGCGACTCGGTGAACAGCAGTCGCACTCAAAATCGAGAAGAAGGGATACCAGAATGAACCAGCCAGGCAAACCCGTCTCAGCGGCGGACGCCGAGGGCGTCCACCTTTCGAAGGTGAAACTCGCAGCCATCGTCACAGCGGTCTGCGCCACCGCGTTGGCGGCTGTGACTCTGGCCGGCCGCTCCACCGCCGCGCCCGCGAAGACAACGCAGGCCAAGCCAACGGTCGTGCTCGTGCACGGCGCCTGGGCGAACAACGCCAGCTGGTCACGGGTGATCAAGCGTCTGCAGAACGACGGCTACACGGTCGTCGCACCGCCGAACCCGCTGCAAAGTCTCAGCGGAGACGCGGAGACGATTGCGGACCTCCTCCAGACGATTCCCGGCCCGATCGTCCTCGTCGGCCACTCCTACGGCGGCATGGTGATCTCGAACGCGGCCACGCGGGAACCCGAACGTGAAGGCGCTCGTCTACGTCGACGCCTTCATTCCGGACAAGGGCGAGTCTGCGCTCGGTCTCGACTCCAGCCAGCCCGGTTCGGTGCTGGGAGCCGGGCCGCCGAACACCGTGTTCAACTTCGTGCCGTTCCCCGGAGCGGCTCCGGGCGATGCGCTGCTGTACGTGAAGCCGCGCGTCTTCCTGAAAGGGTTCGCCAACGATCTGCCGGCGAAGAAGGGCGCAGTCCTCGAGGCGACGCAGGCGCCTGCGGTGTTCAGTGCGTTGACGGCGCCGTCAGGACCGCCGGCGTGGAAGACGATTCCGAGCTGGGATCTGGTCGGCACGATCGACAACGCGATTCCGTCGTCGATCCAGCTGTTCATGGCGCACCGTGCCCACGCCCACATCACCGAGGTCAAGGCAGGGCATCTCTCGATGATCTCGCAGCCTGCCGCGGTCACGAAGGTGATCGTTGAAGCGGCCCGGAGCCTGGCCAGGTAGAGGTCCGCTGCGCTCCGTGTACGGCGACGCTCACCGAATCGTGTGAGCGTCGCCGTACGTCGTCACCGCAACCCCGACAATCGACTAAGCCTTCGGGCTGAGAGCTACGCGGGAGTTGACGCTGAGCCTCGCGAACGCCGTCGCCAACCTCCGGGACGGCGACGCCAGTCTCACCCTAGGTCGAGCCGGCGATTCCCGCGCGGGTGAATGCGATCACGCGGTCGACGAGGGCGAGGAGGCCGGCAGCCGTGGGCGGTGAGGGGAGCGCTCGGAGTTCGTCGGTTTCGTAGAGCTCTCGCAGCCCCGCGACAGCGGTGAGCGCCGCCACGCGTGGTACGAGTGCCGTTCCGGCCTGACCAAGGTCTGTCCCGATTGCATCGGCCAGGACGCGTTCGAGCTCGTAGTAGGCGGCGCGGGCGCGTCCGCGGAGCCCGGGCTCGGCGTTGATGATTTGCGCCCGTTGCGCGCGGCGCTCCCAGAACCGGTCGCTCAGTTCGGCGTTCTCTGACTCGAGTTGGTTCATCGTGCCGGCCATCCAGCGGCGCAGCGTGTCGAGAGCCGACTCCCGAGGCCCCCTTGCGTTGAGAGCGGCGGCGAGGCTCTCAACCCTGAACGGCTCGGCGTCGAACAGAAGCTCCTCCTTGGTGGCGAAATGCACAGTGACCGTCCGCGGTGCCACGTCGGCCCTGTCTGCGATCGCCCTGATCGTGGTCTCGCGGTAGCCGCGCTCCGCGAAGAGCTCAAATGCGGCGTCCTGGATCGCCAGATGCGTGCGCTGCTTCTTTCGCGTTCGGCGGTCGACCGACTCGGCCATCGGGTAGATAGTAGTTGACGCATCATTGCTAATATGGTATTTTTGCCTCTTCGGCATAAAGGATGGGTCGAACTCGAGGCCGATCTCGGTTCGTCCGGCCCGCCATCCGACGCAAGGAGCTTCGATGACTGCCCACGCTGAACTCACGCCATCCGACGCCGCCGACCGCCTGGCGATCCGTGAGCTGTTCGACGCCTACGCGCATTGCGCCGACCGACGCGACGCCGAAGGCCAGAGAGCGCTGTTCACCGCCGACACGCGCTTCGCGGTCTACATGGACGGCGCGCGAGCGGAAGCGTCCTACGAGCTCCAGGGACGCGAGGCCCTCGCGCCCGTCTTCGACGACCTGAACCGCTACGAGGCGACGATGCACTTCAACGGGCAAAGCACGGTCACACTCGCCGGCGACCGCGCCACCGGCGAGAGCTACACGATCGCGCACCACGTCTTCAGCGAAGAGGGGATCCGCAAGATCATGGTCGCCTGGCTCCGCTATCTCGACGTGTTCGCAAAGATCGACGGCCGCTGGTACTTCGCCGAACGCAAGCTCATCCTCGACTGGAGTGAGACGCGCCTCCTCGGCGCGTCCACGGCAGGCTGATCTCCCGGCGCCGAACACCGACCGATCCCCAACCGGCGCCACCCCGGTGACGACCCGAGCCGCTTCTTATCGTTCAGATTCGTTGAGAATGACCTGCATCTCGTCGACCAGGTACCGCTTGACGCCATGGGCGAAGCCGCTCCAGAAGGCGGCTTGGTCCGCGATTCCGTCCGCCGCAATGTCGGCCTGATCGACGGCCGCCGCCACTTCGGAAGCCGAGCGCGCCGTCGCGATCCGCCTCAAAGTCAGACGGTCGTCTCGATACTTCTCGGCGTAGCCGTAGCCGAGGGTCAAACCTTCCTCGATCGACGACGGTCTGTCTTCGCTCATCTCCGGGCAGGCTAGTGGTCTGGGTGGCGGCGCGCCCGGCGGCGCTTGACGATGTCGATCGCGCTGCTTGCGCCGCCGATCGCGATCAGCGCCCACGCAACCGGCGAGCCGCTCGGCACGACCAGCACCAGCACGACTACCAGCGCCAACAGGCCGATCCACGAGGCGATGACGAGATGCCTTCGCTCGATCACGCCGGTGAGTCTATCCCGTCGTATCAGCGCGGCGAGCCGCGGGATCCGCCGCAACGCCAAACAAGGGAACCAGCGGATTGTTCCGAACCTTGGCGGCACACCCACGGATGAAAGGGAGGGATGCACATGTCGTCGACCGAGTCGCGCTACGTTCGTACCGGATGGGCGACGTTTGCGGCTATCTGGCTCGTAATCGCCGGATCGTTCAACGTCGTCGAGGGGATCACCGCGATCCATAGAGGTAACTACCTCGCGAACGAGTTCCTGTTCTCGAACCAGGACACCTGGGGCTGGATCCTCTTGATCTTCGGGCTCGTCCAGCTGGTCGCCGGGTTCATGGTGTTCTCCGACAATCCCAACGGGAACCTGCTCGGCGTCTGCGCCGCGTCGTTCGCGATCTTCATCTGGTTCTTCTTCCTGTTCGCCGCACCCCTCGGGGCGCTGATCGCGCTGATCATCAACGGCCTCGTGATCTACGGCCTCACGAGCGGGCCAGAGCCGCAATAGCCAGCGGAGAGTTCTCGGCCGGGTGGGCGGCAGGCACCTGCCGTCCACCCACTCTCCCCGCCTCAACTACGCGCTCTCCTTGCTGTTGAAATCTTTTCAAGCGTCTGATTGAATACGTGCGGTGGATTCCGGCGCGGTCGTTCCTCGCAGCGGTGTTCTCGAACTCGTCGGCAGACGTGTGCCTCGTATTGGCTACGGAACGATGCGCTTGACGGGGCCCGGCGTGCTCGGGCCACCGCCAGACCCGGCAGAAGCTCGACTCGTCCTGAGGCGGGCGCTCGAGCTTGGAGTGCGCGTCTTCGACACGGCCTGGTATTACGGTCCTGACATCCCAACCCAGCTCCTCGCAGAGGCGACGCGCTCCTATCCGGATGACCTCGTGATTGCGACCAAGCTCGGCTGGGAATATGACGGCGGCGGTCGCCTGGTGCCCGCGCACACACCCGAGAAGCTGCGCACGGGGATGGAGCGCGACCTCCGTCTGCTCGGCGCCGAGGCGATCTCGATCGTTCATCTGCGGTGGGGGAACGACCGGTCGGTGAGCGAGTCCTTCAGACGCGCCGTGGCCGCCATGATCGAGATGCGACAGGAGGGCAAGCTTCATCACATCGGCCTCTCGAACGTCGGACTGACGCAGCTCGAATACGCCCTCACCACGACCGAGATCGCATCGGTGTCGAACTCCTACAGCGTGGCCGACCAGACTGACACCGCGATCGTCGATTTCACGACCCGCCACGGCATCGCGTATCTGCCGTGGCTGCCGCTGCGAGCGGGTAGCGCGGAGCAGGTGCGACGCCTGAGCGCGTGGGCCGAGGAGTTGAACGCCTCCCCCGCACAGGTGGCCCTCGCGTGGTTGCTACAGCGCGCTCCCAACATCGTCCCGATCCCCGGAACGTCGACCGTGAGGCACCTGGAGGAGAATGTCGCAGCACTGAACACCGTGCTCCCCGAAGCCGCGATGCATGGGTTGAGCACGCGGTAGCCGGTCCTGCTCAGGGAAGACGGATCAGGTCGTGGCCGGCCAGCGGGGCGCGGACCTGCTGCATCCGGCCGCCCTCGCGCAGGCCACCGAGGTCAACGACGAAGAACCCCGCTTCCTCGAACAGCGCGACGACCTCGGACTTGGCATCGCCGTCGTCGCCCGAGAGGAAGATCACACGCTGGCCACCTGCCTCGTGAGGGTCGGAGGCGAGCACGGCGGCCGCGAGCGTGTTGGCGGCCTTCACCACGCGCGCCGGGGCGACGAGGTCGGCAACCACCTCGCTCGAGGTGCGCCCGTCCAGGTCGCTGGGGTCAAAGGCGTTCGTCGGGTCGATCACGATCCGCCCGTCCCACCTCATGCCCTCGACCGCCTGGGAAACCTGCGCCCACGGCACTGCGAGCACGACAACGTCCGCCGCTGAGGCGTCCCTGACCGTGCCGGCCGACACACCGTCGCCGAGCGCGTCGACAACCGCGGTCAGCGTCTGCGGCCCGCGGCTGTTGGCGATCACGACCTGCCGCCCGGCACGGCGCGCGGTCTGTGCCATCGCCTGACCGATCCGGCCTGCGCCGATGATCCCGACGCTCTTGACGTTTCCTGGCTGCATCAGGTTCCTTTCTCGAACTCGGCGGCGAACAGGTAGCTGACCGCGAGGCTCCGGTAGGGCCGCCATCGCTCCGCTACCCGGACCATCTCCTGCTCGGTTGGAAGGTGGTCGAATCCGTAGGCGTGCTCGACGGCGTGCCGGAGCGCGAGGTCGCCTGAGAGCAGCACGTCGGGCCGGTCGAGCGCAACGATCAGAAAGCCATGTGCGGTCCATGGCCCGATCCCCGGGATCTCGGTCAGCGCGGCCTCGATCTGCGCGTCGGTCATGCGCGCGAACGACTCGTCGCTCAGCCGGCCGTCGAGGAAGCGTTCCGCGAGCGCGCGCAGGGTGGCGGCCTTGCGATTGGACATGCCGCTCGCGCGGAGCTCCTGCGGGTCGACCGCCAGCAGCTCCTGGGGCGAGGGCATGCGGCCGCCGAACCGCTGTTGCAGCCGCGAGATGATCGTCCGCGTCGCGACGACCGAGAGCTGTTGCCCGACGACCTGGAAGATGAGCGTTCCGAAGGCATCGAGCGGCGGCAGGTCGTTCAGCCAGGCCCGCGGGTGGAAGTCCGGGCGCGCATCGATCAACTCGCGGAGGATGGGATCGGCGCCGCGGAGGAACTCCCGCGCCGGCGCGTCTGCGAGCGCCGAGCCCCCCTCGCGCGCCCGTCCAGCCGGCCCGTGCTGCGCACGCTTCTCAAGGCTCATTCCTTCAGCAACCTCTCCGTCAGCACGATCTCGACGACCTGCGGCACCGTCTCCTGACGGTTCCAGTCGCGCTGGAGCTCGCACGCAAGCGACACCCACCCGATCGGCACGCCTCCGGCCTGAACGACGCGTTCGACACCCGCGCGGTGAGCCTCCACAGACGTGCCGCCGATCGCGTCGACGACCGGATAGACCTCGTAGCCCTCCCTCAACGCGTCGAGCGCGGCGAACGCCATGCAGACCTCGGTCCAAAGCGCACAGAAGATCAGCTTACGCCGGCCGGTGGCATGCACGGCGGCCACGAAGTCGATGTCCTCCCACGAGTTGACGCTCGTGCGGTCGATCGGGGGGCTGTCCTCGAGCAGCTCGGCCAGCTCCGGAACGGTCGGCTGTTGCTGGCCGGATGCCACGTTGACGGTCGAGTGGACGATCGGCAGCCCGAATGCCCTGGCCGTCTTGACGGCCGAGACGACGTTCGTGCGCAGCAGGTCCTGGTCGATCGAACGGACGGTCGCGAACTGGGACGGCTGATAGTCGATCAGCACGAATGCCGCGTTCTTCGGGGTGATCAGATGGTCACCGAGCTGATCGCGGACCGGGGCACTGGCCATGTCGTCGCTCCTTCAGATGCGTACGGTGGTCGGGACGGATGAGGCGGCAAGCGCGCATCCCTACGCCGGGCGCTCCGCGCTTCGGAGCCCGTGTGCCAGCAGCGCCCCGGCGCCGGCGACTCCCAACCCGACGAGGATGGCGAAGCCGAGCACGGTGTTCGGCGGGCTTGCGCCCCGGTCGAGTGCGACACCGGCACCGATCACGGGAATCGACAGGCCGACAAAGAGCGCGATGAGCAAGTCCGACGTCATCGCCAGCCGGTTCTCCGGCGCAGTTGCTTCGAGCACGAGACCGGTGGTCCCTTTGAAGACGGCGCCCGCACCGCCGCCAATCAGCACACCGCTGAGCAGAAACAGCGCGAGACTCGGTGTCGCAAGTCGAACGGCGGTCACGAGCATGACGAGACCGACGAGCATCGACATCGAGCCGAGCACGAACACGCGCGACGCTCGCATCCCGCCAGTTGCCAGCTGGGACGCCACGCCTGCGGAAAACACCAGGAACAGTGTCGCGCCGGCCAGTGCGTGGGACGGCCGCCCAAACGTGGTGGCCAGGAACAGCCCGGACAACCCGGCGAACAGCCCGTTCGCCGAGAAGGCTGCAAGGGTCACCAGCGCTGCGGGAACGAGCAGCCTGGCCGACTTTGACGAGCCGCTTGCCCGACTCCTGGCCGGAGCCGCGGCGGCCGCACCGCCGGTTTCGGGGGCGGCGGCGAGGCCGATCAGCGCAACCGCTCCGAGCGCTACCCAGAGGAGGTAGGGCAAGGTCAGCGGCAGTCTGGCCCATTCCGCCAGACAGCCGGCGATCAGCGGTCCGACACCGAGTGCGCCGACGTTTATGGCAGTGCCGATGTTCCGCGCACGGACCACCGAGGCGTTTGGGTCCGCACGGACACGCAGCTCGATCAGGTAGGTGATGGCGGTCCCAGCGGCCAGGCCAACTGCCACGCCGGTGATCAAGCGCCCGACGAGCAAGCCGGGCAGCGCCTTCCATGCGGCGAGCAACGCCGCCGCGACGATCATCGTTCCCACTGCGCCGAGCATGACGCCTCGGCGTCCGACACGCGCTGCGATGAAACGCACCGACAACAGCGTGGCGATCGTGCCGGCCGCGAAGATCGCATAGATCACCGTCACCATGAACGCCGACAGGTCGTCTCGGATCCGGTAGAGACCGTAGAGCGGGCTCGGCAGCGTGGCGAATGCCATGACGATCAGAAAGGCGAACGCCGCGGCCCAGAAGCCCGATCGGTGTCCCGACGTCTCCGCCGCGGGCAGCACCTGGGGCGTGCCGGTCAGTTCTGGTGATCGCTGCGTGCTCATCCGAGGGTCACCAGACCCTCATGCCGCCATCGACGACGACGTCGATACCCGTGACGTATGAGCTCTCATCGGAGGCAAGGAACAGGGCGACGTTCGCCACGTCCTCAGGCTGGCCAAACCGGCCCAACAGCGTCCTGCCGAGCATCTCGCGAGCCCAGGCCTCGTCTTCCAGCTCCCCGCGAGTTGCGTTGCTCTCGATGAAGCCCGGTGAGATCGAGTTCACGCGAATGCCGTGCTCGCTTCCTTCCAGCGCGAGCTGGCGTGTCATCCCGATGATTGCTGCCTTGTTCGTCGTGTGGGCCAGCGACGCGAGGAGCTTGAAGCCGAGGGAACCGTTCAACGAGGCCATGTTCAGGACGACACCGTGGCTGGCCTTCAAGCGGGGCCACGCGGCGCGAGTGAGGTAGAACACCAGGTCGACCTCATCCTGCCGGGCGGCGTCCCACTCCTCGTTGGTGAAGTCCTCGAGCCGGCTGAAATGCGACCTGGCGGCGAGGTTGAACAGCACGTCGATCTTGCCGTACTCGTTCACCGCCAGCTCGACGAGCCTCGCGCAGTCGACCGGATCGCTGAGACGACACGGCTGCAGTGACACCATCTCGCCACCCGCGGCCCGTACGATCTCAACGGTCTCTTCCGCGGGATCGGGCAGGACGTCGCAGCCGACGAGCAGCGCACCCTCTCGAGCGAACGCAAGCGCAGTCGCACGCCCCATGCTTCCGCCTGTCCCGGTGACGACGCAGACCTTGTCGGACAGGCGTCCTGACATCAGGTCACTGCCTGGAGGGCGGCCGCTGCGGCCTGCTTCTCGGCGTCCGCGACGCCGACGGTGGTGGTCAGCTTCGGGGCCTCGCGGAAGTACCAGTAGATGACGTCGCGGGCGGGGCCGGCGGCGGGTGTCGCCCAGTCACGGAAGAGCTCGGTGTTGACGGCGAGTGCCGTGGTCGGCACGGCGCCGGTGTGCGCCAACCTCTCGATACCCGTGCGGTGCGCGACCTGGGATCGACCGCCGACGGCGTCGGTGACGATCATGGCGTCGTACCCGTCCTTCAACGCCTGGGTCGTCGCGAACGTGAGGCAGATCTCGGTGTGGAGCCCGCCGATGATGAGGCGTTTGCGGCCGGTCGCCTTCACCGCCTCGCGGAAGGCGTCATCCTCGAACGCGTTCATGGATGTCCGGTCGATCGGCTCGATGCCTTCCAGCTCGGACAGGATCGACGGGAGCGTCGGGCCGTTGAATCCGAACCCGACCCCCACGGTTGACAGCACGATCGGCATGTCGAGCGCCTTGGCGGTCCTGGCCAGCAGCCTCACGTTCAGCTCGACGAGGTCTGCCGGTGTTTCCGATCGAATGACCTCGAACATCTCGTTCTGGTAGTCGATCAGCACGAGCGCGCAATCCTCGTACGTCCAGACTCCGAGATCCCTGTTCATCGTTGCCTCCTTCGTGTCGCGTCGGGTCGTGTCCGGTGTGCTCATGGAGACGAGGGTGCCGCGGCGCGCCGGCGATCGAATCCTTGGATTCCCTGGTCCGCGACCCGAGCGTCGTCCCCAGCCATTGGTCGGCGCATCGCCCGAGTTCGTGCGCCGGGCCTCGTCTTGCGTCATGCTCCTCGCCGTAGATGGGCTCGCCGTCACACACTCGGGCGCTCACGGAGCCGCCGGGAGCCCAACTGCTCGGCCGGCAGCGCGAGCGCGAGGTGCTCGCCCGCCTGCTCGAGGCTGCGCGCAGCGGCGACGGCGGGGTCTTGGTGGTTCATGGAGAGCCAGGCGTCGGGAAGACTGCCCTGCTCGATTGGCTGGTCGAGGAGGGGCGCCAGATGCGGGTCCTGCGGACCGTCGGGGTCGAGGGCGAGATGGAGCTCCCATTCGCGGCCCTGCAACAGCTGTGCTCGCCGGTCCTCGACCGATCGGAGCGTTTGCCGGATCCCCAGCGCGATGCGCTCCGCGTGGCCTTCGGGCTGAGTGCCGGACAGGCGCCGAATCCCTTCCTGGTCGGACTGGCGGCCCTCGGTCTGCTGTCCGAGGCAACGCAGGAACGGCCGCTCCTGTGTGTCGTCGATGACTCCCAGTGGCTCGATCGTGCATCGGCCCGCGCGCTCGCGTTCGTCGCCCGCCGCCTCCTGGCGGAGAGGATCGCGCTCGTGTTCACGGCTCGCGAAGTGGGCGACGCGCTCACGGGCTTGCCGGAGCTCCGTGTCGAGCCCCTGGGCCATCGTGATGCGCGGACGCTCTTGGAGTCCGTCTTGCCCGCTCGCCTGGATGAGGACGTGCTGGATCGGATCGTCCTGGAGACGCGCGGCAACCCGCTCGCGCTGTTGGAGCTGCCGCGGGGGCTGACGCCGATCGAGCTGGCGGGCGGGTTCGGGCTGCCCGCGGCCGTGCCCCTGTCCGCGAGCATCGAGGAGAGCTTTACGCGGCGTCTGGCCCGGCTTCCGGACGATGCGTGTCGCTTGTTGCTCATCGCGGCCGCCGATCCAACCGGCGACCCGGCGGTCGTATGGCGGGCAGCCCGGCAGCTCGGAATCCCCGAGTCGGTTGCGGAGACCGTCGAAGCGGAAGACCTGTTGGAGCTTGGTGTCCGACTGGTCTTCCGTCATCCACTCGTTCGCTCGGCCGTCTATCGGGCAGCCGGGCCGACGGAGCGCCGCGCTGCCCACCGAGCCCTGGCGAACGCATCCGATCCGGAGATCGATCCGGATCGCCGCGCCTGGCACCGGGCGCAGGCGGCGTCAATGCCCGACGAGGACGTCGCCGAAGAGCTCGAGCGTTCCGCTGGACGGGCACAGGCGCGCGGCGGTTTGGCGGCCGTCGCTGCGTTCCTCGAGCGCGCCGCGGCGCTGACACCGCAGGCCGCGCACCGTGCGCAGCGCCTGCTCGCGGCCGCCGGCGCCAAGCGCGATGCCGGCGCGCTGGACGCTGCGCTCGAGCTACTGGCAGGCGTCGACGCCGGACTGCTCGATGAGCTCGGCCAGGCGCGTATCGACCTGTTGCGAGGCCAGATCGCGTTGGAGCAGCGGCGCGGCGGCGACGCCGGGCGCCTGTTTCTGAGCGCGGCGAAACGCTTCGAGCCAGTCGACCCCGAGCGAGCCCGCGAAACGTATCTCGAGGCGCTCGCGGGAGCGATGTCCAGCGACGTTGAAGTCGTCGGCGGCGCACCGGCGGTTGCGGAGGCCGCGCGGGCGGCGCCGACCGGCACCGCTCCGCCTCGGACGGTCGACGTGCTGCTCGACGCGTTCGCGATCCGCTTGACCGAGGGATACGCGGCCGCGGCGCCCACGCTCGCCCGGTCTCTCGAGCTCCTGCTCGCGATGGACGTCTCCAACGAGGATGTCGGCCGGCGGCTCTCGCTCTCCAGCAGTCGAAACGGCAATATCGTTGCCCTCGAGATGTGGGACGACGAGGCCCTTCATCGCCTCGCCGCACGTCAGGTGCAGGTCGCCCGCGCCGCCGGCGCACTCGTGGACCTCCAGTTCGCGCTCAGCTTCCTGGCCAGGAGCCACATGCTCGCCGGGGACCTGAGCGCGGCCACTCTGACGATCGACGAAACCCGCTTGCTGGCCGAGGCGACCGGAAACCCGGGGCTGGTGAACGCCCCGATGATCCTCGCCGCGTGGCGCGGCCACGAGCCGGAGGCGTCTGAACTGATCCAGGCCACGGCGGAGGAGGCGGCCGCGCGGCGATGGACATCTCACAACTACGCGAGATCCCTGCTCTCCAACGGCCTCGGCCGCCACGACGCAGCACGCGATGCCGCCTGGGAGGCGTTCCAGCCCGATCCGGTCGGATACGGCTCGTTGCTCGTGCCCGAGCTGGCGGAGGCGGCATCGCGGACCGCCGACCGACCACTGCTCGAGTTCGCGCTGGATTGGCTCACGGAGCGCACCCGGGTGATCGACTCGGAGTGGGCGCTCGGGATCGAGGCGCGTGTACGCGCGCTGCTGAGCGAGGGAGGGATCGCCGAGAGTCTGTACCGGGAGTCGATCACGCACCTCGCCCGTACGCGTGTGCGGCTCGAGCTCGCCCGCACCCACCTCCTCTACGGGGAGTGGCTGCGACGCGAACGCCGCCGCCTCGACGCCCGAGAGCAATTGCGCACCGCCCTCGACATGTTCAAGAGCATGGGCACCGAGGCGTTCGCGAGCCGCGCCGAACGGGAGCTGCTGGCCACTGGCGCGCGCGCCCGCAAACGGACAGTGGACACGCTCGACCAACTCACCCCCCAAGAGGAGCAGATCGCGCGCCTTGCCGCGAGCGGAGCCACAAACCGAGAGATCGCCGCTCAGCTCTTCATCACCCAGAGTACGGTCGAGTACCACCTACGCAAGGCATTCCGCAAGCTCGACGTGAAGTCGCGCACCCAGCTCGCACGCCGTCTCTCGTAGGTGTTGCGGCGTCCGCGTCAGACGGAGGTCTGGCCGCCGAAGGTTCCGGCGAGAGTCGGGATCAGCAGCTCTTCGATCTGCTTCCTGGATCCCTTGCGCAGATCGGCGCCCAGAGGTGCGAGGATCAGCCAGTTGAGGAGGCCGGCAGCGCAACGCGTGCGGAAGATGAGCTCTCGGCCCGACACGCCGGAGACACTGGTCTTCAGGACGCGGACCACGCCCGCTCGCACGAGATCGAAGCTCGCGAACGGGTCGACCGGCGTCTGGTAGAGGCGCACAATCACCGGATTCCGGCGTCGCCGGCTCACCACGTCGGGTTGCAGCATGACGGCGTGGCCACAACGCCGGGCTTGTACACGATCCGGATACAGGGGCGGCTCGGAGCCACCGCCCTGTCCGCCTTTCCCTCGATGGAGTCGGAGCTGAACGGGGGCGAGACCGTGCTCACCGGCTTGCTCGAGGATCGGTCGGCGGTGTTCGGCGTGCTCGCGCAGATCGAGGCGCTCGGCCTCGAGCTGCTCGAGCTCCGACAGATCCCGGCGAGACCAAGCGTCCACAGCCGAAACAGCGTGCGTGGCGGGAAATCACCACCATCCGGTGAGGACACCTCACCGGGCTCGTGGCGAGCCTGACGCCCATGCACGATGCCCGCAGGTTCACGTTGACAACGCTGGAGGCAATCGATGATCAACGAGACGACTGAGACCAGTTTGACGCAGCCGGCGGCCGGCAGCATCGATCGGACTCGCTGGTTCGCCCTGGCGCTGATCATCGCCGCCCAGTTCATGGTGGTGCTCGACATCGCGATCGTGAACGTGGCACTGCCGTCGATCAAGACCGACCTGCACTTCTCGCAGGAGAGCCTGCAGTGGGTGATCACCGCCTACTCGATCATGTTCGGCGGCTTCCTGATGCTCGGCGGCCGCCTGGCCGACCTGCTCGGGCGGCGGCGGCTCTTCCTCGCCGGGCTGGCCCTGTTCACGATCAGCTCGCTGCTCGACGGTCTGGCGTCGTCGGAGGCCTCGCTGATCGTCTTCCGGTCGCTGCAGGGGCTCGGGGCCGCGCTGCTCTCGCCTGCGGCCCTCTCGATCCTGACGACGATGTTCGTCGAGGGTAAGGAGCGCAACGTCGCGCTCGGCATCTGGGCTGCGGCCTCGGGAAGCGGCGGCGCAGCCGGCGTGCTGCTCGGCGGCGTGCTGACGAGCGGCCTCAACTGGTCGTGGATCTTCTTCGTCAACGTCCCGGTGGGCATCGTCGTGATCGCGCTCACGCCGTTCCTGCTCAAGGAAAGCCGTGCCAACCTGGCCCATCGCAACTTCGATGTCGCAGGCGCCCTGTCGATCACCGCCGGGCTCATGCTGCTCGTCTACGCGATGACGCGGGCCGGGCAGCACGGGTGGGCCACCACCGAGACAATCACGCTCCTCACGGTCTCTGCGCTGCTGCTCGTCGCCTTCTTCGTGATCGAGTTCCGCTCCCAGGCGCCGCTGCTGCCGATGCGGATC
This sequence comes from uncultured Actinomycetes bacterium, assembly GCA_963746115.1. Classification (GTDB taxonomy): domain Bacteria; phylum Actinomycetota; class Thermoleophilia; order Gaiellales; family JAICJC01; genus JAICJC01. The sequence goes on along the minus strand of CAVVAA010000009.1, from coordinate 9,213 downwards.
TTCAGGCTGCGGACACTTACGGCCTCGAACGTCAGCGGACTCCTGATGGGAGGTGCGATCTTCTCGCAGTTCTTCCTGCTGACGCTGTACATGCAGCAGGTGCTGCACTACTCGGCGCTCAAGACGGGCGTCGCGTACATCGGGCTGACGCTGACGACCATCGTCTTCTCCGTCCTCGTGCAATCGCTCGTGACCCGGCTCGGCGTCCGCCCGGTGCTTCCGTTGGGGTTCGCGCTCTCGACGGTGGCGCTCGTGTGGTTCGCCCGGCTCCCGGTACACGGCCAGTATTTCAGCGACCTGTTCCCGCCGTTCATCATCAGCGGCCTCGGGCTCGCGTTCGCCTTCGTGCCGATGTCGATCGGCGCCCTCACGGGCGTCCGCGAGAGCGATGCAGGCATCGCCTCGGGCCTGATCAACACGACCCAGCAGATCGGCGGCGCGATCGGCGTCGCGGTCGCGACCACCGTTGCGACGACGTTCACCGCGCGCTACGTCGACGATCACGCCGGCGCGGGCGCGTTCAGCCCGGCGGCGCTGACCCACGGGTTCTCGGCCGCGTTCTACGTGCTTGCCGGGATGACGGCCGTGGGCGCGCTGATCGCGGCGGTCATGCTCGAGTCGAAGCCCGCGGCGGCGGTCGAGCTCGGGCGCGAGGCCCAGGAAGCATGACCGGAGACATGCCTGGTCATACAAGACTTCGGAGCACTCGGACGATCGCTGCGCCGATGGTAAGGATCAGGACGACGCCGCCCGTGCCGATGCCGATGCCGATCGCAAGGACAACGACGTCTTCGAGGATGATCGAGAGCGCGACGGCGACGGCGCCCAGCGAGGGCAACGTGTCAAGCCCCGAGAACGGCGGCGCGAGCGCGGCTGCGACCGCCAGCCCCATCATGAGCAGCCCCAGGAGCCGCAGCATCCAGGCCTGCCCGAACAGCCATGCCCCGCGCGGCCGGGAGAACCGTTCGACGCGCCGGATCCAGCGGATCATGAACGGGACCGCCTTGTCGGTCGTCGTCGGGCCAAGCTCGCGGCGTTGCCAGCGTTCCGGCAGCCAGATCGTGCGCCGGCCGAGCAGCATCTCCCCGCCGAGTACGACGGTGATGACCTCGAACACGTGGCTGATCCCGCCGGTGGGAAGAGGCAGCGCGGGCACGAACATCAAGAGCAGGATCGTGACCGCGAAGCTCTTCTCCGCGAAGGCGTCGCTGAGAGTTCCGAGCGTCTTCGTCTGGTCGCCGCGAAGCCAGCGCTCAAGCTGATCGCTGAAGCGCTCGCCGCTATCGGCAACTGTGGTCATGGCTCCTGGTGAGGTTCGCGTTGCGGTCCGCTACCAGCGCATCATCCACGACTTCGTGATGCGGATCACCGGTCGCGCGAATCACCGTGATCCGGTGACGCCTCCTCACCTGCCTGGCGGCGAACCTTGGTAGCGGCGGGCGTCCCGGGCGAGCGAGCCTGGAGCGCTGCCAGACCAACCCAACCGAAGGGAGATCCTCCGTGAGCACCGAGCAGCGAGAGACCCTCGACGCAATCCTGCGACAGTCAGCCTTCCCCGTCGGCAGCGATGTCAACGAGCAACGGCGACTGCTCCGAGAGTTGCTATCGGCGCAGCCGCTGCCCGCCGACGTGACCGTGACCGCAGCCGCACTGGGCGGCGTCCCAACCGCCGAGATCACCGTCGACGGAATCGAACCTCGCCACGTTGTTCTGTACTTCCACGGCGGCGTGTACGTGATCGGGGACGCCTTCCTCGCCGCTGACCTGGCCTCGCAGGTCGGCCGGCGGACGCACGCCAAGGTCATCTCCGTCGACTACCGGCTCGCCCCCGAGCACCCGTATCCGGCAGCGGTTGACGACGCTCTTGCGGCCTACGAAGCCCTCCTGCACAACGGCATCGCCCCTTCGGACATCGCCTTCGCGGGAGAGTCCGCCGGCGGCGGCCTCGCCATCGCCACCCTGGTCAACGCCCGCGATCACGGGCTGCCCCTGCCGGCCGCGGCCTTCGTCATGTCACCGTATGTCGATCTCACCCTGGCCGGGACGACCATGGAAACCAGGCGCGAGGTCGACCCGCTGCTCAGCCGGGAAGCTCCTCCAAGCCCGAGTCGCCGACTACACGGCGGGACAAGACGCCGCTCTTGGCCTCATCAGCCCCGTATTCGCCGACCTGTCCGGCCTGCCGCCCCTGATCATCCAGGCCGGAACTCACGAGGTTCTCCTCGACGACGCCGTCCGCCTCGCGCGACAAGCCGCCACCGCCGACGTCGAGGTCACGCTCGACATCACCCCTGGGGTGCCCCACGTCTTCCAGGCCTATCACGCGATCCTCGACGAAGCGGCCGCGGCGCTGACGAGCCGGAGCCTCGGAGCAGCTCGCTGCTGCGAACGCGCACCATGCGACAGGCAGCACCGCGCGTCCCTGCCCGGAGTCGCGAGGATCCGGCAGCAATCGCCAGTCTGACCGAGGAGCCTCGTCACGCTAAGGGCAGGTCGAGCACGGCAGGCGCGCGTGCCCGGGACAGCGGCGAGCGCCGGCAGACTCGCCTGACGGACGGAACCCGGGATTCAGACCGGCTGTCAGGAAGGGCCGCGTCATCGCGGCACGGCGGCGCTCGCCACGCGATGCCGGGTCGTCGATGCGGGATGTCGGTGAAGCAGCCAACGGTCGGACGACAGACGGACCGTGGCGCAGCATGACCAGCTTGGCGACGACGCAGCGCGGGGAGCACCTCGAGCAGCCGATCTCGACGGACGTTTCGGTCGCCCGGGGCCTGCTCGACCGGGATGACCTCCTCGCAGCTGCTGGATCGCGCTGTGACCAAGCGGGTGACGGTCATCTCGGCGCCGCCGGGAAGTGGGAAGACCTCGCTGTTGCGTGCGTGGGCTGACCGCTCGACCAACCTTCGTCGCGTCGCGTTCGTGTCCGTCGACCGCGACCAACAGAATGCGCAGCGGTTCTGGTGCGCCGTCCTCGACGCGATCCGCAGCCCGGCGCGCTCGATCGATCCTGAGACGCCACCTGCCGCGACCGCTGCGCTCGACGACGACCAGGTGGTCGACAGAGTCCTGTCGGAGGTCGCCGAGCAAGTCGAACCCGTCGTGCTGATCATCGACGATCTCCACGAGCTGAGGTCAGCTGACGCCCTCACGCAGCTCGAGCAGTTGCTCGCGATTCTGCCGAGCTCTGCGCGCGTGGTGTTGTCGTCTCGCCGGGATCCGCCGATCAGGCTGCACCAGCTCAGGCTTGCCGACGAGATCGCCGAGATCCGAGCCGGCGATCTACGGTTCACCGAGCGCGAGACGCGCGAGCTGCTTGCTGCGTCCGGGATCAGATCTGTCCGACGCCGGGGTGGCCGCGTTGTACCAGCGCACGGAAGGTTGGGCGGCCGGCCTGCGCCTCGCGGTGATCTCGCTCAGCGGTCACCCGGATCCCGAGCGTTTCGTGGCCGAGTTCTCGGGCACCGACAGGGCGATCGGGGAATACCTGATGGCCGAGATGCTCGAACGCCAACCGAGCGAGGTTCAGAGCATGCTGTTGCGAACCTCGCTTGTCGACCGGCTGAACGGTGAGCTCGCCGACCTGCTGGCAGGCCGCTCGGGCTCGGAGCAGATGCTGCTGGAACTGGAGGACGCCAACGCGTTCGTCGTGTCGCTCGACGCTCAGCGCACCTGGTTTCGCTACCACCAGCTTCTGGCGGATTTCCTGCGCCTGGAGCTCCGCCGAACGTTGGCGGATGAGGTTCCTGACCTCCACCGCCGGGCCGCACGGTGGTTCGCCGACCACGGGGATGATCGTCGAGGCCGTGCGGCACACGCTCGCGGCCGGCGACTGGCCTGATGCCGCCCGGCTCGTCGCAGACCACTCGTTCAGGTGGGTGCTCGACGGGCAGGCGGGAACGATCGGCGCGGTGCTGCAGGCGTTTCCCGAGGGCGCATCAGCCGATCATCCTGACCTGGCGCTGGCTCAGGCGGCAAACGAGCTGAACCAGGGGCGGTTGGAGGAAGCGGCTGCTCAGCTGGCGCTGGCCGAGTCCCACGTCCAGAGCGCTCCGCCGGCTCGCCGCCGCCGCCTCGCGGTCGCGATCGCGTCTCTGCGGTTGGCGATGGCACGGCGTAGCGGTCAGTTCAGTGAAGTAATCGAGCAAGTGAACCTGCTCGATGCTTCGATCTCAGACGAATCGACCGACCAGATCGCGATGGGTAGTGAGCTGCGGGGAGTCGCGCTGCTGAATCTCGGGATCGTCGAGACGTGGTCTGGGCGACTCGCCGACGCTGAGCGGCACCTCTCCGAGGGAGCCGCGCTCGCCCACACGATCGGCCGGCCCTATCTCGAGGTCGCGTGTCGCGCGCATCTGGGTTTCCCGTCAAGGCTCGTCTCGGTCGCGACCGCACGCGAGCGCGGCCGTCAGGCGGTAGCCCTGGCCGAGCGTTATGGCCTGGAGGATCGGCCGATACTCGCGCCCGCGCTCGGGGCGGTTGGCGGCATGGCGATCTGGATGGGCGAGTTCGACGAGGGAGAGCGCTGGCTACGCCGCGCCTGGGAGGTCGCCGAGCCACACGTCGACCCGGCCGCCGCAGTGCTTCTGCACCTGGCGACGGGCATGTTGCACGCCGGTCGCGGGCAGCATCAATCGGCGCTCGACGAATTCGCGGCGGCCGCGCGAGCGCAGTCGCTACTCACAGGGGTCCACGCTCTCGCGCCGCGGATTACCGGATGGCTCGCGGCCACGCAGGCTCGCCTTGGGATGCCAGATGAGGCGCGCGCAACGCTCGCCGGATCTCTCCGCCGAACCGGCGCATGGATCGGTGCCATTTACAACGCGCGTGCAGTGATCTGCATGGCGGACGGGGACCCCGCCACGGCGTTGGACGTACTCCGAGACGTTCGGGACGTCACGCCCCCGGCCGTCCCCGCGTTCACGCTCGTCGAAGCGCATCTGCTCGCCGGCACCGCGCACCTCTCACCTGGGGGATCGAAACGCCGCCGCCGCCGCAGCCGAGGCAGCGCTCGCGGCCGCCGAGCCGGACCGGCTGATCTTCCCGTTTGCGATGACCGAAGCCGCGGAACTGCTCGACGCGCTCCCGCGTCACGAGACGGCTCATGGCGCCCTGCTCGCCGACATCGTCGACCTGCTGCGAGGCGCGTCGGCGCCGAGCACCGACCGAGAGCGCCTACCGCAACCCGAGGAGCTCAGCCCGAGCGAGCTGCGCGTACTGCGATATCTGCCGACGAACCTGACGCGGCCCGACATCGCGCGGGAGCTCTACGTCTCGATCAACACGGTCAACACGCACATCCGCAACATCTATTCCAAGCTCGGTGCGCGTGATCGCTCTTCCGCCGTTCAACGCGCACGGGAGCTGCGGCTCCTCTCAGCCGCCCCTCTCACCCGGTGACTGGATGATTGATTCGACGCCCCCGCGCGCCTGGACGTCAGGCTGCCCGCGGGGGTTTGGGTCGTTGGTGGGGCTGCGGCTGGGAACCGTCGCATCGCGGCGGCGTGGAATCAATCATCTAGCGGGTGAGCGCGCTTCGACCGGCGCCTGCGTAGAGCTCGGCGGCCCGCCAGCAGTACCAGGCCACGACCGTGCGGTATGGCCGGTAGGGCTCACCGAGCGGTTCGAGCTCGCGCGCGGTCGGCGTCGGGACGTTCCACGCGAGACCGTAGCCTTGGCGGACCCCGAGGTCGCCGACCGGCCAGACGTCGAGGCGCCTGAGCTGGAACATGAGAAACATCTGGGCCGTCCACGGTCCGATGCCGCGAACGGTCGAGAGGCGGGCGATGACCTCCTCGTCCGACTGGCGGGAGAGGCCGCGCGGCGACAGGACGACCGTCCCGTCCTGCACCTTGGTCGCAAGGTCGCGCAGCGAGCGCACCTTGTTGGTCGAGAGCCCGACCGCTCGGAGCGTGTCGTCCGGGAGCGCCAGCAGCGCCGCGGGCTGCACGTCGTCGTCGAGCGCGGCGACCAGACGACCATGGATGGCCCTCGCGGCAGCGCCGGCGAGCTGCTGGTAGACGACCGCCTGGACCAGGGCTGCGAACGGCGTCGCCGTGCGCCGGCCGATCCGGATCGGCCCTCCTGCCGCGATCAGGCCGGCCAGGACCGGGTCGCGGGTCGCCCAGGATGTCGGCCGCCTCCGCGTACGACACCCGCCTGGGCCGGGCTCCGGAGGCCGCAGTCATCGCGGAGACACTAGCGTTGCGACGAGCTCACCTCATAGCCGCTGCGGCGGCATACCCTCACAAACGGAGAGCCGCCATGCCGGCGCGACGTCCGCCCCACCCCACGGGAGGCGCGAGCGGAGCGAGATTTCCACAAACCACCACACCCGGAGGCCATCGTGACCAACGAGCAGCGAAGTCCAACATCGAGCCTCGAACTGAAGCAGGTCCTCTACACAGCCGACGCGATCGTCGAGGGCGGTCGTGGCGGTCACGGCCGCACAAGCGATGGCCGGCTCGAGGTCGATCTCTCGGTTCCCGCGGCGATGAGCGGGGATGACGGGCCTGGAACCAACCCGGAGCAACTGTTCGCCGTTGGCTACGCCGCGTGCTTCCAGTCAGCACTGCTCGCGGTTGCACGGGGCCGGAACATCGACGCAAGCGGATCGCATATCGCCTCGCGGGTCGGCATCGGTCCGCGCACGTCCGGCGGTTTTGGGCTGCAGGTCTGGCTTGACCTCCAGGGGCTCGACACCCACGCTGAAGAGGCACGCGAGCTGATGCTGCGGGCAGATCAGCGCTGCCCGTATTCGAACGCAACCCGCGGGAACATCGCCGTCGCGCTCTCCGTCGACGGACAACCGGTGTGAGCACCATCGCTGCAGCCGAGAGGCGCCGCTTCGGCGCCGTTTGACGCGACCAACACCGCCGCATAGCATCGTGGATCGCACCCAACGGGAGGTCATCAATGTCGTGGCACCTGGTGGCAGCTACATCGAGACGTGCTCCTGCGGGCTCACGTGCCGCGCCAACCTGTCCTTCGACGACGGCGCCACGTACGACTTCTGTCGCGTGGTGCTCGTCTTCAACATCCGCGAGGGTGAGATCGAGGGCACGGACATCGGCGGCATGAAGGTCGTCGCGGTCGCGGACACGCCGAAGGTCATGACCGACGGCAACTGGCGCCTGGGGGTGTTCATCGACGAGCGGGCGAGCGATGAGCAGGCCGGGAAGCTCGTACAGGTCTTCGGCGGGCAGCTCGGCGGCCCGATGGCGGGAGTCGTCCCGCTCGTGGGCGAGATGCTCGGCGTCGAGCGAGCGGCGATCGAGGTGCACGACGACGGGCTGCGCCACAGCGTCCGCGTCGGCGACGTCATCGACTTCGAGATCGAGGACATCGTGCCCTTCGGCGTCGAGACGGGCGAGCCGGTTCGGTTTGCCGGCATGTTCCACCCGGTGGCGTCCAACCTCACGATGGCGGAGGCGAAGCGCTCGCGGATTGACGCATTCGGCATCGCCTACGAGGGCAAGACGGCCTCTCGACATCCGAGTTCTCCTGGGCGGCCTGACCGCGTGATCGCCCGGGTATCCGACGGAGCCCCAGGGGGCGGCGGGCTCGCCCCGGCCTTCGCGGCCGCGCGCGCCCGGCTCGGGCTCGTCGCGCTCCTGTTCGTCCTCGCCGGCGCCGGGTGGTGGTCGACGGCCGGCCAGATGCAGGGCATGGACAACGGGCCATGGACCGGGCTGGGAACGCTCGGCTGGTTCCTGGGCGTGTGGGTGGTGATGATGGCCGCGATGATGTTCCCGTCCGTCGCACCGACCGTCGCCCTGTATTCCCGCATGACCAGGGAGCGCTCGCCGCTCTCGCCGCTCCTCTTCGCGGCCGGCTACCTCGTGACGTGGGGCGCCGCCGGAGTGCTCGCCTTCTCGATCGCGGCGGCCGGCGGCCGCATCGCGGGCGACGTGCTCGCCTGGGATCGCGCCGGGCGGTGGGTCGCGGGCGCGACGCTCATCGTCGCGGCCGTCTACGAGCTGACGCCACTCAAGGACGTCTGTCTCGGCAAATGTCGCAGCCCGCTGGGCCTGCTGCTCGGCTCCTGGCGCGACGGCCGGTCCGGCGCGCTGCAGATGGGCGCGAAGAACGGCGCCTGGTGCGTCGGGTGTTGCTGGGCGTTGATGGCGTCGCTGTTTGCGCTGGGAGTCATGAGCATCCTGTGGATGGCCCTCGTCGCCGGGCTGATCGCGGCCGAGAAGACGCGTGCCCTGGGGTCGGGCCGCGACATACGGGACGGCCGCGATTCTCCTCGGGCTCGGCGTGCTCCTGCTCGTCTCGCCCGACACGATCCCCGGTCTCGCCGATTCCCGGCGGCCATCCGATGCCTCAGATGGGCCGATGGGCTCCTAGCTGCCGGTCGGCACGTGGTTTGTGCCCAGACGGCAGCCCGGCCCTTGACTTTGCCCCACAAAGCGTGCCAGCCACCGACTGATCGCTCGCCCGGTGGGCGGCCGCTTCACCTAGAGCCGCGCTGACGCTCCGGGCGGTCAGACGAAGCTGTCCGAGGATCCCGAAGCGGCATCGGCCATGGCGGACGAGGCGATCGCCGAGCTCGCCGAGGCGACCGCCGAGCTGCGCGAGCTCGCACGGGGCATCCATCCGCCCGTGCTGACCGAACACGGCCTTCCTGCGGCGGTGGAGGCGCTGTCTTCCCGGGCGACGCTACCCGTCGACGTGGAGTGCATGTTCACCCACCGGCTCCCGCCCGCGGTGGAGATCGCCGCCTACTACGTCGTCTCCGAGTCGCTCACGAACATCGCCCGGCACGCCCGGGCGACGCGAGGGAGAGTCCGGCTCTTCTGTGCCGATGAGGCGCTCCTCGTGGAGGTCAGCGACGACGGTGTCGGCGGCGCCGATCCGGAAGGCGGTTCCGGGTTACACGGACTGCGCGACCGGATCGACGCCCTGGACGGTTCGATCACCGTGTCGAGCAGCCCCGGCCATGGCACGACGATCAGCGTTCGGATCCCTCTGACCGGGATCGATGTGTCTACCTGACGACGAGCACGGACGATGGCGCCCGGTGCGCCACGGCTTCGCTGACACTCCCGAGCGCACGAACGCCGTGCACTCCCGGCCTCCGACGGTGAGGAGGTCAGCCGGAGTCACGTGTGCCGAGAGGCCCTCGGCCGCCGACCACGACGCCGATCTCCTCGAGCTCCTCGTCCAGACCAGCCTGGAGGGCACCCCGGGGCAGCCTGCCGTCGAGCA
>CAVVAA010000008.1:0-254812 GCA_963746115.1 uncultured Actinomycetes bacterium | reverse complement strand
ACCGGGTTCCCGACGCAGGCCAGGAACTGGAGGGCCGCATCGGGCGGCGGCCCGGTGCCGCCGGCCGACACCCCCGCCTCGAGATGGTCGGCCGACCACGAGAACACGGGGCTGCCGACGCGGACGTTGTAACAGACGCCCGCCATGCCGGGCAGGATCACCGGCCGGCCGTGGTCGTCGACGCTCCACGAGTCGGCCAGGCTGGGGTGGCTCACGCGCGCGCCGATCCCGAGGACGACCAGCCGGTCGCAGTTCGTGCGGGGCTCGGTGAGGGTCGCGGCGGTCAGTAGAGGAGCTCCGGTCGCAGGACGTTCCTGAGCGGCTCACCCGCCAGGTAGTGGCGCAGGTTCTCACAGAAGAGCTCGACGATCCGGTCGTTCTCGGCCGCGACGGTGCTCGCGGAGTGCGGGCTCACGAGCACGTTGGGCAGATCCCAGAACGGGCTCTCCGGCGGCAGCGGCTCGGTCTGGAACACGTCCAGCGCTGCGCCGCGAAGGCGGCCGGCGGCGAGCGCGTCGGCGAGCGCGGCCTCGTCCACGACGTCGCCGCGGGCGATGTTGACGACCACGGCGCGCGGCGGCAGGAGGGCGATCACGGCGCGCATCGACGAGGCCGGCGGTGTCGGGGGTGTGCGGCGTCGCCAGCACGAGCACGTCCAGCCGCGGCAGCACGGCATCGAGGTCACTCACCGCCACGATCTCGTCGGCATGGACGTCGGCGGGAGCGCGGCCGGCGGCCGTGCGGACGACGCCGATCACGTGGGCGTCGAGCCCACGCAGGAGCCTGCCCGCCTCGCTCCCGACGCGGCCCGCGCCGACGACGCCGACGACGAGCCCGGCGGCCTCCGCGCCCGCATAGCGCTCCCAGTGGTGGCGGCGCTGGTCGGCCTTGGACGCGCAGGAGATCCTTGCCGAACATGAGCACGGCCAGGAGCACGAACTCGGCCAGCGGCCGGGCGTGGACCCCGCTCGACGTGGTGATCACGACGTCCTCGCGCTCGAGCAGCCCGTGCCGGCGGGCGAACTCGCCCACGCCGGCGCTCGTCGTCTGCACCCAGCGCAGACCGACGCCACCCCGCAAGCCGGTCGGCGAGCGCCAGCGGGCCGAAGTCGTAGAGCACGTCGGCGGACTCGAGCAGCGCGATCCAGCGGTCGCGGGCGGCGGCGTCGGCGATCGGCGGGAGCAGGTGGTCGCAGGCGTAGCGCGGCGGCGGGATCAGGTCGGCCTCGTAGGCGACCTCGATCCGCGGGTCGACCGCGGCCATCGCCGCCAGGTGCCGCTCCTCGACGTGGGTGGTGACGACGATGCGCAGGCGCTCTGTCACGGCCGCGCCTCGGCGAGGGTGTAGCGCCCGGCCAGCGAGCCGCCGTCGACGTCGACGACCGCCCCGGAGATGTGGGCGGCCGCATCAGAGCACAGGAACAGGACGGCCTCGGCGATGTCCCCGGGGTCGCCGGCCCGCCCGAGCGGGATGGAGCGCACGAGCGCCTCACGCAGCTCCGGCGTCGCCCGGTCGGGGTGGCGGTCGCTCCACTCGCGCACGTCGATGTAGCCGGGCGACGACGACGTTCGCCGTGATCCCGTGCGGCCCGAGCTCCATCGCCAGGACGCGCGACAGCGTCTCGAGCGCCGACTTGGAGGCGGCGACGCCGCCCCGGCAGGCCGCGGGCTGCGGGTGGAGCCCGTCGAGATGCTGACGATGCGCCCGCCGCCCCCGGCCTCGATGCGGTGGCGGGCGAAGGCTTGGCAGAGCATGAACGGCCCGGTCACGTTCACGTCGAACACGTGCCGCCACTCGTCCGGCGCCATATCGAGGATCGTCGCGTCGGGGTAGGCCGCAGCGTCGTTCACGAGCACGTCGAGGTTCCCGAACCGGCGCACCGCCTCGGCCACGGCGCGGTCGGCCAGGGCCGGGTCGGCGACGTCGCCGCGGAGAGCGGCGAGGTGCGGCCCGGCCATGCCGGCGGGCGGGTCGGCCAGGTCGATGCAGAGGACATCGGCGCCCGCCGCGAGGAAGGCCTGGACGACGGCCCGGCCGATGCCGTTGGCGCCGCCCGTGACGGCGACTGCCCTACTCTCGAAACGTCCTGCCATGCGCGCCGCGCACCCCCTCGAGCGCCGGGAAAAGCGGCGCCTAGCATAACGGCGGGTCACGCGTCTCGCAGGCCTTGACACTCGAGCCCCGCCGCTCATACACTCGGCCCCTCGTGGAGGACGCACGTCCACGAGACGGCAGAGTTACACCTACGACCCGAAGTAATCTTTTCGGCCCGTTAGCACATCTCCGGCGGGCCGGGATGCGTCCGGCTGTTCGCGACGAAAGGATCACCCATGGTCGAGCATGCGACATCGTCGACGTCCGAGGCCACGCCGGGTCGGGCCCGGGTCGCTCTGCTCCTTGCGGTGATCGCGTGCCTCGTCGCGGCGGCCGGCTGCGGCGGCTCCGGCTCGGGAGACAGCGGCGGGTCCAGCGCGAAGAGCAACACCCTTGTGATCGCGAACGCGGTAAACGTCGACACGCTCGACCCCGCGGCGAACTCGGTCAACGAGAGCATCTGGATGACGCAGAACATCTACCAGCGGCTCGTGCAGCCGAACGCCAACGGCACGAAGATCATCCCGCAGCTCGCGAAGTCGTGGGACATCTCCTCGGACGACAAGACGTATACCTTCCACCTCGGCGACAACAAGTTCCAGAATGGCAAGCCGGTGACGGCCGAGGATGTGCGCTACTCGATCGAGCGCTCGATCCACTACAAGGGCGGCTGGGGCTTCCTGCTCCAGCAGGTCAAGTCCGTCACCGCGCCCGACCCCAAGACGGTCGTGATCACGCTCTCCCAGCCGCATGCACCGCTTCTGGCTGACCTGGCCATGTACGCCTATGCGGTCATCCCCGAGGCGCTCGTCAAGGCGCAGGGCGCGGGATTCTTCCAGCACCCGATCGGCAGCGGCGAGTGGATGCTCGTCAAGTGGAACAAGGGCAGCGACCTGACGTACAAGCTGAGCCCGTACTGGAACGGGCCCAAGCCGAACTTCACGACGCTCAAGTACATGATCGTGCCCAATGACAACTCACGCGTGCTCCTGCTCGAGAACAAGAACGCGGACATCATCGAGAACCCACCGGGCAACCTGATCGATCAGCTCGGATCGAACCCGGACCTCCAGACGTATCTGTTCCCGTCGACGCGCGTGGACTTCATCCAGCTCGATCAGCACTTCGCCCCGTTCAAGGATCCGAAGGTGCGGGAGGCGCTGAACTACGCGATCGACCGGAACGCGATCGTCAAGCTCGCGTACTCCGGGCATGCCACGCCGGGGTCGTCCTTCATGCCGTACAAGATGCTCTACTGGAACTCCTCGCTCAAGCCGTATCCGTACGATCCGCAGAAGGCGAAGCAGATCCTTTCGCAGTCGAACTATCCGAACGGGTTCAACACGTACATCATCGAGGTTGCAAACGACGTCGCCGGAAACGCAACGGCCGTTGTCATAAAGTCGGACCTCGCCAAGATCGGCATCAACGTGGACATCAAGACGTACGAGCTTCTGACCGCGTACGGCAAGGAGGACGGGGGCAACTCCCAGATGGGCCAGCGCTACTGGACGAACGACATCATCGACCCGGACGAGGTGACGACGTTCGGCGTCGACCCCGACGGCGGGGCGAATGCGTTCAGCTCGTACTGGAGCGACCCTACGGCGACCAAGCTTGTGCACCAGGCCCGGGCCGAGCTCGACCCGGCCAAGCGGGCACAGATGTACCAGCAGATCCAGCAGATCGTCTACGAGCAGACGCCGTACCTCGTGCTCGACTACAGCCCGTACCGGTACGCCGCCGGCAAGTGGGTGCACGGCTTCCACGCAACTCCGCTCGGGAATTACAATCTCTCGCTTGAGTCGCTGACCGTCGATCAGCACTGAGGCCGCGCGGGAAGGGAGGATCGGAGGGTGACCGGGCGGTTCGGATTCCTGCGGCGAAGGCTGCTGCAGCTGATCCCGGTTGTGCTCGGGATCACGATCCTGACGTTCTTCCTGCTGCGCCTGGTCCCGGGCGACCCGGCCCGGCAGATCCTCGGCCAGCACTACACGCCCGCGGGCGCGGCCGCGATCCACAAGAAGCTCGGCCTCGACCAGCCCGTGTGGACGCAGTACAAGCTCTTCATGGACCGGCTCGTGCACGGGAACCTGGGCCAGTCGATCTACTACAACCAGTCGGCCGGGTCGCTGGTCGCCGAGCGGCTGCCGCCGACGATCTTCCTGATCTTCTACGCCGCGGTGCTCGCGGCGCTCATCTCCATCCCTGTCGGCATCGTGGCGGCGCTGCGGCAGGGCCGCGTGTTCGACCAGACGACGCGCCTGGCCAGCCTGGTCGCGTTCGCGATGCCGAGCTTCTGGGTCGGCATCATCCTGCTGCTCGTCTTCGCCCTCAAGCTGCAGCTCTTCCCGGTGTCCGGATACGGCAGCGGGCTCTCCGGCCACCTGTGGCACCTGTTCCTGCCGGCACTGACGATCGCCCTCGCGTTCTCGACGATCGTCATCCGCACGCTGCGGGCGAGCATGCTCCAGACGATGCGGATGGACTTCGTCGACACCGCCCGGATCAAGGGCATCTCGCGCCACGTCGTGCTGATGCGCCATGTCGTCCGCAACGCCATCGTGTCGGTCGTCGTCGTGTTCGGGATCAACCTCGCGTTCCTCGTCTCGAACACGGTCATCATCGAGAACGTCTTCTCGATCCCGGGGCTGGGGCAGCTCCTGGTGGACTCGGTCGTCGTCGCGTGACTACGCCGTCGTCCAGGGGACGACGCTCGTGCTCGCCTTCTTCGTGGTCGCCGTCAACCTGCTCACCGATGTCGTCTACGCCGCGCTCGACCCGAGGGTCCGGTACGAGTGAGCGTCATGCTCGGCACCTCGGACGCGCTCCTCGCCGCGATGGAGGGCCGGTCGCGGTCGCGCCGGCGGCTGGGCTCGGGCCGGCTCACGCTCGCGATCGGCATCCTCATCCTCGGCAGCATCATCGTCGCGGCCGTCGCGGCGCCGCTGCTCACGCCGTACAAGCCCGACGCGATCGATCCGCTCAACCCGCTGGCACATCCGCTCACCCCCGGCCATCCGCTCGGCACCGACGCGTTCGGCCGCGACATCTGGTCGCGCATCCTCTACGGCGGCCGGATCGACCTTCTGATCGCCTTCGGCGCGACCGCGGTCACGGTCGTGTGCGGAACGGTGATCGGCCTTGCTCTCCGGCTACTTCGGCGGCTGGGTCGACACGGTCATCATGCGCATCGTCGACCTGGTCTTCGCGTTCCCGTTCCTCGTGCTCGTGATCGCGATCATCGCGATGCTCGGGCCCGAGCATCATCAACATGTTCGTCGCGATCTGGCTCACGAGCTGGATCAGCTACGCCCGCATCACCCGCGGCGAGACGCTGGTCGCCAAGCGTCAGGAATACGCGCTGGCCGCCCGCGCGCTCGGGTACACCCACCGGCGGGTCATGCTGCGCCACGTCCTGCCCAACGTGGTCTCGCTCGTGATCATCTTCGCGATGGTCGACGCGGTCGGCAACGTCGCGCTCGGCGCCTCGCTCGGCTTCCTGGGCCTGGGCGCGCAGCCGCCCTCACCCGAGTGGGGCGTGATGATCTCGGACGGGCAGAACTACCTGCTCTCCGCCTGGTGGCTCTCCACCCTGCCGGGCGTGCGCGATCCTGGTGTGGAGTCGGATTCAGCCTCATCGGCGACGGACTGGCCGACATCCTCCGCCCCGGTGAGTGACGCCCCCGACGCAGTCCTCGAGGTCTCCGACCTGCACACCTTCATCGCGACCGGCGGAGGCGTCGTCCGCGCGGTCGACGGGGTCTCGTTCGCCCTGCGCGAGCGCGAGATCCTGGGCCTGGTCGGCGAGACCGGCTGCGGCAAGAGCGTCACCTGCCGCACGATCGCCGGCCTGATGCCGTCGCCGCCCGCCCGCTCGACGGGCGACGTGCGCCTGGCCGGCTACGGCGAGCGCAACGTGCTCGACCTCTCGCCGCGGGAGCTCCAGCAGATGCGCGGCACGCACCTCTCGATGATCTTCCAGGACCCGATGAGCGCGCTCAACCCGGTCATGCGCGTCGGCGACCAGATCGAGGAGGCGGTCGGCGCCCACCAGCGTATCGGCGGACGCGAGTGCCACACGCGGGCGATCGAGCTGCTCGAGCGCGTCGGCATCCCGCGTGCCGGAGCGGCGGATGCGCGACTACCCGCACCAGTTCAGCGGCGGCATGCGCCAGCGCGTGCTGATCGCGATCGCGCTCGCGTCGCGGCCCAAGGTGCTGCTCGCCGACGAGCCGACGACCGCCCTCGACGTCACTGATTCAGGATCAGATCCTCACGCTCCTGCTCGAGCTGCAGCGCGACTTCGGCATGAGCATGATCCTCGTCAGCCACGACCTGGGCGTGATCGCGGAGATGTGCGACCGGGTGGCGGTGATGTACGCGGGCCAGATCGTCGAGCTGACCGACACCGAGACCCTGCTGCGCGAGCCCCCGCCACCCCTACACGATCTCGCTGCTGCGCTCGCTGCCCGGCGTGAACCGCAGACCCGCTACCTGCGTCCGATTGCGGGCTCGCCGCCGCCGCTCATCGACGTGCCCGACGGGTGCCGGTTCGCACCTCGCTGCCCGATCGCGGTCGAGGAGTGCCGCTCGTGGCAGACGGAGCTCGTGCAGATCTCCGGGCAGGCCCACACCGCCCGCTGCTTCAGACACGAGGAGACGACGAAGGAGGACGCATGGCAGGAGCCGAGCTACGGATCGGAGTGATCGGGTGCGGCCGGTGGGCGCACATGGCCCACCTGCCCGGGTGGACGCGCGACCCCCGCTGCGAGGTCGTCGCGGTATGCGACCGCGACCGCGGCCTGGCCGACGCGGCAGCGGAGAAGTTCGGGATCGGCGAGGCGGTCGACGACCACCGCCGGGTGATCGAGCGCGACGATGTCGACGTCATCGACGTCATCACCGGCGACAGCGAGCACTTCGCGCTCACGATGGCGGCGCTCGAGGCCGGCAAGCATGTTCTGTGCGAGAAGCCGGTCGCGCACGACTACCGCGACACCCTCCGCGCCCGCGACCTGGCCGACTCGAAGGGGCTCCGCACCAAGGTCGGATTCACGTTCCGCTACAGCCCCGCCGTGCGCTACATGAAGGAGCTGATCGACGCCGGATTCGTCGGCACGCCGTACATCTACAACGCCTACGAGCAGAACTCGCAGTGGATCGACCCGCAGACGCCGCTGCGCCAGGTGCCGCCCGACACGGGCGACCGCATCTCGGTCTCGTCGCTCGAGGGCTACGGGGCGCCGGTCATCGACCTCGGCCACTGGTTCATGGAGTCCGACCTGACGTCGGTCGTCGGCGTCATGCGCAACTTCGTGCCCGAGCGGATGATCCGCGAGACCGGCCGGATGACCCGCGCGAACATCGACGACGGCGACATCTTCCTCGGCGAGTTCGCGAGCGGCGCGATCTGCTCCGTGCAGTCGAGCTTCGTCACGGTCGGCAACTACCCCGGCATCGAGGTGCGCGTATACGGCAGCGAGGGCGCCCTGATCGCCCGCCTGGTCGAGGAGTTCGGCATCGCCGAGACGCTGAAATCGGCCACGCCCGACGCCGTCGAGTTCGTCCCCGTCGAGGTGCCCGACCGGCTCTACCCGCCGGGCGGGAGCGTGCGCGAGGACTGGCCGCGCCTCTTCTACTCGAACCTGACCGCGAGCTTCGCCGACGAGATCCTGGCCGCGGACGGCCCCAGCCAGGGCGGCTTCGCGGATGCCGCCTGGGTGCAGGAGGTGATCAACGCGGTCGAGCGCTCCCACCACGAGCGCGGGTGGGTGAGCCTGCCGCTGGAGCGGTAGTCAGCCGCCGAGCGTGACCGCCGACCCGGAGGCGGCCGAGGCGTAGAGCGCGTCGATCGTGCGCATGTTCGCGAGCGTGTCGGCGTTCGAGACGACCGCGGGGGCGCGTCCGGAGAGCACACAGTCGGCGAAGTCCTCGACCTCGAGCTGGTACTCGTCCGCGCCTCCGACCACATGCGCCTCATCGCGGCCGTCGGCGTCGGTGTGGATCACGGTGACGTCGTCGGAGCGGAGCACGAACGCCTCCGGGACGGTGATATCGCCCTCGGTGCCGAGCAGGCGGACGTGGTGGCGGTACGGCTGGGACAGGCTGCTCAGGATGAGCGCCGAGCCGCCGCCGCCGAAGTCGAGCACGCCGCGGAACTCCTCGTCCACCCCCTCGGCGCTCCGAAGCGACGACCCGCTCACGGAGACCGGCGCCCGCCCGAACATCCACCGCGACACGTTGACGCAGTAGGCGCCGACGTCGTAGAGGGAACCGCCGCCGTACTCCGGCACCCGGCGGATGTTCTTCGCGCTCCGCACCGTGAAGGTGAAGACGGCGACGACCGCGCGAAGCTCGCCGATCGCGCCCTCGTCGAGCAGCCGCCGCACGACGCTCCACTGGGGGTGGAAGCGGTACATGAACGCCTCCATCCAGACGACGCCGCGGCTCGTGCAGTGGTCGATCATGTCGGCCGTCTCGGCGGCGTCGAGCGCGGCGGGCTTCTCGCACAGGACGTGCTTGCCGGCATCGGCCGCCCGCTTCGACCACTCGGCGTGGAGGTGATTCGGGAAGCGGGATGTAGACGGCGTCGACGTCCGGGTCGGCGAGCAGGTCGGCGTAGCTTCCGTGCAGCCGTACCGCATCGCGCAGCGGGCGGCCGGCGCCGGTCTCGAGCTCCGTCTCCCGCAGGAAGCGCTCGCCCGCGTCGCTCGAGCTCGCGAGCGCCACGAGCTCCGCGTTGCGCGCGCGCAGGATCGACGGGATCACCACCTTGCAGCCGATGTTCGCGGCGCTGACGACGCCGATGCGGACCCGCTCCACCGCACCCCCTTTCGTCGGCCGCCGATGCTAACAGACGGCCGAGCGGAGCCGTCGCGCGGCTGTTACGACCCGCCGTGCCCCCTCCCGGACCCCTGTCCGCCGCCGTGCGCGCTTGCGCCCGCGCCGGTGCCGGCGCCGTGGGAGTCCTGGCCCTGACCGCGATGGCCGTGCTGGCCGGCGTGACTCCGGCCGTTGCTGGCCGCCGCAGAAATGACCGCCCCCTTCGCCCCGGCCGTGCCGCTCGTCGAATGAGCGAGCGCGGAGATCTCAGCCCCCTTGCCGTGGCTCGAGCCTTTCGCCTCCCCGCGCTTGGCGGTCCCGGATGCATCGGTGCCGTGAGTGCCCGCGTGGCTGCGCCCGTCACTCGCCATTGCCGCAATCTGGGCCCCCTTGAGGCTTCCGGACGCGGTCGTCGTCCGCGCGACCGCAGACACCGTCGCCCCATGCGTGCCGGATGGCTGCGAGCTCGTGTGCGCCTTGGCGCCCGTGGCGACGCCGAGCGTTTGCAACATCGACGTCGCGGTCGACGATGCGGCCGCCGGCAGACCCGCGGCATAGGAGACGCCCGATGCCGCGGCGAGCGCCAACGTGGCCGCAGCGATCGTGAGACGGGGTCGGACGGGGTTGAATGCGAACATGATGCGCCTCCTCGGGCGACCCGGCCCCAACCGATGGCCGGGCACGATCGTAGGTGTTCGCACGGGCGCATCCGCCGCGCCGGCGGTCGCCAGCAGCGCGACGACCGCCGCGAAGCCGGGAGGCGCGTCGGCAGGATCGACCAGCCCAGCGAGGATCCTGTCGGCAGTCTCTTCATCGAATCGCATCTTGCCCATGCCTCGTACACAGCGCACGCCGGGGCCGTCGCGTTACAGCGGACGGCGATGCTTACGGTCGCGTGCCAGGTCGTCCGCCAGCCGGCGCAGGGCCCGATGCTGGATCACGCGTACGGACCCGGCCGACCGCCCCATCATCTCCGCGACTTCCTCCGCGCTGAATCCCCCCAGGACCCGCAGCAGGACAACCTCGGCCTGAGGTCCGGGCAACCGCCCGATCCGGGCGACGGCGTCGTCCTGAGCCAGGTGGGCCGGGTCGGGGCCGGATGCGCGCTCAAGCGCGCGATCGCCGGGTGGGTGGAGTGTGACCGCTCTCCGCCACCACCGCCGGTGGTGGTCGAGCGCCCGCCGGCGCGCGGTTGCGAAGACCAGACGTCGAAGCCCCGCCGCGTCGCCGCGGAACGCCGACGCGCGGCCGACGACGTCGACCCACACCTGCGAGGCGACGTCTTCGGCGGCATCCGCTCCGGCGACGGCGCGCAGGTAGCGCAGAAGGTCGGCCTGAAGCGAGGTGAACGCGGCCTCGATCAGATCGGCGCACGGCGCCGGGCGGCGATCGACCCCCCACGCGGTTCTGTCGCGGCGGTCCACGCCCCACCTGACCCGCCACTGGACGAAATCCTGCGCTCGTTCACGACGCCGCCCTGCGGGCGGACGCGGTCAGGGCTTGCCTGTGCCCTTGCCGTCGGGCTTGCCGCCCGCCTTGCCGGATCCCGCCCCCGCACCGGGACTCTTCGCCGCGCCTGACCCGGCGCCGGGAGGATTCGACTTGGCGCCGCCCGCACCGGCCCGCGAGCCGCCGCCACCGCTGGGCTTTGCGCCCGACGCACCCCCGGCGTGGCCGTTCGTGGCCGACTTACCCTTCGCATCGCCCCGCCCGGCCGCGCCGGTCGAGCCGGACGCCTTCGACCGTCCGGGCGCGGTCGCCGACCTGCCGTGCGTGGCGCCACCAGAGGCTCCGCCCCCGCCCTGGCCGTTGCCCTTGCCGCCTTGCCGTTGCCGTTCGAGCCTGCGCTGCCGGACTGGCCCTTGCCGGCACCATCCTTGCCGGCACCATCCTTGCCGGGCTTTGCGGGTGTCCTGCCCGTACCGGTCGCCGTCGGATTGCCGCCGCCGTCGGTGGCCGGAGGTGCGGGTCGCGCGATGACGGGCGCACCGGCGTCGGCTCGCGCCGGGCCGCCCTTGGGCGCGGAGGTGGTGGGCGCCGCTCCCGGCTTCGGAGTCGCGGACGCAGAAACGGCGGGCGTCTGATGGAAGATCGCATGGGTGACCGCCGTGCGAATCGGCTGCACCGCCGTCACTGCCACCGCCGCGGTGGTCGCGGCGACGGCGACCTTGGCCAGGATCCCGACCTTCGTGGCTGCCGACACGGCCGAGGCAGCCGCGCCGCCGCTCCCGGTGCCCGCGGCGGCTCCGGTCGCCGAGGCGCCCGCGACGGCACCGGACGCGCCGAATCCCGGGATCGCGGTGGCCAGCGCGTGCAGGACATGGGGGCTCGGAACGAGCGCGAACGCGGTCGCGAACTCCGAGGCGCGCAGCAGCCGCGTCTGCGCGGTGCGGCAGCGCCGGCAGTCGGCGAGATGCGCTCGCTGCTCCGGCGTGGGCGCGAGCATCCGCGCAAGCCTGCGGCGGACGCCGGTGCACTCCGGGTCGCCCACCTCGCGCTCGGCGACGAGCGTCGCCCGCGCGCGGACGAGCAGCGACTCGACGGCAGCAGGCGTGGTGGCAAGCACGTCGGCGATCTCGTCCTGAGAAAGCCCGCTCCAATGGCGGAGCACGAACGCATGGTGTTGGCTCTCCGGGAGCGACCAGAGCGCTGTCCGGACCTCGGCGAGCGCCTCGGCCTCGCCCTCGCCGGGCGCGAACGGCACGGCCCGCTCGACGTCCGCGATCGGCGTATCGCGGCGATCGCGGAGGAGGTTGAGCGACCGGTGCTTCGCCGCCTTGATCAGCCACGCGCGCGGGTTCACGAGCTCGCGCCCCGTCTCGAGCACCGAGTACGTCCCCAGAAAGACGTGCTGGACGACGTCCTCGGCATCCTCACGACGGCCGGTGATGTGCAGGGCGTAGCGGAACACGTCTGCAGAATGGGCTTCATACAGGGACGTGAGCCGGGTGGCAGCACGGGACTTCGGGTCGCGCAAGGGGTCACAACCTTCCAAGACACGGGGCCGGCGAGTTTCCTGCGGCCACTTTCGAAGTATCGGCGACCCGGGCCGCCCATTCAATGCCCGTAAGGGTCACTCGAACGGGGGAATTGTCCAGGCCGAGCGCAGGAACTCTCGCTGCAGCGGTTCGTATCGCTGCATGGGTAACGAACGGCAGCCATCTCCTACCCCCTGCCGCCGGCGGGACGAGCGGGCGCGACGCGGGTCGCACGAGCGCGGCCAGGCGACCGTGCTGCTCGTCCTGTTTCTCATGTCGCTCCTCGGCGTGGCCGCGTTCGTGATCGACTATGGCACCTGGTCGGTGAACCGCTCGCAGGTTCAGAGCGCGGCCGACGCCGCGGCGCTCGCCGGCGCTGCCGGCATCCCCGGCGGCTGGGGCACGGCCACGAGCTATGCGAACGGCGCAGTACACGAAGAACGGCAAGCCCGCCGACAACGTCGGCATCGCGTCGACCACCGATCTGCAGCCGAACGACTCCGTGAGCGTGACCGCCTCGCGCGCCGTCGGCGCCGACTTCGCCGGCATCTTCGGCATCCACTCCGTCACGGTGTCCGCCACCGCCCGCGCGACGATCCAGTCGTTCTCGCAGATGAACGGGCTCAACGTCATGCCGTGGGGCGTGCTCCAGGGCAGCTACACGCCCGGCCAGCCGTATCCCATCTACACGAAGGACACGGGGAACGCGAACAACGGCGCGATCAGCCTGCCCTACGTCAACAACGCGAACTGCCCGGTGCCGAACGGTGCGAACGTGTACTCGGACGAGATCGCCGGCACGACCCAGGTGTGTCCGGTGTCGGTAGGCGAGACGCTCGACACGAAGCCCGGCGACAACAGCGGCAAGACCTCGCAGGGCATCAACCAGCGCATCACCAACTGGGAGTCGCTGAACCAGATCGTCCAGTTCCAGGCCGATGGGACGGCAACGCTGCTCGACCCTTCGAGCCCGCAGCTCGTGATCATCCCCGTCCTCACGAACCAGACCGGTCAGAGCGCGTGGCCGAACGGCACCAGCGCACCGATGACAGTCGTCGGCTTCGCGTGGTTCGTGATCACGAGTTGCGGCGACCCCGCGCACCCGACCTACTGCGCGAACAACGACGGCAAGGAGGTCAACGGCGTGTTCGTGACACTCGAGACCTCGTCGAGCGTCGGGACGCCCGGGCCGTACAACCCGCAGTCGAACACGGCGTACACGATCACGCTGACGCAGTAGGCCTACTCCCGCGCACACATGGCGGCGGCGGACGCAGATGGCCTGGTCCGGCGGCTTGGACCGGGTGTAAGCTGGTCGGGATGGGTGGGTACGCCGAGACGTACCGTCGGTGGCAGCGGGATCCAGAGGCGTTCTGGCTTGGACTCGCGACCGCTGTGGAGTGGGAGCGCCAGCCGGACACAGCGCTGGACGCGAGCGGCGCGCCGCTTTACCGGTGGTATCCGGACGGCCGCCTCAACATGTGCTTCAACTTGCTCGACCGACACGTCCGCGACGGACGCGGCGAGCAGGCAGCGCTGATCTACGACAGCCCGGTCACGGGGCAGGTGCGCGCCTACACCTACCGAGAGCTCATGGACGAGACCGCGCGGGTGGCGGGGGCGTTTGCGCGCCTTGGCGTCGGGCGGGGCGACCGGGTGGTCATCTACATGCCGATGGTGCCAGAGGCGCTCATGGCCATGATGGCCTGCGCCCGGCTCGGGGCCATCCACTCGGTGGTGTTCGGCGGGTTTGCCGCCAACGAGCTCGCGTCGCGTATAGAGGATTGCCGGCCCAAGCTGATCGTGGCGGCATCGTGCGGGATCGAGCCGTCCCGGATCGTCGAGTATGGGCCGCTGCTGAACCGCGCGCTCGACATCGTCGGCGACGACCAGCCCCGCTGCGTCATCCTTCAGCGCCCTCAGCATGAGGCGGCGCTCGTCGAGGGCCGAGACGTTACCTGGGAGCAGGCGCTGGACGGGGCCGAGCCGGTCGGATGCGTCCCCGTCGAGGCGACCGATCCGTTGTACATCCTGTACACCTCGGGCACGACCGGCCTGCCGAAGGGCATCGTCCGCGACACGGGCGGCTATGCCGTGGCGCTTCAGTGGTCGATGGCGGCGATCTACGGCGCCGAGCCGGGCGACGTCTACTGGGCAGCGTCGGACATCGGCTGGGTGGTCGGCCATTCCTACATCGTCTACGGACCGCTTCTGCAGGGCTGCACCAGCGTTCTCTACGAGGGCAAGCCGGTCGGTACACCCGACGCCGGCGCGTTCTGGCGCGTGTGCGCGGACTACGGGGTGGACGTCTTGTTCACCGCTCCGACGGCGATCAGGGCGATCAAGCGGGATGACCCGCGCGGCGAGCACATGCGCGACCACGACCTGTCGCGGCTGCGCACCCTGTTCCTGGCCGGCGAGCGGTGCGACCCCGACACGCTGGCGTGGGCTGAGCGAAGCCTCGGTCGACCGGTGATCGACCACTGGTGGCAGACCGAGACCGGCTGGCCGATCGCGGCCAACTGCATCGGCCTGGAACGCCTCCCGGTGCGACCCGGCTCCTCCGCGAAGGCAGTCCCGGGCTACGACCTGCGCGTGCTCGACGAGCAGGGCAAGCAGGTGGCCGCGGGGGAGATCGGTTCGCTTTGCGTGAAGCTGCCGCTGCCGCCCGGTTGCAGCCCGACGCTGTGGGGCGGCGATCAGCACTGGGTCGACGCCTACCTGTCGCACTACGACGGCTACTACCTGACCGCCGACGCGGGGTACATCGACGAGGACGGCTACGTGTACGTCATGAGCCGGACAGACGACGTCATCAACACCGCCGGCCACCGGCTTTCTACCGGCGCGATCGAGGAGGTGCTGGCCGCTCACCCGGATGTCGCCGAGTGCGCCGTCGTCGGAATCGCGGACGATCTCAAGGGCCAGGTGCCGATCGGCCTGGCAGTCCTGAAGACGGGCGTCGAGCGCGGGCACCCGGAGATCGCCGCGGAGCTCGTCGCCCGCGTCCGGGACGAGATCGGCCCCGTGGCGTCCTTCAAGGACGTACGCATCGTCAACGCTCTCCCGAAGACGCGCTCCGGCAAGATCCTGCGCGGCACGATCCGCAAAATGGCGGACGGCCAGGAGTGGCGCATGCCGGCCACCATCGAGGACGCGACGGTGCTCGATGACCTCGGCCACGTACTGGCCGATATGGGCCATTCGCCGTCCGCCGCGACCGGCGGCTGACGCGTCACCCAACCCGCCAGAGGGTCGTTGCCGTTGGCAAGACGGTGGCCGCTCCCGCAGGCCGTTGATCCTGGTGACGTGCCGGCCTCAGCGATCGTGGCCCCTAACTCGCGCTGAGGCTGTACCGCTCGCGTAGCTCGCGCAGGTTATTGTCGAGACGATCAAGCCGAGCCTCGAAGCGTTGTGCCCACTCGGCGATCGTGCCCGAGTCCGGTGCTGCAAGCGCGGTAGCATCCGCCTCCAGGCGCGACGTCATGCCGAGCAGATCCTGGCTCCCGGTCATCGAAATCACAATCGACTTGAGCGGATCGAGCTGCTGATGAAGTGAGGCCGAGAGCGCGGCCCGGTTCGCCGTCTCGTCGATCCCGCGCACAAGCCGGCGGAGCGCGTCGACCACGGATTGAGCTTGCAGGACTCCCGGATCCGACGAGTGACTCGACCGGCTGCTGGACAGGTAGGCCTTCAGCATCGGGTTGGTCAGCAGAGGTTGGGCAGGACCGCCGTTGACATAGTCCACGAGCCGCGGAGGCAGGGGCTCCCCGTCGACCCACACGGTGTCGGTGCCTGACGCTGCTCCCAGCCCCTGCTTGAGCCGATCGACGAACCCGTCGGGATCGGCTTCGAGGCGCCTCCAGATGCGCTCCCAGGGGGCGAACGCCATCACCTGAAGGGCAAGGATGCTGTCTTGGTCGACAGCGCCGAGCTTCAAGCTGAGGAGTTTGGACTGGAGGGTGTAGGCGTTGATCAGCCGCTTGACCTCGCGGGGGTTGATGCTGCTCTCGTCGGAGAAATAGCTGAGATGGCGAAGCACCCGGCCCTTGAGCTCTTCCTGCTGTGCCGGTTGCAAAGTCTTGGAGCCCACCAGACCCGCAACGAACTCCCTGAGTTCGCTCCGATCGACCGGGGGCAGCCCGAACGGCACCTGGAAGATCTTCTTGATGTAGTCGCGGCCGGTGATCGCGCCCGCGGCGGCAACCCCGCCGCGCGTTGCGAAGGCGGTGTCGTCTGCGACATCTTCGACGCTCGCAGCGAGCGGGGCTTCGTTGTGGGCGTGCGGGTCGGCGTACTTGATCTCGATCGCCCGCTCAATCACCTGTTGGTCGAGGCCGGCGACAAACACGAACCCTTCGAGGTCGAAGAACAGCTTCATCGACTCGAGAACGGCCAGCGCGTTGAGAGGCAAGCAGCGGTCGAGGTCATCCACGAAGACGACGATCCGCCGTTGCGGGCGCGGGTGATCCTCGCCGGGTCGCCGCCGTCCGCCCGCGGTAACGAACCCCTGCACGGCGGCAGCCATCGTCACGAAGCTGGCGTGATACAACAGGGATACCGGGGCCGAGGCGGCTGCGTCGTCCGGCTTGTCGGCCAGGACGTTGTCGAGATCAAGTGACGCCTCGACGATGCCACCCGGCAGCCGGGCCGAGATCGAGAGACCGCTTCCGATCGCGCGGGCAGCGCCCCCCATGGCCGACGCCAGCCGGCGTGCGCGAGCCGCAAGCGAAGTCAGCTTCTCGGCGTCGTCATCGTGGTCGTCGGCCCACTCGACGAGCGCCTCCCGGAGCACGTCGAGCAGCGGGATTATGAGGTGCGTCTCGCGCTCGTATCGCCAGGCGTTGAACCACACCGGGATCACGTCGTCCCGGTCGGCGATGCTAGTCCATACGCCCGCATCAAGGTGGTCTTACCCGAGCCCCATGTCCCGAAGATGCCGACGGCAAACCGGGGCGGGCTGTCACAGACGATCTCGGCGAACGCGTCAGCGTAGTCGCCGAAGCCAAGAGCCGGCTTGATGGCGGGATCGTCCACAAGGATGCGGAAATCCGCGTACCCGCTCGCACGCCACATCGTGGGTTTCGTCTCTGTCGCCACGCGCCCCCGCCGGATGCTTGCTCGGTTCCGCATGCTACACCCGGCGGCATTCGCCCTTCCGGACACGCCGCTCAAGGATTCTCGTGGCGGACGGCAGGAGTGAGCCCGGTGATCCTGACCGTGGCAACACTCCGCATCCCCGTATCGCGAGCGCTCTCGACAAGACGCCTCCGGCCTGCAGGAGGCGGCCTAAAGCTGAGTCGCGAATCAATCTATGAGCTTCGCCTCCATCTGCCACACCGCGATCCGCCACATCAGGAACGCGAACGCCACGAGGAACGCGGCATGCGTCAGGTCGTGCCACGAGAGGAATCCGAGAGAGGCGTCGCGCGAGGCTGAACGCAGTGGTAGAGCGGGTTCACCGCCGCGAGCAGGCGCAGGGCGGGCGGGAGCGTCGAGATCGGGAAGAACGTCCCCGCGACGAGAAAGAGCGGCGTCAGCACGGCGCGCTCGTGACGTAATTGAAGTTGTCGATCGTTTTCGCGACTGCGGCCACAAGGACGCCGAAGCAGGCGAAGCCGAACCCGGTCACGAAGCCGACGAACGGCACGAGCAGCATTCCGACGTTCGGCGAGAGCCCGAACGCCATCGCCACGATCAGCGGCGCCACCCCGTACACCCCCGCGCGCACCGAGATCCACAGCACCTCCGCGGTGATGAGCTCCTCGACGTCGACGGGCGCCGCCAGCATGGCGTCGTATGTGCGCTGGAACTTCCAGCGGATGAAGGTGTTGAACATGCCTGGGAAGGCGGACGAGAACAGCACCGCCGTCGCGACCACGCCGGTGCCGACGTATTCCACGTAGCGCACGTGCTGCACGTGCGAGACGAGCGAGCCGAAGCCGAGCCCGAACGCCAGCAGGTAGATGGTCGGCTGGACGATCGACGAGAACGTCGTCGCCTTCCAGTAGCGGCCGAAGAGGACGACGTCACGGCTCATGACGCCGGCGAGCGCGGCCGGCTCGAGGCGACGGATGCGGTGGGCGGGCGCGGTCACTCGATCTGCTCCCCGGTCAGCATCACGAACGCGTCTTCAAGGTTCGCGGGGCGGAGGACGCCGTCGGGGGCATCGCCGTCGAGCTGCTCGGCGCGCACGATGACGACCGCAGGCCCGCTCCGGCGCGTGCGCCATCCCGCCTCCTCGGCCCGCTCGGCGATCGACGCCAGGTGCTCGGGCGTCCCGTAGACCTCGAGCGCCTGCTCGCCCGCCTCGGCGCGCACGACCTCCTCGGGCTTGCCGAGGGCGACGATGCGCCCATGCGACATGACGGCAACGGTGTCGGCCAGCCGCTCCGCCTCCTCGATGTAGTGCGTCGACATGAGGACGGTGACGCCCGACGTGCGCAGACGGTCGATCAGGCCCCACAGCTCCTGCCGCACCTGCGGGTCGAGGCCGACCGTGGGCTCGTCGAGGAGGACGAGCCGCGGCTCGTGGATCAGCCCGCGGGCGATCAGAAGCCGGCGGCGCATGCCGCCGGAGAGCTCGGAGACGGGCGTGTCGGCGCGGCTCGTGAGGTTCGCGATCTGGAGGGCCCGGTCGACGGCCGCCCGCCGCTCCCGACCGGGCACACGGTAGATCCGCGCGAACACGCCGAGCGTCTGGCGGGCAGTGAGCTCGACGTCGAGGTTGTCCAGCTGGGGCACGACGCCCATCTCGATCCGCGCCTGCTTCGACCCCTGCGGGAGGACGTGGCCCATGACGTGGATCTCGCCGGCATCGGCCCGGGCCTGCCCGGTCAGCATCCGCATCGTCGTCGACTTGCCCGCGCCGTTCGGCCCGAGCAGGCCGAAGCAGGTCCCGGCCGGCACTTCCAGGTCGAGCCCGTCCACCGCCGTCACCGGCCCGAATCGCTTCACCACACCCCGCAGGGAGATCGCACTCGTCTGCGGCACCCCCATGCCCCGAGTATAGGGAGCGGCCGGCGGTCCGCAGCGCCTGTTGATCGCCGTCCGCATGTGGGGTAGGGTCGTCCGTTCAGCAGCCGGGCGGGCAGCGTCAGGGCCCGGGCCGAGGATCCCTCCGCGGGGGTGAGCAGTGGCAGGTATCGGACCGCTTGAGAAGATCCAGCACATCGTCGTGCTGATGATGGAGAACCGGTCGTTCGACCACATGCTCGGGTATCTGCGGAATGACGGCATGCCCGAGGTGCGCGGACTCGTGGGCGACGAGTCGAACCTGGATACGGCCAACACGGAGCACCGCGTGTACGAGTACCCGCCGGAGCCCTTCCCCGACAGCTTCGATCCCTGCCATGCCCCCGACTGCGTCGCCAAGCAGCTCGACGGTGGGAACGGCGGCTTCATCCGCAATTTCGAGGAGTGGATGACCGCCAGGAAGGTCAACCCGCTTCCCGATCCCGGCTACGTCATGGGGCATTACACGGGACAGCACCTGCCGGTGTACGACTTCCTCGCGAGGAACTTCTGTGTCTGCGACGCGTGGCACAGCTCGATCCCCGGCGACACGATGCCAAACCGGCTCTATTCGATCGCCGGACGGGAGGCGGACCCGGTCGGCTCGGGGCTGGGGGGCCTTCTGTCCTGGCTCCCCGCAAGCGTCAAGGCCGAGTTCGCCAAGGCGCCGATCTACGACGTCCCGGCCTTCACGAGGCAGCTCCAGGACGACGACTGGCGCTGGTACTCGCACGACCCGGCGACGCTGCGCGCGGTCGACGGCCGCTACCGGAACTTTGCGAACGTCGACCGGGACAACTTCGCCTGGTTCGACAAGAAGGAGATCAGCCTCGGCACCCAGATCGGTGAGCTCCCGATCGTCCTGGACGACAGCTTCCTCGACGACGCCGCCAACGGCAGGCTGCGCAAAGTGTCATGGATCGACCCGAACTTCGTGAACCTGCAGGTGTTCGACACCTCCTCGAACGATGACCACCCGCCCTCGCACGTGCACGCCGGGCAGCAGCTCGTGCTCACCGTGTACGACTCGCTCGCCCGCAGCCCGAACTGGAACGACACGCTGCTCGTCATCACCTACGACGAGCACGGCGGGTTCTACGACCACATCGCGCCGCCCGCGGTACCGGCCGACGACGGCTCCAAATATCCGACGCTCGGCGTCCGCGTACCGGCGCTCGTCGTCGGCCCACGGGTGCGCAAACAGGTCTGCCACACGCAATTCGACCACACCAGCCTGATCGCGACAATCCTGCGGCGCTTCGCCGCGAATCCGGACCAGGCGGTGACAAAGATGGGGAAGCGCACACAGCGAGCGGCGGATCTCGACGTCTGCCTGCGAGGATCCGTCCGGCATGACATCCCCAGCCACAGCTACCTGCACGAGGTGCTCGCCGGCCGCCGACTCGAGGCGCGAGCGCGCCGCCGCCCAGCCACGGGTGGACCGTCGCCGGCAACCGACGGAGCCGGCCACGGAATGGTCCTGCACGACTTCCAGACCGACTTCCTGAAGTTCGCGATGATCATGCGGCACGCCGGGCTCCCACCCGGCACGCCGTAGCCGATCAAGACGGCTCAGACGCCGGCGGCCCTGCCCCGGTGCGTGAGCGCGTCGATCGTCACGGCGGCGAGCAGGACGGCCGCGGTAACCATGTACTTGGTCGCTGCGGCATAGCCGAGCAGCCCCATGCCGTTGTCGATCGCCGCGATCACGATGCCGCCCAGAACGCCGTGAATTGCCTTGCCGCGGCCGCCCATGAGGCTCGTGCCGCCGATCACGGCGGCGGCGATGCCGTAGAGAACCAGCGTGCCGCCGTCGACGGTGGTCGAGATCGAGCGCAGCCGCGACGCGTAGACGATGCCGGCGATGCCCGCGGTGAAGGAGCACAGCACGAATGCCGATGTGCGCACCCAGGCCAGGCTGATGCCGGCCCGCCGGGCCGCCTCGGCGCTGCCGCCGATCGCGTACAGGTAGCGGCCGAGCTTCGTGCGGCCGAGCAGAAACGTCCACACCGCCATCACGCCGAGCACGAGCAGGACGACCCAGGGGACGCCGGAGATCGGCTCGAGGATGCCGCGGTCGGCGTTGCACAGCAAGACGAGGCCGACGCCGGCGGCGACGGCGGCGACGATCTTGAGCAGGGTCACGGTGGCCGGCGGCGCCACCAGGCCGGACGCGCGCCGCTTGGCGTCGCGCCTCCAGACGAGACCGGCGTAGATCACCTCGACCACGATCAGCACGATCCAGCCCTCGGTGTTCGTGAGGTTCGAGCTCGTGATGTCGTTGATGATCGACTCGTTGATCGGGATCGTCCCGCCGTTCCCGAGTATGTGCAGCATCATCCCCTGCCAGAACAACAGGCCTGCCAGCGTCACGACGAACGACGGCAGGCCGATGCGCGTGATGATCAGCCCCTGGATCAGGCCGATGCCGGCGCAGACGAGGAGCGCCGCGGCGATCGCGACCCACCACGGCCAGCCGTAGTTCGGCCCGACGGCGTCCGCCATCACCACGCCGCCCATGGCCGCGACGAAGCCGACCGAGAGGTCGATCTCGCCCAGGATCAGGACGAAAACCTCGCCCATCGCGAGCAGGCAGAACACGGCGCCCTGCACCAGCAGGTTCACCAGGTTCTGGGCGGTGAGGAAGTTCGAGTTGAGCGACTGGAACAGGATCGAGATCAGGATCAGGCCGCCCACGACGGGCAGGACCCCGCTCTCGCCCGCCTTGATCCGGGCGACGGAGCCGCGCAGGTACTCGCGCGCCGTTCCGGCAGTGAGCTCGGCCGGGACGGCCAGCTCGGCGGTGCGCGCGGCGGTCCCGGTCAGCTCCTCGTCGGCAGCCGCGTCGTCGCGGTGGGCGGGATCGTCGACCTGCGACATGATCAGCCCTCCCCGGCGGACGCCGCCTGCGGCGTCCTGGTCGACTTGCCGGTCGTCATCAGGTCGACCGCGATCTGCGGGTCGAGCTCGGCGGCGGGCCGCACCGCGACCATCCGGCCGAGCCGCAGCACCGCGATCGTGTCCGCGACCTCGAAGACGTCGTTCATGTTGTGCGAGACGATCATGGCCGCGAGCCCCTGGTCGGCCAGCCGGCGGACGAGGTCGAGCACCATCCGCGTCTGCGCGACGCCGAGTGCGGCGGTGGGCTCGTCCATGATCACGAGCTTGGAGTTCCAGAGCACCGCCTTGGCGATCGCGATCGCCTGGCGCTGGCCGCCGGAGAGCGACGCCACAGGCTGGCGGATCGACCGCACGGTCGTCACCGCAAGGCTCGAGAGCGTCTTCCCGGCCTCCGTCTCCATCGCCTCCTCGTCCATCACGAGGCCGTGCATCCGCTCGCGGCCGAGGTACATGTTCTGGACGATGTCCAGGTTGTTGCAGAGTGCGAGGTCCTGGTAGACGGTGTCGATGCCGAGCGTGGCCGCATCGCGCGGGGTGCGGATCCGCACCGGCCGCCCCTCCCAGAGGATCTCGCCGTGATCGGGCGAGTGGATGCCGGCGATGCACTTGATCAGCACCGACTTGCCCGCCCCGTTATCCCCGACGAGCGCGGTCACCTCGCCCGCGCGGACGTCGAAGTCGACGCCGTTCAGCGCCTGGACGGGGCCGAAGTTCTTCGAGACGCCCCGCAGGCGCAGCAGAGTCTGGGCGTCCGTCCCGCCGCTTGCCGCCTGGTCGTTCGTGGTCTCGTTCATGTCTGGCCTCACCTGCCGCGGCGCCGGGCCGCCGTCGTGGGCAGCCCGGCGCCAGGCCGGATGTCAGCTGATGCCCGCCGACTGGCACGCCTTCTGCAGCGTGGCTCCCACGCAGATCTGGGACACCGGGACGGCCTTGTCCTTGATCACGGTCGACGCCATGTTGGCGCTGGTCACCCAGGTCGGGACCGTGTAGACGGAGGCGATGTTCTTGCCGATCGTCGAGTCCATCGTCTGCGCGTTCACCAGCGTCGACGGCGGCTTCAGGCCCGCGCGGAGGTAGAGCGCGATCGCCACCGCGGCCTGGGCTTCCTCGTAGACGGGCTTGTACACCGTGCCGCACTGGTAGCCCTTGAGGATGTTCTGCAGCCCCGACGGCGACGCGTCCTGGCCGGTGGTCGGGAACGTCTTCGGCGGGATCTTGTCCTTCTGCAGGACCGAGACGACCGCATTCGCGGTGTTGTCGTTCGGCATGACCACCGCGTTCGTGTTCGGGTGCGCGGTGAACTGCTGCTCGAAGTTGGTCGCCGCGGTCGGTGCGTCCCACGTGCCGGCCGGCTCGCCAACCTTCACGTACGACTTGTCTGAGAAGTGCGGCGCGAGCACGCCGTCATAGCCCTGGGCGAACAGCTTCGCGTTGTTGTCCGTGGGATCGCCCTGCATGACGAGGACGTTCGGGTTCTTGACGCCCCACGACCCGATGCAGCTGACCATGCCCTGGCCGATCATCTTGCCGACCTGGACGTTGTTGAAGCTGACGTAGTAGCGGTCGGCCGGCCCACCGCTGACGAGGCGGTCGTAATCGATCACCTTCACGCCCTTCGACTCGGCGTTCGACTCGATCGCCGCGCCGGAGCCCGTATCGATCGGGTCGATCAGGAGCACCGATGCGCCGGCAGTGATGTCCGCCTCCGCCTGCTGCTGCATGGTGCTCGTGCTGCCCTGCGCGTTGTCGATCTTGAAGTCGCTCGAGCTCAAGCCCGCGGCCTCGAATGCGTCCTTCAGGTACGGCGCGTCGTACTCGACGTACCGCGTCGACGTGGTGGTGTCGGGGAGCAGCACGCCGACCAAGCCCTTGCCCTCGGAGGCAAGCCCCTTCAGCTTCTTCATCTGCGTGAAGTTCACGTCGAACGACGTCGCGCTCACATTCGGCACGTTCGCCTTCCCGCCCGAGCTGGCGCTCGAGCTACCGCCTGACGAGCCGCAGCCCGCAGCCATGGTCAATACCGCGCCGGCCAGGCCGAGGCCCAGCAACCGCCTACGTGAGTTCCCCATCGCGATGCCCTCCCACTGTCACGGTCAAAGAATGACCCACACCGCGCCACTCTACCCCGCGCCGCCGTGCATGCAAACACGTCTAGGCTTGCGCGCGTGACCGCCGGGAGCGATCGCAAGCGGGTGGGGGTGATCGGCGCCGGGCTGATCGCCCAGGCCATGCACCTCCCGCACCTGGCGCTCCTGCGCGACCGGTACGAGCTCGCCGTCGTCGCCGATCCCAGCCGATCGGTGCGCGAGCGGGTCGGCGACCGCTTCGGGATCCCCGAACGCGTCGCGACCGCCGAGGAGGCCATGATGGTCGAGGGGCTCGACGCCGTCGTGATCTGCGCCCCGAACGCGACCCACGCAGGGACGGTGCTCGCGGCGCTCGACGCCAAGCTGCACGTGCTGTGCGAGAAGCCGCTCTGCATCGCCCCGGCGGATGCGGATGCCATCGTCGCGGCGCGCGACCGGGCCGGGCGGGTGGTGCAGGTGGCATACAACAACCGCTTCGATCTCGCCTACGAGCGGCTCGTCTCGGAGCTCCCCGACTCGACCGAGACGCTGCGCTACATCAGCGTCCTCGTGCACGACCCGGAGTTCGGGCCCTACTTCGGGCCCGAGGACCTCGCGCGCGGGAGTGACGTGCCCTCGGACGTGATCGAGCGCGGGCGGGCGGACGAGGCGGAGCAGGTACGGGCGGCCGTGGGAACCGACGCGGCGGATGCGGTGAAGGCGTTCTCCGGTGGCTTCCTGGGCAGCCTCGTCCACCAGGTGAACATGGTGCACGGCATGCTCGCGCGGATGGGCGAGCCGCTGCCCGCCGCGGTCATCGCAGGCGACGCCTGGGCGGCCGGCGAGGCGCTCACCGGCTCGGTGCGGCTGCGCAACGGCGCCCGCTGGGACAGCGCCTGGATCCAGCTGATCGCGTTGCACGAGTACGACGAGCGGATCACGCTCTACTTCGAGGACTCCGTCCGCATGCTCTCGATCCCGTCGCCATGGCTGCGGCAGGCGCCGACCACGTACACCGTCTCGCGCGCGGGCGCGGACGGGCGCGACGTGACCTCGTTCGACTCCTACGACGAGGCCTACCAGCGCGAGCTCGTCCACTTCCACCGCTGCATGCTCGGCGCCGAGGAGTGCCGCACGCCGCCGGAGCAGGCCCGCATCGACCACGCCGTGCTTGCGGACATGTTCCGTCTGCGTGCATAACCGGTGCCAGGCACCTGTCGGCTAGAGAAGGTCGGCCGCACGCCGCACCTCGACCGGGGCGCCGGCGGCGCGCGACCGCTCGGCGGCCTCGGCGACCAGCAGCGTGCCCAGCGCGTCGCGGGGCGTGCATGCGCTGTCGGCCCGGCCGGCGGCGACCTCGAGGAAGTGCTCGATCTCGGCCGCGTAGCCGGCCGCGAAGCGGTCGAAGGCGCTGGAGTACGGCGCGTAGCCGTCCGCGACCCCGATCGGATCGAGCAGCCGCAGCGGCGTGCGCGCGTTCATGCCGGCCGCCGCGCTCTCCCGCGACCCGATCGCCTCGATGCGGACGTCCTCGCCGCGGCCGTCCTCGCGCGTGCCCGCCACGAGCACGAAGGCGCCGCCGTCCAGCTCGAGGACGAGGGCGCACGTGTCGACGTCGCCGTAGCGCTCGGCGAACTCGATGGCCCGCACCGCCCCGGCCGCGTAGACCGAGCGCACCTCGGCGCCGGTGACCCAGCGGATCATGTCGAAGTCGTGGATGAGCTGGTCGCGGAACATCCCGCCGGAGCGGGCGACGTACTCCTCGGGCGGCGGCTCGTGATCGTGCGAGGCGACGTGGAGCGTGTGCACGCGCCCCAGGCCGCCGCCGACGATCAGCTCGCGCAGCTCCCGCAGGGCCGGGTCGAAGCGGCGCATGAACCCGACCTGAACCGGCAGCGCCGCCGCCTCGACCTCGCGCACGAGCGCCACGGTCTCGTCAACCTCGGCCGAGAGCGGCTTCTCGCAGAAGCAGGGCACCGCACGCTCGATGCAGGCCCGCACGAGGCCGGCGTGGGCCGGCGTCGCTGCGGCGATCACGACCGCGTCGGGGCTCGGCGGCGAACGGGTCGGCCGCGGGCGCCGGGCGGGCGCCGACGCGCAGCGCGAGATCCTCCGCCCGGGCCGCGTCGACATCGGCGATCCAGCACGCTCCGGGACGCCGCGGCGGCCCGGACGAGGTTTCCGGCGTGAAGCGAGCCGACGTGGCCGGCCCCGCACAACAGCACCCGCATCGCAAACGCCTCCCTGGAACGCTCCAACCGGCTCGAGATCTGATGCTAGAGGCGACCGCCGGCGGCGCGGTCGACCCGCGCACGCGCAGCTCGACCGGGACGCTCAGGTGCCGCGGCTTCTCCTGCGCGCGTCCCCTCCATCCGCTCGAGCAGGATCTCCACCGCCCGCTCGGCCTGGAAGTCGAGCGGCTGGGCCACCGTCGTCAGGGAGATCCGGGCGAGGCCGGCCACCGCGATGTCGTCGAACCCGACCACCGAGAGGTCGCGGGGCACGGCGATCCCGGCCGCCTCGCAGGCCTCGATCAGTCCGATCGCGGCGAAGTCGTTCCAGACGAAGACGGCAGTCGGCGCCTCCGGACCCGCAGCGCGGCGCGCAATGGCAGCTCGGCCCCGCCCGACCCGGATCGTGTCCGAGCCCTGCCCCCACCACATCCCCGGCGGCGGCTGGACACCCGCGGCGGCGAGCACGGCCCGGTAGCCGGCGTGGCGGGCACGGTCGCCGCTGGCCTCGACCATCGCCGTGCGCACGTAGCCGATGCGGCGGTGGCCGAGGTCGACCAGGTGCTGCGTCGCCAGGCGCCCGCCCTCGCGGTCCTGGGGCCCGACCGAGTCGGTCCACTCCTGCCGCAGCCCGATGATGACGGTGGGGACGCCGGTGCGGCGCAGCGACGCCGGAAGCTGGGGCGTGCGCTCGATCGACGCCAGCAGCAGGAAGCCGGCCACGCGCTGCTCGAGCAGGGCGTCGACGCCCGCGATCGCGAGCTCCTCGTCGCCCTCGATGTTGCAGAACACCGCCGTGTAGCCGGCGCGGAAGAGCGCCCGCTCGACGACCCGGGCGAGCTGGGCGTGATAGGCGTTTCCGAGGTCGCCGACCAGCACGCCGATCATCGTCGTGCGCCGGCGCACGAACTGGCGGGCGATCCCGTTCGGTGTGTAGTTCAGGGACTCGATCGCCGCGAGGACACGGAGCCGGGTCGCATCCGACACCTCGTCGACGCCGCGGATCACATTGGAGACCGTGGATTTCGAGACGCCGGCCGCCCGGGCGACGTCGAAGATCGTCACGTCCCGCCGCCGTCGCGCGCCCGCGGGGTCGGCGTCGGCTGGCGGTGGGGGAGTCATCTGGCGGTCTCGTGGCATCCGCGGCGAGACAGTCTAGTCGGCTGCCGCCGCCGCTCTGGTAGCGTCATGGAACGTTCCATGCGAGAAGGAGGCGCGTGTGCAACGCTGACCGCACACCCGTCCGGCTGGGGATCGCCGGCACGGGGTTCATCTCCGCGGTGCATCGCGGGTGCGCCCTCCGCAGCGATGCGGTCGTCGCTGGCCGCCGTCGCGTCCGCGCGCGGCCGGGCCACGCGCGACCGCGTCGGCGCGCTCGACCCGGACGTGCGCCTGCTGACCATGGACGAGCTGATCTCAAGCGACGACGTCGAGGCAATCGTCGTCTGCACCCGCACGGCCGACCACGCCGATCACGCCGTCCGCGTGCTCGAGGCCGGAAAGCACCTCCTGCTCGAGAAGCCCGGCGCGATCTCGCTGGCCGATCACGCCCGGATCGAGGCGGCCGCGGCCGCACATCCGGACCAGGCCGTGCGGGTGGCCTACCACCGCCGCCACGACCCGGGCTTCCGCGAGGTGGCCGACGCGATCGAGGCGGGCACGATCGGGACGCCGTTCGCCCTCCAGCTCGCGAGCCGCGAGGACTTCCCGCCGAGCGCCGACGACGGCCCCGCGGGCGGCTTCATCATGGACGTCGGCGTGCACGACTTCGACACCGCCCGCTGGCTCCTCGGCGAGGACCCGCGCACCGCCTACGCGCTCGTCCACAACCCGGTCTATCTCGAGTCCGAGCTCGACAACGCGTACATCACCATCGGTCATGGTGGCGCGGTGGCGACGACCCACCTCTCCCGCACCTCGACGCTCGGAATGGAGATCCGCTGCGAGGTGATCGGCCCCGACGGGTCGATCATGCTCGCCCAGGCGGCCACCGGCGACCGGCGTCACCGTCCTCGGGCCCGGCATGGAGCCCCGCTTTCCCGCCGACTGCCGCGACCGCTTCGCGGACGCCTACCAGGCGCAGATGGACGCCTTCGCCGCCGCCTGCCGGGGCGCGCAGACGCCGAACGCGACGCTCGCGGACGACCGCTTCGCCGTCGCGACCGCCGTCGCCGCACGGGCGAGCGCGGCAAGCGGAGAGCGGCTCGACGTCGGCCCGGACTGGCCCTGGACGCCCCCGGCCTGAGCGGCCTGACGACGGGGTTGCAACCGTCACGTGCGGTTGATAGGTTCGCCTGGAACGTTCCATCCAGTTGGAGGGGAAAGATGAGCGAGACGACGGGGGCGCCGGAGGCAGCGCCAACCAGTGGGCTCTTCACGCGTCAATCCTCGGGGCTCGTACGCGAGCTCGGAATTCCGGCCGCGACCGCAATCGCGCTTGCATCGGTCGCCGTCGTCAACACGTTCATCAACTTCAGCGCGGGCCTGACCAGCTTCAGCCACCCCGACATGGTGCTGCCGCTGCTGCTGGCGGCCGGGATCTGGTTCGTCGGCATGTTCGCCTACCGCTACCTGCTCCAGGCAATCCCCCGCGCGGGCGGCGAGTACGTCTACGTCTCGCGCGTGATCTCGCCCGTGCTCGGGGCGATGGTCGGCGTCAGCGTCGCGGTCGCATTCACCTACATCCTGGCCGCGAACGCGCAGTTCACGGCGGCGTTCATGCCGTTCGCGCTGACCGGCCTCGGCGACGCGTTCTCGAGCTCGACGATCGCCGCCGGCGCGAACCACGTGACCAGCAAAACTGCGATCGCGCTGATCTGCGTGGGCCTGCTCCTGATCGTCGGCCTGCTGTCGCTCCTCCCGCTGCGGCGGGTGGCCCAGGTCATCCTCGGCCTTGTCGTCATCCAGCTGCTCGCGTTCATCGCGCTCGGCATCATCCTGCTCGCCCACAGCCACAGCGACTTCGTCTCGTCGTTCGGCAACTTCAGCCACCATTCCAACGCGTACAACGTGGTCCTCTCGGCCGCGAAGCAGAACGGCGTTGTGACCGGCATCAGCCTGACGTCGTCATTGCTCGTCGTGCCGTTCATGGTCCTGAACTACAACGGCGTGCTCTACTCGTACTACGTCGGCGGCGAGCTGAAGCGGCCGGGGCGCACGTACCTGTGGGCGTCGACCATCAGCATCGCACTGCTGATCATCGTCT
The DNA here is from genome assembly GCA_963746115.1 of uncultured Actinomycetes bacterium. GTDB lineage: Bacteria > Actinomycetota > Thermoleophilia > Gaiellales > JAICJC01 > JAICJC01. The sequence goes on along the minus strand of CAVVAA010000008.1, from coordinate 225,497 downwards.
GGGTCGGCATCTGGGTGCTGCTGCGCTGGCGGGTCGGACTCGACTTCATGCAGGCGCAGGCGAACCTGAACGCCGTGAACGGCGACGCCTACGGCAACATCTCCAACCTCTCCGCCCAGGCCGGCGGGCTCGGCTACGGGCTCGTCCTCTCCGGCGACCCGATCACGAAGATCCTGTTCTCGATCGCCGTGCCGTGCGCGGAGCTCGCCGTAGACCTGGCCTTCGTCGCGGTGGTCACACGCGTCCTCTTCGCGCTCGCGTTCGACCGGCTGCTGCCGGTGTCGGTCGCGAAGATCGACGAGCGCACCGGCACCCCGCTGATCGCGACCGGGATCGCGATCGCCGGCGGCATCGGCTTCTCGATCCTGGCCACCTACGTGAACCTGGCGAACATCGTCGCCAACCTGAGCCTGTTCGTCGCGCTGATCCTGCTGGCCGGCGCGGTGTCGGCGATGCATCCTCCCGTACCGGCGGCCCGAGCTGATCCTGAAGCCGGGCACGAACGACGTCGACCGCTGGGGCGGGATCCCGAAGGCGGCGATCGCGGGCGGCCTGACGACGGTCCTGGCGCTGATCGTGATCCTGCTGATCATCACGCACTCGAGCGTGTTCGGGAAGTTCAGCTTCCAGAGCCTCGCCACCCTGTTCCTGGTGCTCCTGGCCGGCCCGGTGGTGTACCTGATCGCCCGGGGCGTGCGCCGGTCGTCGTCCATCGACCTCGACCTCGCCATGCGCGAGCTGCCGCCGGAATGACCGCCGCGGCCGTCTGACCCGTGCCGTTCCGCCGCGAGAAGAAGAGCACGACGCGCGCGCTGCGCATCTTCTTCGCGACGGACGTGCACGGGTCGGACCGCTGCTTCCGCAAGTTCGTGAACGCCGCGTCGGCCTACGACGCCGACGTCCTCATCCTCGGCGGCGACGTCGCCGGCAAGGGGCTCGTGCCGCTCCGCACGCGCGACGGCGTGATCTCGGCCGAGGTGCGCGGCGAGCAGGTCGAGGTGCCGGCCGCCGACGAGGAGCGGCTGCGCTCCGAGATCAACATGCTCGGCTTCTACCCGGTCGAGATGGACGAGGCCGAGGTGGGGCGGATCGGGACGGACAAGCCCTACCTGGAGGAGCTCTTCCGGCGCGAGATCGTCGCGCAGCTCGAGGGCTGGTGCGCCCTCGCCGCCGACCGGCTCGACGCCAAGGTGCGCTGCATCATCACGCCCGGGAACGACGACCCGGTCGAGATCGACGCGGTTCTGGCGCGGAACGAGCGCGTGGAGTGCCCCGAGCGCAAGCTGTGCGACCTGGGCCCGGCCGTGCTCGCGAGCATCGGCGACGTCACGCCGACGCCGTGGGACACCGAGCGCGAGTACTCCGAGGAGGCGCTCGGGGAGCGGATCGCGGCGATGATGGACCGGGTCGAGCCCGGCCGCTCGAGCGTCGTGAACTTCCACAACCCGCCCTACGGCTCGGGGCTCGACACGGCGCCGGAGCTCGATGCGAACCTGAAGCCGGTCCTGCACGGCGGCCGGCCGAGCTTCGTGCCCGTCGGCAGCCGGGCCGTTCGCGACGCGATCAAGCGCTACCAGCCGTCGGTCGGCCTGCACGGCCACATCCACGAGTCGCGCGGCGCCCAGAAGATCGGCCGCACGCTCTGCCTGAACCCGGGCAGCGAGTACTCCGCCGACGTCCTGCGGGGCGCGATCGTCGACCTCGGCGGGGACGGCTCGTGCCTCGACTTCCTGCTCACGGCGGGGTAGATCCCTGTCGGCTACCGTGCAAGCGTTCACAAGAGAGGTGGGCGTGGCGCTGCTGCACAGACGAGAGGGTGCGACCGAGCGCCCGTTCGAGCTCGAGGTCGACGCGACGGCCGCCGTCGCCGGAGGCCCGATCGAGGGTGAGCTGCGAGGGCTCGAGGGGCCCGCCGACATCACGCTCCTGCGGATCGAGACGTGCCCGTCGGGCAAGCTGACAACGGCGATGGGCGCCACCCGGGTCGACCCCGTCGCCGGACGCGCCCGCTTCGAGCTCGCGGTGCCGCCGCAAACGCCGCCCGACCGGGTCGGCCGGAGGTGCCGGCTCGGCTTCGCCGTCCGCGCCCGCAGCCCCGTGTCCGGCCGGCGCCGGGCGCAGGTGACGCTGCCGCTCGAGATCGAGGGCGGCGAGGCGGCCGTCCACGAGGCCGGGCAGATGTTCGACCGTGTGATCGCGTCGTTCCCGGCCCGCCGCTTCCACATCGAGCTCGCCGACGCGCTGCTCGAGGGCGGCGGCCACATCGACGGCCGCGTGCACGTGGACGAGGGCCGCGCCGCCCGCCGGATCGAGGTGGTCGCGCGGTGCCAGGAGATCTGGCGCACGAACTTCCGGTTCCGCAACCACCGCCAGCCGCCGCTCTGGCGAGCGGAGACGCTGTGGTCGGACACGATCGCGGTCGAGTGCGACCCCGACCGGCACTGGCACCCGTTCACCTTCGCCCTGCCCCCGGGTCTGCCTGCGGCGGTCGAGGGCCACATCATCTGCTGGCGCTACGAGATCGAGGTCCGGCGGCGGATCGGGCTCGGTCGCGTCGAGCGCGCCGTCGCGACGCCTTTGCGATTCGACATCGAGTAGGCATGCGCGACCGCGACCGCACGGCGCTCGCCCTGGCCGGCCTGCGCGTCTTCATGGGCGTGCTCTGGCTCTCGAACCTGACCTGGAAGCTGCCGCCCGACTTCGGCCGCGACGAGCCGCGCGGACTCATGTACTCGTTCCACCAGGCCCAGCACCATGCCGTCGGTGAGCCGCTGCGGCGGCTGATGGGCGACGTCGTCATCCCCCACTTCACGGCGTTCGGCTGGGCGGTGTTCCTCGTCGAGGCCGTCGCCGGCGTTCTCCTGCTGCTCGGGTGGCACACCCGGGTCGGCGCCGTGATCGGCCTCGCGCAGTCCATCGCGATCACTCTGCTCACGGTGCAGGCGCCGAACGAGTGGTTCTGGGGGTACGCGCTCTTCGTCGCGGTGAGCCTCGTCCTGGCGCTCGTCCCGTCCAACACCCGCTTGAGCGTCGATCGGCTGCAGAGACGGGCGTGAGGATCTCGGTCGTGATCCCGACGCTGGACGAGGCGGCGACGGTCGCCGAGGCGGTGCGCGCGGCCCGCGCAGCGCTCGCAGACCCGGAGGTGATCGTGGTCGACTCGGGCAGCGGCGACGGCACCGCCGAGGCGGCGGCGGAGGCCGGGGCGACCGTGCTCTCAGCGCCCGGGACGCGGGCCGAGGCGATGAACCGGGGAGCGGCGGTCGCGACCGGCGACGTCCTCCTGTTCCTGCACGCGGACACGCTGCTCCCGGCGGGCGCCGCCAGGGCGATCGCGGCTGCGCTCGAGCGGGCGGGCGCGGGCGCGTTCCGGATCGGCTTCGACCGGCCCCGGCCGCTGCTCGAGCGGGCGGTGAACGCGCGCTCGCGCGTCTTCAAGGTCGTCTACGGCGACCAGGCGCTGTTCGCGTCGCGGCCCGCGTTCGACCGCGTCGGCGGCTACCGGCCTCTCCCGATCATGGAGGATCGCGACCTGGCAGCGCGCCTGCGCCGAAGCGGCGGGCTCGTGCTGGTCCCGCTCGCCGTCACGACGTCGGCCCGCCGTCACCGCAGCGACGGCAGCGCCCGCACGATCGCCCGGAACTGGCTGATCCAGCTGCTCTACACGCTGCGCGTGCCGCCGGAGCGGCTCGCCCGCCGATATCGGCCCACGCGCTAGTCGAACAGCGGCTGGCCGGTCAGGGCCCGGCCCATCAGGTCGCGGAGGACGTCACTCGTCGGCGCCATCACGGTTGCGGCGCGAGCGTCGCGGAACAGGCGCTCGAGCGGCAGGTGGCGCGAGAAGGCGGCGCCGCCGCACACCCGCATCGTCTCGTCGGTCACCGCGATCGCCATCTCGGCGGCCGCGGCCTTGAGGGCGAGCACGCCGAGCTGGGCGGCCGGGTCGCCGGCGGCGACCTGGTTCGCCACCTCGTAGAGGAGCGCGCGGGCCTGCATGTGCCGGATCTTGGCCTCGGCCAGGCGGGCGCGGTTCACCGCGACGCCGCTGAGCGGGGTCTTCAGGTGCTCCAGGCGGGCGCCTGCCAGGTGATCGGCCGCCATCGCGATCGCGGCGCCGGCGAGGCCGACGCAGCAGGCGGCGCAGCCGAGCACGAACCAGGGCAGCGTCGCCTCCATCATCAGCGCCATCCCGGATTCAGGGGCGCCGAGCCGCCGGGCCGCGTCGACGCGCACCGACGCGAATTCGATCGCGCTCGACGCGTTGCCGCACAGCCCCAGCCCGTCGAACGGCCCGCCCACCTCGATCCCGGGTGTGTCCGCCGGGATCAGGTAGAGCTCGGTCACGAGCGGGTCGGTCGAGCCGTGTGCGCCGGTGGCGGCGACGTACGAGTCCGCGTGGCCGGCGGAGGTCACCCACGACTTGTGCGCCGTGACGATCACGGCGTCGCCGTCGGGCACGGCCCGGGAGGCCTGCGCCCAGAAGTGGCTGCGCGTCGCCGGCTCGGAGAAGGCGAGCGTCGTCAGGTGCCCGCCAGAGGCGATCTCCCCCAGGACGTCGCGGTTCGCGCCGTGCTCGGCGGCGCCCGCAAGCAGCGTCTGCGTCGCGATCGCGTGCATCACGTACACCATCGCCGTCGACGAGCACGCGCTCGCAACCCGCTCGACCGCGGCCACGACCTCGACCGGCCCGCCGCCGGGCCCGCCCAGCTCGGCCGGGACGCCCAGGGCCAGCACCCCGGCCTCGGCGATGCCCGATACGGCCTCGGCCGGGAACCGCGCCTCGCGGTCGACCGAGTCCGAATGGGAGGCGATCGTGCTCCAGAGGCCGTCGCTCACGACGGGATGCTCGATCACGCTCATGTCACCCTCCTCGACGCTCTGCCACGTCCCGCCAGCCTAACGCGCGAACGGCGCCCGGGCGTGTGCCTGATCCCACCTCGCGAGGTTCACGGTCTCGAGCACGGCCCGCGTCGCCGCGGCGCGGGCCAGGTCGAGCCCGGCCAGGTCGGCGGCGGTGTCGACGTCGGCGACGGGATCGAGCAGGTGCACGTCGAGGCCGGCCGAACGGGCGGCGGCGACGGTCTGGTCGAGCACGGAGCCGGTCGACCAGACGATGCCGGCGAAGAGCGCGTCGGCGTCGCCGCGGAGCCGGATCAGGCCGAACCCGCCGTCGTGGGAGGGCGCGAGGACGACGTCCGCCGTCGCCGCAAGCGCCCCGGCAATCGTTTCCGGCCGGATCCCGGGCGCGTCGCCGGCGACGACGACGGCTCCCGTCGCGAGGCCGGTCGCGAGCGCGCCCGTGAGGCCGTCGCCGACCTGGACGACGACCGCCGTGCCCGGAAAGCGCCCCCGCAGGTCGGCCGCGTCGGTCTCGGGGCACAGCAGCCCGGCGCCCGGATCGACCGACCGGGCGGCGGCCAGGACGTCGACCAGGAACGCCTCGGCCAGGCGGGCGGCGAGTTCGGGCGGGAGCGGCGGCGAGAGCCGAGTCTTCACCCGCCCCGGCAGCGGGGCCTTGGCCGCGATCAGCACCCTCGGCGGCTCGCCCCCCGACCGGGGGGCACGGCCTACGTTCACCGGATGTTCCTCTCGGCGTCGGCCCCCGGCCGGCCTGCGACGGCCGCGAGGAACGCCTCGACCGCCGCGATCATCGGCGCGGTCTCCCGGCTCACCAGCCGGTCGACATCCGTCATCCCCCGCCGCACCGTCGGGGCAAACGGATCCAGGAACGCGCCCTCGGCGGTGATCGTGAGCTCGGGGAGGATGTCGCCCGGGGCCGGCACGACGCCCATGCCGCGCACCGCCGCACGACCCCGCCGCACGACCGGGCGGATGACGTGGTCGGCGTCGGAGATGCCCCAGGCGCGGTGCAGGTCGCACAGACGGGCGAGGTCGGCGGGCGTCTGGTCTTCGACCGTCGTCGCGATCCGCACCCGGACGCCGCGCTCGCGCAGGCGCGGGACCGCCTCGCACACGCGGGCGAAGTTGCGCGGGCCCCGGAGGCGGTCGTTGTGGTCCGCCTCGGCCGAGTCGAGCGACACCTGGAGCGCGAAGGCGTCGTTCCCGGCGAGCGGCGCCATCCGGCCCAGCAGCCGGTCGGTGAAGAGCGTCGCGTTGGTGAGTGCCGTGGTGGGGACGACCGTCGCCATCTCCGCCAGCACGGCCGGCATCTCGGGGAGCATGAACACCTCGCCGCCGGTCACCCCGGCGCGGCGCAGGCCGAGCGGCACCGCCTCGCGGACGGCCCGCACCATCTCCTCGCCGCCCAGCTCGCGGCGGTTGCGGATCCTCGGCCCGCTCTCGGTCAGGCAGTACGAGCAGCGCAGGTTGCAGTGATAGGTGGCGTACAGCCACAGCCGGTCGCCCATCCGCCCTTCCGCAACCGCGGCGTCGACCGCAACTCGAACGTCGCCCGCGGGCATCACGGGGCGAAGGGTACTACCGGGTTTGGAGAGGCCGGTGGTCAGGCGATCAGGGGACGTCCGCCTGGCCGCGCGGGTCGGGCAGCGCCGGCGCGATCACCCAGACGATGCGCGCCTCCGTCGCGGACGTGTTGCGCCACGTGTGGGGCACCGTCGCGCCGAACGTGACCGCGTCGCCCCGGGCCAGGGCGAAGACCTCGCCGTCGATCTCGAGCTCGATCGTGCCCTCGAGGACGTAGCAGACCTCGCACTCGCTCGGGATCGTGTAATACCCCTCGCCGCCGGAACCACCCGGGGCGGCGAGCGTCTCGACGACGGTCACGTGGGGCTCGTGCGCGGGGGTGATCAGCGTGTCGACGACGGCCGCGCCGGGCAGGGTCGCCGTTGGCCGGTCGGACGCACGCACGACGGTGACGCTCGGCGTCGCGAACAGCCGCGCGAGCGGGAGCGAGATCGCGTCGCACACGGACACGAGCGAGGCGACCGACGGGCTCGTCTTGTCGCGCTCGACCCGGGACAGGAATCCGCGGCTCAGGCCGGTGCGCTCGGAGACGTCTCCCAGCGACAGCTGGCGCTGCTCGCGGGCGTGGCGCAGTCGGGCGCCGAGGCGCACGGAGGTGCCGTTGGTGATCGCCACACCACCTGGGATACCAGGTCGTTGACTCAGGCGCAACTTTCATGTATCTGTACGCAATCGCAAGCGCGGACGACATCCGTGAGGGCCGGCGCTTCGGCACCCTGAACCGGCGCGAGCTGCTCGGCGCCGGGGCGCTCGCGATCGCGACGGCCGCATGCGGCGGCTCCACCGGCGGCGGCGGCAGTGCCCCGTCGACCGCGAGCTCGGCCCTGCAGACGAAGAAGATCGAGTCCAACCTCAACTTCTACAACTGGGCCCAGTACCACGACCCGAAGAACGCCAAGGAGTTCTCGAAGAAGTTCGGCGTGGCGTTCCACGAGTCCAACTACACGTCGAACGAGGAGCTCCTGACCAAGCTCCAGACGACGAAGGGCCAGTCGGTCTACGACATCATCGTCCCCGACGCCGACCACGTCCGGATCGAGGCGCCGCTCGGCCTGCTGATGCCGCTTGACCACAGCCTGATCCCCAACCTCAAGAACCTGGCGCCGCACTGGCGCAACCTGTCCTACGACCCCGGCAACAAGTACTCCGTGATGAAGGACACCGGCATCACGGGCTTCACGGTCAAGACGGACAAGGTCAAGGCCGGCCTGCACACATGGAAGGACTTCTTCGACTTCCTGCCCACCGCGACGGGCCTGAACGTGAACTTCATCGAGAGCCCGGCCGAGGTGATCGGCGTGGCGCTGAACTCGCTCGGCTATTCGATGAACACCACGAGCGACAAGGAGCTGAACGCCGCGCGCGACCTCCTGCTCAAGGTGCGGCCGCACGTGAACACGATCAACGAGGTCTACCTCGACGACTTCATCGCCGGCAAGATCGACCTGGGGATCACCTACTCCGGCGACGGCATCCGCATCCGCGACGCCCGCAAGGCCGAGGGCGACATCCGGGTCGTCGCGCCCGAGGGCCGCTCCGAGATCTGGATCGACAACTGGGCCATCTCGGCGTACGCGCCCGACCCCGTCGCCGCGCACGCCTGGATCAACTACATGCTCGACCCGGCCGTGAACGCGCGCGAGATGGAGTACGTCCAGTACGAGGTCGGCACGCCGGCGTCGTATCCGCTCGTCGGCGCGACGGCGAAGGACCCGCTGGTCGTGTTCCCGCCCCGGATCCTGAACAACTACGAGATCCTCTACACCACCCCGGAGGGCCTGAACAAGCGCACGGCCATCTGGGGCGAGTTCAAGGCCGCCTAGCCCCTCGGCTCAACCCGTACGGTCTGGCGGCGGCACCCGGTTGCGGTGCTTCTCGACGTGCGCCTTCAGCTCCTGAATGAAGTCGGAGCGCGCGTTCAGCTCGGCGCTGATCTCGCGGATGTGCCGGTCGCGGTGATCGCCGGGCCCTCGACGCCTTCGGGCGGCCAGACGTCGGTCGGCGGAGCGATCAGTGGTAGGCGCCGAGCCGCACGGCCAGCGGCAGCACGTACCAGAGCGAGACGAGCGCGGCGATGATCGAACCGCCGGCGAGGGCTGCCCAGGACGAGCCGTACAGGTAGCTCGTGATGAAGAGCACGACAGCGGTGATGGCGGCAGCAAGGAACACGGTCCCGATGATCGCGAGCACGTTTGAGACGCCGAGCAACCGCTCCTTCGCCCCCCGCTGCCAGACGATGCGATGGAACGCAGTGGGCGCGATGAAGCACACGGATGCCGCGGCGGCGGCGAGGAAGGCGGTGTAGTAGAGGCTCTGCTGGGTCGACGAGATCCCCGCGAACCGCTGGCTGAACGGGACGGCCAGCAGGAACCCGAACATCATCTGCACGCCCGGTAGGGCGACGCGCAGCTCGTTCAGGAGCTCGGTGAGCTGCCGGTTCTGGCGCGCGTCGGCGCTCTCGTCGGGCTCGGACGCATCGGCGGGATCCTCGCGATCGGCCACGGGACGATGTTCGGCCCGGGGGGCGGCCTCCCTGCCGGTGAGGGTGGACACGTTTCGCGTGCGGGCGGCCCGGGAAACCATCCGGAAGATGCGTTTCCGATCACCGCGGGACACCGAGATGGGCGGCGCGATCGCCACCGACGCCGATGCGGCCGAGGAGGCGCGGGTGCAGGAATGGCAGCAGCAGCGCCTGGGACGGCTGGGATACCGCCCCGAGACCGCGTCGCGCGTCGTCCGGGCCGCGTGGATGGACGGGGAGCACACCGACCTCGTCCACCGGATCGAGGACCTGGTGCACCGGGGCGCGACGCTCGACCAGGCGGCCCGGATCGTCGTGTCCGTGCGGATGGACGGCGAGGACCCCGCGATGACGGACGTCGAGGAGCCCGCGATGCACGGAGGTGGACACGATGCCGGTTGAGTGGACCGAGAAGCAGGAGCGAAAGTACGAGCACATCGTCGAGAGCGAGCGCGACTCCGGCGCGTCGACGGGACGGGCGAAGGAGATCGCCGCGCGGACGATCAACAAGGAGCGGGCGCAGCGCGGGCAGTCGAAGACGGCGTCGCGCAGCTCGACCGACGACGTGTCCTCGTCGCACCGCGGCGGCGTGCGCTCGGGCCGGCCGGGTCCCCGCGGGCGGACGAAGGCGCAGCTCTACAACGAGGCGCGCCAGCGCGGGATCCGCGGCCGCTCGAAGATGAGCAAGGCGCAGCTCCAGCGGGCCGTCGACGCGCGCAAGTAAGCACAAGGCGCACCGAGCACCGAGGACAGCCCCCCAATGCGCGGGGACTGTCCCACCGAGACCTTGACTTTGCTCCAGGCGGACGCCTATCCTCCCCGGAGTATTGTCAGGAAAGTTTCCTTACTCCGGTGAGGTGGCGCCCGAGTTCGCGGCCGGGACGCCGAGCCTGCTGCGGGCGATCAACGAGCGCAGCCTGCTCGAGCTGATCCGCCGCGACGGGGCGATGTCGCGGGCCGAGGCGGCCCGCCGGAGCGGGCTCTCCAAGCCGACCGTGTCGCAGGCGCTCTCCGGCCTCGAGGACGCAGGGCTCGTGCACCAGTCCGGCCGCGCGCGCGGCCCCAAGGGCCCCGGCGCCGTCGTCTACAGCCTGAACCCGGAGTCCGGCTGGGTGATCGGGATCGACGTCGGCAGCCACTGGGTGCGGGCGGCCCTCGCCGACATCACCGGCACCGTGAGGGCCCGCCGGGACGAGCGCACGCAGCGCACCACGGCGGCCACCGTGGCCCAGATCAGCGCCCTCGCCCACGGCCTCGCAGCGGAGCGCGGCATCGACTGGACGCGCGTCACCCACGCGACCGTCGGCCTGCCGGGGGTGCTCGACCCGTCGGCGACCCACCTCGCCCTCAGCCCGAACCTGCCCGGCGGCAAGCAGGGGCTGCTCGAGGCGATCGCGGCCGAGCTGGGGCCCAAGGTCACGTTCGACAACGACGTCAACCTGGCCGCCCTGGGCGAGCGGGCGCGCGGAGTCGGCCGCGGCGTCGACAGCTTCGTGTTCCTGTGGGTGGGCACCGGCATCGGGCTCGGGATCGTCGTCGGTGGCCAGGTTCACCGCGGCGCCTCGGGCGCCGCGGGCGAGATCGCCTACCTCCCGGTCGGCCCCGGCGACCCGCACGACCCCGCCTACCGCCGCCGCGGCCAGCTGGAGGAGTCGGCGGCCGCCGCCGCGGTCCGTCAGCTGGCGCACGACCACGGGCTGCGCGCCGCGACGCCGAAGAGCGTCTTCGCGGCCGCCCGCCGCGGCGAGCCCGCCGCGCTCGCGGTCGTGGAGGAGATCGCCGCCCGGATCGCGCTTGCCATCGCGGCCGTCGTCCCCGTGCTCGACCCCGCCCTCGTCATCCTTGGCGGCGGGATCGCCGGCAACGGAGGCGACCTGCTGCACGCGCCGATCGAGCGCGAGCTGCACCGGATCTCGCCGTTTCGGCCCAGCCTGGCCGTCTCGGCCCTCGGGGACGAGGTCGTCCTGCACGGCGCGGTCGCCACCGCGCTCGCAGCTGCGCAGGAGTCGCTGTTCACACGGATGCCACTGGCCATGACGGGAGGAGAGGCGAGATGAGACCAGGTAGAACTCTGCTTGGGGCCGCGGCTGTGCTCGCGGTCGCGCTGGCGGCCGCATGCGGCGGCAGCGGGAGCTCGAGCGGATCGAGCTCGAGTGGGTCGCACACGCCGGTCACCCTGACCGTCTGGCACCAGTACACCGGCGAAGAGGCGACGCCCTTCAAGAACGGGATCGCCGCGTTCGAGAAGCAGTATCCCTGGATCCATGTGAAGCTCGAGCTCCAGCCGAACGGCGACCAGGACACGTTCGACCCCAACCTGATCGCGGCCATCAAGGGCGGCAACGCCCCCGACGTCGCCGTCGGCTTCACGCCGAGCTACGCCGGCCAGTACTGCTCGAGCGGCCTGTGGGAAGACCTGGCGCCGTTCATGCAGAAGGACCACATGTCGATCTCGGACTTCGCCCCGGCCACGCTGAGCTACACGAAGATCGCCGGCAAGCAATGCGCGCTGCCGTCACTGACCGACGCCTACGGCTTCTACTACAACACCGCCATGTTCAAGAAGGCGGGCATCACCTCGCCGCCGAAGACGATGGACGAGCTCGCCGCCGACGCGAAGCGGCTCACAGTGAAGAACCCCGACGGCTCGATCAAGGTGGCCGGGTTCGTCCCGATGAACCTGTGGGAGGAGCTCGACATCGCCGACATCGCCCACTCCTTCGGGGCCCAGTGGTTCGACTCGAGCGGTAAGGCCCAGCTCGCGACCGATCCGGCCTGGACGCAGGCGTTCGAGTGGCAGAAGTCGCTGGTCGATTGGTACGGGTACGCGAACCTGCAGAAGTTCGTCGCGACGTACACCAACTCCGAGTTCATACCGACGAACGCGTTCGAAACCGGCAAGGTGGCGATGGTCTTCGACGGCGAGTGGCGCACGGCGTTCATCCGCCGCGAGCATCCGAACCTGAAGTACGCGACGGCGCCGTTCCCGGCCGCCGACCCCTCCGTCTACGGCTCCGGTCGCGTCGGCGGCACGATCGTCGGCATCCCCCAGGGGACATCGCACCCGCAGGAGGCGTGGGATCTGGTGAAATTCCTGGCGACCGACACGAACTACCTCGTCGCGCTCGCGAACAGCCTCGGGAACGTCCCGACCACAAAGGCCTCGGGTGCCTCGCCGAAGCTCGACCTGGGGCCGCAGTTCAAGACGTTCGTCGACGTCTGGAACAACCCGACGTCGGAGTTCTACCCGCCGCTCCTGCCCTCCGGCGCGGGCTACGCGCAGCTCGTCGACGACTTCGACGCCAAGTGGCAAGCGGGGAACATCTCCGACCTGCAGACCGGGCCTGCAACAGCTCGACACCAACATCGACAACCAGATCCAGCAGGGGGAGACGCCGTAGCGCAACCCGTCGCACTCCCGGCGGTAACCGCCGCCGCCGTTCCCGTCCGCACGCCGGCCGAGCGCCGGCGTGCGCGGCGGCGGGCCTCGCTCCGCAAGTACGCGACGGTCGTTGCGTTCCTGTCGCCCTGGATCATCGGCTTCGCGCTCTTCACGGCGTGGCCGATGGTGCTCAGCCTCTACTACTCGTTCACACACTACGACCTCCTGACGGCGCCGAGCTGGGTCGGGCTCGACAACTATCGCTTCATGTTCGGGGTCGGGACGATCCACGGCCAGCACGAAGCCGACCCGTACTTCTGGCGGGCGGTGCGCAACACCGTCTGGATCATCCTGGTCTCGGTACCGCTGCGGATCGTGTTCGCGATGCTGACGGCGATGCTCTTGACCCGGCCCAAGCGGGGCGTGAACGTCTACCGCACCCTCTTCTTCATGCCGTCCCTCGCCCCGACGGTCGGAGCCGCACTCGTCTTCGTCTACCTCCTGAACCCGACGACGGGGCCGGTGAACCGCGTCCTCTCGACCATCCCCGGCCTGAACGCCCCGCTCTGGTTCTACGACCCGACGTGGGCCAAGCCGGCGCTGATCGTGCTCGGCCTGTGGGGCATCGGCGACGCGATCGTGATCTACCTGGCCGGCCTGCTCGACGTCCCTCGCGACCTCTACGAGGCGATCTCGATCGAGGGCGCGAACGCGTGGCAGCGGTTCCGCCACGTCACCCTGCCGATGATCACGCCGGTCATCTTCTTCACGCTCGTGATCGGGGTGATCGACGGGTTCCAGTACTTCGACCAGGCGTTCGTGTCGTCGACGACCGCCGGGACGTCGCCGGGCGACCCGCAGGGGTCGCTGCTCTTCTACGGCGTCTGGCTCTATGAGCAGGCGTTCACGTACTTCCACATGGGCTACGCGGCGGCGATGGCGTGGGTGCTCTTCGTCGCCACGATGGCGACGACGGCGATCCTGTTCGCGACCGCGCGCAAGTGGGTGCACTACGGCGGAGGGGTGTCATAGCCGCCGTCGCCCACACCCGCCAGGCGCCCGTCGCCGTCCGGCGCAGGCGGATGCTGCTCGCCGTGGCCAACCACGCTGTGCTGATCGCGGCCTCGCTCGCGTTCGCCCTGCCGATCATCTTCATGCTCCTGACGGCGCTCATGTCCGACCAGCAGGCGCTGTCGGCAACCCTCATCCCGCACCCGTTCGTCTGGTCGAACTTCAAGACGGTATTCACGAGCATCGACCTGCCTCGGTACACCTGGAACTCGTTCCTGTATGCCGGGCTCTCGACGGTCGGGGTGGTGATCTCGTCCGTGCCGGTCGCCTACGCCTTCTCGCGCATCGAGTGGCGCGGCCGAAACGTCGTCCTCCTGCTCGTCCTGGCGACGCTGATGATGCCGCCGCAGGTGACGTCGGTGCCGCTCTACATCCTGTGGTCGAAGGAGTACCACGACTGGACCGGGATCCAGTTCATCGGCACCCTCAAGCCGCTGATCATCCCGAGCTTCTTCGGCGACGCCTTCTCGATCTTCCTGCTGCGCCAGTTCTTCCTGACGATCCCGAAGGAGCTGACCGACGCGGTGCGCGTCGACGGCGGCGGGCACCTGCAGATCCTGCGGCGGGTCATGATCCCGCTCTCGAAGCCGGCGATCGCCGCCGTCGGACTCTTCAACTTCATCTACTCCTGGAACGACTTCTACGGCCCGCTCGTCTATCTGGCCGGGAACACGCAGTCGCAGACGCTCTCGGTCGCGCTCGCGTCGTTCCGCACGGTGCACCACGTCGACTGGAACCTGACGATGGCCGCGGCGCTCATCTTCATGCTCCCGGTGATCGTGATCTTCTTCCTGGCCCAGCGCGTCTTCATCGAGGGAATCACGCTCACGGGCGTCAAGGGCTGACGCCACGCCGTTGCAGGCTGCGTTGCGTGAGCAGGGCCGCGAGCGCGAGCACGAAGAGGGCACCGAGGGGATGGAGGCCACCCACCCAGCCCTGCGACTCGGCCAGCACGATCTGCCCCGTGCCGACGACGGCGAGGAGTAACGAGAGCACCACGTCGGCGCGGGGCAGCCATGCGAGAAGGGCGGCGACGAAGACCAGCACCTCGAGCCCGTGAATCGTGAACCCGAGCGACCTGTGCGCGTCCAGGGCCTCCTGGCCGGCGCCGAAGATGTACGCGCCGATCAGGTAGACCTGGGTGAACACGCCCGCGACGATGAGCATGGTCAGGGCGAGGTGCACCCAGCCGGCCGCGGTGCGTGCTCGCCGCAGCCGGGGACGGCGGGCAGGTGCGAGGTCGATCGCCGCGCCGGTCATGCCACTTGTGCCTGGGTCGGAACGGGCGCGGGGAGCGCGGACGGGACGGGCCGCGTGTAGAGCGCGACGAAGAGCGCGAGCAGGCAGAGCCCGTAGATCCCGACGCCGGTTGGGAGCGCCTTGGTGAGGCTGATCCCGACCAGGGCCGTCGTCCACAGCCCCGTGGCCAGGGGCGTGAACCGGCGCCAGTCGGTCCAGAGCCCGGCCTGGATGGTCGCTCGTCCGGTGATCAGGAAGCCGACCGCGGAGAGCACGACAGCGATCCCGAACACGGCGCCGACGACCGCCGCAGCGGTGTCATCGGTGCGATCGTGGCGGATCGGGATCGAGGCGAGCTCGCCGACGAAGAGGAGGGCGGTGCCCGTGATCGCCACGAGCAGCCCGGCGCTGGCGGCACGGGTCGGCCCGGCCATCCCGCTGCGTCGCAGGCCGATCAGGCCGACGATGACGAGGACGTGCATGGCCGCGTAGACGACCGAGACGAGCACGAACGCGCCGCTCGACCACGGGTACCTCCACATGGTGTCGGGGACGGTCGTCGACGGCTGCACGGCGCCCTGGACGACCGCTCCACTGATCGCGCTGAGCGCCGCTCCTGCGATGCCGACTGCGGCGAACCTGCGAATTGATTCGATGCTCGAGGTGGGCATGGTGTCCTCCTATATGGCGGTTTGGAGACTGCGCGATCACCGTAGGCCCGCGCCGGCGCGTGGTCATCGGCGGCGGCACCGGACCGTCGTCAGTGCCAGCACCGATCGCGACGTGCGCGCCAGCACCATTGCCGCGCGGAGTCCGCCCTGGGAGACTTGTCGCGATGAGGGGTTGGCACCTCAAGCCGCTCCCGGCCGCCCTGCTCGCGGCGACGGTTGCGTTCGAGCTCGCGGCGGTGGGGCTCTCGTGGGATCTCGAGTCGCGCTACGACACCCTGCTCTACGCGTTCTACTCGGTCGTGCAGGTCGCCGCCGGGGCGTTCGTCGCCTCGCGCCATCCCCGAAACCCGATCGGCTGGCTCTTCTGTGGCTTCGGGGCGCTGAACGCGCTGACCGCGGACCTGGCGCAGGGCTGGGGGCTGCGCGCCGCAGAGCAGGGGTGGCCGGGCGGCCCCGCTGCCGAATGGGTGAGCGAGGCGAGCTGGCTTCCCGGAGGGGTTGGCCTGATCCTGACGTTCCTGCTGTTCCCGGACGGCCGTTTCCCGAGTCCGCGGTGGCGACCCGTGCTCTGGATCGGCCTCGCCGGCTTCGTGCTTGCGCTGCCGGGCTGGTCTCTCAGCCCTGACCGGGCGACCGAGTTCGCGGCCCGGCGGAATCCGCTGGCGACGACCGCGATCCCGACGGACGCCCTGCTCGTCGTCGGGATGACCCTCTTTCTCGCGGCCCTGGTCGCGTCGGCGGCCTCCCTGGTCGTCCGCTTCCGCCGCTCGCGCGGTGTCGAGCGCCGCCAGCTCATGTGGTTCACCTATGCCGCCGCAGTTGCGGGCGTCGTCCTGCCGCTGGCATCGGTGCTCTGGTATGTGACGCCCGTCGTACACGTGCTCGCTGCCCTCGCCCTCACCGCACTCCCGGTCGCCGCGAGCATCGGGATCCTGCGCTACCGCCTCTATGACATCGACGTGGTCATCAACCGCACCCTCGTCTATGCCGCGCTGTCCGTGCTGCTCGGGGGGGCATTCGCCGCCACGACGCTGCTTCTGGGAATCGCGCTCGGCAGCGGCTCGGCCTGGGCGACGGCCGGAGCGACGCTCGTGGTCGCGGTGGCGTTCCGGCCGCTTCGGGTGCGCGTGCAGGACGCGGTCGACCGGCGATTCAACCGCGCCGAGTACGACGCCCGGCACCGGATGGCCGAGTTTCTCGAGCGGCTGCGCGCAGGTGCGGCGGCTCCCGAGGATATCGAGGATGTGCTCCGTGCAGTGCTCGCCGACCCGGAGCTCGATCTCCTGTTCTACCTCCCGCAGAGCGAGCTCTACGTCGATGCGCGCGGGGTGCCGGTGGAGGGAGTGCCGGCCGCCGGGCGCGAGGCGGTTCCGGTCGAGCGCGGCGGCCAGCCGCTGGCGATGGTGATCCACGACCCGCGCGGCCACGAGCATCCCACCATGCTGCGCGAGGTGGTCGCAGGCGGCGGTCTTGCGATCGAGATCGCGCGCTTGCGGGTCGAGCTTCGGCGGCAGCTGTCGGAGGTCGAGGACTCCCGGGCCCGGATCGTCGCCGCGGCCAACGAGGAGCGCCGGCGGATCGAACGCGACCTCCACGACGGCGCCCAGCAGCGCCTGGTCTCGATCGGGCTTGCCCTGCGTCACGCCCAGCACGAGCTCTCGACGGCCTCCCCCGGGGACGCCCGCGGGACGCTCGACGACGCGGTGGCCGAGGTCGCCGTCGCGATCGAGGAGCTCCGCGAGCTGTCGCGTGGGCTGCCTCCGTCCCAGCTCGACGCCGGACTGGCCCCCGCCCTCCACGAGCTCGCTGCTCGCGCGCCGCTCCCCGTGCACGTGACGGCGCCGGAGGAGCGGTTCGATCGCGGCGTCGAGGCCGCCGCCTACTTCATCGCCTGCGAGGGCCTCACGAATGCCGTCAAGCACGCCCACGCCACCAGGATCGCCCTCCGAGCCGGGCGTGAGGACGGGAGGCTGGTCGTTTGCGTCACGGACGATGGAGTGGGCGGTGCGACGCCGGCGCACGGCTCGGGGCTCCGCGGCCTGACCGATCGGGTTGCCGCCCAGGGCGGGTCTCTCCGCATCGAGAGCGACCACGGTGCGGGCACCGCACTGATCGCGGAGCTGCCGTGCGGGTCGTGATCGTCGAGGACCAGGCGCTCCTGCGCGAGGGCCTCGGCCGCCTGTTCGCCGACGGCGGGCACGAGGTCACCGCGTTGCTCGCCGATGCCGAACGGCTCACGCCGGAGGTCGCAGCGCAGCCCCCCGACCTCGTCGTCATCGACGTCCGGATGCCACCCACCTTCACGGACGAGGGCACCCGGGCGGCACGCGAGCTCAAGGACGCCCATCCGGAGATCGGTGTCCTCGTCCTCTCCCAGCACATCGAGACGACGCACGCGGTCGGACTGGTCGCCCTCGGCGGGTTCGGCTACCTCCTGAAGGATCGCGTCCTCGATGTGGGCGAGTTCCTGGCATCGGCCGAGCGTGTCGCCAACGGCGGGTCTGCCCTCGATCCGCAGGTCGTCGCGCGGCTCGTCTCGTCGCAGGGTGAGGAGAGTCCCCTCGCCGAGCTCTCCGCGCGCGAGCGAGAGGTGCTGGACCTCGTCGCCGAGGGCCTCACCAACACGGGCATCGCACGAAGGCTCTATCTGAGCGAGCGTACCGTCGAGGCACACGTGCGCCACGTGCTGACGAAGCTCGACGTGCCGCAGGGGGAGGACGGCAACCGCCGGGTGCTCGCCGTGCTGGCCCATCTGGGCGCGACGCAGCGCCGGTAACCGTGGTTCGGCCTCGGCCGCAGCCCGCTACCTGGCCCTCGCCGGCACCGGCGTCGAGCCCGCCAGGACGCGGCCGGAGCCGTGCTCGAAGAAGTGCAGCCGGGCCGGGTCGACCGAGAGCCGCACCCGCTCGCCGGCGCGGGCGCGGGTGCGCGCGTCGACGCAGGCCGTGCACACGGTGGTGCCCGCTTCGGCGATGAGCGGCACCCGAGCCTCCTCGCCCCCCTCCTCCTGCGGCGTGCGCCCGTCCGGGGTGTCCGACGCGGGCCGGGCGTCGAGCGCGAAGATGACGTTCGCCTCGGAGCCCAGCTCCTCGACGACGCTCACGGGCACGTCGAGCACCGCGCGGGTGTCGTCCCGCCACACGTCCGCGTCCTCGAAGTCCGATGGCCTGATGCCGACGACCACCGGCCCGGAGCGCCCGGCGAGGCTGCCGGATACCGGCAGCCGGTGGTCGCCGAAGACGACGTGGCCGCCCTCGATCGTCGCCTCGAACAGGTTCATCGACGGTGAGCCGATGAAGGCCGCGACGAACAGGTTGACGGGGTTCGCGTACAGGTTCTGGGGCGTGTCCAGCTGCTGGACGACGCCGTCGCGCATGACGGCGACCCGGTCGCCGAGCGTCATCGCCTCGACCTGGTCGTGCGTCACGTAGACGGTCGTCGTGCCAAGCTGGTCGCGCAGGCGGGCGAGCTCGGCGCGCATCTGCACCCGCAGCTTCGCGTCGAGGTTCGAGAGCGGCTCGTCCATCAGGAACGCCTGCGGCTCGCGCACCATCGCCCGCCCCATGGCGACCCGCTGGCGCTGGCCGCCGGAGAGCTCCGAGGGCTTGCGGTCGAGCAGCGACTCGAGGCCGAGCACGCGGGCGGCGGCGCCCACCTTCTCCGCGATCTCGGCCTTCGGCCGCTTGCGCAGGCGCAGGCCGATGGCGATGTTCTGCGCCACCGTCATGTGCGGGTAGAGCGCGTAGTTCTGGAACACCATGGCGACGTCGCGGTGCTTGGGCGCGAGGTCGGTAACGATCTTCTCGCCGATCACGACCTCGCCGTCGGACACGTCCTCGAGGCCGGCGATGATGCGCAGGAGCGTCGTCTTGCCGCACCCCGACGGCCCGACCAGCACCATGAACTCGCCGTCGGCGATCTCCATCGACACACGGTCGACGGCGACCACGTCCTTGCCGAACCGCTTCGTCACATCCTGGAGAACGATCCGCGCCATGGCTCCTCCTCAGGGTACCGCGCCGTTGGGGGAGAACCTGGCCGCGACCAGGGTCTCGCGCAGCCGCGGGGCGGCCCCGTCGGCGGCCGCCAGCTGATCGAGCGCGAGCAGGGCCGCGCCGACGATCGGCAGGTCGTCGACGACGGCGATCCGCGCCGCCGGCGCGCACGCCGACACGCGCTCCGTCAGCCGGCGCATGAACACCGGGCTGCGGGCGCGGGCGACGCCGCCGCCGAGGACGACGTCGACCTCCGTCCGCAGCAGCCGCAGGCGGCGCAGGGCGGTGCACACAAGCACGGCCACCTCCTCGGCCTGCCGCTCGACGATCCCGACGGCGACCGCGTCTCCCGCGTTGGCCGCCTCCAGCACCACGGGAGCCAGCTCGTACACGCGCGAGTCGTCCAGCTTGCCCGAATGCAGGCCGATCATCACCTGCCGCGGCGTGCGCAGGCCGAAGTGGGCGGGCACCGCCCGCTCGAGCGCCGTGTGCGGCCCGCGGCCGTCGCCGGCGCGCACGCACGCGCCCACGGCCTCGAGGCCGATGGTGGCCCCGCCGGCCCAGTCGCCCGAGATGGCGCCGAGCGCGGGGAAGCGCACCTCGCGCCCGTCGGGGCCGACGCCGGTGCAGTTGAACCCGGCGCCGCAGACGACGGCGACGCCCCAGCCGTGGGGCGCGCCGGCACGCATCACCGCAAAGGTGTCATTGCGCAGCACCGGCTCGGCCACGAGCCCGAGGCGGCGCAGGGAGCGAAGGATGCGACGGTCGTCCGCGGGCAGGTCGGCTCCGGCCAGGCAGAAGACGCCCGCGTCGGCGACCGGGAGGCCCTCGATGCCCGCTTCGGCCGCGGCTGCGCGCACCGAGCGCTCCAGGTCGGCGATCGACTGGTCGTGGTCGAGCGGCGTGAACGACGCGCCCGGGCCGCGGTGCGTCCCCAGCACGCGTCCGGTCTCGTCCAGGATGGCGACGTCGGTCTTCGAGTTCCCGCCGTCGACGGCCACCACCCTGCGAGCGGTCACGCCGCCACCTCGTCCAGGCCGACCAGGTCGGCATCGCCCAGGCCGGCCACGATCGCGGGCAGCGCGGCGATCGTCGCCGGCGGCCAGCTGTGGAGAAGCACGACGGCGCCGTCGCCGTGCGCGAGCGCGCCGTCGACGACCAGCCGCTCCAGCTCGGCCGGCGTGCGCTCGGGCCGCCAGTCGTCAGGCTCGACGTCCCAGTGGTGGTTGCGGTAGCCGGCCCGCTCGAGCGCCGCCAGCACGCGGGGATCGTCGTGGCCGGCACCGAACGGGCACCGGAACCACGGCCGCGGGTCGACGCCCGCGTGCTCGGAGATCGCCCGCTCGGCCTGGCGCACGTCGCGCTCGATGCCGGCGTCGGTGAGGAGGCTCATGGGCGCGTGGTGGTGGGAGTGGTTCCCGACCAGGTGCCCGTCGGCGGCGATACGGCGGGCGCACGCGGGGTAGGCGGTCGCCCACCGGCCCTGGACGAAGAACGTCGCTCGAACGCCGGCCCCGGCGAGCACGCCCAGGATCCGGTCCTGCACGTCCGCGGTCGACGGGTGGCTCCAGTGCTCGGTGTCGAACGTGAGCGCGACCCGGGGGCTACTCATGCGTGGTCACCTTCGATGCGATCGTATAGGTGCCGGGCTCGAGGCCGCGGTTGCGCGCGAGCGCCCAGGACAGGAGCTGGACGGGGATGATCGAGACCGCCGAGGAGATGCCCTCGGCGAGCTCGCCGGTGGCGATGCCCATCGCCCCGTCCGGCGCCGCGCCGTCGGGCGTGATCACGAGCACGGCCGCGCCGGCGGCGACAAGCTCGGCGGCCAGGCCGGCGTCGAGGGCCCGCGTCCGCACCTCCGAGGCGAACACGACCGCCGCCAGCTCCGGGCCGGCCAGCTCGAGCGGCCCGTGCCGGAACTGGGCCGCCTGCAGCGACTCGGCCGGGAAGCGCGCCGCCTCCTTCAGCGTCAGCGCACCCATCTCGGCGGCGGCCCGCGACTCGCCGCGGCCGAGGAGCGCGAGCACGGGCCGGTCGCCGAGCCAGTCGGCAAGGGCGCGGGCCGTGCGGCCGGGATCGTCCAGCAACCGCTCGGCGGCGACAGCCGCCGCCTCGGCGTCGGCCGCGGGGGCGTGCTCGCGGCCGGCGAGCGACCGCGTCAGCGCCGCCATCAGGACGAGCGTCGCCGCGAAGGTGATCGTCGACGGGCCATGCTCCTCGCCGCCGCGCGTATCCAGGTTGCGGTCGGCCAGGCGCGCCAGCGAGCTCCCGGCCCCGTTGGTGACCGTCGCGATGAACGGCCGGTCGCCCCGGTCGCGCAGCTCGCGCACCACGCGGACGGTCTCGGCGCTCTCGCCCGACTGGCTGACGCACACGAGCAGCGTCTCCGGCCCGAGCGCGTCGAGCCGGAAGTGCAGGAGCTCGGCCGCATCGACCATCGTCGCCAGCACGCCCGCGGCGGCGAGGCGCGTCGCCGCCGGATAGCAGGCGTCGTAGGAGCTGCCCATCCCTGTGAGGACGACGCGCGCGCGGCAGCGCAGCTCGTGGCCCAGCGAGCCGATCGCATCGGCCTCGGCGGCCGCCGCGGCGGCCGCCCTCCGGATCGCCCCGGGCTGGCCCGCGATCTCGGCCATGAATGTGTCAGGAAAGTTTCCTAACGAATGCACGGCCATAGATTACAATCTCGCGCCGTGGTTGAAAACCCCAAGATCGCGGTCATCGGCGGGGGCAGCACGTACACCCCCGAGCTGATCGAGGGCCTCGGCCTCCGCGCCGAGCGGCTGGGGATCGCCGAGATCGCCCTGCACGACATCGACGGCGGCCGGCTGGACGTCGTCGGCGGCCTGGCCGAGCGGATCCTGCGCCGCCAGGGGTTCGCGGGCCGGCTCGTCTCGACCACCGACCGGGCGCGCGCGATCGACGGGGCGGCATTCGTGCTCGTGCAGCTGCGCGTCGGCGGGCTCGCCGCCCGGCTGAAGGACGAGACGATCCCGCCGCAGTTCGGTTGCCTGGGCCAGGAGACGACCGGGGCGGGCGGCTTCGCCAAGGCGCTTCGCACCGTCCCCGTCGTGCTCGACATCGCCCGCGACATGGACGGGCGCGGGGCCGACGGCGCCTGGCTGCTCGACTTCACGAACCCGGCCGGGCTCGTCGCCCAGGCGTTGATCGACGCCGGCCACCGCGCCATCGGCCTCTGCAACATCCCGATCGGCTTCCAGCGCCAGCTGGCCGATCGGCTCGGCGTGACGCCCGATCAGGTTGCGCTCGAGCACGTCGGCCTGAACCACCTCTCGTGGGAGCGCGGCGTCCACGTCGACGGCGTCGACCGGCTGCCGGGGCTCATCGACACGTTCGCCGACCAGCTGGGCGAGGACGTCGACCTGCCCGGCGACCTGATCCGGCTGCAGCGGGCGATCCCGTCCTACTACCTGCGCTACTTCTACTTCCCGGAGCGGACGCTCGCCGACCAGGCCGGCCACCCCACCCGCGCCGAGGAGGTCATGCGGATCGAGGCCGACCTGCTCGACATGTACCGCGACCCCGCGCTCGACGTGAAGCCGAAGCTGCTCGAGAAGCGCGGCGGCGCCTTCTATTCCGAGGCGGCGGCGATGCTGCTCGAGTCGCTCGCGACCGACCGCGGCGACACCCAGATCGTGAACGTCAGGAACGACGGCGCGATCCCGAACCTGGCCGCCGACGCCGTCGTCGAGGTGCCGTGCCGGATCGACACCGAGGGCGCCCACCCGCTGCCGCAGCGCCCGCTCCCGCCCGACATGCTCGGCCTCGTCGAGGAGGTGAAGGCCTACGAGCGCCTCACCGTCGCCGCGGCGATCTCCGGCGACCGCCAGACGGCCCTGCGGGCGCTGATGGCGAACCCGCTCGTGCGCAGCTTCGACACCGCCCGGCCGCTCCTCGACGCGTTGCTCGACGCCCACCGCGACCACCTGCCGCAGTTCTTCGCGTAATCTGCGGCCGAACCGGAGGCTCGAAAGGGGGTACGTGATGACGGTCGCCGAGCGCCGGGCGCGGTTCCGCGAGCTGCACGCGCAGATAAGCATCTTCGTCATGCCGAACGCGTGGGACGAGGGCTCGGCCCGGCTTCTGGCCTGGTCGGGGTTCGAGGCCATCGCGACGACGAGCGCCGGGTTCGCCTGGACGCTCGGGCGCAACGACCAGTCGGTCACGCGGGACGAGCTCGTCGCCCATGTCGAACGGCTCGCGGCGGCCACCGAACTCCCCCTCTCCGTCGACAGTGAGCGCCTGTTCGCGCCCGACCCGGCGGGGGTGGCCGAGACCGTGCGGCTACTGGCCGCGGCGGGAGCGGCCGGCTGCTCGATCGAGGACTACGACCCCACCACCGGCCGGATCGACCCTGTCGACGTCGCCGCCGAGCGAGTGGCGGCCGCCGCAGCGGCGGCCCACGAGGGCGATCCGATGGTGCTCACGGCGAGGGCCGAGAACCACCTCCACGGCGTGGACGACATCGACGACACCGTGGCCCGCCTCGTCACCTACGCCGAAGCGGGCGCGGATGCGGTCTACGCGCCGGGGCTGGCCGACCCGGCCGACATCCGCGCCGTCGTGACCGCGGCCGGTGTGCCGGTCAACGTGCTGGCTCTGCCCGACGTGCCGCCCGTGTCCGAACTGGCGGCGCTCGGCGTGCGCCGCGTGTCGACCGGATCACTGCTCGCGAGCGCGGCGTACGGGGCGATGCTCGCGGGCGCCCGCGAGCTGCGCACCCACGGCAGCTCCGAGTACGGCCGCGCGGGCCTGCCCCGCGACGTCCGTACGGCGGCGTTTTAACCAATTTGTAGCCTCAATCCGGGGCGATGGCCGCCCGATAACCCGGATGTGAACGGCCTCCAGCTCCGCCGCACCGGGCTTTTCTTGCTTGCCTTCTGCCCCGCCGTGGGGTACACGCTGGTGCGCACGAACACCGTCCCGGCCACCGGCGTCTTCGTCTCGCCGCCGACGCACGTGCTCGCGGTGGGCGGCGCGGCGCTCGCCGCCCTGGTGGCCGCGATGCTGATGGTGCGGGTAGCGATGCGCGAGAACGACATCCGCGGCGGCCTCGTCGGCGTGGGCTTCCTGGCGATGGCAGGCCTTTTGATGATCCACGCCTCGGCGACCCCCGGGTTCATCCTCGGCGAGTACGGCCGCAACGCCACCGTCGGGCTCGCCGGTGCCCTGGCCGTCCCCACCGGCGGCATCCTGCTCGCCGTCGCGCTGCTCGTTCCCGTCCGCGTGACCGACGCCCCCCGGCGGATCGCCCAGGCCGGCGCGGTGACCATCACCGCGCTCCTCGTCTTCGCCGCGATCGGACTCGGTCATCCCGGCCTCGTCCCGCTGATCCCGGTCAACGTCACGCCAGGCGCCTACATTCTGCTCACGCCCGCCTGCGGCGTCTACGCATGGCTGGCCTGGCGGACATGGCAGACGTACCTCCTGACCCGCCGCCCGAGCGACGCCGCCGTCGCCCTCGGGCTGGTCTGGCTGGGCACGTCGATCCCGACCTACCTGCTCTCGCCGGTGTGGTCGTGGACGTTCTGGGCAGGTCACGGGCTCGAGGCGTCCGGGTTCCTCGCGGTGGCCTCCGCCGTCAGCCGCGACCTCACCCGGCGCACGCCCACCTTCGGGCTGCGCCGCCGCGCCCGTGCCCAGGACCTGCTCGATTCCGAGTCCGAGCTCCTCGGCGGCTACGTCAAGTCGCTCAAGGCCGATCTGCACCACCACGATCCGTCCACGCTCGTCCACTCGCAGAACGTGGCGATGCTGGCCGTCGCCGTCGGCGAGCAGCTCTCGCTGCCGGCGCCGGCCCTGCGGCGCCTGGCGGTGGCCGGCCTCCTGCACGACATCGGCAAGCTGCGGATCGCGCCGGAGATCCTGAACAAGCCGGGCAAGCTGAGCGACGACGAGTATCGGACGATCAAGACCCACCCGCAGGCGGGCGCGAGCATCCTCGCCCGGGTCGGGAGCTTCGACGAGGAGATCCCGATCGTGCTCGCCCACCACGAGCGCGTGGACGGCGGCGGCTACCCGCACGGCCTGGCCGGCGAGCGCATCCCGCTCGAGGCCCGGATCCTCTCGATCTGCGACGTCTTCGACGCCCTGACGAGCTGGCGCGCCTACCGCCAGCCGTGGACGCATGAGCGTGCCCTCGACCTGATCCGGTCCGACACGGGCACCGCCTTCGACCCGGCCTGCGCCGCCGCGCTCCTGGCGGTGGTGGGCGCCGACGCCGCGGCCGATATCGCCGCCTAGGGCCACCGGGGCACCAGCGCCCGCCGCGCCAGACGTCTGGTTGACTACGGTCGTGGCAACCTCGGTCGCGATCGACAGCATCTCGCGATCGCAGCATCGCCGCGGCCAGACCTACGTCGCGCTGGCCGCGCTGGCCTGGTCGTCCGCCGGCGTGCTCCAGCGCGAGCTCCACGTCGGCCTGGGCACGCAGGTGGCCGGGCGGGCGTTCTTCGCCTTCGTCGCGCTTGCGATCTTCGTTGCGGTCGGCCAGCGGCGCACGCCCGCGGCGCCGATCCGGGGCAGCGGCTGGGCGATGCTCGGCGTGAGCGTCTCGACGGCGCTCGCCTCCGGCGCGTTCATCGTCGCCCTGAACTACACGACCGTGGCGAACGTGCTCTTCCTCCAGGCGGCCGCGCCGATGGTCGCCGCGCTGCTCGCCTGGGTGATGCTGGGCGAGCCGGCGTCGCGGCGCTCGTGGATGGCGATGGTGATCGCGCTCGCCGGCGTCGGCGTGATGGTCGGCGCGCCCGGCCACGGCGGCGTGCTCGTCATTCTGCTCACGATCCTGATCCCGCTCTCGTTCGCCGTCAGCATCGTGATCACGCGCCATCACCGGCACATGTCGATGGCGCCCGCGACGTGCCTCGCCCAGGTGCTGATCCTGGTCTGCGCCGTGCCGTTCGCCCACCCCGGCGGCGTGGACGGCCGCAACCTCGTGCTCCTGATCCTGCTCGGTGCGGGCCAGATCGGCCTCGGCCTGGCGCTGCTCTCGGTCGGGGCGCGGCTGATCCCGGCCGCCGAGATCGCGACGATCACGCTGCTCGAGGTCGTGCTCGGCCCCCTGTGGGTGTGGATCGTGGTGTCCGAGCGGCCCGCCCCGGCCACCCTGATCGGCGGGGTGATCGTCGTCTTCGGGGTGCTGCTTCAGGCGAGCGGCGAGCCGCTCGCGCAGGCCGCCGAGGTCAGTCCGCCACCACCTTGATCGAGCCGAGCGCCGGGTCGCTCGCAAACGCGATGCGGGCGCCGAGCGCCGCCTCGGTGCGCAGCCGCTCCCACAGCTCCGCACCGATCACCTCGCCGGGCGCAAGCGCCGGGATCCCGGGCGGGTACGGCACCGCGAACTCGGCCGCGACCCGGCCGACCGCGGCAGCCGCGGGCACCCGCTCGGTGGGCGCGAACGCCGCCTCGCGCGGGGTCATCGCCTGCTCCGGATGGGCACGCCACGAGGTCGCCACCGGCGGCGGCCCCGCGACGCTGCCGCGGTGCTCGTCGACGGCGGCGCGGAGGATCGGCACGAATGCGTCGACGCGGCCGGCGTCGTCGCCGACCGTGATGTGGGGGATGAGGATGCGCCGGTCGGCGCCCTCGACCTGGACGCCCCGCGCCCGCATCGATCGGTCGACTGCGAGCCCGTCGGCGTGCGCGCCCGAGAGGTCGATGACGAGCTTCAGCGGGTCGCGCGCCAGCACCGAGGGATGGCCGAGCACGGCCTCGTCGCCGATCACCCGCAGGCCGTCGATCGTCTCGACCCCCTCGCGCGCGCGGGCGTAGAGTTCGACGGCGGCACCGATCAGGCGCTCGCCCTCGGCCTGCATCCGGGCACGGGCCTGGTCGATCGTGCCGTAGATCATGGCCGACGGGCTCGTCGTAAGCAGCATGTCGAAGGCCGCCCCGAGCCGCTCGAGGTCGATGCGGCCGGTGTCGCGCGCGAGCAGGAGCGCCCCGGGCGTGAGCGACATGAGCGTCTTGTGCACGCTGAGGGCGATCGCGTCGGCACCGAGCGCGAGCGCGTTCCTGGGCACCGTGCTCGCGAAGCCGAAGTGCGCCGCCCAGGCGTGATCGCAGACGAGCGCGACCCCGCGCTCGTGGCAGGCCGCGGCGATGGCGGGCAGGTCGGAGAGGACGCCGACGTAGGACGGCTCGGTCAGGATCGTCGTGCGGATCGCCGGCTCCGCGTCGAGGGCGGCGATGACCCGCTCGGCGGGCGTCCCGAGCGGGATCCCGAGATCCTCCGACACGTCCGGCGAGAGCCACACCGGCCGCGCGCCGGCGAGGATCAGGCCGGAGTAGACCGACTTGTGGCAGGTGCGGTGGACGAGCACCGGCTCGCCCGGGCGGGTGGCCGCCAGGCACAGCGCCTGGTTGGGATGGGTCGAGCCGTTGTGGCTGAAGCGGCACATGTCCGCGCCCCACGCCGCCGCCGCCAGCGCCTCGGCCTGCTCGAGCACCTCGTACTCGTTTCGCAGGGTGTCGGCGCCACCGTGGTGGGGGACGTCGGAGAGCAGGAGCGAGCGGTCCCCGACGAGCGTGGGATTGCGCTTGTGCCCGGGGGTGGACAGGGGCGTCGGGATATCACGCAGGTAGGCGGCGACCGCGTCTGCGAAGGGGGTCTCGGTCATGCGGGCGAGTCTACGCGTCGGCGGTTGCGCCCGGCCGGGGCAACCCGCGATGATCCGCCTCCATGCCGGAGACGATCCCCGAGCTGTTCGACGAGGCCGTCGCCGCGGTGCCGGACAAGGTGTGGCTCGTCGCCGGCGACGAGTCGTTCACGTACGCCGAGGCGCGCGGCCGGATCGGGAGGGCGGCGGCGGCGCTTCGGGCGGCCGGGCTCCGGCCCGGCGACCTGGTGCTGGCGACGATGCGAAGCACCCCGGACTACCTCTTCACCTGGCTGGCGTCGGCCTACGCCGGCACGGTCCTCGTCACCGCCAACCCGCGCAGCGCCGAGGCGGAGCTGGCCGGCCTCGTCGGCCAGGTGCGGCCGCGGCTGCTCGTCTCCGACGCGACGCTCGGGGAGGCGCTTGCCGCGGCGCGCGGCTGGGGCGCCGGGGACGCGGTCGCGGTCGAGCGCCTGTTCGAGGGCGAGACGGGCGCTCGACGGCCCGGGGCCTGCGGGGCCGGACGACGCGGCGGTGCTGATCCCCACCTCGGGAACCACCGGGCGGTCGAAGCTCGTCACCCAGACGCACCGCGCCTACGTGATGGCCGGCGAGGGTTTCCCGTGGTGGATGGAGCTCGGCCCGGACGACCGGCTCATGACCTCGCTCCCGCTCTTCCACATCAACGCGCCCACCTACTCGATGCTCGGGTCGGTCGGGGCGCGGGCCAGCCTGGCGCTGCTGCCGGGCTTCTCGGCCAGCACGTTTCTCGAGTCGGCCCGGCGCCACGGCGCCACCGAGTTCAACGCGATCGGCGCCATGCTCGAGATCCTCATGCGCCAGCCGGTGCGGCCCGACGACGCCGACACCCCGCTGCGCCTGTGCTACACCGGCCCGGCGCCGCCGAGGGAACGGCACCTCGAGATCGAGCGCCGGTTCGGCCTGCGCATCGTCTGCGGGTACGCGATGTCCGAGACGCCGTACGGCACGATCTGGGCCCGGGGGACGCGCCCGTTCGGCACGCTCGGGAGCATCCGCCAGCACCCCACGCTCGGCGTCGTCAACGAGGGCCGGGTCGATGCACGACGGGCGTCCGGCGGGGCTCGGCGAGGTCGGCGAGCTCGAGCTGCGCAACCCGGCCGTGATGAAGGGCTACTGGGACATGCCCGACGAGACCGCGAAGGTGCTCTCGGCCGACGGCTGGCTGCGCACCGGCGACCTGGTGACGGCCGACGCCGAGGGTATCTACACGTTCGTCGGCCGGGTCAAGGAGGTGATCCGGCGCCGCGGCGAGAACGTCGCCCCGGCCGAGATCGAGGAGGCGCTCGCCGACGACCCGGCCGTCTTCGAGGCGGCGGTCGTGGGCGTGCCGTCGGAGCTCTCCGAGGAGGAGATCAAGGCGTTCGTCGTGCTCCACGACGGCGATGCCGACCTTGCCGCGGTCCGCGAGCACGCCGCCGGGCTGCTCGCCCCCTTCAAGGTGCCTCGCTACATGGAGGCAACGGCGGAGCTGCCGCACACGCCGACCGGCCGGGTGGCCAAGCACGAGCTGACCCGCGAGCGCACGCCCGCGGAGATCGACTTCGAGAGGAGAGCATGAGCACGAGCGACTGGCTTCGCACCGACATCGGCACAACCACCGCGGACTCGATCAGCGTCCGCGGGCACGACCTGGCCGGGGAGCTGATGGGCCGGGTCACGTTCACCGAGCTCGCCTTCCTGCTCGTCCAGGGACGGATGCCCGAGCCCGGCGAGACGGTGCTCCTCGACGCCGTGCTCGTCTCGCTCGCAGACCATGGCCTCACGCCGACCGTGCTGGCGGCGCGGCTCACCTACACCGGGGCGCCGGAGTCACTCCAGGGCGCCGTGGCGGCGGGGCTCCTGGGGGCGGGGTCGGTCTTCCTGGGCGTCGTCGAGGACGCGGCCGTGTTCCTGGCGGACATCGTCGCGCGCGCGGGAGAGGGCGATGAGGCCGGTTTGCGCGCGGCCGCCGACGCCGCGGTCGCCGCCCGGCTCGAGGCCGGCGGCCGCGTGCCCGGCCTGGGCCACCCCATCCACAAGGCCGAGGACCCGCGCACACCGCGCATGTACGCGATCGCGGCGGAAGCGGGGGCGCTCGGCCCCCACCTGCGGGCGCTGGAGATGGTCGCAGTGGCGGCAGCGGCGCGGACCGGCCGCGCTTTGCCGATCAACGGCGCCGGCGCGGCGGGCGCGGCGCTCGCCGACCTCGGCTTCGCCCCGCAGATCGTGCGCGGGTTCGCGCTGCTCGCGCGCACGGCCGGCGTCGTGGCGCACCTGGCGGAGGAGATGGAGCGGCCGCTGGGGATGCCCCTCTTCCGCGACATCGACGAGCGCCTGGCCGAGGGACGGCGTTGAGCGGGCGCGTGCAGGGCAAGACGATCGCGATCACGGGTGCCTCCTCGGGCCTCGGCCGGGCGATGGCGCTGCGGTTCGCCGCCGAGGGCGCCCACGTGGTCTGCGCCGACGTGCGCACGGATCCGCGCGAGGGCGGCCCGGCGACTGTCGACGTGATCGCCGAGGCCGGCGGGAGCGCCGAGTACGTCCACGCCGACGCGTCGCGCTTCGACGACATCGACCGGCTCGTCACCACGGCGGCCGCCCGGTCGGGCCGCCTGGACGTGATGGTGAACAACGCCATCGTCGCCGGCCCGCACTCCAAGGGCCTGCTCGAGACGGACGAGGACGACTGGGACGCGATCATGGCCGTCGGCCTGCGCGGGGTCTTCCTGTGCTGCAAGCGGGCCGTCCAGCAGATGCTGACCCAGGAGCCGGTCGCCGAGGCCCGCGGCCGGATCATCAACCTGTCCTCGCAGCACGGCATGATCGGCGCGCCCGGCCACGTCGCCTACTGCACGGCGAAGGGCGGCGTCGTCAACCTCACCCGCCAGGTGGCGGTCGACTTCGGCCCCCGCGGGATCATGGTGAACGCGATCGCGCCGGGCAAGATCCTGACGCGTCCGGCCGACGAGCCCGACAGCCCCGAGGTGCTCGCCTACTCCCACGCGCGGACGCCGTTCTCGCGCCTGGGCCGGCCGGCCGACGTCGCCGCGGCGGCGCTCTACCTGGCCTCGGACGAGTGCTCCTACGTCAGCGGCACGAACCTGCTCGTCGACGGCGGCTGGATGGCGTACTAAGCGGGACAGTGCCCGAATACCGGGGACTGTCCCCGGTCAGCCGGGGATCCAGCAGGACGCGGCCGTAGTGGTCGCGCGAGCCGAGCAGGGCCTGGGCGTCTGCCGCCTGCTCCAGGGGGAGCACGGCCGAGATCGGCGGCGGGGAGACGCGGCCCTCGGCAAGCAGCCGGAACACCTCGTGAAGCTCGCGGCGGGAGCCGTCGCTCGAGCCGATGATCGACACCTGGCGGGCGAACACGTCGACCAGGTCGAGCGTGGCCTCCGACCCCGACGAGGCGCCGCAGAGCACCAGCCGGCCGCGGTTCGCCAGCGCGCGCAGCGCGCCCGGAAAGGCCGAGCGGCCGACGTGGTCGACGGCAACGTCGACGCCCCGCCCGCCCGTGAGCGCGCGCACCTCGTCCGGCCACCCGTCGGCGGTGTAGTCGATCGCATGGTCGACGCCGGCCGCCAGCAGTCGGCGCCGCTTCTCGGCGGTCGACGCGGTCGCGATCACGCGGGCGCCGGCCATGCGGGCGAGCGCGATCGCCGCGCCGCCGACGCCGGATCCGCCGGCGGTCACGAGGACGGTCTCGCCCGGGCGCAGGCCGGCGCGGGCGAACAGCATGTGGTACGCGGTCAGGTACACCGACCCGGCCGCAGCCGCGGTCTGAGCGTCCAGGCCGTCGGGAAGCGCGAAGACGTTGCGGGCCGGGACGCACACGAGCTCCGCGTAGCCGCCGTCGCGCTGGACGCCCATCACCTCGTAGTCGGCGCAGGCGGCCTCGTCGCCCTCGAGGCAGAATGCGCAGCGGCCGCAGGAGTAGTCGTAGTGCACGTAGACCGTCTCACCGACCGCAACGTCCGTCACGCCGGCTCCAACGGCGGCCACCTCGCCGCCCACGTCGTAGCCCGGGACGACGGGCAGCCGGGCGGCATAGGCGTGGGCGACGTCCTCGCGCACCCAGATGTCGAGCCGGTTCACGGCGACCGCATGCACGCGGACGACAGCCTCGCCCGGCCCGGGCGCCGGATCGGGCCGGTCGATCGGCTCGAGCACTTCCAGGCCGCCGTGCCGGGACATCACAATCGCGCGCATTAGTAGGCCATCCAGCCGCCGTCGACCATGAGGTTCGCGCCGCTCGTGTAGCTCGCCTCCGAGGCCAGGTAGGCGACGGCGGCGGCAACGTCCTCGGCCCGGCCCAGCCGCGAGAACGGCGTCCGCGACTGCACGTAGGCGAGCCCGGCCTCGTCGGCGCTCAGGTCGCCGGGCGTGCCGGTCACGATCTTGCCCGGTGAGACCGAGTTGCAGAGGATCCCGTCGGCGCCGTGCTCGACGGCGATCTGGCGCGTCATCTGGATCAGCCCGCCCTTGGAGACGGCGTAGGAGAAGTGCCCCGGCGCGCCCACGAGGCCATGCTGAGACGTGATGTTCACGATCCGGCCGCGCACCTCGTCGCGCCGCGGCTGGGTCAGCATCTGCCGCACGGCCGCCCGGGAGAGCACGAACGGCCCGCGCAGGTTGACGGCCATGACCGCGTCGAAGTCGGCGACCTCGGTCTCGACGAGCGGCCTGGAGTGGCGGCCTGCGATGGCGGCGTTGTTCACGAGCACGTCGAGCGCACCCGCCCGGTCGACCGCGATTGCGACCAGGCGCTCGCAGTCCTCCGGCCGGGAGACGTCGGCATCGGCGTGGATGGCGCTGCCGCCCGCCGCGGCGATGACGGACTCGGTCGGGTCGCCGCCCGCGATCGGGTCGCTGCGGACGTCTGCGCAGACGACATCGAACCCGTCGGCCGCGAGCCGCACGGCGATCGCGCGGCCGATGCCCGACGCCGCGCCGGTCACGATGGCGCCGCGGCCGCTCACCCGCCGACCGCCAGATAGCCGCCGCGGTGCGCCTCGCCGATGAAGCGGCCGTCCTCGACGACGCGATCACCGCGGGCGAGCACGTGCCGGATCCGCCCGGGCAGCTCGATGCCCTCGTACGGCGACCAGTCGAGCCCGTCGCCGAGGCCGGCGAGCGTGATCCGGCTCGGCGCCGCCGGGTCCCACACGACCACGTCGGCGTCCGACCCGGGCGCGAGCGACCCCTTGCGCGGAAGGCCGAAGATGCGCGCCGGCGCCGCACAGGCCACCTCGACGAGCCGCTCGACCGAGAGCCCGTCCTCGGCGGCGAGCGCCAGGCCGATCGGCAGGCGCGCAGCGACGCCCGGAAGGCCGGTCGGCACCTGGGTGAAATCGCCCGCGACGGGCACCTTGTCGCGATCGAGGCGCAGGTGGCAGTGGTCGGAGGCGTAGGTGTCGAGGCCGCCGTCGGCCAGCCCGGCCCGCAGCGCGGCCCGATCGGCGAGCGTCCGTAGCGGCGGCGTCATCACGTAGCGGAGCGCGTCGTCGCCGTGGTGGTCGGACTCGTCGAAGAGCAGGTGGTGCACGCACGCCTCGGCGTGCACGGTCTGGCCGCGCCCCCGGGCGGCGGCGATCTCCTCCAGGGGCCGGCTCCCGGTCACGTGCACGACGTAGGCGGTCGCGCCGGCCACCTCGGCCATCGCCAGGAAGCGGTGGACGCACTCCGCCTCGAGCGCGATCGGCCGGCTGCGCGGGAGCGATCCCAGGCCGAGCTCACCGGCGGCGACGAGCTCGCGCGTCAGCACGTCGACGACCCGCCCGTTCTCGCAGTGCGCGAGCACGACCATGCCCAGCTCGGCCGCCTCCTGCATCACCGCGAAGGCGACGTCGTCGTCGGCCATGATCCCGAGCTCGATGTAGGCCAGCCACAGCTTGACGCTGCCGACGCCCAGGGCGTGGACATCGCGCATGTCGCCGGGCCGGTAGGCCTGCGGCTCCCAGATCACGGTGTGCAGCGCGACGTCGGCGTGCGCCGCCGGGAGCTCGTCGGCGATCGTCCGCCGGGCTGCCTCGACGGGACGCTCGCCGGGCTCCGCGTCGACGAAGGCGAGCATCGCCGTCGTGCCGCCGAGCAGTGCGGAGCGGGTGTCGGCGGCGACGGCGCCGAAGATGTGCGTGTGCACGTCGACGGCGCCCGGGAGCACCAGGCAGCCGGACGCGTCGACGACCTCGGCGCCCGAACGGTCGACGTCGCCCACCGCGACGACCACGCCGTCGCGGACGAGCACGTCGCCCGCGGCAGACCCCGCCGGCGAGACGATCGTCCCCCCGACGACGGCGGTCGCCCCGCTCACAGGGCGCCGTCGGGGAGGCAGGGGGCAGCCGCGAGCAGGCGCCGGGTGTAGTCGTGGCTCGGCCGGGCGAGCACCTCCGACACCGAGCCGGTCTCGCACAGCGACCCGCGGTCCATGACGAGGACGGAGTCGGCGATGCAGGCGACCACGCCCAGGTTGTGGGTGATGAAGAGCATCGAGAGCCGCAGGTCGCGCTGCAGCTCCTGCAGGAGCTCGAGCACGGCCGCCTGGACGGACACGTCGAGCGCCGAGGTGACCTCGTCGCAGATCAGCAGGTCGGGCCGCGCCGCCAGGGCGCGGGCGATCGCGACCCGCTGGCGCTCGCCGCCGGAGAGCTCGACCGGGAAGCGCTCACCGAGGCGGGTGGGCAGCTTCACCCGCTCGAGCAGCTCGCCGACCTCCTTCTCGGCCTCCGCCCGCGACAGGCGGCGCAGGACCCGCAGCGGGCGGATGATGGAGGAGCGCACCCGCTGGCGCGGGTTCAGCGACTCGAACGGGTTCTGGAAGACGATCTGGATCCGCCGCCGTACCTCGAGCGGGCGCTTGCGGGCGGCGCCGGCGACGGGGACGCCGTCGAAGCTGATCGTGCCCGCGGCCGGCACGTGCAGTCCGGCGATGCAGCGGCCGATCGTCGTCTTGCCGCTGCCGGACTCCCCGACGAGCGCGACGCACCGCCCCTGCTCGACGCTGAACGAGACCGCGTCGACCGCCGGGCCGGCCGACCGGCTCGACCGGTAGCGCGCCTCGAGGCCCGACACCTGGAGCAGCGCCGCCGACTCGACGACGACCTGGGGCGCGCGGCTGTTGGCTGCGGTCGCCGGCCTGGAGGTCGAGCTCCTTCCAGCGCATGCAGCGGACGTGGTGGCCGGACACCGCCTCCTCGAGCACCGGCACGGTCTCGTGGCAGCGCGGCTGCTGGTGGGCGCAGCGCGGGGCGAAGGCGCAGCCCCCGGGCCACTCGCCCACGCCGACGGAGACGCCGGTGATCCCGCGCAGGGCGCGCGGATTCTTGAAGTCGGGGATCGCCTCGACGAGCGCCCGCGTGTACGGGTGCCGGGGCCGCTCGATCACCTCGGCCGCGGGCCCGTTCTCGACGATGCGGCCGGCGTACATGACGACGATGCGGTCCGCCATCTGCGAGACGACCGCCAGGTCGTGGGTGACGTACACCATCGCCATCCCGTCCTCGTCGCGGAGCCGGCGCAGCTCGGCCAGGATCCGGTCCTGGGTGAGCACGTCGAGGCCGGTCGTCGGCTCGTCCAGCACGGCGACCGGCGGATCGCACACGCACGCCATCGCGATCGTCACCCGCTGCTGCTGTCCACCGGAGAGCTGGTGGGGATAGCGGCCGGCGAAGCGGGGATCCTGGCCGAGCTCGACCCGCTCGAGCGCCGAGCGCACCGACTCGCCGGCGGCGCCGCCGGGACGGTGGGCGCGCAGCACGTCGAGGATCGCCTCGCCGACGCGCATCGACGGGTTGAGGGCGCCGCCCGGATCCTGCGGCACGTAGGACACCGTCTTGCCACGCAGGCCGCGCAGCGACCGCCGGTCGCGGCCGAGCACGCTCTCGCCGCCGACCTCGACCGTCCCGCCCTTGATCACGACGCCGGGCCGGGTGTACCCGAGCAGGGCGAGCGCCGTCGTCGTCTTGCCGCTACCCGACTCGCCCACCAGGCCGACGATCTCGCCGGCCGCGACGCTGAAGGTGACACCGTCGACGACCGGCTCGCCGGTCTGGAGCTGCAGGCACAGGTCCTCGACCCGGATGACGGACGCGGTCGCGACCGCGCTCACTCGACCACGCTTCGGGTCGTGCGCGGGACGTACGAGCGGCCCAGGCTGCGGGCGATCGCGTCTCCGGTCAGATTGATCCCGATGGTGAGCATGCCGATCATGGCGGCCGGCACGAGCACCGACCAGGGGTTCAGCTGGATGTAGGTGCGGTTCTCGCTGATCATGAGCGCCCAGTCGGAGTTCGGCGGCTGCAGGCCGAGGCCGAGGAAGTTGACCGACGCGATGATCAGGATCGAGTAGGTGAACCGCAGCCCGGCGTCCACGAGCACCGGCGCCAGGATGTTCGGGAGCACCTCGCGGCCGATGACCGCGAACGCGCGCTCGCCGCGGGCGATCCCGGCCTCGACGTACCCGCGGGTCGAGACCTCGAGCGTGGCGGTGCGGACGATGCGGCTGATGCCGGGCGCCTGGATCGCAGCCACGCCGATGACCAGCACCGCCGTGCTCGTGCCGGCGCCGGCGATCAGCACGAGCAGGAAGAGCAGCGGCGGGAAGGCGAGCATCACGTCGACCGAGCGCATGAGCACCGGGTCGACCAGCGAGCGGGTGTACCCGGCGGCGAGGCCGATCGTCAACCCGACGAGATAGG
This sequence comes from uncultured Actinomycetes bacterium, assembly GCA_963746115.1. Classification (GTDB taxonomy): domain Bacteria; phylum Actinomycetota; class Thermoleophilia; order Gaiellales; family JAICJC01; genus JAICJC01. Next base: position 188,839 of record CAVVAA010000008.1, on the reverse strand, counting down.
CGAGCACCGTCGCCGCGGCGGCGTACCCGAGCACCGACCGGCCCCCGTAGAGGACGCGGCTGAGCACGTCGCGGCCGAGGAAGTCGGTGCCGAGCCAGGCGTGGCTCGACGAGCCGGTGAGCGGGATCCCGACCGGCGCCGTGGGGTCGTGCGGGGCCAGGTAGGGCCCGAACGCGGCGACCAGGACGACGAAGAGGACGATGCCGCCGCCGATCGCGCCGGAGGGCGTGCGCAGGAACCGCAGCCGATCGCTCACGCCGGCTCCCGCAGCTTCGGAACCAGGAGCATGACCACGAGGTCGGCGAACAGGTTCAGCATGACGTAGACGACCGCGATCAGCATCGCGACCGACTGCACGACGGTCACGTCGCGGTTCTGGACCGCGTTCACGAGCGTCGTCCCGATGCCCGGGTAGGCGAAGACGCTCTCGGTGATGATGATGCCGCCGATCAGCCACTGCAGGTTCTGGGCCAGCACCTGCACGCTCGGGGCAAGGGCGTTCCGCAGGGCGTAGCGCCACAGCACCCGCCGCTCGGCGACGCCGTTCAGGCGCGCGGTCTGGACGTACTCGGTCTGCAGCACCTCGCCCATGCCCGCGCGCACCATGCGGATGCCGGCGGCGAGCGACGCGAAGAGCAGCGTCAGCACGGGCAGCACGAGCTCGGACGGGTTGTCGAGCGGGCTACCGCCCGGCGGCACGATCGCGACCGGCGGCAGCCAGTCGAGCGCGACGAAGAACACGCCGATCAGCAGCGACCCGGTCACGAACTCCGGCAGGGCGATCGCCCCCAGCGACAGGATCGAGATGGCGTGGTCGACCGGCTTGCCGGAGTAGATCGGGCCGATCACGCCGAGCCCGATCGAGAGCGGGATCATGAAGAGCGCCGCGATCGCCGCCAGGATGGCCGAGTTCTTGAGCGGCCCCGAGATCTGCTGCCACACCGACTCGTGCTGGCCCTGGGCGAGGCTGACGGCCGAGACGCCCAGGTCGCCGTGGACGAAGCCGCCCAGCCAGTCGGCGTAGCGCGTCGTCGCCGGCCGGTCGAGCTGCATCCGCTTGGTCAGCACGGCCTCCGCCTGGGGCGTCGCGTTTCGGCCCAGGATGACGCTCGCCGGGTCGCCCGGCAGGACGTTCAGCGCCGCGAAGATGACGATCGACGCGAACAGGAGCGCGACCAGCGCGCCGAGGATGCGGCGGCCGAGGAACGCCAGCACCGGCGAGGTCTCCCGCCGGACGACCCGCGGCTCCGCAGCCGTCGTCACCGGCCCACTGCGCTCGTCGTCACGCCGAAAGCCACGCGTCCATGAAGAGGTAGTTGCCGAGCGCACCGGCGGCGTGCGGCTTCAGCCCCTGCACCTTCTTGGACACCGCGTCGACCCAGTCCGCGTTCGTCCACTGCAGGTAGCCGCCGGTGTCGTACTGGATCTGCTGCACCTGGTTCCAGTAGTCCTGCGCCTTCGTCTTGTCGAGCTCACCGATCGCCTTGGCGAGCACGTCGCTGAACGCCGCCGACTTGAAGTGGGTCTCGTTGTACGGCGCGTTTGAGGAGAGCGCCTGCAGGTAGAAGTACTTGAGCGACAGCATCGGCCACTGCGTCTCGGCGAAGGCCATCTTCAGGTAGAGCAGGCTCGGGTTGTAGTAGGAGTTGGCCGGCTCCTGCTTCAGGTTCACCGTGACGCCGGCGGCCTTCGCCTGCTGGGCGAAGAGCGTGGCCGACTCGACGAAGCCGGGGAAGATGTCCGAGGTCTGGAACTCGACGGTCAGGTTGTCCTGGCCGGCCGCCTTCAAGAGGCTCTTGGCCTTGTCGATGTCCTGCACCCGCTGCGTCAGCGTGGTGTCGTAGAAGGGCAGCCCCTTGCCGACGGTGTCGTTGCCGACGGTGCCGAAGCCGGAGATGGCGCCCTCGATCAGCGCGGGCCGGTCGGCGATCAGGCGGAAGGCCTGCCGCACCCGGTTGTCCGAGAACGGCGCCTTCTGGGTGTCCATGTAGAACATCATGGCCTGCGGCGACGGGGCGACGAGCACGTTGATGTCGCCGGTGGCCTGGTGGGCCTTGGCCTCCTGGAACGGCAGCTGGGCCATGCCGTCGGTCTGGCCGGAGAGGAGCGCGTTCAGGCGCGCCGTCGGGTCGGTGATCGACGTGATCTTGAGCGAGTCGACGTACGGCTTCCCCGTGACCCAGTAGTTCGCGTTCTTCTTGAAGACGCTCTGCTGGCCGGGGGTGAACGACTCGAACGCGAACGGCCCCGTCCCGATCGGATGCTTGAAGTCGGTCAGGCCGGCCGGGATCATCCACGTGTTGTAGTAGGTGAAGTTGGCGGCCAGATCGGCGTCGGGCACCTTGAGCGGGATCCGCACCAGGTCCTTTCGGATCGCCTTCATGTTGGCGACATCGATGCCGGACACGAACGGGTAGGAGCCGAAGTTCGCGGGCTTCGACATCTGCTGGATCGAGTAGATGACGTCGTCGGCGCCGAACGACTTGCCGTTGTGGAAGGTCACGCCGTCGCGCAGCTTGACCTCGTAGACCGTCGCGTCGGCGTTCGGGTTCCACTCGAGCGCGAGGCCCGGCGACGTCGACAGGTCGGAGTTCACGATGACGAGCGGGTCGTACAGGTTCTGGATCCGGCCCTCGTCGATCGGCGTGACGCCGATGAACGGGTCGACGGTCTCGGCGGTGCCGCCGCCGACGAAGCCGAGCTTCAGCTGGCCGCCGCGGCGCGGCGCGCCGACAGAGCTCGAGGCGGGCGAGCTGGAGCTCGAGCCGCCTCCGCAGGCCGCGGCCAGGAGCGGCGACATGCCGATGCCGAGCGCGGCGGCGCCCTTCAGCAGCCCCCCGCGCGAGAAGCGACCATCGAGGATGTCGTGGCCCGGGGTTCGCTGGTCGTCGTTGCGGTCGGTCACCGTGTCCTCCAGATGGGTTCGTGAACGGTCGCGTCCAGGCAGAGCGGGATGCCCGCGGGGGTGCGCGCGCAGGGGGCGGGCGCGGGGTCGAGCCGGGCGGCGGCCGCATGCGCACACGCGGATGGGCGCGCACGGATGTCATTCCGGCGGGGGTGGAAGCTGCGGGGGCCGGGGCCGCGAAGGGCGGTCGGCCGCGGCGGCATCAGGCGGGGGCGTCGGGACATGCGGGCGAGTATCTCAACGGGCCGACCGCTTGTCAGCCCCGCTTCCCTGCGGCTGCGACGACCATTACATTGTCCCCTCTCGCGCGCCGGTCCGGCACGCCGTACCCCGGAATACGAGCTTGGTATGCGATCATACCGGACTCACTCTTCGAAAGGATGACGCCGTGGACGCAACGCTGCTCGCCTCGAACCTGGGGTTCCCCGAGGGCCCGGTCGTGATGCCCGATGGGGCCATCGTCTTGTGCGACGGGAACACCGGTGAGCTGCGCAGCTGGAAGGACGGTTCGCTCGGCACATACGCCGTCACCGGCGGGTCGCCGTGGGGGGCCCTGCTCGGCACCGACGGCGCCGTCTACGTCACCCAGGGCGGCAACGTCCCCGGCAGCGGCGACACGAGCGCGATCTGCGGGATCCAGCGCGTGAACGCCGACGGATCGGTCGAGCTGCTCTCGTCGAACATCGGCGGCCACGACCTGGCCGGCCCCAACGACCTCGCGTTCGGCCCCGACGGCCGGCTCTGGTTCACCGACTCCGGCACCGAGCAGGACGACCGCTTCGCGCCCGCCGACCGCGCGCCGGGGCGGCTGTTCGTGCTCGGCGCGGGCGGCGCGGGCGAGCTCGTGATGGAGCGGCCCAACGTCTACCCGAACGGCATCGCGTTCGACTCCCAGAAGCGGATGTACTGGACCGAGTCGGCCGCCCACCGCGTCTGCCGCCTCGACGACGGCGAGGCCACCACGTGGTGCCAGCTCTCCGACGGCCACGTGCCCGACGGCATGGCGTTCGCCGCCGACGGCCGCGCATTCGTGTGCACGACGATCTCCGGCGGCGTCACCGTGGTGTCACCCGACGGCGACGTGCTCGAGGAGATCAGCCTCGACCAGCACGCGACGAACTGCATCTTCGACGGGTCGGCGCTCTACGTGACGGCGACGGCGACGGCGGAGATCCACGCCGACGAGCGCACCGGCACGTTCTGGCGAGTCGAGACCGACGCGACCGGCCTTCCGCTGATCCCGGGCAAGCTCTAGGTGTGGTCACGGGGACAGTCCCCATGCGGGACTGTCCCCACCGCCACCTCAGACGGCGACTTCGCGGCCGGTCGCGACGGCGGTCTCGCAGGCGAGGGCAACGGCGAGCGTGCCGAGGGCATCGCGCGGCGTGCAGGCCACGGCCGCCGGGTCGCCGCGCTCGACGGCGGCGAAGAAGCGCTCGTGCGTGCGCAGTCGGGCGTCGACGCCGTCGGCTGCCTCGACGGCCCGCCCGCGCGCACGGCCGCGCACTCTTGGGGCGGCGGCCAGATCGAGCGCGAGCGTCACGTCGGCGGCGAGCACGTCGAGGGTGTAGACGCTCGGCGAGCCCTCGGTCGTCCAGCCGACGTGGATCGCGCCGATGCCGCCGCCGCGGAACCGCAGCGCGAGCGAGACGACGTCGTGGAGGCCGGCCGGCTCGCGTCCGGCGAGTGCGAGCCGGCCCGCCCCGGCCGTCGCCTGCACCGACTCGACCTCGCCGGCGAGCGCCCGCTGGACATCGATGTCGTGGCTGCCGAGCTCGAACAGGATCCCCCCGCTCTGGCGCGGGTCGGAGAACCACGAGCCCGCCGCGGCCGAACCGAGATCGGCGCGGGCCGGCTCCGTGCCGCCGAAGCTGCGGCTGACGAGCAGGCCCGGGGGCGAGCCGGCCAGGGCGGCACGGGCGGCGGCGACCACGTCGAGGCTGCGCCACTGGTATCCGACTGCGCACACGCACCCCGACGCCTCCCAGGCCGACACGATGTCGCGGCCGTCGGCGAGGGAGCGCGCGAGCGGCTTCTCGAGGTACACGGGGATCCCGCGCTCGAACGCCGCCAGGGCCGGCGGCGCATGGGTCGGCGGCGGCGAGCACACGAAGAGCGCGTCCGGGCGGACGGCATCGAGCATCGGCCGCCAGTCGGCGTAGGCCTCGGCACCGGCGATCTCGGCCAGGGCTTGCGCCCGCTCCGCGAACGGGTCGCACACGGCGACGACCTGGTGGCCGAGCGTGCCCAGGTGGGCGAGATGGGTGCGGGCGATCGCGCCCGCGCCGACGACCGCGACCCTCACGGCGCCGGCCGGCGCAGGAACTGGTATTGCACGCCGCCGCTCGTGGCCGCGTCGGTCCAGATCATCATCGCGTCGCCCGACGGAAACGGTGGCCAGGTGACGTCGACCCCGCGCGCGGTCAGCGTGCGGTGCACCGCCTCGAGGTCGTCCACCTCGATCGCGATGTGCTCGATCACGGCGTCGGCGCCGTCCGGCAGCCGCCGCGCCCGCGCCTCGGCGTCGTGCACCTCGATCAGCTCGATGCTGGTATCGCCGCAGGGGTAGTAGTGGGCGAGGCTCTCGTCGTTTCGGTTCGTGCGCCCGAGCTCCAGGCCGAGCGAGCGCAGGAGCTCCGCCGGCTCGGCGAAACCGCGGACGACGATGCCGACGTGATCGATGCGCTTCAGCTCCACGGGCCCTCCTCACACCGAGATGACGGTCCCGGTCTCGAGCGCCCGCTCGCAGGCGTGCGCCACCCGCAGCGTCTGCAGGGCGTCGGCCGGCGTGCAGAAGACGGCGCCCGGGTCCCCGGCCCTGGCGGCATCCAGGAAGCCGGCGATCGAGCGGTGCATCGGCTCGCCGTACTCGGCCGCGACGTCGCGGCCGGCCGAGCGCCCGGAGATGCGGAACCGGTCGGGGCCGAGCTCGAGCGCGATCGTCGCGTCGGTGGCCAGGATGTCGGCGGCGTAGAGCTCGGGCTGATCGTCCCGCGACCAGACCGTGTGTACGCAGCCGAGGGCGCCGTTCGCGAAGTGGAAGAGGAGCGTGATCGCATCGTCGATGTTGCCGCGCGGGCCGTCGGCCTGGGCGAGCCGCACCGAGCCGGCCGTGGTCTGCACCGCGGCGATGTCGCCGGCGATCGCCCGCTGGAGGTCGATGTGGTGGCTGCCGCGCTCGAGCAGCTGGCCGCCGCCCTGGGCGCGGTCGACGAACCAGGGCCGGCCGCTCACCGGGCCGAAGTTGCGGCCGACGAGCATCCCCACCCGCTGGCCCGCGAGCGCCCGGCGGGCATCCTCGAGCAGCTCGGTCGCGTGCCACTGGTACCCGACTGCGCAGACCGCGTCCCCGGCCGCGGCGGCCGCGACGATCGCCTCGGCGTCGGCCAGCGTGCGCGCGATCGGCTTCTCGAGGTAGACGTCGATGCCCGCCGCGAGCGCCGCGACCGTGGGGGCACGATGGTGCAGCGGCGGCGTGCACACCCAGACGACGTCGAGCTCCTCGCGCTCGTACATCTCCTCCCAGCTCGTGTACGCGCGCCCGCCGCGCGGGCCGGCGACGGCCTCGGCCCGGCCGAGGTCGATGTCGCAGGCGGCGACGAGGTCGACCCCCTCCGCCGCGTCGATCGCCGGCGCATGGACGCGCGTGATCCACCCGCCCCCGATCATCCCGGCCCGCAGGGCCATCAGCCGCCCCGGTCGGCGAGGTCGAGCAGGACCTTGCCGAACTTGCCGGGGGCGCGGACGTAGTCGAGGGCAGCGACCGCCTCGTCGAGGGGAAACGCGCGGTCGACGATCGCGCGCACGCGGCCCGCGGCCATCGCCGGCACGATCCGGCGGCCGAACTGCTGCACGAGGTAGGCCTTCTCCTCCAGCGGCCGGGTGCGGAGCGTCGTCCCGATCAGATGGCCGCGGCGGCTCATCAGGTCGCGCAGGACGAGCGCCGTCTCGTCGCCCGGCTTGGCGCCAACCACGATGATGCGGCCGCCGCGGGCAAGGGACGCGACGTTCCCGGCCATGTGCGGCGCCCCCACCAGCTCGAGCACGACGTCGGCGCCGCCCAGCTCCAGGACGTGCGCGAACGCCTCGTCGGCCGGAAGGGCGGTCGCGCCCAGCTCGGCGACGCGCGGCCGCAGCTCGGCGGAGCGCACGTTCGCGACCACCCGGGCGCCCATGTGGGCGGCGATCTGCACCGCAGCCGTCCCCACGCCGCCGCTGGCGCCGTTCACGAGCAGCGTGTCGCCCGAGGCCAGACCGGCCTGGAGGCAGATCGCGTCGAACGCCGTCAGGAACGCCTCCGGTGCGGCCGCGGCCGCCTCGTCGTCGAGCGCGTCCGGCACGGCGAAGAGCTCACGCTCGTGCGCGATCACCCGCTGCGCGAGGCCGCCCCCGCCGACGAGGCCGGCGGCGCGGTCGCCAGGTCGGAACGCCGTCACGCCCTCGCCGCACTCGACCACCCTGCCGCCCACCTCGAGCCCGGGGATGTCCGTCGGCGAGCCCGGCGGGCACGGGGTGCTTGCCCTCCCGCTGGAGGACGTCGGCCGGGTTCACACCGGCGAACGCGGGCTCGAGCGCGACCTCGAACTTGCCCGGCGCCGGGTCGGGCCGCTCCTCGACGGCGACGACCTCAGGGCCGCCGACCCCGTGATAGACGACGCACCTCACGCCGGCGGGTAGTGCTCGAGCCACCACCGGGCGATGTCCGCCCGCCGCATGAACGTGACGCCCGGGATGCCCTGGGCGTGCTCGATGAACTGGCGCACGACCGCTGCGCGGGCGGCCTGGCCGCTCCAGCGCGCGTGCACGGCGAACGTCATCATCGTCGGCCGCTCCTTCGCCTCGCGGGCCAGCTCGTCGATGCCCATGACCGCCGTCTCGAGGAAGTCGCGCGGGCTGGAGAACCCGGGACTCATGAGGTAGCGGGAGTCGTTGTAGGTCTTCGAGTAGGGCACGACCAGGAACGGCTTTCCGCCGATGGGCTCGTAGTAGGGCACGTCGTCGGAGTAGCCCTCGGAGTGGTAGAGGAAGCCGCCCTGCTCGAGCAGGAGCTCGCGCGTGTTCTCACTCGGCCACGAGCGCGAGTTCCACCCCTCCGGAGCGGCGGCCGAGCACGCGCTCGTAGGTCTCGACCGCACGGGCGATCGTGGTGCGCTCCTCCTCGCGGCTCATCGTCCAGGGCTCGTTCCAGCGCCACCCGTGGCCAAGCAGATCATGGTCGTGCTCGCGCATCCACTGCGCCACGTCCGGGTTCAGCTCGAGCGCGACCGCGGCCGCCGAGATCGTCACCGGCACGCCGGCCGCGTCGAAGATCCGCGCCAGCCGCCACACGCCCGCGCGGCTGCCGTACTCGTAGTGCGACTCGGTGCCGGGATCGCGATGCGGCGGCTGGACGCCGGGGTCGGCGTACTCGCCCCAGCCGTCGTTGCGGTCGTCGCCCCAGAGCACCGAGTACTCGGACCCCTCCTCGTAGACGAGGACGAGGTTCACGACGACGCCGGCGCCCTCCGGCCACGCGAACCGGGGCGGGGTGCGGCCGTAGCCGACCAGGTCGCGCCTGCGCACCGGCTCCGGGATCACGCCATCGGCTCCATCGCCGAGAACGCCGGCCGGGCCGTGACCGTCTCGCGCAGCAGCGCCACCTTCGGCCAGGCCTCGAACGAGACCGGCAGGCGGTACCAGCGCCACAGCACCGGCGCGAACGCGATGTCGGCGAGCGTGAACGTCGCCGACGACGGTGCCGTTGTCGGCTACGAACGACTCCATGATGTCGAACTTCGGCCGGGCGGCGTCGATGGCCGCGGCCAGCTCGGCCGGGTCGGCGTCCTCGGGCCGGCTGCCGCCGTCGTCGATCGGCTTGGCCATGAGCCCGATCCGTTCGGCGGGGAAGAGCGCGCCCCGGAACTGGGTGCTCCACGCGTCGAGCGCCCAGTCGACGGCGGCCCGCGCCGCAGGCTCCGCCGGGTAGAGGTCGGTGCGGCCCTCGCGGTTGGCGAGGTAGCGCAGGATCGCGTTCGACTCGCCCAGCTCGAGGTCGCCGTCCTCGAAGAACGGGACCGTGCCGAACGGGTAGCGGGCCCGATACCAGTCGGGCCGCGGCTGGGCGAGGGGCACGTGCCGGCGCTCGTAGGGGAGCCCGAGCTCCGCCAGCAGGAACCGGACCTTCATGGCGTTCGACGAGGCCGGATTGTCGTAGAGCACGATCCCCATCAGCCCTCCCGGAGCGGGTCGCCCAACCGGTATGCCATCCTACCCGGTCGCCGCGGCCCGCCGCACGAGGGTCATACGGGGATCGACGTCCGCGGTGACGTGCAGGGCGACCCGGCCCGAGATCGCCTGGCAGACGGGGCAGTGGCGGCCGGCGTCGTCGACGAGCTTGCGCACGTCGGCCTCGGGCGCCGGTGTCGCGATCACGGCGTGCAGCGTCGCGTCCGAGAGGTGGTGCTCCGTGTCGTCGCCCCAGGCCAGCTGTGCCGAGACGGTGGTCTCGATCTCGGCCAGGTCGAGGCCCCGCGCGCGGGCCATGCCGGTGAGCGTCGACGTGAAGCAGTTGGCGAGCGCCGCCGAGAAGAGCTCCTCCGGGTTCGACTCGCCGCCGGGGCCGCCGAGCTCGGCCTGGGTCGCCGTCGCCACCGACAGCGCCCCCGACCCGCCCTCGATGCGGCCGCGCAGGCCCTCCCACCGCAGTGTCGCCGTCGCCTGGAGCGATTCCATCGCCCGCGAGTCTAGCGCCACAGCCGCCACCTTCTCGCCCGCACACCCCCGTGGTAGGTTTGCGGCATCGAGCACCAGGAGCACACCGGGCCTGCGACACGTGTTCGAGGCCGTCGATCGCGATGCGCGGCTGTCGGACAAGGTGACCGAGGCGATCCTGCAGACCATCGTCTCGAACCGGCTCAAGCCCGGCGACGCGCTCCCGCCCGAGCGCGAGCTGGGCAAGCAGTTCGGCGTCTCGCGCACCGTGATCCGCGAGGCCATCCGGACGCTGCACGCCAAGGGCCTGCTCGAGGTCAGGAGCGGCAGCGGCGTGCGCATCGTCGCCGTCGACGCGAAGACCGTCCGCGAGTCGATGCGCCACTTCGTCAAGGGCAGCATGCTCGAGTACGTCAAGGTGGACGAGGTGCGGCGGGTGCTCGAGGTGGCGGCTGCGGGGATCGCCGCCGAGCGGGCGACGCCGGAGGACCTCGAGCGCATCGACGCCACGCTCGAGCAGATGACCGAGAGCGTCGACGATCTGAAGACGAGCATCGAGGTCGACCTCGCCTTCCACCGCGCGATCGCGGCGGCCACCCACAACGAGCTCTTCGGCGTCCTGCACGACTCGATCGGCGAGATGCTGGTCGAGGTGCGGCGGCGAAACCTCTCGCTCGGGCCGGCCGAGCGCCGGCTCGTGATCGACATGCACCGCGCCATCCGCGACCGCGTCGCCGAGCACGAGCCGGCCGCGGCCCAGCAGGCGATGCGCGACCACCTGGACCACGTCCAGGCGACCTATCGCGGGCAGGCGCCCGAGCTCGCTTAAGGCGGTTAACTCGGCGAGCCCAGGGCGAGCTCAGGCTCCTCGTGCGTCATCACCTCGAGCAGGGCCGTGCGCCCCGACTCGACGGCAGCGGCGCAGCGGGTGATGGCGGCGCGGAGCTCGCCGGCGTCCGCAACCCGCTCCGAGTGGGCGCCGAGCGCTGCGGCGACCGCCGCGTAGTCGCCGCTCAGGCGGTGGGCGTCGTAGCGCTCGACCGCCCGCGGCATGTACTCGCCGTAGCCGCCCATGAGGCCGTTGTTCATCACGATCGTCAGGATCGGGATGCGGCAGCGGACAGCGGTCTCGACGTCCATGCCCACCATGCCGAAGGCGGCGTCGCCCATGATGTTCACCGCCAGCCGGTCGGGACGGGCGAGCCGGGCGCCCATCGTGAGGCCGAGCCCGGTGCCGAGCTGGGTCGACTTGCCCCACCCCAGGTAGCCGCGTGGCACGAGGCTCTCGTAGAACGGCACGATCTGGTCGCGGGGATGGCCGGCGTCGTGGGTGACGACCGTGCGCGAGCGGTCGACCGCCGCCATCAGGTCCCACACCACCCGGTAGGGGCTGATCGGGCCGGCGTCCGAGGTCAGGCGCGGCATCCACCGGTCGAGGAAGCCCGACCGCACCCGGGCGATCTCCGCCGCCGGATCGCGCGCCGGCCCGCCGTCGGCGTCGAGCAGGTCGAGCATCTGGCGCAGCACGACGCGGGCGTCGCCGACGCAACCGAAGTCGATGTCGTAGCCGCAGCCGAGGTCGCGGGGATCGTTCACGATCTGTCCCAGCGTCGCCGACTCGGGCAGCGGCGTGATGTAGAGGGAGCGGGTGAAGCTCGTCCCGACGCCGAGGACGACATCGGCCTCCCCGAGGAACCGGTCGATCGTCTCCGGCCGGGTGCGGGCGGCGGTGCCGAGCGCGAGCGGGTGGTCCTCCGGGAACGCGCTCTTGCCGTTCAGCGTGGTCGCAACCGGGGTGCCGGTGCGCTCGGCCAGCGCGACGAGCTCGGCGGTCGCGCCGGCGTAGAGCACGCCCTGGCCCGCCAGGATCACCGGCCGGGATGCCCCGGCCAGCACCCCCATCGTCTCGGCGACGTCCTCGGGCGCGGCGGCAGACGGCCGCCGCGGCAACGGGGAGACGTCCCAGCCGGTGCCGTCGGCGGGCGCACACATCACGTCGTTTGCGACCGCGACCAGGACCGGCCCGTCGCGGACGACCCGCACCGCGTGCAGCGCCCGCCGGAACACCTCCGGCGCCCGGGCGGCGTCGTTCACGGTCGCGGCGAAGCGGGTGATCGGCGCATACGCGGTCTCCGCGCGCAGGTTGGGGGCGGAGTCCTGGGCGGCCCGGTCGTGCTCGCCGGGGATGAGCAGCACGGGGCTGCGGTCGCCGTACGCCTGGGCGACGGCCGCGAAGGCGGCCTCGACTCCGGGGCCGTACTGGGTCACGCACGGCGCGAGCCGCTCGCCGTTCGTCGCCCGGGCGAACCCGTCGGCGATGTTGACCGCGACGCGCTCGGTGCGGGTGATGATCGGGCGCATCCCCAGCGCGGAGGCGGAGTCCAGCAGCCGGTTCTCGGGGAATCCGACCACGAACTCCGCCCCCTCACGCTGGAGGAGCTGCGCGATCCGGTCGGCGACGAGCGTTTCACGTTCCAAGCGATCACCTCGGGGTCGCACAGGCCGGCCCCGCGGACGAAGGCGGAGCTCAGGCTGGTATACCGTATCATGGCATACGAGTCGTGACCGAGTTCCCATGCCCGGTGCCTGGGGGAAACGGGTCAGGCGCCGGTGGGGCTCGCCATCCCGGTGTACGGGATGGCCTCGGGCGCCGCGTAGGTGCCGACCTTCGCGGTCGAGATCCCCGTCCGCCACAGGCCGTAGGCGAGCATGGCGCCGAAGCCGACGCCGTCGCAGACGGGCACGCCGGCCGCGTCCTGGACGGCCCGCGCGACGTCCGCCATCCCGCCGCAGGCGAGGATGAGCGACTCGGCGCCGCGCTCCTCGACGGCGCGCCGCGACGCGGCGACGATCGCCGCCGTGGTGTCGGGATGATCGGCCCCCTGCTCGGCCACCGGGATGTCGAGGGCGAGCACGCCGGCGCAGCGGCGCAGGATGCCGCGCGCGTCGATCATGTCCTCGAGGGCGGGAATGCCCCGCGGGAGCGTCGTGATGACCGCGAACCGGCCCGACACCATGCCCGCGGCCGTGAACGCGGCCTCACCGATGCCGATCACGGGCGCGGTCGCGAGCTCACGCGCGGCGTCGAGGCCGGGGTCGCCGAAACAGGCGATCAGATAGCCGTCGAGGCCCGGGTTCGCGAGCACCATCGCGGCGACCTCGCCGACCGCGACGGCGGTGTCGGCCGCGCTCTCGATCGACGTCGGCCCGCGGGCGGCCGTGACCGCGACCACCTCGCACCCCTCCGGCAGGGTGGCGTGGGCGACGCCGGCCATCGCGTCGGTATGGCGGTGGTCGGTATTGGGGTTGAGCAGGCCGAGGCGGAAGCTCACGCCGTGACTCCCGCGGCCGCGGCGGCGGGGGCGGCCGCGAAATCGTCGTGCACCGACAGGAACCGGCCCGTGCCGGGCGGGACGACGATCTCGCCGTCGCGGTGCACCGTGATCCCGCGCACCAGCGTGCGCACGCACCGCGCCCGGCTCGTGCGGCCGTCGAACGGGGACCACGGGTTCTTCGAGAGCTGCTGGCTCTTCGCGTCGACCGTCCACTCGGTGTCGAGATCGAACAGGGCGAGGTCGGCGTCGCAGCCTGGCAGGATCGTGCCCTTGCGGGGATAGAGGCCGATCGTGCGGGCGGCGTTCGTCGAGCAGAACCGGGCGAAGGCGTCGAGCGGCATGCCCCGCCGGTGGTAGGCCTCGTCGAGGACGAGCGGCACCGTCTCCTGCATCACCTGGCACCCGAGCGGCGCCGCGAAGATGTCCTCCCAGCCGGGCTCCTTCTCCTCGATCGTGTAGGCGCAGTGGTCGGAGACGAGGCTGTCGAGGGTGCCGTCGAGCACCCGCTCCCACATGCCCTCGACGAGGTCGCGCGGACGCAGCGCGGGGGCGCAGCGGCCGTACGGCCCCAGCCGGACGAGGTCGTCCAGGTCGAGCAGCAGGTGGTGCGGGCACACCTCGGCGGTGGCCCGGAGGCCGCGGGCGCGGGCGGCGGCGACCAGGTCGACGCTCTCGGGGCTCGACGTGTGCACGATCTGGATGCGCACGCCGACGTGCGCGGCCAGGTAGAGGGCGCGGTGCACCGCCTCCTCCTCCACGAACGCGGGCCGCGACTCGTGGTGGGCGAGCGGGTCGCGCCGGCCGGCGAGCCGCATCCGCTCGAGCCCGGCCTGGAGCAGTGCGTCGGACTCGGCGTGGACGAGGACGAGCGCGCCGAGCTCCCTCGCGTTCTCCATCCCCTGCACGAACTCGGCGTCGTTCACGTGCGGGTAGGCGGGCTCCGAGAACGGCATGAACGCCTTGAAGCCGAACGCCCCCTCCTGCCACTGCGCGGCCATCTCCGGGAGCGCCGGCGCGCACAGGGCGCCCCAGAGGCCGAAGTCGCCGACGACCTTGCGCGCGGCCATGTCGCGCTTCTCCCGGTAGAGCTCGGCGGTGGTGACGGGCGGGTAGGTGAGCGGGTGCTCGACCACGGTCGTGATCCCGCCGACCGCGGCGGCGCTCGTGCCGGTCGTGAAGTCCTCGCGCTCGGTGTGCCCCGGGTCCTCGAAATGGGCGTGCGGGTCGATCGCGCCGGGCAGCACGACGAGCCCCGAGGCGTCGATCACCTCGTCGGCGCGGCGGCCGATGTCGGGATCGCGGCCGATCGCAGCGATGCGGCCGTCGGCGATCAGGATGTCGGCGGCGAAGACGCCGTAGTCGGTCGCGAGGATGCCGCCGCAGACGGCGGTGCGCGGCTCGCTCACGCCGGCACCCCGGCGCCCTCGGCGGCCAGGCCGGCGACGACGCGCATGCGGCAGGCCGAGCGACGCCAGATGGCCGATGAGCAGGTTGCGGGCCGGCTCCCAGCCCTCGCTCAGCCATGCCCGCAGGCCCAGGCCGTCGACGAGCCGCGCCAGCACCGCCGCCTCGATGTCGAGGTCGATCGCCGGCGGGAGCATGCCCTCGTCGCGCACCCGCTCGAGCAGCGCCCGGATCTCCTGCTCCCACAGGGCATCGGCGGCCTCGAGCTCGGCCACGAAGGCACGGTCGCGGCCGGCGTACGTCCACATCTCGGCCCACAGCCGCCACTCCGCCCGCCGCTCGGGATCGCGCGGCACCGCCACAGCAACGAATGCCGAGAGCAGCTCGGGCACGGTGGTCGCCGCCCGCATCGCCGCCCGGGCATCGGCGATCCAGGCCCGCGAGGTGGCGGCGAAGACGCCGGCGATGAGCGCCTGCTTGTCGGGGAAGTGGTGGGTGAGGACGCCGGTCGTGAACCCGCCCTCGCGGGAGATGTCGCGCAGCGTCGTCGCCTCGAGCCCCTCGCGGATGATCACCCGCTTGGCGGCCGCGGCGATCTCGTCGAACCGGCGCCCGGAGCGGGCACCCGGCCACATGCTCTCGTTCGTTGACAGCGTTCCGGCGCTCCTGCTTTACTGCGGCCATCATAATCGTTGTGACGGAGGGCATGGGGTGGATTACGGACTGACGGGGACGGTGGCGATCGTGGGCGGCTCCTCGTCCGGCATGGGCAGGGCCACGGCCCGGGCGCTGGCGGCGGAGGGCTGCCGGGTCGTGCTCTACGCACGCCGGGGCGAGCTGCTGGCCGAGGTGGCCGCACGGATCGCCACCGAGACCGGGACCGAGACGCTGGCCGCCCCCGCCGACGCCACCGACGGCGCGGCGCTCGATCTGGTCGTCGAGCGGGCGCTCGAGCGCTTCGGCCGGCTCGACATCGTCGTGAACAACGCCGGCGGCCCGCCGGCCGGCGACTACGAGAGCTTCTCCGACGCCGACTGGCAGGCGGCCTACGAGCTGACGCTGCTCTCGGCGCTTCGGATCACCCGCCGCGCGCTGCCGGCGCTGCGCGAGAGCGGGCGCGGCCGGATCGTCAACCTGACCTCGTCCGCGGTCAAGGAGACGAACGACGGCCTGCTGCTCTCGAACGTCTTCCGCCCGGGCGTGATCGGCTGGGCCAAGACGATCTCCCGCGACGAGGCCCGCCACGGCATCACGGTGAACTCGATCGCGCCCGGCTACATCGCCACCGAGCGGCTGGTGCAGCTCTACTCCTCCGAGGCCGACCCGGACGCGGCCATGCGCGCGCGACGCCGACACCATCCCCGCCGGCCGCTTCGGTGACCCCGACGAGATCGCGGCGGCCGTGGCGTTCCTGTGCTCGACTGGCGCGGCCTACATCAACGGCACGACGCTCCTCGTCGACGGCGGCCTCGCCCGCGGCCTCCTGAGCTGATGGCGACCGGGCGGCGTACGGACTGGATGCGCCTGGCCCGGCCGTCGCTGGCCGGCATCGAGCCATACGACCCGGGCGAGACGCGCGACGAGCTGAAGGACCGGCTGGGCCTCGCCGACCTCGTGCCGCTCAACTGGAACGAGGACCTGTTCGGCCCGCCCCAGCACGTCCTCGACGCGGCCGCCGCGGAGGTGGCGCGGGCGCCGCTCTACCCGGAGCGGGCCTACGGCGACTTCCGCGCCGGCCGTGGCGGCCTGGCTCGAGGTGCCGCCGGCGTGCGTCGTCCCCGCCCACGGCGCCCAGGCCCTGATCAGCGCCGTCACCCAGGTGTTCGTCGACCCGGGCACCCCGGTCGTGATCCCGCAGCCGACCTACGGGCTCTATGCGCAGCTCGCCGCGGCGGGCGGCGCGGCGGTGCACCGCGTCCCCACGAACGGCCTCGCGCTCGATCTGGAGGCGATCGCCGCCGCGGCGCAGGCGCACGACGCCCGGCTCGTGTGGCTGTGCGACCCGAACAACCCCACCGGTCTCCTGATCGACCGGGCCGAGTGGGCCGCCTTCCTCGACCGCCTGCCGGACGGGTGCGCCGCCATCGTCGACGAGGCCTACATCGACTTCTCCGACCCCGACGTCCGCGTCCGCCGCGAGCAGGACGTGCTCGACGGGCGGCCGGTGGTCTGCATCCGCTCGTTCTCGAAGGTGTTCGGCCTGGCCGGCCTGCGGCTGGGGTACGCGATCTGCGATCCCGACGTCGCGGCGCTCCTGAACGTCGTCCAGGAGCCCTTCAACGTGAACCGGGTGGCGCTTGCGGCCGGCCGGGCCGCGGTCGAGACGCCCGGGCTGGCCGACCGGCGCCGGTCCGAGGTGGCCGAGGCCCGCGACGTGCTCGCCCGCGAGCTCACGGCGGCGGGGCTCGAGGTGGTGCCGTCCCAGGCGAACTTCCTGCTCGTCCGCATCGGCGTCGACGACGGGCCGGTGTGCGAGCGCCTGCTCCGGCACGGCCTGCTCGTCCGCAGCGGCGCGAGCGTCGGCCTGCCCGGCTACGTCCGCTTCACGATCGCGCCCGCACCGGTCATGCGCGAGGCGGCCAGGGAGCTGATCGCGGCACTCGAGACCCCGTGATCCGGGACCTCGAGACGGTGGTCGCGAACGGCCTCTGCAGCGGCTGCGGCCTGTGCGAGAGCGTGGCCGGGCAGGAGCGGGTGCGCATGACGATGACGTCGATCGGCCAGCTCCGTCCGGCCGTGACGGGGCCGCTGCCCGAGCCGGTGCTGGCGGAGGCGCTCGCCGTCTGCCCGGGCGTCGAGGTGCGCGGCCCCGACGCCGAGGCCGGGGTCGCCGTCCACCCGGTGTGGGGCCCGATCGCGTCGCTCGCCCGGGGCTGGTCGACCGACGCCGAGGTGCGCCACCACGGCGCGGCCGGAGGGGTGCTCTCGGCGCTCGCCCTGCACCTGCTCGAGCGGGACGGCGTCGACGCCGTCCTGCACGTGCGCGCCGCGCTGCCCGACCGGCCGCTCGAGACGGTGGCCCACGTGTCGCGCACCCGCGCCGAGGTGCTGGCGGGGGCGCAGTCGCGCTACGGCCCCGCGGCGCCGCTCGTGCACGTCCACCGTCTGCTGGACGAGGGGGCGCGGATCGCGATCGTCGCCAAGCCGTGCGACATCTCCGCCGTGCGCGCCCTCCAGCGCCGCGACGCCCGCGCCCGCGACCAGATCGCCGCCTTGCTGACCTCGTACTGCGGCGGCGTGCCGAGCCTGCGCATGGCCGAGAAGATCGTGCGCAGCCACGGCGTCGAGCCGAACGACGTTGTCGGCTTCACGTTTCGCGGCGACGGCTGGCCGGGGCCGATGCGCACCACCGCCCGCGACGGGCGCACCTTCGACGTCACCTACGACACGGCCTGGTACGACCCGACCGTGCCGTGGACATACGACATGCAGTTCCGCTGCAAGGTCTGCCCCGACGCCGTCGGCGAGGTCGCCGACGTGTCGTGCCCCGACGGGTGGGTGCTGCGCGACGGCGTGCCCATCCACCTGGAGGGTGAGGGGCGCAACATCATCATCGCCCGCACCGGGTCCGGGAGGGCGCTCGTCGAGCGCGCGCGCGCCGCCGGCTACCTCGAGACGGCCGCCTGCACGATGGCCGAGCTCGAGGCCACCGAGCGCGATCACCTGCCGCGCAAGCTCTCCGCCCACGCCCGCGCGACCGGCGTGCGGCTGGCCGGCCGGCCCAGCCTGCGCATCCGCGGCTACCGCAGCGCGACGGCCGTGCGCCGGGCCGGCCTGCGGCGCACCGTGTCGGCCGCGTGGGGCGGTTTCCGGCGGGCGCGGCGGGGGGCGACCCGGGAGCCGCAGCCGTGAGTGCCGCGGCGGCGAGGGCGATGGCGCGCGCCGACGAGCTGGCGGCGTGCAGCGAGCGGCCGGGGGAGATCACCCGCCGCTACGGCACGCCGGCGCTCGTCGCCGCCCGCGACCTGCTGGAGGCGTGGATGCTCGAGGCGGGGATGCGGACGCGGATCGACTGGGCGGGCAACCTGATCGGCACGACCGGGACGGGCGACCGTCCCGGCATCGTTGTCGGCTCCCACTTCGACACCGTGGTCGACGCCGGCCGCTACGACGGCACGCTCGGCGTCCTGCTCGGGATCGGCTGCGCCGAGGAGCTGGCCGCGGCCGACCCGGCCCACGACCTGACCGTGGTGGCGTTCTGCGACGAGGAGGGCGCCCGCTTCCCGACCGCCTACTTCGGCAGCCGGGCGTTCCTCGGCGAGCCGGCGCCGGACGGGGAGATGACCGACGCCGAGGGCGCGACGCTCGCGTCCGGGATCGAGGCTGCGGGCAACGCCGACGCCGGGCCGGGCAGCGGCCTTCCCGCCAACGCGGCCGCGTACCTCGAGGCCCACATCGAGCAGGGCCCGGTGCTCGAGGCGGCCGGGCACGCGCTCGGGGTCGTCACGGCGATCACCGGCGGCGTGAAGCTCACGGTCATGCTCACCGGCAGCGCCGGCCACGCCGGGACGGTGCCGATGGGCCTGCGCCGCGACGCCTTCTCGGCGGCGGCCGAGATCGCGCTCGAGGTCGAGTGCCTGGCCCGCGACGACGGCGAGGCCGTGGCGACGGTCGGCCAGGTGGCGGTCGCGCCCGGCGCCGCCAACGTCATCCCCGGCCGGGCGACGATCAGCATCGACCTACGCCACCAGGACGACGAGCGCCGCGCACGGCTGCTGACGCGGGTCCGCGAGATCGTCGCGGCCGTCGCCGAACGGCGGAAGGTGGAGGCGGCGGTCGACGTGATCCACGACGAGCGGTCGATCGCCTGCGACCCCGCGCTGGGCGAGCGGATGCGGCTGGCGGCCAGGGCGATCGGGCTCGACCCGCCGTGGCTTCCGAGCGGCGCCGGCCACGACGCGGTCGTCCTGTCCGATCACGTGCCCGTGGCCATGCTCTTCGTGCGCTGCGCGGGCGGGATCAGCCACAACCCGGCCGAGTCGGTCACGACGCAGGACGTCGCCGCCGCCCTTGCCGTCCTCACCGCCGTCGTGCGCGACCCGCTGAATAACCGGGGTCTGACCCCGGTTATTCAGGCGGCGATCTGCTCGGGCTCGGGGACGGCCATCGGGGCCGAGGCGCCCTCGGCCCGGAACATGGTCGCAGCGACTGCCGCGGCCAGCAGCTGGCCGAGTCCGGCGCCGAAGAGCAGGCGGTGCACGCCGATGTGGCTCACCGCGAGCCCGGCGATGAAGGCGCCGGCAGGCGTACCGGCGGCGTTGATCGACACGGTGATCGCGAAGATGCGGCCGTGCAGGCGCGAGTCCACCGCGCCCTGGCGGATCGCGAACATCGCGATGATGAACGGCGCCGAGCACAGCCCGGACGCGAACATGCACGCGATCCCGAGCCAGAGCGACGAGACCAGCGGCACGAGCAGGAGCGGCAGCCCGAAGAGCGCCGTGAAGACGACGACGTGGCGGGCGTGCGAGCCCGGCGGCCGCCGCCAGCCGTAGGCGAGTCCGCCGATGATCGAGCCGACCGACGCGGCCGCCCACATCCACCCGGCCACGCCCGGCGACATGTGCAGCGTCCCCTGCGCCCAGAGCGGCAGGCCGATCGTGAAGCACCCGTAGCCGAGCCCCGAGACCACCATCAGCGCCACCGTCGCCCGCAGCTGCGCGTGCGAGAGCACGGCCCGCAGGCCGGCGACGGCCGCCTCGAGCGGCGGCTCGGTCTCGATCACCCGGCCGGTCGGCTCGCGCACGCATGACGCCACCGCGCCCGCGGCAAGCGTCGCCATCGCCTGCAGGCCGATCGCCCAGGGCGCGCCGACCAGGGTCACTGTCGCGCCCGCGAGCGCCGGGCCGATGACGAACGCCGAGTCGAACGAGACGGAGTCGGCCGCATTCGCCTGAGCCCACAGATGCCGGGGGACGGCCACGGGGATCAGCGAGCGGAAGCCGACGGTCGGGATCGGGAAGGTCGCGCCCAGGCCCGCCAGGAGCACGAGCAGGACCGCCGCCGGCGGGTCCAGCAGCTCGCCGCAGGCGACGATCGCGAAGAGCAGCGCCGCACGCAGGAGCTGGGTGGCGACGATCCCGCGCACCCGCGCGTGAGTACGGTCGAGCCAGGCGCCGACAAAGGGGCCCGTGAGGATGCCGGGCAGGAGCTGCGCAGCCGCACCGCCACCGGCGATCGCCGGGCTGTGGGTCGTGTCGAGCAGGTAGATCACAACGCCGACCTGGCTCATCGAGTTGGCGAGCCGGGAGAGGCCGACGGCGGAGATGAGGGCCGGGTATCCGGGCACGCGGAGCAGCGCCCGATAGCCCTGCGACCCGCCCATCTCACGCATCAGCCCGCATGATGCCATCTATGCTCGGCTCGATGAGCCGTGTCCGCGCCGCCGTCGTGCACGCCCCGGGCCGCTTCGCGGTGGAGTCCTTCCCCGAGCCCGAGCCGGAGCCGGGCGCGGCGCTCCTGCGGATGCACTTCTCGGGCATCTGCGGCACCGACAAGCACACGTGGCGGGGCGAGAGCCTCCAGTACGCCGGCACCGACCACGAGCGCGAGGCCGCCTACCCGCTCATCTGCGGCCACGAGAACGTCGGCGTGATCGAGGCCCTGGGGCCGGGCGACCCGCCCGTCGACTCAGACGGCACGCCGCTTCGGATCGGCGACCGGGTCGTGCCGGCGCCGAACCTGACGTGCGGCCGGTGCCGGTTCTGCCTCTCGGGGACTGCGCCGTACTACCTGTGCACGGCTCTCGAGGACTACGGCAACTCGCTCACCTGCGCGCGCCCGCCGCACCTGCTCGGCGGCTGGTCGGAGCTCATGTACCTGCTCCCGGGGACGCGCCTCTTCCGGGTGCCGGACGAGCTCCCCTCGGAGCTGGCAGCGCTCACCGAGCTGCTCGCCGTCACGAACGGGCTCGACCGGGCGCGGGCGATCCCGGGCGGGTTCGGCTTCGGCGACACGGTGGCCGTGCTCGGCGTCGGGCCGCTGGGGCTGATGCACCTGGCCAAGGCGGAGATGATGGGCGCCGGCCGGCTGGTCGCCGTCGACGTCCTGCCGGGGCGGCTCGACCACGCCCGCGCGTTCGGCGCCGACGTCGCCCTCGACGCCTCCCGCACGAGCCGCGCGGAGCGAATCGACGCCGTGCGCGCCGCGACGGCCGGGCTCGGCGCGGACGTCGTCTGCAGCTGCTCGGGCCTTGCGGAGAGCATGATCGAGGCGCTCGACCTCGTCCGCCCGGGCGGGACCGTGATCGAGGCCGGCGCCTTCGTCGACATGGGCCCGGTCCCGATCAACCCCAACAGCCAGGTGTGCATCCCGGGCGTGACCATCCTCGGCGTCGGCGGCGAGACGCTCGACCAGTACCGGCCCGCGCTCGACATGCTCGCGCGGCACGGCGACCGGCTCCCGTTCGCCCGCGCGATCACCCACCGCGTGGGCCTCGACGACGTGGGCGACGCGCTCGAGCTGGCCCAGACCGGCGCCGCGATGAAGGTGCTCGTCGCGCCGAACGGCGCGTCCTAGCGGTACCACTCCCGCGGTGGCTGCGGCAGGACGCCGACACGGTCGCGCCAGGGGGTCGCCAGCTTCTCGGCGATCGCCGCCAGGCGCTCGAGCAGCGGGCGGGAGTGTCCGACGAGCGCCCGCCGCGACTCGTCCGCGTCGGCCACGAGCCCGGCGTCGAAGAGGGTGCGGCCGACGATGAAGCCGCTCGCGCCTGCGCGGCAGGCATCCTCGATCTGGCCGCCGATCACGTCCTCGCTCGCGCCGCCACCGAGGAGCACCCACGGGATCAGGCGGCCGCAGGCGTCGTCGAGCTCCTCGCAGGCCGCGGCGGAGCCCGGGTACTGCACTTTGAGGATGTCCGGCTCGAGCGTCGCCAGCCGGCGAGTGCCCTGGATCACGAGCTCGGCGAAGCGATCGCCGCCGGCCCGCTCCTCGCCGTCGCGGCGGTAGACGATCGGCTCGACGATGAGCGCGAGGCCGGCCTCACGGCAGGCGGCGACGGCGGTGCGGACGACCTCGTCCTGGCGCTCGGCCTGGTCGACGACGTCCGCCCGGTACGGCAGCAGCAGCTTCGCCCCCGAGGCCCCCAGCCGGCGGGCCTTGGCGGCGGACCAACCTTCCAGGAACTGCGTCACGGCGACCCTGGCGACGTCGCCGTAGCCCATCGCCTCGAGCGGGACGACGATGCCGGTGGAGCCCGGCACGGCGCCCGCCGCGATCGTCTGGGCGACCGAGTACTCCGCGTCGAGCAGGATCATGCTGGCCACGGGCGCGAGGGCGGAGGCGACCCGGACCTTGAGCTCGGTGATGCCCCCGTCGTCAAGCTGCATGCCCCGCTTTGCGAGCACGGCCTGGAGCGAGTCGCGGTGGTCGACAGCCGCGCCGCAGATGACGCCGCGCGGCGACGCGAGCCGGTCGAGCGACCGCGCCCGCTGGGCGGAGCGCATGTGATCGCTCACGCCGCCCCCACCGCGCGCCGGGCGATCCCGGTCAGGAGGCGCGCGTCGCGGACGGCGTCCTCGACGGTGTTGCGCGGGGGATCGCCGCGGACGACGCTACCCCAGAACCCTTGAAGCTCCCGCACGAATGCCTCCTCGTAGCCGGCCTGGACGTGCACCGTATCGAGCCGCAGCCCGTCCGACCGGCGCACCCGCAGAGACGTCTGCTGGTTGTTCAGGTACGGCGACGGGAACTCGAGCTCCACGACGCGGTCGTCGAAGTGCAGCGTGTAGCGCTCGCGGTACCAGGCCACGCCGGGAACGAGCACCTGCACGAGGTGCCACAGCGCCCGGCCGTCCAGGAGCGACACCGACCCGGACGCCCCCTCGCCGCCGGCGAAGATCTTGCCGTCGAGCACCGGCCCGGGGACGACGCCCATCCGGTCGAGCATGCCGTGGGTCGCGTTCACGACGTGCACCGCGCCGGACATGAGCGGCTCGGTGTACCCCCGCAGGTGGTCGCCGTCGACGGCCACGCCCAGCGCCTCGGCGGCCTGGGCGTGCTGGCGGGCGCGAGCGTCGGCGATCAGGTCGGCGGGCACGTCGTCCGGCCGCACCAGCGGCCGGTGGGCGACGAACGGCCACGAGTCCGGATCGGAGACCTCGACGGAGAGGTAGCGCAGGCCGGCGCCACCCTCCGGCAGGTACCCGAGCGCGGCCTCGTAGTTGGGGTCGAACCGCTTCATGTAGCCGACCTGGACGATCTTGCCGGCCCGGTCGCGGGCCGCGGCGATCGCGGCCGCATCGGCGTCGGTGTAGCAGAGCGGCTTCTCGCAGAACACGTGCAGGCCTGCGGCGAGCCCGGCGAGAACCGCCGCCGCGTGGAGCGGGTCGGGCACCGCCACGACCAGCGCGTCGAGCGGCTGGGCCAGCAGGTCGTCGGCCGTCGCGAAGCCGGGCACGCCGTAGCGGCCCGTGATCTCCGCGCGCACGCGGGCGGACGGGTCGGCCACGCCGGCGAGCTCGAAGAGGTCGCTCAGGTGCAGCAGGTTGGGTATGTGCTCGACCTGCGCGATCATCCCCGCCCCGACGACGCCGACGCGGAGCCGTCTGTCAGCCACGCGCGCCGCCCGGGAAGGGGCGCTCGCGGGCCCGCTCGCGCTCGTAGTCGGCCCGCGCCCGCGCCACGGCCGGCATCGTCGAGACCTCGGCCACCGGCACGTCCCACCACGACTCGTAGGAGCCGACGCCGCGGCCCGGGTCGCACTCGACGACGATGACGGTGGTGCGGTCTGCGCCGCGTGCCTCCGCGAGCGCGGCGCGCAGCTCCGCGATCGAGCCGACCCGCACGCCGCGCGCGCCCAGGCTGCGCGCGTTCGCCGCCAGGTCGAGCTCGAGCGGCGCGCCCGAAAGCTGGCCGTTGCCGCCACGGCGGCGATACGCCGTGCCGAAGCCCTCCGAACCCAGCGACCGCGAGAGCCCGCCGATCGATCCGAAGCCGCGGTTGTCGACGAGGACGACGGTGAGGCGCGCGCCCTCCTGGATCGACGTCGCGATCTCGGACGACATCATCAGCCACGAGCCGTCACCGACCATCACCAGCACCTCGCGGTCGGGAGCGGCGAGCTTCACCCCCAGGCCGCCGGCGACCTCGTAGCCCATGCACGAGTAGCCGTACTCGACGTGATAGCCCTTCGGGTCGCGCGTGCGCCAGAGCTTGTGCAGGTCGCCGGGCATGCTCCCGGCCGCGCAGACGACCACGTCGCGCGGCCCCGCCGAGTCGTTCACCGCGCCGATGACCTGGGCCTGGGTCGGCGGCCCGTCCTCGCCGGCGTAGAGCCGCCCCACCTCGGCGTCCCACTCGCGGTTGAGCCGTGCGGCCAGCTCGGAATGGGCGGCGTCGACGCGATGGCCGGCGAGCGCCCCGGCCAGCGCCTCGAGCCCCGCGCGGGCATCGCCCACGAGCGCGAGCGCGCCCAGCTTGTGGGCGTCGAACGGGGCCACGTTCAGGGCGGCGAGGCGGAGAGCCGTGTCCTGGAAGGCCGTACGCGAGGCGGTGGTGAAGTCGCCGAGGCGGGTGCCGACGGCGATCACGAGGTCGGCATCGCGGGCGATCACGTTGGCGGCGCGGGTGCCGGTGGCGCCGAGCGCGCCGAGCGCGCCCGGGTGGTCGTAGGGCATGGCGCCCTTGCCCGCCTGCGTCTCGGCAACGGGGATGCCGGTCGCGTCGACCAGCGCGCGCAGCGCGGCGGTGGCGTCGGAGTAGATGACGCCCCCGCCGGCGACGATCAGGGGGCGGCGGGCGGCGCGGACGAGCGTGACGAGCTCGGCGACCGCGGCGGGGTCGGGCACGGGCCGGGAGATCCGCCACACCCGCGGCTGGAACAGCTCCCGGGGATAGTCGTGCGCCTCGGCCTGGACGTCCTGGGGCAGCGCCAGGGTGACGGCGCCCGTCTCGGCCTGGTCGGTCAGCACCCGGACGGCCTCGAGCAGCGACGGGCCGAGCTGGTCGGGGCGGTTGATGCGATCGAAGAAGCGGCTGACGGGGCGGAAGGTGTCGTTCACCGAGGCGTCCGGGGCGCCGGGAAGCTCGAGCTGCTGGAGGGCCGGGTTGACCCGCCGCGAGGCGAAGACGTCGCCGGGCAGCAGCAGCACCGGGAGCCGGTTGATCGTCGCCAGCGCCGCGCCGGTGACCATGTTCGTCGCACCCGGGCCGATCGACGAGGTGCACGCCCACGTCTGCAGCCGGTTGCGGTGGCGCGCGTAGGCGACGGCGGTGTGCACCATCGCCTGCTCGTTGCGCGGCAGGACGTAGCGCAGGCCGCCGTGCTGCTGGAGGGCCTGGCCGACGCCGGCGACGTTGCCGTGGCCGAAGATCCCGAGCACGCCGGCCAGGAGCGGCGCCCGCTCGCCGTCGCGCTCGACCTGCTGCTCGGCCAGGAAGGCGACGAGCGCCTGCGCGGTCGTCATCCGCACCGTGCTCACTTGACCGCTCCGAGGGTCAGGCCGCGCACGAAGTGGCGCTGCACGATGAGGGCGAAGATCACGATCGGGAGCGCCCCGATCACGCCGGCGGCCGCCATCGGCCCGTACTCGACCTGGATCTTGCCGATCAGGGTCGAGACGCCGACCGGCACCGTCTGCGCCTGGGTCGTGGATGTGAGCGAGAGCGCGATCAGGAAGTCGTTGTACGTCGTGATGACACTGAAGATCGCGGTCGCAGCCAGGCCGGGCGCCGCCAGCGGAATCACGACCCGCCACAGCGCGGTCAGCCGGGAGTCGCCGTCGACCATCGCCGCCTCCTCGATGTCGCGCGGGATCTCGGCCAGGAAGCTCTGCATCATCCAGATCACGAAGCTCGTGTTCAGGCCGGTGTAGATCAGGATCAGCCCGAGCCGGGTGTTCAGGAGCCCCCACTGGGCGAGGGTGATGTAGAGCGGGATCACGAGCAGGATGCCCGGGATCATGCGCACCAGCAGCGCGACGACGAGCGCCGACTGGTTCAGGCCGTAGCGCAGCCGGAAGCGGGCCAGCGAGTAGGCCGCGAGCGTGCCGATGGTGAGGCTGAACGCGACCGACACGGACACGATGATGAGGCTGTTCTCGAGGTACGCGCCGAAGTGGTACACGTCGAAGAGCCGGGAGTAGTTGCTCGTCGTCGGGTGGTGCGGGTAGAGCGTGGCCCCGCCGAAGATGTCCACCGGCTGCTTCAGCGACGTGTCCACCATCCACCAGAACGGGAAGATGGCGACGACCAGGATGGCGGCGATGGTCGCGTAGAACGCGATCCGCGGGAGGCGGGCGGTCACCGGGCCGCCCTCCGCATCATCCGCACGGCCGCGACCATGAGCAGCAGGACCATTGCGAGCAGCATGATCAGCATCGCCGCGGCCTGGCCGTACTGGGTGAACAGGAACGCCGTGTTGTATGCGTAGATCGAGATCAGGCGGGTGGCCGTGCCGGGGCCGCCCTGCGTCAGCACGTAGATCTGGTCGAACGTCCCGATCGCGTCGATCACCCGCAGGGTGATCGCGACCAGGAGCACCGGCATGAGCATCGGCAGGGTGTGGTCGAGGAACAGCCGCACCCGGCCCGCCCCGTCGACGCGGGCGGCCTCGAGGGGCTCCTGGGGCAGCGACTGGAGGCCGGCAAGGACGATCAGGAAGATCAGCGGCGTCCACTCCCACACGTCCACGATGACGACCGCGATGAAGGCGCTCGTGTTGTGGGCGAGGACGTCGGGCGGGCTCGCACCGAAGAACTGGAACAGCGGGTCGGTGACCCCGACCCCCGAGTCGTAGATCAGCCGCCACATCACCCCGACGACGACCGGCGCGATCGTCATCGGCAGGATCAGCCCGACCCGGATCTGGCTGCCGAACCGGATCTCGCGCGAGACGAGCAGGGCGAGGCCGAGGCCGAGCAGCGTCTCGATCGTGACCGCAGCGACGACGTACTTGGCCGTCGTCACCATCGCCTGGCGGAAGAACTCGTCGTGCCAGACGTTGCGGTAGTTGGTGAGGCCGTCGTACCCGAAGTCGCGGCCGTACAGGTAGTGCGTGAAGCTGGCGCGGACGCCGTAGAACAGCGGGTACAGCGAGACGCCCGCCAGCGCGACCGCCGCCGGCACGAGCAGAAGGTACGGGCTGGCGAAGAACCTGCCGCCCCAGCTCGCGCCGACCCTTCGCGCGGGGCGGCTCCCCGGCTCGGGCTCTCCGGACCGACGACCGCTCAGTCACGGCCACTCCGCGCGTGCCGGAGCCGGAGCTCCGGCGAGACCGCGTTCTCGCCGGAGCTGACTGGCCACTCGCCCTCGCCCGTTAAGGAGGGGCTCGTGGGGGAACCCTGGGTTCCCCCACGATCAATATGTCCCCTGCTGCTTGAGGTAGGCGGTGATCTGGTTGGCCGCGGTGGTCAGGTGCGACTGCGCGATCTGCTTGTAGCCGGACTTCTGCGAGATCGCCTGCACCAGCGCCTGGTTCAGGGCCGTGCCGAGCAGGTCCTCCATCTTCGGCTCGTCCGGTGTGCGCGGCTTGGGGATGGAGTTGTCGACCGCGTCGGCGATCGCCGGCAGCCACCGGTACTTCTTCGACAGCGCCGGGTCGCGCAGCGCGGACCCGGTCACGGCAGCGCTGCCCGTTCCCGCGAACTCCGTCTGCACCGGGCTCGACGTGAACCACTCGAGGAACTTGACGGCCGCAGGGGTGTTCTTCGCACCCGACGCGATGCCGCAGATGAACGTGCCGATGGCCGGCCCGCTCCGCTCCTGCGACGGGGTGGCCGCGAAGTCGATCTTGTGCGGCACCTTGGACTGGGTCGGGTCGTCGACGACGTGGGCCGTGCCCGTGTACTCGGTCATCGCCGTGCAGTGGCCCTGGAGCATGACCGCCGTCTCCTGGCTCGTGTCGAACGCGGCCACGCCGGACGGCATGTAGGGGATGAACGAGAACAGCCGCTCGAGGGCGCCGACGCCCTCCGGCCCGGCGAACCCGGGCGACCAGTCGTCGTTCACGAAGTTGCCGCCATAGGAGTTCAGGAGCGGCAGGTACGTCTGCACGATCGGGTTGCCGGCCACGCCGCGGGCAGTCCAGCCGTACATGGACGGCGGGTTCGTCTTCGCCTTGGCGGTCGCGGCGATGTCGTCCCACGTCTTCGGAGCCGATGGGAACAGGTCGCCGCGGTAGTACAGGATCTCGACGTCGTCGATGATGACCAGGGAGTACAGCTGGGGCGTGTCGCTTGCGAAGGCCTTCAGCCGCGGGCCGGACTTCGGCGGCCAATAGCCCTGCTCGAGGCCCTTGGCGAGGATGTCCGGGTTCACCTTGAGCCCGAGCTTGTCCATGCTCTGGATGATCCCGCCGGCGGCGAATTCCGGCACCCAGTTGTCGTCCATCACGTAGATGTCGTATGCGCCGGTCTTCTGGAGGCCGTCGGTCTTCGAGTTCTGGTACCAGGCGTTGTAGTTGGTCTGCTGGTAGTTGACCTTGATGCCGGTCTCCTTGGTGAACTTCGGCAGGAAGACCTGCTGGAACGGCACCATGGCCGGGTCGGAAAACGTGCCGATGGTGATCGAACCGCCGGCCGAGCCGCCCGAACCGGCGGCGGACGACGACCCTCCCCCGCTTCCGCACGCGGCGGCCAGCGGGCCGATGCCGCCCAGCACGGCGCCGGTGCCGAGCGCGCCCTTGACGATCTGACGGCGGGTATACGAGCGCGATCCGCGCTCACTGCTCTGGTTGTCGCTCATGCAACGCTCCTCCTTCGAAGGCAGGGTCGGACGGGGGCGTGGACTGCGTCGCTAGGGTCGCCTCGGGCTCCTCCTTGGGGGTGGGCGCCGCGCCGATCGCGGCGCCGGTGTCGGCGTCGAACAGGTGCAGGTGGCGGCGGTCGGGCAGCAGCCCGACCGGCGTGCCGATGGCCGGCTCGACGCCGGCCGCGGCACGCAGATTGACGAGCTCGTCGCCAAGCGCCAACGTGATCAGGGTCTCGTTGCCGAGCGGCTCGACCACGTACACCTCGCCGCGCAGCGAGCCCGCGGCGTCGGGGGCGACGATCTGGGCGTGCTCGGGCCGGAACCCGAGCTTGGCCCGCCCGCGGACGGGGGCGTCCGGCAGGGCCAGGGTGCCCAGGGGATGCGTGAACGCCGCGCCGGAGACGTCGCCCTCGAGCACGTTCATCGGCGGAGAGCCGCAGAACCGGGCGACGAAGAGGTTGACCGGGTGGGCATAGAGGTCGGCCGGGGTTGCCAGCTGCTGCAGGCGGCCGTCGTGCATGACGGCGATCATGTCGGCCATCGTCATCGCCTCGACCTGGTCGTGGGTGACGTAGAGCGTGGTGACGCCGAGCTGCTTCTGCAGCCGCTTGATCTCGATCCGCATCTGCAGTCGCAGCTGCGCGTCGAGGTTCGAGAGCGGCTCGTCCATCAGGAAGACCCGCGGCTCGCGGACGATCGCGCGGGCGAGCGCCACCCGCTGGCGCTGGCCGCCCGAGAGCGCCCGCGGCATCCGGTCGAGCAGCCCGTCGATCGAGAGCAGGCGCGCGACCTCGGCCACCCGCCCGGCCCGCTCGGACTTCGGCACCTTCCGCACCCGCAGCGGGTAGGCGATGTTGTCGGCGACGCTCTTGTGCGGGTAGAGCGCATAGCTCTGGAAGACCATCGCCACGTCGCGGTCCTTCGGCTGGAGCCGGGTGACGTCGCGATCGCCCAGGTGCACGCTGCCGGACGTCGGCTCCTCGAGGCCGGCCAGGATCCGCAGCGCCGTCGTCTTGCCGCAGCCCGACGGCCCGAGCAGGGCGAGGAACGTCCCGTCCGGGACGTCGAGCTCGAGCTCGATCAGCGCGTCGACGCCGCCGAAGCTCTTCGAGACGCGCTCGTAGCGGACGTCCATCAGGCCGCCCTCCGCGCGGGGCCGGTCGATCCGCGCACCACGAGCTCGGCCGGCATGATGACGCGGCGGCCGGCGTGCTCGCCCGCCGCGATCGCCGACAGCGCCATCTCGGCCGCCATGCGCCCCATCTCCTCGGCGGGCTGGCGGACGGTGGTGAGGTCGATCCGGCGGTGGGCCGCGAGCGGGATGTCGTCGAAGCCGACGACCGAGATCGCCGCCGGGACGAGGACGCCGTCGCGCTCGAGCCGGTCCATGAGCGCCATCGCGATCACGTCGTTCGTGCAGCAGACCGCCGTCGGGTGATCGTCCACCGGCACCGCCTCCAGGCCACGCCGGCGCAGTGCCGCCGCGAGCGCCTCCGGGCGGTTGTCCACCGACTCCTCGTGGGCGCCGGAGTGCGCGAACGCGATCCGCTCGTGCCCGAGCCCGACCAGGTGCTCGACCACCTGCTCCATGGCCGCGTACTCGTCGACGTGGACGATGCCCAGGCGCGGGTCCGCGGCCTCGAAGGACACCACGACCACGGGGATGCCGCGGTCGAGCAGCTCAGTCGGGATGGTCGATCCCGCGGTCACGGCCGGGAAGATGACGCCGTCGACGCGGCGGCCGACGAGCGCGCGCACCTGGTCGGACTCGGTTCCAGGGTCGTTCTCGGTCTCGGCCAGGAGCACGGCGAAGCCGTCGCGGTGCGCGCGGCGCTCGACCTGGAGGGCGACCGTGGCGTGGAACGGGTTGAGCGCGTCGGGGATGACCACGCCGAGCGTCTTCGTCGCCCGCCGCTTCAGCGAGCGCGCCACCTCGTTCTGGCGATAGCCGAGCTCGTCGATGGCCGCCAGCACCCGCCGCCGTGTCTCCTCGGATACCGGGGCGGTGCGGTGCAGCACGTTCGACACCGTTCCGACCGAGACTCCGGATCTGCGGGCGACGTCGTGCATCGTGATCGTCACCCGACCGGCACTTCCGGCTGCGCCAGGGCCGCCCGCAGCGCGTCGAGCGACGCGTCGATGCCTTCCTCCGGCCGCATGCGCGGATCCTCATGCTCGATCGACACGTCGCCGTCAAAGCCCGCGGCGCGAAGGGCCGCGAGCAGATGGGACCACTCCTCACGGCTGTGTCCGGTCCCGACCGCAGCAAAGTGCCAGGTCGCCTCATCGGGGTTCACCGGAAAACGCCAATCGATGAAGCCGTTCTTGCGAACGCGGTCGGGATGAATCAGCGTGTCCTTGGCGTGCGCGAATCCGATCGAATCGCCGAGCTCTTCGATCACGCACAGCGGGTCGATCCCCTGCCACCAGAAGTGGCTGGGGTCGAAGTTCACTCCCAGGTTGGGGCCGGCGTGCTCGGCGAGGCGCAGATACGACCCCGGCGAGTAGGCCGACGCGCCCGGGTGGAGCTCGAGGCAGATCGTGACACCGGGCGCCTCGGCGGCCGCCCAGGCGCAGAGCTCGTGCCAGAACGGCCCCAGCCGGTGCTCGAGCTGCCACTCCCACAGCGACTCGTCGTCGGGGGTCAGCGCCCACGGCGCGAACACGGGTGTCCGGCCGCCGTCCCGGCTGCCGGGGCAGCCGCTCATGGTCACGACACGCGAGACGCCCAGACGCTGTGCCAGGTCGATCGCCCCGCGGACGAGCGCTGCGTGGCGGGCGCCGATCTCGGGATCGGGGTGGAGCGGGTTGCCGGCGGCGTTCACGCAGGAGAGCTCGAGGCCGTGCGCGCGCAGCTCCCCGGCGAGGCGGTCGCGGGCCGCCGGCTCGCGCAGGAGCGCGGCCAGGTCGAGCTGGCCCGCCGCCTGGGCCCATCCGCCGACGCCCATCTCGATGCGGCCGATGCCGCGCTCGGCGCACCACGCGAACGCCCCCTCGCGCGGCAGGTGCGCCAGCCCGTCATTGAACACGCCGATCTGCAATCGGGACTCCCGCGTCCAGGTTGAAACGTTTCAACCGATCGCGTATCTTCTGCCTCGAATTTCGCCTTGTCAAGTGGCGTTTTCTCCAATTCGAAACCTGCCCGTGCCAGCCGCCCTTTCCCCCAACGCCTCGCCCGCCGCGCCCGAGGCGGTCGTGATGGGGCGGGCGGGCGTCGACCTCTACCCGATGCAGCTCGAGACGCCGCTCGAGGAGGTCGAGGGCTTCCACAAGTACGTGGGCGGGTTCGCCGCGAACGTCGCCACGGGCCTCGCCCGCCTGGGCGTGCGGGCCGCGATCGTCTCGGCCGTGGGCGACGACGGCCACGGCCGCTTCGTGCGCAGGTTCCTCGAGTCGGAGGGCGTCGACTGCCGCTGGCTCTCGGTGCACCCTGCGCTTCGGACCGCCCTCGCCTTCTGCGAGGCGTGGCCGCCCGATCGCTTCCCGATCACGTTCTACCGCACGCCCACATGCCCCGACTGGGAGCTCACGCCGGGCGGGCTCGACCTGGCCGCGATCGCGGCGGCCCCGCTCGCCTATGTCAGCGGCACCGGCCTCGCCCGCGAGCCGTCGCGGCTGGCCACGATGGCCGTCGTCGAGGCGCGGGCGGACGGGCCGGGGACCACCGTGCTCGACCTCGACTGGCGGGCGATGCTGTGGGACGACCCGGCCGACTACGCGGCCGCCGTCGGCATTTGCGCGCGGATGGCCGACCTCGTGCTGGGGTCGGACGAGGAGATCGCCGCGGCGGTCGGCGCCAACGCGCCAGAGCGCATCCTCGCCCTCGGCGCGGCCGCCGTCGTCCAGAAGCACGGGCCCGACGGCGCGACGGTGCACGCGCGCGACGGCGGGCGCGCGCGCATCCCGCCGTACCCGGTCGAGGTCGTGAACGGCCTCGGCGCCGGCGACGCCTTCGCCGCCGCTCTCGGCTGGCGGCTGCTCCGGGGCGACACGGCCGCCGAGGCGGCCGCCGTCGCGAACCGGGCCGGCGCCCACGTCGCCGCCCGGCTCGGATGCTCCCTGGCCATGCCCTACGAAGGAGACCTCGCATGACCGAGCTCATGCTGCGCGCGCCCGCACCGCCCGTCACGCCGGCCGGGGCGGGCTGGCGCTGGCTCTCGTACCGGTCGCTGCCCGTCGCGGGCTCGGCGGCGCTCGACACCGGCGCGGACGAGGTCTGCCTGGTGAACCTGGGCGGGACGCTCTCGGCGACCGTCGGCGGCGACCGCCACAGCCTCGGCGACCGCAGCTCGCCGTTCGCAGACCTGCCCCGCGCGCTCTACCTGCCCCCGGGCACGGCATGCACGCTCGAGGGCGAGGGGCTCGTGGGCGTGTGCGCCGCCCGGGCCGACGCCGGCCATCCGGTGCAGCCGATCCCGCCCGAGGAGGTGCGGGTCGAGGTGCGCGGCTCGGGCAACGCGACCCGCCAGATCAACCACATCATCGCGCCGGAGTTCCCGGCCCACCGGCTGCTCGTCGTCGAGGTGCTGACGCCCGCCGGCAACTGGTCGTCGTACCCGCCCCACAAGCACGAGCAGGAGCGCCTGCCCGTCGAAAACGACCTCGAGGAGGTCTACGCCTACCGGTTCGAGCGGCCGGAGGCCTTCGGCGTCCAGCGGCTCTACAGCCGCACGGGCGACCTGGACGAGACGTGGACGGTGCGCGACCTCGACGTCCTGCTCGTCCCGCGCGGATACCACCCGTTCTGCACAGCGCACGGCTACCACGGCTACTACCTGAACGCGCTCGCGGCGGAGCAGCGATCGATGGCCGCCGAGGACGATCCCGACCTGGCCTGGACGCGGGACGCATGGCCAGGGATGGCGCGGGACCCACGTGTCCCGATCACGGGGAAGGAGACACCATGAGGATCGCATCCGCGCCCGTCTCGTTCGGCATCTTCGAGCTCACAGCCGACGACGCAGGGCTGCCCGACCCGCTGGACGTGCTCGACGCGATGGCCGAGACCGGCCACGAGGGCACCGAGCTCGGGCCTCCCGGCTACTTCGGCGACGCGGCCGGGACGGCCGCCGCCCTGCAGGAGCGCAACCTCGAGCTGGTGGGGTCGTTCCTGCCGCTGCGGCTGTCGCGGCGCGAGCACATCGACGAGGACTTCGCGTTCCTCGACCGCGCCCTCGGCATCCTCGACGAGACGACGCCGTCCGGGGGGACGCGCCCGCTCGCGCTGATCTCCGACGCGTTCTGCGAGCCCGAGCGGCTCGCGTGGGCCGGCCAGATCGAGGAGCACCCGGACACCTGGCTCTCGGACGGGCGCTTCGCGCTGCTCGTCGCCAATGCCCAGCGCGCGGCGGAGCGCTGCCTCGAGCGCGGCTACCGGCCCGCCTTCCACTACCACGGCGGGACGTACGTCGAGACGCCGCGCGAGATCGACCGGTTCGCGGCGCAGGTCGACCCCGGCGTGCTCGGGTTCTGCTTCGACAGCGGCCACTCCGCCTTCGGCGGCGGCGACCCGGTGGCATTCCTGGACACCTACGGCGAGATCGTCTCCCACGTCCACCTGAAGGACGTGGACGGCGCGGTCATGCACGAGATCCGCACCAAGGGCCTGGGCATGGAGGAGGCCTGGCGAAGAGGCGTGTTCTGCCTCTTCGGCGAGGGCAGCGTCGACCTGGCGGCGATCGTGTCCCGGCTGCGGACGCTGGGCTACGACGACTGGGTCGTGGTCGAGCAGGACCGGCACCTGAAGCCGGGCCAGACGATCGCGTCGTTGCGTGAGGACGCCCGCCACAACCGCGAGGTGCTGCGGGAGCTCGGTGTCTGAAGGGGCAGAATGCCTGGATGTTCTCCCCCGACCTGCCCATCGAGACGCAGCGGCTGACGCTGCGGGCCTACGCCCCGGACGACTACGACGCGCTGCACGCGATCGTGTCGCGCGCCGACGTGAACCGGTTCCTCTACACCGAGCCACGCGGGCCCGACGAGACCCTGGACCTGCTCCAGCGCAAGATGGGCAACACCGAGCTGCTCGACGAGGACGACTCGATCTCCGCCGCCGTGTGCCTGCGCGAGACGGGCGAGCTCGTCGGCGACACGATGCTGCACTGGGTGAGCCGCGAGCACCAGGTCGGGGAGATCGGCTTCATGTTCCACCCCGACCACCACGGCCGCGGGTACGCCACCGAGTCGGGCCAGCCGCTGATCGACTTCGGCTTCGCCGTCTGCGGCTTTCACCGGATCATCGGCCGCCTGGAGGCGCGGAATGCCGCATCGGCCCGGGTGCTCGAGAAGCTCGGCCTGCGCCGCGAGGCGCTCCTGATCGAGAACGAGTGGGTGAAGAACGAGTGGCAGAGCGAGATCGACTACGCCATCCTGGAGCGCGAGTGGCGCGCCCAGCGCGACCTGCGCGAGGCTTGACCGCAGCCCGTCGGTAAGCATAGACTTATCGTAAGCGATGGCTTACTCAAACATGCTGGCGGCGCTGGCCGACCCGACCAGGCGGCGGATCTTCGAGACGATCGTCGAGCGGCCCCGCAACGTGGGCGAGCTGGCCGGCGAGCTTCCGGTCAGCCGCCCGGCGGTGTCGCAGCATCTGCGTGTCCTGCGCGACGCCGGGCTCGTCACCGAGCATCGTGAGGGCACCCGCCGCATCCACCGCGCCGACCCGGCCGGCCTGGCCGAGCTGCGCGCCTACGTCGAGCGCATGTGGGCGGATGCGCTCGCCGACTTCGCCGCCTCCGCCGACGAGGCGGCGCCGACCCCGAGGAGGATTTCCGATGCAGACTCCTGACGAAGCACTGACCGCCGTCGAGCCCGTGCGCCGGAGCGTCGTCGTGCGCCGGCCCCTGGCCGAGACGTTCGTCCTCTTCACCGACGGCCTCGACACCTGGTGGCCGCTGCACACGCACAGCATCGCCGCGGACACGTTCGACGGCCGGGTGACGGTCGAGTCGATCACCTTCGAGAAGCGCGCCGGCGGGCGCGTGCTCGAGCGGATGTCGGACGGCACCGAGGCCCCGTGGGGCACGATCCGCGTCTGGGAGCCGCCCGCCCGGTTCGTGATGAGCTGGAAGCCGACCCTGGAGGAGGGGCCGTCGACCGAGGTCGACCTGCGCTTCACGAGCGTCGACCCGGATCACACCCGCATCGACCTCGAGCACCGCGGCTGGGAGCTGCTCGGCGCCGACGACCCGCGGCGGGCGGGCTACGACGCCGGCTGGGCGGCGCTGTTCGAGCTCTTCGCGGAGTTCGCCGGCCGAGCCTAGGCGGCGCGGCGCTCTTCGCCTGTGATGAGGGCGTTGAAGCGGGCGGTGGGCAGCGGGCGGGCGTACAGGTAGCCCTGGCCGAGCGGGCAGCCGATCTCGCGCAGGAAGCGGAGCTGCTCCTCGGTCTCGATGCCCTCCGCAAGGCACTGGATGCCGAGCTTCTGCGCCATCGTGATCATGGTCTCGACGAGCACGCCGGCATCGCGGTCGCCGGGCAGGTCCTTCACGAACGAGCGGTCGATCTTGATCATGCTCGGCCGCAGCCGCCGCAGACGCCCGAGCGACGAGTAGCCGGTGCCGAAGTCGTCGATCGCGAGCCGCAGGCCCTGGGAGTGGATCTCGGCCAGGAGCGGCTCGAGGTCGGCGATGTCGGTCATCGCCGCCTCCTCGGTCAGCTCGATCATGACCCGGTCGGCCTGGAGGCCGAACGACTCGATCGTCGCGATCACGCGCCGGATCGCCGCGGGCTGCCAGTAGACCGGGGGCAGGTTGACCGAGGCGTACAGGTCGAGGTCACGGTCGCACCAGCGCCGGGCCTCGAGGCACGCGCGCTCGAGCACCCAGGCGGTGATCGGCCGGATCAGCCGGTGCGCTCCGCGGCGGGCAGGAACTCGCCCGGGAGCAGCGTGCCGGCCTCGGGGTGGTTCCAGCGCAGGAGCGCCTCGGCGCCGACGATGCACGACTGCGAGAGGTCGACGATCGGCTGGTAGTAGAGCTCGAGCTCGTCGCGCCTCTCCGCCTGGCGCAGCTGCGACGCGATCGCGAGCTCGACGCTCGAGTCGCGCTTCGGCGGCTGGTAGAGGCGGTAGCCGTCGCGGCCGGCGTCCTTGGCGGCGTACATGGCGATGTCGGCGTGCTTCAGGAGCGTCCCGGCGGTGTCGCCGTCGGCGGGGAAGAGGCTCGCGCCGATGCTCGGCGTGATGTAGAGGTCGGTGCGCGCGAGCGCGAACGGCTTCGCAAGGGCGATGCGCAGGTTCGCGGCGACGACCTGCGCGGCCGCCTCGGGCTCGGAGTCGGCGGAGCCCTGCACGAGGACGAGGAACTCGTCCCCGCCCTGGCGCGCGACGACGTCGCCGGCCCGGCAGGACTCCCGCAGCCGCCGGGCCACGAGCACGAGCAGCTCGTCGCCGACGGCATGGCCGAAGCTGTCGTTCACGAGCTTGAAGTCGTCCAGGTCGATGAAGAGCACCGCTCCGCCGCTGCCGCTGCGGCGGGCGTTGGCGATCGCGACCGTGAGGTGCTCCTGGAAGAGCGCGCGGTTGGGCAGGTCGGTGAGCGGGTCGTGCAGCGCCAGGTGGGCCAGCCGCTCCTCGCTCGTGCGCCGCTCGGTGACGTCGAAGAGCACGCCGTCGACGGAGCGCACCTCGCCGTCTGCGGCCTCGATCGGTTGTCCGTGGCCCTGCACCCACCGCGTCGACCCGTCGGCGTGGATGAGGCGGTACTCGACGGCGTAGGGCTCCCGCCGCTCGACGGCGGCGGTGACGATCTCGGAGACATGGGGCAGGTCGTCGGGGTGGACGATGCTCAGGTACGGGCGACCGTTGTCGCCCAGGAGCTCGTGCGGCGGGTAGCCCGTGATCGCCTCGATCGTGGGCGCGGCCGACTGCATGACCCAGTGATCGCCGTGCTTCTCGTGGCGATAGGGGGTGCCGCGGAGGACCGACACGTGTTCGCCGGGTCGCCCGCTCCAGGGAATGCCCGCGCGAGATTCGGTCATGTCCCCGGTAGTCGGAGCGCCGATCCCGGGATGCATCACCTATCCGAGTGAGGATTGCCGCAAGGCATCGCTCACCGCACCGGGCCTACTCCGGCGGCGGCTCGACCGACTCGGCGAGCAGCGTGGCCACGTCGGCGACGCGCAGATCGCGGCCCGAGGTGCGCACGCCGTCGTCCAGCATGATCGTGCAGTACGGGCAGGCCACCGCCAGCGTCTCGGCGCCCGTCTCGGCAGCCTCGCGGACGCGCTCCTCGTTGATCGCCCCGGCCCGCTCCTCCATCCACATGTGGGCGCCGCCGGCGCCGCAACAGAACGTGCGCCGGCCGCTGCGCTCCATCTCGACCGGCTGTCCGACCGCCGCGACCAGCTCGCGCGGCTCGGCCAGGACGTCGTTGTGCCGGGCCAGGTAGCAGGAGTCGTGGTAGGTGATGCGGCGATCGCCGGTGTTCGGCGACAGGCGGCCCTCGCGGACGAGCTCCGCCAGGAGCTCGGAGTGATGCACGACCTCGTAGCTGCCGCCGAAGTCCGGATACTCGTTCGCAAGCGTGTTGAAGCAGTGCGGGCAGGAGGTGACGATCTTCTTCGCGCCGGCCTCGTTCAGCGTCTCGACGTTCTGCTCCGCGAACGCCTGGAACACGTACTCGTTCCCCATCCGCCGGGCCGGGTCACCGGTGCAGGCCTCGCGCGGGCCGAGGATGGCGAAGTCGACGCCGGCGGCGGCGAGCAGCTTGGCCGTCGACTCGGCCGACGTGCGGGCGCGCTCGTCGAACGACGCGGCGCAGCCGACCCAGTAGAGCACGTCCGGAGCGGCATCGCCCGGCTCGAGCACACGGACGCCCAGACCCTCCGCCCACGCCGCCCGGTCGGATTGGGGCTTGCCCCACGGGTTCGACGAGCGCTCGACGTCGCGCAGCATCGGCTCGGCCTCGGCCGGGAAGCGCGCCTCGGACATGACCAGGTGGCGGCGCAGATCGACGATGTGGTCGATGTGCTCGATCGAGACGGGGCACTCGCGCACGCACGCGCCGCAGGTGACGCAGTCCCACACGACATCGTCGGTGACGGCGTTCGGGACGAGCGCCGCCGTCTCGGCCGCAGTCCCCGCCTCCCGGGCGGCCAGGATCTCCGGCCCGTCGGCGAACAGCTGGTCGCGCAGGCCCATGATCAGGAGCTTGGGCGAGAGCGCCTTGCCGGTCGCCCAGGCCGGGCACGCGTCCTGGCAGCGGCCGCACTCGGTGCACGAGTACGTGTCGACGACCTGCTTCCAGGTCATGTCGGCGACCGTGCCCGACCCGAGCCGCATGTCCTCCTCGGGCCCCTCCTCGTCGAAGCGCAGCGGCTCGAGCCGGCCGCGGGCGCGGGTGCGCCCGAAGTAGACGTTCACGACCGCCGTGG
The DNA here is from genome assembly GCA_963746115.1 of uncultured Actinomycetes bacterium. Lineage (GTDB taxonomy): Bacteria > Actinomycetota > Thermoleophilia > Gaiellales > JAICJC01 > JAICJC01. Next base: position 149,440 of record CAVVAA010000008.1, on the reverse strand, counting down.
CGATGTGCAGGTGCTTGGAGCGGGGCAGGTAGACCAGGAACGAGAGCACGATCAGGACGTGCGCCCAGACGAGGATCCGCTCGGCGTCATGGGTGCCGGAGCCGCCGCCGAACAGGTTCGAGAGGGCGTTCGAGACGGGCGACCAGCCGGCGGGCCACTCGTTCAGGTCGAGCGCGATGAGCGACGCGTGCCACAGGAGCAGCGTCGTCACGATGCCGGCGATCAGCAGGAGGATCAGGTCGGCCTCGCCCATGTGGCTGCCCTCGAACCGGGCCGGGCGCTGGATCTTCCTGATCGCAAACGCCGTCACGACGCCGGCGAGGACGAGGACGCAGAAGACGTCGACGAGCAGCGCGAACCAGCCCTGGCGACCCAGCCACGGGATCGTCTCGCCGCGGTCGGCGATCGCGATCATCGCCATCAGGATCGTGGGCAGGAGCACGATGAAGCCCCAGAAGATGAACGCGTGCATCAGCCCTGGCACGAGCCGCTGGAGCAGCTTGCGCTGGCCCAGAGCGATGACCGCCTCGTTGCGCAGGCGGGCGGGCACCTCGCCGGAGCGGTCGCTGGGCTGCGCCATCCCCACCAGCCGGACGAGCAGGAGGGCGCGGCGGGCGAAGAGGCCGCCGGCGACGGCCAGCGCGACCAGGAGCGCGGCGAGGGCGACCGGGTCTATCCGCCCCTCGCCTTCTCGATCTCGGCGGTGATCGCCGGGAGCACCTCGTGCAGGTCGCCGATCACGGCGTAGTCGGCGTTCGCGACGATCGGGGCCTCGGGGTCGGTGTTGATCGCGAGGATGCGCTTCGCGCCCTTGCACCCGGCCATGTGCTGGGTGGCGCCGCTGATGCCGCAGGGGATGTAGATCTCGGGCGCGATCTTCGTCCCCGTCTGCCCGACCTGATCGGTGTGCGGGCGCCAGCCCGCGATGGTCACGGCCCGCGAGCATCCGACCGCGCCGCCCAGGGCCGCGGCCAGCGCCTCGACGGGCGCAAAGCCCTCGGCGGAGCCGGCCCCGCGGCCGCCGCTCACGACGACCCTGGCGTCGGCCAGCGAGACGCCGCCGCCCGTGTCGGTCTCGGTGCGCTCGACGACGCGGACGACCAGGTCGGCATCGGCCAGCTCGGGCGTGACCTCCGAGACCGCGGTCTGGGCGGGCGCGGCGGCGGCGGTCGCCTCGACGGCGTGCGGCGCGACGGTCAGGAGCTTCGTGCGCCCGTGGACGCGGGCCTGCTCGAGCAGGCTCCCGCCCCAGCGCAGGCGCGTCACCTCGGCGGGGTCGCCGGGCGCCGCCTCGATGCAGTTCGCCGCCAGCGGCAGGTCGGCGATCGCCGCGGCGTGGGCCATCGCCTCGGTCGCGCGCTCGCTGCCGGGCGCGATAACGGCTGCCGGGGTGTGCGACCCGATCAGGCCCGCGATCGCCCGCCCCCACGCCTGCGGCGCGAACGCCGTCAGACCCTCGTGGACGATCACATAGGCCGCGGTCACGCCGAACGCCCCCAGGCCCTGTGCAGCGGCGGAGGAGTCCGGGCCGATCAGCACCGCCTCGAGCGGCTCACCGGTCGCCTCCGCGTAGCCGCGGGCAAGGGTGGCCGCCTGGCGGGAGACGTCGTCGGCGACGCCGTCGGAATGCTCGACGAGGACGAGGACGGCCACTAGTGCTCCTTCCCGGGGGTTGCGCGATGCTCGGGCGAGCGAAAATCGAGCATGGCAAGGACGCAGGGAGACCCGATATCGGGAATATCGGGGCGACCGAGGACGCGGCCAGGCGACGATTTGCAGCCGCACGAGCGCGGGAGACTTCCGGGACGGAGCACTAGACGAGCCCCGCCCCGCGCAGCACCTCGACGACGGCGGGCGCCGCGTCCGGGCCGTGGCCGAGGATCTGAGCCTGCTTGCCCTGGCCGGCCGGCACGACCAGCCGCACCTTCTCGACCCCAGCCGTGGCGGCCGCCACCGGGCGCGTCTCGAGCGGCTTGCGCTTCGCCCGCATGCGCCCGGGCACCGACGGGTAGCGGGGCAGGTTCAGGCCCTCCTTGACCGTCACGACCGCGGGGAGCGGCACCCGGTAGACGTCGCGGCCGCCGGGCACCTCCTGCTCGCAGCGCAGGCCGCCGTCCTCGACCGCGACGGCTTTCAAGCCGGTCACGCAGGGCCGGCCGAGCGCATGGGCGACCCGGATCCCGACCTGGTAGTTGCCGGCGTCGGCCGACTCGTTGCCGAAGAAGATCAGGTCGTACTCGGTGCCGGCGGCCCGCTCGGCCGCGATCGCCTCGAGGATCGCCGCGGCCGTGGCCCCGCCGTCGAGCTCGGCGTCGGCCTGGAGCAGGATGGCCCGGTCGATGCCGAGGGCCATCGCGTCGCGAAGCTGCTCCTCGGCCTCGGGCGGCCCCAGCGTGAGCACGGTCGAGCTGCCGCCGTGCTGCTCGACGATCCGTACCGCCTCCTCGACGCCGCATTCCTCGTGCGGGCTGATCGTGAAGCCGAGGTGGCGGGTCTCGATGGCCTGCTCGTCGGCGGTGAGGACGATGCGGCCGCCGGTCATCGGCACCCGCTTCACACAGCAGAGGATGTTCAGCGGCATGCGCCCACCCTAGTTGATTCCACGCCCTCCGGCCTGCGTGGCTGTTCTCCGGGGCTCGAAGACCGGCGTCGGCGCCCAGGCCACGGCGACCAGTGACGCTGCTGGGTACCGGCTCGCCGCAGGTACTCGACGGCAAGCTCGGCCCCTTCGCGGGCGTGCTCCGGCGGCAGGTAGGCCATCAGGATGTGCTTCCCGATCGACGGCCCGGCCCCCGCGCTCGTCACGTAGGAGCGGCGGCCCTTGCGGTCGGTCAGCGGCGCCCCGTCGCGGGTCATGACCGGCTCGCGCCCGAGCATGTAGCGCTTGACGCCGGACCGGGACGTGTGGTCGTCCACCGTCAACGTGCACATGACGGCGGCCGCCTCCTCCTCGCGGTGGCGCAGATGGGCGTCGCGGCCGACGAAGTCGTCATCCTTCACCTTCGGCCCGGCCATGCCGGCCTCGCAGACGTTGTACTCGCTCTCGAGCTCGAAGCCGTAGGCCCGGTAGCACTTCTCGAGCCGGCCGGTGGTGCCGTAGACGCCGATGCCGACGGGCGCGAGCCCGTGCGGGCCGCCGGCCTCCCACACCATGTCCCACAGCCGCGCGCCCTGCTCGATCGGCACATAGAGCTCCCAGCCGAGGTCGCCGACGTAGGAGATGCGCGATGCCAGCACGCGCAGCGTGTCCAGCTCGAGCGTGCGGCACGTGCCGAAGCGGAAGGCCTCGTGTGAGACGTCGTCGCGGGTCAGGCTCGCCAGGATGTCGCGCGCCCGCGGGCCCCACAGGCCAAGGGTCGTCCACGCCGACGTCACGTCGGTGAGGACGGCGCTCCCGTCGGCGGGGAGGTGGTCTGAGAACCACTTGCGGTCGGCCGCGCCGTGCGCGCCGCCGGTGACGACGCGGAAGACGTCGTCGTCCAGCCGCATGATGGTGAGGTCGGCCTTGAACCCGCCGCCAGGCGAGAGGATCGGCGTGTAGACGACCCGCCCGACCGGGACGTCCATCTGCCGCACCGCCACGCCCTGCACCGCCGCCAGAGCGCCCGGGCCGCTGATGTCGAAGATGGCGAATGCGGTCAGGTCGACCATCCCGGCCCGGTCGCGCATGGCCAGGTGCTCGGCGTTGATGATGGGCGACCACCAGCGGGCGTCCCACTCGGCCTCGCGCCGCGTGACCCGGTCGGCGTACTCCTCGAGCAGCGGCGCGTTCGACTCGTACCAGTGGGGCCGCTCCCAGCCGGCCGCCTCGTAGAAGACGGCGCCGAGGTCGCGCTCGCGGGCGTGGAACGGTGGTATGCGCACGTCGCGATTCGACCCCCACTGCTCGCCCGGGTGGACGATCCCGTAGGTCTTGTTGAAGCCCTCGGCCGCCCGCGCACGCACGTGCGCGCGAGTCTTCTGGTGCTCCCAGAAGCGGGAGATGTCGGAGCTCGCGAGGTCGATCTCGGACTCGCCATGGGCCATCCACTCGGCGACGGCCTTGCCGATCCCCGGCCCCTCCTTGACCCAGACCGCCGCCACCGACCAGAGGCCCTTCACCTCGGGCGTCTCGCCGAGCAGCGGCAGGCCGTCGGGAGTGAGCGAGAGCAGGCCGTTGATGGCGTACTTCACGCCCACCGACTCGTCGCCGACGATCTCGGGGCAGAGCTCGAGCGCGTGCTCCATCTGCTGCTCGAAGTCAGCTTGCGTGAACGGGAACTCGGTCGGCGAGAGCGCCGCCTCCTCCACCGACGGGATCTCCTCGGGGTCGTGCAGGATCGGGCGGTGGGCATACGAGCCGATCTCAAGGCCGGCGCCGTCCTGGCGCTCGTACATGTTCGTGTCCATGTCGCGCACGATCGGGTACTCGATGTGCGACTTGGCGCCGGCGAACCGCGGCACGGGCCCGACGTCGATCATCTGATGCACCGCCGGCGTGAGCGGGATCGACGCGCCCGCCATCCGCGCCACCTTCGGGCTCCACACGCCGCAGGCGATCACGACGATCTCGGCCTCGATGTCGCCCCGGGTCGTGCGGACGCGCTGTACGCGGCCGTGCTCCACGTCGATGCCCAGCAGCTCGGTGTTCGCGAGCGTCGTGAGCGCGCCGGCGGCCTGGGCGCGCTCCCGCATGAGCGTACCCGCGCGCAGGGAGTCGACCACGCCGACGCCCTCGGTATGGAAGCCGCCGACGAGGATGCTCTCGTCGACGAACGGCACCATCTCCTTGATCTGGGCGGGCGTCACGATCGAGACGCCCTCGATCCCCCACGACGCGGCCGACGACATCCGCCGCTGCAGCTCCTGCATCCGCTCCTCGGTGCGGGCCACCTCGATGCCGCCGCTGCGCGTGAACACGTCGAGCTCCTTGTACTGGCGCACGCTGTCGGCGGTGAGCGCCGTCATCTCCTTGGAGTGGTCGACCGGGAAGATGAAGTTCGACGCGTGGCCGGTGGAGCCGCCGGGGTTCGGGAACGGCCCCTTGTCGATCAGGACGAGGTCCGTCCACCCCTGCTGGTGGAGGTGGTAGGCGACGCTGTTGCCGACGATGCCGGCCCCGATCACCACGGCGCGGGCTCGTCCCGGTAGCGTGCTCATCGCGTCATTCCCTTTCGTCGTCCACGTGGGGAGCGGACTTGACCCGCGCCCTCCCGGTCTGGTAGACAACTGATATATCAGAGCCGACGACCGCACGCAACCAGCTTCCGGCCCGGCCCGCGGATGACGCCGGCCTCATGTCGGACCGCGCCTACGCGGCGGTGCGCGATCGGCTGATCACCCTCGCGATCCCGCCAGAGGCGGCCATCGACGAGGACGCGCTCAGCGGCGAGCTGGGCATGGGCCGGACGCCCGTGCGCGAGGCGCTGCGCCGGCTCGCCCTGGAGGGCCTGATCGTCGTCTACCCACGCCGGGGCACGTTCGCGTCGAGCGTGAACATCACGAGCCTCTCGGACATCTCGGACGTGCGCGCCCAGCTCGAGCCGCACGCCGCCGCGCGGGCCGCCCGGCTGGCCGACGCCGGCGACCGCAGCGAGCTTCGGGGGCTGCTCGCGGAGCTCGAAGACGGGCCGGCGACCCAGACCGCACTGATCGAGCTCGACGCCCGCGTGCACCGGTTCGTGCACCGCTGCTCGCGCAACCCCTACCTGGCCCGCGACCTCGACCGCTACCTGAACATGTCGATCCGGATCTGGTACGTGACCTTCGACCGGCTGCCGCCGATGCGCGACCCGGTCGGCGAGCACCGGGCGCTCCTGCAGGCGATCGCCGACGCCGACCCGGAGGCGGCGCGGCGGGTCGCCCTCGAGCACGTGCTCGCCTTCGACCGCCAGATGCGGGCGGCCCTCTGACGTGGGGAGAGCTGGGGCGCCTGGAAGAACGCGGCCTCCGCGGCCGTCCTTGGGGCGATAGACTCGTCCGTTACGAACGGGATCCGGCCGTGGGCCAGGGCACACACCGGTCGATCCCCCTGCGAGCACCAAGGAGGCAGCGCATGACCACGTTCCGATACGGAAAGGCCGACGCGACCCACGACGACCGCGACTTCAAGTTCGCCCGCTACCGCACCGCCGAGCCGCTCCCGGCGCCGCCGGACAACTGGGGGTACGACAACGTCATCGCGCAGGGCAGCTGGGGGATGCTCGGCAACGACCAGTGGGGCGACTGCGTCTGGGCGGGCGCCGCCCACGAGCACCTGCTGACGAGCACCGTCGCCGGCAGGCCGGCCGCCTTCGACGACACCGGCGTCCTCTCCGACTACTCCGCGGCGACGGGCTTCGACCCGGACGCCGGGCCTTCGGGCAGCAACCCGACCGATCGGGGGACGAACGTCCGCTCCGCGCTCGGCTATCGCCGCACGACCGGCATCGTCGACGCGGCCGGCACCCGCCACAAGATCGGCGCCTACCTGGCGCTCGACGTCGACAAGATCAAGGCGGGCGACTTCTCCGAGGTGGCCGAGGCCGCCTACCTGTTCGGCGCCGTCGGCGTCGGCATCCAGGTGCCGCAGTCGGCCGAGACGGAGTTCGCGGAGCACAAGATGTGGGGCTACGTGGCCGGCTCGCCCAACGCCGGCGGCCACTACGTCCCGATCGTCGCCCACCGCAAGCACATCGAGTGCGTCACCTGGGGGCGCGTGCAGCCCATGGGTCAGCGGTTCGTCTCGCACTACGTCGACGAGGCCTGGGCGATCGTGAACCCGGACTTCCTGGACGTGGACGGGAAGAGCCCGCAGGGATTCGAGATGGCGCAGCTCGAAGCCGACATCGCCCAGCTCGGGTAGCCCACCCGCTCAACGACGATGCAGTCCGGGCTCCTCGCCGCGGGCGAGCCGGGCCGCGCCGAGCAGCGCCGTGCGGTCGTTCAGGATCACGTGGACGGGGATGCGCGAGAGCAGCTCCGAGAACCGGCCCTTCGAGTCGAGGGCCTCGAGGAACGCGCCCTCCTGCAGCTTTCGGAGGATCCGCGGCGCGATGCCGCCGCCGATGTAGATGCCGCCGGTCGCGAGCAGCTTCAGGGCCAGGTTCCCGGCCTCGGCGCCGTAGATCGACACCATCATGTCGAGCGCGCGGACCGACACCTCGTCGCTGCCGTCGAGCGCGGCCTGCGTGATGCCCGAGGCGTCGGCGTGGTCGCCGGACCCGCCCGCCCGGTCGGTCAGGAAGTCGTGGATCGCCACGAGGCCGATGCCGGAGCAGACCCGCTCGTAGCTCACGTGCGGGTGGCGGCGGGCCAGGTAGGCGCGCAGCGCCACCTCCCGGTCGTTCCGGGGCGCGAAGTCGGCGTGCCCGCCCTCCGTGGCGAACACGTGGTACCGGCGGCGATCCCAGAACAGCCCCGCCTCGCCGAGACCTGTGCCGGCCGAGATGACCGCGGCATTTCCGCCGACGGAGGGGTCGCCCTCGCGCAGCGTCGCGATGTCGTCCGGCCCGAGGTCGGCGATCCCGTACGCATTCGCGTAGAGGTCGTTCACAAGCCCGACGCGGTCGATCCCGAGCACCTCGGCGACGCGGCGGGCGTCGACCGGCCAGGCCAGGTTGGTCGTCTTCACGTGGCCGTTCTGCACCGGGCCGGCAACGCCGAAGCAGGCCCGCTCCACATGCGCAGGGTGGGCGTCGAGGAAGGAGCGCACCATCGCCTCGAGGCCGTCGTGGTCGCGGCTGATGTAGACCTCGAGCGCGGCCGGGCCGGCGGTGCCCGGGTCGAAGAGGGCAAGACGGGTGTGCGTCCCGCCGATGTCGCCGGCGATGTCCATCCGGCGCAAGGTAGATGATTGACTCCGAATTCCCCCACGCCTGGACGCACAACTGTCTCGTCTCGGCGTGGGCTCGCGGGGCTGCGGCTGGGAACATCAGCGAATTCGGAGTCAGTCATCACCGGACGCCGTTAAGCTCGCGAAGCATGACGGCAGCGGACGACCGGGCCTGGCATGTCGGCGAGTACGGGCCGCTCGCGTGGACCGAGACGGCGGTCAAGGCAGCCGCCTTCGTCTGCGCCTACGTCGCGTTCGTCCAGGCCCTCTCGCGGACGCTGCACTCGCCCGACGCCGTCCACATCGCCGAGCTGGTCCTGCTCGGCGTGGCCGAGCTCGGCCTGCTGGCGGCGATCGCCGACCGCCTGATCGAGCGGGAGGTGATCGCGATGGGCTTCGTGCTCGGGAACAACGCCGCCCACATCGGCATGCTCTACGCGCTCCTGGCCCTCCCCGGGCCGGGCGGGCTCGTGTCGCTCTTCTGCGGGCTCATGCTGACCGGCGAGATCGTGAAGATCGCCTGGCTGCGCACGACCCACTTCACCGTCCGCGAGCTCTCGAACCTCGTCGTCCAGGGACTGGTGGTGGCCTACGCCAGCATCTACCTCGTCGCCCTGATCATCTGGCAGGTGCTCCGCTAGGGCCTGCCGTTGTAGGATGGCCGCGCAGTCTCGGACCTGCACGCGAGGGCACAGGGGGTAGACGATGCCAACCAGCCGCGCACCCGGTCTCGCCCGCGTGGCGCTGGCGGCGATCCGGATCGTGAACGGGTCGACCGCGCTCTTCGCGCCGGCGGTGCTCGCCCGCAATCTGGGCGTGCGCCGGGACGACAATCAGGCCGTCCAGTACGTCTTGCGGATGTTCGGGGTCCGCACCGTCGTGATCGGGCTTCAGCTGCTCCTGCCCGAGGGCGAGCTGCGGGAGGCGTCGGTGCGGACCGCGCCCGTGATCCACGCGAGTGACACCGCATCGGCGGCGCTCGCCGGCCTCACCCGCCAGATCCCGGCCCGGCCGGCGCTGATCGCCACCTCGATCTCGGCCCTCAACACCGCCCTCGCCCTGACGGCCTGCACCGGCCGGGGGCGCCGGGAGGCGGCGGCGTGAGCGCCGCCAAGCTGCTGCGGACCGGGCTCATCGCCGGGGGCACCGTGCTCGCGGGCCGGGCGGCGTGGCGCCTCCTCTCCCAGCCCGAGGCGCCCGACCCCGTGTCGGGCTCCGTCTACCGCGATTCCGTCGGCTGGCGGCTCTACGACGGCATGTGCGCCGCCGCCGACCGCCAGGTCGGCTGGGACAAGCTGCCGGTTCCCCTGGGCCTCGCGACGCTGATCGGTCTGCGCAACATCCTGCGCCAGGAGAACCTCTACGACACGAGCGGAGAGCCGTCGGTGAACCTGCCGCCCGTGCCCGCATTCGACCCGTCCTTCCTCGTGAACCGCAGCGAGCTCGGCGTCTACAACGACCTCGACGAGCCGAGGATGGGGATGCTCGGGTCGCGCTTCGGCCGCAACGTCCCGCTCGAGGCCACCCGGCAGGAGCCGGACGACCTGCTCATGAAGCCGAACCCGCGCACCGTGAGCCGCGAGCTCCTCACCCGGCACGAGTTCATCCCCGCGGAGTCGCTGAACCTGTTCGCCGCGTCCTGGATCCAGTTCATGATCAAGGACTGGTTCAGCCACGGCCACGGCGACCCGAAGCAGGTCTACGAGATCCCGCTCGAGGCGGGGGACCCGTGGCCGGAGCCGCCGCTCTCGATCCTGAAGACGGTGCCCGACGCGACCCGGCCCGCGGACGCCGACTTCCCGCCCACGTTCCTGAACATGACCGCCACACACTGGTGGGACGGCTCGCAGCTCTACGGCGTCGACGCCGAGACGCAGAAGATCGCCCGCACCGGCGAGGGCGGCCGGCTGAATGTCGACGCCCACGGGGTCGTGCCGCTCCCCGACGACCCGGCCCGCGATCCGCGCATGCAGCCGGGGTTCTGGGTCGGCTTGCAGATGCTCGTGAACCTGTTCACGCTCGAGCACAACGCGATCTGCGACCGCCTGGCGGCCGAGTACCCGGCCTGGACCGATGAGGAGCTCTTCCAGCGCGCCCGCCTGATCCTGTCGGCGCTGCTCGCCAAGATCCACACCGTCGAGTGGACACCCGCGGTCATCGCCCATCCGACGATGGAGATCGCGATGCGAGCCAACTGGTACGGGATCGCCGGCGAGCGGGTGAAGCGGGCGTTCGGGCGCATCAGCGCGAGCGAGGTGATCAGCGGGATCCCCGGATCGAAGCACGATCACTTCGGCGTGCCGTACGCGCTCACCGAGGAGTTCACGATCGTCTACCGGATGCACCCGCTGATCGCCGACGACTACCGGCTCCGCTCGGCCGCCGACGGGCACGACCTGGAGCAGCCGACGCTGCGCGAGCTGTCCGGGCCGGGCTCGCAGAGCGCCCTCGACCGGATCGGGATGCTCGACCTCCTGTACTCGTTCGGCACGGCTCACCCCGGCGCGATCGTCCTGAACAACTTCCCCCGCTTCCTCCAGGAGTTCCAGCGGCCTGACGGCAGGATGATGGACATCGCGGCGACCGACATCCTGCGCTCGCGCGAGCTGGGGGTGCCGCGCTACAACGAGTTCCGGCGGCTGCTCCATCTGCGCCCCGCCGCCGACTTCGAGGACCTCACCGACGACCGGGAGCTGGTCGACCGCCTGCGCCGGCTCTACGGAGACGTCGAACGGCTCGACGTGATCGTCGGCATGTTCGCCGAGAAGCCGCCGCGCAACTTCGCGTTCAGCGACACCGCGTTCCGGATCTTCATCCTGATGGCATCGCGACGGATCAACAGCGACCGCTTCCTCACCGACGACTACACCACATCGACCTACACGCAGACTGGGATCGACTGGATCGAGGGCACCCGTTTCGTCGACGTCCTCCAGCGCCACTACCCCGCCCTCGGCCCGTCGCTGCGCGAGCTCGAGAACGGGTTCAAGCCCTGGTCGCCCGTGGCGGGCGATCCCGGCGCTGCCTAGACGGCGTCGGTATCGGGGCCGGCGTGCTCGCGATGAAGAGGTTCGGCACGAGCCCGAACACCGCCGCGAACAGGAGCCTGCCCTGCTTGGTCGTAAGCTGAAGACCTGGCCGAGGCTGGGGATGGTGACGCCGTCGGTCGAGCCGGTGGTGCCGTTGGCGAGCATGAGCTGCGACGCGAGCGCCGTCAGCATCACGCCGGCGACCGCGGCCAGCCTTGAGAAGAGCGGCGCGTTTGCAGCAGACGCGCGTAGTTGAGACCGAAGTTGTCCTCGGCGCAACCCGTCCGTATCACCGGCGGCAACGGCGCCCGGGCGCTACGGGAGCGTCGCCAGTTAGGCGATCAGCGCGCTCACGTCTCGCTGGAACAGGATCCCGCCCCAGTGCGGCATGCAAAGGATCGGGAACGGCACGGACCTTGGGAGACCTCATCCAGCCGGTCACGCGGCCGACCGGCCCGCCGCCGCGAGGCCGATGGCGCCGACGGGGCAGGCCGCGCAGATTCGTTCGGCCCGTGCGCGGTCGAGCGAGGCGAGCCGCACGCGAGCGCAGCCCTCGTCATCGAGCTCGACGGCCTCCGCATCCTCGGCGACACACTCGCCGTAACCGACGCAGGCGTCGGGGTCAATGATCAGCTGTACGTCCATGGTGTCCTCCGTAGCCGTTCTCGAGTCTTGGTTGAAGTCATGCCGCGAGAATGCGGCGGGCGTCGTTGAGCCGCCCTGGCGCGTCGAACAGGACCACGCATGCCGGTCTGCCGCGGTCGTCGTGGCCGACGTGCAGGCCGTCGCGGCGTTCCCACTCACACGCCGCCGGGGCGAACCCGACCTGCTGGATGCGCAGGGGCCCGATGTCGGAGAACCAGTACGGGTCGCGTGCGTAGGTGCTGCGCACGCCGAGGACCACGTCGGCAACGTGCGCGCCGCTCGCGCGGGCGTTGTCCCAGTGCGGGACCGCGATCCGGCCGAAGCGCGGATGCGGGAACGCTGCCACGTCGCCGCAGGCCCAGACGCGTTCGGCACCGCGGACGCCCAGCTGTTCGTCGGTCTCGACGTGGAGGCCGCCACCGAACGCCGGTGGCAGCGTCCCACGAACGCCCGCGGCCGCGATGACGACATCGGCGGAAAGGTCACCATGTGTCGATGTGCGCACGATGCATCCGCCCTTCGAACGCTCGATGTCCGTCAGCGCGCACCCTCTCAGGAAGCGGACGCCGAGGGCCGCGAGAACGCCTCCGGCCACACGCCCGACGTCGGGGTGATGGCGCACGAGCGCCTGGTCGGCGCGGTCGAGCAGCGTCACCTGGTGGCGGCGGCTGAGAGTGGCCGCGGTTTCGCACCCGATCAGCCCAGCGCCGATCACGAAGACCCGCCGCCCGTCGTCGGCGAGCCGCGGCAGCACGGCCTCGGTCGAGGCCGCGTCGACGTTCTGGTCGGTCGACTCGATCCCCGGCACGGGCGGCCGGGCGATCTGCAGGCCCGTCGCCCATACGAGTCGGTCGAACGACCGCGATCCGACAGGTCGTCCGTCACGACCGCGGACGACGAGGATGCGACGGTCGAGATCGACCTCCTCCACCCACCCGTCCACGTGGTCGATTCCCGCCGCCTCGAGCGCACGTGCATCGGCGAGGTACGGCACCCTCCCGCGCGCAAGCGCGCGCTTCGAGAGCGGCGGGCGGTCGCACGGCAGGCCGGGGCCGATCATCGCGACGGGCACGCCGGCGGCGGCGAGCCGCGTGGCACAGGCGTATCCGCCGACGCCGTTGCCGACGACGGTTACCGGATCGGTCGCGGCCATCAGTCACCTCCATCGGAGTCGGTGAGGGCGATCGGCGTGGGCCGGCTCGGGGCCGGGGGTGTCGCCGCGCGCCGCACCGGCGCGCGCCTCTCCATCCAGCGGTACCAGGCCGCGCCGCCGACGATCGCGCCCGACCCCGCGTAAACCGCGATCGCCCACGGCGACCGGGCGTCGGTGCCCGTCATCACGCCGTGCGCGAGCGCGGTGCCCCAGACGGCGTAGCCGAAGTAGTGCAGCGCTCGCCACGCCCGCTGGCTCATGAACCGCGCCTGGCGCAGGCGGAAGGACAGCGGCAGCGCCACGGCCAGCCACAGGGCGCATGCCCCGAATACGACACCCGGCCGTGGGTCGAGCCCCACCAGCGAGTTGACGGTCACCCGCGCGAATTTGTCGAGCATCAGCGTCGCGATGTGGATCACGAGCGCCACCATGCCGAGCGACCCGAGGAACCGGTGGAACCCGAGCGCCGCCGCCGGCGGTCGCCAGGAGCGCGCGGAGAGTCCGATACCCCAGGCGACCACAAGTGTGTAGCAGGCAAAGGCGATGAATGCGCTTGCCCGCGAGACCTCCCAGAGCATCATCGCCGCACCGCCTCGTCCCAGCGCGCGCTCGTGCGGACGACGCCGCCCGTGGACACCATCGCGGCCTCCGTCGTGGCGGCGAGCCGCTCGGGGCGGAGCGCGAGCACCTTCGCGAGCACGTCCGCCCCCACGGGGTCGTCGCTGACGACGGTGGCGTGCGTCGCCGGCCCCGGCCGGCCGGTGTCCGGGTCGATCAGGTGATGAGCCTCCTGGCCGTCGCCGTTGCGCCATCGCCGACGCCCGTATCCGGACGTGGCGACGCCCTGTCCCGTCCTGACGAGGACATGCGCGACCACCGACGGGGGTGGTCCGGCGGCCACATCGATCCCGCTCGGCGCCTCGACGGCGACGACGTGGTCACCCCACGCGGCAACCAGGTCGCCGCCGGCGTCCACGAGGATCGCCGGGTCGTCGCAGCGAGCCTGGAGCAGGGCCGCAGCGCGGCAGGCGATCCAGCTCTTCGCGATCCCGCCCAGGTCGAGCCGGGTCCCGCGCGGGATCCGGACGGTGCGGCGGGCAGGATCGACCTCGATGCGGCCGTGGAGCGCGCGCGAGGGCGGGCTTGTCGCGGCGTGGGCGGCCTGGTCGAGCAGACTGCGGCGATAGCCCCACGCGACCAGCGCACCGCCTACGAGCGGCTGGAAGATCCCGTCGGTGCGCTCGGCCCAGCCGACGCAAGCTTCGAGGATCCGGAGCGTGTCGAGGGACACCGGGACCGGGGTGCCGGCGGCGGTGTTGATCCGCGAGACCTCGCTGTAGGGGCGGAACCGCGACCAGCGCGCCTCGTCGCGTTCGACCGCGGCGGAGACGGCGCGGGCCAGCTCCGCGGTGACGCCGCCGGCATGGTGGATCCGCCAGGTGGTCCCTGTGGCCCGCCACTCCCACGCGGCCGTCGTTACGGGTGTCAGGAGATCAGTCACGGCACCGGGCTCGTGTGGGTCGTCGGCGCTGGGGTGACGGGCGCAGGTGCCGGAGCGGAAACCGTGGGGAGCGACGCGGCGCTGTAGGACGGGGCCGCGGGCAGGCTCGCCCGGGCGGCTGCCCCGGCTGCGCGGGACTTCGCGATCGCCACCAGGAGCTGATGCTGCGAACGGCGCGTGCGAATGACCAGCCGGTCGTACCGAGTGACCATCACGCGCATGTTGCGGGTGGTGAGCCGGTCGTGCGCAGCGACCTGGGCCGCGATTGCTTGCCATGAGCGCGCGTCCGCCTGCCAGGCTGACGCGGTGGAGCCCTGGTGGATCGACCACGCCACGGCCGCGCCGCAGATGAGGGCGATCGCGGCCGTGTAGATGCGAAGCGCCATGCTAGTCATCGCCGCCGCTCCCATCGTCGTCACCGCCGACGGGGCTCGTGCGCGTCGTAGGCGGGGCCGGGCTCGTCCGGGTCACGGGGGCCGTCGTCGTCACGGCCGGCGCGGCGGGCGGGGCGGTCACGTAGGTCGGCGTGTAGACGGGCGGACGGGGATGGACGTGGATCTTGGGCACGTGCGGCGGGTGCCACTGCAGGGTGTGCGTTGCCACCCGCCGCGGACGACCCAGCGGGAGCTCCTGCTCGAGCTTGAACCGGGCCGCGGCCGATGCCTGCAGGGCCGACCCCAGTCCCACGTCATGTCGCGCGGCGTACGCGCCGCCGGCGACGAGCAGGCCGGCCAGCATGGCCGCGCCTGCGACAGACGGGTGGCTCGTCACGGCGATTCCTCCTTTGGTCGGAAAGGGAGCACTCCGGCTCCCGCATCCACACCGTAAGGAGGCCGGCTGAGCTAGACGTGAGCCGGAGGTGAGACTGCTCTCACGCGGCCCGAGTCAGGGACGGTGGACGTCCGCGGGAGGGAGATGACGAAGCTGGCTCCGCTGCCGGGCGCGCTTCGGACGGAAATCGTCCCGCCATGCGCCACGACAATGGCGTGGCAGATCGCGAGCCCGAGGCCGGCGCCGCCGGTGTCGCGGCTGCGGGCACTGTCGGCGCGGGTGAAGCGGTTGAAGAGCGTCGGCAGGAGCTCGGGGTCGATGCCCTCGCCGGAATCGGTGACCTCGGCCCGCACCCGGTCGCCGTCAACCGCCGCCACCACCGTGATGGCATCACCGGCCACTGTGTGCCGTACCGCGTTTGAGAGCAGGTTCAGGAAGACCTGCTCGAGCGACACCCTCGTCGCCCTCGACGTAGGCCCCGGGCGCAGCCGTGACCCGCCATGTGCGCTCGCCGAGGACACGGCAGCGGTCGACGGCGGCTTCGGCGAGGACGGACACATCGACCGGCCGGCGCTCGCCCTCGCTGCCCGCGCCGGCCCGTGCGAGCCGGAGCAGGCTGTCGACGAGCTGCCCCATGCGGTCGAGCTCGGCCACCGCAACCGTCACGGCCTGGCGCAGCTCCTCCGAGTCTCCGTCGCCGGGCAGCGCGACCTCGAGGTGCCCCCGGGCGATGGTGAGTGGCGTCCGCAGCTCGTGGGAGGCGTCGTGCACGAACTGGCGCTGGGCGGCGAAGGCCACCTCGAGCCTGTCGAGCATCGCATCGATCGCCGTCGCCACGTCGCCGATCTCGTCGCGGGTCGTCACCGGCCCCATCCGCACGGAGAGGTCGCCCGCGGTGACACGGGACGCCCGCTGGGCGATGCGCGAGAGCGGCGAGAGCGCCCGGCGAGCCGCCCACCAGGCGGCCGCCGTCGCGGGCAGAAGCCCGATCAGGCACACGATCAGCATCGCGTCGAGGAGGCGGCTCACGGCCGCGTCGGCCTCGGCAACCGGCAGTCCGGCCATGACCACGCCGGTCCCGCGCGCGGCCGTGGCGACGACGTAGCCGTCGCCGTCGATCGTGATCGTGCGGACGACGCCCGGCAGCCGCGGCCCGAGCGCGGCCAGCGTTCCCGCGAGCCGCCGGTTGTAGAGCGTCTTGCCGCGCACGGGCCTGTAGACCAGGAGATCGCTCGAGCCGCTGCGCGCACCCAGGTAGACCCTCATCGCCGTCTCCTCGCCGCTCTCCGTCTCGGCATCAGGCGTCCCCTGCCGTAGCACGTATGCGGTGTCGCGGCGGCCGGGCCCCGCCTGCGAGTCGGAGGCGCCCCCGCCGCCGCCACCGTCGCCGGTGCCGTCGTCCCCGCTCCCGCCGCCGGCGGTCGCCGGCGGCGTCCACGTCGAGCTGTCGCCGCCCGATGAGCTGTCCGTCCCGGTTACCGGCGGCGGAATGATCACGTTCGTCGATCCGGTTCCGCCCGCACGGTGACGGCGGTGGCGCCTGGGCACCGTGGGCGTGCCGGTGGTGGTCGTGGTCACGCCGGCGGACCCCGTCTTCGCCGGGCGCTCCCCGGCCAGGGCCAGATCGCGCGCCGCCGCCCTCGCGTCTGTCACGAGCGTCTGATGCACCTGATGCGCCTCGATCAGATACACCGTCAGAAGGCCCGCGGCGAGCACGCCCGCGGCGAGCCCGGCGCTCACGAGCGCGAGCCGCAGCCGGATCGGGAGACGGCGGATCACGCCGCGCGCTCGCGCACCAGCCGGTAGCCCATCCCGCGCACCGTCTGGATCGGCGAGTACCCGTCGGTCGTGAGCTTGCGCCGTAGGTATCCGATGTAGACGTCGACCAGGTTGGAGCGCGGGTCGAACGTGTAACCCCAGACGCCGTCCAGGATCTGCTGGCGCGAGAGCACCTGGCCGGGATGCCGCATCAGGTACGCGAGCAGTGCGAACTCGCGCGCCGAGAGCGAGACGCGCACGCCGTTGACCTCGGCCTCGCGAGCGAGCAGGTCGAGCGAGAGTGGGCCCACCTCGATCGAGGCCGAGCCGCGTCGCTGGTCGGCCGGGCGCCGGGTGTGAGCCCGCAGCCTCGCGGCCAGCTCGGCGAACGCGAACGGCTTCACCAGGTAGTCGGTCGCCCCGAGGTCGAGCCCGCGGACCCGGTCGGCGACCTCGCCCCTGGCGGTCAGCACGATGACGGGCAGCTCGGGATCGATCGCCCGGATCGCCGCCAGCACATCGAAGCCATCGATCCCGGGTAGCATGATGTCGAGGACGACGACGTCCGGGCGCCGGTCGCGGAGGCGGTCGAGCCCCTCCTCGCCGTGTGTAGCCGTGTCCACGGTGTGCCCCTCCGCAGTGAGGCCGCGCTCGAGGAACGCCACGATCAGCGTCTCGTCTTCGATGACGAGGATCTTCATGTGCCCTCAGTGTGGCCCCTGGGTGTAAGGAACCTCTCACCCTGCGCGGTTGCGCCGGCCAGGGGCGGAGGATCGCCGGCAGCTGTGCGTGTGAAGGGGCAGAGACGCGACCGTCGTTTCATGGCCCTCTCACGATGCCGGGGGCGGCGTCGAGGCGAATCGGTGCCCACCCCGATTCCGAGGCGGAAAACTCCGTATGCGCTACTGGAGCGTCGCCAGGTAGGCGATCAGCGCGTTCACGTCTTGCTGGGGCAGGATCCCGCCCCAGTGCGGCATGCTCACGATCGGCGCGCGGCCGATGACGCTGCCTGATCGGATCACGCTCGCGATCTTGGCGGGCGTGTTGAACTCGCTGCGGAAGTCCGGGCCGGAGAGCGGCGGAACCGTCTTGTCGGGCGACGCCGGGTTGGGGACGCCGCCGAGCCCGTTCGGGCCGTGGCAGTTGATACAGCCGTCGCGGACGTAGAGCACCGAACCCGCGACGGCGAGCCCCTGGTCGGTGGGCACCGTCGGCGGCGTCGCGCCGGACACGGCCGGTAGACCCGCGCGGATGTACGCGGCGAGCTCGGACACCTGCCGCGGCGACACGATCCCGTGCCAGACCGGCATGTACGGCTTGGTCGGGTTCGCGCTCTCACCCAGGCCGTGGTTGATGATCTGCGTGAGCTGCGCGACGGTGAAGGCGGTTCCCAACTGGTTCAGCGCCGGGACGTCGGCCGACACGCCGCCGACGCCTCCGATGCCGTGACACTGGGCGCAGGCGAACTGGCCGAAGTCGTGCGCGCCCGCGGCAACCTTGTCGCTCACGTTCGACGGTGTGGGCGTCGTCGAGCCCCCGGAAGCCGTCGTACGCACGACGGTCGTCGTGCGGGAGGAGGTGCTCGAGCGGCCGCCGAGCCACGCCGTGACGGCGACCGCCACGATCACGAACACGATTGCAGCGACGGCAAGGCCGACGGCCCCGGCGCCGGTCGCGCCGCCCGGTTCGCGGTCACTCGACATGGCGCAGACGCTACATGGTGCGTTCGACAGAACACAAGCGGGCCGATTACGACAACGGCCGCGTAGAAACTACGTATGTGAACGCTCTCCGCGTCACCGGCGGGCGGCGCATGACCTGCGCCGCCCGCCCCCGCCCCCGGTGACTAGGTGGCCCGGCGGGCCATCAGCGGGTACCGGCCGATCGGCTGCTCGACCAGACCCTGGAGCACGAACGCCTCGAGGACGATCGTGACGGCCGAGACGGCCACCGCCAGGTAGATGGCGACCGGCGAGAGCGGCGTCAGCGCATGCAGCGAGCGGTTGTCCGCGAACGTCTGCGCCAGCACCGAGGCCAGCCCGAGCGACCCCAGGGCGAAGGTGCCGAGCACCGCCGCGGTCGCGAAGTAGGAGATCTGGAGCCCGCGGTAGGACCCCACAGCGAGCTTGATCAGGAGTGCCTGGATCAGCAGCCCCGGCAGCAGCAGGCGCACGAGCCCGAAGGCGATGTGACGCCCGTCGCCGGCGACGAGGTCGTCCGGCGTCATGAACCCGCCGCCGGCGGCCGTCGTCAGCCGCACCGCCGAGGCAAGCCCCACCTCGGCCAGGCGCGTCGCCACTCCTGTGGCGAGCAGGATCATGACCATCGTCGCGACCCCGAAGACGGAAACGTGTTGCGTTCTCATACTTCGGTTATCCCCCGGACGGGGGAGCGCGTCAACGCCGGCGCCGAAAGGAATTTCGCCCGAGCTCGGATCCGTACGGTGCTACCGTCGGGCGATCCGATCGAGGGAGGGAGAAAACATGTCCGGCGAGATCGTCCATATCGAGTTCCCGGCCGAGGACGCCGACCGCGCCCAGGGATTCTGGCAGGGGCTCTTCGGCTGGAACTTCCAGGACTCGGGGATGCCCGGGATGGACTACCGGATGAGCCAGGCGGGCGGCAACGTGGCCGCCGCGGTGTTCCCGTCCGACCAGCGCCAGGGTCACCCGAACTTCTACTTCGCGACCGACGACATCGACGGGTCGATCGGCAAGGTGCGGGAGCTCGGGGGCGAGGCCGACGACCGTGCGCCCGTGCCGGGCCACGGCTGGTTCGCCCGCTGCTCGGACAGCGAGGGGAACGCGTTCCACCTCTGGCAGCAGGACGAGTCGGCAGGCTAGCTGTGCTGCTCACGGACGTGCTGAGATGCGGCTGATCGGTGGTTGGCCGTGGAGTGAGCCGTGGGGTCGGTGGGTGTTGTACCAGCGCAGGTAGCCGGGCAGCGCGCGGGCGCGGTGGGTGCTGGTGGGGTAGGCAAAGCGGTAGGCCCATTCCCGCAAGAGCGTCTTGACGAGTGCTTCGGCTTTGCCGTTGGTCTGGGGTCTGCGAGGGCGGGTGTAGCGGGGTTGGATGCCGAGCTCGGCGCAGGTGTCGCGCCAGGCGTAGCTGCGATAGCCGTTGCCGTTGTCGCTGATGACGCGCTCGATGTGGACGTCGTGGTCGACGTACCAGCCGGCTGCGCGACGAAGGAAGCGCGCGCAATCTTGTGGGCTTTCGGTCGCCAGGATCTCGGCGTAGGCCAGTCGTGAGTGATCGTCGATGGCGAGGTGGACGTACTGCCAACCGGCGTGGCGGTTGCGCTGGAAGCGATCGTTGAACACGCGTTTGCCAGGAGTGTGGAAGCGTCCCAGCCGTTTGATGTCGACGTGCACCAGCTCGCCCGGCCGGGCGCGCTCATAGCGGCGTGGTGGCTCCAGCGGGCGGCGCGGAAGCCGCGAGCAGCCGTACCGGCGAAGCAACCTTCCACACCGTCGAGGCGGGCCTGCCAAGCAGCCCACCGACGACCACCGGCCCCGCATGCGCATACTCGCGCGCAGCCAGGATCTCCACCTCCACCAGGCTCGGCAGACGCCGCGGCTGGCGCACCGGCACCGACGGTCGATCCACCAACGCCTCCCACCCCGCCTGCTGGTAGCGCCGCCACCACCGATACGCCGACGCGCGGCTCGCCCCAGCCGTCGCAGCAGCCACCGCAGGCGCCATCCCCGCCTCAATCATCCGCACCACACGAAGTCGCGACTCGATCGAATACCGCATCCGTCGCGGCGGCTTTCTACCGTTCATCATCCGGTCCTCCACGGGAGCCATGGGCGTCAGCACCCCAAAGGCTCCCCGGAGGGCCGGACAACGTCAGCCGTCTCGCAGGTGTGTAGGCAGCAGAGCTAGACGGCCAGCGGCTGCGCGGCTACGTGCGCGCAGAGGCCGCGAACGGCTCCGGGAAGAAGGCGGCGCCGACGTCGCGGCGCATCAGCGCCAGCGCCTCGTCCGAGCTCATCGGCTCGCGGTACGGGCGCTTCGCGGTGAGCGCGTCGTAGACGTCGGCGCAGGCGGGCACCCGGCTCATGGCCGGGATCGCCTCGCCGGCGATACCGCGGTGGTACGAGCCGCGGACGACGAACACCCGGCGTCCTTCAGGAGCATGGCGTAGTAGAGGCTCGCGCGCTCCTCGGCGTCCAGCCCGAGCACGTCGGCGAGTCGAAGCGCGACGAGGCCGCTGCGGCGGGCGTGGCCGGGCGGCTGGCCCTCGGTCAGGTCAAGCGCGTGCGAGAGCGCGGCCACGACCTCGCCCACGGCGAAGGTCTGCGGCGTCGAATCCGGCACGGAGCGGAGAGGGGCGGACATCGTTCGGGTGATCGGCACGCGTCGGGCAGGCTGCATCCCCCGCAGGTGGCCGTACGATGCGGGCGATGGCGACGATCGGCGTCCTCCACCCGGGCGAGATGGGCGCAGCCGTGGCGGCGGCGCTCCGGACGCGCGGCCACGACGTCGTGTGGGCGTCGGCGAGTCGCAGCGCAGACACGTCGGCACGCGCCGCTGCCGCGGGCCTGCGCGACGTGGGCTCGACGCCGGAGCTGGCGGCCGCCTCCGACATCGTGATCTCGGTCTGCCCGCCGCATGCGGCGACGGCGGTCGCCCGGGAGCTACGCGGCTTTGCCGGCATCTACGTCGACGCGAACGCCGTGTCGCCCGAGACGGCGCGGGCGATCGGGGACGTGGTGACGTCGGGCACCGCGGCGTTCGTCGACGGCGGCATCATCGGCCCGCCGCCCCGGGACGCGGGCACGACCCGGCTGTACCTGTCCGGCCCCGCGGCGGCCGCCGTGGCGGCGGCCTTCGAGGGGACAGCGCTCGAGGCGCCGGTCGTCTCGGCGCGGGTCGGCGACGCCTCGGCGGTGAAGATGGCCTACGCGGCGTGGACGAAGGGCACCGCTGCGCTCGTGCTCGCCGTCCGTGAGACCGCCCGCGCGGAGGGCGTCGAGGAGGCGCTCGTCGCGGAGTGGGCGCGGACGCTCCCCGACCTCGCGGACGAGCACGCGCGGGCAGTGCGCTCGGCGACCGCCAAGGGCTGGCGCTGGGTGGCCGAGATGGAGGAGATCGCCGCCACCTTTGACGCGGCCGGACAGCCCGGCGGCTTCCACCGGGCTGCCGCCGAGGTCTACCGCCGCTACTGAGCCGGTGCCGGGCGCACGGCGCGCACGAGCTCGTCCCCCACCTCGGCCGTCGACGCGCTCCCGCCCAGGTCGGGCGTGCGCGCCCCGGCGCCGGCGAGCACGGACTCGACGGCGGCCATCACGGCGGCGGCCGCGGCCGTCTCACCGAGGTGGTCGAGCATCATCGCCCCCGCCCACACCGCCCCGACCGGGTTCGCGATCCCCTTCCCGGCGATGTCGGGAGCAGAGCCGTGCACCGGCTCGAAGAGGCCGGGCCCGGCGCCGTCGGGGGCGACGTTCGCGCTCGCGGCGAGCCCCATCCCGCCCTGAATGGCCGCGCCGATGTCGGTGATCACATCGCCGAACAGGTTCGACGCGACCAGGACGTCGAACCGCCCCGGCTGGGTGACCATGTAGGCGCATGCGGCGTCGACCAGCACCCGGTCGAGCTCGACGTCGGGGAAGTCGGCGTGAACGGCGGCCACGATCTCGTCCCACATGACGAAGTGGTGCGGGCTGGCATTCGACTTCGTGATGCTCGCCAGCCGGCCGCGGCGCGAGCGGGCGAGGCCGAAGGCGTGGCGCACGACCCGCTCGACGCCGTGGCGGGTGAAGACGTCGACCTGGAGGCCGACCTCGTGGCCCATGCCGACGTGCACGCGCCCGCCGGCGCCGGCGTACTCGCCCTCGGTGTTCTCGCGCACGCACACCATGTCGATGTCGGCCGGGCCGCGGCCGGCGAGCGGCGTCGCCACGCCCGGCAGCAGCCGGATCGGGCGGATGTTCAGGTAGAGGTCGAAGTGCTGCCGGATTGGCAGCAGGAGGCCCCACAGGGTGACGTGATCGGGCAGCGTCGGCGACCCGACAGCGCCGAGGTAGATCGCGTCGTGGTCGGCGAGCGTCCGCAGGCCGTCGGCGGGCATGAGCGCGCCGGTGCGGGCGTGGTGGTCGCTGCCCCAGGGCAGATGTGTCCACTCGAGCTCGCTCCCGGCGCATGCCGCCTCGAGCACGCGGATGCCCTGCGCGACCACCTCCGGGCCGACGCCGTCGCCGCCGATGACCGCGATCCGGTGCCGTGACACCGGCGTATGTTTGCAGGCCCGCTAGGTGGCCAACGTCTTGATGGTCGCCGTCGCCGCCCCGGTCACGCCGGTCGACGCCGTGTTCGTCATCAGCTTGCCGCTGCGTGTCCGACGCGTCGATGATCGAGAGCTGGAGGCTGCCGTCGTCCATGATGTCGATCTGGAGGAACCCGCACCCCCCGACCGTGATGTTCGCGAACTGCAGCCACGACTTCTGCGACGTGTTGGACGCCGGCGCGGCGTGCGTCGTCGGCGCGGTCGAGCAGAGCCCGATCACGCCGCTCGTGAGCCCGGGTAGCTCCCGCTCGCCCCCTGCGGATGCATCAGCTGCATGTAGTGGTCGTGGCCCTGCAGGATCAGGCTGCTGTGCGGCTTGGTGCCGTCGTTCTTGCCCATGATCTCGTCGATCAGGTTCTGCATCGTCGGGTTGTCGTGGCCGCCGCCGTAGTAGCTCCAGCGGGCGTGGTGGGTGATGACGACATTGCGCGTGCCCGGCGCCCAGGCCGACCGCAGCCAGGCCACCCGCGGCGTTGCCCGCGACCGAGCCGCCGGTGTGCGGCACCGGCCATCCCGGCTTGTCGACGACGTTCTCGACGGCGCCCGAGTTCAGGAAGATGAACCGGATGCCGGCGATGTCGACGTACTGGTCGGTCAGCGGGATGCCCTGGGACTGGGTGATCCAGCCTCCGTCGGTGCGCGAGAGGGTGCCGCGGGCCTGGTTGTAGGAGAGCCACGCCGAGACGTCGGGCGCGGATCGTGCTTCCCGCCGGGCCCGTTGGTGTGGTTCCCGGGTGTCATGACGCACCGGCCGGGCGCGATGTGCGGCTGGGTGAGGTAGACTTGTCGTAGTGCTTCATCGTCGACGCGTTGCAGACCGAGTACTCGTCGCCGCCGATGAAGAGCGACGTCGCCGCCGGGTTTCGCGAAGCGGCCGAACGCGGCGTTGACCGCGGCCGCGACCTTCGGCGCCTTCGAGCTGCCCCCGCCGCCGGAGTCCGCGGCGAACGCGACCGTGCCAGTGCGGTCGCCATCTACACCACCCCCATCAGCCGGCGCACGAACGCCGACTGCGCGTCGAAGATCTCCGTCGTCCCGTAGTCGCGCAGGCTGCGCAGGCCGTGCAGCATGAGCACCGCACCCGGGTAGAACCCCAGCACCCCGTCCAGGTGCTCGCCGTCTGCGACCGCGAGCTCGCGCTCGATCGCGTCGGCGATGTCGGCGAACATGTCGGCGTCGGCGTGGCCGTCGGCCACGTACCGGCGCAGGTCGACCACCGCCTCGTCCCACGTCGAAGCGTGGTCCATGTAGCCCCAGAGCGTCGCCGCCATCGACTCGCTCGAGAGCGCCTCGGGCGCAGCCGCCGCGGCCCGCGCCGCCGGCGTGTCGCCGAACGCGCGTCCCGCCGCCGTCCCGATTATGGGCAGCGACACCAGCACGCCCAGAAATCCGCGTCGTCTCACCCCGCCTGCCTCCTTGCATCGCTCCGTGCCCCCCCAGCGAATGTACGCGCACGCAGGCGGATCCGCCAGAGGGCGGGCGGGGAACGTGGGCTAGATGAGGCCTTCGCGAACGGCCAGGGCGACGGCCTGGGAGCGGCTCTTCGCGTCGAGCTTCGTGGTCACGTCGTGCATCACGGCCTTGATCGTCCGCTCGCTGTAGCTCAGCCGCTGGGCCACCTCGCGGGTCGGCAGGCCCGTCGGCGACCAGGCGGAGGACGTTGCGCTCGCGGATCGTGAGTGAGTTGAGCGAGAGCCCGCGCGGCTCGAGCACGTCGCGCGAGACGTCCGCGAGCGTGCGCATGAGGCTCCCGAGCACGTCGGGCGGGAGCACGCCGGCGCCCGAGTGCACCGCCCGCACGCCGGCCGCGAGCGACTCCGGCGTGAGCGTGTCCTTGGTCAGGTAGCCGCACGCGCCCGCCTGCACCGAGTCGAGCAGGCGGGGCTCGTCGATCGACTCGGCGCAGATCAGCACCCGCGGGCGGCCGCGCGGGCGCAGCTTGCGCACGAGCTCGCAGCTGCCCTCGGCGTCGCCATCGAGGACGACCACGTCGGCCAGCTCGAGGTTCTCGTCCACCTCGGCCGAGCGGGGGCCGTCCGCCTCCCACACGTCCTCGATCTCGTCGAGCGCGGCGAGGCATGCCGCCAGCCCCCGCCGATAGATCGGATGTGGATCGATGATGTAGACCCGCACCGGCACCCCCACTGCACCGTTTGCGAAAGGAGCGTCGCACGCGAGATAGTACGGAAGTCTTCGCGGCTCTGCTGATTCTCCTGGAGGTTCCATGCCGCCCATCGTGACGACGAACGACACGATCATCTGCATCCACGGCGGGACGGTGGTGCTGACGCCGAAGCAGGCCGTCGTCACGGCGAGCGGCGGCGCCGTCCTGCGCGAGACCGACCTGATCGGCGCGCCCATCGTCGGCTGCGCGCAGCCACCGAGCATCTCCAGCAAGCCGTGCACGACGGTCGTCTCGACGCTCCCGGGCGGATCGCGCGCCGACGGTCCTTGTCGGCGGGCTGCCGGCACACGTGTCCACGCTGTCGGGGATCACCGACGGCGTCCCGCCGGGCACCATCTCGGTCGTGGCCCCGGGCGCGCCGACCGTTCAGGCGTCGTGACGGGACCCGCACGTGGCTGACCCCGCGAGCCAGATCGGCCGCTACGAGATCGTCCGCGAGATCGGCCGCGGCGGCATGGCCGCCGTCTACCTGGCCCGCCAGATCGACCTCGACCGCGACGTCGCGCTCAAGGAGCTGAACGCGTTCCACGCCGCCGATCCGGCCTTCGCCGAGCGGTTCGTGCGCGAGTCGCGCGTGGCCGGATCGATGAGCCACCCGAACATCGTCACGGTCTACGAGTACCTCAAGCAGAACGGCACGCCGTACATCGCGATGGAGTACGTCGAGCGCGGGTCGCTGCGGCCCGTACGTCGGCCACACGACGCTGGCGCAGACGATCGGCGTGCTCGAGGGCGCGCTGGCCGGGCTGGCCCACGCGGAGCGGCGCGAGATCGTGCACCGCGACATCAAGCCCGAGAACCTCATGGTCACGGCCGACGGCGAGGTGAAGATCGCCGACTTCGGCATCGCCAAGGCGCTGACCGAGGCCGGCGGCCCCAACCTGACGGCCACCGGGCACGACGGTCGGGACGCCCGCCTACATGGCGCCGGAGCAGGCGATGGCGCGGGACGTCGGGCCGTGGACCGACCTCTACTCGGTCGGCATCACCGCGTACGAGATGACCGTCGCGCGCGTCCCGTTCCACGACTCGACGACGCCGGTCGCCGTCCTGATGCGCCACGTGAGCGAGGAGATCCCCTCGGCGGTCATCGGTCAACCCGAGCGTCGACCGGCGCTTCTCGGACTGGATCGACCGGCTGCTCGTGAAGGACCCGGCCAAGCGCACGCAGACGCGCCCGCGAGGCCTGGTACGAGCTCGAGGAGATCGCCGTCGGCGCCGCTCGGCCCGCTGCTGGCGGCGCGAGGCGCGGCTGCTCGTCTCCGGCACCGACCGCGCGGCCGGGCCGCTGACGCCGGCGCCGTTCGAGCGCCAGACGCCGCCCCCGCAGAGCCGGGCGGCGGCTACGAGACGTACCTCGGCGACTCGCCCGGCGCCGCTCCGCCCCCTCCACCGCCGCCCCCGCCTGCCGCCGGCGGCGACGATCCCCGGGCAGCCGGTGCCGCCCGCCGCGGCCGATCCGCAGCAGACGGTCGCTCCGGCGAGCGCGACTCCGGCGGGCGCCGCCGCCGCGCCGCCGGCGGGAGCCGCCGACGAGACGTTCGCCTGGCCGAGCCAGGGCGGCGGCGGGCGCAACCGGCTCGTGCTCATCGTCGCGATCGTCGTCATCGCGGCGATCGCCGCGGGGCCGTACTTCCTGACGCAGTCGGGCGGGAGCTCGAGATCCGGGTCGCCGCCGACGACGAACAAGCAGAACACGAAGCCGAAGCCGGCGGCGCTGCCGACGATCACTGCCGACGCATCACGGTTCCAGCAGGGCCCGCTCCAGAGCGTCGCGCCGTTCGGCGGGCACGCCTGGGCCCTCGACCACAAGAAGCCGCGCACGCTCGTCGACCTCCAGGGCGGGCTCACCGGCGCGGCGATCCCGGCCGGCAAGGGCGCCGTCAACCTGGCCGGCGGCGACAACGCGCTCTGGGTGAGCGCGAAGCTGCCGAACGGCGGCGGCGAGGTGCGCAAGTTCGTTCCCGGCTCGACCGCCGCGGCGTCGACTCCGATTCCGTACCCCGGTCACCCGGTGGCGGCCCGCGTCGTCGTCGCCAACGGGACGATCTGGCAGCCCACGAACCAGGGCGTCGTCAAGCTGTCCGAACAGGGCGGCGCCCCGGTGCAGGTGAAGGCCCTCCACTTTGCGCCCGACTCGCTCGAGCTCGAGGGTGGATTCATCTGGGCCACCGACGGGAAGGGCAAGCTGGCCCGCATCGACACGACGAGCCCACAGCCGACGGCGACCGTGGTCGACCTGCCGGGCGCGGGCTGGATCACCGGGGACAAGCGCTCGGTGTACGTCGTCAGCAAGACTGGCGTGACGAAGGTCGACCCGCAGAACCCGCAGACCCAGACGGCCGTGGCCGGCATCTCGGCGCCGCCCACCCGGATCGGCCTGGTCGGCGACATCCTGTGGACGATCTCCTACGCGGCCCCCGCGGGCGGCGCCCGCACGGCGACGCTGACGGGCTACGACGTCGCCCATCCGGGCAAGGCGACGACGCCGTTCACGTTCAAGGCGCCGGCGACGGGCGGCTACATCACGAAGCTCGTCGACATCGACAACACCTTCTGGCTGACCGCGCTCGCCGGATCGGACGGCAAGCAGACCGGCCTCGAGCCGTTCCTCATCAAGGGGTGAGCCCGGCTCAGCGCAGGAGCTGACGGGCGGCGTCGAGCTGGAGCTGGTAGCGGTAGCGGTACTGGGCCGCCGGCCGCTCGATGTCGGCGATCCACTCGCCCCAGCTTGTGCGGGTCGGAGCCGAATCCGTGAACGCCCTCGTGCATGCGCGTCGCCTTGAGCGCCGTGGCCTCGTCGATGAACCAGCGCAGCTGCTTGCGCGGATCGTCCGAGAAGCCGGCGTACTTGCCGTGGTTCCAGATCGACGTGCGCATCTGGAAGAAGCCGAGCGAGTCGCGGTCGCCGTAGCGGTCGTTCTTCAGGCCCGACTCGACGAGCGCCGCCATGACGGGCAGCTCGCGCGGGAGCCCCGCCCGCTGGGCGGCGTCGCCCATCCAGGCCGCGATCGCGGTCCGCGGCGCATGGTCGCCGGGATACGCGCCGATGATGCCGTCGAGCGCGCCCGCGCCGGCGCCGTGGGCCGCGTCGGCGGCCGAGCCGGCGGACGGCATGCTGCCGAGCGTGCTGTGGACGCCGGCCGCGTTCGGTGCCGGCGCGGCCGAGCCGATGGCTCGCGACCGCGCTCATCCCGAGCGTGCCGCCGGCGCCGGCGTGGCCGGCCGCGGCCTCGGCGCCCGGGGCGGCCACCGCCGGCATGCCCATCCCCATCGGGGCGTCCGGGACGACCCGGCGGGCGCCCATGAAGTACGGCTTGAAGACGTCGACCGACTCGTACTCGACGTGCCCGCCGGTATGCGGCGCGGCGATCACCTGGCCGTGGCCCGCGTAGATGACGACGTGGGTGGCCCCCGCGCCGGGGCCCTCGAAGTTCGAGAAGATCAGGTCGCCCGGCTGGAAGTGGCCCCACTGGACGGCGTGCCCCTCCTTGACCTGGTCCCAGGTCGTGCGGTCGAGGTGCACGCCGATCTGCTTGTAGCAGTACTGGACGAGGCCCGGAGCAGTCGAACCCTCCCGGGCTGGCTCCGCCCCAGACGTACGGGGTGCCGATGTACTTGGACGCGATATGGACGACGTGCTGCCCGGCGTCGAGCTGGGCGTGGTCCATCGCGGCGGCGGCGTCGACGACGGCATCGGGAGCGGCGGCCGGTGCAGGCGGCGGCGCCGTCGAGGCGACGTCGGCCGAGGCCAGATGCTCGGCCGCGGGCGGTCCGCCGCCGCCGTGGTGGACGCCGGCCTTGTCGAGCGCCTGCTGGGCGATGTCGCCCAGGTCGCCGCCGACGTTCGAGCGCATGTGCTCGGCGAACTGGTAGACGGCGGCGCCCTCGGCCGCAGCGGCCATCAGCAGGCCGGCGAGGCTCGACTTGGACTCGCGGATCTCGAGCGTCTGGGCGGCGGCGCCCGCGCCGGAGAACTCGGAGGCGGCCTCGTCGAGGCCCGCGCCGAGGCAGGCCGCGCGGGGATCGCGGCGGAACGTGCGCCGGAAATCGGGATCGGTCAGGAGGCGCTGGAGCACCTCGACCGCGCGGGCGTTGTCGTCGCCGCCTGCGCCGGTGCGGGCCGGGTCAGCCACGCGGCCCCGCTAGCGGTTGCGGCGCATCAAGAGCGGCTTGCCCACCGAGATCACGATCGGCAGGAAGAGCAGTACATAGAAGATGCCGAACAGTCCCCACACGATCCCCCGCTGTCCCGTCAGGTGGACGAGGACGCTGTAGTACCGGGTCGACATCAGTATGGCAAAGCATGCGCAGCCCAACAACCATGCCAGCGCGGCGACAGCGTACATGCCCACCAGCGGCGGCAGGTCGTCGGGCACCGGCCGCCCGGCCAGGCGCAGCTGCAGCCGCCGCCGGGAGCGCGCCCGCAGGCCGGGCTGGCGGAGCACGTCGACGAGGATGTGGTACCCGTCGCGGTCGAGCAGCGGGTTCAGGTTGAAGAGCGCGCCCAGGTAGGCGCCGAGCGCGACCTGGAAGGCGATGTCCGACCACGTGCCGGCCGCCGCGGTGGCGATGAGCGCGGCGCCGCCGGCCATCACGAGGTCGGTGACCGGCCCCGCCGCGCTGACGGCGATCCGTCGCCGCCGCGGCTCGAACCAGGCGTCGGACGTGTCCACGAACGCGAACGGGAAGATCAAGAGCAGCTTCACCCCGGCCCGGCGGACGCGGCGGCCGAACGAGGCGACCGCGAGGCCGTGGCCGACCTCGTGCACCGAGACGACCGCCAGCCGCCCCGCCAGGAACGCGAACGCGCCCCAGCCGAGGTGGTCGGCCACCACGAAGGGCGTCCCGTGGCGGGTGAGCATGAGGCGCAGGAACGCGACCAGCCCGCCCGCGGCGACGAGCGCAACGAGCGCCAGCCCGGGCGCCGTGAAGAGCAGCCATCCGCCGTAGCGGTAGGCGGCCTGGAAGCCGCGGTCGGGATTCGAGAACGCCCACTCCCGGGGCGTGAACAGCCGTTGCAGGAAGCCCGGCTCGGGCCCGAACGGGTCGTCGTCGGTGGCCGTCCCCTCGAGCAGCCCGTGCTCGCCCAGGTCGGCCAGGAGCCGCGCCACCCGGGCCGGGCCGGCTGCCCCGACCTCCTCCTCGCTGGCCGCAAGCAGGTCCTCCAGCGTGGGGTCGGTGGCGAGCATCTGCACGAGCGCCGCCTCGGTGTCGCCCATCCGCAGGTAGTGGGCACCCGACTCGTCGCGCAGGATCCACCGCAGCGGCCCCTCGTCCTCCTCGAGCTGCTTGAGCGCGCAGCCCGGGACCAGCCGCGGGCGGGAGGACACGTACGGCGAGCGGTCGCCGACGGCGCCGGAGGACGACAGCTCGACCCCGACCGCGTCCAGCATCACGGTGCGCCCGGCGACGACGGCGTCGGGGTGGCGCTCGACCCGGATCACGGTGTCGCCGAGCCGCACCACCGCGCCCTCGACGAGCTGGGCACGGCCCGTCAGCGGGCGGTCGTCGAGCAGCGTCCCGTGGCTCGAGCCGGCATCCTCGATCGCGGTGTCGGATGCAGTCACGACCACCCGCGCGTGCGTGCGCGAGACGGAGGGGTCGGCCAGGGTGATGTCGTTCGAGTCGGCCCGGCCGAGCGTCACCGTCTGCGTCAACGGCACGCGCGTCTCGCCGATCACGAGGTCGAGCGGTGCGCGCACGCCCTTCGCCTGCGGCGCGCCGCAGCGGCCGCAGAAGAGCGCGCCCTGCGGCACCTGGCATCGGCACGAGCGGCAGAGCACGGCTCAGCTCATCCGGACGGGGGCAGCGGCAGCGGCTCCACGCTGGGATCGCAGCCGTTCACCCCGAGCGGCGTCGACGTCCCCGACTGGGCGACCAGCACGATCCCCGGCGGCGTCGTCGAGCAGTCCTGGCCGCCGACGGCGAGGACGCTGTCGGCCCGCCACGAGAACGCGGGCGGCACCGTGTAGTCGAACACCTTGTTGCCCGCGGTCGTTGGCGGGTTCTGGGTCAGGAACACGGAGTTCCCCGCGGCGTACGCGAGCTGGAACGTGCCGGCGTTGAGTGGCGAGTAGGCCAGGAAGGTCGGGTCGGAGGCGGGATTGTTGGTGTTCGCCAGATAGGGGGTGGAGCCGGGAGTCCACGACGTCGCCACGGGCGAGAAGGGCGTCGAGGTGGTGAACACGAGCACGCCTGCGGACGTGGGCGGATTGCCGGGGTTCTCGGCCAGCACGGCGATCGACTTCCCGTCCGGCGCCCACGCCGGCCGGTCGAGCAGCAGCGTCGTCGGCGTCGTGCAGGAGGGCGCCGTGTTCGGCTGGCTCGCGTCCAGGAAGCAGAGCGCGCTCTGGGTGCCGCCGTCCCAGCGGGTGAACGCGATGACGCTGCTGCCCGCGAGCGGCGCGAACACCGGGCGGTGGTAGTCGGCGCCGGAGGCGACGGGCTGCGGCGGCGTCTTCCCGTCGGCGGCGACGATCTCGACGGTGCCGGTCCCGGAGGTGCGATCGACGTAGGTGAGCGCCGTCCCGGCGGCGTTCCAGCTCGGCTCGATCGCGGCGCTGCTCGGCGCTCAGGCGCAGCGGCGAGCCGCTCGGGCCGCCGGAGCCGAACGAGGACACCTAGACGCTGCCGCCGCTGTCGTACGCGACCCGCGGCAGCGCGGACGTGTAGAGATAGACGGTCGAGCCCTTGGCGAGGGCGGCGCCGCTTCCGGGCTTCTGCGTGACCACATTCCCCACCGGAACCGTGGGTGCGCAGCACCGGGATCGTGATCGTCTTCAGGCCGGCCGCCTGGAGCTTGGACGCCGCCGCGGCGGCGGTCAGGTTCTGCACCGACGGGAGCGCGTTGGCACCGGCGCTCTGCAGGAAGAGGCTCACCGGCGAGCCCTGGGCCGACGCGACTGGTTGGCCGCGGGCACCTCGCAGCCGTTCGCGAGCGTCATCGCCTTCGGGTCGGTCGCCGACGGCTGCACCGGCCCAACCGTGAGGCCGCCCTGCTTGAGCGCCTTCTGCGCGTCGCCGAGCGACTTGCCACAGACGCTCGGCACCGGCACCTGCTTCGCCGCCACGCCGACCACCACCGCCACCGCCTTGCCGGGCGAGAGCTTGAACCCCGCCCCGGGGTTCTGGCTGACGATCTTCCCGATCTCGTCCTTGGCGGCGACGATCTTCGTGGCCGCGGGGTTGTTGGTCAGGAGCAGGCCGAGGTGCTCCAGCAGCTCCTGCACCTTCGAGGCGCTCTTGCCGGTGAGGTCGGGCACGGCGATGGTCGGCGGATTCTGCAGCAGCTTGTACCCGGCCACGCCGAGCGCGAGTGCCGCCACGATCGCAATCGGCACCCACCAGGCGAACCAGGGCCGCTGGCGGAAGACGGCCTGGCGGCTGATGACGATCTCCTCGCTCCCGGGCGTGCTGGCGTGGATCGTGAACGGGTGGTCGAGCGGCCGCCCGACCCAGATCTGCTTCGGCGCCTTCACCATCAGCTCGGTGCCGGTGCGGCGGCCGGGCTGGGCGATGCCGCGGCGCGACTTGATCGCGAACTTGCACTTCTCCTCGGGGTCCGTGGCCGAGAACTCGAGCTCGATCGGGGCATTTGCCAGGTTGCGCACCGCGAAGGCGAACTTGCCCCGCCGTCGCCCCGTCGCCCGCTCCGGGCGCAGGTCGGTCTCGACGTTCTGGTAGGGCTGGACGGTCAGCCGGGCCGACGCCGATCCGGCGTCCGTGCCGTTCGCGCGCGAGCCGGCGACGACCCTGATAGGCCACTCGCGGGCCTCGGCCTGGGCCGACTTGGGTGGGTGCAGATGCACCTGCGCGTCCTGCTCGTAGCGGCCGCTGGGCGCGCCGTAGGGGACGAGGTAGGCGGTCGGCGGCGTGATCGTCCACCACCCCTCGGGGAGGCCCTCGACGCGGAGGTCGTAGTTGTCGACGATCCCGCTCTGGTTGCGCACCGACGCCACCAGCGTCGCTGTCGCCCCGGGCTCGCAGGCCACGCGCACGCCCTCGCGCGGGTCGGAGTCGTCGGTCAGCGACCGCAGCGTGATCGAGACCGCGTCGGCGGGGCTGCGGCCGCCGGACTGCGGGATCGGGCGCATGCCCGGAGGCACCTGCGCCGGCCCGGGGCCGGGGCCTGGCGGCGGCGGCACGGCCGGCGTCGCCACGGTCGGGTCCCAGCGCAGGTACTCACCGCAGTACTGGCAGAAGTCCGAGTCCTCCGGGTTCTCCCGGTGGCAGGCGGGGCAGACTCTCACGTGTCCTCGGGCGGCTGCTCGGTCTCGACCGTCGGCTTCACCTCGGGGGCCTGCTTCGGCTTGGGCGGCGACTTCACGCGCAGACGATATCGCGCGTTCACCGGCTTCAGGCGGTCGATCGCCCGGGCCACAGCCGCCTGCCGCTCGACCGGGATCGGCGTGTCGCAGTAGACGACGAACTCGCGCGGCCCGGCGTCGGGCTCCGATCCGGCGTCGGTCGAGAACGTGACGCCGCCGAGGTCCTCGACCCGCAGCGGCAGGCTTGGGAACGCGGTGCGCAGACCGAGCTGGAGTCCGGGCAGGGTTCCCCGCGACTGGGCGATGGCCGACGCGAACCGGACCTCGTCGCGGCGGTCGGGGAGAGACCGGCGCTCGTCCTCGGCCAGGCCCAGCCAGCCCGCCATCAGCGCCAGCATCGGCGCCGGCGCCGTGTCGGCGGAGAGCTGGGCCGGCAGGCAGTCGATCGTCGCGACGACCGGGTCGAGCACCCGCTCGAGGCTCCCGATCAGCCGCGACGTGAACCCCTCGACGCCGGGCTCGGCCGCGGGCGAGTCGGTGTAGATGGCGGGCAGGTGGTCACGCAGGTAGCGCCGCGCCGACGCGGCCGGGGGCGGCTCGACGTCGGCCGGGTCGCGCGCAGCCCGTTGCATGACCACGGTGGCGAGCGGCTGAGTGGGACGCCCGTCGGTTCCCACCTCACACCTCCCTATGCGCGGCCTTGACGATATGCGTCCCCGAGGCGACGAGCTCGTGCGCGGCGATCTCGAGGTGCGAGCCGAGCGGCTTGGGGTCCTGCTTGCCGGTGACGAGGTCGGTCTCGTACACGCGCAGGATCTTCACGAACTCGACACCGGGCACCTGGTGGACGACGCCGAAGAGCTCGCCCTGGTTGAGCGAGCGGCCGAACTCCCAGCCGGTCCCCGGCCCGTGCGGGCTCCCGCCGACGAGCGGGTTCAGATACGTGTAGAGCATCCGCTCGATCTCGATCTCGACCCGGCCCGGGTCGGCGCCGAGCGCGGCCTGGACGTCGCAGACGACGCTCACGCCGCGCAGCTGCACCGGCGCCAGATGCACCTTGCTGCCGACCATCCGGCGCGGGTCGAGGTGGGCGGCGACCTGGGCGAGCAGCTCCTCGCTCGGAGTGAGCTCCTCCACGCTGAGCTTGCGGTAGCAGTCCTCGATCATCGGCAGCAGGCGCACGCGCACGAGCGCGTCGTCGGTGTCGGGCGGGATGCAGTAGACGCGCGCCACCTGCCGCGACGCCTCCCGGCAGAGCGCCTCGAAGTCGTCGGCCGTCACCGCCCGGTAGCGCGTGCGCAGCTCGAGCGGCGCCCGCCGGCGGGCATCGTCGAGCGTCTCGCCGTCCACCCCGCCGTGGGCCGCGACCGGGTTCGTCACCGAGGCGACGCCGGGGATGGAGGACTTCAGCACGGTCAGGGTGCCGGGCGCGAGGTTGCCGCGGCGGCCGCCGCCGCTGCGGTAGCCGGACATGCGCAGCAGCGACCCCTTCGCGGGGACGGCGCCGAACTGGCGCCAGCTGCCGTCGCCGGCGTAGACCGCCGTGCCCAGCTGCACATCGCCCGAGGCGGCGTCGAGCACGAAATGGTGGTCGTCGGCCGAGCTCTCGGCGAAGCTCTGCACGAGCTCCCACCGCTCCCAGTCCTCCGCCCGCGGCGGCAGCACCTCGAGCGTCTCGTCGCCGACGAGGGCGAGCGCCGGCGCGTGCCGCAGCCGGAACGACTGCCCCGGCGTGCCGTCGCTCTCGCCCAGCAGCTCGGCGCGGCGGCGGTTGGCGTGCATCGCCGGGATGCGCGCGCCGATCGCCCCGGCGGTGATCGAGTAGATCTCGGGCGGAAGCGTGTAGGAGGCGGGGATCTCGGTGCGGGTGAACGGGTCGACCCGGCAGCGCACCCAGTGCAGCTTGCGCTCGCCCACCGTCGCCATGCCCGTCTCGGCCGGGAGCTCGAGCTCGACCATGCCGCTGCCGTAGTTGAACCCACCGGTGTGGTCGGCGAGCACGGTCACCTCCCGCCAGCCCAGCGCCCCCTCGCCGGTGGAGTACTCCCACCGCAGCGGCGGGTCCTCGGGATCCACGCCGGCCCCGCGGGCCTGCGAGCACTCGACCGACACGCCCACGACGAGCCGCGAGAGCGACTTCTCGAAGCCGAGGTAGAGGGCGTCGCCGGGCACGGGCGGCGCGGCGAAGGGCGCCTGGTCGCCGCCGCGCGGACGGGCGACGCCGGAGCCGACCGGGATCTCGCGGGCGGCGCCGTCGTGCTCGATCAGGTACGCCTTGGGGCGCAGCGCCGGGATGGTGAAGTCGGCCGACGTCTGGAACACGATCGACTCGTCGCGGGGCGTGCGGATGGTGCCGACCTCGGTGTCCCAGGCGGCGACCGGCACGGGCTCGGCCGCCGGCGCGGCCAGGCGGAAGCGCAGGTCGGTGGAGGCCGGCGCGGGCGGGGCGAGCGTGATCCCGAGCAGCTCGAGCAGGGCCACGTGCACCTTGTCCGGCACCCGGTTCAGCCGGTAGACCAGCATGTCGGTCATCCAGGCGAAGAGCTCGATCAGGGTGATGCCCGGGTCGGAGACGTTGTGCTCGGTCCACTCGGGGCAGGCCCGGGCGACGCGGGTGCGGGCCTCGTTGACGAGGTCCTGGAAGCGGCGGTCGTCGAGGTCGACCTGGGGCAGGCTCACGACTCCTCCTCGGATGGGACCAGGTAGAACGGGTAGACCAGGTTGCGCACGTCGTTGGTCGACCGGATGCGGTAGGTGATGTCGATCAGGAGCCGGCCCTCGTCGCGCTCCGAGAGGTCGAAGTCGACCGAGAGCACCTGCGCCCGCGGCTCCCACCGGTCGAGCGCCACCCGCACGTCGTGGTCGATCCGGCCGAGCGTGTTGCCGTCAATGCCGGAGAAGACATGGTCGTGGATCGCGCAGCCGAACTGGGGGCGCATGGGCCGCTCGCCCGGCATCGTGCCGAGGATGACGGCGATCGCCTCGCGGACGTCGTCGTCGTGGCGCACGAGCGCCAGCGATCCCTGCCGGTCGACCCGCAGGGGGAAGGCCACGCCGGATCCGATGAAGTCGCCGGGCGTGCTCATCCGAGTGAGATGGACGCGCCGCTGACCTGGACGGCGCCGTTTGCCTGGACGGTGATGCTGGCCCCCTTGATGGTGAGATCGCCCGTCGCCTCGATGGTGAGCGACGAGTTTGCCTTGACGTTCACGTTCTGGCCCTCGACGGAGGCGTCGCCGGTCGCCGTCTGCTCGATCTTTCCGTCGGCGGTGATGGTGAGATCGCTCGACGTCTCGAAGGTGATCGCGTCGGCCGCATGCATGCCGATCTTGTGGTCGGAGCGAAGCGCGAACGAGCCGTCGGCCTGAACGAGGTCGTCGCCGGGCGTGTCGCTGCCGTTCCAGAGCGCGCCCAGCACGTAGGGGCGGCGGACGTCGCCGTGCTCGAAGGCGACCAGCACCTCGTCGCCCGCCACGGGCATCATCAGGAGGCCGCGTTCGCTCCCGGCCGACGGCGCGGCGATCCGCGCCCACCAGCCCTCGATGTCGTCGCCGAGGGCGGGGTAGCGCACGCGCACCCGGCCCATGCCGTCGGGATCGGAGTTCTGGGTGACGATACCGACGACGACGGAGGCGCCCCAGCGCTCGACGGGGGCCGGGTTCAGCAGGTCGACCAGGCTCCGCGGCGAGCGGCCGGTGACGGCGAAGCGGGTCTCGTAGCCCTGGCCGACGCGGTAGACGTGGCTGGCCGCGCTGAGCGTGTAGACGCCGCCGTAGAGCTTGCCGACGCCGTCGATCTGCACCTTCACCCCGGCGGTCAGCGTCGGGTCGCCGCGACACGTGCCCTCGGCCTCGACGTAGGCGTTCGCAAGACGGGAGGCCATGCTGGTCGCAAGCGCATCGGCCTCGTCGGAGGAGAGCACGGGCCGGTCGGCCATCGTCATCGACCCGCCGCCGAGCGCCGAGCCGACGTCGCCGCGGTCGATCCCGATCGACGCGTCCGGCGTTCCCGTCGACTGGCGCGACTCGATCACGTCCTTCGACGCGGGGTCCCACGAGCGCACGACGACCTCCTCGACCTGCTGGACGCCGGTCACGCGCGGCCGGAACGTCCATAGGTCGCCGCCCCATTTCAGCGAGGGCGGTTCGCCGCCGCCGTCGCCGCCCGCCTTCTGGAAGCTGAGCGCGCCGTCCGAGACCGTGACCTCGAAGTCGATCCGGCGCGCCAGCCGCCACAGGAACTCCCAGTCGGTCTCGTTGTTCTGCTGCACGAAGTCGTGCACGTCGCCGGCACTTCCGATCGTCCCCGCCTCGAGGCCGGCCCGGTCGGCCACCTTGCTCGCGATGTCGTCCGAGCTCATGTTCTGGTACGTCTCGGTGATGCGGGTGCGGTTGAGCGTGTGCGACTCGTCGTAGCCGCGCGCGGCGAGCACCGCCCCCTGGCGGCCGAACTCCGGCTCGACCGCGGTGATCTGGCCGCTGACGACGGGCTGGAGCGAGTCGCCCGCGGCCGCCGCCAGGCTGATCTCGACCTTGGCGCCGACGGTGAGCGGGCTCGAGTCGACGTGCTCGAGCTGGGGGTCGGCGATGCGCACCAGGAATGCCGCGGGCAGCATGTAGCGCTGGTCGGCCCGCACCTCGATCAGGTTGGCGGCGAGGCGGCTGTCCAGCGGGTCGCCGTCGATCGTCACCTCGACGCCCGAGATCAGCGGCAGCGGGCTCACCCGTTCGCCCTCGGGATGGAGAGGGTGTGGCCACGGCGCAGCGCGAGGGGATCGTCGATCCCGTTCGCCTCGGCGATCGCGCGCCAGCGGGTGGGGTCGCCGTACATGGCGTAGGCGATCGACTGCAGGCTGTCGCCGTCGCGCACGACGTGCATGCGCAGGCCGGCGATGCCGGCGGTGGTCGGGTTCTGGCGCGGTCCGCCGGTTGCGCCGACGACCTTCTCGACCTGGGTGAGCGTGATGTCGGCGACGGCGCGGAGCGGGGTGCCGTCGACGTCGAAGAGCGTGTAGCGCACGCGCAGGCTGGTCGCGACCGCGGTGAAGCTCGAGACCTGACCCCACGAGAACGTCACCGTCGGCGGCCGGGCGGTCTTCTTGC
The DNA here is from genome assembly GCA_963746115.1 of uncultured Actinomycetes bacterium. Taxonomy (GTDB): domain Bacteria; phylum Actinomycetota; class Thermoleophilia; order Gaiellales; family JAICJC01; genus JAICJC01. The sequence continues at coordinate 110,942 of CAVVAA010000008.1, read as the reverse complement.
CCGACTCGACCTCCGGCTGCACCTCGAGCATCGAGAACAGCTGGTCGGTCACGTCGGCGACGTCGTCGTTGTCGGTGTCGGCCGCGTCGAAGAGCAGCGTCAGCGTGAGCTCCCGCGGATCGCCGCCGATGAACTCGCGCTGCGGGAACTCCTCGGAGAGCTGGCTGCCGGTGCTCCAGCGGTTCGCCTTCGTCACCGTGTAGTCGGTGGGGTTGAACCAGCACGTCAGCGGGTCCTGGCCCTCGATCAGGAGCTGGGCCTGCTGGAAGCCGGTGGTGGAGTCGGTCGCGGCCATAGCTAGTCCTGCACCACGAATCCGCGGTGGGCGATCTCGAGCGTCTCGGTGGCGGCGGTGTGCGAGCGGGCGTTCAGCACCGGGCCCTCCCACCGCACCGGGAAGGCGCCCTCGAACCCCCAGCGGCGCACGGGCTTTCCGTCCGGGCCGAGCAGCGAGACCGAGATGTTCCCGCGCTCGCCGGCCTGCTTCGTCTGCATGAACCAGTCCATGAGCCCGGTCTCGTGGGTGATGCCGCGGCTGAGGACGAGGTTCGGGTAGCGCATGCGCCCGCGCAGCTTGTGGACGAACGCGTTCTGGCCGCCCTCGGCGTACTCCTCGATCTCGTACTCGGCGGCGAGGCCGTGGCAGTGGGCGAAGCGGCCGATCGTGCAGTCGTCGGCCTTGACCAGGAAGCGCAGCGCGCCGACCGGGTCGGGCGTCTTCGACCCCTTGGTCGTGCTGCGGTCGGAGCCGTTGATCGGCTTCGTCGCCTGACCGGCGAGCTGCTGGGCGTCGCGCTCGGCCTTCTGCGCCGTGCGCTGCGCCTGCTGGGCGTCGCGGTTGGCGTCGTCGACGGCCTGGTCGGCCTGCTGCTCGGCATCCTCGATCTGCTGCTGGAAGCTCACGGCCACTCCCCGAGCAGGTTGCCCATGCGCTCGCGCTCGGCCAGGAGGTCGCGTCGCAGCCGCTCCACCACGTTCTCGTAGACGTGGTCGGCGGCGACGTCCTCGGGCGTGCGCGCGGCCGACTCCAGGCCGCGGGCGGCGGACGCCGCCCGGCCGGCGACCGTCGAGGGAAGCGCGCCGGGGTGCGGCTCGTGCGGCAGCGCGTGGGGGATGTGGCCGTCGGCCTGGGCGAGCGCGTGGCGGGCCTCGGCCTCGAGCTTGTGGGCGGCCCCGGCCGCCTGCTTCTCGAACTGGACGACGGCACGGCCGGCCTTCGAGATCTCGAGCGGCACCTCGGCGGCGGCCGCGAGCGCGGCCGCCTTGGCTGCCGCGGCGCCGGGGATCGGCGGCACGTGGTCGGGCAGCTTGCGGGCCTCGCGCGCGGCCGTGCGCTCAGCCCCCTGGAGGGCGGACTCGGCCCGGCGGACGACCGGCCGGTCCATCACCTGCTTCTCGACCTTCTGGCCCAGCTCGCGCAGCTCCCTGGCCGGGTCCTTCAGCGCGCCCTCGAGCCGGTGCTCGGCCTGGAGGGCGCGCCCCTCGAGCCGCTCGACGCCCTGGATGCCGCGCGTCGCGGAGCGTACGAGGCCCTCGGCTGCTCGCACGATCGGCTGGCGCTCGACCGCCCGAATCGCGGTGCGGACCATCCGTCGCTCGGCGCCCTCGGCCTGGCGCAGGAGCTGGCCGGGCAAGCGTCGCAGCTGGTCGGCCTCGCCGAATGCGCGCTTCTCGAGGCCCCGGCCCTCCCGCTCGAGGTGGTGGGCCTCGCCCCACGCCCGCCGCCGCAGCTGCTCGCCCTCCCGCTCGAGGTGGCGGGCCTCGCCGACGACGCGGTCGCGGATGTGCTCGCCCTCGTGCTTCAGGTGGTCCCACTCGTGGACGGCCTTGTCTCGCCACTCCGAGGCGTCCTTCTTCAGCTTCGACCACTCGCTGCGAGCGGCGTCGGCGACCCGGTGCCCCAGGGCCTCGACCGCCTTCACCTCCTCGTAGTGCTGGACGAGCCGGGCGGCGCCGATGCCGACCCGGGCGGTGCGGTAGGCGGCGACGCCCTTGCCGCCGCCCTCGGCCGCCTCGCGCGCGCCCTCGTGGACGTGGCGGACGATCACCTGCGAGCGGCGCGGCGGCCCGGGCTGATGCACGACCCGGATCACGGGCCGCGTCCCGGCCGGCTCGGTATGGGACGTCTCGGCCGCAACGTTCTGACGCACGGCCTCGTCGTGGGCCGGGTCGGGCGCCTGCGGCGGCTCCGGTGGCGCGATCGGCGGCGGGGGCGGCGGGGTGCGCGAGAGCCGGAACCTCGGCCCCACCTCCTCGACGGCGCTCCGCAGCTCGGCCCCGGGCGGGATCGAGGGACGCGGCTGGAAAGCGGGCTCGTCCGGGCCCTCGAGGAAGGACGGCCGCTCGTAGTCGGCCGCGGCGCCGCCGGCGAAGGGCGTGCCCTCGGCGACACCGTCGCCGAACATCCACCGGCTGGCGAACTCGCTCAGCCCGGCCGCAGCCGCGACGGGCGCCGCGGAGGCCGGCCGCACGACCGGGCGCGGCGCCAGCCGCCGCGACGCATCGAGCCGCTTCGGCCGCCGCCGCTCGGCGACGTTCCCGGCCAGGCGGCGGTCGGCGGCGCGGCGCAGGTGGCGGCGGCGGCGCAGGCGATCGCCCAGCCAGCCTCCGGCGCGGCGTGTGACGGCGGCAGGCGACATCGCTCAGCCGCCCTCCGCCCGCGCCCACGCGAACGACTGCGCCAGCTCGAGGAACCGGCGCCGGTCGCGGTGCTCGAGGTCGAGGATCGTGTCGAGCTGCCAGTGGAAGTGGCCTGCGAGTTCGGCCGTCTCCGAGACCAGCGTGTCAGGAGACGGCCGCATCATTCCCCCGATGCGACATCCTCGATCTGGCTCAGGTCGACCTCGAACTCGACGCCGCACGACGGGCAGTCGACCCGGCCGGCCGCCTCGCTGTCCGAGTTGATGCGCTCGTACAGCCGCTGGAGGTGGTCGAAGTCGGCCGCGTAGAGGCCCTCGACGAGCGCCGGCGTGATCGCCGTCTGGTCGCCGATGCGCATGATGACGCGCGAGAGCAGGAGCACGGAGAGGTACGCCTCGTTCTCGCGCACCGCCGGGTCGCGCAGCGGCTCGAGCTCGTCCCGCGCCGTGGCGAGGCGCATGACGCCCTCACGGTGCACGGCGCCGGACGCGTCCACGTAGCCGCGCGGCAGCGTGAACGCGTACTGGGTGCGCAGCGTGGGTGGTGCGGTCACGGCCATCTACATCCGCTCCAGGCCCTCGTGACAGATGTGGACCTCCTCGAGCGCGACCTCGTTGCCCGAGGCGTTCAGGGCGCTGCCGGTGTACTTGACGGGCCAGCCCTGGTCGAACTTCCACGTGGCGATGGTCTTGCCGGTGTAGTCGATGAGCGCGATGTTGCCGTCGACGCGGGCGTTGTCGGGGCCCTCCTGGATCACCGTCTGGCGCCACTTCCACACGTCGAGGCTCTCGTCGACGCCGCGCTTCAGCACGATGTGCGACCACACCGTCGCGCCGGGCACGCGGCGGATGGTGGGCCGGCCGTTGTCGTCGACCGAGTGCTGCTCGATCACGGTCGTCTCCGAGTCGAGGCCGGTGCACTCCCGGAACATGCCCACGCCCTCGTGGCCGCCGAGGTCGAGGCGGAAGTGTGACGCGGGTCGTGGCTGCTTGGATGGCATGTGAGTCTTCCCTCCTGGTTACGAGATCTCCGCCGCACCCGCCGTGTACTGGCTGATGCGGAAGATGACGAACTCTGCGGGCTTGACCGGCGAGATGCCGATCTCGATGACCACCTGGCCGGCGTCGATCACGTCCGCCGGGTTGGTCTCCTCGTCGCACTTGACGTAGAACGCCTCGTCGGGCGTCGCGCCGAACAGCGCGCCCTCGCGCCACGTCCGCGTGAGGAAGCTCGAGACGGCGATGCGGAGGCGGATCCAGAGGCGCTCGTCGTTGGGCTCGAAGACGGCCCACTGGGTGCCCTCCATGATCGACTCGGAGACGTAGTTGAAGAGCCGGCGCACGTTCAGGTAGCGCCACTCGGGGTCGCTCGAGAGCGTGCGGGCGCCCCACACGCGGATGCCGCGGCCGGGGAACGCCCGGATGCAGTTGATGCCGCGCTGGTTCAGGCCGCCCTGCTCCTCGTGGGTGATCTGGAACGCGAGCCCGTTCACGCCCAGCACCACCTCGTTCGCGGGCGCCTTGTGGACGCCGCGGGTGTTGTCGGTGCGGGCCCACACGCCGGCCATGTGGCCGGACGGCGGCACCATGATCGGCCGCCGCGTGAGCGGGTCCATCACCTCGAGCCACGGGTAGTAGAGCGTGGCGAACTTCGAGTCGTAGCCCGCCGTCGACATGCGCCACTCGAGCACGTCCTGGGGCAGGAGGTCGGGCGGCGGGTCGAGGATCGCGATGCGGTCCTTGGCGCCCTCGGCGTGGGCGAGCATCTTGCCCTGGATGTCGCGGAACATGGTGTCGTCGCCGTTCTCGGAGATCGTCGCCAGGTCGGGGATGCAGAGCATCGTGATCTCGTCGACGGCCGCGAGCCCGCCCAGGCCGCGGCGGTGGGCGACGTCGCCCTCGAACTCGGTCGGCGAGACCGCCACCGGCTCGGCGGCGGGCACGCTCAGGCTGTATGTGCCCTCGCGCGGCGCGGCATCCGTGGCGCTTCCGACCTCCTCGAGGCTGACGAGCGCCGACCCCGCGTTCACCTTCGTGACGACGTTGTTGCGGCCCTTCTTGAGCGTGAGGCCGTCGAACTCCTCGCGCTGCGGGCCGGCGGTGACGACCACGCGGTAGGTGGCCTGGTCGCCCTTGCCCTCCTCGGCGTCCGCGGCCGGGACGTCGGGCGTGATCTCGATCGAGACCTGGTCGGTCACGCCCTCCTTCGCGGTCGCCCGCAGGAGCTCGCCGTCTCCGCTGGCGGCTGGGCAGGGCCGCCTGGGCCTTCTGGTCGCCGTCGGCGCCGCCGACCCGGACGATCCAGCACACGCCGCCGCCGTTCTGGAAGTACCCGTACACGGAGTGGGCCAGGTAGGCGCCCGGCATGAACGGGCCGTTCTCGGGCTCGTTGGCGTCGCCGTACAGCTTGGCGAACTGCGTCCAGTTCGAGATCCGCATCGGCCGGTTCACCGGGCCGCCGGGAGCGAGGCCGACGAACGCCGCGACCGACGTCCCCACGCCCTCGATCGGCTTCGACTGGGACGGGATCTCCTCGACGTAGACGCCGGGGGTCAGGTAGCTGGGCATCGATCTGTCACCTTCCTTCGTTCACACGCAGCTCGTTGAGCAGGGCACGGGACGGGGACACGGCAACGCGACGCGGCTCCGCGCTCTCCCCGTCGAGGATCTCCATCTCTCCCTCGTCGCGCGGCCACAGGATCACCTTCGTCCCGGGCGCCGCCTCCTGGGCCTGGCGGCCGATCTGGCGGGCGAAACGGGAGCTTCCGTCGAGAAGCAGCACGTCGGGCTTGATCCGCCGCACCCGGTCGACGATGTCGGGCGCGGCGCCGTTGCCGACGACCACGTCGACGCCGCCGCCCGTGAGCACATCGGTCATCCCGACGAGGGCGACCGGCTCGAGGTTCGCGAGCAGGACGCACGGGGGGCGAGACGGGGCGTCGGCCACGGGGCGGGAGTGTGCCGCCGCCGGATACGCCCGGCCAGGGGATCTCGGGCAACGCTTGAGGCACGCCGCCTGCCCGTCGGGGCAGGCCCGGGATCAGCCCAGCTCGAGCTCGATCGGCCCGCCGGGCACGTCGGCCGCCGCCTCAGCCTCGGCGCCGTCGGCGGCGCGCACCCGGAGCGGGTGGCTGCCGGCCCGGACCGACGCGACGCTGAACCGGCCCTCGGCGTCTGTTACGGCGAACCCGCCCGTCTCGGGCAGGACGACCCACGCTCCCACGGCCGGTCCGCCGGCCTTCGTCCGCACGGTCCCGGCGATGCGGTGCAGCTCCTCGATGCCCGCGCCGGGGCGGTCGCGCACGCCCATGCGCACCGTCTGCGTGCGCACGAGCGGCGCCTGCTCCTGCGCGCGTCGGGGCCGGCACCAGACGGCGACGCCGAAGTCGACCGACGCCTTGTGGCCGGCGCCGAGCGCCGACCAGAACGCGGGGCCGCGTCCCTCCCCGGGAGGCTGGGCGACGCGCACAGTGAGCTCGTGGTCGTAGGCATCGTCCTCGGCCAGCGCGCCGGTGCGCACGTCGTCCGGAAGCGCTGGGTGGGCGTAGGCGATCGCAAGGGCCGCCGAGAGCAGGCCGTGCTCCTCCTCGGCCGTCTTCGCCCAGGCGGTGATCACGTAGGACACGTCGATGCGCACCGGGGGCGGCCGCTCGACGGTGCGCCCGTTCACCTGGGCCTGATCCCACTCCACCCGCCGTTCGCTGCGCGACTCCTGGACGTCGTACAGGTACAGGTTGAGGGCCGGGCCGTCGAGGCCCTCCGCCCAGGCCGCCGTGGGCGTGTCGAACGAGACGCCGGCGCCCTTGCCGAGCTCGCGCTCGAACAGGGCGCGGACCGCCGCGTCGAGGTCGCCGAGCACGGTGTGCAGTCCGCCCGTGGTCGCGATGGCGTGCACGGTCGACACCGTACCGCACCCCCGCGATGTGCGAAGGGGCAGACCAACGGGCCGGCCGCGTGCACCCTCGGGCAGCGCGGGCTAGCGGGTCGTGCCGCGCGCCCGGATGGGCCAGACAGTCTCGACGACCCCGTCGCGCACGCCGACGAGCTGGTCGGCGAGGTTCACGGCGGTGCAGACGTGGTAGGGCACGAACCGCAGCTTCTGGCCGACCTCGACGGAGACGCCAGCGCCGAGCCGCACCATGCCGTGCTCCTCGGTCACGCGCATGACGGTCGCGTCGACGTCGACGCAGTCCGAGATCCCGCCGACTGCGGCCGAGCCGTCGACCACGCCGCGGTCGCCGCTGAAGGTCTTCGATCCGGCGTCGACCGTCGTCCATCCCGCCCGCCGGGTGCTGATCACGGTCGCGAGGATGGAGAGCGCCACGTCGCCGGGCTGGGCCGATCCGGCCGCCACCTGCATCGCGTCGGAGAAGACGTAGGTGCCGGCCCGCACCTCGGTCACGCCCGGCACCTCGGCGACGCCCGGCCCGGTCACGGTGCCGCCCGCGGTCACGTTCGGCGTCGGATGCCCGTCGGCGCGCAGGCGCTCGGCCAGACCGACGAGAATCGATCCCTCCTCGTGGCCGGCCTCGGCGTTCGTCATCCGCCCGAGCCGCTCCCCGAACTTGCCCCGGTGGGTCGTCACCCCGTCGAGCTCGACGGCCGGCAGCGCCTCGATCGCCCTCGCGAAGGCCGCAATCGCCGCATGGTCGTCCGGGTCGAGGCCGACGCGGTGCAGGCCGGTGTCGATCTCGATCTGCACCCGGATCGTGACGCCGGCAGCGGCGGCCGCCGCGGAGAGGCCGCGGGCCTGGTGCTCGCTGTCGACGTTCACCGTCAGGCGCGTCCCGGAGGCGATGCGGGCGAGCCGGGCCCACTTGTCCTCGCCGACCGTGGGATACGCGATGACGACGTCGCCGCAACCGGCCGCGGCGAACACCTCGGCCTCGGTCGGCTTCGCGGAGGCGATGCCGCAGGCGCCGGCGGCCAGCTGCTGCGCGGCGATCTCGGGCGTCTTGTGGGTCTTGATGTGCGGTCGCAGGCGGACGCCGTTTCGGTCGGCCATCGCCTGCCACGACGCGATGTTCCGCTCCATCCGGTCGAGGTCGACGAGCAGCGCGGGCGTGGGGACGTCGGCGGCCGACATCCCGGCCTCGACGTCGAGCGGTCGCGCCTGCGTGCTCACCCGCGTGAGCCTACCGCGTCGACGATGTCGCGTCCGGCCGTGCGCCGGACGGCCACGCCTGAGCCCAGCACCGCCACGCCGACGACCGCCGAGAACAGGTAGCCGGCGTCGACGAGCCCGATCGAGCTCTCGACCAGGCCGAAGGCGATCACCGGGACGACGAGGCCGATGTAGAGGACGAGGAAATACGTCGACGCCACCTGGCTGCGGCGATTGGCGGGTGCACGCGCGGTGAGCAGCCCGAGCCCTCCGCCGACGATGACGCCCTGCGCGATCCCGGCGACGATCGCGGCTGCGAACACCGCGACGACCGTCTCGACGGCGAGCGAGAACGCGAGCATGCCCAGGCTCACCGCCAGGGCGACGCACCCGGCCGGGAGCGCGACGGGCGGGGCGACGCCGCGCGTGACGAACTGGCCCACGACGGACATGACGAAGAGGGTCGCGAGCAGCGCGCCGTAGGCCGTCGGCGCGGTGATCCCGAGCACCTCGTTGAGCATCCCCGGGCCGACGGAGCCGAACACGCCGGAGACGCCGAACGCCGCCACGCCGGCCGTGGCGGCGGGCAGGAACACCGAGCGCACCTCCGGGGGCGGGACGATCCCGGCGAAGTCCAGCTCGATGCCGCGGCGGGCCACCGTCTCGGGCAGGCGCAGGTGGACGGCGAGCCCGGCCACGAGGAGGACGAGCTCGACGACGTAGGTCGTCCGGAGCGGATCGGGCGCGAACTGGGCGAGCACCCCCGCGTAGGCCGGGCCGAGGGCCAGCCCGCCCAGGTTCGCGGCGACGGCGACCTTGGTCGCGCGATCACGGTTGGAGTCGAGGTCGACGAGCCACGCGGTCGCCGTGCCCGTATAGACGCCCGCCGTGAGCCCGATCAGGAAGCGCCCGACCAGCAGCAGGCCGAGCCCTTGAGCGGCGATGAAGAACGCCATTGCGGCGATCGCGACGACGAGCGCGCCGGCCAGCGGCGGCTTTCGGCCGATGTGGTCGGAGAGCCGCCCGGTGACGAGCAAGCCGCCCATGACGCCCACGCCGTAGGCGGCGAAGACGACCGTGATCTGGAGCGCGGAGAGCCCGAACGCCGAGGAGTACAGCGGGTAGATCGGCGTCGAGACGGTCGTCGCCGCCATGGCGACGGCGAAGATCGACGCGAGGGCGAACGTGGGGATGGACGAGGACGAGGAGCGGCGCAAACCGCTGGGGACGCTAGCGGTGCGTGCGACGCGCCTCGGTCAGGTCCCGGGGGCTCGGATCGCGGCGGGCGTCCTTGGCGGGCTGCACGCTCGCGGGGGCGGCTCGTCCGGAGCGGCGGGCCGCCCTGACGTTCAGCTTGGCGGCCTCGAGCTGTCTGCTGGATGCCATGGCTGACATGTTCCCGGGAGGGCGAGTCGCGAAACGACGTGCTCGCGCAGCGCCGGTACCAGGCCTGCCGCGCCTGATGTGTCCTGGCCGCCGGAGAGGGGTACCGCGCAGCCAGGATGGGTCGGACACACACAGACCGCGGATTCGCGCGCGAGTACGGCTCGGACGTCGTCGTCTTGCCGCTCATCCGCGAGCAGCTCGACGTCCTCCTGCAGACGGTGGACGTGGACCGTGAGAAGCGGTGGGACATCCGCCTTGCGGTCACCGAGGTGTGCGGCAACGTGGTACGCCACGCATACCCGGGCTCCGGTGGCACGTTTCAGGTGGCGGCGGACCTCACGCCCGAGCACCTCACGGTCACCGTTCGGGACGCGGGCTGCGGTGATGCCGAGCACCTGGTGCCCCGGCTCGGGATGCTGCTCGTGCACGAGGCCGCAGACGCCGTCACGCTCGAGGACGCGAACCCCGGCCTGATCGTGCGGATGTCGTTCAGCCTCGGGTAGACGGCAGCGTGATGAGGAGGCCGCGGTTTCGTCCGCCGCATCCGGGGGGTAGAAGAGCATGATGGGCGGATCACCGGAGCCCCGCGGCGACGACTCGCCGTACGACGCACGGGGTCGCGTCGGCGTTCCCGGTGCGCCGGAGTGGACGTACCTCTCGATCCACGGGCACGCCGACGATGCCCTCGCCGTCGAGCTGGAAGGGCCGGACGACGCGAGCGTCGCGTTCATCGTGCCGAAGTTCCTCAGTCGGGGCGACGAGATCGGCGAGGTGGCGCGTGTGGTCATCCGCGCGTGGGAGCGGACCGTGCGCGCGGCCGGCGTCGGCGGCTGATGTCCCAGCCGCCGCCGAGACAGCCGCCCCCCGCAGCGGGCGAGCCGCTCGACTCCTGGCCGAAGCAAGAGGCAGGCGTCGCCATAGGGGCGATCGTCGACATCGACGGGACGCTGGTCGACACGAGCTACCACCACACCCTCGCCTGGGGGCGGGCGTTCGCCGACCACGGCGTCGGCGTCGCGCTGTGGCGCATCCACCGGCACAACGGCATGGGCGGCGACCAGCTCGTCGCCGCGGTCGCCGGGGACCGGGTGGAGGAGCGGCTCGGCGACGCCATCCGTGACAGCGAGTCGCGCCATTACGGCGAGCTGATCGCCGAGGTCGAGCTGCTTCCGGGAGCGCGAGACCTGCTGACCGGCCTGCGCGCCGCGGGCTGCCGCGTCGTGCTGGCGTCGAGCGCCAAGCACGACGAGGTCGAGCACTACGTCGAGCTGCTCGACGCGGGCAGCGTCGTTGATGCGTGGACGACCGCCGCCGACGTCGACCGTACGAAACCGCACCCGGACCTGATCAGCGCCGCGGCCGAGCGCGCGCCCGACGTGGCGGACTTCGTCGTGATCGGTGACACGGCCTGGGACGCCGTCGCGGCCAAGCGTGCGGGTTTCCAGTCGATCGGGCTTCTCTCGGGCGGATTCGGTGCGCAGGAACTGCGCGACGCAGGGTGCGCCGCGGTCTTCACCGACGCGGCCGACCTCGCCGAGCACCTGGAGTCGGCGCTCGACACCGCCCGGTCCGCTCCGGCCGGCCCTCGGTCGTCTGCACGTTCGGCGTGACAATGCACGGCCGCAAGGTTCCGGGCTCAGCCGCCCGGCGGCGCCAGCGGGCGGGCGTCGAACGTCACCTGGATTGTCGTGATCCTGCCGTCCTCGACGTGGCTCCAATTCGCCGTCGGTGCAGGTGGCGCGACCGAGGTGTGCAGGTCGAACCACGTGAGCACGTCGACGTAGCAGAGCCGGTAGCTGTCCTCGTAGCGCTCCAGCTCGCCGACGAGCTCCGCGCCGCGGGCCCGAAGACCGGCAACCACGGCGTCGATGTCCTCGACCGCGAATGCGATGTGGCGGATACCCGGCGTGTTCGCCGCCGCGTCCCGGTTGTCGCCGTGCGCCGGCGGCGCGTGGAACTTCGTCAGCTCGAGTCGTCCGTTGCCGTCCGGCGTTTGCATGATCGCGACGTCCGCCCGTACGCCTTCGAGCGCCACGATCCGGTCCACCCAGCGACCCTCGACGGGCGCCTCGCCCTCCAGCACGAGCCCGAGATCGACGAAGAACTCCGTCGCGGCTGCGAGGTCGTCGACGACGATGCCGACGTGCTCCATTCGTTGGATCGTCACGCGTGCAATGGTAGGGAACCAGATGAGCCAGCGACTGGCAGCGTGCTCGCGACGCTGATCGACCCCGACTCGACTCTTACGACCCTGATCGTCGGGCGCCGCGATCCCCACCGGGACTCTTGGCGCAACCCGCAGATCACCGCCTGGATCACCAGAGGGTGGGTGCACCTCCAGCACGCTAGCCGCCGTCGCCGGGCGCCGGCGGGATCGGCGCGAGCTTGGATCTGGCCGGAGCCGATGAGTTTTCGCTGGTCTGCGAGTCTCGACCTCGTACGGAGCTGAAAGCGCCAAGAACGTTCTCCCCACAGCAAGGACTTCGGAGGCAAATTGAAGCTTCTTCTCACGTCCGGTGGCGTCACCAACCCAAGCATCTACTCGGCGCTCGTGCGCCTTCTCGGTAAGCCGATCGCCGAGTGCCACGCCCTCTGCGTTCCGACGGCACAGTGGGGTCACCCGATGTGCGGTCCTACATCGGTGCGGGGCCTTGTAGCCGCCGAACCGGACTTCCGGCACTTCTCCGGCCTGGGCTGGGCGTCGCTCGGTGTCCTCGAGCTCACCGCACTGCCCACCATCGGCGCGGAGCGTTGGGTCCGCTGGGTCCGGGAGGCCGACGTGCTCCTGGTCGACGGCGGCGACGCGACGTACCTCGCCCACTGGATGCGGGAATCCGGACTGGCCGATCTGCTGCCTTCGCTGCCTGACACGGTCTGGGTGGGAGTGAGCGCCGGAAGCATGGTGATGACGCCCCGGATCGGCGAGTACTTCGTCGAGTGGCCGTCCGCGCCGGACGACTGCACTCTGGGAGTCGTCGACTTCTCGATCTTCCCGCACCTGGAGGCATTCCCGACCAACACCATGGCTCACGCGGAGCGGTGGGCCGCCGACATCGGCGTCCCGGCCTACGCCATCGACGAACAGACGGCCATCAAGGTGGTCGACGGCACCGTCGAAGTCGTCTCCGAGGGGCACTGGGAGCTGTTCAGTCCCAATCCGGTCGCAAGCGAAGCGGGCTCATGAGACACACAGCTCGACTGCGCGATCGAGACCCGTGACGGAACTCCGGCCGAGTTCCCACTTCCGTCCCACTGCCCAGCAAGCGGCCGCCATTTCAACCCAGAATACGGCTGCATAGCGGATGGGCCGTACAGGGATCGAACCTGTGACCTTGGGATTAAAAGTCCCCTGCTCTACCAGCTGAGCTAACGGCCCGGAAGGGCGCCAGTCTACGTGGTAGCGTCCGCGCCGATGCTGCGGATTGGCCACCGCGGAGCGGCGGCGCTGGCGCTCGAGAACACCGTGGCGAGCGTCCGGGCGGCCGTCGCGGCGGGGGTGGACGGGATCGAGTTCGACGTCTGCCCGGGCCTCGTCGTCGCGCACGACCGCGGCCGGCCCGGACCGGCCCTCGCCGACTTCCTGGCCGACGTCCGCGAGATCCTCGCGGCGGATGCCCTGCTCGTCGTCGACCTGAAGACGGCCGGGTACGAAGCCGACGGTGCTGGCCGCGTGCCGCGACGCCGCCGTCGCCGAGCGGTGCGTCTTCTCGACGTCCGAGTTCGCGGCGCTCGCGCGGCTGAACGACGTCGCCAGAACCAGTGCGACGCTCTCGGCCGGGCGGGCGTGGCTTCTTCCCGGCCGGCGCACGCCCGCGGTTGCGATGTACCACCGCTCGGGCGCACGCGATGCAACCGTCCGCCACGACACGGTGACCGAGGAGCTGGTCGAGGCCGTGCACGGGCGCGGCGGGCGCGTCTATGCGTGGACGGTGAACAGCCGCGCGGGGATCGCGCAGATGCGCGCGCTGGGTGTCGACGGGGTGATCACGGACGACCCTCGCCTCTTCCACCCGGCATGTTAAGCCGGCGCGGCGAATGGCTCAATCGCGCCGTCGCCTGTGCAATAGTGGGGAACCATTCCCGGTTTCCGGGCGTACTATCTTCATAGAGACGCAATGACTCCGACAGCCGACACGATCACCCAGTTTCCGCTCTCGCAGCGGGTGGTGTGGCTGCGCTACCTCGAACGGACGCGCGAGGCAGGCGACGATTACGCCGAGGTCGAGGAGGCCGCGTGGGACGAGCTCCAGAAGGCGCTCACGCGGATCCCGGGCTCGCCCGAAGACGCCGCCTGAACCCCGGTATCCTGCCCGCGCGCCCCCATCGGCTAGTGGCCTAGGCCCCCGCCCTTTCAAGGCGGTAACACGGGTTCGAATCCCGTTGGGGGTATTGGATATTGCCTCTCTAAGCCGCCTCACGGCTCGAGTGGTGTGCCTCATTGGTGCCCGCTACCTGATTTTCGAGCCACGCTTGGCGCATGAGCGCGGCATCGGCACCCATCCCCCGCACCCAGCCTCCATAGGTCGCGAAGGTGCGGTTGACGTCCGCGTGCCCCATCTGGCGGGCCTGCGCGACCGCGTCCAGGCGGTCATCTACGCCTACGAGTCGGGCCTGGTCGCACCCGGCTCAATCGACTGAGCGTCGCGCCCATGCGCCCTAACAGACGTCAAGGCCTGACTCCCGCGGCCGCGGTCACGCTCTCGGGACGCCCCAGGCGGGCATCGAAGAAAGCGCGGGCCGCGTAGCCAGCGCGACGACCTGGGCGGACTCCGCGATGGTGTGCTGAAGGTTGATCGCGGCGTTCACGTGGAGGTCGGTCCAGACCAGCCGGACTGCCGTCGCCGCCCTCCCGTCGCCTGACGTAAGGTCGGCGTCCAGCGCAGTGAGGAAACCGGACCGGCTGGCGGCGTCGACGACGAACGGCTCGTCGACTTGGGCACAGGTGGTCAGATGGTGCGCGAGCTCGTCGTACCAGCTGCGAACGTGACTCGCCTTAGCCACGAGCTCGGCCCGAGCCTGCGTCCTGTCTGCCGGCACCGGCGGAACTGAGCTGTCCCACAGCGCCAGCACCGCGTCCGCCGTCAGACGTAGGACCGCGCTTCCGATCACGAGATTGGCGATCTCGTCGAGCGGCGCCGGCTTTGCGCCGCGCTCGGCGAGGTATGTGCGAAAGGAATCGTCCAGGCGGCGTGCGGCGGCGATCGCGAGGCCGGCGTGCTGCGCCGGTGGGACCGGCGGAGCGCCGCTGAATCCGCAGCACGCCGAGGCGTACTCGACGGCCTCGGCGAGGTACTGGCCGGCGTATGCGTAGGCCTCGCCGATCGCCGTGGTCAGCTGGGCGGCCGCGCCTCGCGGCCAGAAGATGAGGGAGACCACCAGGCTGATCGCGCAGCCCAGAAGCACGTCCTCGACGCGCACCACCCCAAGGCGCCACCCCTCGGGTGCGATGATCGTGAACAGGGACAGGATCGTCACCGTGAAGGCCGCCTGACCGGTCGCGAAGCTGACGACGGCCGGTGCCAGCCCGCCGATCAGGATCGAGACCGGCAGGATCCCCCAGAGGATCCCGGTGCTCATGCCGATCAGCGAGATCAGGGTCGCTCCGACGGCGAATCCGGCAAGCGTCCCCGCGACTGCGCGGGTGACGAACTGGCCGGTGCTGAGCGCGTTTGACCGCAGCACGGTGAGTGCTCCCAGGACAACCCAGAAGGAGTGCTGTACGCCCACCTCGGCGGCGACGAGCGTGGCCAGGCCGAGTCCGGCGGCGCCGCGCAGGCTGTTGCGAAACCAGACCGAGTTGCGGTTCAGGTGCCCCAGGGCGCGGCGGCGGGCGGTGACGAGCGGCTCGCTTGCCGCAACCTGGCGGCCAAGCAGGCTCGACCACCAGCTTCGCCTCTCAGCGGACACCGTGGCCGTCACCGTGTCGCCGATGCCGACAACGGCGAACGCGAGCTCCTGTGCGCGGAAGCTCGGTTCGAGCCTCGTCACAAACGCTTCGGCTGCGACCGCGTCCCGCTCGCCAGCCCGCGCTGCCCCCAGCGCCTCCTGCTCGGAGCGGTCGCGCCGCGCACGCAGCTCGTCGATCGCATTGGCGAGCCGGTTGCCGTCGAGGTCATGGTCAAGAGCGTCGGCACAGGCCTCGAGAACATCGGCCGCGGCTGCACTGATAAAGGGCTCCGTGGGCATGGTCTGCCAGCGGACGACGGCGCGGTCGACCCACTCCAGCTCCTCGAAGAGGCGGACGGTGAGCCGGGTCTGGGTGCTGAGGCCGGTTGGCCGAAACGGCGTTGACAGGAATGCGCGACCAAGCGCCGCCGCCGTAGGGTCGGTCGGCGACTCGGTCTCGCCGGGTGCCTGGGGCGCCCGACGCAGCCGCCTCGCGAGCGCGCGGCTGGCCGCGGTGGTCGGACCGCGCAGTGGGTCGACGGCCGGCAGCGGCCAGAGCAGCGTGATCGCGATCAGCGAGACGAACCCAGCGCTGCCGAAGCCCGCCAGCCGTGCCGGGAGATCGCCAACGCTCCCCGGCAGGGCGGTGGCCAGTACCAGCGGCAGGACGATCGAGTTCGAGGCTCGCGCGATCTGCGAGCTGACTACGCCGGCGAAGAGGATGGTGAACGTGCCCACGGCCATGACCGCCGCGCCGAGCCAGGGATCCCTCGAGACCAGGGTTCCGACGACGACCATGCAGGCGCCGCAGGTCACCAGGACGAGCTGTGAGCGCACCCTGTTGCCCATCGTTCCCCCGAACTCCATCAGGCCGATCAGCGCGAACGAGCCGAAGGCCGCGAACACCGTGTACTGCGGGCGGCCGACCACAACGTCGCCGAACGCGAACGCGCAGGGCATCGCGATCGCCGTCCGGGTCGCGCGGCGAAGCGAGGCGTGCGCGGGGTCGCGCGCGACCCTGGCGGTGACGGAACGTCGCAGTCGGGCCCAGCGCGTACACGCTGGATCAGCCCGGTGTGAAGCGCCGGTACCTGCCGCCGATCCAGTCGACAATCAGCCCTCCGTCTTCCCCGGCAGCCTGCTCCCACGCGGAGTGCGCCGTAGCCAAGGGGTGGATCTCGCTGTTGGGGAGCAGGTAGTCAAGGTACTGATTGCTCGACCACGGCACGAGGTCATCGTCACGGCCGGCAACGACCTGGGTGGGAGTGGCGATCGTCGGCAGCAGGTCTCGTAGCACCTGGTTCGGCTCGGGGTACTTTCGCACGAACCGGGCCGACTCCGCGAAGCGGCCCAGGTCATAGGCGCTGACGTAGTCCTCGTGAACGGAGGGCGTCGTCCGGCACAACCAGGTGGCGCTGGGTGCGCCTCGAGTTGCGGCCGCGCGCCCGCGGCGACGTCGTGGTGGCGCGCCTACTCCCGGCCGTCGCCGGAGACGCCGTGGTTATACCGGCAGAGTCAGAGAAGCAGCCCCAAGGAGTTATCATCGCCCAACCCCGACCATGATCAGCGGCGTCCACGCCATCATCTTCAGCAGGGATGCAGATGCGGTTCGCGCGTTCCTTCGGGACGTGCTCGAGTTTCCGTCGGTGGATGCCGGCGAGGGGTGGCCCATCTTCGCGCTTCCGCCCGCAGAGCTGGCCGCCCATCCGACGGACGATGCGGGTCATCACGAGCTCTACCTCATGTGCGATGACATCGAGGCGGCCATCAGGGAGCTCGAACGCAAGGGCGTCGATATCAGCCGACCCATCAGTGAGGAACGCTGGGGGCGGCTAGCTGCCATCAGGATGCCCGACGGCAACGAACTCCGCCTCTACCAGCCCAATCACCCGACTCCGCCGCACCGCGCAGAAAGCCCATAGTCAGGATGGCATAATTGGAGCGAGCCAGCGCGGAGGTGGACTGTGACAGCCAGCACCTGGACGTTGAGAGGGACGCTGATGATTGCCTGCAACTGCGACTACGGCTGTCCCTGCAACGTGAATGGTCGTCCGACGACGGGGAAGTGCGAGGGCGGCTGGACATGGCACATCGAGTCTGGCAGCTACGGAGCGACGGTCCTCGACGAGTTGAACTTCTCGATCTTCGCCGACTGGCCCGGGGCGATTCATGAAGGAGGCGGCCAGGCGATCTCGTTCATCGACGAACGGGCTGACGGTTCACAGCGGCGGGCCCTAACGGAGCTGGCGCACGGGCGAGCCGGTGGCCCGTGGGGGGTGTTCGCGACCACGTATCAACTCGAGGGCCCTGATCCCGTGCCGTATGAGGTCGATGTCGCGAACGGACATTCCCACTATCGGGTGGGCGACGTCGCGGAGCTTCGAGTAGAGCCGATTCGAAATCCCGTAACCGGCAACGAGGTACACCCACGGCTCCTTCTTCCCGAAGGGCTGCTCGTCCGCGAACTCGGTCTCTTCGCCTCGCAGAAGTTCAAGGTCAAAGGCAACGTCAGCTACGACCATTCCGGCCGATACGCCGCCGTAGGCGCCTTCACCAACAGCGGCGCGTGATTCTCAGGGTGTATAGAGCGACGACGAGTGCCGTGCTCGATCGGGCGCCATCCTCGGCCCGAAGAGCGCGGGGCAGGCGAACCGGCAGAGCCGGCACCCGGACCCGCCTGGCGAGCGTGTCGGCAGCGTTCGTGGTCGCTCGGCGGGGCGTGCGGCACGATTTTCGCGACCTCGTCGACCACCACCTCAAGCGGTTGGCCGGTGTCGATCGACACCGGCGCATCGCGCCAATCCTCAAACCTTCGCGCACGCGCCTGCACCTGCTCCCACGTCGGTTCTGACTGATGGGTTAGGCGACGTGTCCGTCCTTCCAGGCGGCGCCGAAGCTGCTTCGGCCGCTCAGAGACGGTGCGACCTCTTGGTGATACTGGCACCGTCAGGCAGCTAGCCCCCGAGCGCTAGCTCGAACCCGGGGGCAGCCCTCAAGCCGCTGCGCGAAGTACCACGAGTGGCCCTCGGGATCGCGCGCGTGGTAGCGCCGGTCGCCGTACGCCTGGTCGGATGGCTCATCCACGATCTCCGCTCCGGCCGTGCGCGCTCGATTGGAATGGGCATCGACGGCCGCCACGTAGACGTATAACTGCACTGCCGTACCGCCAAGCCGTTTCGGGCTGGTCGGCTCCTGCGGCTGGCCGAGATGCACCTCGCCATCGCCGAGCCGCATCTCGGCATGGTCAACGCGACCACCCGGCGACGTCATGCGCTTCGTTTCCTCGAAGCCGAACGCACGCGAGAGGAAGTCAAGCGCGGCCGCCGCGTCCTCATAGAGCAGATACGGGATCACGGCCTGCACGGTCGCTCCTTGACGTACCCCTGCCGTTGCGGGGCAAAACGCACTCGCATGCTGATCCGCACGTGAGTGCGTGCCCTTCGGCCCGTCGCGGGAACCGAGAAGGACGTCGTGGTACGGGCAGCGGCAGGCGCCGCCCGCCCCCGCAGAAGGGCGTACGATCCGCGGCACTCGTCCGACACTACCGCCGGCGTTGAAGCCAGGAGAACGTATGCCCACCGTGATCGGCCATCACGACGTCAAGGACACCAAGCACTGGCTCGCCTCGCCCAAGCGTGAAGAGGTGTTCGGCCCTCTCGGCGTCACGAACATCCGTACGTTCGTCGACCCTCAGAATCCGACCCACGTTGCGCTGCTCATGGACGTTGCCGACATGGATGCTGTCATGGCCTTCATGCAGACCGAGGCGGCGGCCCAGGCGATGGAGCATGACGGCGTGCTGCCAGACACGCTCGTGATACTCGTCGAGGAGTAGCTCGCACTCGCACTCGCTCCGGCGAGCCACGGCGGCCTTACGGGATCACCGTCGCGGCGGGTCTCGTTGGCGGCACTACCGGCTGGCGTCCTGCATGGCGTCGGCGAGCGCGTCGATGTCGGAGCTGTCGTTGTAGGCATGAAGGGACACGCGGATGCCGCCCCCTCTCGAGCTGACCACGATCCGGCGTTCTTCGGCGAGGCGGGCCTGGACCGCCTGCGCGGCGAGCGTGGGATGGCGCAGCGAGATGATGTGGTGGCACGCTCCGGGCGCGTCGAGATCCCGGTACGGCGTCCAGCCGTGAGGTGCGGTCGCGGCGACGAGCTCGCGCGCCAGGGCTTCGGCATGTCGAGTGAGGGCGGGAACGCCGACTCCGGTCAACAGGTCGATTGACGTCCTCAGGCCCGCGGCCGAGCTGTAGGCGATCGTCGAGAGCTCGAACCGTCGCGCGTCGGGCGCAAGCGCCAGCGTCGTGGGCTCGAACTGGAAGGGGTGGCGAGTGCCTTTCCAGCCGACGATGGCCGGCAGGCACTCCAGCAACTCGTCGGCAACCACAAGCAGGCCGACACCGCCGTGCCCCGACAGCCACTTGTACCCGCTGCACACGAGCGCGTCGGCAGACCACGAGCGCAGGCTCACCGCCATCGCTCCCGCCATCTGCGTGACGTCGACGATGACACGCGCCCCGACCGCGTGAGCACGCCGCACGACCTCGCCGACGTCGACCAGCGACCCGGTCGAGTACTGGACCGCGCTGAAGCACACCGCAGTGGTGCCGCCGCGAATGCCGTCGACGAGCGCGCCCGTGAGATCCTCGCCGGGATCGTCCTCGACCCACCTGACCACCGTCCCGAACCGTTCGCGCGCGACGAGCCACGGATAGGTGACGCTCGGGAAGTCGGACGCCACGAGAACGACCTCGCCCCCGGACTTCGCCGTCAGGATCGCGAGCTGACCGAGCGCCTCGCTCGCTCCTCCCACCACGGCTATCGACCGCAGCGGCGCGTCGAACAACCCGGCGGCAGCCTCGCGGAGGTCATCCAGAATCCGCTCCTCGGCGGCGTCCGAGAGGCGCACGTTGCCGTACTGCCCCACATCGACGAGGAACTTGACCATCGCGTCCGTTGCACGGCGCGGCACGAGGCCGAGCGACGCCTGATTCAGGTACACGCACCGCTCCAGCGCGGCGTACTCCTCACGCGGGATTACGGCCGAGATCACATCGGCCGGCTCAGTACCACTTGCCGCGCGCGAAACCGCCGAACGCGATCAGACCGATCAGGATGACGATCAGCCCGATCCAGATGCTCCAGAAGATCAACAGGAGGATCCCGACGATCACCACGATCCCACCGGTGGTCAGCCCGCCGATCCTCCGCTCCCCCCGCTCAGCCATGAGTCGTCCCTCCTGGTGTCGGGTACTGCCACCGTGCAGTATCGCGCCCACGGCGGCTCACTGCCAGCCGCGTCTCACACGCTGCGGGGTCCTAGATACTAGGGCTCGGCGGGTGACGGACACGAACGCGGGATCCGGGGCGCGTACCCGCGACCCCGGGCGCCGGTCTCGTCGACGGCGTCCCAGACGGCCTTGGCGAACGCTGTCCGGCTGTCCAGCAGTCCGGCCTCGAGTGCCGCCCACGCCGTTCCCGGGGCGCGGCCGTCGTCCCAGGCGCCGGCGAGCTTCCCGAGGGCGACCAGGACGCTCGTCGCCCGCTCCACCGAATCGCACCACTCGCCGAGCGATGCCGCCAGATCGGCCCGCGCCATCGTCGCCCGGTGCCGGTGGGTGACGAAGCCCTGCATCGCCGCCTCGCGATCGGACGGCGTCCCGGCGCTCGCGCCGAGAGCTTCGGCCGCCCGGGCCGTCGACCCCAGGAACGCATCGGCGATCTCGAGCACCCGCCACCGGGCCTCCTCGCCACCGGAGGCCGACCGCAGGACGCTGCCGAGCGCGCAGGCGACCGGCGTCAACACGCATGCCCACACGAATCCGCCGGCGATCAGAAGGTGCATGAACCCACGCTCATGGGCCGGGGGTCGGCTCCGCGGTGATGCCGAGCACCGGCAGTCCGCCGTTCGCGGGCAGACCGACGGTCACCCCGACGCCGCCCACCGGCGACCCCACCGTCGCCGTCACGCCGCCGCTGCCGGCAGTGACGGTCGTTCCCACGCCGGGCGTCCCGACGGTCACCGTGGTGCCCGTGGAGACAGGGGGAGGGGGCGTGGGAACCGGGGGGTCGCCGGCGGGCGCGCCGCCGCGCACGGGGCGAGAAGGGACCGCCTTGTGCGCGATCCGCGGATGCCGCGGAGCGGCGTGCGACCGACGGACAACGTCCAGCGAGGGGCCGGCCGCCGCGACCGGCGCCGTGGCTCCCGGCTGCCCGGATCCGGGAACCGCCGCAGCCTGATGGGCCGCCACGTGGTGGCGCGGCCCGGGCTGCGGGTGAGGGTCGGAGCGGCGGCTGATCGCCGCCGCGGCCGCGGCGGTTGCGAGCGCCATCACGGATGCAACCGCGATGTACACGAGCACACGCTTCACGCTGCCTCCCTCTGCCCTGGACTGACCCGTCTCGTGAAGTATCAGCGTGGATTCGGCCTGAACACAAGAGATACGTGTTTCGGGAATTGCGGGTGCTGCTTCCTCGGCTGCGGACGCAGCGGGCGTGGCGTGGCCGTCCCAGTCCGGGACGAGCGCCTGCACCAGCCGCGACAGGCTGCGATGCGACACGAGCGGATGCTGGAACGGTCGGTCGAGGTGCAGCCGATAACGGTTCCGCCGGCCCGTCCGGATCTTCGTGAGGTACCCACCTGCGGTCAGATCGCGCACGATCGACTCCACCGCCCGCTCGGTGACCCCGACCCGATCCGCGATGTCGCGCATACGCAGTCCGGGGTCGCCGGCCAGCGACGCCAGCACCAGCGCGTGGTTGGTCAGGAACATCTCCCGCGCCTCGCAGCTTGCAGCAGCCATGTCTCCGCCTCCAGAGTGTGACCCGATTTGCCCACTCTGATTGAAACCCGAAACCGGCGGCTCGGCAAGTGGCCGATGGTCAGCTGGGTTACGTCGTCTCGACCGCGCCCGCGGGCATGCGCCGGAACGCCGCCGCCACGCCGGCGAGCAGCACCATGCCCCCGGCGACGATCGCGGCGAGCAGTGCGAACCCGCCGCGCGCGCTCGTGTGGTTGATAAGTGGGCCGATCGCGAGCGTGACGCCCACCTGGAGCATCATCGAGACGAGCAGGAACGTCGACGACGTCCGCCCCATCACGTCGTTGGGGACGACCTTGAACAGGTACGCCGAGGTGATGACCCGAAACGCCGACGAGCAGAAGCCGGCGACGAACAGCAGCGCGTAGAAGGTCGGGACGGCCGCCGGCGAGGCGGCCAGCGCCACGTAGCAGCCGATCAGCACGACCATCACGGCCGTCATCGCCCGCCACTCCCCCAGCCGCACGACCAGCAGGGCGGCGAACACGCCCGACGCCATTGCGCCGACGCCGTAGGTCATGTCCGCCAGGCCGTAGGCGGTCGCACCGAGACCGAGCACGTCGAGCACGTAGGCGACCAGGACGACGTTCAGGCTGATCGTCGCCACCCACGGGATCACGCTCGCAATCCCGAACCCGGCGATGGCGCGATGACGACGCAGGTAGCCGATCCCGCCCCTGGCCATGGCGAGCCCCGACTCGTGAGGGCCCCGGGCGGGCGCCGGGCGGTGATGGAGCGCGAGCAATGCCACGGCGGACAACGCGTACGTCGCCGCGTCGATGGCGAACGCCGTCCCGAGGCCGAAGCGGACGAGAATCGGCCCACCGAGCGCCGCGCCGGTCAGGTTCCCCGCCTGCCACACGATCTCGACGAGGCCGCTCGCCGCGGCCAGCTGCTCCGGCCGGATTACCTCCTGGAGCAGGGCGGTGATCGCCGGAAAGAACACGCTGTGGGCGAGGCCGATCACGAACGTGAGCGCGTAGAGCGCGGGCAGCGACGGCGAGCCGGCGTAGGCGAGCGCGGCCATCGCCCCGACCAGCACGAGCCGCACGATGTCGGCCGAGACCGCGAGCATCCGGCGCGGATACCGGTCGGCGAGCGGCCCGGCGAACGGCAGCATGAAGATCCCGGAGCCGAGCCCGAGCGCCCACACGAGCGCGACCGACGTGGCCGAGCCGGTGCGGTCGAGCAGGTACCAGCCGAGCGCGACGATGTGCAGACCGGACCCCGCCGTCGAAAACACCTCCCCGACGAAGTAGAGGCGAAAGTCGCGGTCGGCGAGCGGAGCGAAGGGGTTCATCCGTCCGCCGACTCGGGCATGACCGGCTTGATGTCCACGACCGGCGTGCCGTTGATCGCCTCGAGCGCGCCGACCTCCAGCGTGCCGTCGGCATCGATTCCCGTCACGGTGACGCGGTGCAGGCCGATCGGGTTCGGGCGGCCGGGCGATCGGGTGGCGAAGACGCCCGCGAGCGGCAGGTTGCGGTCGCCGCGCGGGTGCACGTGGCGGACATCGCGGCGGGCCTCGTGGAGCCACGTGAGCACGATGACGTCGTCGCCGGCGGCGATCCCGTCGAGCGCGGAGCGGTACTCCGGGTCGATCTCGAGCCGCGCCGGCGGCGCTCCCTCGGACGCCTGCCGCGGCGCCTCGCGCGGCGACCGCAGCGGCGAGCGGACGACTCCGATCGGGTGCAGCTCGTAGGTGTCGGGCGCGGCGCCGGCCATCGTTCGAATACCGTGCGCGCAGCGTATGCCGGTGCAGCACGACATGGTGACGCGCGCGGCCGAGAGCAATGCGGCCTGCTTCGCCGCGCTCACCGCGGCGTCGGCGGGCGCCCGCAGACTGGCCGAGCCGGGCGTCCGCGCCGTCGCGACGCCGGCGGCGCCGGAGCGGCCGCTCGTGAATGCCGCGTTCGGGCTCGAGCCGGGCGCGCTCGCCGGTGCGTACGACCGGCTGGCCGCGTTCTACACCGGCGCCGGTGTCTCCCGGTGGACGGCATTCGTCGACCCGGCCGACGCGGAGTCGATCGCGGCGCTGGCCGGGAACGGGCACGAGCTCGACTCCGAGCCGCGGATGATGATCGCCCCGACGGGCGATGTGGCCGGCGGCGATACCCCGATCGAGCTCGATCCGGCGCCGCGGCCGGAAACGATTGCGGCGCTGAACGACCGCGTCTACGGCTACCCGGGCAGCTTCGCGCGCACCCTGCGCTCGCTCGACGGGCTCGACGCGTGCGTGACCCTCGTCGACGCCGCGCCGGTCGCGTGCGCCCTCGCCCACGGCGCGGGCGGCGACTGTCACATCACCCTCGTCGCCACCCTGCCCGCCCACCGCCGGCAGGGCATCGCGAGCGGCCTGATCCGCCGCCTCGTACGCCGGGGCCGCGAGCGCGGCTGCACGACGACCTCGCTGGTCGCGACCCGCAGCGGCGTGCCGGTGTACGAGCGGCTCGGGTACCGCGACGTCGGGCCCGTGCAGATGTGGGAGCGTCGCGCGGACGGATGAGCGACAACGCGATCACCCGTGCCATCGCCGCCCGCGGCGCCGCCGTGGGCGCGATGCTCTTCGAGTTCGACACGCCCGGCCTCATGCGCATCCTGGCCGCCGCCGGCGCCGACTTCGCCCTGTTCGACCTGGAGCACACGACGCTGGGACGCAGGCTCGCTGCGCCGGGTCCTCGCGACCGGCCGGGGCACGGGCGTTCACCCGCTCGTCCGCGTCGTGCGGGCCGAGTACGCGCTGATCGCGCCCGCCCTCGACGCCGGCTCGGGCGGCGTCATGGCGCCGATGGTCGAGACCGCCGACCAGGCACGCGTGCTGGTCGAGTCGGTGCGCTACCCGCCGCTCGGCCGGCGCGGGTTCGGTGTGCTCATGAGCGACGAGCTCGCCGACGGCCCCGGCGCGCGGGCCGAGCGGGCCAACCGCGAGAACGTCGTCATCGCCCAGATCGAGTCGCCGCAGGGGATCGAGAACGCCGACGAGATCCTGGCCGTACCCGGGATCGACGTGGTCTGGCTGGGGCAGTTCGACCTCTCGCTCGGGCTGGGCGTGCCGGGGCGCTTCGACCACCCGACCTACCTGGATGCCGTCGACCACCTCGTCGCGCGCCGCCGGGGCGCGGGGGATCCCGCTCGGCCAGCTGGTCGGGTCGGTCGAGGACGGCCGGGCGATGCGCGAGCGCGGCTTCCAGGTGCTCGCCTTCGCCGACGTGTGGGTGTTCGAGCGGGCGCTGCGCGAGTCGCTGGACGGGCTGCGCCGGTGAACGTCGTTCCGGCCGCGGAGCTTTCGACCGCGGAGTTCCTGAAGGTCTTCAACAGCGGATTCTCGGACTACGTGGTGCCGCTGCGCCTGGACGCGTCCGCGCTGCGCGCCCACCTGCGCGAGAACGACATCGAGCTCGACCGCTCTCCGGTCGCCGTCGCCGAGGAGCCGGCGGCGTTTGCGCTCCTCGGCATCCGGGGTCGCGACGCGTGGATCGGCGGCATGGCGACCGTGCCCGCGCACCGCCGCGCCGGCCTCGGCAGGCGCATGCTCGACGCCGCAATCGATTCCGCCGCGGAGGCAGGCTGCACCACGGTCTGGCTCGAGGTCGTCGACCGAAACGCGGCGGCGGCGGCGCTCTACCGCGCCCGCGGGTTCGCGCAGGTGCGCGACCTGGTGGTGTGGTCGGTGCCGGCGGCCGCAGACGGCGGCGCGGAGGCGCGTGCGGTCGACGAGCGCGAGGCGGCGGCGTGGATCGCCGCCCACCGCGAGGAGCGGGAGCCCTGGCAGCGGGCCGACGGCGACGCTCGAGCGGCTGCGCGGGGCCGGCGCCGCGCTGCGCGGGCTCGTGCTGGAACGGTCGGGGGAGATCGCGGCCGCGCTCGTCTGTCGCGACGGGACGTCCGTGAGCGTCCTCCAGCTCGCGGCGGTCGACGACGAGGCCGGCGACGGCGCTGCTGCGGACGGCGGCGGGCGACCGCGGCCTCCACGTCACGAACGCCCCCGCCGACGGGCGCATCTCGCGCGTGCTCGAGCGTCGCGGCGCGAGCGTGATCGCCCGGCAGCACGAGATGCGTCTCGCGCCTATTCCTTGACGGGGTCAGCGACCGCCGGCGCGACCGGCGAATACGCCGAGATCAGGCTCGCCATCACGACGACCGTGATCAGCAGCGTCGCCGCGAGGGCGACGTGCACGGCGATCACGTCCCAGGGCAGGCCGTTTCGGTACTGGTACTCGCCGACCGCGGCCTGACAGCCGAGCAGGACGACGGCGAAGAGTCGAGAGCCGCTGCGCCGGCGAGCCCCGGAACCGTTTCCAGAGCCAGACCGCCAGCGCGACCAGGAGCACGGTGAACGTGGTCGCGACGCGTACGTGCACCCAGGCGGCGTCGTAGAAATTGCCGATCCGCTCGATCGGCGTCGTCGTGCTGCCGGGGTGCGGCCCGGCCGCGGTCACGAAGGCGCCCGAGACGATCAGCGCCAGATAGACGACGACCGCCGGCCCAGGCGAGCAAGCCGATGCGGCCGCCGACGACCGAGCGCGCCGCCGCGGGCCGGAAGGCGCGCACGGTCGCCCAGGTCGAGAGCGAGACGACGGCCATCGCGAGCAGGAAGTGCGACATGACCAGGTACGGGTTCAGGTCGAACGCCACGGTCACGGCGCCCGAGCGGCACCTGCGCGACCGTGCCGGCGGCGGCGATCGCGAGCGCGTGGGCGATGCGGCGATCGACCCCGGCGACCCGGTAGGCCATGATCGCGGTCGCAACGGCGGCGAGCATCGCGATGCCGGAGATCGTCCGGTTCGAGAACTCGATGAGCGCGTGCGACGGAGTCCTGCGGGACGAGCGCGTTGGCCTGACAGGTCGGCCAGTGCGGGCAGCCGAGCCCCGACGCCGTCAGCCGCACCAGGGCGCCGGTCGTGACGACGAGCCAGAGGATGACGAGCGTCGCGACCGCGGTGCGCCGGAACGTGCGCAGAGAGACGGCGCGCGACCAGGCGCGGGAGAGCGACGGCGTGTCGGCGTGGGCCATCCCCTGCCAGTGTAACCCCGCCCCCGCCGCCGCCGGGCACTCGCGGGCGCTTACCAATCCTTCACGCAAATATCACGCAAATACCGCGCTCGAGCGGATTGACCGATTGCAGAGTGGGTCGCGCAAATGGCACAGTTTGGGAGTGGTGGGTACGCGGTCTCCGGTAGGCGGGCACGGCGCGGCGGCGCAGCCGCAGCGTGCGCCCAAGGGCGAGTTCGTCTCGGGCGAGCTTGCTGCCGACTGCGCCCGCTTCCTGGCCGAGACGCGCCGCCGGGTCGAGCAGCGGCGCACCGTGGACACGCGCCCGCAGCTGCACGCGGACACCTGGCGCGCCCAGTAGACCGGTCGCATGGATGAGGCCTGCCGCGCGTACGCGGATGCCGTCGCCGGCGTGCTCGGCGAGGCCCTCGGCGAGGCGTTGGTCGGCGTTTACCTGCACGGGTCGGCAGCGTTCGGCGACTACGACCCCGCCCGGAGCGACATCGACATCCTGGCGGTCTGTGCCGCGCCGCTCACCGCTGGAGAACGCGCGCAGCTCGGCGTCCGGCTCGGACGTGACGCCCTCCCGTGCCCGGCGGGCGCGGGCCTCGAGTTCAGCCTCGTTACCCAGGCCGCGGCGCGCGACCCCGCACGGGATCCGTCGTACGAGCTGCATGGCTGGGACGAGCACGGCCGGATCCGCCCCGGGGACGACCGAGGCGATCCGGACCTGCCTCTGCACTTCGCCGTCGCGCGCCAGATCGGGATCGCCGTCTGGGGGCCGCCGGCGGCCGACGTCCTGCGCGACGTCCCGCGGGATGAGCAGATTGGGCTGGTCGCGGGCGAGCTCGACTGGGCGGTCGCACACGCGAGCCGGAGCACCCAGGTGCTGACCGCCTGCCGGGTGTGGGCCCTCTCCGTCGACGGCCGATTCCGCTCGAAGCGGGACGCCGCGGAATGGGCGCTTCAGCACGGAGCGCCAGGGATCGTGGCCGAGGTGCTCGCCGACCACCACGCGGCCAGGGAGTCGCGCCCGGAGCCGGGGGCCGTCGCCGCCTTCGTGGCATCGGTCGGCGCTCGCGTCCAGCACAAGTAGGCTTTCGCCATGTCCGAGATGGAGCGCCGTCAGAGCCCGTCCGGCCGGCGAACGTTCGACGAGGCCATGGACGCCACCCGGCGCACGCGGCTGGCCAACGAGCGCACGTACCTGGCGTGGTGGCGCACCGGGCTCACGGCGCTCGCCGTCAGCCTGGCCGCGGGACGGGTGGTGCCGACGCTGTCGCACCGCACGGCCTGGCCCTACGAGATCGTCGGCGCCGGATTCGCCATCCTCGGGGTCGCCTGCATCGTGAACGCCTACCAGCGGGAACGCGAGATCGAACGCGCCCTGACCGAGGGCCGGTTCGCGAACATGGACCCGCGCGCGACGATTCTGCTGACGACGCTGGGCGTTATCCTCGGCGTGCTCACGCTGGGGCTGATCGTGGTGAATCCGTGACCGCCACGCCGTCGCCTTTCAGGATCTCGCGCAGCATCTCGGCGTTCGTCGGCGCCTGGGCGATCGGCCCCTCCGGGCCGGCGCTGCGGCCGTTGTTGTTGAACATGGCGTAGGTGCGCTCCGAGAGCGAGGACAGCTCGCGCAGCGGGCGCGACCACTCCGAGAGCTCCTCCGGCGAGTAGAGGTAGTCGAAGCGCTCGGCGGCGCTGCGGCCGCGGACGTTCCAGGTGGCGGCGTTGCGCCCGTGCAGGCGCAGGTAGGCCGTGTCCGACGTGGTCGCGACCACCGTCGGCACCAGGTTGCGCGCCTCCGTGCGCGGCGCATCGACCATGACGTACGTGGCGCCCAGCGAGCGCAGGAAGTCGAGCGTCTCGTCGGCATGCTCGGGCTCGAGCCAGGAGCGATGGCGGAACTCGACCATCATCTCGTCGCCGCCGAGGCGCTCCTTTGCCCACTCGAGGTACTCGAGCGACGCCGGCTTGCGGGTGATGTACGTCGGGAACTGCATCAGGATGCCGCCGAGCTTGCCGGCCTCGCGCAGCGGCTCGAGCGCCGCCCGGAAACGGGTGAACACCTCGGCCCGCAGCTCGCGCGACGGCCGCTCGATGCGGCCCTTCGCGTCGGTCTCGGCCTCCGCCCGCAGGTCGGGCGGCAGCTGCTCGGGCTTCACCGGATGCCGGGTCATCATTCCGAACGCCTTCACGTGGAAGACGAACCCGGGCGGCGTTCGCCGCGCCCAGGCGGCCGCGGCGTCGGGGCTCGGGAGCGCGTAGTAACTCGCGTTCAGCTCCACCGTGTCGAACCGGGCCGCGTAGTGCCCGAGCCGGGCCTCGGACGTGCGCACCGAGCTCGGATACCACGTCTTCGTGAGCGTCTCGTCCGCCCACGAGCAGGTGCCGATGCGGACCGGCGCGCTCAGAGCACGTACCCGCCGGCCGGCACGAGCGGCAGGGCCGCCGCGGCCCACGCGTGCAGGCCGCCGGCCAGGTTGCTGGCCTCGTAGCCCGCGGCGACGAGCGCGTCGGCGGCGTATCCGCTGCGCGCCCCCGACCGGCACACGATCACGAGCGACCGGTCAGGGGGAAGCTCGCCGACGCGGGCCTGCAGCTCGCCCAGAGGGATCCACAGCGAGCCGTCCACGTGGCCGGCCTCCCACTCCTCCGGCTCGCGCACGTCGACGGCGACGGCGCCCTGCTCGAGGGCCGCACCGGCCTGCGCGGGCGTGAGCTGGGGTGCCAGATCCACCCCCGGATTGTAGGTGGCGGCGTTGGCGGCGTCAGGCAGGGCCGGGCTGGGTGGCGCCGACGAAGGTGGCCTGGAACCACCCCATCGAGAAGGGCGCCATCCGGACGAAGTCGCCCGTGTGCGGCGCGTGCACGACCCAGCCGTTGCCGATGTACATCCCGACGTGGCCGAGGTCGTGGAAGAAGACCAGATCGCCCGGGCGCAGGTCGGCCTTCGTGATCTGCGGCCCCAGGTGGAACTGGGACGCGGCGAAGTGGGGCAGCGCCACGCCGTATTTCGCGTACAGCCACATGACGAGGCCCGAGCAGTCGAAGCCCTTCGGCGTCGCCCCGCCCCAGACGTACGGCACGCCGATCTGCTGCAGGGCGTCGAGGGCGACATGGTCGCGCATCTCCTGGCCGGGGTCGGCGACGTCGGCGCGCAGGTCGGCGGTGAGCCACTTCTGCGCATCGAGGGCGAGCTCGGCCTGGCCGATCCGGTCGGCGGCGGTCATGACGGTGATCTGGCGGCCGAGCCGCGCCACCAGCCGGTGGCGCCGGCGCAGAGCCTTCGTGATCTGGTGCCGGCGGATCGTGATCTCGCGCTTGTCGCGGCGCGCCTTCACCTGGGCGGCGGCGATCGTGCGCCGCTGGGCGGCGATGGCGATGCGGGCGGCGTCGATCGCCTTGACGGTCTCGGAGACGGCCGCGTCGAGGCGTGCCTTCAGATCCATGCCGCCGGCGACCTGGGAGATCGACGAGGCCGAGAGGACGAGGTCGATCGTGGCCGGGTCGCCGCCCTTGTACTGCTCGACGATCAGCTCGGAGAGGATCCCCTGCTCGTAGCGCAGCCTGGCCCGCTCGAGGATCAGCCGGTGCGTCGCGATCCGCATGCGCCGGCGCAGGACGCCCAGCTGCCAGACGACGTGGTCGTACTGCTCGGTCAGAAACTCCGCGCGGTTGTCGAGCCGGCGGATGTCCGAGCGGGTGCGCGCGTACTTGGCACGCTTCGCGTCGAGCACCTTGTCGGCGAGGGCGGGTTGCGCGTGCATACACACGCCGGCCGCGATCGCGGCCACAGCCACCGCGAGCAGCCCGGCCATGCGGCGCAGAGTCGACCCGTGCTCCATCGCCCCGGTGTTCGGCGGGCGGCGCCCGGAATTGAGCGGGGGCTAAAGCCACGGGCCTCCCCGGCCGATCCTTGAGCGTGAGCATGCAGATCACCATCGACTGTCCCCGGTGCGACGCCGCCAAGCGGCCGCTGCAGGAGTGCGCCGCCTGCGGCGCCCCCGGACGGGCCGCCGACATCGCCGCCTGGCGGCGGCGGCTGCACAGCCACCACCTGGGCGTGATCCTGGCGGAGCCGCGCCGCGCCCCGTCGGCCCCGGTGCCGCTGCCCCGGCCGCTGCGCGTCGTGGTCGCCATGGACGACCTGGTCGAGGCGACCGAGACGCTGATCGTCCCGGACACCGTCGCTCCCCTGTCCGACCCGCTCTCGTTCGACTGGCGCGAGCGCCGCGGCATCCGCCGCCTGCGCCGCACCGCCTGAGCTAACCCGCGAGGGTGACGGCCGCCGGCCGCAGGTCGAGCAGGTTCTCGGGCAGCTCGAGCGCTTCGACGGCGACGTCGCGCGCCGCCATCTCGCCGATCAGGTCGGCGTAGGCCTCCGCCTCGACCGGGTCGGACGGCTCCCACTCGTTCAGGTAGCGGACGCCCGTGACGCCGGCCTGGTACAGCTCCTTCAGGCAGCCGAAGCAGGGACGCAGCGTCGTGTAGCAGCGCGCCGACTGCACCGAGTAGCCGAGCCGGGCCGCCTGCAGGAGCGCGTTCTGCTCGGCGTGGACGCAGATGCACACGTCGTAGCCGCGGCCGCGCTGGTAGTCGTCGGGATGGGCGCAGCGATGGCAGCCGCCCTCGTCGCAGTTGCGAAAGCCGGTCGGCGTGCCGTTGTAGCCGGTCGCGATGATGCGCTGGTCGGCGACGAGCAGCGCGCCGACGTGGCGGCCCAGGCAGACGGCGCGCTCGCGCGTGGCGACGGCGAGGAGCATGAAGTACTGCTCCGGCGTCGGCCGCACCTCGGCCTTGCGGATGTTGGGATCGGCCACAGGATCACCCTATCGCGCGGCCGGCGCTCAGCGGGCGCCCCGGCGCATGCCGAGCGTGCGGGCGAACTCGCGCGAAGCCGACTCGTCCATCTGCCAGACGACGGGCCCGTGCACGATGACGTCCTCGCCGCGCTCCTTCATCAGGTCGGGCAGGAACGTCTCGACGAGCCACTCGCGGCCGTGGGCGACGGTCGCCCGGGCACGGATGCGGACGAGGTCGTCGTCGAGCTCCTCGACCTCCTCGATCCATGGCGCCCGCACGAAACGAGTCGACCCCGTCGGGACGAGCCGGGCGACCTCGGCGACGATCTCGCGGCCGCCCTCCTCGCTCGTCGCGAAGAACTCGATCTCGGCCTCGCGCGCGCCCCGCGGCTGCACCCGCACGGACTGGATCTGGGAGTTGTTCACCCGGATCACCTCGCCGTTGATCGCCCGCAGCCGGGTCGCGCGCAGGCCGACCTCGTCGACGACGCCCCGGATCTTGAGCGGCTCGATCGTGACGTTGTCCCCCACCGAAAACCAGCCCTCGAAGAACATGAAGAAGCCGGCCAGGATGTCGGTCAGGAAACGCTGGGCGGCAAACCCGACCATCAGGACGATCAGCGAGGCGCCGGCGACGGTACCGATCCGGCTGCCGAAGCTGAGCGAGCCGAGAGCGAGGATCAGCGCCAGGCCGTACGCCGTATAGCGCACGCTCGTGCGCACGAGCGAGACGGCCGTCTCGCGCCGCTTGAGCGACGTCATGACGCCCGTGTCGGCGGGGCCGTCCTCGCTCATGTGGCGCACCTCGTTGCGGCGGACGATCCAGCCCGCCAGCCGCCCGGAGAGCCGCGAAATCAGCCAGGCGGCCGCGAACACGCCGACGACCCACGCGGCGGTCTGCCACGTGGGCGTCGGCAATGCGGTCAGGAAGCTCGTGCCCGGGCCCATGACCACAGTGTGCCGTAGGCCGAGGCACGACGCGTCGGTTGCATCAAGGCGTGTTCGTAAGCGAGAAGGTCGCGGTGCGCACCGGCGTGGAGTGCAGGCTGGCGATCACCTTGTACGACCCCGTGCTGCCGTTCGCGGTCACCGGAACCCGCACGTAGCCCTTCTTCCCGGTCTTGTGCGTCCAGGTCGTGCGGCCGTTGGCGAACGTCAGGCTCGCTCCCGAGGCCGGCGCCTTGAACGTGACGATGAGCCCCACCCGCGGGTTCCCCTTCACCCCCACCACGCGGGCGGAGAGCTTGTGCGCGAACGCGCTGTTCACCGCCGCTGACTGCGGGGTGCCGCCGGTGGCAGAGATCCGTGGGCCGGTCGTCGCCGCGCTCGCGGCGAGGGCCGGGATCAGCACGACCGCACAGGCCACCGCGCTGCCCCGGCGTGCAAGTGACATGAGTCTCACGCTGCTACCTCCTGGCATCGAAGTCCTGGAGCCCGCGCGCAGGGTCGCTCAGGGATATGGGAGGAGGGTTGGGCCGGCCGTCGACCCGTAGCGGCGACCGCGTCACACCGCCCCGGCGCGGCGGCCGGTAGAGTGGGGAGACGGCCACGACGGAGCAGGTGAACCTTGCCGTACACGCACTTCTGGCACCACTACGTGCAGACGCACGCGAACGCCGGCGGCTCGACGCTCACGTTCGATCCGGCCGCGGCGTTCGCTGCCGCGGTGTGCCTGTTCCTGGTGGCGTGCTGGACGGCCTACCAGATCCAGTCGCGGTGCGGAAATTGCGGGGCCATCCCATCCCGATGCCGCTGCCGCCCCGTCCGCGATCGACAGCCGTCGTAAACGCAAATTCACTGACGCTACGAATTGTTCCGTAGCGTGAGCAGATTTGCGCAGCCCGGGTCGCCTCTATGATGCGTGCAATGCCCACCTTGTTCGAACACGCTGGCGGCGAAGAGGCGTTGCACCGCCTCGAGCAGGTTTTCTACGACAGCGTCCTCGCGGATCCACTGCTGCAGCCGCTGTTCGGCGCGGGTCAGCCCGAACATGTCGAGCACCTGACCGCGTTTACGGCCGAGTCCTTTGGCGGTCCGGATCGGTTCTCACGCGAACTGGGGTTCGCCCACCTGATCTCGGTGCACCGTGGGCTGAGGATCACCGAGGAGCAACGGCGGCGGTTTGTCGAGCTCTACATGGCGGCGCTCGATACGGCGGAGATGCCGTCGGACCCGGCGTTTCGCGAGGCGGTGCGTGAGCACCTCGAGTTTGGCTCGCGGGTGGCGATGCAGAACTCTCACGCCAAAAGCGACGACGAGCTGCACCCCTTGCGCGAAGTTCCCCGCTGGACGTGGCCGGGCGACGAGGCAGGCTGAGCGGCGACCGGGATGGTCAGAGTGGGCGGTACCGGGTTCGAACCGGTGGACATGACCCGGCGGGTCCCGGCGGCATACACCGCTGAGTCCACCACCGCTTCATCCAGATGAGGCGATGGCAGTCGCAGTTGTCGGGCTGACGATGTCGCGGTGGGGCCCCCGGCTGAACCTCAAGCCTTCGACGTAAGCGCCGAGGAGTTCGCAACGCTCTTCCGAACGCTGAGCACTTGGGGTCGGTGGGGCGACGCGGACGAGCGCGGGGCGCTGCACTACCTCTGCCCCGAACACGTCGCGGCGGCCGCTCGGCTCATCCGTGACGGGATCACGATCTCGCTGAGTTGGCCGCTCAATACGGTCGCAGATGTTCACAATCCGCACCCGGCCGATCACCA
Organism: uncultured Actinomycetes bacterium; assembly: GCA_963746115.1. Classification (GTDB taxonomy): domain Bacteria; phylum Actinomycetota; class Thermoleophilia; order Gaiellales; family JAICJC01; genus JAICJC01. The sequence goes on along the minus strand of CAVVAA010000008.1, from coordinate 76,593 downwards.
CATGACCGCATACGCGGGTGCCGACACGATTCCGGGCTCGCCGCAATTCGAAAAGGATTACATCGGGGTCGACTACCACAGCGAGACTCACACGCACATCGATGCACTCTGCCACGTCGCCCACAAGGGGATGCTGTACAACGGCACGCCAATCGACGTCGTCGACTCGCGTGGCGCATCCGCCCAGTCGATCGAGGTGTTGAAGAACGGGCTGGTGGGACGCGGGATCCTGCTTGACATCCCGCGGCTCCGCGGCGTGCCGTGGCTCGAGCCCGGAGAGTCCGTCGACCGCGACGAACTCGAAGCGGCCGAGGTCGAGGAAGCGCTGAGCGTCGAGGCGGGTGACGTTCTGCTCGTGCGGACCGGCCATGGCCGCCGGCTCGCTGAGCTCGGGCCGTGGGAGACCGCGAACGCGATTGCGGGGCTGCACCCGACGGCACTGACGTTCCTTGCCGATCGAAGGGTCGCGGCACTCGGCTCCGACGGCAACAGCGACACGGCTCCGAGTACGACTGAAGATGTCGCCTTCCCGATTCACGTCCTCGCCATTACCGCGATGGGCGTTCATCTGCTCGACTATCTGCGGCTCGAAGATCTCGCGGCTGCGTGCGAACGCTCCGGGCGGTGGGAGTTCTTCTTCCTGGCCGCGCCGCTTCGGATCCCCGGCGGCACCGGTTCACCCCTCAACCCGATCGCGATCCTTTGAAGACGGCATGGTTGAGCGGAAAACATGGGCGGTACCGGGTTCGAACCAGTGACCTCCTGCTTGTAAGGCAGGCGCTCTCCCAGCTGAGCTAACCGCCCGCGGTCAGGGGCAGTCTAAAGGCCGCCGGCACCCGGCCCGGCCTACCGCGATTTCGGGGACCAACCTCCCCATTTTTGCGTAGGCTCCGGAAAGACGCCGGAAGCACAATCAGTCCATGCCCGATCAGTTCCCCTCCGAGACGCTGCGCGAGATCGCCGACCGCGCGCGTGTCGCACTGGGCGCGGACCAGGCGCTCGTGCTGCCGCTCGCCGGCGGCGACCCGCTTCCGCCGGGGCCCGAGGGCGGCCCGAGCCTGTCCGCGCCGATCCGGATCGACGGCGATCCCGTGGCGACGCTCATCGTCAGCCGCGACCCGGGCGGGGCGCCGTTCGGCGAGGAGTCGGCGCTGCTCTCGACCGTCTGCGAGCTGGCGGCGCACGCCATCGCCGCCTCGCGGCGCGCCGACCTGCGCACCGAGCAGCTGACGCTCGTCCAGGCCGTCGCGAGCGCCGTGGGCGCCGCGACGTCGGTCGACGAGGCCTTCCGCATGGCCGCCACGGCCGTGTTCGACCACACCCGCTACTCCGGCGTCACGGCGACCATGGTCGACCGCGCGGCCGGCGAGCAGGTGGTCGTCGTCGACCTGGGGGGCGACATCGCGACGACGCAGACCATCCGCCGCCCGATCGATTCCGGCCTCGTCGGCGCCTGCATCGCCGAGGAGCGCGCAGATCATCCTGTCCGACGCCACGGCCGACGAGCGCTACTCCTGGTCGGCGGACGGCCGCTGGGAGTCGCTGCTCCTGACGCCCGTCGAGGTCGAGGGCCGCTGCGAGGGCGTGCTCGAGCTCGCCGACATCGAGCCCCACCGGTTCGACGCAGCGGACGCAGCACTGATGCAGGCGGTCGCCGACCAGGTGGCGACGGCGCTCGTCGGCGTTCGCATGCGCGAGCGCTCGCAGCGGCTCCAGAACGAGTCGCAGCGGCGGGCACAGCGGCTCGAGCTGGCCGCCGACCTCTCGCGTGAGATCGCCGCCACCGGGAGCGTCGACGAGCTGCTGCGCACGGTGACGATCACCCTCCATCGCCACACCGACTACACCGCGGTGTGGACGGCGGGGGCCGACCACCGCCACGGCACCCAGCGCATGTGGACGATCACGCGCGGGCGCGACACCGTCGCCGTCTCGACGCACCCGCTCGACTCGGGCGTCATCGGCCAGGTCGTTCGCACCGGCAAGCAGGCGCTGCTCGGGCGGTCGCACCTCGCCGATGCCGGCGGCGCGTGGGCGGCGGCCGGCTACGAGTCGCTGATCGCGACGCCGGTCGTCGTCGACGCGCCGCTGCGAGGCCGTCATCGGCCTCTCCGACCTGCGCGCCGACCAGTTCGACGAGTCCGACGCGCTGCTCATGCGCACCGTCGCCGAGCAGGTGGCGGCCGCGCTGCGCGGCGCGGCCCTGCGCGAGGAGTCCGACCGCCGCGCCACCCGACTGAACGTCGTCGCCGAGGTCGCCCGCGCCCTGCGCTCGCCCGAGTCGGTCGACCAGGCCCTGCACGACGCCGCCCAGGCGATCAGCCGCTACACCGGCTACTCCGGCCTGACTGCGTGGCTCGTCGAACCGGCCGCGGGCGAGCGCCGGGCCGTCTTCGCCCGCGACCGCGGCACCGACGTCTACACCGGCCTGCGCGTGCCCACGGCGGCGGGCATCCCCGGCGCGGCGATCACGTCGGGCAAGGTGCTGCGGCTCGGCCGGGCCGGCGACCATCCCGCCTTCTCCTGGCCGGGCCGCGACCCCAACAACTCCGTCCTCATCGCCCCGGTGATGGTCGAGGGAACATGTGCGGCCGCGCTCGTGATCGCCGACGAGCACCCCAACTGGTTCGACACCGACGACGAGGAGCTCGTCAAGGCGATCTCCGACCACATCGCCGCCGCGATCCGGGCGGTGCAGCTGCGCGAGGAGTCGGCCCGGCAGGCGCACCGGCTGTCGCCTCGCGGCCGAGATCGCCGCGCTGCTCCCCGCCGAGGACACCCCGGAGAGCGCGCTTCGCGTCGCCGCCGCAGGCCGTGCACGAGCGCGCCCGCTACGACGCGGTCATGGCGATCACCGTGCTCGAGGAGACCGACGAGCAGCTCGTGGTCGCCGACGTCGGCGCCGTCCCGGGAGAGCTTCACCGGCCTGCGGCGGCCGATCGGCGTCGGGCATCACCGCCCGCACGATCAGCCTCCGGCCGCCAGAACCTGATCAACCGGCACGAGCACGACCCCGACTACGCCCCCTGGGGCGACGAGGAGTCGTTCGACTCGCTGCTCTCGACCCCGGTGATGGTCGACGGCCGCTGCGTCGCCGTGCTCGAGGTGGCGAGCCGGCCGATGAACCAGTTCGACCACTCCGACGAGGCGCTGATGACCGCGGTCGCCGAGCAGCTCGCGGCGGCGCTGCGCGGCGTGCGCCTGCGCAACGAGTCCGAGCAGCGCGCGCAGCGGCTCGCCCTGACCGCATCCGTCGCGAGCGCCGTCGCCGAACGGCCGACAGCGTCCAGGGCGGTGCTGCGGGCGGCGGTCGACGCGATCTTCGAGCCGACCGACTACGGCGCCGTGACGGCGGTGCTGGCCGTGCCCGAGTCGGACGGAGTACACCGTCGTCACCGACCGCGTGCGGGTGGGCGCGCTCGATCGAGGGCACCCGCCTGCCGATCGCACTCCGGCGCGGCCGGCCGGGCGCTCGCAGACGGGCGAGCAGATCGTCGTCGGGCGCCTGGAGGACGGGGCGACGCCGCTCGCCTACCAGTCCGCGCTCGTGACGCCGGTCTGCGAGGGCCCCACCGTCGGCGGCGCATCGCCATCTACGACCACCGCCGCGACCACTTCGACGCCGCCGACGCGCTCGCGATGCGCACCGTCGCCGAGCAGATCATCGCCACGCTGCGCGGCGTGCGCCTGCGCGACGAGTCCGAGCAGCGCTCGCAGCGGCTCGCGCTCACCACCGAGGTGGCCGGGGCGATCGCCTCGGCCCAGACGATCGACGAGGTGCTCGCCGCGGTCGTGGAGACGGTCTACCTCGGCCGCGGCTACTCGGCCGCGGTCGCCATCCGGGTGCTGCCGGAGACGGGCGAGCAGGTCGTGGTCGCCAACCTCGGCGACGAGGGCACCACCGCGCGGGACTTCGCCGCCGCATCGACGCCGGCACCGTCGGGACGGTGATCGCGTCGGGCGAGCAGGTCGTGCTCGGCGACGCCGCCGGCGCATCCGGCCTACGACTGGCCGGCGCCGATCCCGCTCCCGTCCGAGCTCCTCACCCCGGTCGTCGTCGACGGCGAGTGCATCGCCGTGCTCGGCGTCTACGACGGCCACCGCGACCGGTTCGACGCCGCCGACGCGCTGGCGATGCACACCGTCGCCGACCAGGTCGCGGCCACCTGCCGCGGCGTCCTCCTGCGCGAGCAGTCCGATCAGCGGGCCGAGCGGCTCGCGGTGCTCGAGCGCCGCCACCGCGAGCTGATGGAGCGGCTGGTGCGCGCCCAGGAGCAGGAGCGCTCGCGGGTGGCCGCCGACCTGCACGACGACACGATCCAGGTCATGTCGGCGTGCGTGATCTCGCTCGACAGCGTGCGCATGGCCGTGCAGGACGGGCAACGTCGAGCGGGCCGCCGCGCGGCCTCGGAGCAGCTGTCCGACCTGATCTCGGGCGCCGTCGAGCGGACGCGGCGGATGACGTTCGACCTGCGCCCGGCCGTGCTCTGGCACCACGGGCTCGTCGTCGCGCTCGAGCAGTCGCTGCGACACGCTCGAGAGCGAGACGGGCATCGCGACGACCCTCGAGGTGGTCGGGCTCGAGCAGCGGATCGACTCGACGATGGAGACGCTCATCTTCCGGTCGATCACCGAGATCCTCGCCAACGTCGCGCGTGCACTCGGGCGCGAAGTCGGTCGCGGTGCGGATCGAGCGGCGACGCCGGCGTCCTGCACGTGCGCGTGGCCGACGACGGCCGCGGGTTCGACCTCGACGCGGCGCTCGCCCGCGCGCGGCGCACGAACCACCTCGGGCCTCGAGTCGCTCATGGAGCGCGTCGACGCCGCCGGCGGCCAGGTCGAGATCACCACCGCGCCCGGCGAGGGCACCGTGGTCGAGATCGCCCAGCCGCTCTGGCCGGGGACTAGCGGTCAGCCGAGCTGGCGGTCGAGGTTGACCGCCGCGCTGATCAGCGACGAGGTGGGTGAACGCCTGGGGGAAGTTGCCGAGCTGCTCGCCGGTCGGGCCGATCTCCTCGGCGTAGAGGCCGAGGTGGTTGGCGTAGGTGAGCATCTTCTCGAAGGCGAGCCGGGCCTCGTCGAGCCGGCCCGGCGCGGGTGAGCGCCTCGACGTACCAGAACGTGCAGATCGAGAACGTGCCCTCGTCGCCCTGCGAGGCCGTCCGGCGAGGCCTTCGGGTTGTAGCGGTAGACGAGGCTGTCGGCGACGAGCTCGCGTCCGATCGCGTCGAGCGTCGAGAGCCAGCGCGGGTCGGTCGGCGCGATGAACTTCGTCAGCGGCATCAGCAGCAGCGAGGCGTCGAGCACGTCGGAGCCGTAGTGCTGCACGAACGCGCCCCGCTTCTCGTTCCAGCCCCGCGTCATGATCTGCTCGGTGATCTCGTCGCGCACGTCGAGCCACTGACCGAGGTCGGCCGGGCAGGCCGCGCTAGTGGGCCATGCGGATCGCCCGCTCGATCGCGACCCAGCACATCAGCCGCGAGTAGGTGAAGTGCTGGCGGCCGCCGCGGGTCTCCCAGATGCCCTCGTCGGGCTGGTCCCAGTTGTCGCACAGCCAGTCGACGATCTTGCGCAGCTCCACCAGGAGTCGTAGGAGATCGGCTCGCCGTACTTGTTGTAGAGGTAGATCGAGTCGATCAGCTCGCCGTAGATGTCGAGCTGGAGCTGGTCGCGGCGCCGTTGCCGATCCGCACCGGCGCCGAGCCGCGCGTAGCCCTCGAGGTGGTCGAGCACCTCCTCGGTGAGGTCGGCGCGGCCGTCGATGCCGTACATGATCTGGAGCGGGCCGCCTCGCCGTACGGACGTCTCGCCGAAGCGGTCGGTGAGCCAGCCCATGAACGCCTCGGCCTCCTCGGTGAACCCGAGCCGCAGGAGCGCGTAGAGCGAGAACGAGGCGTCGCGGACCCACGTGTAGCGGTAGTCCCAGTTGCGCTCGCCGCCGATCTGCTCGGGCAGGCTCGGTGGTCGGCGCGGCGACGATCGCGCCGGTCGGGCCGGTAGGTGAGCAGCTTCAGCGTCAGCGCCGAGCGGTTCACCATCTCCCGCCAGCGGCCGCTGGTAGACCGAGTGCGCGAGCCAGCCGCGCCAGAAGCGCACCGTGCGTCTCGAACGACTCGGCGGCCGCGCGCCTCGCGTGATCGGGCGCAGCTGCTGGCCCGCGCGGCTCGGTCGGCTGGAGCACGAAGGTCGCGGTCGCGCCGTGCGCGAGCGTGAAGCTGGGCGGTCACGTCGTCGCCGTGGCGCTCGAGCGGCACGTTGGTCGCGAGCGTCAGCGAGAGCGCCGGCGTGTTGAAGACCGCGCCGCCGTCGTACGAGCTCGAGCTCGTGCGGCTGGCGGCCGTAGTCGAACCGCGGCCGGCACTCGAGCCCGAAGCGCATCTCGCCGCGCACGCGACCACCCGGCGCACCAGCCGGTGCGCGTGGCGCGGGTCGCGGTGGACCGGCATGAAGTCGTGCACCTCGCCGACGCCGTCCGGCGTCAGGAAGCGGGTGATCAGGACGTTCGTGTCGGGGAAGTAGAGCTGCTGCGTCGTGTGGCCCGTCGTTCACGGGCGCGATCCGGTAGTAGCCGCCCTTCTCGGCGTCGAGGATCGACGCGAAGACGCTGGGCGAGTCGAACCGCGGGCAGCAGAACCAGTCGATGGTGCCGTCGGTGCCGACGAGCGCGACGCTGTGCAGGTCGCCGATCACGCCGTGCTCGGCGATGGGCAGGTAGGCGCTCATCGTGCAGGCGGAGGTCTACAAGATGGGCCGGATGCGCACAAGCCGACCCGGCTCGCTGCGGACGGTGCGCAGCCCCCGCAGGGCTATACTCTGGCCGCCGCCGGGCCGCTCCGCCGCTGCCTGTGCGACCACGCGGGGGCGTAGTTCAGCTGGTTAGAACGCCGGCCTGTCACGCCGGAGGTCGCGGGTTCGAGTCCCGTCGCTCCCGTCTCGATCTGCAGGGATTCGCTTCAGCTGACGACGAGCGGAATTCCGCACTGATCCCGCACCCAGCCCTTCCGCGAGGAGGCACGATGAGCAAGCTTCGGTGTCAAATCTCGATCTCGCTGGACGGTTTCGTCGCCGGCCCGAACCAGAGCGAGCAGAACCCGCTCGGCGAGGGCGGCGAGCGGCTCCACGAGTGGGTGATTCCGCTGGCCGCCTGGCGCCAATCCCACGGCGAGCAAGGCGGCGAGGTGAACGAGAGCACACGGATATTCGAGGAAACGGTCGAGAACGTCGGCGCTGGAGTGATGGGCCGGAACATGTTCGGCCCTGTCCACGGTGGTGCCTGGGGCGACGAGCCGTGGACGGGCTGGTGGGGCGACGACCCGCCCTACCACTGCCCCGTGTTCATCCTTACTCACTACCCGCGTGATCCCGTGGAGATGGAGGGAGGGACCACGTTCCACTTCGTCACCGACGGAATCGAGTCCGCGCTCGAACGGGCGCGGGAGGCCGCCGGCGGAAAAGACGTCATGCTCTGGGGCGGCGGCCACATCGTTCAGCAGTACCTGGCCGCCGGACTGCTGGACGAGCTCGAGCTCCACGTCGCTCCGGTGTTGCTCGGCGACGGTGCCCGCATCTTCGAAAACCTCGGGGACGCGCAGGTTCGACTTGAGCAGGTCCGGGCCGTCGAGGCGCCCGGCGTCACACATATCAAGTACCGGGTGGTGACATGAACGCTCGCCCGGGGAGCGTGTCCGTCGAAGCCAACATCGAGATCGTGCGCCGGTTCGGAGAGGCGCTCTCGAACCGTGACTGGGACGCGTTCCGCGAGCTCGTCGCCGCGGACTGCGAGTGGACGGACGTGCCCAGCGGGCAGACGATGCACGGGGTCGAGGAGCTCATCGGCGCCTGCCGCACCTTCACGGCGGCGTTCCCCGACTTCCGCGTCGAGAGCACGGCACTCATCGGCCAGGGCGACCTCGTGGCGAACGAGTGGAGCGGTCGCGGGACACACGCGCCGACGGGCCGCGCGTTCGCACGCACCGGTGTGGGGATCGTCGAGATCCGCGACGGCCAGATCGTCCGGTACCGCGACTACTTCGACCGCCAGACGATGACGGAGCAGCTCGGCCTCGAGTGGTCTCCCTAGAGGTCGATCCCGTCCAGCGCGTGCGCACGCGCCGGGACGTCGCGGCCGAAGCTGTCCGGATTCGTTCCCAGCCGCTCGGCCGCCTCGAGCGCGATCCGCTGGACGGCGGCGGTGAGCGGGAAGACCGACAGGAGCTCGCCGCCTGCCTTCGCCTCGATCAGCCGCACCGTCACCCCGCATGACTCCGCCGACCGGGCGACCGCGAGCAGCCGCTCCTCGCCCGGCCCGCCGCCGTTCAGGGCGACCAGGCTGTCGCCGGGCCCGGCCGCAACCGAGGGCCCATGCAGGTACTGCTCGACGGCGAGGCCCGAGGCGGCCACGTAGGCCGTCTCGCGGATCTTGAGCGCGCCCTCGGCCGCCGTCCACTGGTTCGGGCCGGCCCCGATGAACTCGAGCGACCGCGCCGGCGGCTCGACCCCGATCGGAGGGCCGTCGACGATCCCGGCGACGGCGTCCGGCACCGCGGCGAGCGGCCCCAGGTCGGCGCCGAGCGCGACGGCCAGCTGGGCCAGCCGCATGAGCGCCCCCAGGTGGCTGGCGGTGAACGCGGCGGAGCGCTCCGGCTCGACCGTCTCGATGTCGGCCCCGGGGACGCCGCGGGCAGAGATCGCAACGACGGCCGCGCCGTCGGCGCGGGCGCGCGCGACGACGTCGGTCGTGTAGCGCTTCGTGCCCCGGTGGCTGAGCAGGACGAGCGCGTCGGCGGCCGCCGGCCTCGGTCCGGCCAGGGCGGCGTCCATCGCCTGCACCGCCCAGGCCTCGGTGCCGGCGGCCCGCAGGAACCAGGTACCGATATTCGCGGCGTGCCAGCTCGTCCCCGTGCCCACGAGAAGGATGCGGCGCCCGCGCAGCCGCTCGGCGGCCGGCCCGATCGCCGCGTCGTCGGCAAGCAGGCGGCGCAGCTCCCCGGGCTGCGAGGCGATCGCCTCCTGCATCGCGCTCGCCATCAGCTGCGCCGCCCGGTGACAGCGATGCCGAGGCCGAGCCCGATCAGCGCCAGGCCGCCCGATCCGCCCACCATGGCGAGCCGCCGCGGCGAACGCCCGAACCACTGCCGGGCACGGCTGGCTGCGATGCCCCAGGCCGAGTCGGAGACGAGCGCGATCAGCGCGAAGATCAGGCCGAGCACGAGCAGCTGCAGCGTCACGTGCCCGCGGCTCGGGTCGGCGAACCCGGGCAGAACGGCCGTGAAGAAGATGATCGCCTTCGGGTTCGCCACCCCGACGACGAAGCCGTCCCGAACGGCCCGCCACGGTTCCTGCGGCCGGGCGTCGGGCCGGAGGATCGCCAGCCGGCGCCGTTCCATCCAGGCGCGCACGCCGAGGTAGACGAGGTAGGCCGCGCCCGCCAGGCGCACGACCACGAGGATCGACGCCGACCGCTCCACCACCGGGCCGACGCCGAACGCCACGAGGAAGGCCAGCACCAGCACGCCGAGCTCGTTCCCGATCGCGGAGGCGATCGCCGTTCGGCGCCCATAGGCGAGCGCGCGGCCGATGACGAAAAGCACGCTCGGGCCGGGTACGACGATCACGAGCGCCGAGAGCGCGGCGAAGGCGACCAGATGCTCGGGCGAGACCATCGGTTGATCGTACTAGGCCTGCATCGGTGCGCGATCTTTCGAAGAGCGTCAGGGCTCGACGTAGCGCGCGCCGAGCGTTGCCGCGAGCGTCCGATGGGCGGGCCTCGGCGCCGATCAGGGTCGAGCCGCGCAGGATCGACCGCGTGGGCGCGCGCAGAACGCGAGCGCGAGGCCCGGGAGCGGCGGCCGGCACCAGCAGCGCGGCGGGCCGCCGGGATGCGGGCAGGCGGCGGCCTCGACCGGCCCGGCGACCGCGGCCTGCAGCAGCCGAGCCGCGTCGCCGAGCGCGATCCGCCGTCCGGGCGCGCCAGTCGAAGACGAGGTGCGGTGCGGCCGGATCGGCCCTGGCGAGCGCGGCTCGCCAGGCCGGCCGCCGAAGCGCGGCGGCGGCGACGAGCACGCCGCCGCGCCGGCGCCGGGCGGCGGCGTGCGCACGAAGGCCACCTCGCTCGACGGCCGCGAAGCCCTCGTCGAGCGCCGGCGGCTCGAGCTCGCGCAGCGCCCGCATCTGCGAGGTCGGCGTGAGCAGCCGCGGCTCGCGGCGCGCAGCGTCGCGCAGCTCCTCGGGCGTCGGCAGCGACCCGAACCGATCGAGCAGCCGCTCGACGAGGTTGACCTGCGCCTGCGCGAGCGGCGTGTCGAGCCACACGCACCGGACCGGCGACGCCGTGCCGGTCGGCCGCCTCGACGACGTGGCTGCGAGCCGCGCGGCGTCAGGTAGGTGTTGTCGAGCACGACGCGGCGCGGCGCCCGGCGGCGAGCGCGCTCGTCGAGCGCGGCGGCGAGCTCGCGCAGCGACCCGCCGCGCTCGTCGCGGTTGAGGCGCTCGTAGCCGCGCTCGGCGTAGTCCTCGGCAAGGCGGCTCTTGCCGGCGCCGGGGATGCCCATCACGATCACGACCTCGCCGCTGCCGGCGCGGCCGAGGCCGGCGCCTCGGGCGAACCGTGCCGAAGGCGTCGTCGAGCGCGGCGCGTTCCTCGCTGCGTCGAGCTCGAGCGGTCGCCGCCGCGCGGCCGAGCGCGCGGTCTCGGGGCGGCGGGCGCCCGGGATCGCGACGACGCCGGCGAGAGGTCGAGCAGCCACGCGAGCGCGACCTCGGCCGCCGTCGCCCGCGCGCGGCAGCGATCGCGGTCAGCTCGCGGCGCGCGGGCGAGCCCGCCGGCGCGGCGCGGGCCGCCGAGCGGCGAGTGCGCGATCACGCGCGATCCCGGCCCCGGCGCAGCGCTCGACCACCCCGCCGCGCAGCGCCCGGTCGTCGAAGCGGGCTGAGCGCGACCTGCACGGCCGCGATCGGCGACGAGCCCGAGCGCCTCGTCGAGCTGGTCGCGGTTCACGTTGGCGATCCCGACCCGGCGCACGAGCCCCTCGTCGACGAGCCGCCCGAGCGCGCGCACGGACGTCCGCCACGGCGTGCGCGGATCGGGCGCGTGCAGCAGGTAGCAGGTCGATCGGGAGGCCGTCGAGCGCGGCGAGGCTGGCCTCGCAGTCGGCCCGGATCGCCTTCGCGCGCCCGTCCGGAGCCCAGCCGCCGCCGGCGCGGGTCATGCCGCCCTTGGTCACGATCCGCGCCCGCCCCTCCGCCCTGCACGCACGCAGGGCGCGGGCGAGCAGGCGCTCGTTATGGCCGATGTCGTCCCCGCCGAGCCCGTACGCGCGGGCGGTGTCGAACACGGTGATCCCCGCCTCGGCCGCAGCGGCGATCGTCTCCGAGCGCCCGGGCCTCGGCGCGATCCTCGTCGGTCGAGAGGCGCATGCAGCCGAGGCCGACACGCAGCACGCCGGGGCCGGGCCAGGCGTCGTCGCCGCTAGCCGTCGTACCGCACCGGGGTCGTGAACGCCGGATCCGCGTGCCGGGCCCAGTACCGCTCGCGCAGGTCGAGCGTGCGCTCCGCCGGCCGCCCCGTCCCGATCGGATGCCCGTCTACCGCCGTGACCGGGATCACCCCGCCGGCGGTCGACGTCACCAGCACCTCGCCGGCGGTGCGCACGTCGGCGGCCGAAAGCTGGGCCCTCCTCGACGTGGGCGCCGCCCTCACGCAGGAGCTCGATCGCGGTGCGCCGGGTGATCCCGTGCAACGTCCCCGCCGCCGGCGTGCGCCAGGCGCCGTCGACGTACGCGAACAGGTTGAACCCCGGGCCCTCCGTCACGCCGCCCTCGCGGTCGCGCAGGACGACGAGCTGGACATCGTGCTCGTAGGCACCGAAGAGCGCCATGTCCATGTCCAGCCAGTGGTAGTTCTTGACGAGCGGGTCGACGCTCTCGGGCGGGATGCGGGGGATGTCCGAGATCCACAGGCCGACACCGGTCGTCGTCTGCTGTTCCGGCGTTGCGATCCAGACGAAGGGGACGGCGTAGCAGTAGAACGTGTTCCGGGCAGTGCGCAGGTCGCGGCTGCCGTGGGGCATCCGCCCGCGCGTGCACGTCATCGACACGTACGCCGCCTCGAGCCCGGCGCGGCGAACACACCCGTGCAGCACGTCCTCGATCGCCGCCCGGTCGACGCCCGGGTCGAGCCGCAGGCGCCTCAGGTTCGCCGTGAACCGGTCGAGGTGCGCGTCGAGGCGGAAGAACCGACCATCCCATACGTGCACGACGTCGTACGTACAGTCACCCCGCGTCACGCCGAGGTCGAGCACGGATATGCGGGCCTCGTCGATCGGGCAGAATGCGCCGTCGACAAAGGCTGCGCCCCGCTCCCAGAGCGTGGTTTCGCCGTGTTGGCTCACGTTATGTCTCGACCGTCCACACGCGAATTCGGATGACGCTCGATCGATCCCTCCGCGGCAATTTTCCGCGACGCATCGAATTGGCCCGGCCGCCGCGCTCACCGCGACCGGAGGGCGGGTCGTGTAGCGTTCGCTGGCCATGACGGCCCCGTCCCTCCCCAAGGCCCTTCCCACGAGCCTGGTCGGATCCTACGCCCAGCCGGACTGGCTGATCGACCGCGAGCGACTGCGGCATCGCTTCCCGCCGAGGGTCCGCGCCCGCGAGCTGTGGCGGGTCGACCCCCGCTACCTCGAGCAGGCCCAGGACGACGCGAGCCTGCTCGCGATCCGCGACCAGGAGCGGGCGGGGCTCGACATCATCACCGACGGCGAGGCCCGCCGCGAGAGCTACTCCAACCGTTTCGCGACCGCGCTCGAGGGCGTGGACATCGACAACCCGGGAACCGCGCTCGACCGCAGCGGGCACCCCAACCCGGTGCCCCGGGTGGTGGGGCCGGTCGCCCGCAAGCATCCCGTCCAGGTGCGCGACGTGCGGTTTTTGCGGGCCAGCACGAGCCGGACGATCAAGATCACGGTGCCGGGCCCGTTCACGATGTCGCAGCAGGCGCAGAACGACTTCTACGACGGCGACGCCGATCTGGCGCTGGCGTACGCCGGCGCCGTGCATGACGAGATCGTCGACCTCTTCGCCGCCGGCGCGGACATCGTCCAGATCGACGAGCCCTACATGCAGGCGCGGCCGGAGAAGGCACGCGAGTTCGGCGTCGCGGCGCTCCAGCGCGCGCTCGCCGGCGTCTCCGGGACGACGGCCGTCCACATCTGCTTCGGCTATGCGGCCATCATCCACGACCGCCCGTCCGCCTACTCCTTCCTGCCGGAGCTCTCGGCCTGCCCGTGCGACCAGATCTCGATCGAGACCGGGCAGTCGGGGATCGACACGGCCGTGCTCGAGACGCTCCCGGGCAAGACGGTCATTCTCGGCGTGATCGACCTCGCCGACGAGTCGGTCGAGACGCCCGAGACCATCGCCGATCGGATCCGCCGGGCCCTGCCGTACAAGCGTCCGGACGAGCTCGTCGCCGCCCCGGACTGCGGCATGAAGTACCTGCCGCGCGACTCGGCGTACGGCAAGCTCGAGTCGCTGGTCGCCGGGGCCGCGCTCGTGCGAGCCGAAGCGTCGACGTAACCGCATAACGTAAATCCGCTGACGCAACGAATTCGACTCGTAACATCACGAGCCGTTTTCGCGCGACAGACGAAATGGCTTGCGCCGGACGCGCGCCCGCCCGACATCCAGCTCGATTCCGTCGAGCAGCCGGGCCAGGCCGATCGCGAACCGGTCGCGCTCGAGCGTCTGCGCAGCGAGCCGTTCCCAGTTGGCGCGGATGTCGCCGTCACCCACAAGCGCGCGGGTCTGGGGGAAGTCGCCGCGCTGCAAGCGATCCTCGACGTGATCGAGGATCGCCTCGTAGACCGCTGCGCCGCCATCGTCCTCGTAGAGGGTCGAGCGGCCCGCGCTCATGCGGATGCAGCAACCCATGACGTAATCGTCAACGATGCCGATCACCTCCAGGCGCTTGACAGGATCAAGGCCAATACCCGCAACGGCGGCGAGCGACTGCTCCACATGCGCCATCGCGTTCGGCCCGAAGCGCTCGCCCCGGAGCGAGTCGATCGCCCAGGGGTGCCGCGCCCAGGCGTCGCGGGTGCGCCGTGCGATCACGGTCAGCGCGTCCCGCCAGTCATCCGGCAGCTCCTCCGCAGGCACGAGCAGCTCGCCCATGACGGCGTCATCCATCAGCTCGAGCAGGTCGTCCTTCGTCCGCAGATAGTGGTAGAGCGACATCGTGCCGACCCCGAGCTCGCGGGCGAGCCGCCGCATCGAGACGGCGGCGAAGCCGTCGCGGTCGGCGATGCCAAGTGCGGCCCGGGCGATGTCCTCGCGACCGAGCCTGGCGGCGCGTGCCGCCGGCTCCGCTCGCGTCCAGATCGGCCCGGTGGGGCTGTGGGAGGCCATTTCGTACAGCGTACCAGTCGATCCGGCCACCGCGCCGGCGTACGGCGTACGTATCAACGTACGTCGTACGGGACGTCCGAGACCAAGGACGCCGTGAGACAGCGATGTCGCGACCACCGCTGAATTTCAGACACCGTGCCGGTCATTAGTCGAGGATGGGAATCCCGCAACCGAGGCCGGTCGCCTTCGCGATCGGCGGCCCGATCACGCGCGCAGACCTGCCGGGGCTATGCGACCGCGTGTGCGCGCTGCTCGAGTCCGCCGGCGCCGACGTGGTCCTGTGCGACGTCCGCAGCGTCGCGACCGACGTCGTGACGGTCGACGCGCTGGCCCGGCTGCAGCTGGCCGCCCAGAGGCGGGGGTGCCGCGTGGTGCTGCAGAACGCCCCGGACGACCTGCGCCGGCTGGTGGCCTTCATGGGCCTCGCCGACGTCCTCGTCGAGCGTTAGGAGTCGAGCTAGGAGTCGAGCCGGGGCGGCAGCCCGAACAGCGGGAAGAGCGTCTCGGTGCTCAGGAAGAACGTGAGCTCCGCGATGCGGCCGTCGTCGATCTCGAGCACCTGGAGCGCCCACGGGTCGAACCCGCTGCCGGTCTCGCTGGGCTTGTACTGGCCGAAGGCCGGCGAGCCGTTCGCGGACACCGTGGGGAGGACGCGGGAGCCCTCGCAGCCGATGCCCGGGGCCGAGCCACCAGGCGAAGATGTCGTCGCGGCCGCGCAGCCACATGTCGTACGGCGGCATCGACTGGGTCGCGTCCTCGTGGATCAGCGACGTCAGCGTCTCGATGTCGTAGCGCCTCGAACGCCTCGACGTAGCGCGCGAGGAGGTCGCGATCGGCATCGCTCAGCGGCGGCGCCGGACTCGTCGGGGTCACGTCGGTCTGCGTCGAGCGTCGCCCGCGCCCGCTGGAGCGCGCTGTTCACCGACGCCACGCTCGTGTCGAGCAGCTCGGCGACCTCGGCGGCCTTCCACCGCAGCACCTCGCACAGGATCAGCACCGCGCGCTGGCGGGGCGGCAGGTGCTGGAGCGCCGCGACGAAGGCGAGCCGGATCGTCTCGCGCGACTCGGCCACATCGGCCGGGTCGCCGTCGGGGGCGATGGCGCGTCTGGGGATCGGCTCGATCCACGTCACCTCGGGCAGCGTGTTCAGGTTCGAGATCTTGGGCTCGACGCGAGGGGCCGAGGTCCATCGGCCGGGCGCGACGCTCGCGGCCGTTCAGCATGTCGAGGCAGACGTTCGTCGCGATCCGGTAGAGCCACGAGCGCAGCGCGGAGCGGCCCTCGAACCGGTCGATGCTGCGCCAGGCCCGGATCAGCGTGTCCTGAACGGCGTCCTCGGCCTCGAACGGCGAGCCGAGCATGCGGTAGCAGTAGGCGGTCAGCTCGCGCCGGTGCTGCTCGAGCTCACCGAACGCCGGGGTGATGGTGGCCGACGATCCCTCCACGACGCTCATGGTAGCTCGCCCGGCCCAAAGCGGACGGCGCTCCGCCGGACGGGTAGCGTTTGAGGGCGATGGAGACGGCTCCGCCGGCCGAGCTGCGCGACCTGCGCGCGTTCGCCTGCCGCCTCGACCCGGCCCGCGCGCTGCGGTCGCTGGACGAGGCCGCGGAGTTCCTGGCCGACCGCGGCATGCTCACCCGCACGACCGACTGTGCCCTTCCGAGCCTCTTCGAGGCCTGCCACCAGCCGCCCTACCGGGCCGGCCGCGGTGGGTTCGCCGACTGGCCCGAGACGGCCTATCCCTGGTTCTGGGAGCTGGCCCAGCGCGACGGCGTGTACGAGCTCGCGATCCACCGCGGCAAGAAGCTGCTCGTGACCGAGGCGATCGCGCGCCTGGCGGATCCGCTGTGCCGGGCCGAGCTCGCCCGGGCCGAGGCGGGGACGGGCGACTCCGCGCGACTCGTGCACCACCTGGCGGCAGCCGGGCCATCGGCCGTCGGCGACCTGAAGGTCGAGCTCGAGTGGGACGCCGCCCGGCTGCGACGAGCGCGGGCGCCGCTGGAGCGAACCGGGGCCGTCGTCAGCCACGGCGTCACCCTCCCCGGCGCGGAGTCCGGCCACGTCCACTCGAGCGTGCTTGCCCGCTGGGATCAGGTCATACCGAACGCGTCAGGCCAGGGCTCGCTCGGAGACGTCGTGGTCGCGGCGGTGCGGGCAGCGGTGCTCGCGCCGGAGACCGAGGTCGCGGCCTGGTTCTCGTGGACCGGGAAGCCGGACGCCGCGCTCGTGGAGGCGCTCGTCGCCTCGGGCCGGCTGGCCCGGCCGGCGCGCGGCTGGCTCGCGGTTCCCCGGGATGAATAACGGGGTCTGACCCCGGTTATTCAGTCGAGTGGCAGGAATGTCCGGCCGAGGGCGGCGGGACGTCGAGCGCGGGGTTGTGGTCGAAGAAGCCGACCGGCCGCAGCTGGAACCCGCACCGCGCGACCGGCATCACCGGCCAGTCCTCGAGCCGGGGAAAGTGGTGGGCGCCGAACACGTACCAGAGCACGACGTCCTCGTCGACGAGGTTGCGGTCGGCGGCCGTCCACCGCGGCAGCCCATCGCCGCCCGGGAGACTGGTTCGGGTACTCGCCGGCCGGATAGCGCTCGTCGCGGCGGTACGGCGTCACCCACACGTGGTGGTCGATGAAGCGGGCCCGCTCGCGCACCTGTGAATCGGGCTGCTGCATCGGCCGCACGTTGTCGCCGGGCACGAGCTCGTACGCGACGGGATCGCCGATCCGGTTGCGGCGGGCGCGGTTCTCGACCCGGAAGCGCCGGGCCGTATCGGGCGAGACGAGCCGGCGGGCCTGCGACTCGCGCTCGTAGGTGCGGCGCACGGGCCGGAACGCGCTGCCGTCCGGGTTCTGCGGCCCCCACGGGTCGGCCGACCGCCTCGATGTCGCACGCGACGTTCGCGGTGCCGTCGACGTCGAGGTCGAGCCGGGCGCAGAAGAAGTGCTGGTGGTGGCTGGTGACGACGCCCTCGCCGAGCGGCAGCGAGTGCGGCGAGCGCTCGCCGGAGACGCTGCCCGCGGTGTGCAGGATGCCCGTGAGCTTGCCCTCGAACTCGATGGACGCGTCCTGGTACAGGTACCAGAAGAAGCCGTACTCGTAGTTGCCGACGGTGACGATCGACGAGATCACGAGCCGCCGCGACCGGGCCCGGTCGACGCGGCCGGAGTGGTCGTCGGTGTGCTTCCAGAGCAGGTTCGCATCCTCCTCGTGGATGCAGATCGCGTTTCGGATCGTGTGCGGCTCGCCGTCCCAGTCGTTCGTCACGCCGTCCAGGTAGGCGATCTCACCGAGGCAGTCGCAGCCGAGCTCGAGCGAGTTCGTGAGCGGGCCGAGGCCGTACTCGCCGATGTCGAACACGTTCTTGAAGTGCGTGGTCGGGCCGGGGTCGCCGTAGGGGATGACGAGCTCGGCGATCGAGGCCCGGTGGCAGATCGGGCGCCGCTCACCCCCGTCCGTGTAGCCGATGTCGTGCAGCACGAGGCCCTCGCGGGGGTGGAACCCGACGCGCAGGTCCCATCGCTGCCAGGCCACATGGCTCCCCGTGAGCGTGAAGCTCGGGCCCTGCGGCTGGGCGATCTCGATCGGGCGGACGTCGTCGCGGTAGGGGCGGCCACCGCCGTTGCGGTAGTCGCCGCCCGTCGCCGGAAGGCACCTCCGCGCCGGGCGAGACGTCGTCGACGCGCAGGACGCGCATCTCGTCGAGGTCGATCGCGGCGATGAGGCCGTACAGCGGGCGCGAGTAGGGGTTGTCGCCGTCGTCGTCGCGGCGCACCCACGAGATCGCGCGCGCCTGGCGGGCCGGGCCGGGCTCGAACGTCCCGCTCGACCACGGCTCGACGTGCACGTCGGAAGGATCGACGCCGCGCCGGCGCAGGGCCTCGAGGTAGCGCGGGTCGGCCCGGACCACGTCGACCACCGCGTCGAACTCCGCATAGTGCATCGCCGGCTGCACACCCTCGGGCAGATCGGTCACCGAGACGGCCGCCTCGACGCCGAGCGGGACGACCACCTCGACGCCGCGGCGGCGGCCGTTGTCGAGCAGCACGCAGAACGCCTCGCGGGGCGGCGGCGGCCCGCCCGCCTTCCAGGCCAGGTAGTCGGCCTTGTCCGGCTCGCGCAGCTCGACCGACACGACCCGCACCCGGTCGGACAGCCCCGGTGCGGCCTTCGCCCGCCGGGCCGCGTCCGCGACCTCGTCCGCGGTCAGCGGGTCGAGCGGGTGCGGCACGGCGGCCGGCGTCACTCGTCACCGGGCACCCCGTAGCTGGGGGCGGCGGCCGGGATCGAGCGCCCGGGCGACGTAGTCGGCGGCGAGCGGCTGCCACCGCGACCAAAGCGCAGCGAGCTCCGCGATCGGGTCGGCCTCGGTCCAGTCGACGCGCAGGTCGGTCACCGGCCAGGCGACGGCGTCGCAGACGACCATCCCGGCGGAGTGCACCGGCCCCTCCTCCCCGCCGGCGTCGCGCCCGGCCACGAGGGCCGCGAGCAGCCGGTCGCCCAGGTCGGCCTCCGGGTCGGCGGCAAATGCCTCGGCCATCGCCGCGGGCACGGACTCGTCGGCGAGCAGGTTGCCGGCCGCGGCGCAGTCGGGGGCAGAGACGTCGGCATACCGGCCGAGCGTGCGCTCGCCCGAGAAGGCCGCCGAGCGGCCGAACGCGTCGACCACGGTGAGCTGGCGGTAGGCCGCAAGCGGCGTCGCCGCGGTGACCGCCGCGAGCGCGTCGGCTGCCCCGGCGCCGGCGGCGATCCGGTCGAGCAGGGCATGGCCGAGCGACGGGTCGGTGACGTTCTGGGTGCACGCCGCGCCCACCCGCGCCCGCGCCCAGGCGCAGCGAGACGCGACGGCGGGGCTGGACGACGCCACGATCGCGCCCAGCATTCCGGTACGCCCGCAGCAGCCGACCAGCGAGAGCGTCATGGCAGCACCGCGACGGCGGTCACCTCGACCACCCACTCCGGCCGCGCCAGCGCGGAGACGACGAGCCCGGTGAACACCGGGTGCACGCCGGCGAGACGCTCGCCGAGCACGCGATAGACCGGCTCGCGGTGTCGGATGTCGGTGAGGTAGACGTGGCAGGACACGATGTGCTCGAGCCCGGCGCCGCACTCGCGCAGCAGCTGCTCGATGTTCCGCATCACCTGCTCGGCCTGGCCGGCCGGGTCGCCGACGCCGACGTTCTCACGCGTGTCGAGATCCTGGGCGACCTGCCCGCGCAGGTAGATCGTGTTGCCGGCGATCACCGCCTGGCTGAGATCGTTTCCGAGGCGCTGCTCCGGATAGGTGTCGCGGGTGTTGAACGGCCGGACGCGGACATGGCCGCCGACCGTGATCCGGGCGCCGCTCACGCGCCCTCCTCCAGCGGCTCGGACAGGCCGGCGTAGCGGCGGACGAGCTCGGCGGGGCCGGCGAAGTCGTAGGTGTTGTACACGTGCAGGAGGTGGGCGAAGGCGGGCGACTGGGCGAAGAGCTGGAAGGTGAGCCGGTGGCCGGCGTAGTCGGAGTTCAGGAGGTCGCGCGCGAACGCGAACAGCCGCCGGCGGTCGTCGGCGCCGAACCGGCCGACCCGATAGTACTTCTGCAGGAGCGGGCCGATCTCGGGAGCGTCGAACGACTCGGCGCTCGGCGTCACGCACAGCTGGCCGCCGCACAGGTCGCGGGCCAGGTGCATCATCGCCGGGAGCTGCGTGCAGGCGACGACACGGCCGGTCGCGAGCAGCGCCTGGTTGGGCATGAAGAGCCCGCCCGGGCTGCGCTCGCCGAGCTCGATCGCGGCGGTCAGGTGGGCGTTGATGCTCTCGCGGTAGCAGGCCAGCTCGGCCAGCTTCTCGCGCACGCCCTGGTGCATCTTCACCCCGGTCTGGGCGGCGCCCGTGTATGCGGTGCCGACCAGGAGGTCGGCGAAGCGCAGGTGGCGCTGGACGAACGGGAACATGCTGTAGCGGTGCAGGGTGGCGCGGATGAATGCCGCCGCCCGCGTGTGCTGATGGAAGAACACGTTCTGCCATGGGATCTCGACGTCGTCGAAGACGATCATCGTGTCGATCTCGTCGAAGCCGTTCGAGAGCGGATAGTCGGCCGCCGATCCGCGGCCCGCGAACGTCGAGCGGCAGATGTGGGTGATGCCCGGCGCGCCCATGTCGGCGACGAAGCCGACGGCGTACTCGGACAGCTCCGCGTCGCCCCAGTCCCCGATGGTCGGCTTCACGAACGCCTGGTTGGCGTAGGCCGCCGCGGTCTCGAACTTGGCCCCGCGCACGACGATGCCGGAGTCGGTCTCGGCGACGACGTGGAGGAGCACGTCGGGATCCTGCTCCTGGGGCCGGCGGGAGCGGTCGCCCTTGGGGTCCGTGTTCGCGGAGACGTGGAACGGGTCGGCGAGCGCGGCGTGGCGGACGTGATGGCGGATGTGCTCCGAGTAGGCGGGGTCGATCTCGTTGAGAACGTCCTGGCCGTCGAAGAGCGACCACATCTCGCCCACCGTCTCGTCGCCGACGCGGGTGACGATCCCGCCGACGTCGTCGAGAACGGCCTCGACGGCGGCCCGCTTGGCGTACCAGTCCTCCCGGGTGAGCGGGAGCTTCGGACCGACGGGGCAGCGCTCGCCGGTCTCGGCGTCCGTGTAGGACATCCGCTCCCGGGTCGCCTCCTCGTGGGCGAGGTCGTAGATGCGCGCGCGGATGTCGACGATCGGCCTGAAGGCGGGATGCGACGGCACGTCGTCGACCCGCTCACCGTCGATCCACACCCGGCGCCCGTCCCGGATCGATTCGCGATATTCGGCGCCTGTTCGGATCATGCTCTGCAGGGTCGCCCACCCGCTTACATCGGTCAAATCGGGATTTCACATCCACTATCATCGGATCCGACGATGAGCGATCCGGCCGGACGGTTCACGCTGCGCCAGCTCTCCTGCTTCGTGGCGGCCTGCGAGGGCGGCGGGATCGGTGCCGCCGCCGGCCGCCTGCACCTGGCTCAGGCGACCGTCTCCGCGGCCATCGCCGACCTCGAGCGGACGCTCGGCGTCCAGCTGCTCGTCCGCGGGCGCCGCCGGGCTGCGACGCCCTCGCCGGCGGGGCGGGAGCTGCTGGCGCAGGCGAGCGACGTGCTGGCCGCCGCCGCCCGCCTGGACGAGCGCTCGGCCTCCCTCCGGGGCGAGGTCTCCGGCGAGCTCCCGGTCGGCTGCCTGGTCACGCTCGCGCCGGCCGTCGCGCCCGCCGTCTGTCGCGCGTTCGAGCGACGCTGGCCGCGGGCCGCCGTCACGCTCGTGCCCGCCCATCAGGCCGAGCTGCTCGCCCGCCTCGGCGACGGCACCATCGCGGTCGCCATCACCTACGACCTGGGCCTGAACGCGGCCGTCGAGTTTGCGCCGCTCGCACCGGCGCCGCCCTATGCGCTCGTGCCGGCCGACCACCGGCTGGCCTCCGCGGAGTCTGCGGAGCTGGCGGAGCTCGCCGCCGACCCCTTCCTCCTGCTCGACCTGCCGCTCTCGCGCAACTACTTCCTCGGCCTCTTCCGGGCGGCCGCGCTCGAGCCGGCCGTCGCCCAGCGGGTGGCCGACCCGGAGCTCGTGCGCAGCCTGGTGGCGTGGGGCTACGGCTACACGCTCGCGAACGCGCGCCCGGAGCCGGTGCGGGCCGTCGACGGCACCCCGATTCGCGTGCTCCGGCTGCGCGGGGGGCCGCCGCCGCCCCGGGTCGGGCTCGCCCGCCGCGCCGGGCTCGAGCCGACGCGCACGGCGACGGCGTTCGCCGACACCTGCACCGACGTGCTCGCGACCCGCTGGGGGCAGAGGTGACCGCGTTTGCGGTCGTCGCCGCGACGTCCGAGGACGTGCGGGCCGAGTCCGGCCGCAGTGCCAAGGTCGCGCGCCTCGCCGCCTGCCTGGCCGAGCTGGATCCGGCCGAGGTGCCCGCCGCAGTCGCGTTCCTCTCCGGACGGCTGCTCCAGCGGCAGACCGGCGCCGGCTGGGCGGCGCTGCGCGACCTGCCGGAGGCCGCGGCCGAGCCGGTTCTCGCGGTGCTCGAGGTCGATGCCGCGTTCGCGCGCATGGCCGCGCTCTCGGGCTCGGGCTCGGCCGGCGCCCGCCGGGCCCTCCTGCACGAGCTGTTCGGCCGGGCGACCGCGCCGGAGCAGCGGCTTCTGCGCGGGCTCGTCGCGGGGGAGCTGCGCCAGGGCGCCCAGGAGGGCGTCATGGTCGAGGCGGCGGCGCGGGCGGCGTCGGTGCCGACGGCCGAGCTGCGGCGCGCGCTCATGCTGCGGGGCGACCTGGGCGAGGTGGCTGCAACCGCGCTCCGCTCGGGCGTCGACGGGCTGCGCAGATACCGGCTGGAGGTGGGGCGGCCGGTGCTGCCCATGCTGGCCCAGACGGCCGGAAGCGTCGCGGCCGCCTTCGAGCGGCTCGGGGCGGCCGCGATCGAGTGGAAGCTCGACGGCGCCCGCATCCAGGTGCACCGACGCGGCGAGGACGTCGCGGTGTTCACCCGCACCCTGGACGAGATCACCTCGCGGGTGCCGGAGGTCGTCGAGGCGGCGCTGCGCCTGCCGGCGACCGCGTGCATCCTCGACGGTGAGGCGATCGCGCTCACGCCGGACGGGCGCCCGCTGGCGTTCCAGATCACCTCGGCCCGGATCGCCGGGCGCCGGGACGTGGCGGCCCTGCGGGCGTCGGTGCCGCTGACGCCGGTCGCGTTCGACCTGCTCCACCTCGACGGCGACGACCTGCTCGACCGGGCGGGATCGGAGCGCGCGGCCGCCCTCGCGGCGGTCGCCCCCAGCCTGGCGGTGCCGCGGCTGGCGGAGCCGCTTCCCGAGGCGGCGGAGGCCTTCGCCGCCGACGCGCTCGCCCGCGGCCACGAGGGCGTCATGGTGAAGGCGCTGGCCGGAGCCTACGAGGCCGGCCGCCGCGGCGCCGGCTGGCTGAAGGTGAAGCCCGTCCACACGCTCGATCTGGTCGTGCTCGCCGCCGAGTGGGGCCACGGCCGCCGCCACGGCGTGCTCTCCAACCTGCACCTGGGCGCGCGCGACCCCGAGAGCGGCGGCTTCGTCATGCTGGGCAAGACGTTCAAGGGGCTGACCGACCAGATGCTGGCCTGGCAGACGGCGCACCTGCTCGAGCTGGAGACAAGCCGCGAGGGCCACGTCGTCCACGTCCGGCCCGAGCTCGTCGTCGAGATCGCCTTCGACGGCATCCAGGGCAGCCCCCGCTACCCCGGCGGCGTCGCCCTGCGCTTCGCCCGCGTGAAGCGGCACCGGCCCGACAAGCGCGCGCAGGACGCCGACACGCTCGCAGCCGTGCTCGCGATCCACGCCGCAGCCAGTGGGGCTACGCCGCCGGCTGCGGCGCCGGATCCTGAGTGACGGCGCCGTTCCCGGACGGAGCAGGCGGCGCGGCGAGCACGTCCAGGAGCACGTCCTCGCGGCCGTAGTGGCCGACGGCGTCGAAGCCCTGCTTCGCCCGCAGGCCGACGCGCAGGTCGCAGTCGTGGATCAGCATGCCCTCGCCGCCGTAGAGCGGCCCGGCGACGATCTCGCCGCTGCCCGCCTCGACGATCACCGTGCCGCCGCGCGAGAACTCGTCGGGCCGGTCGGCGGGGAGCTCGACCGGGAGGTCGGCCGGGAACTGCGACCGGTGCTGGTACTGGGTGACGCCGATCACCCAGGCGCCCGCCTCGAACGCGATCGTGCGCATGAGCGCCGTCCAGATCTCGCGGTCGTCCATCGTGGGCGCGACCCAGATCTGCGGCCCCAGCCGGTACAGGGCGTAGCGGGCGAGGGGCATGAAGTTCTCCCAGCAGATCAGCCCGCCGATGCGGCCGATGGGCGTGTCGGCGATGCCCAGGTCGTCACCCGCGCCGATGCCGTGGAAGAGCCGTTCGTGGTGGGTCGGCATCAGCTTGCGGTGGCGGTGCAGGAGGCCGCCGGGCCCGAGCACGAGCATCGTGTTGTAGAGCGTGCCGGGGCGCGCGCTCTCACGCTCGTTCACGCCGATCACGACGTGCACGCCGAGCTCCGCGCAGGCGGCCACAAGCCGGTCGGTGTGCGGGCCGGGCACGTCGACCGCGTTCATCCACATCCGCTCCCACAGCGCGGTCTGGCGGCCGTCCCAGTTGGAGACGGTGAGCCACGACTTGGGGTAGAACGGGACGAAGCACTCGGGCAGCACCACCAGCTGGGCGCCCTCGTCCGCGGCCGCCCGCATCCGCTCCACGGCCAGCTCGACGCATGCGTCTCCGTCGAGCATGACCGGGGTCGCCTGCACCGCTGCCACGCGCACGGTGGGGAAGCTGGACACGCCGCCACCGTACTCCCCGCTTCGTGCGCGATCAAGCGACCCGCGGGTATGCTCGTGGCCGTGGCGCTGTTCGACACCATCGCCGATCTCGCGGTCAGCATCGACGGCTACGGGATCGAGCGAACCTCGCTGGACGTCTCGACCGGGTTCACCCGCATCACAACAACGGTTGTGATGAACGGAAAAGGCCTGCAAGGACGGGGAGAGGACGTCACCTACACCGGGGCAGACCACGACGGCTTCCCGGAGCATCTGCCCGTCGCCGGCGAGCACACGCTGCGCACCGCCTCGGCCGCGCTCGACGGTCACGACCTGTTCGCGGCGCCGCCCGACATGGGCGCCTCGCGCGACTACCGCCGGTGGGCGTTCGAGAGCGCGATTCTCGACCTGGCGCTGCAGCAGAACGGCGTCTCGCTGGCGACCGCGGTCGGCCGGGAGGCGCGGCCCGTGCGGTTCGTCGCCTCCACCCGTGCCGACATCGGCGGCTGGATCGAGGCCGACCCGGCGCTCGAGTTCAAGCTCGACCCCGAGGCGTCGTGGGACGAGGCGCTGATCGCCCGCCTGGCGGCGACCGGCCGGGTACGCGTCCTCGACTTCAAGGCCTACTACCACGGCACCGCCGTCGACGTCGAGCCCGACCCGGTTCTCTACCGGACGCTCGCGACCGCCTTCCCCGACGTCGTGATCGAGGACGCCTCGCTCGAGGGCGAGTGCCGCGAGGCGCTGCGCGGCGCCGAGGAGCGGCTGAGCTTCGACGCGCCCATCCACTCGCTGGCGGACGTCGACGCGCTCCCGGTTGCGGTGCGGTGGCTCAACATCAAGCCGTCGCGGTTCGGGACGATCGAGCGGCTGCTCGAGTGCATCGAGGCGTGCGCCGACCGGGGCGTGCGCATGTACGGCGGCGGCCAGTTCGAGCTCGGCGTCGGCCGCCGCCAGATCCAGACCCTCGCGAGCGTCTTCTACGCCGACACGCCGAACGACGTCGCCCCGGGGATCTATAACGCCGGCGGACCCCGGCCCGGCCTGCCGAAGAGCCCGCTGCCGCCGCTCGACGCGGTCGGCTTCTAGCCCATCTGCCAGGGCAGCGAGAGCCCGGCGGGGCGGGCGCGCCCCGATTCGGCGAAGCCCGCGTAGGCCTCGTCGGGCGAGCGCGTCTCGCGTTCGACGCCGGCGCCATGACGGCTGGCCACCTCGGCGACCGGGTAGACGACCTCCGTGTCCGGCCGCGACCCCACCATGAGCACGACGCAGGGGCCCTCGCCGGCGCCGACGAAGACGTGCTCCGTCCAGGCCGGGCAGTGCACGAAGTCCCAGGCCCGCAGCGGCCGCTCCTGCCCCTCGACCAGGAGCAGGCACTCCCCGGAGAGGACGAGGAAGTCCTCCTGGATCTCCTCCCCGTGGTACATGCAGTTCGGCTTGCCGGGGTGGAGCACACGCAGCTGGACGGCGATCTGGGGGAAGGGCCGCTCGCGGGACTCGAACGGGCAGGTCTCCCCGAACGCCTCGTCGTGCCACCAGCAGGCGTCGGCGGCGTTCACGACGAACCAGCCGTCGCCTGCCGGCTCGAGGCCGCCGAGCGTCTCGGCCATGCGCGCCTCGGGGACGGGCATCGCTAGAGGGCGCCGCCGGCAGCGGCGGGGGCGGTCGCGTCCACGGCCTCGGCCGAGGACTCGCGGGCCAGATACTCCTCGGCGAGGAGCGGGTTCTCGCGCGCCCGCTCGACGACCTTGAGGAGGTCGGACATGCTCGCCACCTCCTCGACCTGCTCCTTGATGAACCACTGCATGAACTGCTCGCCGGGGTAGTCGCCGGTGTCGCGGGCGAGGCCGGCCAGGGTGTTGATCTGACCCGAGACGCGCCGCTCCTGCTCGAGGGCGAGCGCCACCGGCTCGACGGTGTCGGCGAAGCTCGTCCGCGGGCGCGTCGACGCCCGGGATCGTCGCCTTCTCGCCGGCGTCGAGCAGGTACTGCACCATCATCATGGCGTGGTTGCGCTCCTCGAGCGCCTGGCGGTAGAAGAACGCGGCGAGGCGGGGCAGCGTCTCGTCGTCGTAGTGGACGGCGATCGCGGTGTACTGCTGGCTGGCGCCGAACTCGTATGCGATCTGCTCGGTCAGCGCCGCGGGGAAACGGCTCTCTGGCATGGGTCCTCCTGCGAAGGGCGAGGCAGTAACCTACCCGCCACGATGCCCCGGGTGTGCGCGATCAACGTCTCCGCGGTGAAGTCGCTGCACCTGACGCCGGTCGCGGAGGCGGTCATCGGCCACGGCGGAATCGAGCACGACCGCGAGTTCATGCTCGTCGACGCCACCGGCCGCGTCGCCACCCAGCGCAACACCCGCCTCCTGGCCCGGATCTCGAGCACCTACGATGCCGCGGCGGGCGAGCTCGAGCTCGTCCTGCCCGGGGGCGAGCGCGTCCGCGACACGCCGTCGCCGATCGGTACGGCGTCGGTCGAACTGTGGGGGCGCGAGTTCTCCGCGACCGTCGTGAACGGCCCCTTCGCCGAGGCCGTGTCGGAGGTCGTCGGCGCCCCGTTGCGCCTGCTGCGGGCATACGACGGCATCCGCGGCCTCGACTCGCACGCGGTGTCGCTGCTCTCCCAGGCGTCCGCCGACGAGGTGGGGCGGCGGGGCGGCCGGGGCGGCCTCGACCCACGCCGATTCCGGCCGACGCTCGTGATCGACGGCTGCGACGCCCATGCCGAGGACGCGTGGGTGGGCGGCGGCGTCCGGGCTGGCGAGGCGCGGCTGCGCGTCATCCGCCTCGACCCCCGCTGCGCGCTGACGACGCTCGACCCCGACACGGGCGAGCGGGACGCCGACACGCTGCGCTGGCTGGCGGGGTACCGCCGCCACGAGGACGGCGAGGTCTACTGCGGGATCTACGCCGACGTCGAGGCGCCCGGGCGGGTGCGCGTCGGAGACGAGGTCGAGCCACTGGAGGACCCATGAGCGCCGTCGCACCGTTCCGCAACCACCTTCCGGTGAAGATCCGCTTCGGCGAGGGCGCCGCCGCCGACCTGGCCGGCGTGCTGGCCGACGAGGGGGCGCAGGCGCCCCTGATCGTGATCGACGAGGGCCTGGCCGGGCTCGTGCCAAGGGTCGCCGAGGCGCTTCGGGCCGTGCCGGGCGCGACCACCTTCGAGAAGGCGCCGGGCGAGCCGACGGTCGCGCTGGTCGAGCGAGCCGCGCAGGCGCTGGCCGCAGCGGGGTGCGACGCCGTCGTCGCGATCGGCGGCGGGTCGGCCATGGACACGGCCAAGGCGGCGCGGCTCGTGGCCGGCCAGGGTGGGCCGTACCTGCGCTACGCAGGGGGCGGCGTGACCTACGAGCCGCCGCAGATCCCGCTCGTCTGCGTGCCCACCACCGCCGGCACGGGCTCGGAAGTCTCCGGCGGCGCCGTCATCACCGACGAGGCCACCCATCGTCAAGGCCGGCATCGCCAGCCCCCACCTGCGCGCCCAGCACGCGCTGGTCGACCCGGCCCTGACCTGGGGCCTGCCACCGGCCGTCACGGCGCATACGGGCATCGACGCGCTCGCCCAGGCGATCGCGGCCATGGTCGTGACGGCCAGGACGCCGATCGGCGACGGCGTCGCGCTCGAGTCGATCCGGCTGGCCGGGGAGGCCCTGGTGCGGGTCGCCCGGGACGGCTCCGACCGCGAGGCGCGGTCGCAGATGGCGTGCGCGAGCCTGCTCGCGGGCCTCGCGATGAACATCTCCGACTGCGGCGCCGAGCACTCGCTGGGGCAGGCCCTCGGCGGCCGCTACGGCATGCCTCATGGCCTCACGATCGGGCTCGTGCTGGCCGAGACGATGGACCGCGACCGCGCCCACGTGCCCGGGCAGTTCGAGCGGATCGCGGATGCCCTCGGCGAGCCGGGCTCGGGGAGCGACGGCGTCCGCGCCGTGCGGGCCGTCCGCCGCATCCTGGCCGAGCTCGAGTTCCCGACGGCGACCGCGGCGGGCGTCTCCGCCGCCGATCTCGACGGCCTGACCGAGGCGGCCCTCGAGGACTACTTCATCTCCGTCGCGCCGGCGCCCTGGTCGCCCGCCGAGGTGCGCGCGGCCTACGAGCAGGGACTCGCCCTCGGTGACCGCCGGTAAGCGGGGCCCGGGACGGTGGTGGGCCGCGTTCGAGGGGTGGCTGGCCGAGACGACCCGGCCGGCCCTCGTCCGCTGGGAGGCGCAGCCGGGACAGGTGCAGTTCATGATCACCCTGCCGGTCGCAATCGTCCTCCTGTTCTTCTTCCACGTGATCGTGTTCCACCTGTCGGCGTTCCGGTCGTTCTTCTACGCGGTGTTCTGGGGTATCCCGGCCACGATCATCGTGGTCGCCGCGTCGCGTAACGAGGCCGTCAAGCGCGCCCGCGGCCGGGACG
Source organism: uncultured Actinomycetes bacterium (assembly GCA_963746115.1). GTDB lineage: Bacteria > Actinomycetota > Thermoleophilia > Gaiellales > JAICJC01 > JAICJC01. The sequence goes on along the minus strand of CAVVAA010000008.1, from coordinate 47,513 downwards.
GCGGCCCGCCTCCTGAATAAACGGGGTCTGACCCCGTTTATTCATGGGGTAGGCTTCGCGCCATGGCGACGCGCGCGGAGACCGAGCTCCACTGGACGACAGATCCCGAGGCCAACCGGCTGATCGCGTCGGACGGCAACGCGCTTCTGATCGGCTTCGCCCTCGACCAGCAGGTGCCGGTGCCGAAGGCCTTTTCGGGGCCGATCGAGCTGCGCAAGCGGCTGGGCCACCTCGATCCCGGCCGCATCGCCGCGACCGACCCCGACGAGCTGGTCGAGGTCTTCGTCCGCCGCCCCGCCATCCACCGCTTCCCGGCCGCCATGGCCAAGCGGGTGCAGAGCCTGTGCGCCGTGATCGAGCGCGACTACGGCGGCGACGGCTCCCGGGTCTGGACCGAGGCCGCCGATGCGGCCGACCTGAAGGCGCGGCTGGCGGCGCTCCCGGGCATCGGCGACATGAAGGTGCGCAGCCTCTTCGCCACGATCGTCAAGCGGCTCGGCTACCGGCCCGACGGCTGGGAGGAGGCCCTGCCGGGCCATCCCACGCTCGGCGACGTCGACAGCGCCGAGGCGCTCGCGAGCTACCAGGCGGAGAAGCGGGCCTACAAGGCCGCCCAGCGCGCGCTCAAATCGTGATCATCGAGCGCAGCATGAACCCGGAGTGGCTCTCGAACTCCTACCTGGTCGGGGACGAATCAGGTGGCACGGGCGTCATCATCGACGCCGGCGGCCCGGTCGCGCCCCTGATCGACGCGGCCGACATCGAGCGCCTGACCGTGACCCACCTGCTGATCACGCACTCGCACGGCGACCACATCGACGAGGCCGGCGTCGTGATCGAGCGCTTCCGGCCGCGCGTGCTCGCGCACGAGCTCGAGGCGGCGCGCATGTCCGGCGTCACCGGCCACCTCGGCGACGGCGATGTCGTCACCACGGGCGGCCTCCAGATCCGCGCGCTGCATCACGCCCGGGCACAGCCCCGGGCACCTGGCGTTCCTGATCGACGACTGCTGCTTCACCGCCGACGTCCTCTTCAAGGACACCGTGGGCGGCACGATGAACGACAGCTACGAGAGCCTGCACCACTCGATCATGGACGTGCTGATGAAGCTTCCGCCCGAGACCCACGTACTGCCGGGCCACACCGATCCGACGACGATCGGGGACGAATGGGAGCGAAACCCGTTCGTGCGCGTGTGGCGCGGCGTCGATGAGCCGGGCGACGACGCGTGCACCGTGGCCGGACGCCCGGCCACGCTCCTGCTCTTCGCCGGCGACTACGACGGCGGCCACAAGGGGTTCGTCCGCTGGGAGGACGGGTCCCACGACATCGTCCCGGGCAGCCGGGTCGAGCGAACGTGACCCCGCTCGGGGGCGAAAGGATCTCTCGATGACCGCTGACGCGCCCGACCTCCCGATTTCCAACCGCCGGCAGAACATCGGCACGATCGTGATCACCGTCCTGCCCTTCGTGGGGCTGCTCGCGGCCGTGACGATGTCCTGGAACGAGGTCGTCGGGCTCACCGACCTGATCCTCTTCCTCGGCCTCTACGTCATCTGTGGATTCGGGATCACGATCGGCTTCCACCGCATGCTCACGCACCGCGCGTTCGAGGCCATCGCGCCACTCAAAGCCGCCCTGCTGGTGGCCGGCTCCCTGGCGATCCAGGGCGCCGCGATCGACTGGGCCGTCGACCACCGCACCCATCACGCGTTCTCCGACAAGGAGGGCGATCCGCACAGCCCCCACCACGGCTTCTCCAACTCGATCTGGGGGCGGTTGCAGGGCCTCGGCCACGCGCACGTCGGCTGGCTCTTCGATCACAACCGCACCGATCAGGAGCGCTACGCCAAGGATCTGCTCCAGGATCGCCTCGTGGTCACGATCTCGCGGTTGTTCCCGCTCTGGATCGTGCTCTCGTTCGCCATCCCGTTCGCGCTCGGCGGCCTCATCACAGGCACCTGGACGGGCGCGTTCACGGGCCTCGTCTGGGGCGGCCTCGTGCGCCTCTTCTTCAACCACCACATCACGTGGAGCGTGAACTCGATCTGTCACGTGTTCGGTCGCCGGCCGTTCCCCGCTGCCGACCGCTCCACGAACAACTGGCTGCTCGCGCTGCCGTCGCTGGGCGAGGCGTGGCACCACAACCACCACGTCTTCCCCACCTCGGCCTTCCATGGCCTCGGCTGGCGCCAGGTCGACCTCTCGGGGCTCGTGATCGCGGGCTGGGAGAAGCTCGGGCTCGTGCGCAACGTGCGCCGGCCGAGCGCAGAGCAGATCGGGCGCAAGCGCGCCGCCGCTGCCGGCGTGTAAGGGCGTAGACTTCCCACCCCGCGCTCCCATGGAGAGCCTCCGTTGCCGGGTCGTCGGATCGTGTACTGGGTGGTGGCCGCCGCCGCAGTGAGCGGCGCAGCGGCGATGATCTCGACGCATGCGACGGCCGCCCACCGGCCGCGCCGGCCGGTGCCCGAGGAGCAGGCCCTCGACCAACGCGACCTGCCGGTGCCCGTGCCGCTGCTGCGGCGGCGGTTCCACGGCCCGGCGCTGCGCACGTCCGTGCCGGTGCTCATGTACCACGTGATCGGCACGCCGCCCGCATCGGCGCCGTATCCCGAGCTCTTCGTCTCGCGGCAGCTCTTCGCCGCGCAGGTCGCGGCGCTTGCGCGGGCCGGCTACCACGCGGTCACGCTCGACCGGGTGTGGCGGGCCTGGCACGGGCGGGCGACGCTGCCGCCACGGCCGATCGTGCTCTCGTTCGACGACGGCTACCACGGCGACTTCGGTGCGGCGATGCCGATCCTGCGCCGGCGCGGCTGGGCCGGCGTGCTGAACCTGCTCGTGGCGAACCTGCACCGCCACGGGTGGGGCCTCAAGAGCTGGATGGTGCGGCGCATGATCGCGAACGGGTGGGAGGTCGACTCGCACACGCTCACGCACCCCGACCTGGCAACCCTGAGCGCGGCGCGGCTATGGCGCGAGGTGCACGGCTCCCGGGTCGTGCTGCGGCGGCTCTTCCACGTCCCTGTGCGGTTCTTCTGCTACCCGTCGGGCGCGTTCGACGCCGCCGTGATCGCGGCCGTCCGCCGGGCCGGATACCTGGGCGCGACGACCGAGATCGCCGGCCTGGCGGCGCGCCCGCAGCCCTACACACTGCGGCGGGTGCGGGTGGACGGGGGCGAGATGCCCGCGGCGCTCGTGCGGCTGATCCGGGAGGCGTAGCCGGGGGCGTAGCCGGGCGGCTCCGACCGTCGCGGCGTTCATGCTACGCCGGGTGGAGGGCGAGATCCTGCTCGGCGACAACCTGGCCGTGATGGCGACGTTCGCCGACGGCGCGTTCCGGATGATCTACCTCGACCCGCCGTTCAACACCGGTCAGAGGCGCAGCGGCGCGACGGCTGCGCACGGTGGCGGACAGCGACGGCGACCGCACCGGGTTCGGCGGCCGCCGCTACCGCAGCGAGCTGCTCGAGAGCTCGTCATACCGCGACCGCTTCGACGACTACCTGGGCTTCCTGGAGCCGCGGCTGCGGGAGGCCCACCGCCTGCTCGACCGCGAGGGCACGCTCTACCTGCACCTCGACTACCGCGAGGCCCACTACGTCAAGCTGCTCTGTGACGAGATCTTCGGCCGCGACTGCTTCCTGAACGAGATCGTCTGGGCCTACGACTACGGCGCGAAGCCGCGCCGGCGCTGGCCGCCGAAGCACGACACGATCCTCGTCTACGTGCGCGACCCTGACCGCTACTGGTTCGATTCCGACGCCGTCGAGCGGGAGCCGTACATGGCGCCCGGCCTGGTCACGCCGGAGAAGGCCGCGCGCGGCAAGCTCCCGACCGACGTCTGGTGGCACACGATCGTGCCCACATCGGGCCGCGAGCGCACCGGCTACCCCACCCAGAAGCCGGAGGGGCTTCTGCGGCGGATGGTGCTGGCCTCGAGCCGCCCCGGCGACCTGGTGGCCGACTTCTTCGCCGGCTCGGGGACGCTCGGCGCCGTGGCCGTCGCGACCGGGCGGCGCTACGTCCTCGCCGACGCCAACCCCGAGGCCGTCGCGATCATGGAAGGGCGGCTGGGCGCGACCCGCGCTCGAGCACTCTGACGCCGTCCGCCGTCCCGACGACGGCCACCGAGGCCATGCCGAGGAAGAAGCCGTGCTCGACGACGCCTGGCACCGACCGAACGGCCGCGGCCAGGGCGGCGGGGTCGGCCCAGTCGTCGCGGCGGCAGTCGAGGATCGCGTTGCCCTCGTCGGTCACGAACGGCCCGCCCCCACCGCCTCACGCCGGGCGGTCTCCCAGCCCAGGCGGCGCAGCAGCCGCTCGCAGACGGGCAGCGCGAACTCGACCACCTCGACCGGGAGCGGCGCCCGCTCGCCCAGCCGCGCGACCAGCTTCGACTCGTCGGCGACGACGACCATCGTGCGCCCGGCGCTCGCCACCACCTTCTCCCGCAGGTGGGCGCCACCCAGTCCCTTGATCAGGTTGAGGTCGGGGTCGATCTCGTCCGCGCCGTCGATCACGATGTCCAGCTCGGGCGCCTCGGCGAGCGTCAGGAGCGGCACGCCCAGGCGACGGCAGAGGGCCGCGGTCGCCTCGGAGGTGGGGACGCCGGCGACGTCGCGCAGGCCGCCGTCGGCAAGCCGGGCGGCCAGCGCCTCGAGCATCGCCGCCGCGGTCGAGCCCGTCCCCAGGCCGAGCCGCATGCCGTCGCGCACGTAGCGGGCGACCGCCTCCTCGCCCGCGGCCCGGCGCTGGGCCTCGGCGCTCACGCCGCCATGGCCGCGCGGGCGGCCGCCGGGTCGGTCAGAGGCGCCAGGCATGCGAACCGCTCGCAGATATACGCGGCGGGGGCGCCGCTCACGGGCGTGCGCCCCTCGAGCAGCGGGACGCCGGCGGCGTCCGCGCCGTCACCGAAGGCGTACACCACCGTGGGGTGGAAGCCGTCGCGCACGGCGTCGGCGAGGGCGCGCGTGGCCGGGTCGGCGGCGGGGCCGACGACGGCCACCTCCCGCGGCGCCGACAGGTACAGGTCGAGCGCGGAGAGCATCTGGCCGAACGCGTGCGGGGCGTTGCGCATGCCGTCCACCGCCAGCCGCAGCGTCGCCTCGGCCCGGGCCTCGAGCTCGGCGTCGGCGTAGATCCGGCCCAGCCGGATCAGGCAATGGCAGAGCAGCGAGTTGCCCGACGGGATGGGGTTGTCGTCGAGCTCCTTGTGCCGGGCCACCAGCCGCTCGGCGTCGTCGGCCGACTGGTAGAAGCCGCCGTGCCGCTCGTCGGCGAAGCGGGCCAGCGCCTCGTCCGCCAGGTGCCTGGCCGGCGGAAGCCACTCGGCCTCGCCGGTCGCAAGCGCCAGCTCGAGCAGGCCGTGGCAGACCGCGGCGTGGTCGTCCAGGTACGCCGGGATGCGGGCGCTGCCGGCGCGGTAGGTGCGACGCAGGCGGCCGTCGTCGCCGGTCATCGGGCCGAGCAGGAACCGGGCGCACTCGCGGGCGGCGTCGAGCAGGTCGGGCCGGCCCAGGCGCCAGCCGCCCTGGGCGAGCGCCGCGAGCGCGAGCCCGTTCCAGCTCGCGATCGCCTTGTCGTCGCGGCCGGGCTGGGGCCGGCGCAGCCTGCGCTCGAGCAGCGCCGCCCGGATCCGGTCGAGGTCCGCGGGCGCGGCCCCCTGGGCGCGCAGCACCGTCGTCCCGCCCTCGAAGTTGCCGTGATCGGTGACGCCGTAGTAGGCGGCGGCTGCCCGCGCGTCATCCTCGCCGAGCGCCTCGACGAGCTGGGCCGGCGTCCACACGTAGGTGGTGCCCTCCTCGCCGTCGGTGTCGGCGTCGAGCGCCGAGGCGAAGCCGCCCTCGGGCAGGCGCATGTCGCGGATCAGGAAGTCGAGGGTGTCGCCGGCCACGCGGGCGTAGCGGTCCTCCCCGGTCACGGCCGCCGCCTCGAGGTAGGCCGTCGCCAGCAGGGCGTTGTCGTAGAGCATCTTCTCGAAGTGAGGCACGAGCCAGACGGCGTCGACCGCATAGCGGTGGAACCCGCCGCCGACCAGGTCGTGCATCCCGCCGAGGGCCATGCCGTCGAGCGTTGTGCGGGCGATCTCGAGCGCCTCGGCGTCACCCGAGCGCGCAAACCGGCGCAGCAGGAAGCCCACCGCCGGGCCGGCCGGGAACTTGGGGGCGCCGCCGAACCCGCCCCAGGTGGCGTCGTGCACGGCCCGCAGGCGCGGCATCGCGTCGGCCAGGATGTCCTCGGAGAGCGGATCGGACGACGGCACGAGCTCGGAGGCGCGGCGCAGCGCCTCGCCGACGTTCGCGCCCACCCGCTCGACCTCGCCGCGCTGCTCGCGCCACGCCTTGTCGACCGCGACCAGCACCTGGCGGAAGGCGGGCATCCCGTGCCGCGGCTCCGGCGGGTAGTAGGTGCCGCCGTGGAAGGGCTCGCCGGCCGGGGTCAGGAACACGGTCATCGGCCAGCCGCCGTGGCCGGTCATGCCGACGACGGCGTTCATGTAGACGGCGTCCAGGTCGGGCCGCTCCTCGCGGTCGACCTTCACGTTCACGAACAGCCGGTTCATCACCTCGGCCGTCTCGGGGTCCTCGAACGACTCGTGCGCCATCACATGGCACCAGTGGCAGGCCGAGTAGCCGATCGAGAGCAGGATCGGCCGCTCCTCTGTGCGCGCGCGGGCGAGCGCCTCGTCGCCCCACGGGTACCACTCGACCGGGTTCTCGGCGTGCTGGAGCAGGTACGGACTGGTCTCGCCGGCGAGCCGGTTCATGTGGACCACCATACCCGCGACGGAACGACGATTCGGCTAGGCGATCACCTGGCGGATCTGGTGCACCGCGACCATGATCACGGAGGCGTCGTCGCCCGGCGCCGCGGCGAGCGTCGTCATCAGCGACGCCAGCCGCTCGTACGGGTCGGTGCGGGCCGCCAGGTAGCGGTCGACCGCGTCGTCGATGGACGCGTCGCCGGTCTCGGCCAGCACCGCCGAGGCGATCTGGCGCCGCAGCAGCCGCAGGTCGTCGGCCAGTGAGGCCCACGCCAGCCGCTGCCAGCGCGTGCCGGCCGGGAGCTCGGACGCGCGCCGCTCGATCACGTCCAGGTAGAGCCGCTCGCCGATCACGAAGAAGGCGTGGGCGACGTCGGCGATCGGGCGTGAGTACGCCTGGGCGACGGTGATGATGTCGGGCGCGTAGACCAGGTCGGGCGCGATGGCCGCGAAGCGCGCCGCCTCGCGGGGGACGCCCTGCTCGAGCAGCCGATCCAGGCGCTCGTCCCGGGCCAGCCGCCATGCCGTCGTCGCGACGTCGCCCATGCCGGCCACGAGCTCGCCGAACGGCCCCCGCGACCGCTCGACCTCGGCCTGCAGGTCGATCTGGGGCACGTGCGTCAGGTACCAACGCGACAGCTGCGCGACCACCGTGTCGACGCCGTCCATGAGATCGGCCTGCACGTCGTTCGGCACCACCCGGTCGAGCTTCTCGACCGCGTCCCATGGGTCGCGCGCGTCTGAGACGTCGCGCGCGACGATGAAGGCCGCCGCGACCTCCTCGGGACCGGCGCCGGTCTCCGCCACCATCCGCGAGACGAACGTGACCCCCATCGAGTTGATCACGTCGTTCGTGACGATGGTGGCCACGATCTCGCGCCGCAGCGGGTGCACCGCCATCAGGTGGCCGAACCGCTCGACCACGGTCAGCGGGAAGTACTCGGCGAGCGACGCGTCCAGGTAGGGATCGTCGGGCAGCGAGGAGGCCAGCACCTGCTCGCGCAGCAGCCGCTTCGCGTAGGCCAGCAGCACGCACAGCTCCGGTCGCACGAGGCCGCTGCCCGCCGCGCGCCGCTCCGTCATCTGCTCCGGCGTCGGCAGGAATTCGAGGTTTCGCTCCAGCAGGCCGCGCGACTCGAGCTCGACCATCAGGTCCTCGTAGGCCTCCATCCGCTGGGGGGCGACGGCCGTCTCCTGGCTCAGGATCTGCACCTGCAGGTAGTTGTCGTAGAGCACGTGGGTGACCACGTCGTTCGCGACGCTCTGGAGCACCTCGTTGCGCTCCTCGACCGTGAGCTCGCCCGCCTCGACGGCGAGGCCGAGCAGGATCTTCAGGTTCACCTCGTGGTCGGAGCAGTCGACGCCGGCCGAGTTGTCGATCGCGTCGATGTTGATCCGGCCGCCGTGGGTCGCGTACTCGATCCGGCCCCGCTGGGTCAACCCGAGGTTGCCGCCCTCGCCGACGACCTTCGCCCGCAGCTCGCGGCCGTCGACGCGGACGGCGTCGTTGGTGCGGTCGCCGGCCTCGGCCTGCGACTCGGACGACGCCTTCACGTAGGTGCCGATGCCGCCGTTCCAGAGCAGGTCGACCGGCGCGCGCAGGATCGCCTGGATCACCTCGGTCGGCGTGAGCCGCTCGGCGTCGATCCCGAGCGCCTCGCGCGCCTGGGGCGAGAGCGGCACCGACTTCGCCGTTCGCGGCCAGACGCCGCCGCCGGCCGAGATCAGCTCGCGGTTGTAGTCGTCCCACGACGACGCCGGCAGCGCGAAGAGCCGCGCCCGCTCGTCGAACGACGCCTCGGGATCGGGCTCGGGGTCGATGAACACGTGGCGGTGGTCGAAGGCCGCCAGGAGCCGCATCTGCCGCGAGAGCAGCATCCCGTTCCCGAACACGTCGCCGGACATGTCGCCGATCCCGGCGGCGGTGAACGGCTCGGTCATCACGTCGCGGCCGAGCTCGCGGAAGTGGCGGGTGACGCTCTCCCAGCCGCCACGGGCGGTGATCCCGAGCGCCTTATGGTCATACCCGTCCGAGCCGCCGGACGCGTAGGCGTCGCCCAGCCAGAACCCGTACTCGGCGCTGACGGCGTTGGCCGTGTCGGAGAGGTGGGCCGTGCCCTTGTCGGCGGCCACGACCAGATACGGGTCGGGGCCGTCGAGGACGCGCACGCCGGGCGGGTGGACGACCTCGCCGCCGACCATGTTGTCGGTCAGGTCGAGCATGCCGCGCATCAGGGTGATGTACTGGCGCCGCTCCTCCTCGCGCAGCTCGGCACGGTCGGACGGCGGCTGCTTCAGCACGAACCCGCCCTTCGCGCCGACGGGGACGATCACCGCGTTCTTCACCATCTGCGCCTTCATCAGGCCGAGGATCTCGGTGCGGTAGTCCTCCAACCGGTCTGACCAGCGGATGCCGCCGCGGGCGACCGGGCCGCCGCGCAGGTGCACGCCGGCCATCTCCGGTGAGTAGACGAAGATCTCCCACAGCGGCACCGGCCGGGGCATGCTGGGGACGTCGGCACAGCGCAGCTTGATCGACAGGTGGCCGCCGTCGCGCACGTACGCGTTCGTGCGCACCGTGGCCTGGATCATGCCCAGGTACCCGCGCAGGATGCGGTCGTCGTCGAGCGAGGTGACCGCATCGAGATCGGCGGAGATGGCGGCGACGAGCGCCGCCTCCGGATCCTCGCCCTCCGCGCCGTCCCCGGCCCGCTCCAGATTCGGGTCGAAGCGCGTCTCGAAGAGCTGCACCAGCTTGCGGGCGATCCCGGAGTTCCGCACGAAGCAGTCGTTCTGGTAGCGGGACGTGAAGGTGGCGCCGAGCGCCTGGCGGTATTCCCGGTAGGCGCGCAGGATCGTGATCTGCTGCCACGAGAGGCCGCCGGCGACGACCAGCCGGTTCAGCCAGTCGGAGCCGGCCCGGCCGTCCCATACCGCGCCGACGGTCGCGCTGACGAGGTCGGCGTAGACGCCCAGGTCGAGCTGGCGCCCGTCCGGCCCGAGCACGCCGAAGTCGTGCAGGTAGCGGCTCTCGGCCGGATCACCCTGGAGCCGCGTCGGCACCTCCTCGACCACGGTCAGGCCGAGCTGCTCGAGCAGCGGCAGGAGCTCGGTCAGCGGCGCCTTGCCGCCGGTCTTGTAGAGCTTGACCCGGGTGAGCAGCGGCTCGGACGGGCCGGCCTCGTTCTGGAGCGCGACCACGTAGGGCCGGTCCTCGCCGAGGCGCTCGAACTGCTGCACGTCGAACCTGGCCGCGTCGATCGTCGACGCGCTCTTGTAGTACTCGGGGAAGAGCGCGGCGTAGCGGCGGGCGATTTCGTGGCCGCGCAGCTCGCCGACCGCCTCGGCCAGCGCGTCGGAGAGCGCGTCGTCCCACGACCGGGCCGCCGCCACCACCTCGCGCTGGATATCGACCGGCGAGACGTCCGGGATCCCGCCCTCGCCGACGTGGATCGTGAAGTGGAAGCGGGCCGGGTCGGTCGCGAACGAGAGCGCGTAGTCGGCGACGACGCCCTGGTAGCGGTACTCGAACAGGTGCTCCAGGCGCACCCGCAGATCGGTTGAAACGCGGTCGCGGGGCAGGGCGACCACCGCCCATACCGTCCGCCGCATCGGGTCGACGCGCAGGAAGACGCGCACGTTGCGCTCCTCCTGCATCGCCGCGAGCGCCATGATCGTCGTGCGCAGCTCCTGGGCCGGCGCCGCGAAGAGCTCGTCCTTCGGGAAGCTGTCGAAGAGCTCGACCACGGCCTTGTAGTCGTGGGAGCCGGTGATCAGGTCCTCCCAGCGCATGATCGCCTCGAGCTTGCGCCGGATCAGCGGGATCTGGCGGGCCGACTCGGCGTAGGCCTTGCTCGTGAAGAGCCCGATCATGCGCAGCTCGCCGACGACCGCGCCGGACTCGTCGAAGCACTTGACGCCGATGTAGTCCATCCGCGCGCGCCGGTGGATCGCCGTCTCGCGGTTCGTCTTGGCGACCGTCAGGAGCGGCCCGCTGAAGACGCGGTCGCGCACGGACTGGTCGACCTCCGAGACCGGCACCGGCTCGGAGAAGCGGGAGCGGCCGTCGTCCGACAGGACGCCGAGGCCCGTGCCGGGCACGAGGGCGATCGTGGCGTCGTCGCCCGTGCCCGAGATGCGGTATTCGCGGTAGCCCAGGTAGATGAAGCTGTCGTCGGTGAGCCACTGCAGGAACTCGGTCGACTCCTGGATCACCGCGGGCGACCAGCGCGGGCCGCCCCGCTGGGCGGCCTCGATCATCGTCTCGACCCGCTCCACCATCGGCAGGAAGTCGCGCACGGCCAGGCGCAGGTCGGTCAGCACCGACACCAGGTCGGCCCGCAGCAGCTCGAGCCCGGCCGCGTCGAGGCGGCGGTCGGCCTGGAAGTGCATGACCGACTCGCGCCGGGCCGCGCCGCGGGCAGGCGTGATCGCCACGATGTGGCCGTCCTCGTCGCGGTCGACGCCGACCACCGGGTGCACGACGGCCCGCACCTGCAGGCCGTGCACGTGCATCTCGGTCGTGACGGTGTCCACGAGGAACGGCGCGTCCTCGACGCTCACCTCGACCACCGAGCCGGCCGCCTCCCAGCCGTCGCTGGCCAGCTCGGTGTTATACGCGCGCACCGCCAGCTGCCCGGGCTCGCGGCCGCTCATGAACGAGTACAGATGCGCGACGTGAGCGGCGAGGCCGCTCGTCCCCAGCTCCGCCACGAGCACCGCCGGGACGCGGCGGGCGTAGGCGCGCACGAACTCGGCCAGCAAACCGACGCGGCTTGCGCCGAGCTCCTCGAGCAGCGTGTCGACCAGCGCAGCGTCGCTCGAGTCCGGCTCAGCCACGGCGGGCGCCTGAGGCTCGCTGCTCACAGGCGGTGATCGTATCTCAGCCGGTGCTCAGAGGCTGCTGCTCGGGCTTCCGCTCGGCGCCCTTCGGCTCGGCGGCGAAGCGATAGCCGACGCCCGGGTGCGTGTGGATGTACGTATGGCCCGACGAGCGGCAGTCGAGCTTCGCCCGCAGCTTGCGGATGCAGACGTCGACCGAGCGGTCGCGTTTCGTGTGCGGCATCCCCCAGACGCGCCGGCGGAGCTGGTCGCGGCTGAGCGCGCGCCCGCTCTCGGAGGCCATGGTGTGCAGGAGCCGGAACTCGAGCACGGTCAGGCCGGCGTCCTCGCCGTCGACGAAGGCGCGCCGCAGCTCCGAGTCGATCACGAGCCCCGGCGATTCGATGGCGGCGTTCGTGCCCCGGAACCCGCCCGACGTGCGCCGCAGCGCCGACTCGACCCGGGCCACCAGCTCGGGCATCCCGAACGGCTTGCACAGGTAGTCGTCGGCGCCCAGGCGCAGAGCGTGGACGCGGTCGCGCTCGGAGACGCGCGCGCTCACGACGACGATCGCGGCCTCGATGCCGTCGGCCCGCACCGACTCGATCACCTGCCAGCCGTCCGTCCCCGGCAGCATCAGGTCGAGCACGATCGCGTCGGGGCTCGCGTAGCGGATCCGGCGCAGCGCCTTCAACCCGTCGTCGACAGCGTCGACCTCGTAACCGGCCGCGCGCAGGTAGGCGGCGATCGCGGTCGCGATGACCGAGTCGTCCTCGACGACGAGGATCCGGCGGCGGCGGGCCGTAGCCGGGCCGTTCCTCATGCGACGGGCGCCCGGGGACGGTCGTAGGCGGGGCGCAGGAGCAGCCGGGCGGCCTCGGCAACGGCGAGCACGTGCAGGGCGATCCGGCGCAGGCGGGCGTCGAGCGGGAGCGTGGCGCCACCGTCGCGCAGGAGCGGGCGCTCGGCGCCGTCGAGGATGCGCTCGAGCGTGGCGTCGAGCCGGTCGAGCCGGGCGGTGTCGCCGGCCACGAGCGCCGCCAGCGCGATCTCGAGCGCACGCAGAGCGCCCGTGTCGGCCCGGCGCAGCTGCTCCGGGGCGAGCGTCTTCAGCAGCCGGTCGACGTGGCGGACGTGGAAGTCGATCTCCTGGACGGCGCGGATGCGGATCAGGTCGCCGGGCTCGGCGCGCGGCGAGGCCAGCAGGTCGTCGACGGCCGCGTCGATCGTCCGCGGGCCGGCGGTACCGGGGCGACGGGCCGCCACCCGCCGTCCACGCGCGACCACGGCGGACTCGAGCTGCTCGATCCGGCGGTCGTAGGTCGAGCGAGTACCCATATCCAGATTGTGGCGATCCCACAGCGAGCAGGGGTTTCCGCATGGTGACGATCGCGTGAAGCTTTGGAGAACTCCCGCCGGGCGGGCGCGGTCAGGCCGCGGAGCGCTCGGCCAGAAGCAGGTCGGCCAAGCCCTCGCGCAATCCGCCGCGGGCGACGACGAGCGGGACGCCCAGGATCGCCTGGGTCTCGCGCAGGATCAGCGCGCCGGCCAGAAGGACATGGGCACGCTCGATGTGGATGCCGTAGGTGCGGGACAGCCGGTCGGAGGGCTGGCGGGCGATGATGCGCACGGCCCGGTCGAGCCGGCGATCGTCCAGCGTGCGGCCGACCAGCTTGCGCAGGCCGCGGGCGCTCCCGCCGGTCGCGAGCGCCGTCGCGACGCGGAGCCCGTCCAGGTCGCCGAGATGATCGCGCGCCTCGTCGACGGCGCGCTCGATCGACCGCCGTGAGGGCGGATCGCCCTTCAGGAACCGGCTCGTCAGCCGCAGCGAGCCGATGTCGATCGAGTGCACATCGTCGGGCGCGCGGTCGGGGATGCCGACGACGAGCTCGGTGGAGCCCCCGCCGACGTCGCAGACGCCGACCGGCAGCGCGAGGCCGGTGACCCCGGCGGTGGCGCCCTCGAACGCGTAGCGGCCCTCCTCGTCGGCCGAGAGGACGCGGGCGGAGACGCCGGTCACGTGGGTCAGGCCGGCGACGAGCTCGGCGGCGTTCGCGCTCTGGCGGCCGGGGGCCGTCACGATCACGTCGATGTGCGTGGAGCCGTGGGCGCGGGCGAGGGTCGCGTACCGGCGGGCGCAGATCATGGTCTGCTCGAGCTTCTCCGGGGAGATGGTGCCGGTGCACTCGATCTCGTGCCCGAGGCCGAGCACGGTGCGCTCGTTTCGCACCGCCACGGTCGCCGCCGTGCTGCCCCTGCGGGCGACGAGCAGGCGGCCCGTGTTCGAGCCGATGTCGATCACCGCAACGGTCATACGGGGAGTCTTACCGCCGGGTCGGATGTCCCTCCCGGCGTCGTGGTGCACCGCGTCGACCTCGACGGCAGCCCGGCTCACGGCCGCGCTGCCTGGGGCGTCGAGTTGCGCCGCGCCCGCCGGATCAGCGCCAGCTGGGTGCCGCCGGTGCCGTCGCTCGGGAGCCGCTCCCAGCTCCCGTCCGGCAGCAGCTGCCAGGAGTAGTCGGCGATCCCGAACAGGCTGTCGAACATCTCCGCGAGCTGCGTGCGGGCCGCCTCGCCCTCGACCGGCACGAGCACCTCGAAGCGGCCGTCCAGGTTGCGCGGCATGAGGTCCGCGCTGCCGATCAGGTAGGTGGAGACGTCGCCGGCCTCGATGATGAACGCCCGGCTGTGCTCCAGCCAGCGGCCGAGCACGCTGCGGACGCGGATGTTCTCGGACATGCCCTCGACGCCCGGGCGCAGGGCGCACACCGTGCGGGCGACGATGTCGACGTGGGCGCCGGCCCGCGACGCGTCGTAGAGGGCGTCGATCATCTCGACGTCGGTGAAGTGGTTCACCTTGATCCGGATACGGGCGCGCTGGCCCGCCCGGGCGGCGTCTGCCACCGTCGCGAACAGCTCCAGCAGCCGCGGCCGCAGCGTGTACGGCGCGACGAGGAGCTTGCGGAAGGTCTGGGGCCGCCCGAATCCCGTCAGCAGGTTGAACAGGTCGGAGACGTCCGCGGTGATGTCGTCGTCGGCGGTGAAGAGGCCGAAGTCCTCGTACACGCGCGCCGTCGTCGCGTGATAGTTGCCGGTGCCGATGTGGGCGTAGCGGCGCAGGCCGCGGCCCTCGCGGCGGACGATCAGCGTCGTCTTCGCGTGCACCTTGAGGTGGGGGAAGCCGTAGGCGACGTGCGTGCCCGCCTCTTCCAGCGCCCGCGACCAGTGGATGTTGCGGCTCTCGTCGAACCGGGCCTTGAGCTCCACCACGCACACGCTCTGCTTGCCCTCCTCGGCTGCCCGGATCAGCGCCGGGATCAGGGGCGAGCGCTCGCTCGTGCGGTAAACGGTCGTCTTCAGCGCCACGGAGTCCGGGTCGCGCGCGCCGGCGTTGATGAAGTCCTCGACCGTACCCGCGAAGGAGTCGTACGGGAGATGGATGAGCACGTCGTCGGCCGCGATGGTCTGCGAACATCTCCTTGCGGTCGCCGCTTGCGAACGCCGGCGGCTCCACGCCCACCCAGGGCTCGAACTTGAGCTCGGGCCGGTCGATGTCGGCGACCTGGGAGACGTCGGCCAGGTCGAGCATCCCGTGGATGCGGAACACCTGGCGGTCGCTCACGTCCAGCGAGTCGACCAGCCGCCGCTGCATGCGCTGGGACATCGCGATGCGCCACCTCGAGCCGCACGACGTCGCCGAACCGGCGCCGGCGCAGCTCGACCTGCACCGCCTGGAGCAGGTCGTCGGCGTCGTCCGACACGTCGAAGTCGGCGTCGCGCGTGACCCGGAACGGGGCCGACTCGACCACTTCCATGCCGGGGAAGAGCCGCGGCAGGAAGTGGGCGATGACCTCCTCGAGCGGGAACATCACCTGGTCGCGGCCCACGGTGACGTAGCGGGACATGCCCTCCGGCACCTTCACGCGGGCCAGCCGCTCCTCGCCGCGTGGCCGGATCGCGCACGAACACGCCCAGGCTGAGCGAGAGGCCGGAGATGTACGGGAAGGGCTGGCCGGGGCCGATCGCAAGCGGCGTCAGCACCGGGTAGATCTCGCGCTCGTAGTGGGCGCCCAGCGCCCGCAGCTCGGCCCGGGTGGCCTGTTCGAGGCGGCCGATCTGGATGCCGGCCTCGGCGAGCCCGGGCAGCAGCTCGTGCTCGTAGAGGTCGGACTGCTTGCGCACCTGGTCGCGGACTCTGGTCGCGATCTCGTCGAGTGTGGTGTGCGGGCTGCGGCCGTCGGGTGAGCGCACGTCGAGCCCCGAGGCCGCCTGGCGCTCGAGGCCGGCCACCCGCACCATGAAGAACTCGTCCAGGCCGGTGGAGATGAACGAGCACAGCCGGATGCGGTGGAGCAGCGGGACGCTCGCGTCCTGGCCGAGCTGGATGCAGCGGTCGTTCCAGTCGAGCCACGACAGCTCCCGGTTCAGGAACCGCTCCGGCGGCGGCGGCTTGGCGCGACGGGCCGCGGCGCCCCCGCGGCGACGGCGGGCGGTCTGGAGCTCAGCGACGCCGGCCGCGGAGTCGCCCTTGTCCGCCGGACCGGCCATCGCTAGCCGAAGCGGCCCGTGACGTACGCCTCGGTGCGCGGGATCGCTGGGCCGGATGAACAGGTCCGAGGTGGGGGCGTGCTCGACCAGGACGCCGCAGCGGGTGCCGTTGTCGCGCACGTCGACGCTGAAGAAGGCCGTCATGTCGGCCACCCGTGCCGCCTGCTGCATGTTGTGGGTGACGATGACGATCGTGTAGTCGTTCTTCAGCTCCTCGACCAGGTCCTCGATGCGCTGGGTGGCGATCGGGTCGAGCGCGGAGGCCGGCTCGTCCATCAGCACGACGTCCGGCTCGATCGCCAGCGCGCGGGCGATGCAGAGCCGCTGCTGCTGGCCGCCGGACAGCGACAGGGCGCTCGTCTTGAGCCGGTCCTTGACCTCGTCCCACAGCGCCGCATGCGCGCAGCGCCTTCTCGACGCGGTCGTCCAGGTCGTCCTTCATGCCGTGCAGGCGCAGGCCGTAGGCGACGTTGTCGTAGATCGACTTGGGGAACGGGTTCGGCCGCTGGAACACCATCCCGATCCGGCGGCGCACCTCGACCGGATCGACGCCGGATCGCGTTCAGGTCGTGGCCGTGGTAGCTGATCGTGCCGTCCACCGTCGCGCCGGGGATCAGGTCGTTCATCCGGTTCAGGCTGCGCAGGAGCGTGGTCTTGCCGCAGCCGGAGGGGCCGATGAACGCCGTCACGAGGTTCTTGTGGACCTACAGGTTGACGTCGCTGATGGCCGGCTTGCCGGAGTAGGAGATGGTCACCTTGTCCAGCTCGAACACCGTCTCCGGCCCTCGGTGGGGTTGGCCTCGTGGCCGGAGGCCATCTCGGCCAGTCGCGTTGCGGCTTGGCCGACGTCACCTCGGCGCGTCGCCGGGCGTCGCCCGATTGCGTGTCCTGCTGGTCAGTCATGGACGGATCTGGTGTCCGATCTCCGCGAATTGTGTCAGACATCGTGCAACTCGTTGGGTGAAGAGGTGGTTAGGGATCATCGCATCTGCTCGATCTGCCGGCGTGTCCGCAGGGACAACAGCGCGGCCGGTGATGCTGCCGAGCAGCACGAACGCCATCAGCACCAGCGCCGCCGCCCATGCCACCTGCTGGTCGTGCTGGCTGGGCGACTCCGAGTTCGTGAAGATCGTGAACGGCATCGAAGCCATCGGCTGGCTGGGGTCGGTCACGACCGCGTTCGCGAAGATCGACGAGGTGAACAGGATCGGCGCCGTCTCGCCGGCGGCACGGGCGACGGCGACGATGGTGGCGGTGACGATGCCGCCGACGGCGCTCGGCAGGATCACCGTGACACCGTGCGGGCGCGGGTGGCGCCGAGCGCCATGCCGCCCTCGCGCAGGCGTGGACGGCACCAGCAGCAGCACCTCCTCGGTCGCGCGGGCGATCAGCGGCAGCATCACGATCGACAGGCCGATCGACGCCGCGAAGGCGCTCTGGCCGTTGCCGACCACGAGCAGGCCGAAGATGAAGATGCCGATCACGATGGTCGGCACGCCCGCGAGCACGTTCAGCGTCAGCCGGATCGCGCTCGGACACCTGCGGCGAGGCGAACTCGGTGTCGAAGATCGCGATCAGGACGCCGACCGGCACCGCGATCACCGTGGCCATGGCGGTCATGATCAACGTCCCGACGATCGCGTTCTTGATTCCGCCGCCCGTCTGACCGAACGGGAGCCGCGACCTGCGTGAAGAAGTCGACGTTGACGGCCGGCAGGCCCGCGCTTGGCCACCGAGAAGATCACGACCAGCAGCACGACGATCGCGACCAGCGCCGCGACGCGTTGCGAGCAGCCTCCATCAAGCGCCCGACTCAGCTTGCGGCGGCGCGAACGCGGGCTGACGACGGTCAGCGGGTTCGCGATCGGCCGCGTGCTCACGCCTCGCCTCCCAGCCGCCGCCGCATGCCGGCGCGACGATCAGCTGTGCGGACGATGTTGGTCACCAGGCTGATGCACCAGGAGGATCACCGCCAGGTAGGCCAGCGACGAGCGTCTGCAGCGCGGTGGCGGTGCCCTGGTACTGGTTGGCGATGCGGCTGGCCATCGTGTCAGCCGGGCCGAACAGCGACGAGGGCCGGCCGAGGCTGCCGCCGATCACCTGCGTGACCGCGATCGCCTCACCGAGCGCGCGGGCGAAGCCGAGCATGACGGCGGCCACCAGGCCGCCGCTCACCTGCGGGATGGCGACGCCGCGCACCATCTCCCAGCGCGTCGACGCCGAGCGCCAGCGCGCCCTGCTTGAGATCGCTCGGGACGCTCGTCGAAGAGCTCGCGGCTGATGCTGGCGACGATCGGGACGACCATGATCGTCAGCACCAGGCAGGCCGGCAGCAGCCCGACGTTCGACGGCGTACCCGAGAAGAGCGGGATGAAGCCGAGGTGGTCGGTCAGCAACGGCTCGACGTGCTGCTCCAGGAACGGCCCCATGACCAGGATCCCCCACAGGCCGAGGACCACGCTCGGGATGGCGGCCAGGAGCTCGACCAGCGCGCCCACCGGCGTCCGCAGCCTCCGCGGCGCCAGCTCGCTCAGGAACAGGCCGATCGCGATCGCGATCGGCACGGCGATCACCAGCGCGATCGACCGACGTCACCAGCGGTGCCCCAGATCAGGTCGAGCGGCGCCGAACTGGTTGGTGACGGCGTTCCACTCGGTCGAGGTGATGAAGCCCGAGCCCGAACGCCGAGATGGCCGCGGACGCCTCGTCGACCACCTGGTAGGCGATCAGCACCAGGGTGATCACGACCAGCGCACGGCGGCCGCGCCCGGACACCACCCGCAAGCGCCAGGTCGCCGAGGTGGAACCTCGACCGGCGGCGGGAGGGCGATGTCTGTATCGACGTGCGTGCTCAACTCTGAGCCTGCCTTCTCCGGCGGGAGGGCGCCGGCGCCGCGGTGGGAGGTCGCGGTGCCGGCGCCACTCCTGCCGTTAGGAGATCGAGGCGATCTCCGTCTTGTCGGACGCAACGACCGCGGACGGCAGCGGCGGGAACCCGAGATCGGGCCCGAACGCCTGGCCGGTCGGTGATGGCATACGTCAGGAACGCCTTCAGCGTCGCCGCCTTGGGCGACGACTTCGGCACGATCGCGTAGCGTGTAGGTCGACATCGGATACGCACCCGTCGCCGAGGCGGGCGGGTTCACCAGCGGGATCGACCCGTCGGGCTGGGCGGTCGTGACCGCGTCCGCGGCCGCCTTGATGCTCGTCGACGCTCGGCGCCGGGTACTTGCCGGCGGCGTTCTGCAGCAGCGCCTCGTTCAGGCTGTCGGCGGCGATGTAGGAGATCGCCACGTAGCCGATGGCGCCGTCGGTGCTCTGGATGGCCGCGGCCACGCCGGAGTTCTTGGCGGCGCCGGTGCCGGTCGCGAACGGCGGCTGCGTCGAGGCGCCGATCTTGCTCTTGAAGTCCGGGCTGATCGCCGAGAGGTAGCTCGAGAAGACGAAGCTGTCGCCCGAGCCGTCGCTGCGGTAGATGGGCGTCACCTTCGTGTCGAGGGCAGGTTCACGCCCGGGTTGAGCGCCTTGATCTTGGGGTCGTTCCAGCTCGTGATGTTGCCGAGGAACATGTCGGCGACGACCGGCCCCGTCAGGTGCAGGTTGTTGGAAACACCCTTGACGTTGTACGTGACGACGGTCGGCACCGAGCGCCCACGGGATCTGGAGGCAGCCCTTGCAGGCCGTGGCCTGGTCGGCCGTGAGCGGGGCGTCGCTGGCGCCGAAGTCGACTGCGCGGGCGGTGATCTGGTCGATGCCGCCGCCGCTGCCGATCGCGCCGTACGTGATGGTGACCCCGGCCTTGGTGGCGTAGTCGGGCTCCCACTGCGAGATCAGCGGATACACGAGAGTGCTGCCGGCGCCCGTGAGCACCTTGCTGCTGGTGTTCTGGTTGCCGCCACCCTGGGTGACGGTCGTCGTCCCCGCCACCGCTTCC
Source organism: uncultured Actinomycetes bacterium (assembly GCA_963746115.1). Taxonomy (GTDB): domain Bacteria; phylum Actinomycetota; class Thermoleophilia; order Gaiellales; family JAICJC01; genus JAICJC01. The sequence continues at coordinate 27,447 of CAVVAA010000008.1, read as the reverse complement.
GCAGGCGGCCGCGAGGACCACCGTGGCCGCGGCGAAGACCATCAGCGCGGACCTTCGAAACCTCTGCATGCGTGACCTCTCCGTCGTTCGTTCGATAGCGATGAGTCGATCGTGCCTGCAGGCGACGGGCCGCGGGGTTATTCCACGGTGAATGTGTGGTGAAGAGTCGGATAAGGCAGCCACGCGCGAGCCCGCGAACCGGGGCGGACGGCCGCGGCTTGTGCCCTATGCTCGCCGCATGCCACGGGAAGAGTTCCAACACGAGCTGGACGAGATCGAGGCGCTGCTGCAGGACGCGGGACGTCTGTGCGGGCGCTCGCTGGAGATGGTGCTGGAGGCGCTCGAGAACGCAGACGAGCCCAAGGCCCAGCAGGTGATCGCCGGCGACGACGAGGTTGACAGCATCTACCTGAAGATCGAGGCGTCGATCGAGTCGCTCCTGGCCCGCCAGGCTCCCGTCGCCGTCGACCTGCGCCTCGTCCTCTCGATGATCCACGTGAACCTGCACCTCGAGCGGATCGGCGACCAGTGCGTGAACATCGCCAAGCTGGCGCTTCTGATCCCCCCGCATCCGCCGCTTCCGGCCGAGCTCCTGGCCGACTTCTCGACGATGGGGCGCCAGGCGCACGCGATGATCGCCGAGGCGATGCGCTCGTTCGGCGCCCGCGACCTGGCCGGCGCCGAGTCGCTGCTCGCGATGGACCAGGTCATCAACCAGACGAACCACGGCCTGGCGCGTCGGATCCTCTCCCTGGCGAACGACGAGCCGTCGCACGAGGCCGGGCTGCGGGCGATCCTGATCTCGCGCTGCCTCGAGCGGATCGGCGACAACGCCGTCGACATCGGCGAGCAGACCGCCTACCTCGTCACGGCCCAGTTCCGCGAGTTCACCGACGCCTCGCGCGCGGCCTCCGTCTAGCGACCGAACGCGTTCCGGACGAAGAATCCGAGGTTCGCCGGCCGCTCGGCCAGCCTGCGCATCAGGTAGCTGAACCAGGTGGGCCCGTACGGCGCGGCGATCCGCAGCGGATAGCCGGCGCCGGCCACCTCACGCTGGAGCGGGAGCGCGATGCCGTAGAGCATCTGGAACTCGTACCGCTCGGGAGCAACCCCGGCGGCCGCGATCCGCGTCCGGGCCGTGGCGACGATCGCGGGATCGTGGGTGGCGATCGCGGTGTGCTCCGCCTCGGCCAGGCAGCGCTCGAGCATGCGCACGTAGGCGGCGTCGACGTCGCGCTTGTCCGGGTAGGCGACGGCGGCGGGCTCCAGGTAGGCGCCCTTGACGAGGCGGACGTTCAGCCCCAGCGGGAGCAGGTCGGCCAGGTCCTGCTCCGACCGGCGCAGGTAGGTCTGGAGCACGACGCCCACGTTGTCGGCGCCCGCTTCACGCAGGCGCCGGTAGAGCCGAAGCGTCTGCGGCACGAGTGCGCTCTCCTCCATGTCGAAGCGCAGGCGCATGCCATGCGCCGCGGCCCGGTCGAGCAGCCGCCGCGCGGCCTCGAACATCAGCTCGTCCGAGACGTGGATGCCGAGGTGGGTCAGCTTGAGCGCCACGTTCGCGTCGAGCCCCTCGGCCGAGAGGCGGTCGATCTGGCGGCCGTACTCGGCCTCGTGGCGGGCGACGTCGGCGGCCGAGCGGGCGAGGTCGTCGAAGAGCCCGGTCACGCCGCGCATGCCGGCGCGGTTCAGCTCGCGCATGACCGCGACGACCTCGTCCAGGTTCTCGGCGGGGACGAACCGGCGCGCGCCGAGCCGCATCCCGTACCGGGAGACGACCTGCCCGACTCGATCGCTCTCGGCCGCCCGCAGGATGGCCGCCCGCGCGGCCCGTTCGGCGCCCGCGCGGACGGTCACGCGTGGCTCCGCGACGCGCCGGCGAGGAGCATGGCGCGATGGTCGTCGAGGAAGCGCTCGATCGGCGTCGGCGGGTGGCCGGCCAGATCGGCCAGATCGTCCGCCGGACGGTTGTCGGCATCCGAATAGGCGGAGGCGATCGCAGCCAGGTCGGCGGCCCGCCAGGCGGGGATGCCGGCCGCCTCGAGATCGGCCCGGAACCGCTCCGGCGCGAGCGCCTCGTAGCGCACGTCGCGGCCGACGATCGCCCCCATCAGCCGCGCGACCTCGGCATAGCCGACGGCGCGTGGGCCGGTGAGGGAGTAGGCGCGGCCGGCGTGGGCGGCCGGCGCCCGCAGCACGACGGCGGCGGCACGCCGAGACGTCGCGCGTGTCCACGAAGGGGTAGCCGCCGTCGCCCATCGGGGCCGCCAGGCGCCCGTCGGCCGCGACCGGGCCGGCGAACCGCAGCAGGTTCTGCATGTAGAGGTGCGGCCGCAGGAACGTCCAGGCCATGCCGGACGCCCGCAGCCGCTCCTCGACCGCGTGGTGGTCCCGCATCAGCTCGACCGGCGAGCCGGGCGCCGCCCCGAGGGCGGAGAGCTTGACGACGTGACCCACGCCCGCGCCCGCGGCCGCCTCCACGACGCGCTCCTGCCCCTCGACGTAGCCCGGGCTGTCTCGGCCGGCCAGGAAGACCGTCTCGACGCCCGCCATCGCCGCGGCCAGGGCGGCGGCGTCCTCGAAGCTCGCGACCGCGATCTCGGCGCCCGCGAGGCCGCCCGCCCCGGCCGAATCGCGCACCATCGCGCGCACCGGAGTCGCGGGAGCGAGGAGGCGGACGACCTCCCGCCCCACCTGCCCGGTCGCGGCGGTGATGAGGATCACGGCGCGGCGGCCGCCTCGAACCGGGCCCGGACGACCGGCGGGTCGACGAACGGCGACGGGCCGGGCCACGTGCGCTCGTCGTATCGAACCTCCAGCAGGCCGGGGAGCGGAAGCTCGCGCGCGAGCCGCTCGGCGTCCGCCTCGCTGCGGGCCACGTCGGCGGCGAGGCCGAGTGCGCGGGCGACGTCCGCGAAGACGGCGGGCACGCCCAGCGGCTGCCCGCCCGTGATCGTGTAGTGGCCGTCGACCAGCACGACGGCGAGCAGGTTCGCAGGCCGCACCCCGGCGAGCGACCACAGCGACCCCGCGCCCATCACGCCTCGCCGTCTCCCAGCACGGCGACCACCCGGCGGTCGGGGCGCTTCTCGGCGACGCCCATCGCGACGGCCAGCGCGCTTCCCATCGACCCGCCCATGTACAGGTGCGGCCCGTCGTCGCTCGCCGACCGAAGCGCCGACGTGGCCGTGCCGAGCGACGCGACGACGAGCGCGTCGGGCTGTCCGCGCAGGAGGGCGGCGACGGCCTGGGTCGGGTTCATCAGGGCAGCTCCAGCTCGGGCTCGAGCACGATCGGGGCAAGCTCGCGGGCGCCGTCGGCGACCGCGAGCGCCCCGCGGGCCAGCATCGCGGCGTCCTGCGGCCGGCGCAGGGGGAACGCCTGGATGCCGAGCAGGCCGAGCATGGGGGCGGCGGTGCGGCCGAGCGGCATCTGGGCCGGGTTGCGCTCGCCGAGCGTGCCCCGCATCGAGAGGACCAACGGGAACCCGAGCCCGTACGGGACCACCAGCGAGCCGATGGCGTTCAGCGAGTTGCCGAGCCCCGAGCACTGCATGAGGACGAGCGGCGTGCCGCCGGCGGCGCGAAACCCGGCCGCCCAGCCGACGCACTCCTCCTCGCGCGTGAGCGTGCGCACCACGACCGACTCGGCCGCGAGCGCCTCAACGATCGGCGCGAGCCGCTTGTCGGGCACCCACGCCGCCGCCTCGACGCCGCCCTCGGCGAGTGCGAGGGCGAGCTCTCCCTGCCAGGTGCGCCCGACCGCGTCCGTCACGCCGGCGGGCTCTGGCGGATCTCGAGCACGACCCCGGCCCGCTCGGCCGTGTCGAAGTAGGTGAACCCGCTGCCGTTGTCGCGCCGGCCGCGCATGAGCGGCGCGACCCCGAGCGCCGCCGCCTGGGCGTCGCCTGCGTCGGCATCGGCCACCTCGAAGCCGACGTGGAACACGCCCTCGCCGTGCTCGTCCAGGAAGCGCCGCTGCGGCGTCGGCTCCGGTCCCGGCTGGACGAGCTGGAGCTGGAAGTCGCCGATCCAGGCGTAGCGGTAGTCGAGCCTGCGGAAGCCGTCGGGATCGGGCACCTCGAGCTGCGTGAACTCCTCGAGCGGCGGATAGTCGTGCCAGGGGCCGATCCCGACCGACTCGTAGTAGGCGACGGCCGCGTCGATGTCGCGGACGGCGATGCAGATGTGGTGCACCCGGGCAAAGGGCGTGGTCACGGTCGCTCCGGGAAGGTCATCGAGGGGTAGCGCCAGTCGCGCGGCGCGATGAACGTCTCCTTCGTCGCGCGCATCGACACCCAGCGGCTCAGGTTCCACAGCGACGTCGCCTTGTCGTTCGTCCCCGACGCGCGCGAGCCGCCGAACGGCTGCAGGCCGACGACCGAGCCTGTCGGCTTGTCGTTCACGTAGAAGTTGCCGGCGGTGTGGCGCAGGGCCGCGGCAGCCTCGACGACGGCGCGGCGGTCGTTCGCGAACACGGCCCCGGTGAGGGCGTACGGGCTCTGGCGGTCGACCTGCCGCAACAGCTCGTCCCAGCGATCGTCCGGGTAGACGAAGGCCGTCATGATCGGGCCGAAGAGCTCGTCGGACAGGAGCCGGAAGCCGGGGTCGTCGGTACGGACGATGGTGGGGTCGACGAACCAGCCTGTGCTCGAGTCGAGGTCGCCGCCGACGACGATCTCGGCCGCCGCCCGCGACTCGTCGATCGCGCGCCGGTGCTTTGCGAACGCGTCGGCGTCGATGACCGCGCCGACGAACACGCTGGGATCGGTGGGATCGCCGACGCGCAGGTGCGGCACCTCGGCGTGCAGGCGCTCGCGCAGCCCCGGCCAGTGGCTCTCGGGCACGTACATCCGCGACGGCGCCGAGCACTTCTGGCCCTGGAACTCGAAGGCGCCGCGGACGATCGAGGTCGCAAGCGCGTCGGGGTCGGCGCTCGCGTGGGCGACGATGAAGTCCTTGCCGCCCGTCTCGCCGACGATCCGGGGGTAGTTGCGGTAGCCGGCGATGTTGGCGCCGATCGTGCGCCAGATCTCCTGGAACGTCTCGGTGGAGCCCGTGAAGTGGACGCCCGCGAGGTCGCGGTGCGGGAGCGCAACCCGGCCCACCTCGGCGCCGTCGCCGAAGACGAGGTTGATGACGCCGGGCGGAAGGCCCGCCTCCTCGAGCATCCGCAGCACCGTCCAGGCGCACAGCTCGGCCTGCTCCGCCGGCTTCCACAGGACGACGTTCCCCATCATCGCCGGGGCGTAGGCGAGGTTGGCCAGGCACAGGAAGTTGAACGGCGTGATCGCGAGCACGAACCCCTCGAGCGGGCGGTACTCCATCCGGTTCCACGTCCCCGGCAGCGACTCCGGCTGCATCTCGTACATCTCGCGCATGTAGCGGACGTTGAACTGGAGGTAGTCGGCCGTCTCACAGGCCGCGTCGATCTCCGCCTCGCGCACGGTCTTCGAGAGGTTCAGCATCGTGACCGCGTTCAGCGTGGCCCGCCACGGGCCGCGGGCGAGCTCGGACGCGCGCAGGAAGATCGCGGCCCGGTCCTCCCAGGCCATCCGCGACCAGTCCTGCCACGCCTCCGCGGCGGCGGCGATGGCGGCCTCGACCTCGCCGGAGCCGGCCCAGTGGGCCTGCGCCAGCGACCGCTCGTGGTCGTGGGGGACGACGACGGGATGCAGGCGGCCGGTCTCGACATCGCGGCCGCCGATGCGCAGCGGCAGCTCGGGGGCAGATGCACGGAGGCGGGCGAGCTCCGCGTCGACGGCGGCCCGCTCGGGCGAGCCGGGCGCGTAGTCGAGCGGGAGCTCGTTGCGGGTCGCGGGGAGCGAGAAGAGGGCGGGTGCGGAGGTCAATGCGGCTCCTCGGGCGGTGCGGTGGCCTTAGCGGTCATACCATAACATGCGAACTAACTGTTGTTGCGCCGGTTCCAGGCCTCGACGTGGACGCGCATGCGCTCCCGCGCGTTCTCGGCGTCGCCGGCCGCGATCGCACGGGTGATGGCGGCGATGTCGTCGGGGATCGTGGTCAGGTGCTCGTCGGCGGCGGCCGGGCGCACCAGGGCCTCGTGGCGGCGCAGCACGGCGTCGTGGATGCCGAGCGCGATGCCGATCCGCAGGCGGTTCTTGGTGGCGCGGGCGAGCGCCTCGTGCCAGCGCACGTCGATCCGCGCCACGCCGCCCGCCCCGACGGCTTGTCGGCGGCGGCGCGGGCCTCGGCGACGATCGCCTCGAGCGCCGAGATGTCGCCCGCATCGGCCCGGCGCGCGGCCCAGGCGGCGTTCTCACCCTCGAAGTCGACCCGGAACTCGGCCAGGTCCTCGAGCGAGGCGCCGCGCAGGTTCACGAGCGCTGCCAGTGCGTCGCCGACCGTCGCCTCCGACGGCGTGACGGCGTAGGAGCCGCCGCCCTTGCCCGGGCGCACCTCGATCAGGCCGGTCGCCTCGAGCGAGCGCAGCGCCTCGCGCAGGGTCGGCCGGCCGACGCCGAAGCTCTCGCACAGCTGGCGCTCGCCGGGGAGACGGTCGCCCGGCCGGATCCGTCCCGAAAGGATCCCCTCGCGCAGCTGCTCGACCACGTCGTCGAACGAGCGGGCGCGGCGTGTCCTCGGCGCCTCAGCGGCCATGGCGCGGCGTTGACGATCCCATAGCGGCCAGACCATTCAGCGACTCCGCAGCTCCGCCCGCCGTAGCTTGCCGCTCGCGGTGCGGGGCAGCTCGGCGGCGAAGTCGACGACGCGCGGGTGCTTGTACGGGGCCGTCAGGCGCTTGACGTGCTCCTGCAGCTCGCGTCCGAGCTCGGGCGAAGGCGCATGGCCGGGGGCGGGCACGACGACGGCGCGGACGATCTCGCCGCGGTCGGGATCGGGCATGCCGACGACGGCGGCCTCGGCGACGGCCGGGTGTGATTGCAGCACCGACTCGACCTCGAACGGGCCGATCCGGTACCCGGACGAGATGATGACGTCGTCGGTGCGGCCCTCGAAGTAGAGATAGCCGTCGTCGTCCTGGCGGACGCGGTCGCCGGTCCGCCACGGCTGCGACCGGCCGGCCGGCGGCGAGCCCAGATAGCCGGTGAAGAAGGTGGGCACGCTGGCGGGGTCGACGACGAGCTCGCCGTCGTCGACCCACATGCGCACGCCCGGGAGGGGCCGTCCCATCGAGCCGGGCCGGGCGTCGCCGGCGCTCGGCGGGGCGGTCAGGTGGGCGGTCTCGGTCTGGCCGTACCCGTCCAGGATGGCGAGGCCGGTGGCCTCGCGCCAGCGCGCGAGCGTCTCCGCGTCGAGCGCCTCGCCGGCGGCGACGAGGCGCCGCAACGAGCCCGGCGTGCGGATCGGGACGCGCTTGGCGACGAGCCGGTACTCGGTGGGCGCCATGCAGAGGATGTTCACGCGCTCGCGCTCCACCACGTCGAGCCGCTCGGAGGCGTCGAAGCGGGCGTCGTGCAGCACGCCGGCAGCGCCGCACAGCCAGGGAGCGACGAACGCGTTGCGTGCGCTCTTCGACCAGCCGGATGAGGCCGTGCACCAGACGACCTCGCCGGCCTCGGCGCCCAGCCACGCCCGGGCCATGAGCTCCTGGCCGGGCAGGTAGCGCTGGGGGTGGATCGCCGCCTTGGGCCGGCCGGTGGTGCCGCTCGTGAAGACGATCAGCGCGGGTGCCTCGAGGTCGAGCTCGACGGCCGGCGCCGGGTCGGCGGCGTAGATCGCCGGGTCGGGGATCACAATGACCGAAGCCCGCTCACTCGCGTCGGTGGCGCCCAGCTCTGCCAAATTGCGCTCGTCGGCGATCACCACGCGCGGCCGCGCCAGGTCGAGCCGGGCCTGGAGGTCGGCCGCCCGCAGCTGCTCGGTGCACGGGAGAACGACGGCGCCGATGCGAAAGCAGGCGACGAGGGCGAGTGCCCACTCCGACCGGTTGCCGACGAGGGTCATGACGACATCGCCCGGCTCGACGCCCTCCCGTCGCAACCGCCCCGCCAGGCGTGCCGACGCCCGCGACACGTCGCCGAAGCTCCACTCGCGCCGGCCGCCGTCGCGGCCGAGCTCGATCAGCGCCAAGGCGTCCGCGGGCGCCGCGTCGACGACGTCGCGGGCGAAGTTCACGCGTCAGCCGAGGACGAACGGGTCGCGCGTCGCGCCGGTGAGCTCGACCCAGATCGACTTCGTCTCGGTGAACGACCTGATCGCCTCGAAGCCGTTCTCCCGGCCGACCCCCGAGAAGCCGAAGCCGCCGAACGGAACGGCGTAGGAGAGCACCCGGTAGCTGTTCACCCACACGGTGCCGGCCCGGACGCGGGCGGCCACGCGGTGCGCGCGGCGCACGTCCGATGTCCACAGTCCGGCGGCCAGGCCGTACGCGGTGCCGTTGGCGAGGGCGACCGCCTCGTCCTCGTCGCGGAACGGCTGGACGATCAGCACCGGCCCGAACACCTCCTCCTGCGCGATCGTCGCCTCCGGAGCGACGTCGGCGAGGATCGTCGGGGCGGCGAAGCGGCCGCGCTCGGGCAGCGTCACGCCATTGCCGGCGCCGACCAGGACGCGCGCACCGGCATCGACGGCGTCCCCGATCATCGACGCGATCTTGGCGTGCTGGGCCTCGGTGGCGATCGGCCCCATCTCGGTCTCCGGATCCTTGGGATCGCCGAGCTTGATCGTGCGCGCGCGGGCGACCAGCCGCTCCAGAAGCGGCTCGCGCACGTCCTCGTGGACGACCAGCCGCGAGCCGGCGATGCACGTCTGGCCGGTGGCGGCGAAGATGCCGGCAACGACGCCGTTCGCGGCCGCATCGAGGTCGGCGTCCTCGAACACGATGTTCGCGGACTTGCCGCCCAGCTCGAGATCGGTCGGCGCCAGGTGGTCGAGCGCGCTCTTCGCGACGGCGATCCCGGTGCGGGTCGAGCCGGTGAACGAGATCTTGTCGACGCCGGGATGCGCGGTGAGCGCCTGGCCGGGCGCCGGCCCGCTGCCGGTGACGACGTTCACGACGCCGGCCGGGAACCCGGCCTCCGCGATCCGGCGGCCGAGCTCGAGGGCCGTCACCGGGGTCGCCTCGGACGGCTTGATCACCACCGTGCAGCCGGCGGCGAGGGCCGGGGCGAGCTTGAACATCGTCAGGAAGAGCGGCGAGTTCCAGGGCAGGAGGAGGCCGACGACGCCGATCGGCACGGCTTGCGTGTAGACCAGGAAGTTCGGCTTGCCGGACGGGATGACGCAGCCCTCGATCTTGTCCGCCGCCCCGGCGAAGTAGTCGATGTGGTCGGCGATCGCCAGGCACTGGGCGCGTGTCTCGCGCAGGAGCTTGCCGTTGTCGGTGCTCTCGAGCACGGCCAGCTCCTCGGCGTCGCGGCGCAGGACGTCGGCCAGCCGGCGCAGCAGCCGGCCCCGCTCGGCCGCGGTCAGGTCCGCCCAGGCGGGATCGGCGAGCGCGGCCCTGGCGGCGCGCACGGCGGCGTCGACGTCGGCTGCGCCGGCCTCGGGGACGCGCGCCCACGCGGCGCCGGTGGCGGGGTCGACCGTGTCGAACGTCTCGCCGGAGACGGCGTCGACCCACTCGCCGCCGATAAAGAGCCGATACTCGGGCAGAGGCACCCAATGGTTTTACCATAAATCGGGCGGAACGGCAGACACCGGATCGTCTCCACCATTTCTCCGCGGCTTCACCGCGCGGCTGCGACGCTTCGAGTGGGCCCACCCGATCCCGACCGCCCCGCCGCCCGCTCCTCTGCGAGCTGCATTCCGACGAGCGCGACCCAGCCCCGGGACGGACGACGCGGCATCTCCCGTGGGTGGCGCGGGAGCGCCTGCTGAGCGTGGCGTGCGGCGATGCCGACCTGCCGGAGCACGTGCACACGGGAGACCCTGCTCACGTGCGAGCCGACCGAGGCCGCCGTCGTCGCCTTCCTGCGCTCCGGCGCGGCCCCGCACCTCACGCGCATCGACCCGCCGGTCAGTCGAGGTGGGTGGTCACGAGCGGCGTGACAAGCTCGGGTGCCTCGACGTTGACGAGATGCGACCCGCGGCCGAGCACCTCGAGCCGCGCGCCGGGGATCAGCCCGGCGATCGTCCGGGCGTGGACGGGCGGCGTGGAGGGATCGCCCTCGGCGGCGATCACGAGGGTGGGCGCCGAGATCGCCGGCAGGTCGGGGCGGAGATCCATCTCGCGGATCGCCTCGCAGCAGCCGGCGTAGCCCTCGGGCGGCGTCGCCGCGAGCTGGGCGCGGATGCGCTGGACGACCTCCGGCGCCGCCGCGGCGAACCCGGGCGTGAACCAGCGCGCGACCACGGTGTCCGCCACGGCGCCCATGCCGGAGCGCCGCACGAGCGCGGCCCGCTCCGTCCACGTTTCGGGCGGCCCCATCAGCGCCGACGTCGAGCACAGGACGAGCCGGTCGACCCGCTCGGGGGCGTGCGCCGCCACCCACATCGAGGCCATCCCGCCCAGGGACACGCCGCACAACGACGCCCGCCCGATGCCGTTGCGATCGAGGAGGGCGACGAGGTCGGCGCCGAGGTCGGCGATGGCGTACGGCGTCTCGGGGACGGGCGAGCGGCCGTGCCCGCGCATGTCGTAGCGGAGCACCCGCCGGCTGCGAGCGAGGACGCCCGCCTGCGCGTCCCACATCTCGAGGGTCGTCCCGAGCGAATTCGAGAGCACGACGACCTCGGCCCCCTCCGGGCCCGCAAACGTGTGGTGGAGCTCGCACACGGCCATGCGGACAGATGAAATCACGTCTCGACTACGGTTCGCCGCGATGGCAGAGACGATGCGCGCAGCGGTGTACGAGCGCTACGGGCCCGCGAGCGACGTGCTCGGCGTGATCGAGATCGAGCGGCCCGAGCCCGGGCCGGGCGAGGTGCGCGTGCGCATGCGCGTCTCCGCCGTGAACCCCACCGACTGGCGGGTGCGCAGCGGGTCGCAGAGCGGCGGCGACCCGCCGTTCCCGTACATGGTGCCCAACCAGGACGGCGCGGGCGAGATCGACGCCGTCGGCGAGGGGGTCGACCCGGGGCGCGTGGGCACGCGGGTCTGGGTCTGGTTCGCCGCTCACGGCCGCCAGCACGGGTGCGCCGCTCAGTGGATCTGCCTGCCGGAGCGGCAGGCGGTGGCGCTGCCGGACGGCGCGTCGTTCGACCTCGGCGCCAGCCTGGGCATCCCGGCGCTGACCGCGCATCACTGTCTGTTTCGCGACGGCGCCCTGGACGGCCGCCCGGTGCTCGTCGCCGGCGGTGCGGGGGCCGTCGGGCACTTCGCGATCGAGCTCGGCCGCCGCGGCGGGGCGCACGTGATCGCGACGGTCAGCTCCGACTCGAAGGCCGAGCTGGCGAGAAGCGCGGGAGCGGCGACGATCGTGAACTACCGGGCCGACGACGCCGCGGCGGCGATCAGGGCGGCCGCGCCCGAGGGCGTCGACCGCATCGTCGAGGTGGCCCCGACGGCCAACGCCGCGCTCGACGCCGAGGTAATCGCTCCCAACGGCGTCGTCGCGATCTACGCGGCCGACGGCGACCTGGCGACCCAGGTGCGGCCGCTCATGTCCCGGAACGTCGTCCTGCGCTTCGTCCTGATCTACACCGTTCCCGCCGAATGGCTGGCCCGGGCGGTGGCCGACGTGACCGCCGCGATCGCCGCCGGCGACCTGAGCGAGCTCCCCGCTCACCGCTTCGCGCTCACAGACATCGCCGCCGCCCACGAGGCGGTCGAGGCTGGAGCCGTCGGCAAGGTGCTCGTCGACATCCCCTGACGCGCCCGCGGCGGCTTCACCGCCTGCTCGCCACACGTTCACCGCACCGATACCCGCAACCGAGCGGACACTGCGGGCATGCATACACGAACGCCCCCAGAGGCCGAATCGCTCCCGGCGGCACTCGACCGGATCGACGACGAGGTGGCCGGCTACGGCCGCGCGATCGAGACGGCGGTCGCGGCCCGGGCCGCCGGCTGCACCGTGCCGTCGTCGCGGGCCGAGGGCGCCGGCATCGCCCGGCGGGCAGGCGGTCTCGCCGACCGGGCGGCGACGGCCGACGGCCGCGACCACGATCGCGCCCGCGCGCTGCGCAAGGTGGCGGGGCACCTGCACGCGCTCGACGTCGAGCTGGCGGACCCGGTCGTTGCCGCCGACGCGCTCGAGGTGGTCGCGAAGGCGCTCGCCGCCGCCCTCGACGTGTTCGCCCGACCGGACATTCGCGGCCTCGCCCGGCTGCAGGACCGGGTCGACCTGCTGCTCGACCACGTGGAGCACCACTCGGGCCTGCGACGCGTGGCCGTGCACCTGCTCGGGATCGGCACTGCGGCGGAGTTCTGCTGGGAGAACCACCCGCACCTGCGCCGCGTCGAGCTGGTCAGCTAACTAGATGATTGGTTCATCTGGCGGCGCCGCGGCCTCGTCCACGAGCCACTCGGCGCCGGGCACCATCCCGGCGGGCAGCTGCTCGCCGCCGCGGATCCGGGCGAGCGCGGGCGCCTTGGCGGCGCCCGAGACCAGGAAGAGCGTCCGCCGGGCGGCGGAGAGCGCCGGCAGCGTGAACGTGTGGCGGGCCATGCCGGCGACGACGTCGGGCGGGTCGATCACCCACCGCTCCTCCTCGCGGAGCGACACCGAGCCCGGGAAGAGCGAGGCGGTGTGGCCGTCGTCACCCATGCCCAGGTAGAGGAGGTCGAAGTCCGGACGCTCGCCGAAGAAGGAGCGCAGGAGGCCCTCGTAGACGTCGGCATCGGCGAGCGGGTGCACCTTCGACGGGTCGACCGGCACATGGTCGAGGAGCGACTCGCGGGCGGCGTGGTAGTTCGAGCGCGAGTCGTCGAGGGGCACCTGCCGCTCGTCGCCGAAGAACACGTGCAGGCGTGGCCAGTCCACCCGCCCCGCGTACTCGGGCGATGCCAGCAGCCGGTGCAGCGCCTGCGGCGTCGAGCCGCCGGAGAGGCACACCGCCGGTCGCTCGGCGGCCGCGGCGACCGCCTCGACGAACGCGTCGGCCGCGCGACGGGCAACGTCGGCGACGTCCGCGCAGACGGTCAGGTTCATCCAGCCCGCCCGACGGCCGAGGCGAGCGCCGCCTCGAAGACCTCGTCGACGGCGCGGATGTCGAGCGCCCGGCCGAGCAGCGTGGACGCGTCGAGGATGGGCAGGACGATCGGGTGCTCCGTCGTCCCGGGCCCGTAGGCGCGCCCGACATGCACGCCGGACGGCCGCTCGATCACGTACTCGGATCCGCCGCAGCGCAGGGCGACGCGGTCGACGTGGGCGCACTCCTCGTGCTCGAGCTCGACGCCGCGGTCGAGCCGCGAGCGCAGCCACCCGGCCAGCAGCCGGGCCTCGTTCACCGGGCCGTGGACGGACACCGCCCGCAGATCGGCCAGCGCGGCCGCCACCGGGGCCGGGTCGAAGACCGACGCGACCGCCTCCCGCCACGGCTCCAGCCGCAGCCAGGCCAGGTCGGTGACCCAGGCGTCGAGCCGGCCGACGCCGGCGACGCCCTCGAGCGAGGAGATGTTCGAGTCGACCACCGTCGACGACGACAACCGGGCGAAGTCGGCGAGCACCGCCTGGCTCTCGGGGATCGCCCCCTGCCACCAGGCGTACGTCGGCAGGTCGGTCACGAGCAGCGAGAGCACGGCGCTCGGCAGGGCGTCCGCCCGGGCGGTGAGGAAGATCTGCTCCGAGCACACCTGCTGCATCCCGCTGCCGAGCCAGCACGAGGTCGACACCGTCGCCCGCACGCCGTCGGTCCCGGCGCTGGCGACGATCGCCCGCAGCGGCCGGCTGCCGCCGATGCGCTCGAGCGCGTGCTGGGTGAAGGCGACGTCCTCCGGCGTGGGCGCGTACACGACCAGGTTGAGCGTGGTCGCGCGCACGGAGCCGGCCCCGCGCTCGCGGTCGGCGGCGAGTGCCCGCTCGACCTGGGCGAGATCGGTGAGCTCGACCGGCGGGTTCGCGATCACGGCCGCCGCCAGCGGCGCCCGTCGCGCGTGATCAGGTCGAACGCCCCCTCGGGGCCCCACGACCCGGACGCGTACACCTGCGGCGTCCCCGACCGCCACTGCTCGAGCACCGGGTCGCAGATCTCCCACGAGCGCTCGACACCGGCCTGCGGGGTGAACAGGGTGCGGTCGCCCCGGATCGCGTCCAGGATCAGCGTCTCGTACGCCTCCGGGACGTCGTGCAGGAACGCCGAGCCGTACAGGAAGTCCATGTTGACGGTGCTGATCGCCACCGTGGGCGAGGGCGCCTTGGCGCCGAAGCGCAGCGAGATGCCCTCGTCGGGCTGGATCCGCAGCACGAGCGAGTTCGCCTCGAGGTGCTCGGCCGCGCCCATCGTGAACGGGAGATGGGGCACGCGCTTGAACTGCACCGCCACCTCGGTCACACGCTTGGGCATGCGCTTGCCGGTGCGGATGTAGAACGGCGTGCCGGCCCAGCGCCAGTTGTCGATCTCCATCTTGGCGGCGATGAACGTGGGCGTGTTGGAGTCCGGCGGGACGCCCTCCTCCTCGGCGTAGGCCGCCACCTCCTCGCCGGCCACGAACCCTGACCCGTACTGGCCGCGGACGGTGTTCTCGAACGAGAGCGGCCGCGTCGCCCGCAGGACCTTCGTCTTCTCGTCGCGGACGGCGTCGGCCTCGAAGGCCGCCGGCGGCTCCATCGCCACCAGCGCCAGCACCTGCAGGAGGTGGTTCTGGACGATGTCGCGGACGACGCCGGTCTCCTCGTAGAACGCCGCCCGGTGCTCGACCCCGAGCGACTCGGCGACGGTGATCTGGACGTGGTCGACGTAGCGGTTCGTCCACACGGGCTCGAAGATCGCGTTCGCGAACCGGAAGACGAAGATGTTCTGGACGGTCTCCTTGCCCAGGTAGTGGTCGATCCGGTAGATCTGGCGCTCCTGGAACGACTGGTGCACCGTCTCGGCCAGGTCGCGCGCCGTCGCCAGGTCGTGGCCGAACGGCTTCTCGATCACGACCCGGGCGAACCCGGGCGGATCGTTCAGCCCGGCCTCGCCCATGTTGCCGACGATCACCGGGAAGAAGCTCGCCGGCGTGGAGAGGTAGTAGACGCGGTTGCCCTCGGTGCCGTGGCCGGCGTCGATGCGCCCGAGCCGCTCGCCCAGCGCGCGGAAGGCGTCCGGGTCGTCGAACCCGCCGCTCTGGTAGTGCAGCGAGTCGGCGAAGGCGGTCCAGTAGCTCTCGTCGATCCGTGTCCGCGAGAACCGCTCGAGCGACGCCCGGGCCTGCGCGCGGTACTCGTCGTCGGACATCTCGCTGCGGGAGTAGCCGACGACGGCGAACCGGTTCGGCAGCAGCCCGCGCGCGCCCAGGTTGTAGATCGCCGGCAGGAGCTTGCGGTGGGCGAGGTCGCCGGTCGCGCCGAAGATGACGAACACCGCCGGGACGGTGGCGCCGCCGGCGCGGAGGCCCACCCGCAGCGGATTGGCCTTGGGGTCGCTGATGACCTGTGCCACGGCTACCGGGCGTCCACGGAGAGCGACTCGAGCTCGTCCGGCGTCATCCGCACGACCGGGCGCCCGCGGCTGCGCAGAGCCTGGAGGTCGCCGATGGCCTGCGCCTGGATGAGCGTGCCGAACCCGAACGGCTTGCCAGGGATGGGCAGGTCGCCGGGATCGGGGTCGACCACCTGGATGAAGCAGCCGACCTGGGGGCCGCCCTTGTGCAGCTGCCCGGTCGAGTGCAGGAAGCGGGGGCCGAACCCGAACGTGGTCGCGACCCGGTAGCGGTCGCGGATCGCGGTGCGCACGTCGCGGAACCGGGCCTCGTTGGGCTCGGTCGGGTCGACGTACGCCATGATCGCGACGTAGCCGCCGGGCGCGATCGCCCCCAGGACGTCGTCGATCGTGTCGGCGCCGGGGTCGGGCAGCTTGCCCGAGCCCTCCCACTCCTTGAGGACGCGGTCGGTGTTCGCCTTCGACTCGGCCACGTTGGGCTGGTCGAAGGGGTCGATGCCGAGCAGCATGCCGGCCGCGGCCGTCGCCACCTCCCACTGCAGGAACTCGTTGCCGAGCTCGTGTGGGTCGGAGATCTCGCGCGTGAGCACCGGGTGGCCGGCTTCGGCGAGCCGGTGCATGGCGCCGTCGTGGGATCCGTCGCTGCGCAGGTGCACGAAGACGCGGTCGGAGCCGTAGCGATCCGGGTCGCCGAGCACCTCGCCGGCGACCGGGACGAGGCCCTTGCCGTGCTTGCCCGTCGACTCGGCCAGGAGCTGCTCGGCCCACAGGCCGAAGCTCGCGAACCGGCCCTCCGCGACGATCGTCACCTTGTCGCGACCGGCCCGCCCGAGCCCGCCGAGCGCCGCGCCCAGCGCCGCGCCGCCGTAGACCTCGGGCCCCTGCTCGTCGTCGGAGATCGTGCCCAGCAGCGCCTCGATATCGATCCCCGCGAGCGCCGCGGCGACGAGCCCGAAGTAGGAGAGCACCGAGTAGCGGCCGCCGATGTCGGCCGGGTTCTGGAACACGCGCCGGTAGCCGCGCTCGCGCGCGGTCGACTCGAGATCGGTGCCCGGGTCGGTGATCGCGGCGAAGCGGGCCGGATCGCCGCCGGTGCGCTCCCAGAAGTAGGCCTCGTGCGAGCGCGTCTCCAGCGTGCCGCCCGACTTGGACGCGACCAGGTAGAGGGCATCCGTGTGCTCGGAGGCGCGCACGGCGGCCGGGAACGTCGTGTCGGTGACGTCGGGCCGGTCGGTGTCGAACGTCTGCCGCAACACCTCGGGCCCGAGCGACGAGCCGCCCATCCCCAGGAGCACCGAGTGCGGCAGCGTGCCTCGCACGTCCGCCGCCCACTCGTTCAGCTCGGTCGCCCGGCCGCGCATCGCCGCGACCACGGGCAGCCACCCGAGCCGGTCGGCGATCTCGGCCTGGTCGCCCGGCCACAGCGACGGGTCGCGCCGCCGCAGCCGGGCCAGGAAGTCGGCCTCCTCGAGCTCCGCCTCGGCCGCCACGACCGCCTCGGCGAGCTCAGGCTGCGCCGCGGGCACGCTGGTCCTCCATGCTCTTGGCCAGGGTGTCGATCAGCGAGTCGAATGACGCCGAGAAGCTGGCCACGCCGTCGGTCTCGAGCTTGGCGGTGACCGCGTCGATGCTGACGCCGGCGGCCTCGACCTGCTCCAGCAGGCGACGAGCGCCGTCGACGTCCGCGTCCACCGTGCGGCGGACGGTGCCGTGGTCGAGGAACGCGGCGATCGTGCCCTCGGGCATCGTGTTCACGCAATCGGGCCCGATCAGCTCGTCGACGTAGAGGACGTCCGAGTAGGTCGGGTTCTTCGTCCCGGTCGACGCCCACAGCGGCCGCTGCACGTTCGCGCCCTTCTCCGCCAGGGCCCGCCAGCGGTCGGAGCCGGTGATCTCGAGGAAGCGCTGGTAGGCGAGCTTCGCGTTCGCAACGGCAGCCTTGCCGCGCAGGGGCGAGTCGTCCGGGAGCTGCGCGTCGACCGCCGTGTCGACCCGGGAGACGAAGAAGCTCGCCACCGAGTAGATGTCCGAGATCGGCTCGCCGGCCTCGACCCGCCGCTCCAGCCCGCGGATGTACGCCTCGTGGATCGCCTCGTAGTTGTGCAGCGAGAACAGCAGCGTCACGTTCACGTTGATGCCGGCGGCGATGGTCTCCTCGATCGCCGGGACGCCCTCGGCGGTGCCCGGGATCTTGATGTAGATGTTGGGCCGCCCGATGCGCTCGAAGAACTCGGGGGCGGCCGCGATCGACTTCGCGGTGTCGTTCGCCATGGCCGGCGGGAGCTCGAACGAGCACGTAGCCGTCGAGATGGCCCGTCGCGTCGTAGACGGCCCGGATCTGATCGGCCGCGTCGCGCACGTCGGCGATCGCGAGCTCGAAGAACGCATCGCCCGGCTGCGAGCCGGACGCCGCCAGGGCGGCGACTGCGGTGTCGTAGTCGGTCGAGTCGGCGATCGCTTTCTGGAAGATCGTGGGATTCGACGTGACGCCGACGACGCCCTCGTCGACCATCCGCCGGAACTCCCCTGACACCAGCCAGCCGCGCCGGATGTTGTCCAGCCACGGGCTCGTGCCCGCAGCCGCAAGCTGCTTCAACGTGTTCGTCATGAGGTACTCCTCTCGACCTTCGGCCGCACGGAGGAACGCCCGCCCGCGAGCTCAGCCGGACGTTACCACCGGGGTTCGGAGAATCCCTACCCCGGCCACCGCCCGTTCACCCATGCCCGGCGGGGATCCCGAATCGGGCCAGCCGGCCCGGCGCGGACGGGATCACCGTCCCGAGCGCCCTGACGAGGCCGGCCTGGGTGGCGATCCCGTAGGCGTTCCGGGCCACGTAGGTGCGTAGGGCGCAATCGACGAGCGCCTGCGGGCCGAGCGAGCGCATTGCGCGGGCTCCGTCGATGTAGACCCCGAGCTGGTAGGCGCGGTACGGGCCCCGGTCCCAGGCCGACATCGGCTCGCCCGTCCGGCGCAGGAACGCCGGCGTGACCGGGATGTTCACCGGGAGCGGCCCCATCGCGTAGGTGGCCAGCCCCTCGTCCAGCACCGGGTCGCGGGCCTGGTCGTTGCCGACGAGGCTGTAGAACCACTGGTGGGCGACCTCGTGCGTCGTCAGCTCGCCCGCCGTGTCGGCGCCGAGGAAGATCATCGTCGGATACTCGATCCCGACGTCCTTCAGGTCGGGCAGGACGGCGACGTGCAGGGCGGGCCACGGGTAGGGGCCGAAGCGGTGCGACAGCGTCACCAGGTCGTGCCCGACCTCCGCGGCGACCGCGGCCGGATGCAGCGACATCCCCGCCTCGACGCCGGTCACCACGCGCACGGGCGCCGGGGCGTGCACGGTCACGGTCGCCTGCCGGAAGCGGCCGACGGCCACGGCGAAGTCGCGCACCGCCCGCGCCCGCCAGACGCCGCCGGCGGCGGGATCGCCCGTGGCGAGCGCGCTCGTCCCGGCCGGAACGTGCAGGCGGACGGTGAAGTCGGCTGTCGGCGAGGACGAGGTCTCTGCCAGGCTCGTGGTGGGTGGATCGGTGTCCCAGCCGACGCCCGGCTCCCACGGCAGCAGCGGGAAGAACGAGCCCAGCCGCACCGATCCCCCGGCGCGCGCGAGCCGGTCGAGCACCGCAGCGGGGACGCTGAGCCGGAATCGCATCGAGACGCGCACGGGGACGCCGGCGGCGAACTGGTTGCCGCCGCGCACGACGAGCATGGTCGGATCGGGCAGCGAGGTCTTCGCCGGCCGGCCGCCGAGCCGCACGTCCGACACGGCCAGGTGCGAGCCCTCGTCCGCCTGCCGGGGCCCGTTCGGCCACAGCCGGAACACGAGCCGCCCGGTGGGCAGGTCGGGCGTGAAGACGACCGTGAGTGTTCCCGTCACCGGGCCGCTCGCCGGGATGCGCACGTCGAGCCGGTAGCGCGGCCTTGTCGGCGAGGGCCGCGCGTACGCCGGCCGCCGGCTGCACGCGCCGGCCCCGACCGTGCGCGTGGCCGTCGACGCCGCGCTGCCGTGTCCGGAGCAGGCGGCCGCGATCACGAGGGCGGCCAGGGCCGCGCCGCCAGCTCCGCCCCGGCCCGCCGCATGTCCCCGCACTCGTAGGTCTCGCATCCGCGCCGCTCGAGCTCCCCCGCCGCCGCCGCGTCGACGACGCCGCCGACCGCAATGCATTTGACGCTCGCGCGGGCGCATTTGTCTGCCACGGTCACGACGACCTTGCCGCTCAGCGTGCCGCGGTCGATCCGCCCCTCCGCCGTGAGGCACACCGCGGCGTCCCGGAGCAGGGCGTCGAGGCCGGCCGCGTCGGCCACGAGCTCGGCGCCGGCGACGGTGGTCGCGCCGAGCGCCATCAGCATCGCCCCGATGCCGCCGCCCGCCCCCGCGCCGGGGACATCCGCCGTCGGGAGGCGAAGCGCCGCGAGGCGCCGGTCGAGCTCCTCCACCTGCTCGGGCGTCGCCCCCTTCTGCGGCCCGAACACCGCCGCGGCCCCGTCCGGGCCGAGCAGCGGATTGCGCACGTCGAGCGCCGCCACCAGCTCGACCCCCGCGGCGGCGTCGCCGAGCGCGCGCCGCAGCCCCTCGCCGCCGTCGGTGCTGGCCGTGCCGCCAACGCCGATCGTGATCCGGCCCGCTCCGGAGACGACCGCCGCCGCGATCAGCTGGCCGGCGCCGAACGAGGTCGCGTTCATCGGATCGGGGGGCAGGTCGGCCACCGTCTGGCGCCCGCATGCCTCGGCGACGTCGACCGCGGCCTCATCGCCGGCCAGGACCGCGAAGCGCGCCCGCCGCGGCCGTCCCAGCGCGTCGCGCACCGTGCACGGGCGCCACTCCCCGCCCCGAGCAGCGAGCAGGGCCTCGGCGGTGCCCTCGCCGCCGTCGGCCAGTGGAGCCGAGGCGAGGTCGTCGTCCGGGCGGGCCTCGCGCCATCCCGCGGCCAGCGCGACGGCGGCCTCGGACGCCGTGTAGGTGCCGGCGAGCTTGTCCGGCGCGATCACGACCTTCACGCACACCCCGCCGCGCGGACGTGGAATAGCATCCTCGCCATCGGCGACGCACGTTACATCTGGGAGCCCTCCGCCGACACGATCGAGCGCGCCCGGGCGACCGCGTTCATGCGCGAGCACGGGATCGGCGACTGGCGCGAGCTCGTCCGCCGCAGCCAGGACGACATCGAGTGGTTCTGGGATGCGGCCGTTCGCCACCTCGGGATCGAGTTCTTCCAGCCGTACGACCGCGTGCTCGACGCCTCGGCCGGCCCCGAATGGCCGCGCTGGTTCACCGGCGGCACCGTCAACCTGACCCACAACTGCGTCGACCGGCACGCGCGCACCGCGCCGGAGCGGCCGGCGGTCGTCTGGGAGAGCGAGGACGGCAGGGTCGAGACCGTCACCTACGCCCGGCTCGAGGCCGAGGTGAACCGGCTGGCGAACGCCCTGCTCGAGCTCGGCGTCCGCCGCGGCGACGCCGTCGGCCTGTACCTGCCGATGTCGATCCAGGTCGTCGCCGGCTTCCACGCGATCGCCAAGATCGGCGCGATCGTCGTCCCGATCTTCTCCGGCTTTGCCGCGCCCGCCGTCGCCGCCCGTCTCACCGACGCGGGCGCGGTCGTGCTCCTTACCGCCGACGCCGTGCCGCGGCGCGGCCGGCCGGTCTCGATGAAGGCGATCGCCGACGAGGCGGTGGCGGCGGCGCCGACGGTGCGGTCGGTGGTCGTCTGGTCGCGGATGGGGGCAGACGTCGAGATGCGCGAAGGCCGCGACCACGGCTGGGACGACCTCGTCGGCCGCCAGAGCGGCGAGCTGGCCGCGCCGGCGCTCGACCCGGAGACACCGGTGATGGTGATCTACACGTCGGGCACGACCGGGCGGCCGAAGGGCGCCGTGCACGTCCACGGCGGGTTCCTGGTCAAGATCGCCGAGGAGTGCGCGTTCCAGCTCGACGTCGGGACGGACGACCGGTTCATGTGGGTGACCGACATCGGCTGGATCATGGGCCCGCTCGAGGTGGTGGGGGCCGGGGCGCTCGGCGCGACGCTGGTGATCAGCGAGGGTGCGCCCGACTACCCGGGCCCGGACCGGCTCTGGGACATGGTCGAGCGCCACCGCATCAGCGTCCTCGGCGTGTCGCCGACCCTGATCCGCGCCCTCGTCCCGCACGGCGACGAGCCCGCCACCCGGCACGACCGCTCGTCGCTGCGCATCCTGGCCTCGACCGGCGAGCCCTGGAACCCGGATCCGTACCGGTGGCTGCACCATGTCGTGGGTGAGGGCCGGGCGCCGATCATCAACCTGTCCGGCGGAACCGAGATCGGCGCCTGCTTCCTCTCGCCGATGCCGGTGATGCCGCTGAAGGAGTGCACGCTGGGGGCACCTGCGCTGGGCATGGCGATGGACGTGGTCGACGCCGACGGCAACCATGTGCCGGCGGGATCGGTCGGCGAGCTCGTCTGCCGCAAGCCGTGGCCGAGCATGACGCGGGGCGTCTGGGGCGACCCTGACCGCTACCTCGAGGCGTACTGGTCGCGCTGGCCGGGCGTCTGGGCGCACGGCGACTGGGCGTCGGTGGACGAGGACGGCTGCTGGTACCTGCACGGCCGTTCGGACGACACGCTCAACATCGCCGGCAAGCGGATCGGACCGGCCGAGTTCGAGTCGGCCGCGGTGGCCCACCCCGCCGTCGCCGAGGCCTGCGCGGTGGGGATGCCGGACGAGGTGAAGGGCGAGGTGGCCTGGCTCTACTGCGTGCTGCGGCCCGGGTTCGAGCCGAGCGACGAGCTACGCGCCGAGGTGTCCGCGGCGGTCACGTCGGTGCTCGGCAGGGCCTTCGCCCCGGCCCGGATCGGCTTCGTGACCGGCCTCCCCAAGACGCGGTCGGCCAAGATCGTGCGCCGGGCGGTGCGGGCGGCGGCGCTGGGCGACGACGTGGGCGACACGTCCTCGATCGAGGACCCGGCCGTGCTCGCGCAGGTCGCGGCCGCGCGGTGATGCTAGGCTCGCAGGCCGTCGACGCGGGGAGGGTCATGTGACCGGAAGGCTCTTGGAGGGCAAGCGCGCGCTCGTCGCCGGGGTGGCGAACAAGCGCTCCATCGCCTGGGCGATCGCGCAGGCGCTCCACGGCGCAGGCGCCGAGCTCGCCTTCACCTACCAGGGCGAGCGGCTCGCGGGCGGGGTGCAAAAGCTCGCGGCCGAGGTCGGGTCGGACGCCGTCGTCGAGTGCGACGTCTCCGACGACGCCAGCATCGACCGCGCCTTCGCGGCGGTCGCGGACTCGGGAGCCCTCGACATCCTGGTGCACTCGATCGCGTACGCCCCCCAGGAGACGTTCACCGAGCGCTACGTCGACACGTCGCGCGAGGCCTTCCGGGTCGCGCACGACATCTCCGCCTACTCGCTGATCGCGATGGCGAAGCGGGCCGAGCCGCTGATGGCCGAGCGCGGCGGCGGCGCGATGGTGACCATGACCTACATGGCCAGCGAGCGGGCCTTCCCGGGGTACAACATCATGGCGAGCGCGAAGGCCGCGCTCGAGTGCGCCGTGCGCTACCTGGCCTGGGAGCTCGGGCCGAGCGCGATCCGGGTGAACGCCATCTCGGCGGGGCCGGTGCGGACGCTCGCCTCGGCGGGCATCGCCGGCTTCAAGGACATGGAGGGGATCATCGAGCAGCGCACGCCGCTGCGGAAGAACATCCAGGCCACCGACGCCGGGCAGGCCGCGCTCTACCTGTGCAGCCCAATGTCCGAGATGGTGACGGGCACCGTCCTCCACGTCGACTCCGGCTACCACGCGATGGGGATCTAGGCGAGGAGCGACTCGGCCCGGGCGGTCTCTCGGCGGAACCCCGCGCGCCGAAGCGGCCCCACGGCAGTGTCGGCGTGCCGCCTCGCGTCGCCCACGCGGCCGGCGGCGCGCGCGGCCTCCGCCGCATCGAGGCGTGCAACGGCCGCGTCGACGGTCATGCCGACGGCGCCATAGCCCGTGGCAGCGGCCTGCAGAAGCCCCATGCCCTCGCCCGGCTCCCCACGGGCCGCCATGACCCGGCCCTGGATGCGGTCGACAGCGGGAGCGAGGTACCGCGCACCGCTCGACTCGCCCGTCCGGCGCATGCTCGCGGCAAGATCACCGAGCTCGCCCCACCGGCCTTCCGTCAGCAGCAGCTCGGCCTCCGCGAGCTGCAGCAGCGGCAGGTTATCGGGCAGGTGCTCGAGCTCGAACACGGCCTCGTAGCGCGCACGTGCCGCCTGCGTCTCGCCGCGGAGGAGGAGTGTGCGCACAAGCAGCGGCGACAGATTCGTCGAGATGCGCTTGCGCGTGCCCCGCTCGATCCCGTACATCTCGTCGAGAACGCCCTCTGACCCGGCGCGGTCGCCGCGCGCTTCGAGAATGAGGGCGACGGCCGGCCAGGGCGACGAGAAGCCGGACGTCAGCGACTGCCCGCGCTCGCCCAGCCCGGCCACGACGAGCCCGAAGTCGTGCAGGCACGCATCCCAGTCACCCAGGTAGAACGATGCCAGCGCGGCCCACCCCAGAGCGTGGGCGGCGTACAGCGGCGCGTCGCTGCGAAGGAGCTCGAAGCCTTCACGCCCAAGCGTGCGCGCCTCGTCGAACGTCCCGACATAGATCGCGTTCCAGGCCGCGACCGCGTAACTGTCGCCGAGCTCGCCGACGTCGCCGGCGGTGCGTGCGAGCTCGAGCCGGCGGCGCGCCGCGGTGTACGCCGCCTCGTAGCGAAGCCGACGCTGAAGGTTGTGCTGGACGCTGTCGAGCGCGACGACCGCGAGGTCGGGGCGGCCGATGCGCAGGCCCATCTCGGCGGCCTCCGAGCCGATCTGCTCGGCGCGGGCGGGGTCGGCCTCCGGCGCCTCGCTGGACGGATAGCCGTGACCCCAGAACGCCTGAACCGTCATCAGGCGGACGCGTCCCTCGCCCTCCCGCTCGCCGAGCTGCTCGAGTGCGGGCACGAGGTAGCCACGCGCGGTCTCCTCCGGCGGGAGGTCGCGCATCGTCCCCGACCACCGGACGACCGTCTCGAGCGCGAGCCCGGAGACCCGGGCGATCCGCTCGTCGTCGGTGGAGCCGCCTTCGCGTAGTGCATCCACCGCCTGCGAGTAGGCGGACCACGCGTCGTCGCCGAGCGCCGCATAGCGGTACGCGTGGCCGAGGTCCTCGAGTGCCGCCGCCCGCTCGTCCGGCGAGGCGGCGATCTCGTGCGCCGACCGCGCCAGCGAGCGCGCCGCGCTGTACGCGGTGCCACGCGCGGCCTGCCGGGACGCGCTCAGGAGGAGCTCGAACGCGCGCAGCCGCATCGACTCGAGCTCGTCCTGGTGGTACGACCGGTCGCGGCTCGCGCCGCGGTACGCCTGCGCGTAGTGGTGTGCGAGGAGCGCGCTGTACTCGCGCTGCCGGTCACCGGTCGTCTCCTCGATCCAGCGCGCGACGCGGGCGTGGGCGCGCGGCCGCTCGCGGCGCGGGAGGCTCTCGTAGGCGACGTCGCGCGTGAGGATATGGCTGAACGCGAGCTCCTCCTCGCCGACCATCGACGAGCTGAGACGGGGCGCGACGAGCTCCCGATCCTCGAGGCGGCGCAGGTCGATGTCGACGTCTCGTCGTCACGGTCGAGAAGTGCGGCCACGGCGCCGCGCCAGAAGATGCGGCCGACGACGGAGGCCTGCTGAAGCGTCCGCTTCTCGCGCGGCCGCAGCAGATCGATCCGCGCCGCCAGCACGCCCTGCACCGTGTCGGGCAGGTCGACCGGTCGAGCTCCGCGTGCGCACGCCAGCGGCCGTCCTCGTGCACGAGCTGCCTTCGTCCATCAGCTGGCGGAGGATCTCCTCGAGGAAGAACGGGTTCCCCTCGGCCCGGGCCAGGATCTGCAGGCGCGCCTGGTCGCGCAGGCCGTCCACGTCGAGCAGGTGCCCGACGAGCTCGGTCGCCGCGTCCTCGGGCGAGCGGGCTGAGGAAGACCGGCGGAGAAGTTGCGGCGACCGCCGCCCCAGGTACGGCGCGTGTCCGTCAGCTGCGGCCGTGCCGGACAGACGAGGAGGATCGGCCCCTGCGACCGGTCGGCGAGCTCCTCGAGCAGGTCGAGGAGCACCGGGTCGGCCCAGTGGATGTCGTCGATCACCACGACGAGCGGGCCCTGTGCCGCGAGCGCCGAGAGCAGGATGCGCCAGGCCCGGTCGCAGCTCGACCCGTACCGCCGAGGGCTGCAGGCGCGCGAACTCCTCGTCGCCCGTGTCGAGGCCGAGCGTGAACGCGAGCGCCGCCGCGGTCAGCCCGGCAGTCTCCGCAGGCACGTCGGGGAGCAGCGTCGTCGACGAGCGCCCGACCCGCTCGACGGCGACGGTGGCCGGATCGTCGTCCGCGAGGCCGGCGAGGCGTCTCCAGGATCTCCGCGAGCGGCCAGTACGCGATGCCCTCGCCGTAGGAGAGGCAACGGCCGACGACGATCCGGGGCGGCGCCGGCCGACGACAGCCGGCCGAGCAGCTCGCGCACGAGCCGGCTCTTGCCGACGCCCAGGATCGCCGTAGATCGGTGACGAGCTGCGGCCGCCGCTCGGCGACGACGCGCTCCTACAGCGCGAGCAGCAGGTCCAGCTCGCGATCGCGCCCGACGAGCGGCGCGTGGACGCCGGGCAGTCCGCGGGTCGGAGCGTCCGGCGCCTCCTCGAGGAGCAGGAACGCGCGCACCGGCTGCTTCCGGCCGCGCAGCTCCTGGTCCGCCCAGGTCGTCGAAGACGAAGCCCGGTGCCGCGCGCACCGTCCGCTCGGCGACCACCGTCTGGCCGGGCTCGGCGAGCTGCTCGAGCCGGGCGGCCGTGTTGACGGCGACGCCCGTCACGATGGCCTCGCCCGGAGCCGGGTCGAGCGTCGCGACCGCCTCGCCGGTGTTGATCCCGGTGCGGATCTCCATCGTGACCCCGTGCGTCGCGGCCAGCCTCTCGTTCACCTCGACGAGCCGTCGCCTGATCGCGAGCGCAGCTCGCAGCGCCCGCGCGGGATCGTCCTCGTGCGCGTTCGGCACGCCGAAGACCGCCATCACGGCGTCGCCGATGTACTTCTCGACCGTCCCGCCCTGCGCCTCGATCTCGGCCCGCACCGCGGCGAACCACTCGCTCATCACCTCGCGCAACTCCTCGACGTCGAGCCGGTCGGCAAGCTGCGTCGAGCCGGTCACGTCCGCTGAACAGCACGGTGACGACCTTCCGCTCCACCCGCGGATCGTACGCCGCCGCCAGGGCGAGCCCTGGTACCTTCCCGGGCGACGTGCTGCGCTTCACCGTTCTGGGGGGAAGCCCCGCCTGGCCGAACCCGGGCCAGGCCGCGAGCGGCTACCTGGTCGAGACCGACCGGGTGCGGATGCTGGTGGACTGCGGCTCCGGCGTGGCCACGGAGCTGCGCGCCCACGACCCGGGCCCGCTCACCGACATCGTCATCAGCCACTTCCACGCCGACCACTGGTTCGACCTCGTGCCGTTGCACTACGCCCACCGTTACGGCTCGTGGGCCGATCGGCCGCACGCCAACCTGTACCTGCCCCCGGGCGGGCGGGCCGTGCTGGACACGGTCGCGTCGGTCTGGGACGGGTCGGTGGAGACGTTCGAGGCGGCCTGGCAGATCTCGGAGTACGACCCCGTCTCGGACCTGCGCGTCGGCGACCTGCGGCTCTCGTTCGCGCCCACCAAGCACTACACGACCTGCTACGCGATCCGGATCGACGCGCCCAGCGCGACCATCGCCTACTCGGCCGACACGGCCCCGATCGAGCGATTGGCGCGCTTCGCCCGCGGCGCCGACCTGTTCGTGTGCGAGGCGGCCCTGGCCGACGCCGCCAACGACGACGTCGGCGAGCGCGGCCACATGGACGCGGCCGAGGCCGGCCGCGAGGCGAGCCGGGCCAAGGTCTCCCGCCTGCTGCTGGCGCACGTGCCGATGGAGATCGGCGCCGATCGCGTGCTCGAGATGGCGCGGTCGGAATACGCGGGACCGATCGACATCGCCGCGCC
>CAVVAA010000007.1:0-296266 GCA_963746115.1 uncultured Actinomycetes bacterium | reverse complement strand
TGTTGTGTCGTTCCTCGACTACGACGTATTGCCGGCATGTTCCACCCGGTGGCGTCCAACCTCACGATGGCGGAGGCGAAGCGCTCGCGGATTGACGCATTCGGCATCGCCTACGAGGGCAAGACGGGCCTCTCGACATCCGAGTTCTCCTGGGCGGCCTGACCGCGTGATCGCCCGGGTATCCGACGGAGCCCCAGGGGGCGGCGGGCTCGCCCCGGCCTTCGCGGCCGCGCGCGCCCGGCTCGGGCTCGTCGCGCTCCTGTTCGTCCTCGCCGGCGCCGGGTGGTGGTGGACGGCCGGCCAGATGCAGGGCATGGACAACGGGCCATGGACCGGGCTGGGAACGCTCGGCTGGTTCCTGGGCGTGTGGGTGGTGATGATGGCCGCGATGATGTTCCCGTCCGTCGCACCGACCGTCGCCCTGTATTCCCGCATGACCAGGGAGCGCTCGCCGCTTTCGCCGCTCCTCTTCGCGGCCGGCTACCTCGTGACGTGGGGCGCCGCCGGAGTGCTCGCCTTCTCGATCGCGGCGGCCGGCGGCCGCATCGCGGGCGACGTGCTCGCCTGGGATCGCGCCGGGCGGTGGGTCGCGGGCGCGACGCTCATCGTCGCGGCCGTCTACGAGCTGACGCCACTCAAGGACGTCTGTCTCGGCAAATGTCGCAGCCCGCTGGGCCTGCTGCTCGGCTCCTGGCGCGGCGGCCGGTCCGGCGCGCTGCAGATGGGCGCGAAGAACGGCGCCTGGTGCGTCGGGTGCTGCTGGGCGTTGATGGCGTCGCTGTTTGCCCTGGGAGTCATGAGCATCCTGTGGATGGCCCTCGTGGCCGGGCTGATCGCGGCCGAGAAGACCGTGCCCTGGGGTCGGGCCGCGACATACGGGACGGCCGCGATTCTCCTCGGGCTCGGCGTGCTCCTGCTCGTCTCGCCCGACACGATCCCCGGTCTCACGATTCCCGGGGGCCATCCGATGCCTCAGATGGGCCAGATGCAGCTCCTAGCTGCGAGGTCGGCACGTGGTTTGTGCCCAGACGGCAGCCCGGCCCTTGACTTTGCCCCACAAAGCGTGCTAGCTTTGCAGTGCAAAGTCGAAGGAAGAAGGAGCGCCACGGTGAACGGCACGCGCGACAGGAACGAGAGCGGGACCGCCGGAAACGGCGACGCGTTCGACCCGGCGGAGGCGGCGACGCTGCTTGCCCGGACCAGGCGCGAGGCGCATCGCCAGTTCGATCTTCAACCGCCGCTGCTATCGGCGCTCATGGGCGCCGTCGTCTTCGGCGCCTACCTGGCGCTGTGGCTGTCGGTGCGGGGCCAGCACCCCTACACCGGCCCGAGCGGTGCCGCGATCGCCGCCGTCTACTCCGCCATCGCCGTGGCGATCGCCGTGAGCGTGAAGATCGTCCGGCGGGCGACGGCGGGCGTCGAGGGCCGCTCGCGGCGGCAGATGAAGGCCCAGGGGGTCGCCATCGTGGCCGCGTACGTGGCGGCGGCGACGTTCCAGGGAGCGCTGCACTATGACGGCGCCGGCCCCTGGATCGTGTACG
The DNA here is from genome assembly GCA_963746115.1 of uncultured Actinomycetes bacterium. GTDB lineage: Bacteria > Actinomycetota > Thermoleophilia > Gaiellales > JAICJC01 > JAICJC01. The sequence continues at coordinate 294,725 of CAVVAA010000007.1, read as the reverse complement.
GGGTGTGGCCCGCCGCCGCACCGCTCGTGATCGTTGGCGGGACGGTCGCAGGCATCGGCGTCCGGTCAGGAGGACTGGGTGATGTTCGGCACCGGACTGGCCGCCGTCGCGACCGGCGTCGCCGCGTCGTTCGCGGGCCCTGTCGGTGCGTGGGCGGTCGCCGGCGCCGGCCTGTTCGTCCTGATCGTCGCTCGCTCCGTCGCGCTTGCGTGGCGGCGCCCCGCGTGAGGGTACGGGGATGAGCGCCGAACCGCTCGACCTGGTGATCCATGCTCCGGCGCGGCTGCGGATCGCGGCGACGCTGGCCGCCCTGCCCGACGGGGACACGCTCTCGTTCACCCGTCTGCAGGACATCCTCGACCTCACCCCCGGCAACCTCATCACGCACCTGCGCAAACTCGAGGACGCCGGGTACGTGACCAGCGAGAAGAGCGGCAACGGGACGGCATCGCGCACGTCGGTCGCCCTCACCGCCCGCGGCCGCGTGGCGCTCGACGACTACACCGAGACGCTGCGCACTCTGCTCGACGGGCTGTAACTCAGAGCGACCACCGAGCAAAAGGAGCCCCATGTCACAGACCGTTCCCACCCACCACTCGGTCACGCCGTGGATCGTCACCGACGACTCGGCAGCGATGATCGACTACCTCCGCGACGCCTTCGGAGGCGTGGAGCTCGGCCGCGTGCACGACGAGCACGGCCGCGTCGGCCATGCCGAGGTGAGGATCGGAGATTCCATCGTCATGCTCTTCGACCGGCTCGAGGGCTGGTCGGCCACACCCGCGCTCCTGCGCCTCTACGTGGAGGACGGCGACGAGACGTACCGCCGGGCAGTGGCCGGGGGCGGAGCAATCGTCACCGAGATGACCGAGCTCGCCTGGGGCGACCGCATCGGCCGCATCCGCGACCCTCACGGAAACGTCTGGTGGATCCAGGCCCCCGGCCCAGAACTCTCCCCCGATGAGATGACGGCGCGTGCGAACGACCCGCGGTACATCGAGGCGATGCGCCATACCCAGAAGACGCTCGACTCCGCAATGCGCAAACAGGCCCCCTGAGCCACCGGTGGGCGGCCGCTCGACGTGAAGCGGCCGCCCACCGGGCGAGCGTGCGCGATCAGTCGGTGGCGGGCACCGGCTCACCGGTCGCGATCGGCGGGCGATCGGGCCGACGATCCTCGGGCGGCTCGATCGTGATGTTGGGCAGGGCCCGATCGAGCCAGGCGGGGATCGTCCACGTCCGGTCGCCGAGCAGCGAGAGCAGCGCCGGCACGAGCGTCAGCCGGATGAGCAGGGCGTCGGTGAGGATCGCGACCCCCAGCAGCAGGCCGAACTCCTTCGACACCCGATCCGGGTTGAGCAGGAAGGCGAAGAACACCGCCGACATGATCAGGGCGGCGGCCACGATCACGCGGCCGACGCCCGCCATGCCGTCGCGCACCGACTGGAACGTGCTGCTGCCGTGCACGTGCTCCTCGCGGATCCGGCTCATCAGGAACACCTCGTAGTCCATCGAGAGGCCGAACAGGATCGCGAAGGCGATGGGGGGCACGAAGCTCTCGATCGGCCCGGTGCGATCCAGCCCGATGACGCCCATGCCGTGGCCCATCTGGATCACGAGCGTGAGCACCGCGAAGCCGACGACCGCCGAGGCGAGGGTGGTGACCGCCGCCTTGATCGCCACGACGAGCGAGCGGAACGCCATCGCCAGGACGAGGAAGGTGACACCGATGACGTAGAGCAGGAACCACGGCGCCCGCGAGAAGATGCGGTTGCCGATATCGGTGAACGCGGCGTTCGTCCCGGAGACATAGGCCTGCGCCGACGATCCTCGAAGGGCGTTCGGGATCACGGTGTTGCGCAGCGTCGACACGATGTCGTCGGTCTGGGAGTCCTGGGGCTTGTACCTCGAGTACGTGTTGATGATCGCCACAGACGCGCGGTCCGGCGACTTGGCGTTGTAGATCGGGTTCACCACCTCGGCGATGCCCGGGACGCGCTTGAAGGCGGCGTCGAGCTTCGCCGCCGCGTTGTGGTCGGACCGCAGGTCGATGACCACCGGGATCGGCTCCGTGAAGCCCGGGCCGAAGCCGGCCGAGAGCAGGTCGTACGCCTGGCGGGTCGTCTGGCTCTTCGGGGCGGTGCCGGCGTCCGCCAGGCCCAGACGGGCCTTCACCACCGGCGACGCAACGGCCAGCAGGACAACGACCGCGACCGGGAGGACGTACTTCGCCCGGCCCGAGACGAACCGGCCCCATCCGGCGATCGGCGTCTTGGCCTGGCCCGCGCGGGAGTCGTCCGAGACGCGCATCCCCAGCCGGCCGCGGTCGATCTTGTGCCCGAGCAGCGCCAGGACCGCCGGCAGCAGCGACTGCGCCAGGAGCACGGCCGTCAGCACGCCGAGGGCGCTGCCGATTCCCAGCTTGGTGATGAAGTCGAGCCCGATGACCGCGAGACCGGTGATCGAGATCGCGACCGTGGCGCCCGCGAACAGGACAGCGCGGCCGGCCGTCGCGCCCGCCGCCGCGGCGGCCTCCTGCGGCGACAGCCCGTCATGCAGGTATTGACGGAACCTGGTCACGATGAACAGCGTGTAGTCGATCCCGACGCCCAGGCCGATCATCGGCACCAGGATCTCGGTGACCGTGTTGAAGTTGGTGAACCGGGCGGCGAGATACAGGAGCAGGAACGCCCCGGCCACCGCGGTGATGGCGAACAGCAGCGGGATGACGGTCGGCACGAGCGCTCGGAACAGGACGAGCAGCACGATGAACGCGACGATCATGCCGATGATCTCGCTGCCGCTGCTCGAGACGTCACCCTGCTCGGCCTCGCCGGTGAACTGCACATCGATGCCGGCCTTGTCGCCGACCGACCGCATCGCGTTCTCGACGTCCACGATCCCGGAGCGCGGGAGCTTGAAGCTCTCCTTGTCGTATTGCACGTCGAAGAACGCGATCCGGCCGCCTCTGGAGAGCTGGTGAGAGCTCGCCGCCAGCGGGTCGGTGATGGCGCTGATGTCCTTCGCGGACTGATCCAGCGAACGTTGCGAGGCCTTGCCGACGGCCATCATCCGTGTCAGAGCGGCCGTGCGGGCGGGCGTGTCCAGGCGCTGGCCGTGCGGCGCGGCCAGCACCACCCGCAGCGCCGCCCCCTTCTGGCCGCCGAACTTGGCATTGACCAGGTCGGTCGCCTTCTGCACGTCCGAACCGGGGATTTTGAACTCATCGATGAGCTTGCCGTGGAAGGCGGAGTTCAGGCCGCCGAGCACGACGAAGATCGCGAGCCAGGCAGCGATCACACGCCAGGGGTGGCGGGCGAAACGGCCGTACATCCGAGCCAGGCTGCCGGTGTGCGCGACGCGTCGTCGCGCGTTGACGTCCGAGTCGAGAGAGTCGTATGCCGACGCTTCGGGGCGGCGGCGGGAGCGTTGTGTGGATGACACCTGCCCCTCCTTTGCGAGTGCCATGGGTGCGAATGAGATCCGCAGAGGCTCGTAGGGTGCGCGATCCGCGCCCAGTGCCGCAGTGTGGGTGGCCGGTGAATGGGGTGGGGTTCTCCGCACCCCGGCCGCGCCCGCGAACCGCCGGTGTGCCCTGCGCTATAACGTCCCGGTGGAGGATGCGGCGGTTGGACGCTTCCGTCGGCCGCGGCGCGTGGAGCCGGAGGAGCGCGACCGTGAACTTGCGGCGATCGTCGCGAACGTTCCCGGAGCGATCTACCGGTGCGCGCTCGATGCCGACTGGACGATGGCGGTGATCAGCGACGAGATCGAGCGGATCTCCGGCTATCCCGCGGCAGACTTCATCGACAGTGCGCGCCGCACGTTCGGCAGCATCATCCACCCCGGGGATCGCGAGGAGGTGCACCGCAGGGTGAGAGCGGCGACCTCCGCCGATCGACCGTACGCGCTCGAGTACCGCATCGTCCGCGCGGACGGAACGACGGTATTCGTGCTCGAGCGAGGCCAGCAGGTCGTCGGTGCGGACGGCGAGGTGTGCCTCCACGGCGTGATCTTCGATGTCACCGAGCGCAAGCGCGCCGAGGAGGTGCTCCGCGAGCGGGAGGCGGAGGCGACCAGGGTCAGAGAGCTGAAGGCGCAGCGCGCGCGGATCATTGCCGCGCAGGACGAAACGCGCCGCCGGATCGGGCGGGATCTCCACGACGGCGCCCAGCAGCGCCTGGTGACCGTCGCGCTGACGCTCCGGGCGGTCAAGACGAAGCTGTCCGAGGATCCCGAAGCGGCATCGGCCATGGCGGACGAGGCGATCGCCGAGCTCGCCGAGGCGACCGCCGAGCTGCGCGAGCTCGCACGGGGCATCCATCCGCCCGTGCTGACCGAGCACGGCCTTCCTGCGGCGGTGGAGGCGCTGTCTTCCCGGGCGACGCTACCCGTCGACGTGGATTGCATGTTCACCCACCGGCTCCCGCCCGCGGTGGAGATCGCCGCCTACTACGTCGTCTCCGAGTCGCTCACGAACATCGCCCGGCACGCCCGGGCGACGCGAGGGAGAGTCCGGCTCTTCTGTGCCGATGAGGCGCTCCTCGTGGAGGTCAGCGACAACGGTGTCGGCGGCGCCGATCCGGAAGGCGGTTCCGGGTTGCGCGGACTGCGCGATCGGATCGACGCCCTGGACGGTTCGATCAGCGTGTCGAGCAAGCCAGGCCATGGCACGACGATCGGCGTTCGGATCCCTCTGACCGGGATCGATGTGTCTACCTGACGACGAGCACGGACGATGGCGCCCGGTGCGCCACGGCTTCGCTGACACTCCCGAGCGCACGAACGCCGTGCACTCCCCGGCTTCCGACGATCAGGAGGTCAGCCGGAGTCACGTGTGCCGAGAGGCCCTCGGCCGCCGACCACGACACGCGAATCTCCTCGAGCTTCTCGTCCAGACCAGCCTGGAGGGCACCCCGGGGCAGCCTGCCGTCGAGCACGTGGAGGACGCGAAGCGGCACCCCGATTCGGGCGGCGATCCCGCGGGCACTCCGAAGTGCCTGCCGCGAAGGCTCGGAGCCATCCAGCCCTACGACGATCGACTGCGGGAACGGCTGGGTCGGCGTCGCCCGCGCGACCAGCACCGAGTAGTGCGCATTGTGGAGGAGGTGCGTCGCGACGCTTCCCAGCAGAATGCCGAGGGCCCGTCCTTGGCCGTGGCTCCCGACAGCCAACGTGTCGGCCGACACACGGGCGGCCTCAGCCTGAAGGATGGCGTCCGGAGGGCCGCCCACCCGGATCGTGGCGACAGCTTGCACCGCGCCCCGAATTGTCGTCTGAGCGCGCTCGAGCTCGGCTCGAGCGGCCGCGCGGCCCGTCGCAAGCGATCCCACCATGCCGGGGACGAGCACGTCCACCAGGACGAGGTGTGCGCCGTCGGGGGCGAGGAGCGATGCTTCGCGTGAAGCTTCCTGCGCCTCCGGTGAGCCATCAATCCCGCACACAACCCGGCTGAAGGTCGCACCGCCGATATCCGAGCGCTCGACCACTGGATCCGCATCTTCACCGAGCTCGGACAGATGCTGGATTGATGCCATGGTGAGTCCTCCCTGGGTCGGGTCCATCGTCGCCGCGGGTCTCGGTGTCTGCATCGGTGCGTCCGCGGTCGTGGATTGCGGGTTGACCCGGATGCGCGGAAGATCCTCGACGGCTTCAGTACCTGCACATGCTCGAGCTCGTGGCGTGGCCAGGCGCGGACGATGACGCCACTCCCTGGGCGCTTACGTCAGGGCGTTCCCCGATCGTGGATGCGGGCGATCACTGATGCTGTCGCTCGCGAGGCGTGCTGTGCTTCATCGAGACGCGGGGGGCTCCTGCGATTCCCGTATCTCGCGTCACGCATCCCCGACTACGGAGGTCGTCGTGTTTCGCACCATTGTCCTTGCGTTGGATGGATCAGACGGAGCCGACCGGGCCGTGCCGGCCGCGGCTGAGCTCGCAGAGCGCGACGGCGCCCGGGTGATCGTCGCCCACGCGCAGACACGGTCGCTCGAGACCGAGATCAATGCTCACCTGGACACTCAGATCAGCGATCTCCGGGCCGCCGGCATTCCCGCCGAGGTTGTGATCGCACGCCCTGTGCTGGACGGGCGCGAGGCTGATGCGATCGCCCAGATCGCGCATGACGAACACGCTGACGTCATCGTGGTCGCCAGCCGCGGCCGTTCGCCGTTCGTCGGCGGGGTTCTGGGCAGCGTGACCCAGCGGCTGCTTCACGTCGCCGACTGTCCGGTGCTCGTGGTCCCACCCACGGGCGCCGCCCTGCAGGACCGCGAGTCCCGGCAAGAGACCACCAAGGCGACGAGCTGACGCGTGGATAGTCGCTCCGGCATGCGTCCGCTCCACGTCGTCGTGGTGGGTGGCGGTGTTGCAGCCCTCGAGACGTGCCTGGCGTTGCGGGCGCTGGCCGGCACACGCGTGCAGCTCACCATCGTGTCTCCCGAGCGCTGGTACGAGTCCAGGCCCCCGGCGGTGGGCGAGCTGTTCGGCGTGGCGCCGGTGCGCCGGTTCGACATTGACCGTATCGCGGCCGAAATCGGCGCCGAGCGCGTTGTCGGCGCCGCATCGTCCGTGGAGCCCGACCAGAAGCGACTGCTGGTCGACGGCTGGCATCCGATCGGCTACGACGCGCTGGTGGTGGCCTGCGGCGCCACGCCGGTTGGAGCGATTCCGGGCGCGGTCATCTTCGCGCAGCCGCGAGAGGTTCCCCTGGTGCGTGCCGTAATCGACCAGGTCGCGACCGGAAAGACAGAACGGCTGGTGTTCGCGGTTCCTTCCAACGTCGGGTGGACAATGCCGCTGTACGAACTGGCCCTCCTCACCGCGAGGCATCTTGCCGACCACGGGGCGCGGGGATCGCTTGCGATCGTGTCCCCGGAGCCTGCGCCGCTGCCAGCGTTCGGCGCGGCGGCCAGCCGTGAGGTTCGCGGCCTTCTCGACACGTGCGACATCGCGTTCCACGGGGAGCGGACGCCGATCGAGTTTCGTGGCGGAGAGCTGCAAACCAGCCCGAGTGGCGTTGTTGCGGCCGACTGTGTGCTCGCCCTCGCGCGGCTGCGGGGAGTTCACATCGCCGGCATCCCGGTGGATAGCGACGGCCTCTTGCGGACCGACGTGTTCGGCCGAGTCGGCGACCTGCCCGACATCTATGCCGCGGGGGACATCACTGACTTCCCGATCAAGCAGGGCGGCATCGCCGCGCAGCAAGCCGACTCGGTGGCCTCGACGATCGCCGCCGACGCCGGCGCCGATGTGCCGCCACTCCCGTTCAAGCCCGTTCTCCGAGGGCTGCTTCTGACGGGGGATGGGGATCGATACCTGAGCTCCGACATCGTGGGTGGTTCGGGGGATACCTCAGAGGTGGAGGACGAGCCGGCCTGGTGGCCGCAGGTGAAAATCCCGGGCCGTTACCTCGGCCCGTACCTGGCCGGCATCGCCGAGGACGCTCGGTGAGACAATCGGCCTACCTGTAGGAAGCCGGGCGCGTCGGCCCAACCGGTCGTCGTCCGCTCGGCGATCCACCGCTCGAAGTGAGGTATCGACATGACTGACCAGATCGCCGTGATCGCACAGATCCGCCCCGGAAAGCGGGACGAGCTCGAGCGGCTCCTCGAGCAGGGCCCGCCGTTCGACCTCGAGGCCGAGGGCTTCGAACGCCACGAGGTCTTCCTGGGCGACACCGACGCCGTATTCCTTTTCACCGGCCCCGCGGCGATGTCCCAGCTCGAGCGCATGGCCGGGTCTCAGGCCCTGTACGCCCAGGTGCTCAAGATGACCGGATTCCTGTCAGCGCCCCGCGTGCTCAACCAGACCTTCGCGTGGCACCGCCAGCCGTGATTGTCGTCGGGATTGACGGCTCTGCGGGTTCGCGGGCAGCGCTGCGGTTTGCTGCCGAGGAGGCGGCCCTTCGTCAGACGAAGCTCAAGGTCGTCTCGGCGTGGCAGGTGCCGAGCGGCGTCTACATGCAGCCGACGTACGTCGAGCTCGATCTCGACGTCTTGCGGCAGGCCGCGGGCGATGTCGCGGAGCGGCAGGTTGTCGATGTCATGGGAGCTGAACGGGCCAAGGGTGTGGAGGTTGTGATGCAAGAGGGGAATGCCGCCCAGGTGTTGCTCGCAGAATCCCGTGAGGCTGAGATGCTGGTTGTGGGCTCCCGCGGCCATGGTGGGTTTGCGGGGCTGCTTCTCGGATCTGTCAGCCAGCAGTGCGCCGCTCACGCGAGCTGTCCTGTGGTCGTGGTGCGCGACCACGAGGCGGACTAAACGTCTGGTCGCGGGCGGCGTGGCCGGGACGCTGGTCCGAGCTAGCCGATGGCTGAGCCGACCGCGTGGCCGATCGCGTAGGTAATCCCCGCGGCGCCCAGTCCGAACAACAGCTGCCGGATCCCGGAGCGAACCGGGGAGCGGCCGGTGAGGGTCGTCACGGCTGCGCCCAGCGCGACCAGGACGATCGCGCTGAGCAGCACGCTTCCTATGAGGGCCGGTCGGCGCGAGGCGACGAAGAATGGGATGAGGGGAACGGCTGCGCCCAGGCAGAACGTGGCGAACGATGACGCCGCGGCCTTCCACGGGGACCCGCCCAGGTGGGTGGGATCGATGCCGAGCTCCTCTCGAGCCATGACCTCGAGGGCCAACGGGCCGTTTGCGATCACGCTCTCCGCAAGCTGCCTGGCGCCGGCCGGCTCGAGGCCCCGAGATTCGTAGAGCGCCGCGAGCTCGTCGGTCTCTTCGGTGGGGAATCGGGCGAGCTCCTCGGTCTCCACACGCAGTTCGCGCTCGTACAGCTCTCGGGATGTCTGCACCGAGATCCACTCGCCCATTGCCATCGCGCAGGACCCTGCGGCAAGTCCGGCGAACCCGGTGATGAGGATGGTCTGGGCCGCCAGCGACGCGCCGGCCACGCCGGCAACGAGACTGAGGTTCGAGACCAGCCCGTCGTTCGCTCCCAGCACGGCGGCCCGGATCGTGTTACCCGAGATCGATCGGTGACTGGCCTGGAGTGCGGCCCACGTCGACGGGCGCTGATGACGGGCGTTGCGGTTCATGTGGGAGACAGCGCTCGCCAATCGCAGAACCCCAAGGAGGGCCGCCCGGTGGGGCGACCCTCCGAAGATCCGGCGTTTGGAGAGCGACGCTCTAGGCGATTACGGCCTGGTCGGCAGCGGGGTCGCGCCGGTGAAGGAATCCGACCGCATTCTCACGGTTTCGGAGCGCCCCACCTGCGGCGAGGACAGCGAAGCCGATGCCGGACAGCAGCAGAGCGATGCCGGTGACGATCGCAAACAGCGACAGCTGGCTGGCCATGTAGCTCGACTGCAGCGCCGTCGCCAGTGCCGTCTCGGTGACCCACACCTGCCGCGCGCCGTTGTCCTGCGGCTGCCCGCCGACCTTCAGCGCCTGGTTCGGGTCGTTGGTGCCCTTGCCGTTCGCCGTGGCGTACCGCGGCATCTGCGCGTAGGTCAGGCCACCGGTCGCCTCGAGCGCATGGATCCGCATATAGCCGGCAAACGTGTGGGCGCGGGCGCCGGTGTTGATCGCGACGCCGGCAACCGACTCACTCGGGATGGTCAGCGACGCGACGTTCAGGCCCGCCTGCTTGGCCTCGGCGGTGATCGCCGACGGCGTCATGTCGGGCGTGCCGACGATCTGCTCCTGGGTGAGCGTGTTGTTGACCGTGCTGCGGGCGTTCACGCCCATCACGATCGCGCCGATCCCGAATGCGATCAACACGGCCGCGGCGATGAACCCGCCGATTTCAAAACTCTTGCGCATGTTCTGCTCCTATGCCGGTCTTACGGGTGTCCGACTTGCGACATGCCCAGTCTCGGTCACGGCGCGCGACCCGCCATCGGAGATGACGCTGAACGGGATGCGGTATCTCGGCGTATTTTCGTGCGGACTTCCCGCAAGGCCGTTCCCCCGCGGATTCTCCCCTTCGTCCGTGTGAACCCGCACCGGGGTCAGTGAGATCGCCGATGGCAACGACGAGCCCGGACGCGATGCTCCCCGGATGGTGCAGAGCCTCGACAACGCCGGGGTGAAGAGCCCCAGGTGAGCTCCCTCGCCGCGATCACGGACTACGGCATGTCCACGCGCGAATGGATACGCATGTCAGCCCGTCACCGGCTTGCCCGGCCGGCGGACTACGTCGGAGCGATGCTCAGTTTCAGGGACGGAACCACATCGTGGGTGTTCCGGGAGACTCGCGTCGTCGGTGCCACGACGGCCGATCCGGTGCTCCTGGTGATCGGATTTCGGCTGGCGTTTCTCGGCGACCTCGGGCCGCTGCATGCCGGGTTTCGCCGGGAGTGCCTGATCCATACACCGCTGTTCGCCGGGTTCCGCGGCTTCCGTTCGAAGCTGTGGCTGGGGGACGAGGACACGAGAATCTACCGTGGCGTCTACCAGTGGGACGGAGCGAACGACGCGGCCGTCTATGCGGCGAGGATGGTCGGGCTGCTCGCGCCCTTCTCGAACCGGGGAACCGCGCGATCCCATCTTGTGGCGGGATTGACTCGATCGGACTACCTGCTCGACCCGGATGTCACAACCGGCCGGGCGTCAGACGGGTGGTGGCGGCTCGCTCAGCGTCCAACCCGGGTGGGGTCGTCCTGGCGGCGATCATGAAGTCCGCCATTGGTGTGGGTGCCGGCCTCATCGGCCTTGCCGTCGTGGCATACCCCATGAGCTGAAGGTCGGCGACGAAATCACGGTGACAGAATGCGGGGTTCCCGCAAGCGCGTTCCGCGGGCGCCCGGATGCGAACGGTTCCTGGGTCGCCGAAACTCGTGCCATCAACCCTGAGAGCACAGGAGGTGCGTAAATGTTTGGGACCATCGTTTTGGCAGTCGACGGCTCACGACCCTCCGATCGAGCAGTCGACTACGCCGCTCGGTTGGCGAAGGAATCCGGAAGCCGGATCGTCGCCGTCCATGTGAAGGAGCTCATGGCCGGGCGCGCCGCCGGCCCGGTTCACGTCGACGAGGATGAGATCCTCGCGAAGATCCGCGGGCAGATCACGCAGATGAGCGAAGAGGGCATCAAGGCCGACCTCCAGGTCGCCACGACGATGACCGGCGGCCCGGCGCACGCCATCGCGGACATCGCCGCCAAGGAGTCCGCGGACGTCATCATCACTGGGACGCGGGGCCAGACCGCGCTCGCGAGCGTGTTCCTCGGCAGCGTCGCCCAGCGCCTCCTCCACCTCGCGGTTTGCCCCGTGCTGGTGGTTCCGGATAGCGCTGCAGGCAAGACCGCCGCCGCGGCGACCAACGAGGTCGCCGCCGTCAGCTGACGGAGCACTCGACGGCTGGGTCCACCGCACGGGCGGGCCCAGCCCGAGGCGTGACGAGGACAATCGTCGGTTCGCGCGAATTTTACGACGTCGCGGAGGCGGGCGAGGTGTCGAGAATGCCGTCGGGCGGTCGTGCCGACAGCGGGGTGCCGGCCTCGAACCAGTAGGTCTGGCTGAGCACCTCCAGAGGACGAAGCGGCACGACCGGCTCCGCCAGCTCGAGGGTGGCCAGCCGCAGGAACGATCCGGTCGCCGCCTCTTCACGCGTGCGCTCAATCACAATCAGACCGGCGCCTTCGCCGACGAATATGCGCAACCGTTGTAGACGGCCGCCGAGCGCATCCACCAATCCTCGACCGGGTGCGTTGTCCGGATCGGAACGCATGTCGACGCCTCGTGAGATGACGGCGACGGCATGGTCAGGACGGCGTTCGTCGGGACGCGCGTGGGCCCATTGGAAGGCTCCGTCGAGCTTACGCGGCGCGCTCATGCCGGTGATGGCATGAGCCATCCGGTCGAGCGCATCCGCCCGCCCCGACGCGAGCACCAGGGCGGCCTCCGGATCGCTGCCCCAGAAGACGAACGCGGCGTGCTCACGCCCGAGGAAGACCTGGTGACCATCGATCCCGTCGAGCGGAAGGTCGAATGGCGGCGCAAGGCGTAGCCGGAACGCGACGTCGCCGGCCGCGCCTTCGTCCACCGTTGCAACGATCGCGAAGCTCGGCATCGCCTGGTTATACCCGACCGCGGCCACCACCCGACCTGTTCCCGTGAACTTGCGGAGAACTCCGCACCGTCATGCGGGTCGACCCTGATGGCGGAACGCGTCGCGAGGTCGACGATGAGGACATGATTGTCGTCGGCATAGATGGCTCGGATGGAGCGGCGTCTCCCACGAGTGACCGGGATGAATGACGGGCAGCCGCACCCGAGGCGATCAGCCTCCCCAGCCTCGCCGGCCATTGCTGCGACGTCGAGGGGCTGAGGACACGCGGGTGGCGATCGTCGATCGCCGCGATTTCGATCGGTTCGCGCTCGAGATCCTTTGCGGGCAAACGTCTGGCGTCACCGTGTCTGCGAGCGTGGCGAGCGTGTCGGACGCAGTGCGTGCGCTCGAACGGGTCCCCGCGGTCGCGCTTGTCGGCCGGCAGGCGCTCATGGCCGTACGGCCCGGGGGCGACCGCACGACTCCGGGCAGCGGGAGCGGTGAGGGTCATCCTGGTGGGGACGGGCAGACCGGGACCAGCTCCGCGTCGAGGCGATGCGGGTGGACGCGGACGGCTTCGTCAAGCGCGACGGCGACGGTATCTCGCAGTCACGGGTCCTGCAGGGTGAGTCGGACACGGTCCCACGGTGGCTGGACGACGCTGCAGAGCGACCCACCTCGCGGATAGCGCCGGGCGCGCCGATCAGGCGTTCGGCGCCGGACTCAGCTCGGATGTGACCGGGACAGAGGCGCGGATCTCCGTGCCGCCGCTCGCCGGGCTCGCGATCGCGATCGAGCCGCCGATCAGCTCGATGCGCTCCTGCATGCCCATGAGCCCGAAGCCGCTCGTGTCGCGCCGCTCGCCGATGCCGACGCCATCGTCGGCGATCCGCATGTCGATGCGGTCGTCCGTCTCGACAATGGAGACGTCGACGGTCGTCGCGCCCGCGTGCTTGACGACGTTGTGCAGCGCTTCCTGGACGACGCGGTAGAGCGCGTCCTCGACGGCGGGGGTAAGCCTGAACGAACGGCGTCCGCTCTCGTAGGCGAGGTCGACGTTCATCCGGACGTCGAGATCGCTGATCAGGCTGAGCCGCTCGACGAGATGTTCGAGCGCGGGCTGCACGCCGGCCTCGTCGAGGATCGGTGGTCGCAGGTCCGTGATCAGCTGCCGGAGCGAGGCGATGCCGACGGTCAGCTGCTCGATCGCCTGGTCGAGGATCCGCTCGACCTTGGTGTGATCGTCGCTTCGGCGTGCGGTGGACAGGATCATCTTCAGGCTGGCCAGGTCTTGAAGCGTTTCGTCGTGCAACTCCCGCGCCCAGCGGCGGCGCTCGGCCTCGGAGGCCTCGATGCCGCGCCGGGCACGTTCCTCGGCGACGTTCCGGCCCGTCGCGACGGCGGTCGCGCCGCTGCTCGCAAACGCCTCGAGAACGCGGGAATCCTCTGCGGTAAATCGATCGGCCCCTGAGGCGGGGTCGAGCGCGCCCAGGATCCCCACGGCGACGCCTCGGAATACCAGTGGCACCAGAAGCGCCGCACGCGCGTCGACCCCTTCGAACACGGTGACCGTGGCGTCTCCGTCGCCCGCCAGGTGCACCGGCTGATGGAACGCGAGCACGTCCGCGGCGGGTGTGTGGCCGATGTCCACCTCCCGGTACTGCGGTGAGCGGGCCAGCTCGCCGGCGACGGCGCCAACGGTCAGCCGGCCGCCGGACTCGAGCGCGACGAACATCGAGCGGGCGTCGACGAGCGCCCGGCCGCGTTTGACGATCAGCTCCAGGATCCGGTCAAGGTCTGTTTCACCGCCGACCGCGCGGGCGACGGCGAGCGCGGCCTCGAACCCGGCGATCGCGCGTTGGAGCTCGTCTCGGCGTTCGGTCGCCGATCGGTAAAGGCGTGCGTTGGCGATGGCATAGCCGGCCCACTCGGCCAGCACGACCACGGCCGCCTCGTCGGACTGGTCAAATTCCGCCCCCACCTTCTCGGTCAGATACAGGTTGCCGTAGACGGCGTTACGGATCCGCACGGGAACGCCCAGGAAGGTCGTCATGGACGGGTGTCCGGCCGGGAAGCCATACGAATGCGGGTGTGCGCCGACGTCCGCGAGCCGAAGCGGCTTGGGATCCTTGATGAGCACACCGAGGACGCCGTGTCCCTGGGGGAGATCACCGATCCGCGCGCGGGTGGCTCCATCGATCCCTATGGTGAGGAACTGCTCGAGCCCATCGCCACGGTCGTTGAGGACGCCCAGCGCGGCGTACCGGGCGCCGGTGAGCTCGCGGGCAGCGTCGAGGACGGACTGCAGCACGGACTCGAGGTCGAGGTCCGACACAAGCGAGCGACCGACCTCGAGCAGACGACGAAGCCGTATCTCGTCGAGCCGCTCGCCGAAGTCCGTTCCGGCAAGGTCGCTCATGGGCGGCTAATGGTACCGTTTCTCCGCGGCATCAGCCCGTTTGGGGCGAGCCGCCCGAGCCTAGCCCCGGTCCAGCATGCCCTGGTCGATGGCGTAGCGGACGAGCTCGGACCGCGTGGTGACGCGAAGCTTCTGCATGATGTGCGCGCGGTGCGTCTCGGCGGTCCGGACCGAGATGTAGAGCTGGGCGGCGATCTCCTGGTTGGTATGCCCCTGCGCCAGGAGTCGCAGCACCTCCCGCTCGCGGTCGGAGAGCGGATCGGAGGCGGCGCGCTCCTGCTCGTCGATCTGCGCCTGCACCATCCGCGCCCCGAGAGCCGGGTGCAGGTACCGCCCTCCCGCCGCGACCTCCCGGATCGCGCTTACGAGCTCGTCCTCCGCGGCGTCCTTGAGCACGTAGCCGTTCGCGCCGTTCCCGAACGCCCGGCGGACGTGGTGCCCGCTGTCTTCCATGGACAGGATCAGCACCTTCGCGAGCGGCGCCTCGGCCTGGAGCCGTTCCGATCGCCTCGACGCCGTCGCCGTCGGGCAGCATCACGTCGAGCACGATCAGGTCGGGGGTATGCCGGCGCGCCTTGAAGACGGCGTCGCTCAGGTCTCCCGCCTCATCCACGACCTCGAGTCCGGTCTCGGCTTCGAGCAGCATGCGCAGGCCGGCGCGGACGACGCGATGGTCGTCGACCAGCAGGATCCTGAGGGGTTGCTCATCCTCGGTCATGGCGCGATTATGCCCAACCGCTGCGTCCAGCGGATGCGTCGGTCACCGACGGACGGGCTTGCCGAGGCGCCGGAACGGCTGCCAACCGTCCCGCGGCGCCAGGCGGGCGCGCAGATCCAGGAGGAACCGCGCGAGCTCGGGGTTGGTGTTGATGTCCGGCTGGAGCTCCTGCAGCCGGCATTCGCCGTCCTCGTAGAACGGACAGGCTGACCCAGGGCAGCGCTCATACCCATGCAGGGCGTGCTGCAGCAGGCATTCGCGGTGCTCAGGCATGGGCCCGAGCCTCGCTCCCCGACGACGTCCACGACAGCTTCTCCGTGAGGAGCTCCGGATCGTGGACCAGCATCCCCATCCGGGCGAGCTCCGCCATCGGCAGACGCTTGCTCAGGTCCTGGAGGTGCTCGCGCGCCGCGGCGCCCTCGAACACGAACACCACCGTCCGGTCGCCGAGAAAGGCCTGGTGGTTCGTGAACCCGCTCGCGGCGAGGTCGAACGGCGGCCCGGCGGCGAGGAGCTTCTCGAGCCCGTCGCGCTTCCCCGGCCGAATCGATGCAACGACAACGACTTGCTCATTCATGGTCAGCTCCTTCATGTCCCTCTCAGCGTCGCCTGCGGGCCGTGCGATCGCCTCAGTGGCCGCGCTGACCCCATTGCGGAAAAGCCACACGCAGCCGTGTGGGGAGTTCGGATGCGAATGCGGCGTCGGGCCGGAGACGATGAGCGGGATCGAGAGAGAAGAAGAAGATGTCGAACATCGTTGTGTTGGGACTGGACGGATCGCAGGACTCGATTCGCGCGATTCCGTATGCCGCCGAGCAGGCGGGCTTCGACGGCAAGATCGTGGCCGTCCATGTGTGTGAGCTGCTCACCGGCCGCGTGGGCGGCCTGCCGCTGGTCGCGAACCAGGACGAGGTTGAAGCGGACGTCCGTCGCCAGGTCGAGGACATCAACTCAGCCGGCGTGCGCGCCGAGCTGATGGTGATCTCCGCGGTCGCCGGCGGTCCGGCGCACGTGATCGCCGACGTCGCCCGCGAGGTGAACGCCGACGTGATCGTGGTCGGGACGCGCGGACACCGTCAGATCCCGAGCCTGATCATCGGCAGCGTCACCCACCGGCTGCTGCATATGACCCCCTGCCCGGTGTTGGCGGTGCCGCCGGCCGCGAATGCCTCCGCCTCTGTGAGCACCGAGTGGGTGGCAGTCGCCGCCAAGGCGTAGCCCCGAGACGGAGCTTTCCGGGCCAGCCGCACGCAGGGGCGGCCCGGCTCCGCTCACGATCGGATCGGACACCCCGTGATCGCAACCACCCCCACCACTCCGCAGGAGCGGCCGCCGCTGACGGCACTGGCGGCGGTCGCCGGGGCGACGCTGGGCGGGGCCGCCTGGGCGTTCGGCGACCCTGCCTTCGCACGCGACTGCTGGGCGATCACGACGCTCGTGCTGCTCGTTCCCCTCAGCTGGTCGGTGGCCCGATCCCTCGTGCATCGGGACTTCGGCGTCGATGTGATCGCTCTGCTGTCGATGGCCGGGGCGATCGCGGTCGGCCAGTACCTCGCCGGGGCGGTCGTCGCCGTGATGCTCGCCGGCGGCAACGCGCTCGAGCGGCTCGCGCAGTCGAAGGCCCGCCGCGACCTGTCGCTGCTCGTCTCTCGCATCCCCACCACCGCGAACGTGCGGCGAGGAGGCGAGGTCGTGACCGTCGCCGCCGGCGCCGTGGCTGTTGGGGATCGAATAGTCGTCAGGGCGGGCGAGATCGTCCCGACGGACGCCTCGGTGCTGTCGGACAACGCGGTGATCGACACCGCGGCGCTTACCGGCGAGCCCTTGCCCGTGCACCTGCAACGAGGGGACGATGTCGCGAGCGGCTCCGTCAACGCCGGCGCCCCGATTGAGATCGCGGCGACTCGCCCGGCCGGCGAGAGCACCTTCGCAGCGCTCGTACGCCTCGTACAGGATGCGGAAGATTCCCAGGCGCCCTTCGTGCGCATGGCCGACCGGTATGCGGGCTGGTTCCTGCCCATCGCCCTCGGCCTTGCGGGGCTCGGCTGGGCACTTTCGGGCGACCCGGTCAGAGCGGTCGCGGTACTTGTGATCGCGACGCCCTGCCCGCTCATCCTGGCCGCGCCGGTCGCCCTGGTCGCCGCCGTCTCGAGGACGGCCCGGGCCGGGGTTATCGTCAAGGGCGCGCCGGTGATCGAGACGCTCGCCTCGACCAAAACGGTGCTGCTGGACAAGACCGGGACGCTCACCATGGGCACACCGGCCATCGAGCGCGTCGAGCCGGCAGACGGCATCGACGAGTCCGAGCTGCTGCGCCTGGCGGCGTCCGCCGACCAGGCGTCACCCCACATCGTCGCCCAGGCGATCGTCGCCGAAGCGCGTAGCCGAGGGCTCACGGTGACGTTTCCGGCGATGCCTCACGAGACTCCCGGCCAGGGACTGATCGGCACCGTCGACGGCCACCGAGTTGCCATCGGGAGCGCCTCGTTCATGGCCACGCTCGGGTACACACCTCCCCAGCCCGAGCCGACGCCAGGCGTCGTGCACGTCCACGTCGTGGTCGACGATGCGATCGCCGGCGTGATCCACGTAAGCGACCGCCTGCGGGCCGAGTCGATCGGGCTCGTCGAGCGCCTTCGCCACTCGGGAGTCGATTGGGTTCTCCTGGTCACGGGCGATCGACGGGCGGCTGCGGAGAAGATCGCGGCCGCCATCGGCGTCGACGACGTCTACGCCGAGATGACAGCCGAGGCGAAGCTCGAGCTCGTGAACCGCATCCGTGCATTGGAGCCCCAGCGAGGCATTGCCATGGTCGGCGACGGCATCAACGACGCCCCGGCGCTCGCGGTCGCCGACACCGGGATCGCCGTCGGGGCCACCGCCACGGTCGCGACGCAGACCGCCGACGCCGTGATCGTGAGCGACCGCGTCGACCGCGTCGCCGACGCCATCCGGATCAGCCGCAGGTCGATGCACATCGCGCGTCAGAGCGTCATCGCGGGACTGGGCCTGTCCGTGTTCGGCATGCTGCTCGCAGTGGCGGGGCTGCTGTCACCAATCGCCGGCGCGTTCGCGCAAGAGGCGATTGACGTTGCAGTCATCCTGAACGCACTGCGGGCGCTGTCCGACTAGCCGGACGGGTGCGGGAAAACGCGTACCTCGATCATCGGACCCCCCCGCACCGTTGCGTTTGACCGCCGATGCCGGCGAACCAGGCGCTGAAGGTCGGCGGGCAGCCGCAGGACAATGGTGCGCGGCAGGTGTGGGTCACCGAGACCGCCGTGGCGACGGCGCTGCAGTCGAGCTACATGGCCTCGCAGCTGGCGCTGTTCGCGATCCTGGTGGGCATCGCACTGCTGCTGACCGGCGTTGGGTTCGGCGTGCTCGCCGTCGGCGGCGCGCTTCGCAACCGCGAAGTCGCGCTCTCCTTCGGCCGGTCGCCCGCCCCCAAGGCCGACGACGCAGTCACCGCCTGACGTCGCTGAATCCCGTCAGGCCGAGGGGTCGCTCCCGCAAGGAGCGGCCCCTCGACGCGTGTCCACGGCCGGTGGGCGATTGACGGCGCCGGCTCGCCGAGGGCGGGTGAAACTGATCCGGTTCAGGTGTCACAGACCGGTGACAGCTTTGATGTCCCCCCTCTCAACCGCCTGCGTGACCGATTCGTAGTCGCGCTGGTTCTGGTCGGCGTAGGCTTCGGAGAAGTCTGCGATGGCGCGGTCGAAGGTGTCGCTTTGGCCGAGGTAGGAGGCGATCGCGATGCGGTCGCCGGAGCGGGCGTGGGCGCGGGCGAGCGTCCAGCCGCAGGTCTGGCCGTAGAGGGTCACGCCCTTGGGGAGTGCTCCTTCGGTCTCGAATGAGCCCTTCCAGTCCTTCAGCTGGCGGCCGTAGAAGTCGCGCGGCCTGGCCGTCGATGCCGCTGTCGACGTGGAGCCAGCCGAGGAAGATGTCGCTGCTTGCCTGCATCAGGTGCTGACCGGCGATCACGCGTTCGCCGTGGTTGTCGTACTGGCTCTTGGCGGTGTAGCTCCTCGAGCACCGAGGCCTGCGCCTCCTTGAACTGCAGGAACAGCGGGTCCTGGTCGTCTCGGCCGAGCATCAGCGCGATCCAGGCGCGGGTGCCGACGCTGCCGACGCCGACGACCTTGCGGGCGATGTCGACCAGTCGATACTCCTCCAGCAGGATGCGCCGGTCGGTCTGCAGCGTCTCTCGGTATCGCCGCAGGAGCTCGTGCAGCTCGTTGCGTGATGGCGGTCTGCCTCGCGGCCGGACGCCAGGTCGGTGATCCGTTCGATCAGCGGCGGATCGGACACGATCTGCGGCTCACCGTCCACCATCCGGGTCAGCTTGGAGAACGCGGTCATGCTGTCCTTCGTGCGCGCCTTCGCCACCGTCTTCTCGGCCTTCTTCGCCATCCGCTTCTTCATCTGGCCTCGCAGCTGGGCCATCAGCTCGTCGACCTCGATCCGGGCATACCAGACGTCCAACGCGCGCATGCCGGCGAACTGGCGCATCGCCTGGCGATACGCCGGCGACCGTGGCCTGCACGATCCGCGCGACGCTCCTTGCGCGAGTAGCCGTTCTCGCGTCCGGCCACCTCGAAGCTCACCGCCAGCCGCTTCACGTCCCACTCCCACGGCCCCGGAAGCGTCTCGTCGAAGTCGTTCAGGTCGAACACCAACCGCCGATCCGGCGCCGCGAACAACGCCGAAGTTCGACAGATGCGCATCCCCGCACAGCTGGGCGCGCAGCCCCGAATGCGGGCTCGCCGCCAGATCCGCCGCCATCAGCAACGCCGCACCACGGTAGAACGTGAACGGCGACACCAACATCCGCCCATACCGGATCGGCACCAACTCCGGCACCCGCGACGCCGCCTGCGACTCCAAAAGCGCGACCGGATCCGCACGACGCGCCGCCGGCGCGTACTCCGCGTGACTCGAACGCGGCACCTCAGCCCGCGCCGCCCGGCCCCGCGCCACCCGCTCCGCCACACTCAGATGCGGCACCACACGCGCCGACGCCGCTCGCCGCGCCTGCGCCGGCTCCTCCTCGCGCCGTCACGACATCGTCGGACACGCCTCGTATCAGCACTTCGTCGCACTCATCGCACTCCTCCTTCGCCGCTCAGTGACTTCGGGCCGGGCCGGGCTCGAATGGACACCGGCCGCTCGCTACGTCGATCACGGTGGGTCGAGCCCTTCGCTCGCCCATGCTTCCGCCTGCTCGCGCTCCCGGTTCGGGAACAGCTTCAGCTCGCCGGGAATCGACCAGCCCGCGAGCGTCACGAGTCGACGGATGCTCTCGGAGTCCGTGACGACGGCGATGCGGTCGAAGGAGCGCGGATGGGCGAGTCCGAGCATCGCGTCCTGCCATGCGCCCCCGGCGGTGTAGCCGGTGAAGCGGTCGTCGAGCACGTGGATGAGGCGAATCTTCGGGTGCCGCTCGAGTGCGTGCTTCACCGCCGGCGCCGCGATCGCGTCGTAGTCGGCGGATTCGACCTTCCCGATCGCCTCGAATCCGACGACCGCGTCGGGAAGCCCCTCGATCAGCTGGATCATCGTGCTCCTTCAGCCCGCCAGTCCGGCGGATGCCTCCTTCAGGCCTGGCCTTCAGCTCCTTCGCGGAGGCCTTGTCGATCTGGGCGGTCGAGGTGCGGATCGCATTGGCGAGCGCGCTCGCGACGGCGTCGGCACCGTCGTGCTCGTAGATCGCGATGATGCCGGCCGATCCGGGCGGAAGCGCGTCGTCGAGCTTGTCGCCGATGCCGGCCTGAGCGCGGTGGCGCGCGAACTTCCCCGCCAGTCCGCCGACGGCGGCGCCGACGACGGTCG
Organism: uncultured Actinomycetes bacterium; assembly: GCA_963746115.1. Lineage (GTDB taxonomy): Bacteria > Actinomycetota > Thermoleophilia > Gaiellales > JAICJC01 > JAICJC01. Next base: position 273,758 of record CAVVAA010000007.1, on the reverse strand, counting down.
CCGCCAGGAGCGGCGGCGCGAAGAGCCCGATGACGAGGCCGACGCCGGCGCCGGCCTTGACGCCCTTGCGGCCGAGGTGGTCGCCCGTCTCCTGAACGTGCACCTCGCCCTCGGCGTCCTTGACGACGAGCGCGACGCCGTCGGTGACGATCTCGCCGTCGCCTGCGAGCTTGGTGTAGGCGTCGAAGTCCTCCTGCGCCAGGTCGGGGATGAGGTAGACGGCGACCAGAACGTCCAGCTGGTCGTTGTCACTCATGGTGCTCCTCTCGTCGCGTCCATCTCAGGCGCTCGCCGCGTGTGCCGCCAGGGCCTGGGCCGCGTGCTCGTTGAGCGCCTTCGCGTCCTCCGTCGCTCAGGTGCGGGGCGACGTCGAAGACGACCTGCTTGATCTCGCCGGTGAAGGCGAACGGCGCCTTGTCGGCATAGCTGCGGTCGACGACGAGGCCGTTGTCGCGACCGATGTCCATGCCGGAGTAGCCCGAGAAGCGGCCCGGCACGGTGTGCTCCATCCGCCCGCTCGCGACCGGCTCGCCGTTGACGAGCAGCGTCACCTCGCCGCCGGTCGCCGGCTTCGGCGCGTCGGCCGTGAAGACGAGCTCGACGTTGACCTCGCCGGTCGGCAGCGGCTGCTCGGCCGCCTGGGTGTACTCGAGCACGCCGAGCATCGAGTAGGTGTGCTTGAGCTTCCCGTCCTGCACGAAGAGCGAGAACCCGCCGAGATGGTCGGCCTCGGCGACGATCACGCCCTCGGCGCCGCCCTCGGGGACGACCAGGTCGGCGCTGATCGTGTACGAGTGGTTGTAGATCCGCGGGATCATCCCGCTCGGGATGTTCTGGATGTCGCCGCGGAAGACGAACTTCGACTCCTCCGGGATCGGCGGCACCATGCCGAAGAACGACGTCAGCCCGCCGAGCAGCGGCAGGACGTTGTTGGCCTCGGCCTCCGCCCAGAAGAGCTCGCTGAGCTCCTTCACCTTCTCCGGATGGTCGGCCGCGACGTTCTTCGACTGCGTGAAGTCGTCGGGCAGGTAGTAGAGCTCGACCGGCTCGTCATCGGGATTCCAGCCCGGGCCGAACGTGCGCAGCTTCTCCGGGTCGAGGTCCCAGGGGATCCGCTGCAGCCGCTGGGCAAGCAGCCAGCCGTCCTTGTACATCCCTCGGTTGCCGAGGATCTCGTAGTACTGCTGCGTGTGACGCTCCGGCGCCGCCGCGTCCGAGAGCGAGTCGGCGAAGGTGGCCCCGTCGAACGGCTGCTGCGCGACGCCGTCGATCGAGTCGGGCATCGGGATCCCGGCGAGGTCGAGGACCGTCGCGCCGACGTCGGTCACGTGCGTGTAGTGGCTCCGGACCGCGCCCGCGTCGTCGATGCCGCCCGGCCAGTGCACGACCATCGGGTTCCGCGTGCCGCCGAGATGCGAGGCGACCTGCTTGCCCCAGTCGAACGGGGCGTTGCCGGCCCAGGCCCACCCGGCCGAGTAATGCGGGGCGAGCTGGTCGTCGCCCCAGGCCTCGAGGCCGCCGTGCTTGAAGATGAGCCCGATCTGCTCCTCGGGCGTGAGCGGGATCCCGTTCAGCGTCGTCAGCTCGTTGAACGTGCCCGGTGAGCGTGCCCTCCATGCTCGCGCCGTTGTCGCCCCAGATCCAGATCACGACGGTGTTGTCGAGCTCGCCCATCTCGTCGATCGCGTCGATGATCCGGCCGATGTTCCAGTCGGCGTTCTCCGAGTAGCCCGCGTACACCTCCATCTGACGGGCGTAGAGCCGCTTGTGCGTCTCGTCGAGCGAGTCCCACGTCGGGAACGCGTCGTTGCGCGGCGGCAGCTCCGCGTCGGCAGGGACGACGCCGAGCGCCTTCTGGCGCGCGAACGTCTCCTCGCGCATCACGTCCCAGCCCTTGTCGAACGCGCCGCGGTACTTGTCCGACCACTTGCGCGGCACGTGGTGCGGCGCGTGGCTGCAGCCGGTCGCGACGTAGGCGAACCACGGCGTCTTCGGCTTCTCGGAGCGAACCCCGTGGAGCCAGTCGATCGTCTTCTCGGCGAGATCGTCCTGGAAGTAGTACTGCTCGCCGTCCTTGGCCTCGGGGACGCCGATGATCTTCTGGTTCTCGGCGATCAGCGGGTCGTACTGCCCGGCCTCACCGCCGAGAAAGCCCCAGAAGTAGTCGAACCCGAGCCGGGTCGGCCAGCGGTCGAACGGCCCGGAGAACCCCTGCTGGTTGTCCGGGGTCAGATGCCACTTCCCGAACCCTCCCGTCAGGTAGCCGTTCTCCTGGAGGATGCGCGGAAACGGCGCGCAATCGTGCGGGATGGTCGCGTTGTAGCCCGGGAACGGGCCCGAGAACTCGCCCACCATGCCGAAGCCGACCCGATGGTGGTTGCGCCCCGTCAGCAGCGCCGCCCTGGTCGGCGAGCAGAGCGCCGTGACGTGGAAGCGGTTGTAGCGCAGCCCGTTCTCCGCGAGCCGCGTGTAGTTCGGAGTCTGGATCGGACCGCCGAACGTGCTCGGATTGCCGAAGCCCGCGTCGTCGATCAGGACGAGCAGCACATTCGGCGCACCCTCGGGCGGCTGGACGTGGCTCGCCTGGCTCCAGTCAGGCGCCGAGTCGGCGAGCGTCCGCTTCGTCGCGCCCGCGAACGGCGGGCGCCGGATCGGGAGGCTGCTGCGGTCGATCCCTGCGTCCGGCATGAGTCCACTCCTCTCGTCTCTCGAGGTTCAGGTGGCTGCTGTAGGCGTTCGTACCAGAAACCACGAATGCTAGGCCCGGGTGGTGAAGGGGCGTCGTCCATAAGGGATGACTCGCCGGCGTCACCAGGTCTTGATCCGGGCGACCTGCTGCGCGGGCGCGACCCGAGCCCTGGCGTCAACGATGAGGCACCCGTCGCCGCCGGCGATGACCGGGTTCAGGTCGAGCTCGACCAGCTCGGGATGATCCTCGGCGAGCGCGGACAGCCGGGTCAGAAGATCGGTCAGGGCGGCCTGGTCGGCCGGCGGCCCGCCGCGATACCCGGCCACAAGGCGCCCTGCCTTCCCGGCGCCGATCATCTCGACCGCATCGATATCGGTGATGGGCGCCATTCGGAGCGTCGCCTCCCCGATCAGCTCGGCGAAGACCCCGCCCGGCCCGAACGCGACCAGCGGCCCGAAGGACGGATCCTGCACGACGCCGGCGAGCAGCTCGACACCGCCGGCCACCATCGCCTGCACGAGCACCGGTCCGCCGATCGCCGCTGCGGCATCTGCGACCTCCTGCTCGTTCCGCAGCCCGAGAGCGACGGCGCCGCGCTCGGTCTTGTGGACACCCGGCTCGGCGGACTTCACCGCGACGGGGAATCCGAGCTCGCGCGCGACGCGGGACGCCTCCTCGGGCGACGCCGCGACCTGCTGCGACACGAGCGGTAGGCCATAGCTCTGCAGGAGCGCCCGTGTCTCCGTCGGATCGAGCCAGCGTCCGCCGGCGGCGACAGGTCCCAGGTCGGCGGCGAGGTGATCGGGTCGATGCACCACGCCGACGAGGCCGCCGGAGCCAGGTCGCACGCTCGACCGCCCGGCCCAGCGCCCGGGCAGCCGCCTCCGGATACATGAAGGGCGCCACTCCCGAACCGGGCTGTGAGAAGGCCGCAGGGATCCCGTCGCCGGTCATGACGACGCCGAGCACCGGTTTGCCCGATCCCTCGGATGCGGACGCGATCGCCTCGGCGACGTCGTCGGCGCCGGAGACGGCGGCGGGCGCGAACACGACGACCAGCGCGTCGAGCGCCGGATCGGCCAGCAGCAGCGGCAGCGTCCGCCGGTAGTCATCGGCCGTCGCAGAGCCGAGCATGTCGACGGGGTTCGAAAGCGCCGACTCGTCCGGCAGCGCCGCCGCCAGGCTGGCGCGCACTTCCACGGAGATCGCGGGCAACTCGAGCCCGGCCCGCTCGCACGCGTCCGCGCACAGGATGCCCAGGCCGCCGGCATTGGTGAGGACGCCGACGCGGTTTCCGGCCGGGAGCGGATGCGCTGTGAGCAGCGACGCCAGGTCGAGCACCTCGCCGAGCGTCTCGACGCGGACGACTCCCGCCTCCCGGAAGAGCGCGTCCACCGCGGCGTCGGAACCGGCGATGGCCGCGGTGTGCGAGCCGGCGGCGCGGGCTCCGGCTCGGCCGGTGCCGCTCTTCATCGCCAGGACCGGCTTCTTGCGGGCGACCCGCCGAGCCACACGGGCGAACTTGCGCGGATTGCCGAAGGACTCGACGTAAAGAAGCGCCAGCCGCGTGGCCTCGTCGTCCTCCCAGTACGCGAGCAGATCGTTCGTGGAGATGTCGGCCTTGTTGCCGACCGAGACGAACGCGGACAGCCCGAGGCCGCGCTCCGTGAGCCGGTCGAGCAGCGCCAGGCCGAGCGCACCGCTCTGCGACGAGAAGCCGATCGAGCCTTGCGGGAACGCGTGGGGCGCGAACGTTGCGTTCAGCCGGGCGGCGGGAACGGCGATACCGAGGCAGTTCGGGCCCAGCAGCCGGGCGCCGGACATCCGCACACGCTCCAGCAACTGATCCTCGCGGGCTCGCCCCTCGGCGCCCGACTCGGCGAACCCTGCCGAGATCACGCACAGGGCGCGGACGCCTGCCCTGAGCGCCTCGTCGGCGACTGCGACGACATGCTCCGCGGGCACGCAGATCACGCCCAGGTCGACCGACGCCGGCAGCTGTGTCGCCGATCTCAGGGCGGGGATCCCGGCCACCGCGTCTCCTCGCCGGTTGATCGGGTAGATCGGCCCGGGGAAGTCCGCGCCGAGGAGGTTGCGCACGACGGCGTTTCCGATGCTGCCGCGCCGCGTGGAGGCGCCGAACACGGCGACGCTGCGAGGGTGCATGAGGTGCGTCAAGGACGCGACGGTCGCCGAGTGGTCTCGGTCGTCGACCCGATCGCGGTACATGTCCGTGGTCGCAATCGGGAAGCTGAGCTCGACCGTCGCGTAGTCCATCTTGCGGATGACCTCGAAGCCGGCGTCCTCGAACACCTCGAGCATGCCATGGTTGTCCGCGCTCACCTCGGCGACGAATCGGCGAATGCCCGCAGCGGCCGCCAGCTCGGCCAGCTGTTCGAGCAGGCGGGTGCCGACGCCGCGGCCGTGCAGGGGATCGTCGACGATGAACGCGACCTCGGCCATCTCAGGCTCGCGGAGGCGGTCGTATGTCCCCATCGCGACAACGAGCCCATCCCGCGTACCGATCAGCGCCCCACGTGCCTGCCCATCCGCGTCGAGGTAGCGGGCGATCAGGCGGTCGTCCAGCACTGGGAGCCCGTGGAAGCGATGGTAAAGGCTCGTCGGTGACAGGCGACCCATCAGCGCCATGATCGCGTCGCGATCCGCATGCGTCGGCCCGGACAGCCGCATCGTGCTGCCCTCCCGCAGGATCACGTCGCGGACGCTACTCGGCGCCACCGGATCCACCCCGTCCTACGAGCGCGATGAACCAGATCAGGGTCATGCTTCGAGGCTAGGACGGCTCCGGGGTCGGCGCATCGCGGAAGTTGCCGATCCGGAGCGCGGGGAATTACGGATTACGCCCCGCTTCGTCCTGTGCGGGTGATGCGACGCCGCGCGCGGGTGCCTACGGTCTCTCGCGGAGCGGGTAGCGTGGCGTGATCCAACGCTGCGAGGGTCGGGAGTTGTCTATCAGGGCCCGTTGTTCGCGTGGTGAAGCCTCTTCCCGAGCTCTGCTGCGTGCAACCCAGGGAGGGAGATTTCATGCAGACGAAGACGATTGCCATCATGGCCGCGCTGCTCGCGACGGCCGTGCTTGCCACCGCCGCGGTCGCAAGCACGAAGAACGCGATCCAGCCCGGACAGACGTACTTCAACACCGTCGTCTCGGGGCAGCATCCGGAGCGCACGCTTGTGCTTCGTAACGGGACGGGCAAGACGCAGATGCTCGGCGCGATCCATATCCGCGGCGGTCATGGGCACGCGTTCAACGTGCAGGGCGGCTCGTGCATCCAGGACACCGCCACCGGGCCGCCGCAGACGATCTCGCAGCTGGAGGCGGGCGCGACGTGCACCATCGTCGTTCGCGTCAAGACCACTGTGGAGGGTTGGTGGCGCACGGTGATCTCGGTCGACCACGGGCCGCCGGCGCCATGGACCGCGGGCCTTTCCGCCCACGTTGTCGTCTCTGGATAGGTATCGAATCTGTGGAGCGGGAGACGGCCGTCACATCGACGGCCGTCTCCCGAACGCTCCGAAGCGAGGTGGAGTGATGACCGCGAAGGAACGAACCGGGAACGCCGATTCCCTGCCCGCGACGCTGCCCCCGGGCCTGACGTCGTCTCGGCGCGTGATGAGCAGCGTCGATTGGCCGGGATGCTGCGTGCGGGTGTCGGGTTCCGTGTCGACGGCCCGGACGGGCGCGTGGGCGTGGTGAGCGCGGTCGTGCCCGACTACGGCGGTGGACCGCCCGAGCGCATCGAGATCGCCACCGGACTCTTTCTCGTCACGTCCGTGGACGTCCCGTTCGGCCAGGTGACGGGCGTCGACCCGTTCTCCCGTCGGGTCGCTATCGGCGCCGTCCCCGAGCGTCGCAGCCAGACACGCCAACAGGTCGCCCGTGCCGTCCGCCGATTCCGGCGCGCAGGCGGCCGGTAGTTCGCCCCGCGGACGGGAAACCTCGAACTGCCGCACTCATCCCGTTAGGGCGACGTCCGCCGCGGACGATCCGCCTAGCGTGACCCCGACTCGACCCGATGCGAGGAGGTCACCATGGAGCGAAACGCCTGGAGTGGATGGATCGGGTTCGCCGGCTGGCTGATGGTCATCATCGGCGCCGTGGACATGTTCGAAGGCATCGTCGCCATCATCCGCCAGAACTACTACGTCTTCACGGCCAACCAGATCATCCTGGTCAACGTCAAGACGTGGGGCTGGATCATGCTGATCTGGGGCGCCATACTGGCGCTGACCGGCGCCGGCCTGTTGTCCCGCGCGAGCTGGGCGCGGTGGGTCGCGATCGTTGTCGCGAGCCTGAGCATCCTTCTGCAGCTCGGATTCCTGGGCAGTTCCGGGTACCCGTTGTGGTCGCTGACCGTGATCGGGCTGACGGCGGTCGTGCTGTACGCACTGATGGTGCGCTGGCATGACGCCACCGGGACCTCGTAGGAGTTCCGTCGTGGGCGTTGTCCGACCCGTACACGTGGCGTGGGTGGTGCTGGCCGTCGCGACCGCGACTGTCGGCTTCGCGTCCGCAAGCTGCGGGTCGGGCAACGGCCAGGCGGGATCGTCGCTTTCGAGCGTGATCTCGTCTGCCGGGAGCGGGCTGCCGACATCGGCGCCCTCCGTCACCGTGACCACCACGTCACCGCCCGTCACGACCACCACGACGTCGCCCGGAACCACCGTGTTGGGCCTGGCTGCCGGGTCGACGGCGAGCACGGAGCCGACCGGCTCGGAGAGCGGTGCGTCGGGGTGGGCCTACGCGCTGATCGGAGCTGTGATCGTGGCGCTGATCGCGGGAATGATCTGGCTGTTCCGGCGGGGGAGGTCGAGCCCGGCGGTGCCCGTGGCGACCCCGAAGTCGCTGCCCGAGCGCCAGGCCATCCTGCTGGCCGAGGTCGAGCAGCGCCTGCGGACGGGATGGACGGTGGTCTCGCAGACCGCGGATACGGCGACGCTGGAACGATCCGGCCAGGTCACGCGGGTCACCGTCGACGAGTACGGCACGTTGCACGAGATCCCCGCGCCCCCGCCGTGAGCGCGGTTCGCGCCTAGGGCGCGGGCCGTGGGCCGACGATCCCGGGCACGGCCATCCAGCCCCGGCTCGGGTGCGGGGACGACGCCGCATCTTCGCCGTCGTCGGGGCGGACTCCGAGCAGGGCTCTCGTCAGCGCGCCGGTGTGCGCGAACAGCTCGTCCAGCGCGTGGGCGACGTCCGCGTCCGTCACCTTCGACCGGCCGTCTTCGGCCGCCGTGAGCGCCGCCTTGCGGAGCAGCTCCTTGATGAACGATGCGGTCACTCCGTCGGTGCGCTCGACGATCGACGGGCGGTCGTTGACGTCGAAGTCCAGGCCGCGCGCGTAGAGCTCGATCAGCTTCGCCCGTGCAGCCGCGTCAGGGAGCGGGATCTCGACCGCGAGATCGACCCGGCCCGGGCGCGCGGCCAGCGCCGGCTCGAGCACGTCGGGCCTGTTCGTCGTCAGCACGAACGCGATGTCCGCGTCCTCGGCCAACCCGCTCATCTCGTTCATGAGCTCGAACAGCACCGGGCTCGCACCGCCGCCCGGCCCGTACGACCGCTCCTCGGCGACGAGGTCGACGTCTTCGAGAACGACCACCGGCGGGCGCGAGCCTGCGGCCAAGCGTGGCGAACGCGCCGATCATGCCGAGCGAACCGGCGGAGAGCAGGATGATCGTCGCGTCCGTCAGGCGGCTGGTGAGATAGCGGACGGTGTGCGTCTTCCCGGTCCCGGGAGGCCCCCACAGAAGCAGACCGCGCGCCATGTGACGCCCGCTGGCCAGCAGTCGCTCGCGATGGCGCGTCGGTCCCAGGATGTGGCTCTCGATCCGCTCCAGCGCTCCGGGCGGAAGGATGAGGTCCGACGCGTCCATCTGCGGCCGCTGCTGGAAGGCGATGCCCCCGGAGCCGTGCCGGTTGAACTCGATCGTGATCACCTGGCCGCGATAGACATCGTGCTCGTCCATCAGCGCCCGGACGTCCTTCAGGAACCGCTGCGCCAGACCATCTACGGGCGACATCGCCTGAAGCAAGAGGGCGGGGCCGTCATAGTGCTCGCGGCCGCGAAGCACGAACACTCCGATCGGGCCCTCCGGAGCCGACACCAGCAGCACCGCGAGCTCGAGACACGCAAGTGTGCGGCCCGGCCCGACGGGCACGTTCACGAACTCCAGCGGGCCGACCGCGAAGTGGTCGGAACCGAGCAGCCCGCCGAGGTTGAGGTCTCCGTAGTGGCGGGCGTTCCCGCCCAGCCCCAGAACCTCACTCGTCCAACCCGGCCGTTCGACGGACGCGTCGAGTGCGAGCTGGAGGTTCGGGAGCTCCCATCGCTCGAGCTCCTCGGTGTAGATGCGTGCCCGCGCGGCGTCGGTCTCGGTGCCGAGATGCGCGCGAAGGAGCGGGCCGACCCCCTGCCCCGCGGGCCTGTGCGACTCCTCCAGGAGCTGGCGAATCAGCGCGCCGAAGTCGGCCCGAAGGCCCGCGAGGCCGTCGTTCGGCGTCCCTTCCGTCATGGCGTCAGCCTACCGGTCAACGGGGCACGGCGAGACGCGCGCGTCAGCCCACTCCGCCGACCGCGGCGAGCAGCCCGTCGATCACTGCGACCGTGAGCGGCTCGTCGACGGACTCGGCGACGCGCGCCTCCTGGCGGCGGCGTTCCTCCTCACTCGACGCCGGGTCGAGCCAGATGCGGCACGCGGACTCGAGAATGTGGCCGAGCTGGGCGATCGTCATCGAGAAGTCGGCCCGCGTCCGCACCCTGCCCGGGCCGCCGGCCTCGCGGTAGCCGCGGTAGACGTCGCGGCCCCGGCCGGGATCGTCGATCCCGAGCTCGAAGATGACGCCGGCCACCTCCTGGCCGGGGTCGGCCAGGCCGCAGTTCTCCCAGTCGATCACGCACAGGCCACCCGCGGCCGCGGGCCGGAGGTTGTCGACCCACAGGTCGCGGTGGCACGTGCGCAGGTGCGGCGAGCGCCGCAGGAGCGCCTCGACGGCGACCAGGTCGCCGCGCTGCCCGGCCACCCGAGCCGCGAAGGGCGCGCCGGCCAGGGCGAGGTCCTCCGCCAGCTGATCCCAGGCGACCGCGCCGACCGGGTCGGTGTACCAGGGATGCTCGGGCCGGACACCTGCGAACGGCGTGCGGTGGATGGCCGCGACGACGCGACCGGCCTCGACCGGATCGATCTCGCGGCTGGCCGGGAGCACGTCGACCCACTCGTAGACGCGCACGGGCAGCCCGCCGATGTCGGCGTGCCAGACGCCCGCGGCCGAGCGCAGCACCGCCGGCGCAGGCACCCCGGCGGCACAGGCAGCCGCCTGGAATTCGGCGTCCTCGCCGTCGAGATCCGGCTCGTCGAACGACGTCTTCACCGCGAAGCGTCCCCGCGAGGTGACGAGCTCCTCCACCTGCCCCTGCTCGCCCCGCTCGACCCGGCCCGTGAGCCGGGCGTCGCCGCCGAGGCCGAAGGCGCGGGCGACGTCGGCGGCGCGGCCCGTGTCCGCCGTCACGCGCTGGTCTCGTCGAGGCGCTGGAGCAGGTCGTAGGCGGCCCGCTCGACCTCCTTGTGGCGCCACTCGGCCGCGCGGTACAGGCAGGCGATCAGCCCCATCCGGTGGATACGGCGGAAGTCGCCGTAGACGAAGGCGTAGCGGGCCTTCGTCTCGTCGTTTGCGCCGTCGGTGAGGGCGAGGTGCCACCCGGCGTACTCGTCCCAGGAGTGCGACTCCAGATACGCGGTCTCGGCGGCGGCGTCCGGCTGGACGTCGCCCCAGACGCTCGAGAGGACGTACTGGCGCTTGTCGATCAGCTCGCGGGCGTGCGCGACGCCGCGCTCGTTCACCGAATACGAGGCGATGGCGGCATTCTCACACGCTCGTGCCGGCCTCGGCCGGCAGAGTCGCCGGGATCACGCGGACGCACCGCCGCAGGAGGATGAACGTCGGCAGGCATAGCAGGGCGACGGCAACATAGGCGGCCTGCGTGGAGGCCATCTGGGCGATGCCTCCGACGAGCAGCGGGACGACCGTAAACCCGGACGCCCACACCGCGCCCGTGAGTCCTGTGGCGGTCACGTGCGAGACGCCCGCGGCGTCGGCGCCGGCCGACGAGAGCGGGAACATGGCGGCGCCGACGACGGCGAAGAGCGGCCCGCCGACCACGAGCACCCCGAACAGGACGGCCGCCGATGGCTCGAGCGCCAAGACGACGGGGACCGCGACGGTGGCGGCGGCGGCCGCCGAACCCACGACCGGCGCGCCGATACGGTCGACGAGCTGCCCGGCCACCGGGCCGACGCCCGCTCCGAGCACTGCTCCGCACGCGAGCGCGATCCCGATCGCCGCGACCGAGTGGCCGAGCGCTCCCAGACGCAGCGGGACGAGCAGGTCGACCGCCCCGAACGCCAGCAGGTCGACGATGGCGATCGCGATCGCCGCCCCGGTGGCGGGCTGGCGAGCGCTGCGGACGAGCCCGTCCCACACGTGCCCGTCGATCGCGACATCGCGCCCCGCGGGCGCCCTGTACGTGAGGGCGACGCCCACGAGGGCGACGAGCGCCACAAGCCCGAAGGCGAACCCCTGGCCCGCCCAACCCGCGAGCGCGCCGATGCCCGGCCCCATCACCGAACCCGCCGAGAGCATCCCGGTCACGATCCCCGACTCGCGGCCGCGATGCTCGGGCGGTGCGTTCTCGGTCACCCAGGCCATCGACGCCGTCCAGATCGACCCGCTCGCGAAGCCCTGCACGAACCGCGCCAGCACGAGCACGACGGCCGACGGCGCCCATGCGAAGATCACCGTCGAGACCGTCATCAGGACCGCCGACGCGAGCGTGATCCGCCTCGCGCCGAGGCGCGGGACGAGGGCGATGCACCCGATCGCCACCACGGGCACCGACACCGGGTAGGCCGCGACGACGACGCCCGCGCCAACCGTGCCGAGACCGAACCGGTCCGCGTAGTGGGGCAGCAGCGGCAGCACGGCCAGGTAGAGGGACGCATCGACGAACATGAGCACCCCGACCGCCACCGTGATCCGCCGCGAGCCCGACACCGAGTCACCGTACTTCAGCGGCCGAGCGGAGAGCCGCGACGGCCATGTGGTGAACTATCGGTGAACGCCCCTCGACGCGGGCTCGTGACTCCGGGAACATGGAGGGGCTTTCCGTTTCCACCAAACGATCGGGGGGTTTGGCATGACCGGTATCACGTTCGCACGCGCGGCCCTGCGAGGGAAGGGAGCCGTGGTCCTGACCGCGCTCGCGGCCGTCGTCGTCTTCGCCGTCCCGGCGGCCGCGGACACCGCGCCGCCGACCGCCGACCTTGCCGTCGTCTCGATCCACGCTTCGCGGCAGACGGCGGCGCACGGCACCCGCGTCACCTTCACCGAGGTCATCCGCAACAACGGGCCCGAGGCTGTCGAGATGGACACGCTGCCCCAGATCACCGGCGGCACGCTCGTCGAGGAGGTCTGCGACCTCGGGATCTCGCCCGACACGCCCAACTGCGAGTACGGCGAGGTCGCGCCGGGGACGAGCCTGACCACGCAGTTCATCGTGCGGGTCACGGCCAGTCACGGCACCCTGACCGTGCGCGGCGGCGTCATCTCGGAGAGCGCCTTCGAGGACGACAACCCGTTCAACCAGTACCGGACGGCCACGGTCCACATCGGCTGAGGGCCGCGAACAGGACGCGTCCTCCGGCCCCGCGTGGGGCCGGAGGACGCGTCGCTCGGGTGGTGTTTCGTCAGCTTGGCTCGACGACCATGAGCGTGTTGCCGTCCGGGTCGCGGAACCAGAACATCGGGGGCACGGGGGCTCCCATGCGCGACACCTCTTCGTCGATGTCCGCGCCGCGCGTGCGCAGCTCGGCGTGGGCTGCGTCGATGTCGTCCGTCGTGAGCGTGATGCCGGTCTCGACCGAGGTCGCGCCACCGGGGCGCGGCGGGGCGAGGGCGATGCCCGTCGTGCCATTCGGTGGGTAGACCTCCACCCAGCGGTAGTCACCGCCGAAGGGGATGTCGGTGCGCTTCTCGAACCCGAGCACGCCCTCGTAGAACTCGATCGCCCGGTCCTGGTCGGTCGACGGGACGATCACGAGGCTGATCTCTCCGATGCGGCTGGCGGTCTTCGTCATCTGAGTTCTCCTTCGGAACGAATGGTCACGGGTATGACCGGCCTGCCCCGGAGAACTCATCGGCCGCGGTCAGGCGGCGTGGCGGTCGCGCTCGGCGGCGCGGGCCGGCGGCTCCCAGGCGCCGATGCGGCGCGCGCCGCGGCCGTGCGTCAAGAAGCTGATCGACCAGCGCAGGAGCACGAGCAGCCTGTTCTGGAACCCGATCAGATAGGCCAGGTGGACGCCCAGCCAGAGCGACCAGGCGGGGAAGCCCGAGACGTGCAGGCCCTTGATGTCGGCGACGGCCTTCGAGCGGCCGATCGTCGGCGAGGTTGCCCTTGTCGCGATACCGGAACTCCCGCCCCGTCTTCCCGCCCACGCGAGCGGAGATCAGCTTCGCGGCGTAGTGGCCCTGCTGGATCGCCACCGGGGCGAGCCCGGGGAGCGCCAGGGGCACGCCCGCGCCGTCGTGCACCCTGACCATGTCGCCGAGCGCGAGCACATCCGGGTGCCCGGCCAGGGTCAGATCGGGGCCCACGGGGACGCGGCCGGCCCGGTCGATGTCGACGCCGGCCGCCTCGGCCAGCATCGCCGCAAGCGGCGAGGCCGTCACGCCGGCCGCCCATACCGCGGTGCGGGCGGGCACCCGCTCGACGTCGCCGTCCGCGTCGCGGATCGCGACGTCGCTGGCCGTGACGTCGACCACGGTCTGGCCGACGAGCGGGGTCACGCCGAGCTTCACGAGCGCCCGCTCGGCACTTGCCGAGAGCGACTCGGGAAAGGCACCCAGCACGCGGTCGGTCGCCTCGACCAGGAGCACGCGGGCCGCGCGGGTGTCGGCCGAGCGGAAGTCGCGCTTCAGCGTGTCGCGGCCGAGCTCCGCGATCTGCCCGGCCATCTCGACGCCTGTCGGCCCGCCTCCGACGACGACGAAGGTGAGCCAGGCCGCCCGCCGCGCCGGATCCGTCTCCACCTCGGCCGCCTCGAACGCGCCCAGGACGCGCGTGCGGATGTCGAGCGCGCCGTCGAGCGATTTGAGCTGGGGCGCGTGGGCCTCCCACTCCGGGTGCCCGAAGTAGGAGTACTGCGACCCCCCGGCCACGACGAGCGTGTCGTACGGGATCGCGTCTGCCGCCGCCCCGTTCGCCAGCCTGCCGAGTGAGACGCGGCGGGCGTCGAGGTCGAACCCCGTCACCTCGGCCAGGACGACGCTCGCGTTCGGCTGGTGGCGGAGGATCCAGCGCAGCGGCGGCGCCACCTCGGCCGCCGACAGCGCCCCCGTGGCGACCTGGTAGACGAGCGGCTGGAACAGGGAGAAGTTCTGGCGGTCGACCAGGGTCACATCCACGGGGGCGCGCCGGAGCCCGCGCACGACGCGCGTCCCGCCGAACCCGCCGCCCACGACGACCACGCGGTGGCGGGGGGCGCGCTCGGAGGCCGGATGCGCGCCCACCGTCAGGCCGCCGCCTGATCGGCGGAGAACAGCATCCGCTTCGCGTATGCGGTGTCCATGTATTCGCGCACCGCCTGGATCTTGCCATCCTTTTGGGTGGTATCGGTCATGGCCGCCAACGTACTCGGTACCCACCCGGCCGGGAAAGACGCATTGGGTGGCAACGGCGTAGGCTGCCCGGAAGATGGACCGCGAGGCCGTACTGGCAGCCTACGACGAGCAGATCCGCCGCCGGCCGCAGCCCGACGGGCCGGACGCCCGCGTCGAGACGGACGGCGCGGTCGTCCGGCAGCTGTCCGCCGCCGACGGCTGGAGCGGCGTCACCTGGTCGGGGCTCGACGCGGCGACGGCCGACGCGGCGATCGCCGCGCAGCTCACCCGGTTCGGTGAGCACGGCCTGCCCTGGGAGTGGAAGCACTACTCGCACGATGCGCCGCTCGACCTGCCGGCGCGGCTGGAGGCGGCCGGGCTCGTGCCCGAGGCGCCCGAGGCGCTGCTCGTCGCCGAGATCGCCGATCTCGACCTGGACGCCGCTATGCCGGCGGGCGTCGAGGTCGTGACCGCCGACAATCCCGATCGCGTCGACATGGTGGTTGCCGTGCACGACGCGGCGTTCGGCGAGGACGGCTCCGGGCTGCGCGGCCCGCTCCTGCGGGCGCTGGGCCGGCCGGACGCGCCTGTCGTCGGCGTGGTGGCGCTGGCCGGCGGGGAGCCGGTCGCAGCCGGCCGCGCCGAGTTCAACGCCGGTACCGACTTCGCCAGCCTCTGGGGCGGCGGCACGCTGCCCGGCTGGCGCGGCCGTGGCATCTTCCGCGCCCTCGTCGCCCGCCGCGCGGCGCTCGCCGCAGCCCGGGGGCACCGCTACCTCCAGGTCGACGCGCTGCCGACGAGCGAGCCCATCCTGGCCCGGCTCGGCTTCGTCCGCCTGGCGACGACGACGCCGTTCACGCACGCGGGCCGGATCGCATGACGACGGGAGGGCCATGGCCACGATGAAGGACCTCGACGAGCTCGCGCTCGCCATGCCGCACGCGACGAAGGAGGTCTCCGACGACGGGCGCCCCGCCTACCACGTGCACGGGAAGCTCTTCTGTATCCACCGCAGCCGCCGCCCCGACGCCGTCGACCCCGACACCGGCGAGCGACTCGCCGACGTGCTCATGTTCCGGGTCGCCGACCTCGGCGTGAAAGAGCTCATCCTCTCGGACGACCGCGGCATCTACTTCACCACGAAGCACTTCGACGGGTATCCCGCCGTGCTCGTGCGCATTCCCCAGCTCGCCCGCATCGACCGCGACGAGCTGCGCGACATGGTGGTCGAGGCGTGGCTCACCCGCGCCCAGAAGCGCGTCGCCAAAGGGTGGCTCGCCGAGAACGCCGCGCCGCCAGAGGACTAGGACGGTCAGGGCGCGCGGGCGTCGAGCCGCTTCCAGCCACGAGCGACGCCGGCACGTGCGGAGGCGCGGCGCTCGGCCTGGATCTCCCCGAACGCGGTGCACGCCAGGTGGGCGGACGGCCGGGTCATCTCGGGGTCGATCTCCGCCAGGGCCGCCGTCGCGACGACTGCGTCCTGGTGGTCGCCGAGGATGTCCTGAAACGCCTTCGCCCGTTTCGCATAGCTGCGCGTGCCTCCGACGCCGCCGGCCGCGGCGAGCTCGGCGGCGTAGCGGGCGTTCCGCACGGCGCGCCGGAGCGCATGCAACTGCGCGTCGGACGGCTGATCGGGCAGCCGGCGAATCAGCTTCCGGGCCTGGCGATGGCGACGGCGGACGCCGCGGCGCAGCGACCCGCTGCCAGCGAAGCGCGGGTCGGCCACCGCGACTTCGAGACGGTTGAGCGTGCTCAGGTACCACGGCTCGGAGATGTCGGAGACCAGCTGCTGCTGCGCCCGGGCGCGGCGATCGCGCAGGGCGGCGAGCACGTCACCCGCGCCGGTCCGCTCGGGCTCGGGGAGGTCACTGCGGTCGCGCTCGAGCCGCTCCATCATCACGTCGAGGTCGCGCGCCTCGGCCAGGGCATGGCCGGCGCGCTTCAGCGAGTCGCGCAGCTCATCCGCCCAGACGCGATCGAGCAGCGGCCGCCCCGCGCGGAGCAGCGCACGCAGCCGGCGGATGGCGACCCGGTGGTCGTGGAGCGCTTCCGGATCGGTGCCGAGCCGCGTGCCCGGATCCTGCGCGAGCAGCTCCTCGTACTGCTCGGCCAGGCCCCGCGCCAGCACTCCGCGGCGTCCCTTCGCCTTCACCCGCGGGCGTGTGGGAACGGCCTCGCCGAGCGCCCGGAAGACCTTCGGACGGCCGTCCGACGTGCGCGCGCCGGCGTCCCGGAGCAGCGTCTCCAGCCGCTCGAGCGATCCGGCATCGCCGTCGACGAGCTCCACCTCGATCTCCTCGAAGGTGTCCACCACCCCGCCGTCGCCGATCACGTCGACCCGATCCTCCACCACCTCCGCGAGATCCGTTCCCGCGTCCGTCACCACGACGCCGGAACGCTCGGTCCGCAGCGTCGCGACGGCCACGAGCGGACGGCCGCGGGTGTGGGCCAGGAGCAGAGATCGCACCTCGCCGGGGACGCGGAGGTCCGGCGCCGGCCACTCGAGCTCGCATCTGCCGTCATCACGCGGTAGCTTGAGCTGCCAGACGGCGTCCCCGGAGTCCGGGACGCGCCGGCGGAGCGTGATGCGCGCCCGGGCGAGGCGGAGATCGTCGGTGTCGTGATAGGCCGAGACGAGCTCCCGGACGGCGATCGGCCGCCCGTCGAGCTCGATCCCCCGGAACCCCGGGCCGGGGCGCAGCTTCACCTCTCGCTCGAGACCCGCCTTCATGCACGACGAATACCAGGCTCGCCGGGCCGGCAAACGCGGCGCCTTACGCAGCGGCGGCCTCGAGCCCGGCGATCTCGATCTTGCGCATCCCCATCATCGCCCGCATCACCCGCTGCGACCGCGCGGCATCGGGGTCCGCCAGGAGCTCGGTCAGGCGCGTGGGCACGATCTGCCACGACAGGCCGTAGCGGTCCTTCAGCCATCCGCACGGGCCCTGCTCGCCGCCCTCCGAGAGCGCCTCCCAGTAGCGGTCGACCTCCGCCTGGTCGGCGCAGTCGACCGTGAACGACACGGCCTCGCTGAACGTGTACTGGGGGCCGCCGTTCAACGCCATGAACGGCTGCCCGTCGAGCTCGAACCGCACGACCATGACCGTGCCGGCCTGGCGCGGGTTGGCCTCGCCGTAGCGGGAGATCTCGACGATCCTCGAGTTCGGGAACACGGAGGTGTAGAGGCGGGCGGCGTCCTCGCCCTCGGTGTCGAACCACAGGCATGGGGTCGGCATGGTCGTCTCCTCTCGAGTCGGTCTCATCAGGTACAGACAAGCCTGCCGCCCGGAAGTCATCGCGCGGGAAGAGAGTCCCCGTCCGGGGACTGTCCCCGAGTGACGAAAACCTCGTCACGCAGGTTTTGATTCTTGCTGCCGATTACTTGGCAGATGTTCTACGTGCATCAAGTCGGACTCGATCTCGTCCATGTCCTCGTCGCTGCCGTCGGCGGCGCCGGCGCGCTGCTGCTCCTGTACTGGATGCGCAGGCTCCGCAGGGGCGTCGAAGAGTCGCGCCGGCAGGCCCTTACCGACGACCTGACCGGCCTTGGCAACCGCCGCCGCCTGCTCGCAGACCTCGAGCGCGCGATCGCCGAGGGCACCGACCACTCGCCCGCCGTGCTCGCCATGTTCGACCTCGACGGGTTCAAGGCGTACAACGACACCCACGGCCACCCCGCCGGCGACGCCCTCCTGGCCCGGCTGGGCGCGCGGCTGGCGGCGACATTCGCAGGGACGGGCGCCGCGTACCGCCTCGGCGGCGACGAGTTCTGCGTGCTCCTGCACGGCTCGCCGGCCGAGCTCGAGGACGCGATGCGCCAGGCCCTCGACGCGCTGACCGAGCAGCACGCCGAGATCCGCTCCTCGTGCGGATTCGCCCTCCTGCCGCGCGAGGCCCGCGACGCGTCGTCGGCGCTCCGGATCGTCGACCAGCGCATGTACGCGCAGAAGGACGACCATCGCGTGTCGGGCAAGCGCCAGGCCCGCGACCTCCTCCTGGCCGTCGTCGACCAGCACGCGCCCGAGCTGCGGCCGCACTCCGACTGGGTGTCCGACCTGGCCCGCTCGGTCGCCGAGCATCTGGCCGTCGACGCCGAGGCGATCCACGACATCGTCCTCGCGGCCGACCTGCACGACATCGGCAAGGTCGTGATCCCGAGCTCGATCCTGCACAAGCCCGGGCCGCTCGACAAGTCGGAGTGGGAGGTCATGCGCCGCCACACCGTCACCGGCGAGGCGATCCTCCTGGCCGCGCCCGCGCTCAAGAGCGTGGCCGGAATCGTGCGCTCGACCCACGAGCGGGTCGACGGCGGCGGCTACCCCGACGGCCTCGAAGGCGACCAGATCCCGCTCGGCGCGCGCATCATCGCCGTCTGCGATGCGTTCGACGCGATGACGAGCGACCGCGCATACCGCCGGGCGATGTCGCGCGAGGCCGCGATCGCCGAGCTCGAGGCGGCATCGGGCACGCAGTTCGACCCCTTCGTCGTCACGGCCGCCCGGGCGGTGCTCGAGCATCCCGGCGCCGAGCGCGCGGCCGGCGAGCGGCGGCCGTCCCCGCGGACGCCCGACCTCTCCCCCGTCGCCCGCATCCAGGGTCTCGTCGATGTGATCCGGCTCGTCCGGGTGCAGGACGACCCCGATCGCCTGCTGGACGAGATCGCGATCACGGTCGGGCGCGCGCTCGGCCTCGGCACCGTCGTCATCAACATGTACCGGGCCGAGTGGGACGACTTCGTCGTCTCGAGCGTCCACGGCAACGAGGAGGCCCGCACGACGCTGCTCGGATCGGTGTACGACAGCTCGTGGTTCGGGCCGATCCTCGCCCCCGAGCACCTCCGCCGCGGCGCCTACGTCATCGAGCAGGGCACCTTCGACTGGGAGGCGCATCTCGGCGACCGCTACGTGCCCAGCGACCCGCCCAGCGAGATCCCCAACGCCTGGCAGCCCCAGGACGAGCTGTTCGTCCCGTTCCGCCACTCCGACGGCCACATCCTGGGGGTGTTCTCGGTCGGCGACCCCGCATCGGGCCTGCGCCTCTCCGACGAGGAGCTCGACGTCCTCGTCGCCGTCACCTCGCAGGCGGCCGTGCTGGTCGAGGCGGCGCAGGCGACGGCGAACTGGGAGCGCTCGCAGAAGGCGCTCACCGAGCTCCTCGAGATCTCCTCGACGCTGCTCGAGCCCGGCTCGGTGGCCGAGGTGCTCGAGCGCGTCTGCGCCGGCATCAGCTCGGCGCTCTCGTTCGACAAGGTGATGGTGCAGCTGCACGACGCGGACGCGGGCGTGCACCGCTGCGCGGCGGCGGTCGGCTGGCCGGAGGGCGACCGCGCGACGGAGACGCCGACCACGGACGCCGACCTGCAGCGGCTGCTCGACCCCGAGTTCGAGATCAACGGCTGCTACCTGCTCCCCCACGCCGAGGGCGCCGCCCGCATGTCGCAAGCGTCGATCGGCTACCAGTCCCAGCTGAACGGCGCCGGCCCGAACGCGTGGCACCGGCACTGGCTCGTGGTGCCCCTGCGGGCCCGGGACGACTCGATCATCGGCGCGATCTGGGCGGACGACCCGACCGACCGCCTGCTCCCGCACCCGCGCCGGCTGCAGGCGCTGCGCCTGTTCGCGAACCAGGCGACGAGCGCCATCGCGACCGCGACGGTGCTCGACCGTCTGACCGGGTCGAGCGACGCGGTCCAGCGGGCCGCCTGACCCCGGAGGGGGCCTCCCCCGCGTACGCTGAGCGGATGCTGCTCCGCATGTCGCCGCCGCTTCGGATCGCGCTCGGCCTGCTCGTGATGACGCTGCTCTGGCACGTCGTCGGGTCGTTGTCGTGGATCGAGGACGCCGGCTTCGCGATCTGGGTCGTCCTCGTCGTCGAGCTGATCGCCTGGTACGACCGCCGCCGTCGCCGAGCCGACACGGATTCGTGACAGAACGGTGACCTCGGCCGCGTACGGTGAGAGCATGTACCGACCCCGCCAGGAGGCGACGAGATGAGCAGACGTATGCTGGTGACAGGCGCCGCCGTGGTCGCGGCCGGCGCGGCGCTCCTTGCCGCCGGGGTGGCGCGCGCGAGCGCAACGCCGCACGCGGCCTCTGCCACGACCCCCCGCTGCGAGCGGCGCCAGCTCTCGCTCGCCCCGCCAAGGACCGACGGGGCGCTCGGCAGCGTCGGGCTGCGGTTCACGTTCACGAACCGCAGCAGTAAGACGTGCCACCTGTTCGGATTCCCCGGGATCCGCCTGCGCCACCGCGACGGACGGCCGCTGCCCACGACCGTCATCCGCGGCACGAGCGTCGTCGTCCCGGCGGAGCCGGAGCGGAGGGTCACCCTGGCACCCGGGGGGCGGGCCTCGTTCTTCGCCGGCTACTCCGACGTCCCCACGGGCAACCAGCGCTGCCCGTCCTCGAGCATCGCGGAGGTGTGGGCGCCGAACGACTTTCGCAGCATCCGCGTCCCGATGCGCGCGACGGCCTGCGGCGGCGTGATCACCGTGTCGCCGGTCGTGCCCGGGCGGCCACAGCCCTAGGCAATTCGCTCGGGCGGGGCGCCGGTCTCGAACCGGACGACGTCGGCAGCCTCGGCGTCGAGCCCCGCCCGGGCGGCGGCCGAGATCTCGACCCACTCGTCGAGGTCGACCTGCATCCGCCGTCCGCTGCGGCGCGCCGCCCAGGTGCCGACGGCCCGGCCGTCGACCAACGCCACCGCGCGGATCATGCCGCCCAGGCGCACCTTGTCGACCTGTTCGGGCGGCACGGCGTAGGCCCGATCCTCCCAGCCCAGCAGGTAGGCGTCGAAGGCGGGCACGAGCCGCGGCGGCAACCTACGGGGAACGGGTGGGCGCGTGCGCAGGTCGAACCGGTCTTCGCCCGCCGCGCCGATCGCGCGAGCGGCGCCGCGCAGGCCGGCCTTCGCGTCTCGCAGCGGCAAGCCCGCCCAGAGCGCAAGGTCGGCCGCCGACGCCGGGCCGTGGCCGGCCAGGTAGCGGCGGGCGAGCTCGGCCAGCGCCGCCGGCCGGCGATCGGCCGGGAGCGGCCTGGGCTCGGCGCCGAGCCAGTCGCGCGTGAGCACGAACGCCTGCTCTGCGCCGCGGAACGGCCCGCGCACGATGTGCCCGTCGTAGGAGGCCAGGAACAGGATGTGGACGAGCGCCTGGTCGCCCAGCTCGTAGCCGGCCGCCCCGAGCCGGTCGCCGATCGCCGCCCGCGCGAGCGGCCCCTCGTCGGCGAGGATGCGGACGACCAGATCGGCCGCCGCCCGGGCCCTGTCGGCGGCGTAGCCGCACTGCTCCAGCCGGCGCAGGTTGGCCGTCCGTTGGGTCGGGGCGGAGAGGGCGAGCAGCCACGGATAGTCGTCCGGCAGCAGCATGTGCAGGGTGCCGCGGCAGATCCAGGTGACGAGGACGTCGCGGCGCTCGAGCTCGGCGTTCACGCCGGCGGCGGTCAGCCCGCGGCTGCGGACGCGGACGGCGAGGCGGCCCGCGCGCAGGTTCTGCGACTGCACGGCCAGCAGGCGCCCGGCGACGTCCGCCGCCGAGCGGGCGGGTGGGCCGGCGAGCAGCTGCGCGCCCAGACGGCGCCTGCGGACGGCGGGCTCACGGTTCGCGGGAGCGTTCACGCGGCGCGCGAGTCTACCGCGCCCGCGGGCGCGGTCGCGCGGAGTAATCTGCCGCCGTGGCAGACGCGCCCGTCCGCGTGACGCAGTACACCGATCCCAGCTGCCCCTGGGCGTACTCGGCGGAGCCGTTCCTGCGCAGCCTGGAGTGGCGCTACGGGGACGGCCTCGAGTGGCGCACGGTCGTGATCGGCCTTTCCGAGGACACCCGCGCCCGCGAGCGGGCCGGCGTGACGCCCGAGAGCCGGGTGAGCGGCTGGCAGGACTTCGGGCGCCGCTTCGGGATGCCGGTCTCGAGCACGCCGCGGACGCGCCTGATCGCGTCCGGCCGCGCCTGCCGGGCCGTGAAGGCGGCCGCGCGGGACGGCGCTGCCGCCGGGGAGCGGATGCTGCGCGGGCTCCGCCTGGCGTGGTTCACGTCGACGCTCCTGCTCGACGCCGACGACGGCATCGCCGAGGTGGCGGCGGCCGCGGGCCTCGATGCGGCGGCGATCGTGGCCGGAATCGACGACCCCGAGGTGGAGGCCGCCTACCAGCGCGACCGCGCCGAGGCCCGCAGCGCGGGCGAGACGGGCGCGCCCGCGGTGGCCCAGGGGCGGGCCGCGGAGTCGGACTCGGGCGCGCGCTTCACCGCGCCGAGCCTCGTCTTCGAGCGCGACGGGCGCACACTCGTCGCCGGCGGCTGGCAGTCCTTCGACGCCTACGACGTCTGCGTCGCCAACCTGGCTTCGGACCTGCCCCGGCGACCGCCGCCCGAACCGGCCGACCTCCTGGCCGCGTTCCCCGGCGGCCTCGTCACCGTCGAGGTGGCCGAGGTCTGCCGCGAGCGCAACGACGACCGCTCGCCGACGGACGCCGCCGCGGCCCTGGCCGAGCTCGAGCGGGCGGGCATCGTCCGGCGGACACCGATCGGAGACGACGACGGACTCTGGCAGCGCATCGCCTGACCGGCTGATCCTGATCCGCCACGGCGCCACCGCCTGGAACGCGGAGGGGCGCTACACGACGCGTTCGGACGTGCCGCTCAGCGACGAGGGGATCGCCCAGGCAGGCGCGGCCGCTGCGGCGCTCGCCGGCCAGCGGATCGACCGCGTCTTCTGCTCGCCGCTCGCGCGCGCCCGCGGGACCGGCGAGACCATCGCGGCCGCCCAGCGGGGCGGGACGCCGGACGTCGTCGTCGACCGGCGCCTGACCGAGATCGACGCCGGGCCGTTCGAGGGCCTGACCATGGCGGAGATCGACGCCGGGCCGCTGGCCGGGGCGCACGCACGCTGGCGCGCCGACACCGACCCCGTTGCGCCCGAAGGGGCCGAGCCGCTCGCGGCCGCACGAGACCGCGCCGCCGCGTTCTTCGCGTCGGTGTGCGACCTTCCGGGCACGACGCTGGCGGCGACGCACGGGTCGTTCGCGCGCGTGCTGATCGCGAGCGTCGTCCTCGGCGCCGACCCCGCGGCGCACCGGAGGATGTGGCTCTCGAACGGGCATTGGGCGACGGTCGAGCTGGGCGAGCGGCCGCGCCTGGTGGCCTTCAACGCCGGCCCCGCGGGCTGATACAGAACCGTCACAGGTTCGCCAACGTCCGCCCGCCGCGCTCCCGTATCATCTTCCGCATGATCCGCCGTCTCGTTCTCGCCCCCCTCGCCGCCGCGGCCGTGCTCGCGGTGGCGGCGCCGGCCGCCTCGGCCGCCACGACGCAGGTCACGCCCGCGTCGACCTCGAACGTCGTCAAGGCCCTGCAGCTCAAGCTGATCAGGCTCAAATACCTCGCGCCCGGCCTCGCGACGGGCAACTACGGCAACCGCACCATCCAGGCGGTCATGGCCTTCCAGGGCTGGGTCGGCCTGCCCCGCGACGGCGTCGCCGGCACGGCCACCTACCGCGTGCTCAAGCACGCCCAGGTGCCCGTCTCGTGGGGCCACAATCACAAGCACATGGAGGTGCACAAGGCCAGGCAGGTGCTCCTCCTGATCGGCAAGCTCGGCCACGTCAAGCGCGCCATCCACGTCTCGACGGCCGGCCCCGGCCACTACACGCCCGACGGGATCTTCCACATCTACCGCAAGGAGATCATGTCGTGGTCGAAGCTCTTCGACGTGTGGCTCCCGTTCGCCGACTACTTCACCGGCGGGTTCGCCTTCCACGAGTACCCTGACGTCCCCGGCGTCCCGGCCTCGCACGGCTGCATCCGGATCGCCGACGGCGACGCCCAGGTGGTGTGGAAGTTCGCGACGCTCGGCACCCGCGTCGCCATCCGTTAGCCGAACCGGGGTCTGACCCCGAACGTCGGCCGTTGCACCTCCGTGGCAGTTCCGTTCGGGGTCTGACCCCGGGTCCGGTTTTACAGATCTTTGACTAATCCCGCTGCGGCGAGGGCCGATCAGAAACGGCATGAGCCGTCGTCTGATCGTCGTCGCCGCGACCCTCCTCCTGGCCGCCGGCCTCGGCACCGCCACCGCCCGGGCCGCGAACACTCCCTGGAATCCGCTCTTCCGGGCCATCAACGATGTCCGCCGCGCCCACGGCCTGCGTCCCGTGGCCGCGTCGCCCCGGCTGCACTGGGCCGCCCGGCACCACTCGAATGACATGGTTCTGCACCACTACTTCGCGCACACGAGCCCGTACGGCTCGACGCTCTACGGGCGCATCATGAGCTCCGGCTTCCTCACGTACGGCTACTGGGAGGCCGGCGAGACGCTCGCCTGGGGCACCGGATTCGACGGGACGCCCGCCGGAGTCGTGCAGATGTGGATGCACAGCCCCGAGCACCGCGCCATCCTGCTCTCCCCCCTCTTCCGCTTCGTCGGCATCGGCCGCGCGCAGGGCACATTCATGGGACGCGCCCACGCCGCGGTCTGGACCGCCGACTGGGGTCACAGGTAGTCAGTACCATAGGGCGCATGGCGCCCAGCAAAGTCGTGCTCGCCTCACCCCGCGGCTACTGCGCCGGGGTCGACCGCGCCGTCGACACGGTGGAGCGGGCGCTCGACCACTTCGGCCCGCCGGTGTACGTGCGCCGCGAGATCGTGCACAACCGCCACGTCGTCTCCGAGCTGACCGACCGCGGCGCGGTGTTCGTCGAGACCGAAGAGGACGTCCCGCCCGGCGCGGTACTCGTCCTCTCCGCGCACGGCGTCGCCCCCGAGGTGCACCGCCGAAGCGCGGAGCGCAGCCTGCAGGTGCTCGACGCGACCTGCCCGCTCGTCACCAAGGTGCACGCCGAGGCGCGCCGGTTCGCCGAACGCGGCTACACGATCGTCCTCGTCGGCCACGCCGGGCACGAGGAGGTGATCGGGACGATGGGCGAGGCGCCGGAGGCGATCCGCCTGGTCGAATCGATCGCCGACGTCGAGAAGCTCGAGGTGCCCGACCCGGAGCGCGTCGCCTACATCACGCAGACGACGCTCTCGGTCGACGAGACGGTCGAGATCATCGCGGCCCTCCGCCGCCGCTACCCCGCGGCGATCGGGCCGAAGCGCGACGACATCTGCTACGCCACCCAGAACCGCCAGAACGCCGTCAAGCGGCTCGCAACGGTCGTCGACCTCGTGCTCGTGATCGGCTCGCGGAACTCGTCCAACTCAAACCGGCTGGTGGAGGTCACGCGCGAGCTGGGCGTCCCCGCCCACCTGATCGACGACGAGAGCGACATCGACCCGGGCTGGCTCGACGGTGTCGAGACGGTCGGCATCACCTCCGGCGCCTCCGCCCCCGAGACGCTGGTCGACCGTGTGATCGCGCACTTCCGGACGATGGGCGTGGCCAGCGTCGAGGCGCAGGACGCCGAGCCCGAGGACGTCCACTTCTCGCTCCCGGTCGAGCTCCGCCGCGCCGTGGGCTCTTAGATGATTGGTTCCACGCCCCCGCGCGCCTGGACGTCAGGCCGCTAGCGGGGGTTTCGTCGCTGGTGGGGCTGCGGCTGCGAACCGTCGCATCGCGGCGTCCTCGGTCGCGCCCATATTTCGGGCCAATATGAACGCTCCCTGCGTCCTTGCGCTGCTCGGTTCGCAACCGCCCAGGACATCACGGCGGCGTGGAACCAATCATCAGCAACTCACTGCCCGCAAATACGCGTGGGCCATGCGCCAAGTCGCCTGGCCAGACTCGATCCGCGGCCGCAGGTGGGCGACCAACCGGTCGCGCTCCGAGGCGGTGAGGGCGGCGTCCATCGCTTCGGCGAGCGTCGGCACATTCGGATTGCCGGCCGAGTGCACGAACACCTCCCACCGGGCCGGGTCGGCGGCTCGCACCTCGGCGGTCAGCGTGAGGTCGACCGTCGCGAAGCCCGCCGACTCGGCGAACGCCACGAGGTCGCGCTCGTCGAAGTCCAGCATCGGGTCGGTCTCCGGGGAGACGGCCTCCAGGTACACCGCCCGGACCTTCTCCACGACGTCCACCACCGCGCTGATGTCCAGGCCGAACATGCGGTTCCCGGTCCACTCCGGCTGTGCGAACCCGTTTATCGGCTCGAACAGCGAGAGCCGGCCGCCGCTCACGAGAACTCGGGCGAACTCGTTGAAGCAGGCCTGCTTGGACTCGACGTAGATCAGCACCGAACGGACGGTGACCACGTCGACGCACCCCGAGGTGATCGGGCTGAGATCGTCCGCCGACGCGCGCACCAGATCGCAACGGTCGAGCATGCCCACGGCGCCGGCGCGCCGGCCGCACTCCCGCAGGACGTCAGCCGAGATATCCGAGAAGACCACCTCGCGTGCCCCTCGATCGAGCGCTCCGAACCCGATCAGCCCCTCGCCGCAGCCGACATCGAGGACGCGCCGGCCCGATAGCGGCTCGGCGCCGTCGAGCACGCCATCCCTGATGGGATAGAGCACCTCCGCATAGACCCGGTCGCGCGTCGCCTCGTCGTTTCCGAAGCGGCGCTCTGCGAGCCAGCGCGCCCAGCGATCCGTCTCGGGCATCGTGCCGGGATCGTACGGCGAGGCCTACCGGAGCACGAGCAGGGCGTCGACCGAGACGAGCGGGTGCGAACGCGTCCCGAGCGCGACGATCTTGATCGTGTGCGCTCCGGCCGTCGACCAGGTGCGGGTGAACACGACCCGGCGCTGGGCCGAGGTCGGCGCGCGCAGGTGCACGATGGCCACCGACCGGCCGTCGATCAGCACGCGGGCGCTGCCGCTCATGGGCGTCTTCGACGCCACCCAGGCGATCTCGCGGCCGGTGAACCGGAGCGCCGCGCTGGCGCCGGCCCGGCCCGACCGCCGCACCGACCCGCCGTACGCGTTCGGGGCCCGGCTGGGGCTCCAGCCGCCGCGGTAGGCGATCGAGGGGCTCGAGTTCTGGTAGGCGAGCAGGCGGACGGACGCCGAGGTGGCGGTCGTCGACGTGAGGTCGGAGCAGTCCGTGGCGGCCGCCGAGAAGAGGTACGCCTTCGACGCGGGGGCGGCCTGCGTGGTCGCCGAGCGCGAGGTGGAAAGCGCGAGCGGCACCGCGGCGAAGGGGTTGCCGGCGAAGCGGCGGCGAACGTCGGAGCGGCACACGCCGCTGCCCGGGTCGGACGCCTTCCAGGTCAGCCGCAGCGGCACCTTGGACGTGCCGAGCGTGGTGCCGTTCGCGATCGCAGCCACCGGCGCGGTGACGACCGGAGGCGTCACGTCGGCCGGCGCCGTCGTCGCGAAGACGGCCAGGTGCGACTGTTCGACGACGCCCGGGTGCACCTGCCACTCCAGGAAGTCGCCGCCGAAGTAGATGTGCTGGCCGTAGCTGAGCTCGGAGTAGACGCCGAGATCGGAGCCGGCCGCGGCGGGATGCCAGGCGCCCGGCGACCTGTCGACGAGGCCGGTGATCGGGCTGATGATCGCCACCTTGTGACGCACCTGCGAGCCGACCTTGGTGAAGTGGCCGCCGAGCACGAGCTGCTGCGAAGCCCCCGAGCCGACCAGCGCGACCGTGTTCACATTGCCGTTGGTCGTCTCGGTCCAGCGCAGCTTGCCCGTCGAGAGCGCGAACGAGCGCACGTGCCCGCCGCCGCCGCGGTCTCCGGCGTAGAGGTACTTGCCGTTCTCGGCCAGCGCCAGGATCGTGTCGTCGGTGTGCGAGCGCCACCGGTGCAGGCGCGCCGTCGTCGGGTCGATCGAGGCCAGGTGGGCGACGGACGTGCCGTTCACGTGATGGAACGAGCCGCCGATGAAGAGCGTCGATCCGCCGGCGGCGGGCAGGAGCGCCCGCACCGCACCGTCGAGCTTGGGATGCCACGAGGTCAGGGCGCCGGTCGCCGCCGACACCGATGCCAGCCGTGGCCGGCCGTGTCCGCCCACGTGCAGGAAGGCGCCGCCGAGATACACCCGGCTCCCGATCTGGTCGAGGCCGTAGACGGAGCCGTCCGCGTTCGGCGACCAGCTGCGCAGCGTCCCGGTCGCCGTCGTGCTCCCGGGCGCGACCGCCGCCATCGCCGCCGCGTGGGCGCGGGCCTTGCCGCCGAGGGCGGTGAAGTCGCCGCCGATATAGACCGTCCGCCCGTCGATCGAGACGGCCATCGAGCGGACCGTGCCGTTCGCGCCGGGGTTCCAGGGCAGCACATGTCCGTCGACCGCCGAGACGGCCGCCAGGTGGTTGCGCGCGAGCACGGTGCCGTTCGTGTCGATCATCTGCGTGAACTTGCCGCCGACGTACACGACGTTGTTCACGCGGACGATCGCAAGGACGCGGCCGTTGGCCGTCGCCCAGGGCGCGGCCGGCGCCGGGGCGAGCGTCGCCGCGGCCGACGAGACCTGCAGGAGCAGGCTCGCAAAGGCAAGCACGGGGACGAGTGCCCGGCGGGCTCGGGACATGGCGATGAGATCCTCCTCGGGGGGCTTCTTGCACGAACGCAGTCGTGCTAGTCCCAGTTTGTGGCGATACCGGGTACGCGTCAGCCCCCCGACCGGGGGACTCGCCGTGATCCTTTCGGGGCAGACCGCAGGCTAGGCGCGGGCGACGGCGAGCTCGGCGCCCGGCTCGAGCGCCACGGCGAGCGTCTCGGCCGCGATCCAGTCGCCGTGCTCGGCGAAGGCCGCGGCCGACGTCGCCGTCTGCCTCCGGATAGGTGACCCGGATCCGGTCGGTGACCTCGAAGCCGGCATCCTGGCGCATCTTCTGCAGCGTGCGGATCACGTCGCGGACGACGCCCTCGAGCTGCAGCTCCGGCGTGATCTCGGTGTCGAGCGCGACGGCGAACCCGTCGCCGTCGGCAACGGCGAACCCTTCGCGGGCGCGCGCCCGCAGCTCGAACTCGCCGGGCTCGAGCACCCAGTCGCCGACGTGGACGCTGCCGTCGCGGAGCTCGAACTCGCCCTCGCGCAGGAGGCCGCGGATGACGGCGAGCTCGCGGCCGTACTTGGGGCCGAGCAGCTTCAGGAGCGGCATCACCTCGACCTGGGCGAACTCCTCGGCCGACGTCGTGAGGCGCACGCCCTTCACCCCGAGCTCGGCGGCCACCAGCTCGACGTGCTCGGCCACGTGCCCGCGGCGGACGGGGTCGTCGGTGGCGACGATGACCTCGCGCAGCGGCTGGCGCAGCTTGATGCGGGCCTCGTCGCGGCTGCGGCGGCCGAGCTCGACCACGGCGCGGACGGTCTCCATCGCGGCCAGCAGGTCGGGGTCGGCGAGCTCGTCGCGCACCTCGGGGTAGCCGGCCAGGTGCACGCCCCGAGGCGCGTCCGGGCAGACGCCGCGGACGAGGTTCTGCCACATCTCGTCGGTCAGGAACGGCATCACCGGCGAGACGCAGCGCATGCGCCTGCACGAGCGCGTACCACAGCGCCTCGAAGGCGGCCCGCATGTCGGCGGGGTCGTCGGAGCGCCAGAAGCGCGTCCGCGACAGGCGCACGTACCAGTTGGAGAGGTCGTCCATGAACGTCTCGAACGCGCGCACGAGCCGCGGCGAGTCCCAGCTGTCGAGCGCCGCCCGGCACTCGGCCACAAGCCACTGGGTGCGGGCGGCGAGCCAGCGGTCGAGCGGCCGCGCGGTGGCCGGGTCGGGCCCGGTCTCGAGCAGCTCGTAGCGGGGCGTAAAGCCCTCGACGTTCGCGTAGAGGACGAAGAACGAGTACGTGTTCCAGAGCGTCAGCAGCCGCCGCTTCACCTCGCCGGCGGGGCCGTAGCCGAAGTTCAGGTTCTGGGCCGGCTGCTGGCCGGCGTACATCCAGCGCATGACGTCGGCGCCCATGTCCTCGATCGCGTCCTCGAACCAGATCGCGTTCCCCCACGACTTGTGCATGGGGCGGCCGGTCTCGTCGTTCACCTTCTCGTAGGTGAGCACCTTGCGGTAGGGCGCGCGGCCGTCGAGGACGACGCCCATGAAGAGCATCGAGTAGAACCAGAGCCGGATCTGCTCGCGCATCTCCGACACCCAGTCCGCCGGGTACCAGCGCTCCCAGTTCGCGTGATCGGGCAGGTCGGCGATCGTGACGCCGACGCCCGCACCGGCCGCGTACCCGGCCTCGACGAACGTCTCGTTGTGCCAGCCCAGGGTCGAGAACGGGACGACGCCCGCGTCGAGCCAGCAGTCGCCGACGTCGGGCAGGCGATGGGCCTCCGCGTCGCACTCGCGGCAGCGGATCACGACCTCGTCGATCCACGGCCGGTGCAGCTCCTGCAGACCCTCGGTGCCGCGCAGCGCCCGCTCCTCGAGCTCGGCCTGGGAGCCGATCACGGTCATGTGGCCGTGCTCGCAGAAGTAGAACGGCAGCGGCAGGCCCCAGTAGCGCTTGCGGCTGATGCACCAGTCGTCCATGTTGACGAGCCAGTCCTCCATCCGCTTGCCGTACTGGGGCGGCGTCCACTCGACCCCGCGGGCGGCCTCGATCATCGGGCGGCGGATCTCCTCGCAGCGGATGAACCACTCGTCGACGAGGCGGTAGATCAGCTCGGTGCCGCAGCGCCAGCAGACCGGGTAGCGGTGGGTGATCTCGCCGTCGGCGACGAGACGCCCGCGCTGGCCGAGGTCGTCGACGATCATCTGGGCCGCCTCGGCGGTGACGTGGCCGTGCAGCCAGCCGTACTCCTGGACGAACGCGCCGGCCTCGTCGACCGGGATCAGCGTCGCCAGATCCTCGCGGCGGCCGAGCTCGAAGTCCTCCTCGCCACAGCCCGGGGCGATGTGGACGATGCCGGTGCCCTCCTCCATCGACACGTCCTCCCAGGCGACGACCCGGTTCTCGAACCCCTCCTGGGCGGGCAGCTCGTCGAACGGAGCCGTGTACGTGAGCCCGACGAGCTCCGAGCCGCGCACCTTCCCGAGCACCCGTCCCGAGATCGGGCTGGCCTCGAGCCGGTCGGCGGCGACGTAGGCGACGCCCGCCGACGTCTGGACGCGCACGTAGTCGGCGTCCGGCCGGACGGCGGCGGCGACGTTCGCCGGCAGCGTCCACGGCGTCGTCGTCCACACGACCAGGTACTCGCGCTCGCGGCCCTTGAGCGGCAGGCGCACGTGCAGCGACGGGTGGGTCAGCTCCTTGTAGGAGTCGATCAGCTCGTGCTGTGAGAGCGACGTGCCGCAGCGCGGGCACCACGGCATCGAGCGGTGGCCGCGGTACAGCCAGCCGCGCTCGTTGCACTCCTTGAGGAAGCCCCAGATGTAGCTGATGTTCGGGTCGGTCATCGTGTAGTACGACCGCTCCCAGTCCATCCACTGTCCGAGCCGCTTCGAGTGCTCGGTGAGCTGCCCGGCGTAGAGCGCGACCCGGTCGCGACAGGCGCGGGCGAAGCGGTCGAGCCCGTAGGCCTCGATCTCGCGCTTCGAGTTCAGACCGAGCTCCTTCTCGACACCGACCTCGACCCACAGGCCCTGGCAGTCGAAGCCGTTCTGGTACAGCAGGTCGAACCCCTGCATCGCGTAGTAGCGCTGCCAGATGTCCTTCAGGGTGCGCCCCCAGCCGTGGTGGACGCCCATGGGGTTGTTGGCCGTGATCGGGCCGTCGAAGAAGCTGAAGGGCTGGCCGCCGCGGTTGCGGTCGCGCAGCGTCTCGAAGGTGCGCTCGCTCGCCCAGCGCTCGAGCACGCGATGCTCGAGCCCGGTGTGGTCAGGCTGCTTGGGGACGGGCGCGAAGGGCGGCATCCGCGGAGTCTATTCCGCAGGCCGCGCCGTCAGCCGGCGTCGCCCACAGCCCGGGGGGGCGATGCCGGGGCCGCGATCAGTCAAGCTCGTGCCGGTCGCAGAAGTCGTCGAAGGCGGCGTGCTTGGCCAGGTAGGAGCTGAGCTCGGCAAACCCGAACTCGAACCACTCCGTGAGCCACCGCTCGTCGATCTCCACATGCTTGTCGTACAGCTCGTCCATGATCGCTTCCTCCGGGCACCCGGCCCGGCTGACGCGTTTTCCGCCTCGGAGAGCGAACTCCTCTCGCCCGGGGCGCTGATGGCCCGGTAATCGACGCGCGGGCGGTGAGCTTTACGGTTCGTTGACAATTCCAGGCCCTTCCTGCGGGCGGGCGCGACGCCATCGCTCGAGCGCGTCGCGGACGCAGGCGAAGGCGATCGCGGATGCCGGCGGGAGCTCGCCGGGGCCGAACCAGGCGACCTCGGAGACGTCGGACGCGGGCCGCGGCACGCCGGCCGCGACCCGGGCCAGGTAGAAGATGTTCAGCGTCGCAACGCCCTGCGCGCCGTACGTGTCGGGCAGGATCGCGAGCACCGGGCCGACCGCGATCTCGAGACCCGTCTCCTCTTCGAGCTCGCGCCGGGCGGCCTCCTCCCCGTCCTCGCCGGGCCGCACGAACCCGCCGGGCAAATCCCACATCCCCCGGAACGGCTCGATGCCGCGGCGCGCGAGCATGGCCCGGCCGGCCTCGTCGACGACGATCGCGCTCGCCGTCGGCGCCGGGTTCTCGTAGAGCACGAGCCCGCACGCGGGGCAGACCAGGCGCTCCTCGTCGTCGCCGGGCGGCACGGCGCGCGTGAGCTCCGCCGCGCAGCGGGGGCAGTGGCGCCAGTCCCTCATCCCGCCTCGGCGATGACGCGGTCGGAGAGCGCGGGCCAGCGGCCGGGCCGCATCATCCACCCGGAATACGTGCCCCGGTTGGCGAGGCAGACGAGCCCGACGCCCGCCTCGGGATCCGCCCACATGAGCGTCCCCGCCGCGCCGAAGTGCGAGAGCGTCGCGGGCGACGTCCGCGTCCCCGTCCAGTGCCCGTCCTTCGCGTCGCGGATGTCGCAGCCGAGGCCCCAGTCGGCGACGTCCCACGTGCGGAACGACTCGATCCCGCCGGCCAGGCCCGGGTACTGCACCTCGGCGAGCTCGGCGAACGTCTCGCCGGCAAGGAGCGGCGCGCCCCGCTCGAGCAGGAGCCGCACGAAGCGTGCGTAGGCGGCGCAGGTCGCGAACGCGCCGCCGGCGGCCGTCGCCCGGGCGCGCCACTCGCGGGAGTTGAAGAGCGGCAGGCCCGACCGCCACAGCCCCGGCTCGCGCACGTCGAGGGCGCGGCCTGTCTCGGACTCGGGCAGCCCAAGGTACGCGTCCATGCCGAGCGGCGCGAGCACGGCGCCGTGCACGTACTCGGCGTGGCCCATCCCGGTCGCCGCCGAGAGCAGCGCACCGAGGACGGCGTAGCCCTCGTTCGAGTAGACGCGGCGGGTCGCCGGCGGCCGCACCGGCTCGACGTCGATCGCCGGGACGCCGGGCGGGCCGACCTCGGGCAGCCCGGAGGCGTGTGAGAGCAGGTGCCGCGGCGTGATCGTCCGCCGGGCGGGCGCGCGGTACCCCTCGAGGTGCTCGGCGACGGGCGCGTCCAGGTCGATCGACCCCTCCTCGGCAGCGACGAGGACCGCCACCGCGACGAGCGGTTTCGTGAGGGACGCGAGCGCGAACAGCGAGTCCGGCCGGGCTGTCCCGGCGACGTGCGACTCCCGGATCCCCTCCGGCCCGACGACGGCTGCGACAACCGCCGGCGCGTCGCCGTCGGCGACCCAGGTGTCGATCATCTCGCAGGCCACGCTGGAGGGGGATCCTACGAGGCGTGTAACGTTCTGGGGCACAATGGCCGAGTTGCGGACACCGGGCGGGCGCACCGGAGAGGGCGGGCGCACCGGAGGGGAGCCCCCGTTCGATCCACCTCGCGGGGACGAGGGCCTGGACGACTGGTTCGCCCGCCGCCTCGAGGCGCAGGGGATCAGGGCGCGGCGATCGCGTCTCCCGGCGGCGCGGATCGGCGCGGTCGTGGCCCTGGTCGGGGCGCTGTTCGTGTTCGGGTGGGTGCTGCAGAGCGCCTCCGGCGGCAGCTCCAAGACGCACGACGCCGCCGACGCACACGACCGGCGCGACCTCGAAGGCGACGACCCCGCAGGGCGGGACGGGCACGACACCGTCGAAGCAGGCAAAGGCGCAGTGGAAGCACATCCCGCTCACGATCCTGAACGGCTTCGGCGGGACGAACGCGGCCGCAACCGCCCAGACCGCAGCTCCAGCAGGCCGGCTGGCACGTCGTCAGCGTCGGCGACGCGGCGCACGAGACCCAGTCCACGATCGTCGTCTACGTCCCGGGCAAGCTGTCCCAGGCCAAGATCGTCGCCACCCGGCTGGGGCTGCCCCCACCGGTGCCGATCGCGTCGGCCAGCGGCGTCCTGCCGACGCAGACCGACGGCGTCGCGATCGTGCTCGGCCCGAACCTGCTGACCACCGCAACCGGCTAACCGGACTCGAGCGTGGCCAGGTCGGACAGGCTTGGCGCAGCCCGGATCGCCGGGCTTGTGAACCCCCACAGGAGCAGGACGACGTTGAATGCGCAGAAGACCGCGATCGTCTCCCGCGCCGAGATCGCCTCCAGCAGCAGCCCGGCGACGAGCGGCCCCAGCGGCGCGATCGCAAGCGCGATGGAGCTCCGCACTGCCTCGACCCGACCCACCAGGCGGTCGGGCGTGACGGCGACCCGGTAGCTGACGACGACGGAATCGGTCACGGGCATGGCCAGGCCCTGGGGCAGGATGCCGGCCACGAGCACGAACACGCTCGGCCGGACGAGGAAGGCTGCGCTCCCGAGCCAGGCGACGAGCTCGATCCAGAGGATCGTCCGCATCGAGAACCGCCTCCGCGCGATCGGTGAGAGCAGCGATCCGGCGAGCAGGCAGACCCCGAAGGCCGACACGAGGGCGCCGATCTCGCCGCCGGTGAGGCCCTGCTCCCGGCCGACGACGACGACCACGAGCAGGATCCCGGGAAGCGTGAAGTTGCCGAGGCCGTAGAGGAAGGCGCAGGTGCGCAGGAACGGCTGGCTCCACAGATAGCGGAAGCCCTCGGCGATCTGTGACCGGATGCCGGCCCCGCTGGGCTCGCGCGGCTGCTGGAACGGCGTCCGGATCGCTCCCAGCGACGCCAGCGAGGCCGCGTAGGAGCAGGCATCGACGACGAACGGGAGCGAGCGAGCGATCCCGAACAGGAACCCGCCCAGCGGCGGCCCCGCCAGGTTGATCGTCGCGATGCGGGCCGTGACCGCGCCGACGGCGTCCGGCAGCTGCACCGCCGGCACCACCGAGCGCAGCGCCCCGGTCGCCGCTGCGGTGAAGACCACCGTTCCCGAGCCCTCGACGAGCGCCACGATGGAGAGGATCGCCACCGTCGCCTCGCCGGTTGCGATCGTGACCGCCAGGATCCCGATGGCCGTCGCGCGCACGAGATCGGCGGCGACCATCAGGCGGCGGCGGTCGAACCGGTCGGCGGCGACCCCGGCCGGGAGCTGGAAGAGCGCAAAGGGGACGAGGCGGGCGAACGCAACGAGGCCGGCGCGGGCCGGCGAATGCGTCAGCGCCAGCGCCAGCAGCGGATAGGCGATCGCCGTAGCCTCCGACCCCAACGCGGAGAGCAGCTGTCCGGACTGGAGCAGGACGAAGTCGCGATTGCGCCACAGGGGCGTCAGGGCCACGGGACGGAGACGCTACCAGGCGGCGGGATTCCGGCCTCGGGCGTCGAACCGGACGGGATGCTCCCGGGCCCGCAGCGAGTCGTCGTCGACCTGCCGACGCGCACGGTCATGCGCGTCATCGCGCTCGTGCTGCTCACGATCGCCGCCGTCGACCTGCTCGCGCACGTCGGCCGGATCCTGATCTGGCTGGCCACCTCGCTGTTCCTGGCGCTGGCGCTGCAGCCGGCGGTGCGCCTGGCCGAGCGGCGGATGTCGCACACGCTCGCCGTGTTCGCCGTGTTCGCCGGGCTGCTCGTGCTCGTGGTGGCCTTCCTCGCCCTCCTGATCATCCCGATCGCGACCCAGGTCGACGACCTGCGCACCGCCGCTCCCGGCTACATCAGCGACCTGCGCCACAACGAGACGATCAACAGCCTGAACACCCGCTACCACCTCGTGCAGAAAGCCGAGGAGGCCGCGAACGCGTATCCCAGCAAGGCCTTCGGGGCGCTGAGCAAGCTCGTGAGCGGCGTCGTCGCCACGATCACCGTGCTCTTCATGACCCTTTTCCTGCTGCTCGAGCTGCCCGCACTGGCCGAGGGGCTCCTGCGCTTCGTGCCCGCCGAACGGGCCGAGCAGATCCGCCGCATCGGCGGCGATATCAACCGAAACGTCGCCGGCTACGTGCTCGGCAACCTGATCATCTCGATTGTTGCCGGGACGGTGGTCGGGATCTCCCTGTGGATCCTGGGCGTCCCCTACGCGCTCGCCCTCGCCGTCCTCATGGGCGTGTTCGACCTCGTGCCGCTCGTCGGCGCCACGATCGGCGCCCTGGCGGCCATCGGCGTCGCGTTCGCGACGCAGGGCCTGACCGCCGGGATCGTGATGATCGTCGTGAACGTCGTCTACCAGCAGATCGAGAACCACATCCTGCAGCCGATCGTCTACCGGCGCACGGTGCAGCTCTCGGCCTTCCTCGTCCTGGTGGCCGTGCTGATCGGCGGGGAGCTCCTGGGCGTGCTGGGCGCGCTGATTGCGATCCCGGTCGCCGGGTCGCTCCAGCTGCTCTTCCGCGAGCTGGCGGGCGGGTCCGTGCACCGGCAGCCGCCCCCGGCGCCCGAGCCCGAGCCCGAGCCGCCCCCCGCCTAGCTCGCCGCAGCCTCGCGGAGCAGATCCCAGGCGCGGTCGACGTGCTCGGCCGTCGTCGAGGCGTTTCCGATCGCGACCCGCAGGGCGTAGCGGCCCTTGAGCTGGGTGTGGGAGATGAGCGCCCGGCCGGTCGCGTTCACGCGCTCGAGGATGGCCTCGTTGCACCTGCGCAGCTCGGCCTCGTCGTCCACGCCGTCGGGGCGATACCGGAAGCAGACTGTCGAGAACGGCACCGGCGCGAGCAGCTCCCAGCCGGGCTCCGCTCCCACCGCCGCCTCGAGGCGGCGGGCCAGCTCGACGTGGCCGGCCACGATCGCCGCGAGGCCGTCGGCGCCGTATGCGCGCAGCACCATCCAGAGCTTCAGCGAGCGGAACCGGCGGCCGAGCGCGACGCCGTAGTCCATCAGGTTGACCACGTCGTCCTCGCTCGAGCGCAGGTACTCGGGAACGACCGAGAACGCCGCCCGCATGTCCGCCGGCCGCGCCGTGTAGA
Source organism: uncultured Actinomycetes bacterium (assembly GCA_963746115.1). Taxonomy (GTDB): domain Bacteria; phylum Actinomycetota; class Thermoleophilia; order Gaiellales; family JAICJC01; genus JAICJC01. Next base: position 236,315 of record CAVVAA010000007.1, on the reverse strand, counting down.
GCAGGCTGCAGTCGATCGGCGTGAGCAGCCACTTGTGCGGGTTGACGACCAGCGAGTCGGCCCGCTCGCACCCGTCCACCACGCCCCGCAGCTCGGGCACGACCGCGGCGGCGCCCCCGTAGGCGGCGTCGACGTGCAGCCACAGCCCGTGCTCCGCGCAGATGTCGGCGACCTCCGCGACCGGGTCGATGCTGGTCGACGACGTCGTGCCGACGGTGGCCACCACGGCGATCGGCCGATGGCCGGCGCGGACGTCGGCGGCCACGGCGTCGCGCAGGGCGTCGGCCCGCATGCGGAACTCGGCGTCGGTCGGGATCTTGACGAGGCCCTCCTGCCCGAACCCGAGCACGATGCAGGCCTTCTCGACCGACGAGTGGGCCTCCTCGGACGTGTAGACGCGCAGCGGCGGCAGGTCGGCCCGGCCGGCCATGCCCCGGGTGCGGATGTCGAGTCCCGCCGCCTCGCGGGCGGCGGCGAGCGCCCACAGGGTCGACGACGATGCGGTGTCGGTGATCTGCCCGAACCAGCCCGTGGGCAGCCCGAGCAGCTCCGCCGCCCAGCGCAGCGTGACCTGCTCGAGCTCGGTCGCCGCAGGCGACGTGCGCCAGAGCATCGCGTTCACGTTGAGGGCGGCGGCGATCGTCTCGCCGAGGATGCCCGGCGGGGAGCCGGTGATCCCGAAGTAGGCCATGAAGCCGGGGTGGTTCCAGTGGGTCAGGCCCGGCACGATGATCCGGTCGACGTCCGCGAGGATCGCCTCGAGCGATTCGCCGTGCGCCGGCGGGTGGGCGGGCAGCGCCGCCGCGATCTCGCCCGGCTTCACCTGCGCCAGGACGGGCAGGCGGTCGACCTCGTCCAGATAGCGGGCGATCCACTCGGCGGCCTGCTCGAGCGCCGAGCGCAGCTCGCCGGTCGTCGGCAGGCTGACCGGCTCGGCGGCCACTAGAGCGTCGCCTCGACGGCGGTCAGGGTCTCGTCGAGGAGCGCCGCGATCTCGTCGATCTCGGCCTCCGTGACGGTCAGGGGCGGCGCCAGCAGGAGCGCGTCCATCTGCTCGGTGCCGACGGGTGTCGGGCAGGGGTAGATCATCAGGCCGCGCCGCTTGGCCTCGGCCGACACGCGCCCCGAGATCCCGTCCGCGGCCGGGAAGCGGCCGCCGCCCGGCGTGCGCAGCTCGATCCCGCGCAGGAGGCCGAGGCCGCGCAGCTCGGCGAGGATCGGGTGGCGCTCACCGATCTCTGCGAGGCGGGCGTGCAGCTGCGCGCCGCGCACGGTCGCCGCGTCGAGCAGGCCCTCGGACTCGATCACGTCGATCACCTCGCACCCGACGGCGCAGGCCAGCGGGTTGCCGGAGAACGTGTGCCCGTAGGAGAAGCCGCTCGGGTTCGTCTCCACGACATCGCGCACCCGCCGCGACGCCACCATGCCGGAGAGCGGGACGATGCCGCCGCCGATGCCCTTGCCGAACGTGATCACGTCGGGCACGGCGCCGAAGTGCTCGACCCCGAACCAGCGGCCCGTGCGGCCGAAGCCGGTGATCACCTCGTCGGCGACCAGCAGCACGCCGTGGCGGTCGCACACCTCGCGCACCGCGGCCAGATAGCCGTCGGGCAGGGGCACGGCCGCACCGCTCGACCCGGTGACCGGCTCGACCACGAACGCGGCCACGTGCTCGGCGCCGCGGGACAGGATCGCCGCCTCGAGCGCCGCCGCCCCCTCCTCGGCCGTGGCGGAGTTCGGGACGACGGCGTACTTGCGCAGGAGCAGCTCGAACGGCGCCCGCCAGCGCGACCCCGAGAGCGAGAGCGCGCCCATCGTCGACCCGTGGTACGACGTCACCCGGCTCAGGAACTCGATCTTGCCGGCGTGGCCCTGGAGCTCCCAGTAGAGCACCGCCAGGTGCAGCGCCGACTCGTTCGCCTCGGAGCCGGACGAGTTGAAGAAGCACCACTCGAGGTCGCCCGGCGCGATCCGCGCGACCCGCTCGGCGAGGTCGAGCATCGGCTCGTTCTGGAACGAGAAGCGGTACGTGAAGGCGATCCGCTCCGCCTGGCGCTGGAGCGCCTCGACGATGCGGGGATGGCCGTGGCCGAGCAGCATCACCATCGCCCCGCCGCACGCGTCCAGGTAGCGCTTGCCGTCGGCGTCCTCGATCACGCATCCGCCCGCGCGGACCGCCACGGGGAGCCGGCGCCCGGGGCTGGCGGTCATCGAGTAATCGGTGCGGGCCGGGGCGCTCACAATCGGCCTCGCACTCTACACTGGGCCTTCTCATGGCCGACCGTGAAGGCGACGGCGGCGCCGCGCGGGCGGGCGCCGTCTACGACGAGATCGGGCGCACGTACGCCGTCACCCGCCGGGCCGACCCGCGCATCCAGGCGCGGATCTGGGCGGCGCTCGCCGATGCTGCGACGGTCGTGAACGTCGGCGCCGGCGCGGGCTCGTACGAGCCGCCCCAGACCGTGCTCGCGGTCGAGCCGTCGGCGGCGATGATCGCCCAGCGGCCGCCGGGGAGCGCGCCCGCCGCGCAGGCGACAGCCGAGCGGATCCCGCTGGCCGACGGCGCCTGCGATGCCGCGCTCGCGGTGCTCACGATGCACCACTGGCAGGATCCCGCGCGGGGCGTGGCCGAGATGCGCCGGGTGGCCCGCCGCGTCGTCGTCCTGGCGTGGGATCCCGACTTCGCCGACCGGTTCTGGCTCGTGCGCGACTACCTGCCCGAGAGCGTCGCGTTCGACCGCGCCCGCATGCCCGCGATCGCCGACATCTCGGCGTGGATGGGCGGGGCGACGGTCACGCCCGTCGCGGTGCCGCACGACTGCGAGGACGGGTTCTTCTGCGCCTACTGGCGCCGGCCCGAGGCCTACCTCGACCCGGTCGTGCGCGCGGGCATCTCGAACCTGGCCCAGCTCGGCGTGCCCGTCGACCGCGCCGTCTCGGCGCTGCGCGCAGATCTCGAGAGCGGGGCCTGGCACGAGCGGCACCGCAGATCTGCTCACGCTCGACGAGCTCGACCTCGGCTACCGACTGGTGACGACGCGTTGATCCGAGACGCCCGAACGACCGTCGGCATCAAACAGGTATAGGCTCGCCCTCGGACACTGACCGAGGTATCGACAGGAGGTTGCGCGGTGCACTGGTACACCGACGTTCTCAAGAAGTACGCAGTGTTCGACGGGCGAGCGGCGCGGCCCGAGTATTGGTGGTTCACCCTCGCCAACACCATCATCTCGGTCGTCTTGGACGTCGTGTTTCGCAGCGGCGCCGGCCAGGTCGTCTCCGGGCTTTACGCACTCGCGGTGCTGCTGCCGACGCTCGGCGTCAGCATCCGTCGCCTCCACGACACCAACCGCAGTGGCTGGTGGATCCTGGTCGGCGTGATTCCGATCGTCGGCTGGATCTGGATCATCGTGCTCCTGGCGACAGCCAGCGACAGCGGGCCAAACAGCTACGGCCCGCCTCCTGGTGAGGACGCGCCCCGAGCAGGTACCGGGGCCGGCGATCCCGTCCTCGGCGACCCCGGCGAATAGCTCAGCCGGCCACGCATCAGACGGACTGGCCGGGTGCGCGCAGCGCCGTCTGCAGCTCGACCAGGGCCGGCCCCGAGCGGTCGGCGATCGCCTCGGCGAGCGCGCTGCCCAGGCCGTTGATCCCGTCGGCGCGGAGGTAGCGCACGCCATACGCGCGCGGCGAGCCCCTCGAAGTCCGGCGCGTTCAGCTCGACCGCGACCGTGCGGCCGAACATGGTCTCCTGGTAGTTGCGCAGGATGCCGTAGGCCGAGTCGTTCACGACGAGCGCGATCAGCGGCAACCCCTCGGCCCGCGCCGTCAGGAGCTCGTGCCCCGCCATCAGGAAGCCGCCGTCGCCGCACAGCGCGACCGTGGGGCGGTCGGGGTTCGCGGCCACGGTCCCGAGCGCCAGCGGGATCCCGCAGCCGAGCGCCCCCGACGACGGGTATACGAACGCGCCCGGCCGCTTGGCGTCGAGGTAGAGCGCCGCCCAGTAGGCCGCGATCGTCATGTCGGCGACCACGATCGCGTCCTCGGGCAGCGCGTCGTGGAGCACGCGCATGAGCTCGACCTCGGCGTCGGCACCCTGCGCCCCCACCTCGGACGAGCGGCCCTGAAGCGCGGCCCGCACCGCCGCCTCGCCGTCGCGGCCACCGGCCGAGGGCGGATCGGCGAGCAGCGCCCGGCAGAAGAGGCCGACGTCGGCGACGATGCCCTCCGAGACGGGGAACGTGCGCCCGAACCGGCCCGCGTCGAGGTCGACCTGGACGATCGCCGCCGGCACCGGCAGGCCCCAGTCCGCGGTGCCCTCCTGCGAGAAGCGAGTGCCCAGGGCGAGCACGAGGTCGGATCGCTCGACCAGCCGGCGCATCGACGGTTCCTCGATCGAGGAGCCCGCGTGCAGCGCGTGGCCGGTCGGGAGCGCGCCCTTGCCGTTGTAGGTCGTGAGGACGGGCGCGTCGAGCAGCTCGGCCAGCTTCCGGACGTCGGCGGCGGCGCGGCGCGTCCCGCCTCCCGCCCAGATCAGGGGTGCCTCGGCGGCATCGATCAGCGCCCGGGCGTGGGCGACGGCCTCCGGGTCGGGCGCGGGCAGCGCGACCCGTGTCACCCGCACTGCGGACTCGCCGGCGGCGCGCCGCCATCACGTCGGTCGCGACCTCGATGGTGGCCGGCCCTGGATCGAGCGCCATGTGCCGGAATGCCTCGTCCACCGCATCGACGAGCGCATCGGGCGACGTCGGCCGGGCGTGGAAGCGCGACACCGCCGCGAACGCCTGCGACTGGCCGCGGCTCTCGTGCAGGTAGCCGCGGCCGGCGCCGACGAGGTGGGTCGGGATCTGCGACGTCAGGTGCAGCACCGGCGCGCTTGACGCGTCAGCCTCCGAGAGCGCGGCCAGCGAGTTGAACGCGCCCGGGCCGGTGCTCGTCAGATAGACGCCGGGGCGGTCGCCCGTGCGGGCATATCCGACGGCGCCGAAGCCGGCGGCCTGCTCGTGGCGGACGACGACGCGCCGGATCGGCGAGCCGATCAGGGCGTCCCAGACCGGGAGGGCGTGGATGCCCGGCAGGCCGAAGACGACCTCCACGCCGTGCGCCTCGAGCGCCGCGACGAGCGCGCCCGCGCCGGTGCGAACGCCGGGCTGCGAGGCGACCGTCATCCCGCCCGTGCCGCTACGAGGACTGGCCGGACTCGATCAGCGCGACCAGGTCGTCGATCTGGGTCGGGCTGAGCGACGAGCCGAAGGTGGTCGGCATCGGCGTCGTCCAGGGCCCGCCGGATGCGGTGAACGCGGCCGGGTCGGTGATCGACTCCTTGATGAACGCCGAAAGCGGCATGCCCGCCTTCTGGGCGTCGCCGGAGATCTTGTCGAGGTCGGGGCCGATCGTGCCCGAGGCGCCCGCAACGGCGAGCGTGTGGCAGCTGCCGCAGCCGTTGGACGCGAAGTCAGCCTTGCCCGCCGAGGCGTTGCCGGTTGCGCCGGTCGAGCCCCCGCCGCTGCTGCCGCCGCCGGGCGTCGATGTGGGCGCCGAGGAGGCCGGCGTCGAGAGCGACGCGGTGGACACGGTGGCGTTCAATCCGACGCTGCTCGAGTTGTCCGTCGACCCGCCCGCGACGACGATGACAACCACCATCACGACGATTCCGGCGACGGTGCCGAGCAGGCCAGCGATCAAGACCTTCAGCATGGCGCGGGGACTATACCCCGTCATCCGGCGATATACCGCAAGCAGGGGATGCCACCCGCGGCGTCGAACGCCGACGTGGAGTGACGATGCTCGACAAACGCGATATCCAGAATCTCATGTACTGCGTGCGGGTGACCGAGACCAGCGGACAGTGGCAGTCCGGCTACCCCGTGCGCACGCCGAACGACCTGGAATGCAAGCTGGCCGAGCTGCTGCGCGAGCTCGACGGCGGCCGTCCGGTCGTCCGCGCGGCCTGACGTCCGACCCCTGTTGGGTGGGCTCACGGCGGGCGCTACCATGCGCTCGTCCATGGCCGAGCAGGCGTATCAGACTGCGCGACTGGGCGAGCTCGAGCGCGCCGACGGCTGGGCGCCGATCCGCGCCGAGCTGGACGTCCGGGCGTTCGGGATCAACGCCTGGACGGCGCACGAGGCCGGCACGACGCTCGTTCCCGCACACGACGAGGCGCCGTCCGGCCACGAGGAGCTCTTCCTGGTCACGACCGGGCACGCCCGGTTCACAATCGGCGAGGATGAGCTGGACGCGCCGGCGGGCGAGATCGTGTTCGTCCGCGACCCGGCGGTGTCGCGTGCCGCGGTCGCACTCGAAGCCGACACCACGGTGCTCTCGGTCGGCGCGACCGCCGGCGAAGCCTTCCGGCCGCGCTCGTGGGAGGTGAACCGCGACGTGATCGCCCTCCTCGACGCCGGACGCCCCGCCGACGCGCGCGAGCTACTCCTGGACGCGCTCGACCGCTACGACGATCGTGAGACGGTGCTGTACAACCTCGCGTGTGCGGAGGCCCAACTCGGCCAGATCGACGCGGCGCTGCGCCACCTCGGCGAGGCGCTCCGCCTGCGGCCCGCCTTCGCCGAGCACGCCGCCGCAGACGACGACCTTGCGCCGCTTCGGGCCGATCCCCGATTCGGCGAGCTCACGGCGGGCGCGTGATCCAGCGCCGCTGGGAGTACCAGCGCTGCAGCGTCCGCCGGCTGGGCGGCCGCGCCGGACAGCTCTCCTCGAGCTCCCGCACGCCGCCCGCCACCTGTGCCGGCTGGGCGCCGCCGGCATACGCCCGCTCGAGCCGCCGGCGCAGCTCCGGCCACGCGTAGCTCCCCGGACGCGGCCGCGCCGGCCGCTCCCGCTGCCGCTCCATGTGCGCGTTGAGCGCGCGATCTCTCGCCGCCGTCAGGCAGCCGTTCGCCTGCCACACCCCCGACAGTGTCCGCACGAAGTCGCGCCCTCCCCGCCGCATCTGGAACCCCGGATCCGCGTGCGCCGGGCACAGCCACACGCTCACCCGGTATCCCAGCTGCACGCACTCCGTCCGCCCCCGCGTCCGATCCACGCAGATCGCACACACCGGCCGCTTCAGCGGGAGGTTGCGAGCCTTGTACAGCGTCGGGACGTACGCCAGAGCCATGCAGCGAGTATGGCGAGCCGACTGTCACACGTGGGTGCCGAGGCGTTACGAGGGTGCGCGGGAACTGCAAATGACGCCAGTGCCGAACGCCAAGTGGCGCGTGCCCCCGCGAACATCGCCTCACCACCACCCCTCCCTCGCCCCTCCCGACGACGGCCAGCGCGCCCTCAAGAGCGCTGGCTGGACGTCGTCGGAGAGCCCGCAGGGCTCTGCCGAACCTGCGTCAGCGCCCGGCCTTTGGCATCAGCGACCGGCGCCAAGTGGCGCGTGCCCACAGCGCCAAGTGGCGCATCGCCCCTAAAGAGCCGCCCGCCGCCTACAGCCAGCCGATCGCCCACATCACCACGAAGACGCAGGCGACGGCGAGCCAGCCTTCGAGGGAGAGGCGGCCGAGGGCCGTGCGGGCGGTGCGGGCCGCATCCCGGATCTGGGTGAGCGCGTCGGCGTGGTCGGCCGGCGTGATGGGTTGGACGGGCATGGACGCTCCTCGGGTGAGGGTGAGGGTCATGGAGGCAAAATCCCCCAGAAGCAGGGATTTTTGAACGGCGGCCGAGTCAGGACGTCCCCCAGAAGGGTGGTATCGGCTCCCCGCCTTAGAGCAGATCGGCCCGGGACGCCCCCGGCGAAAAGACGGCTAGGCTCGCATCACCGTGCGCCTGTTCGTCGCCGCCATCCCGCCGCCGGCGCTGGCGCGGAGGCTCGCCGACGCCGCCGGAGCCCTCGCGCCGCCCGCCCTGCGCGCGACGCCGGCCGAGAACCTGCACGTCACGATCCACTTCCTCGGCGACGTCGATGACGCGGCCGTCCCCGCCCTCACGCGCCGACCTCGCCGAAGCCTGCAGTCTCCAGGCACCCACCGAGCTCGCCCTCGACGCGATCGCGCCCGGCCCGGCCCGGCGGCCGCGGATGCTGTGGGCGACCGCTGCGGCGTCCCCCGAGTACACAGCCCTCGTCCAGGCGGTGAGCGCGGCGGCCGCACGCCACGCCCCGAACGCCCGGTCGGCCCGCCCCGGCACGCCGCACCTGACGCTCGCCCGCCTGCGCGGCCGCGCCCAACTCGACCGCTGGCCGGACCCGCAACCGCTCGCGGACGTCGGCATCCCCGTCGCCGAACTCGCGCTCGTGCGCTCCGACCTCGGCCCGTCCGGCCCGCGCTACACGACGCTCGCCGCCCTCCCGCTCGGACGCGATCAGCCCGCCGGCCGGCGGTAGCGCGCCCGCCAGACGCGCACCTCGAACTCGGGCGCGCCGATCATCTCCCGCACGCGCGCCGCCGCCGGCTCGCTCATCCCGGCCACGGCCAGCCACCGATCGACTCTCGACGTGCGCAGCCACGTCTCCTCGGCGTCCAGGTGCAGGCCGGCGGCCTGGAGCGGCCCGCGCGGCTCGCCGGGCGTGATCAGCCGCCCGTGCTCGGGGTCGCGGAGCCGCTCGATCTCCTCCCATCGCCGCGCGCGGCGCGGGTCGGGGTCGGCCACCATGTCCTCCAGGACGATCCGCCCGGCGGGCGCCAGCACACGCGCCATCTCGTCCAGCGCCCGGGCCGGCCGGGCGATGTGGTGCAGCGAGTTGACGCATGTGACGAGGTCGAATGACGCGGCGGCGAACGGCAGCTGCTCCGCCCTCCCCACAACCGTCTCGATGCCCTCCGGCGTATGGCCGAGCAGCGCCGGGGCCGAGTCGAGCACGGTGACCGACGCGACCTTCCCGGCCAGCGCCGCGGCGAGGGCGCCCGGGCCGCCGGCGACGTCGAGCACGCGATCGCCCGCCCGCGGCTCGCACCAGGCCACGAACCCGGTCCAGTCGCGGTGGGCGGCGTGCGCCGCGTAGGCGTCGGCGGTGCGGTCGAAGCGGTTAGCCCCGGACAAGCGCGATCGCCTCCTCTCGCGTGGTGACCGTCCCCGCCGCCTGCTCCTCGGCCAGCAGCGCGACGAGCTCGCCGATCCGCGGCCCGCCCGCGCCGGCGAGCTCCGCGATCTCGTCGCCGCGCAGCAGCGGCTCGCGCTCCTCGGACTCGAGCTCCTGCACGAGCCGGATCAGCTCCACGGCGGCCTGGGAGTGGGCGCGCACGTACGCCTGCCGGGCGCGCACGCCGCGGGTGGCGAGGCGGTCGGCCAGCGACAGCACCACGCTCTCGTACGTGTACGGCGCGGTCGCCTGCAGGTAGCGGTACGCCGTCCGGCGGTCGAACGGCCGCTCGCGGACGAGGAAGCCCAGGCGCAGGTGCTCGGCGACGAGCACCCGGCAGAAGCGGATGAGCGCGTGCGACGCGCGCCACCGCTCGAGGACGCGCTCCGCCGTGTCGGCGCCGAGGCGGTCGTGGCCCATGAAGCCGACCCTCCCGTCCGCCGAGACGGTGCGCGTCGCCGGCTTCTCGATGTCGTGGAAGAGCACCGCCAGCCGCAGGCCGGTGTGGCCGGTGAACCCGTTCCCGACCTCGGCGGCGAGCGCCGCCGCGACGGGCTCGGACGCATCGCGCAGGTAGTACTCGGGGTGGGCGGAGACGTCGGCGGCCGCGTCGAGCACCTTCAGCGTGTGGTCGAACACGTCGAGATGGTGGAACGGGCTCTGCTCGACGCCGCGCATCGCCACCGCCTCGGGCAGGACGACGTCGAGGACGCCCAGCCGGTCGAGCAGGCGGATGCCCTCGTCGGGGTGGTCGGGCTCGAGCAGCCGCCGGATCTCGGTAAGGACGCGCTCGCCGCTCGGGCGGTCAGCGAGGTGAGCGTCACGGCGGGCCAGCCGCTCGGCCTCCGGGTCGACGGTGAAGCCGAGCTCGTGGGCCAGCCGGGCCAGACGCAGCAGCCGCAGCGGGTCGTCGGCAAAGACCTGCTCGGAGACCGCCCGCAGCCGCCCCGCCTCGAGGTCGACGCGGCCGCCGTGCGGGTCGATCACGTCGCCGCCGGCCAGCGGGACCGCCATCGCGTTGATCGTGAAGTCGCGCCGGCCGAGGTCGTCGGCGACCGGGCCGTGGCTGCGGCTGATGTCGACCGTGTGGCCGTCCCTGACCACCCGCCACGCGCCGTGGCGGTCGGAGAGCGGGAACGGCGCCCCGCCGGCCGTCCGCGCCAGCGAGCGCGCGGCGGCCGCCGGGTCGTCGGCGACCACGAGGTCGACGTCGACCACGTCGCGGCCGAGCAGCAGGTCGCGGACGCTGCCGCCGACGAGCCACGCGTCGGGGACGGGCGCGAGCGCCCGCACGGCCTCAAGGCCCGGCAACGACATGCTCCACCCGTCGCGGCCGCGGCGCCAGCGACGTCACGATCTCGTAGTTGATCGTCCCGGCCAGCCGCGCCCACTCCTCGGCCAGGATCCGCTCGTCGCCGTCGCGCCCGATCAGCGTGACCGGGTCGCCCGGCTCGACGTCGCACTCGGCACCGATCACGAACGTGAGCTGATCCATGCTCACGGTCGCGGCGACCCGCCGCCGGCGTCCGCCCACGAGCACGTCGGCCCGTCCGGACAGGGCCCGCGGGACGCCGTCGGCGTAGCCGGCCGGGGCGAGGCCGATCCAGGTCGGCTCCGTCGCGACGAACCGCCGCCCGTAGCCGGAGCTCTCGCCCGCCCCGAGCAGCTTGACCTCGGCCACGTGCGTCTCGATCCGCAGCGCCGGCGCGATCCCGTCGGCGTCCGGGTCGACGGCGAACGGCGACAGGCCGTAGATCGCGATGCCGCAGCGGACGGCGTCGAAGCGGGCCTCGGGGAAGCGCAGCGCCGCGGCGCTGTTCGCGAGGTGACGCGGGCACGGCGGGAAGCGCTCGGCCACCTCGGCGAACCGCTCGACCTGCTGCCGCGTGAAGCCCGCGTCCGTGTCGGCGACGGCCAGGTGGCTCATCAGCCCGGCGGGGCGCAGACCGCCGTCGGCGTCGAGCTGGTCGGCGACGCGGAGCGCCTCGGCGGCGGACATGCCCCATCGGCCCATGCCGGTATCGACCTTCACGTGAACGCCAAGTGGCGCACGCGCACCGGCCTGGAGCCGGGCGAACCCCTCGACGGACGAAACGGCCACGTCCACGCCGGTCACATGCGCCTCCTCGCCGGGGACGAGCGGCCCCATCACGAGCACCGGCACGTCTCCGAGCTCCTCGCGCAGCCCGCGTGCCTCCTCCCAGGTGGCGACGCACAGCTGCCGCGCGCCCGCCCGCAGCGCCGCCCGCCCGACCGCGGTCGCGCCGTGGCCGTAGCCGTCGGCCTTGACGACGGCCCACACCTCCGCGGGCCCCGCCGCGTTCCGGAGGCGGGCGACGTTGTCCTCGATCGCGCCGAGATCGACGGTCACCGTCGCCCGGGCGTGGTGTGTCCCGATCATCGCATCACACCGGGCAGGGACTCGATCACGTCGGTCGGCGATGATGCCGGACGGCCCCAGCCGCTCAGCGGCGGCCCTGCCCGCCCCGCCGTGCACCTCGGCGCCGCGCGCGGCCGCGACCCAGGCGTCCGGCTCGCGCGCGAGCATGGCCGCGACGACACCGGTGAGCACATCGCCGGAGCCGGCCGTCGCCAGCGCGGGAACGCCTGCGTGGGAGACGCAGACGCGGCCGGCCGGATCCGCGACGAGCGTGTCCGCCCCCTTCAGCAGCACGACGCACCCGCTCGCCGCCGCGGCCCGCCGCACCGCCTCGAGCCGGTTCGCCCGCACCCAGTCCGACGGCTCGCCGAGCAGCCGCCCCATCTCGCCCTCGTGCGGCGTCAGCACCGCCGGCCGCGCGCGCCGGCGCAGCTCCTCGAGCGCACCGTTGAAGGCGAACAGGCCGTCGGCGTCGATCACGACCGGGCCGGCGTGGCCGACGCCGACCTCGCGGCGCGAGGGCGAGCATCTCCTCGTCCCGGCCGAGGCCGGGCCCGAGCGCGACGGCGTCGGCTCGCTCCAGCAGCTCGAGCGCGTTCGGCAGCGGGCGCACCATCACCTCGGGCACGCGGGCCTCGATGATGCGAGCCGCCTCGGGCGGCGTGCCACCCAGACGATCCCGGCCGACGCCCGCAGCGCCGCGAGCGCGGTCATCAGCGGGGCGCCGGTGAAGCCGCGGGCGCCGCCGAGCACGAGCACCGCGCCGGCGGTGTACTTCGTGTCCGCCGCGCCCTTCGCACGCGCGGTGAGCCCGTCGGCGAGCACGGCGGCCGTCTCGACGTCGGCCTGCGGCGGGATGCCGATGTCGGCGACGACGACCCGGCCGGAGGCGCTGCGGCCCGGTTCGACGGCCGTGCCGAGCTTGCGGCCGTGGAAGCAGACCGTCACCTCGGCCGCGACCGCCTCGCCGGCGATCACGCCGGTGGACGCGTCGACGCCCGAGGGCACGTCGAGCGCGACGATGCCGGGCCGGTCGTGCATCGCGGCGATCACCTGCACCGCCTCGGGCCGCGGCACGCCGTGGAAGCCGGTGCCGAGCAGGGCGTCGACGATCACGTCGGCGCGCCGCAGCCGCGCCCGCGAGACGCCCTCGCGCATCGGCACCTCGAGCCGCACGGCGACCTCGTGGTTCCGGCGCGCGTCGGGGGGCAGCTTGGCCGGGTCGGCGGCGAGCAGACACTCGACGTCCCAGCCGGCCGCGTGCAGGTGGCGGCCGACGACGAAGCCGTCGCCGCCGTTGTTCCCACCGCCGCAGACGACCGCCACCGAGCCGCGCGGGAACGTGCGGAGAATCTCGTCGGCCGCCGCCAGACCGGCCCGCTCCATGAGCACCGCGCCCGGGATCCCGATCGTCTCGATCGCGCCCGGCGTCGGCCGCCCCCATCTCGCCCGCGTCGTACAGCGGGAGCGTGTGGATCATGCGTCGTCGACGACGGCCACGGCGGCCGCCATCCCCTTCGAGTGCGTCATGCTGAGGTCGATCGCGCCCGCCTTCACCCGCTCGGCCCACGAGGCGGTGCGCCCCGAGAGGCTCACGCCGGGCTTGGGCCGGCCCGCGATCTCGATCTCGCGCCAGGTGAACGGCACCCCGAACCCGAGCGCCTTTCCGACCGCCTCCTTGCCGGCGAAGCGGGCGGCGAAATGCTGGGCCGGGTTGGGCCGCGACAGGCAGTAGTCGCGCTCGATCTGCGTGAAGACGCGCTCGACGAAGCGCGGATGCCGCTCGAGTGCACGGGCCACCCGGGCGATCTCGATCAGGTCGATCCCAACCCGCATCGGGCCATACTATGCTAGGGCCATGCCAAGGGCGATCCCGCTGACGGGCACGGCGACGTGGTGGCCCAGCACCCTCTACCAGACCACCACGCTCGAGCTGCGCCGGGCGGGTGAGCGGCTGCTGGTCGACCCCGGTATCTCGCCGTGGGAGATCGAGGAGGTCGTGACCGCGTCGACCATGCAGGTCACGCAGGTGCTGGTCACCCACTCCGACTGGGATCACGTCATGGCGCTCGGGATGCTGCCCGACGCGCACATCACGGCAAGCAGCGCTGCCGCCGGGCGCATCCGCTCCGGCGTCGCCCGGGAGGAGATCGAGCGCGAGACCGCCGCGTTCCTCGTCAGTCACCGGGCAATCGAGCGGCTGCACGTGGAGCAGGAGGTCGACCCGCCGGCCGAGGTGCGGATGGGGCCGTGGCTGGGCGTGTGCCGACCGGGGCCGGGCCACACCGACGACGGGCTCATCGTCTCGCTCCCCGACGAGCACCTGCTGGTGGTCGGCGACTATCTCTCGGGGCTCGAGATCCCGGCCGCCTACGACTCGGTCGCGGCCTACAAGACGACGCTGCAGACGCTCGTCAGCGTGATCGAGCGCGAGCGGCCGCTGTACGTCGTCGTCGGCCACGGCAAGCCGCACACGAGCGACGAGGCCCTGCGGATCGCCGCCGAGGACATCGAGTACCTCGAGGCGGTCCTGGCGTACGCCGAGGCCGGCTGCCCACCGGACCACGCCGAGCAGATCGCCCTCCCCGAGCGAGCGGCCGGCGCTGCCGACCGCACCACGCACGCGGCCAACATCGTCCGCGCGTGCGAGGCGGCCGGCGCGGTCGCCGTCCAGGGTTGAGCCGGCCGCCGACCTGCCGATAACGATGGCATGGCCCGAACGCGCCGCGCACTGCTCGATGTCCGCCGCCACCCGCTGGGACCGCGGGTCTACGTGGCCGGCCTGCGCGTGCACGAGTGCTGGGCCGGGCTGATCGCGACGGTCGTCATCGCCGCCGGCTGGGTGAGCGGGCGCTCCGGCCCGTTCACGCTCGATGCGGCCATCCTGCTCGTCGCCGCCTGGATGATGCTGAAGGACTGGCCCGACTTCTTCCCCTCCCGCCGCGACACGTACAGCTGGCGGGTCGGGTTCCACCGGCGCGACGTCGAGGCCGTGCCGGTGCGCCGCGACGAGGGCTAGCGACGGCTCAGGGCGCCTCGGTCACGAGCTGGTCGAGGTCGAGCTCGCCGTCCGCATAGGCGGCATGCCCGTCGCCGTCGCGTGGCCACTGCTCGGCGGCCGGTCCCACATCAGCTCGAGGTCGTTCCCGTCCGGGTCGCTGAGGTAGATCGCCTCGTGGGTGCCGTGGTCGGTCGCCTGGCGGATCGGCCAGTCGACCTCGCGCAGGCGCCGCAGCGCATCGGCCAGCGCCGGCGCGCGTCGGGTAGCGGATCGCGACGTGGTGCAGGCCGGCGACGCCGTCCGGCTGCGGCGCCGCCGCCGGCCGACTTCCAGGTGTTGAAGCCGAGGTGGTGGTGGTAGCCGCCCGCCGACACGAACAGGATGTCGCCGGTCGTGCCCCAGCCGGGGACGTCGCGAGCCTCGGCGGTGACGTCGAAGCCGAGCACGTCGACGTAGAAGGCGCGGATGCGGTCGATGTCGGCCGTGCGCAGGTGGACGTGGCCGATGGTGACGCCGGGGTCGATTGGCCGCGGGCTCCTGGCGGCGGCGACGATGCTCCCCTGCGGCCCGAAGCCGTCCTTCGGCGGTGTGCTCATCTGGTCATCCTCCCTGCGGTCGGTGGCGGTCAGCCGGGCGTCGCGCAGCTGCGCCTCGGAGGCCATCGCCGGATGATATCCGTCCGAAATATATCTGTCCTTGATATAGTTATAGCAGATGCCCCGGAACACCGCCATCGTCGAGGAGACCGCCGCCGACCTGCTGGCCGTCCTCGGCCCGCTGCAGCGGGTGCTGCGCAAGCGGGCCCGGGAGGACTGGCCGCTCGAGCCGCTCGCGACCGCGCAGGTCGACCTGCTGCGAGCGGTGCGCCTGCGCTCCGGCATCACCGTCGGCGAGGCGGCCGCCGAGCTGCACATCGCCCCCAACACGGCCAGCACGCTGGCGCAGCAGCTCGTCGCGGCGGGGCTCGTGGCACGCGAGCCCGACCCGGACGACCGCCGGGCCGTGCGGCTCGTGCTGACCCCGGCCGCCGAGCGACGCATGGCGGCATGGCACGACCGCCGCCAGCAGGTGCTCGACGCGGCGCTCGACCGGGTGTCCCCCGCCGACCGGGCCGCCGTCGCGGCGGCGGTGCCGCCGCTGCGGGAGCTGCTGGAGGCGCTCGAGCGATGAACGCCCCTGCCGCCGTTTCCATCCGCGATCTGCACGTCCGCTTCGGCGAGACGACCGCGGTCGAGGCCGTCGACCTCGAGGTGGGCGCCGGCGAGGTGTTCGGCCTGCTGGGGCCGAACGGCGCCGGCAAGACGACCACGATCCGCGTGCTGACGACGCTGCTCCCCGCGACCGCCGGGTCGGCGCGCGTCTTCGGCGTCGACGTCGCCCGCCACCCGATGGACGTGCGCCGGCTGCTCGGGTTCGTGCCGCAACAGCTCTCCGCCGACGCGGCCCTGACGGGGCGCGAGAACGTGGCGCTCTTCGCCCGCCTCTTCGACGTCCCCCGGCGGACGCGGCCCGCGGTCGTCGCCGAGATGCTCGACACGATGGGCCTGGGCGAGTCGGCCGACCGGCTCGTCTCGACCTACTCGGGCGGGATGATCCGCAGGCTCGAGCTGGCCCAGGCGCTCGTGAACCGGCCCCGGCTGCTCGTCCTGGACGAGCCGACCATCGGCCTCGACCCGATCGCGCGCTCGAGCGTGTGGGAGCGAATCGGCCGCCTGCGCGAGGAGACCGGCATGACCGTCCTGCTCACCACCCATTACATGGACGAGGCCGACACCCTCTGCGACCGGGTCGCGATGATGCACCGCGCCCGCCTGCGCGCGCTGGGCACGCCGGAGGGGCTGAAGGCCGACCTGGGCCCGGACGCGACCCTCGAGGACGTCTTCCGCCACTACACCGGCGACACACTGGAGGCGGGAGGTGACATGCGGCACGTCCGCCAGACGCGGCGCACCGCGAGCCGCCTTGGCTAGTGCAACCGTAACGGTGCGCCGACCGGCGGCCGCGTGGCGGCGGTCGGGCAGCCGCGTGCTCGCGCTCTGCCTGGTCGAGCTGCAGAAGCTGCGTCACGACCGCAAGGAGCTCTACACGCGCGCGATCCAGCCGGCGCTGTGGCTCCTGATCTTCGGCGAGACCTTCTCCCGCCTGCACGCGATCCCGACGTCGGTGCCCTACCTGGACTACCTCGCGCCGGGGATCCTGGCCCAGTCGGTGCTGTTCATCTCGATCTTCTACGGCATCCAGATCATCTGGGAGCGCGACGCGGGCGTGCTCGCAAAGCTGATGGCGACACCGACGCCGCGGTGGGCGCTCGTCGCCGGGAAGGCGTTCGCAGCCGGCGTCCGCGCGCTGGTGCAGGGCGTCGTGGTGCTCGTCCTCGCCGCGGTCCTCGGCGTCGCGCTGACCGACAACCCGCTGCGGCTCGTGGCCGTGGCCGCCGT
This sequence comes from uncultured Actinomycetes bacterium, assembly GCA_963746115.1. Classification (GTDB taxonomy): domain Bacteria; phylum Actinomycetota; class Thermoleophilia; order Gaiellales; family JAICJC01; genus JAICJC01. The sequence continues at coordinate 219,468 of CAVVAA010000007.1, read as the reverse complement.
GGTCGTCCTCTCCGCCGCCTTCTTCTCGACGCTCTCGATCGTGCTCGCGGGGATCGTGCTGTCGCGCGAGCGGCTGATGGGCATCGGCCAGGCGATCACGATGCCGCTCTTCTTCGCGTCGAACGCGCTCTACCCGATCGCGCTGATGCCGGTCTGGGTGCGTGCAATCAGCCGCGTGAACCCGCTCAGCTACGAGGTCGACGCGCTGCGCGGGTTGCTGCTCGACCGCCCGGCGGCGATCGGCACCGACCTGGCCGTGCTCGTGCTGGCGGCGGGGCTCGGGATCACCGTCGCCGCGTCGCTCCTGCCCCGCCTGACCCGCTGAAACGTGGCGGGGCGCCCCGGCCGAGGCCGGGGCGCCCCTCGCGATCAGCTCAGGCGCCGCCGCTTCCGAACGCGGTCAGGAAGACCGAGTTCGGAGTGCCGACGCCGGTCACGTCATCCCAGCCGGGCCCGGTGGTCAGGCTCGAGTCCTGGTCGAACGTGCGGATGCTGTACAGGAGGCCATCGGCCTTGTTGAGGCCGTTCGCGAAGTCCGGGCGGACGTTCGCGCCGGCGATCGAGCCGACGTCCTCGAAGGCGCCGAAGTGCGCCTTGGCCATCTTGTAGATGGCGATGTTGAGGAAGCCGAGGCGGCTCTTGGCGTGCTGGGCCGCGTCGGCGACGATGCCGGCCATCAGCGGCGAGGCGAGGCTCGTCCCGCCGATGCGGTACTCGCCGTAGCGCGTGCCGGTCGGGAAGATCTGCGTCTCCCCGACGAGCATGCCGGTCGTCGGATCGGCGTCCAGCGCGACGTCCGGGTACGCCCGACCCGTCCCGCCGTGAACGACGCCGTTCTGGTACCCGGGCCGCGGGAACACGGACGAGAAGCCGCCGCCGGCGCCGTACAGGAACGGGTTGGCCGCGCTGGGCACCCATCCCTTGCCGTTGTCGGACAGGTTGAACTTCTCCGTGCCCCAGCCGGTCTGCCACAGCAGGTGGTTGCGGTGGCCGATGGCCGTGCTCGTGCCGCCGACCGCCGTGACGAACGGGTCGGAGGCCGGGTAGTCGGTGTCCTTGAACCCCTCGATCGCCTGCCAGTCGCCGTTGTCGCCGGACGAGAACAGGAACGTGATGCCCTGCATCTCACCCTGGAGGACGACCTGCTCCTCCGCGGCGATGTCGCCCGAGCTCTCCCCGGACATCGGGCCGCCGTACGAGTTGGAGACGACCGAGACCTTGTTCTGGTCGTCGACCCGCGCGAGCGCGGCCTCGAGGTCCTGGTTCAGGCAGCTCTTGGCGCCGTAGTAGATCACGTTCGCCTTGCGGGCCAGGCCGTGGGCGGCCTCGACGTCGAGGGTCTCCTCACCGGCCCAGTCGGCCGGGGTCTGGCACTCGTTCGGGTGTAGCGCGAACGAGCTCGGCAGCGATCTGCGAGAACTGCCCCTTGCCGAACGGCCGGTCGCCGTGGCGGCGTGAGTAGGTGTTCGCGTCCTTCAGGATCGTCCCCGCCGCGAAGGCGTCGACGATGCCGATGCTGACGCCCTTGCCCGTGAGGCCGGTGGCGGCGACGCCGTAGGCCCCGCGGAACTGCTGCGGCGTGTAGCCGCAGACGGCGTAGTCGCGGATCTTGCCCTTGAACTTCGGCAGCGGCGTCTTGCCGTCAGCCTGGAACTTCGCCTTGATCGTGCCGTAGGTCTGCGAGCACGGCCGGGCGTTGCGGAATCCCGCCGGCGGCGGGCCGATCTGCGACCGCGAGACGGTCGGCGTCGAGAGCCCGGTGACTCCCAGCACGCGAGCCGGCCACGGCGGCCGGGACGCGCGCGTCACCGGCCGGCCCGCGGACGAGCTTGCCGGCATGCCGGTAGATGTTCAGCTTGCGGCCGAACGCCCGCTCGGCGGCTGCGACGCTGCCACCGGCGCTGACGTACCGGTGAGACGCCTCGACGCCGGTCACCCGCAGGCCGGAGGAACGCAGCCAGGAGCTCACCGAGGCGACGGCGGCCTGGGTCGGCTCGTACGTCGCGCGGTACTGGGCCGGCGTCAGGAAGTGGCGATACGTCGCGCTCCCGGGCGTGGCAACCGCCGCCACGGCGCCCCTCAGAGCCGCGAGACCGCCTCGCGGAGCGAGGTACACCCGAACACTCACATGGCCGGACGCCTTGGCCGGCCGCACGGCGGCGTGCGCCGTCCACGCGGGGGCGCTCCCCCGCAACTCCACAGCGCCGTTGCTCGCGCCCGTCGCCGTCGCGACACCGCTCGCCGCAACGACGGCAGCGAGACCGCACGAGGCCATGGCCCCGCGCACGATCGCTCGTCTACCCACACGATCACCCTACCCCTGGAGACGTGGACCCCCTGGCCGGCGCGGGCCGTCCCCTCCACCCCGCGGGCGGAGCGATCTTAGCCCCGGTGTGGGGCCGGGGGGGTCAGTGGCCTATGCGGCCCGTTCGAGACGGGCCGGCTCACGCCCGCCGGCGACGGCGACGAGCGCGTCCACAACCGCGGGGTCGAACTGCGTCCCGGAGCAGCGGCGAAGCTCGGCGACGGCGGCGTCGTGGGTCATCGCCGCCCGGTAGCTGCGGTCGGTGGTCATCGCGCTGAAGGCGTCGCAGGCGCACACGATGCGGGCGACGAGCGGGATGTCGGCGCCGGCCAGGCCGTCGGGATAGCCGCCGCCGTCCCAGCGCTCGTGGCACGAGCGGACGAGAGCGCCGACGTCGGCCAGGAGCCCGCCGACCTGGTTCAGCATCCGCTCGCCCTCGATCGTGTGGCGCTCGATGATGGCCCGCTCCTCGGGGGTCAGCGGCCCCGGCTTGCGGATGATCGCCTTGGGGATGTGCACCTTGCCGACGTCGTGCAGGAGGGCCGTCAGCCGGGCCTTGTGGCGCGCGTCCTCGTCGAGGCCGATCCGGTCGCAGACGTCCAGCACGAGCGCGACGACGTCGCGGCTGTGCAGGCCGGTGTAGGAGTCGTCGGCCTCGACCACGTCGCCGAGCAGAAAGGCCGTCCCCAGGTACGCCTCGGAGAGCTCCTCGGCCTGGCCGACGCTCTCGCTGCGATGGCGGGCGAACTCCGCGAGCAGGGCGACCAGCGGCAGCCCGAGCAGGAACGCGTAGTCGTGGCCCCCACCGGCGTCGACGAGGGCGAGCGCGAGCGGGGTCAGGGCGAGGTCGACCCGCCAGGCGACCGCGAGCGCACGGGCCTGGCCGCGGGGCGAGTGACCGAGCGCGGCCCACGTGCCGACGTCGATCGCGAACTGGGCGACGAGCCCGGCGGCGACGACGGCGAGCATGCGGGGCGAGAGCGTCGCGGCCGGATGGCCCGCGAGCGCGAGCACGACGACGGGGCCGATGGCGTAGCAGGAGCTGACGACGTGCAGGCCGAGGCGGCCCGGGTGCCAGTCGCCGCGCAGGTGGCGGGGAAGCGCGCTCAGTGCGTATCCGAGCGCGACGAGCACCGGGACGGCGGCCGGCGCTGCCAGGAACAGCATCGGGACGAACACGAGCTGCGTCAGTACCGCTGCGCCGGCACCGACCTCGAACTGCACCCGGGCGACGGCGGCGTAACAGAGCACGAGCAGCGCTGCGGTGAGGATGCTGTGCCCACCGGGATCCGGCGCCCAGGCGCGGATCGCGGCGACGGCGACGGCGAACCCCGCCACGACCACCACGGTGGCCACGGCTTCGCGGCGCATCGGAGCCCGGCGCATGCGGGCGCGCGACTGCTCGACCAGCCGGTCGTCTTCTGCGGGGGCCGTGCGCCCCCGACCGAGACCGGGCACGCGCCAGCCCGCCTGCCGTTCGGGACGCGACATCTCACCAGAGTCATCGGCAAGAACGCCAAGAGGTTGATACCACGATCACCGAAACAGGGGACGCGTGGAGATGGTTCACGCTCCACCCTGAGCAATGGCGCGACGCTTCCCCCGCTCCGCCGCCCCCGCCCCAACCCCCGCTTCAAGGAGCACCCGTGGCTCTCCGCACCCCCGCCCGCATCCTCCTCGGCCTGGCCGCGCTCGCCTCGGCCGCCGCCATGACCGCCTCGGCCGCCGCCCCTGCGCAGGCGGCCTCGCTCGGCCTCTCCTGCCCCGCTTCGACCTCGCAGCCATTCATGCCGTGGGGCGACTCCGCCAGCTACGTGCCTGCGCCCGACAGCGGCTTCGAGAGCGGCGCGGCCGGCTGGACGCTCACGGGCGGCGCCCGCGTCGTGACCGGCAACGAGTCGTACATGGTCGGCGGCGCCGGACAGAGCCACTCCCTGTCGCTGCCTGCGGGGAGCAGCGCCACCTCACCGCCGATGTGCATCGGCCTGCTCTCGAGCAAGATGCGCCTCTTCGTGCAGAACCCCGGCGCGGCCGGGTCAAAGCTCCGGGTGCAGGTTGTCTACAACGGCGGCGTGGGCGCGCTCCTCGGCGGCCTCGGCACGCACGCTCGGCCTGTCCGACAAGGCGACCTTCTCGGCGGGCAAGACCTGGGCGCCGAGCGACCAGTACCTCATGCTCGGCGGCGTCCTCCCGCTTCTGACGCAGTCCGTGCAGTTCCGGTTCACGCCGCTCTCCACCGGCGGGAACTGGCGCATCGACGACGTCTACCTCGATCCCCTGATGCACCGCTAAGCGTTCCGAGGATCCCGGGCCTGCGGCCCGGGTGTGGGCACGGCAGGCGCCGCGCCTCGGGCAGGCCGTCTGGCATTCTGCCCGGGTGCGGCGCCCGGTCGTCCTTCTGCTGTTCGCGGCCGTGTTCGTCGGCGAGGCGATGTGGAGCGCGATCGTCCCGCTCATCCCCGAGTTCGCGCACCGGTTCTCGCTCTCCCCGCTCGAGTCCGGCTTCCTGCTCGCGAGCGCGAGCGTGGCGATCCTCGTCGTCTCAATCCCCGCCGGTGTCGTCGGCGAGCGGTTCGGGGTGCGCCGCGTCACCCTCGTCGCGCTTGCGGTGATCGCGCTCTCGGACGCCGGGCAGGGCGTCGCCGGCACCTTCTGGGAGCTGGTCGCGGCCCGGCTCCTTTTCGGCGTCGGCTTCGGCGCGCTGTGGACGACCGGGCTCGCCTGGCTGAGCGAGGCGACGGGTGAGCACCGGTCAAAGGCGCTCGCGCTGACCGTGACGACCGCCGGCGTCGGGAACGTCGCCGGGCCGGCATTCGCAGGCGCCCTCGTCGACCGCTACGGCCTGGCGGCGCCGTTCGCCGTCGCCGCGGCCGTCACGGCCGTCCTCGTGGCCGCGCTCGCGCTCGAGACGTCGGGAACCGGGCACCGCGACGCCATCGAGGGCATCCCCGGCGGAGGCGCCGTCGTCGCGGCGATGCGCGACCGCCTGGTCGTGGCGAGCCTGGTGCTGATGGCGCTCGGCGGCATGCTCGGAGGCGCCGTCAACCTGCTCGTCCCACTGGAGCTCCACCGCGCCGGCGTCAGCGCGGCCGGGATCGGGGCGGCGTTCGCCGCATCGGCGATCCTCTTCATCGCGTCGAGCGCGGTCGTCGCCCACATCGGCGACCGGGCCGTGCGGGCCGGCGTCGGAGCGGCCGCGTGCGCCGCCGCCGCCGCGATCCTCCTGATCCCGCTCGCGAGCACCTCCGCCGCGTCGGTGGTGACGTTCCTGCTCGCCCGCGGCCCGGTGGCCGCCGTGCTCTACACCGTCACGTTCCCACTCGGCGCCCTGGGCGGCCGCGAGGCCGGCATCGGCGTCGGGACGGTCGCCGCACTGCTGAACATCGTGTGGGCGGCCTCGATGCTCGTCGCGCCGATCGCCGCCGGCGCGGTCTCTCAGGCCGCCGGCGACCGGGCCGCCTACGCCGCCGTCGCCGCGCTCTCGGTCGCCGTCGCCGTCTGGATCGCCTTCGCGGGCCCGCCGGCGCCGGCCCGGCGGCCGGCACTCGGCGAGTCGCCGTCCACGAGCGCTTGAGGCGGATGTAACCGACGGCGCCACCGCGCCCGGCCGCGCGGGACTACGATCTGCCGCGTTGAATCTGCTCGCGATCCCCAGCCCGTCGAGCCCCTTCATCTTCCGGGTGGGGGCGCTGCAGCCCCGCTGGTACGGCCTCCTGCTCGCGTGCGGCGTGCTCCTGGCCGGGTGGATGGCGCGGCGCGAGTTCCGCCGACGCCACATCGACCCCGACCTCGCGTACTCGATCGCCGTGTGGACGGTGCCGTTCGGCCTCGTCGGGGCACGGCTCTACCACGTGGTCACCGACTGGGGCGCGTTCTGGCCCCACCACCTCGCCGACACGCCGAAGATCTGGCAGGGCGGGCTCGGCATCTGGGGCGCGGTGCTCGGGGGGATGCTGGGGACGTGGATCGGCTGCCGGCGGGTACGGCTCCGGTTCTGGCAGGTGGCGGACTGCATCGCCCCCGGGCTCATCCTCGCCCAGGCGCTGGGGCGATGGGGCAACTACGCGAACCAGGAGCTCTACGGGCACCCGTCCAGCCTGCCCTGGGCGGTGAAGATCGACCCGGCCCACCGCTACGCGCCGTATCAGGCCGACTCGACGTTCCAGCCGATGTTCCTGTACGAGTCGATCTGGGACGCGCTCATGTGCCTCGTGCTGCTGTGGTTCACCCGCCGCTACTGGCGCCGGGTGCCCATCGGCACGATCTTCGCGCTCTACGTCGTGCTGTACGACCTGATCCGGCTCCCGCTCGAGACGATGAAGATCGACCCCGCCGACCACATCTTCGGCCAGCGCCTGAACGTCTGGGTGGCGGCGGTGACGCTTGTCGCCGCGCTCATCGTCTTCGTGATCCTCTTCCGCCGCCGCACCCCCGAGCCGCCGCCCGGAGCCGCGTCGACACCTCCCCGGCAGTCGCCGGCCACGTGCCGACGCCGCGGCCCGAGACGGCCATCGCCGCCCGCCGCGCCTCGCAGCGCCGCCGCCGCCCGGGCTGAATATCCGGTGCCTAGCACCGGGTCTGCACGCCGCCGGGGACGGACAGGCGAGGGGGTCGACCTGTCCGCCCGCGGCGGCGTCCGGCGCTATGCGCCGCCCTTGTACGCGTCACCGGCGGGCGTGACCTCCCACCAGACGCCGAACTTGCCCTGGCCGGCGTGGCCGCCCGGGCCAGGATCGCCGGCGAAGTAGTAGAGCGGCCACCCGTTCAGGGTCACCTGCTCGCGGCCGCCCGGGACGCTCGTGGTGCCGAGCTTGCCCGTGAGGCCGGGGCCGGCCTTCGGCGCGCCCGTCGTGGTCACGGCGGGCCACTCCTGTGCGCACTTGCCCGTCGTGCACGTCGACTTCCCGCTCCCCTTGTCGGGCGTGTACAGGTACAGCGTGAAGCCGTGGCTGTCGGTCACGTACTTGCCGTTCGTGGCGGTCTGGATCGTCGCCGGGAGCCGGATCTGGCTTCCGCCCGGCCTCATCAGCCACCACACCTGCTCGTCGCCCTGCCCGTTCGTCTGGCCGGCCTTCTTGTCGAAGGCGAAGTAGTAGAGCGGCCACCCGCCGTAGGTGACCTGCTTCTGCCCGTCGCTGCGGGTGACGGTGCCGACGAGCGACGCGTCGAGCCCCGGCCCGATCGCCGGCTTGCCGGTCACGGTCAGAGGCGGCCACGCCGCGGCGCACTGGCCGTAGCAGACGCTCTTCCCGCCCCTGGTGTCCGGGTCGAAGCTGTAGAGCGTGCGGCCGTTCGCCGCGACGAGCACCTTCTGGCCGCCCGAGTCAGTCGCGAGCTTCATCGCCACGGGGCCCTGCGCGGCCTTCGTGGCGGCAGGCGCCGAGCTCGACGCCGACCCGCTCGATCCGCATGCCGTGGCGGCCACGGCGAGCACCGCGAGCGCCGCGGCGAGGATGGCGGATGGACCGTGCAGCGGCCGTCTCCGGGCGTTCGCCTGTTCCATGTCCGACCTCCCTCGGAGTCCTGGATGCGGTCCGATACGGGACGCCGCAGGGAAAGGTTCAGGCGTTCGTGTCGGGGGTCACACCCGGCCCCTCAGGACCGGCGTCGGCCGGCCGCCGTGGGCCGGGACGATCAGGACGAAGATGGTCGAGCCATGCACGGCCGGGTGCTGCGTGCGCAGGATCGCGGTCGCCCAGCCGCGGGTGATCCGGATCGTGCCCGCGCTGTAGGAGACGCTCTTGCCCGCGACCCAGACGACGCAGCGGTCGCCGCGCTTGAGCGCAGGCAGGCCCTGGGCCTGGAGGGCGATCGTGTCGCCGCGGGGGCCGTTCATAAGGTAGGCGACCGCCTTCGCCGTGGGCGCACGCCGGGTCGCGACCAGGTTCACCTTCCACGACGTGGCGCCCGGCGCCGCGGCGGTCGAGCGGTGCAGCAGGCCGAATGCGGCGAGCAGGGCGACGGTCGCCGCCACGCCCGCCACGAGCCCGGCCAGCGCCGACCGGCCGGAGGCTGCCCGCGGAAGGCCGATGCGGCGGCGCCGGCGCGGCCGCGGCGAGAGCTCGGCCATACCGCGGGCGACGAGCCGCTCCTCCAGGCCCTCCGGGATCTCGGCCGCCTGCGGCGGCCCGGCCAGGTCGACCATCTCGACGACGGCGGCCAGCTCCGCGCGCCGCTGCGCGCAGCCGGGACAGCGGCGCAGGTGCTCCTCCATGCGGGCGCGGTCGCCCGGCTCCAGCCGGCCGAGCAGGTCGGCGCCGATGAGGCCGCGGGCTTCGGTGCAGTCGATCACGGCAGCCCCTGTTCCTCGAGCGCGACGCGGAGGGTCTCGAGTGCGTAGTAGCAGCGGCTCTTGACGGTGCCCTCGGGTATGCGCAGACGCTCGGCCGCGTCCCTGACCGACAGGCCTTCGAAGTGGACGAGCGCGACGACGTCGCGGTGCTCGGGGCGCAGCTGGGCGACGAGCGCCTGCACCTGCCAGCGCAGGATCTCGCGCTCGATCGGATCGGCGTCGTCCGCCTCGCCGGCCTGGTCGGCCGCGTCGAGGCTCGCGAGCGCCGGCCGCACCGCCCGCCGCCTGTGCGCATCGATCACCAGGTTGCCTGCCATCTCGTACACCCACGCCTTCAACGTCCCACGCCGGGGGTTGAACCGGGCCGCGTTCCGCCACACCCGGACCATCACCTCCTGCACGACCTCCTCCGCGAGCCCGGGATCTCCCAGCCGCCGCAGCGCGAACCCGTACAGGCCGCCGCCGTACGCCCGTGCGAGCGTGCGCATCGACTCGTCGAGCTCGCCGGCCCGGAGCGCCCCGAGGATCTCCTCGTCGGTCGGCACCATCGCCCTCAAGTACGCAGGGCCGGTGGGATGGGTTCGGTTGCGGCCTCAGCCGACGGCGGTGTGCACGATGCCGACCGCGGCGCAGGCGAGCACGATCGGGATGACGCCGATCCGGTAGCGCCACACGGCGACGAACGCCACCAGGGCGAGGGCGGCGAGCACCAGGTCGACGTCGCCGTTCGCGACGAGCGCGTGGCGGGCGACGAAGACGGCGAGCGCCAGGATCACACCGACGACGGCGATCGTCACACCGTTGAGGCTGTTCGCGAAGCTGCCGGTGGTCTGGATGCGGTCGATGAGCGGCGCACCCGTGATGACGAGGACGAAACAGGGCACGAACGTCGCCAGCGTGGCGATGACCGCGCCGACGACGCCCCACCCGAGACCGCCCTCGACGTGATAGGCGGCCACGAACCCCACGAACGTGTTGACCATGATGAGGGGACCAGGCGTCGACTCCCCCAGCGCCAGCCCCGCGACCATGTCCTTCGACGAGAGCCACCCGTAGTGGTTGACCGCGGCGCCGGCGACGAACGGCAGCACCGCGTACGCACCGCCGAAGGTGACGAGCGCCGCGACGGTGAAGAACCCGGCCAGCTGGCCCACCAGGCCGCCGGCGAGCACGAGCAGCCCCACGGGAACGAGCCAGATCAGGAGCCCGCGGACGAGCCGCCGCCACAGGTTCACGCTCGGGGCTGTATCCGCGTCCATCCCGGCGTCGTCGTCTCCGTGGCTCACCGGGCGACCGAGAATCGAGGCGCTGACACGGCCGGCGAGATAGCCGATCGCCGCCGCGACGGCGAGGATCAGCGGGAACGGCACGCCCGCGACGATCGCCGCGAAGGCCAGGCCGGCGAGTACGAACGCCGCGCGCGTGTGGATCACCCGGCTGCCGACGCGGAGCACCGCGGCAGCCACGAGGGCGACGACCGCAGCACCGAGGCCGCTGACGACCCCCTCGACGACGGTGACGTCGCCGTACTCGACATAGATGCCGCTCATGAGACAGAGGAGCACGAACGACGGCGCGACGAAGAGCCCACCGGAGGCGATGGCCCCGCGAACCCCGTAGAGCGTGTAGCCGATGTAGGTGGCAAGCTGCTGCGCCTCCGGGCCGGGCATGGCCATGCAGAAGCTGAGCGCATGCAGGAACCGCCGTTCCGTGATCCACCCGCGGCGCTCGACCAGCTCGTCGTGCATGATGGCGATCTGGCCGGCAGGGCCGCCGAAGCTGATGCACCCGAGCTTGAGCCAGAACCGGAGCGCCTCGAGCTCGGTCGGAGTGACCGCCGCCGCCGGCCCGGCAACCGGCTCGCCGCTCGCGGTCGCGGCAGCCGTCATGACGGCGTGCTCCAGAGCGCGTACAGCGCGTCGTAGAGCGGGGCCGTCAGGGCGAGCAGATGGTCGTCGTCGCGGGCGCTCAGCGCGAGCCCGCGGACGAGCGCGTCGAGACCGGCCGCCTCTGGCGCGTCGTGAAGCTCGTCGCCGATGTCGGCCTCGTGCACGACCCGAGCGATACGGCCGAGCGCCGGATCGTCCAGGTCGTAGTGCGCGAGGAAGGTCTCGAACGAGCAACGACCGCCCTGGTGCCCGAGCTCCACGCCGCGCATGTCGAAGGGCGTCGCATCCGCCGGCACGTCGTCCGGGTCGTCGACGAAGACGAACCGCGCGTCGCCGTCGATGAACCGGCGCACGAGCCACGCGCAGGCCGTGCGGTCGACGTGCACGTGGCGGCGCGTGGCCCAGATCACGCCGCCGCCTCTGCAGCGGCCTTCGCGAGCGCCTCGACCGCGTTGCGCGCGCGCTCCGCCTCCGGCGTGGGGAAATACTGCCGAGCGGCAACCCGGCGGAGCTCCCGGCGCAGCCGCGCCAGCGTGCGCCGGCGCGCCGCGGGCGGCCCATGCTGCGCCGCAGCCGCCTCATGCGCGATCTCCCGGTACTCCGCCTCGACACGCTCGGTCATCCCGCCGACGAGGCCACGCTGCTCTGCGGCCGTGGCCGGCCGCGAGAGCCAGATGCTCGCTTCGCCCCCGGACTGGACGACGTCCTCGGCCAGCCATTCCAGCTGCTCGCGATTGTCCCGATCCGCGGGGAGCGCGACCACGCCGTCCATGACCTGGGCCACGCCGAGCCGGCGCAGCCTGCGCCACAGCGTGATTCGCGGCGTCGACGGGGTGCGCGGGAGCCGGTAGACGAGCATGACCCAGTCCGCAGCCTGCACCCGGCGATCATATCTGAAACCCTGGTTACAGATTAGTGCGGCGCGACGGTGATCGCATCGAGCTTGAAGGTGCCGGCGCTGACCGTGATCCTGATCGTGTGCGTGCCCCGGCCGGCGAAGAAGACGGTGTCGAGCCGCACGCGGGTCTTCGCGGTCCCTGCCTCGCTGATCGTGCCCCTCGACGTCCCGTCGATCTGGACGGACGCCGAGCCCAGCCCGGATCCTCTCGCGCCGATCACGGACACGCTCGTGCCCGTGAACGTGAGGGTCGCCGTCGCGCCGGAGGTGGACGATTGCTTGACGAAGCCGCCGTACGCGCCGGCGAGCGCGGTTCGCGTCCAGCCGCTCGAATAGTGGATGGCGTGGCTCGCCTCGTCGCTGATCGCGATCGGCGTGAACAGGTAGAGGGTGTTCGATCCGTTGTCGTTCGGCCCGAGGGCGGTGATGAGGCCGTGGAGGTTGTTGCTGGTCGCCACGCCCGACCAGCCCGGCGTGACCCCGGGGTTGGTGGAAGGCGAATCGAACGGCGTCTGGGCGGCGGTGATCCGCGCCACCGCACCGCCCTGATAGACCACCGGCTGCAGATTCCCGGCTGCATCGGTGATCCCGCCGACGACCTGGCCGGTGTCGGCGATGTGCCCGGGATTGGTCGGCGTGCTGCTGCCGCCCGGGATGTCGCCGGGGAGGATGCACTGGCCGTTCAGCTTCGGCAGCACCGTCCGCGTCCCGGCGTGCCAGAGCCAGGTCGCGCATCCGCCGCCCCCGTTGACGGCATATCCGAGCACCGTCCCGGACGAGTTGACCGAGGTTGCACACCCCTGGGTCATACCCGCCGGCAGTCCGAGATCCGTCTTTGCCCCGCCCTGGTAACGGAACGGGTGGTATCGCCCGGCCGCCGTCTGCGCGCAGCCCACCGCCTGGCCGGACGCGTAGGTCGCGAAGGCGACGCTGTTGCGGCCGCCGAGGGCGCCCAGGTCCCTGACGGTGGAGCCGTTCCACAGGAAGGCATGGGTCGCCCCCGAGCCCAGGTCGGACTGGCCGACCACCTGGCCGGCGCCGTTGATCCCCTCCCCGTCGGCGTTGCTCCCCCCGAGCGTCGGGATCAGCGTCGTCCGGCCGGTCGAGATGGAATAGCGGTAGGCCTGGTTGAAGTCGCGCTGGGTCGCGGCGTCGAAGTTCGAGACGCTGCCGGTGATCTGCCCGGCGCCGTTGATCGAGAACGCGCCTGCGCCGAAGCCGTTGCACAGCATGCACGCCGCCGGGAGCGTGGTGACGGCCCCGTGCGACCAGTACGCGGCGTCGTCGCAGCAGCTGCCCTCGAAGACGGAGAGCGCCACCTGCCCGTTCGCGTTCAGGCTCGCCGTGTCGATGCCCGCCTGATCCGTGATCGGGATGACGGCGTACCGAGTCGCAGCGCTCGCCGACGCCGCACCGAGCCCTCCGAGCACCGCCACCACGAGGCACGCCGCGACGACAACACGAATCCGACGAGCGTCCACGGCGTTGCCTCCTCTTGGTTGACCGGAGGCATACCTCCCGCTCGTCCCCAAGTCAACCCGGCGCCGGCTCCCCATCGAGCTCCACGACGAGCGTGCGCACACGCCGGCCGATCTCGTCGCGGATCCCCCGCACCTCGGCCACGGGCCGGCCGCCGGGGTCTTCGAGCTCCCAGTCGACGTAACGCTTCCCGGGGATGAACGGGCACTCGTCGCCGCAACCCATGGTGACGACGACGTCGGCCCAGCCCATGTCGTCCGCATCGAGCCGGTGCGGCCGCTTCCCGGCGAGGTCTGCGCCGACCTCCCGCATCGCCTCGACCACCTCCGGGTGGATATGGGCGGCGGGGCGGCTGCCGGCCGAGCGGGCGTCGTGCCGCCCGCCGGCCGCCCGCTCGAAGAGTGCCTGGGCGATCTGCGAGCGGCCGGCATTCTGGATGCAGACGAAGAGGACGTTGCTCATTCGTTGTGTGCAAGCTCGGCGCTGAGCGCCGATCGGCACCGCCGGCGGTGGAGAATGAGGGCCGCCAACGCGCCGTTCCCGAGCGCGAAGTAGGACGGGTAGAGCAGGAGGCTCGCGTCCAGGTCGCCGACGGCGACCGCGCCGCACACGCCGGACGCGCTCGCGAGCACGTAGGTCGGCGCGGTCTCCGACCAGGGGTTCCGCCAGGTCTTGGGGACCATCATCGCCAGCCCGACCAGGTCGGCCACGACGACGAACAGCGTCGCCACGACCGGTTGGGAGGAGATCGCCCAGCCGGCGATCCCCAGCCCCGCCAGGGCGATCAGCGAGAGGTCGGCCGCCGAGGCGCCGCCCATCCCGAACCGGATCGAGAGGACGAGGATGAGCGCCATCATGACGGTCTGTACGCCGACCAGCGCAAGGCTCCAGGTCGCGCCGTCGGCGAGCTGCGACGCGAAGGCCGTCGCCCCGAGGGCGCTCCAGATCAGCCACGTGCCACGGTGCGGGCGGGTGGCGCCGCGGAGGATGTCGCGGACGTACGGGACCGGGTCGATCAGAGAGATGACCGCGGCGGCGATGCCGGCGAGCGCGATCAGTGTCACCGCGCGATGATACCGAGGCGCGGTCTCGGCAGGCCGGACGCGACGTATGATCGCCGCCATCGACGACGCCTCCGGACTCATGCAGGGCCTGCCGCCGGCGAGCGATCGCGTCGTCGGCGTCCACAACTGGTCCACCTACCCCCACCTGCGGTGGGGCTTCCTGCATACGCGCGAGATCGTGCCGACGGCACGGATCGAACGCGGCCCCGGCCCGGTGCTCGCGCTCGAGCCCGACCTTCGCGACGTCGCCGGCATCACGTTCCAATGGGCGGGCGAGCGCATGACCGTCGCCGAGATGCTCGAGCGCACGTACGCCGACGGCTTCCTCGTGCTGCACGCCGGCAGCGTGGCCATGGAGCACTACGGCCCCGGCATGACGCCGGCGACGACACACCTGCTCCAGTCGGTGTCCAAGTCGATCGCGGGCACCGTCGCCGGCGTGCTGGTCGGGCGCGGACTGCTCGACCCCGAGGCGCCGGTGACGGCCTACGTCGACGAGCTTGCGGGCACGAGCTTCGAGGGCGCGACCCTGCGCCATGTGCTCGACATGCGCACCGGCACCGCGTACGACGAGACCTACGACGACCCGGCCTCGGACGTGTACCTGACGGAGGTGCTGGCCGGATGGCGGCCGTCGGCCGACGAGGGCGGGGTCGCGCACGTGTACGAGCAGATCACGCGCCTGGGAAACGCCCGCCCGCACGGTCAGGTGTTCGACTACCGGTCGATCCTGACCGAGCTGCTCGCGTGGGTGCTCGAGCGCGCGTCCGGGATGCGCTATCCCGAGCTCGTGAGCGAGACGCTGTGGTCGCGGATCGGCGCGGAGCAGGACGCAGACATCACGATCCGCCATGGCGTGGCCCTGCCGGACGGCGGCGTGTGCGCCACCCTGCGCGATCTCGGCCGCTTCGGTCTCATGCATCTGCGCGAGGGGCGCGTCGGCGACGCGCAGGTGGTGCCGCGCGAGTGGGTGCTCGACACCCGTCACGGTGACGACGAGTGCATCGAGGCGTACGCGCGCGCCGAGGACGTCGAGGTCCACTCCGGCGAGATGTACCGCAACAAGTTCTGGGTACTCGAGCGCGACACGGTCTATGCCGGCCTCGGCATCCACGGGCAGATGGTGTGGATCGACGTGCCCGCGGATGTCGTCTGCGTCAAGCTCTCGACCTGGCCGTCCCCGACCGACGACGAGCTCGAGGGCTGCTGCCTGGCGGCGTTCGCCGCGATCGCCGACGCGCTCGGCGGCTGACTCATGAGCGAGTCGGTCGCGGTCGCAGATGTCGGCGAGTCGGGCGCGGCCGAGCGGCAGGGGCGGGTGGGCATGGTCTTCGCGGCACTGCTTCTGGTGGCGCTTCTGGCATCGCTGGATCAGACGATCGTCTCCACAGCGCTGCCGACGATCGTTGGCGATCTCGGCGGTGTCGAGCATCTCTCGTGGGTCGTCACCGCGTACCTGCTCGCATCGACGGTCGTGACGCCGTTGTACGGCAAGTTCGGCGACCTCTACGGGCGCAAGCCGGTATTGCAGACGGCGATCGTGATCTTCCTGGTCGGCTCAGCGCTGTGCGGGCTCGCGTGGAACATGACGTCGCTGATCGCGTTCCGCGCGCTGCAAGGTCTCGGCGGCGGCGGACTGATGGTGACCACGAGTGCCGCGATCGGCGACATCGTCGCGCCTCGCGACCGCGGCCGCTACCAGGGGTATTTCGGTGCCGTCTTCGGCGTCTCCACGGTGATCGGGCCACTGATCGGCGGGTTCTTCGTCGACCGCCTCTCCTGGCACTGGATCTTCTACATCAACCTGCCCGTTGGCCTGATCGCGTTGGCGGTGATCGCGGTGGCCTTCCACGCCCGTGCGGAGCGAGCACGCCACTCGATCGACTACCTCGGGGCAGGACTGCTGGCGGGAGGGCTGTCCTCGGTGGTGCTGTTCACAAGCCTCGGGGGGACGACCTATGCCTGGGGGTCGATCCAGGCGATCGGGTTCGCGGTAGTCGGCGCGGTGCTGCTCGCGCTCTTCGTGCTTGCCGAGAGCCGCGCCGCCGAGCCGATCCTGCCGCTGGCGCTGTTTCGGAACCGGACGTTCGCGGTCACGAGCGCGATCGGGTTCATCATCGGCCTCGCGCTCTTCGGCGCCGTCACGTACCTGCCGCTGTACATGCAGATCGTCAAGGGACGAAGCGCCACTGCGTCCGGGTTGCTGCTGACACCGATGATGGCGGGTGTGCTGATCACGTCGGTCGGAAGCGGAAACCTGATCTCGAAGACCGGTCGCTACAAGCCGTTCCCAATCATCGGCACGGCCGTTGCCGCCCTCGCGATGCTCCTGCTTTCCCGGCTCGCCGTCTCGACCCCGCTCTGGCTGGCCGCGGTGTACCTGCTGGTGCTCGGGCTCGGCCTCGGGATGGTCATGCAGGTCCTCGTTCTCGCCGCGCAGAACGCGGTCCCGTACAGGATGCTCGGGGTTGCCACATCCGGCTCGACCCTGTTCCGCCAGATCGGCGGCGCCGTCGGCGTCTCGATCTTCGGAGCGATCTTCGCGAACCGGCTCAGCACGGAGCTCGCCGCGCGCATACCGGCGGGCGTCCACGTCCCTGCAGCGGCGAACCCCGCGCTCGTCCACCATCTCCCGGAGGCGGTGCGACGGCCGTTTACCGAAGCGTTCGCGGCGGCGATCACACCGATCTTCCTCGCCGCGGCCTGCTTCGCGATCCTCGCCTTCCTCCTGACCTGGCTCCTGCGAGAGGTGCCGCTGCGCGAGACCAGCGCCGCCGAGGGAATCGGCGAGAGCTTCGCCGCCCCCCGCGGGGATCGGTCGGACCGCGAGCTCGAACGGATCGTCAGCTCGCTCGCGAGCGGACGTATGCGCGCGGAGACCTACCAGCGGATCGTCGATGAGTCGCGCGTGGACCTCACACCTGCCGGAGCGTGGCTGCTCGGCCGCCTCGCCACCAGCGGCACGCTGGAGCACCGCGAGACGAAGACGGCGACGCCGGAGGAGATCGCCGGGCTCACCGCTGACCTCGTCCACCACGGCTGCCTGACGATCGAACCGGCGACCGGCCGCCTCGAGCTGAGCGAGCGCGGCCGCCAGGCGCACGCCGCCCTCGTCGAAGCCGGCCGCTCCGTGCTCACCCGCATCGCGTCCGACGTTGACCCGCCCGAGCAGGAGGTCAGCGATATTCTGCGCCGCCTCGCGATCTCGCTCCTGGCCGACATCCCACGAGACGGAGGCCCCGAGGCGCACGCAACGAGCGCGCCCGCCGGCGCATCCGCCGGGTGAGGCCCGCTACTCGACCGTGACGGTCTTCGCCAGGTTCCGCGGCTTGTCGACGTCGAGGCCGCGGCGGGTGGCGATGGCATAGGCGAGCTGCTGCAGCGGGAGCACCGCCAGCACCGCCTGGAGCTCGGGCTCGGTGCGCGGCAGGTAGAGCACGTGCTCGGCCACGTCGCGGATGCGCTCGTTGCCCTCGGTGGCGATGGCGATCACGTGGGCGCCGCGGGCGCGCACCTCCTCGATGTTCGAGACGACCTTCTCGTAGACGTGCCCGTCGGTCGCGATCACGACCACCGGCGTCGAGTCGTCGAGCAGCGCGATCGGCCCGTGCTTCATCTCGCCGGCCGCGTACGCGTCGGTCGAGATGTAGGAGATCTCCTTCAGCTTGAGTGCGCCCTCGAGCGCGATCGGCAGGCCGATGTTGCGGCCGAGGTAGAGGAAGAACTCGTTGCCGGCGAAGCGGTCGGCGATCGGCTCGACGAGCTCGCCGCGCTCGAGCGTCGTCCGGACGAGATCGGGCAGCGACCGCACCTGCTCGAGCAGCGTCTCGGCCCGCTCGCCGCCGATGGTGCCGCGGATCATGCCGAGCCGCAGCGCGAGCAGGTACAGCAGCGTCACCTGCGCGGTGAACGTCTTGGTCGCCGCGACGCCGATCTCCAGCCCGGCCCGGGTGTAGAGCACCGAGTCGCACTCGCGGGTCATCTGGCTGCCCATCACGTTGGTGATGGCGAGCACGTGCGCGCCGCGGGCACGGGCCTCCTTCATCGCCGCCAGCGTGTCGATCGTCTCGCCCGACTGGGCGACCGCGATCACCAGCGTGTGCTCGTCGATCACGGCGTGGCGGTAGCGCCACTCGCTGGCGATGTCCGACTCGGACGGGACTCGCGCCCACTCCTCGAGCAGGTAGCGGCCGACCAGCCCCGCGTGGTACGACGTGCCGCAGGCCAGGAAGACGATCCGGGAGAGGTCGCGGATCTGCTCATCGGTCAGGTTCAGCCCGTCGAGCTGGAGCTCGCCGTGGTAGAGCCGCTCGCCGATCGTCTCGGCGATCGCGTCGGGCTGCTCCCAGATCTCCTTGAGCATGAACGTCTCGTAGCCCTGCTTCTCGGCCGCGTCCTCGTCCCACTCGACCTCCTGCACCTCGCGCTCGATCACGGTGCCGTCGCCGGAGAGGAAGGTCGCGCCGTCGGTGCGCGCGACCACGATCTCGCCGTCGAACACGTGCTGCACGCGGCGCGTCTCGGCCAGGAAGGCCGGGATGGCCGAGGCCATGAACATCTCGCCCTCGCCGACGCCGACGACCAGCGGGCAGCCGCGCCGGGCGGCCACGAGCACGCCCGGGCTGTCGCGGTGGGCGACGGCGAACGCGAAGTGGCCGTCGAGGCGCTGGTAGGCCCCGTGCACGGCCTCGACCAGGTCGCCGGAGTAGCACTCCTCGACCAGGTGCGCGATCGCCTCGGTGTCGGTGTCGGAGTGGTACACGTGGCCGGCGTCGGACAGCTCGCGCCGGAGCGACGCGTAGTTCTCGATGATCCCGTTGTGGACGACGGTCACGCCCGAGCCCTCGCAGGCCTCGATCGGGTGCGCGTTCGCCTCGATCACGCCGCCGTGCGTGGCCCAGCGGGTGTGGGCGAGCCCGGTCGTGGCGGGATGCGACGAGGCGCCGACCGCGTCGCGCAGCGCCGCCACCTTGCCGACCCGGCGGGTGATGTCGGCCGTGCCGTTGATCAGGCAGATGCCGGCGGAGTCGTAGCCGCGGTACTCCAGCCGCTCGAGCCCGGTCAGCAGCAGCTCCTTGCACGGCCGCGTCCGCCCACGTATCCGACGATCCCGCACATCAGCCCTCCCCGATCTCCGCCTCGACGATCCCGACCAGATGGTTGCACACCGCCGCGCACGACGCGGCATCCTCGGCCTCGACCATGACCCGGACGACCGGCTCGGTGCCCGAGGCGCGGACGCACCACGCGGCCGTCCTCCCCGAGCTTCGCCTCGGCCGCCTCGACCTCCTGCCAGATCCGCTCCGAGCTCTGCAAGCGCCGCGCGGTCGGCGCGAACGGCCACCAGCTTCTGCGGGAACGGCACGACCAGATCGGCGAGCTTCGTCCATCGACATCCCGAGCGCCGTCGAGCGCCGCCGAGCAGCATGAGCGCCGTCGCGAGGCCGTCGCCGGTCGTGTGGTGAGTCAGGTCGACGACGTGGCCGGACTGCTCGCCGCCGAGCGTCGCGCCGGTCGCGAGCATCCGCTCGAGCACGTAGCGGTCGCCGACGTCGGTCACCTCGACCGCGATGCCGTGGCTCGCGCATCACGCGGTGGAACCCGAGGTTCGTCATCGAGGTGACGACGACCCGGTCGACGCGCGCGGCGCGAGCGCGATCGCCGCGATGATCGCGTCGCCGTTCACCGGCCGGCCGGCGGCGTCGACGGCGAGGCAGCGGTCGGCGTCGCCGTCGAAGGCGATCCCGCAGGCCGCGCCCGCGACGCGCACCGCCACGGCGACGCGCGTCGAGATGGGTCGAGCCGACGCCGGCGTTGATGTTGCGCCCGTCCGGGCTCGGCGCCGATGATGCCGGCGTCGATGCCCAGTCGCGCGAAGAGCGCGGGCGCGACGCGCGTACGCGGCGCCGTTCGCGCAGTCGACCACCACCCCACCGGCGGCCGAGACGCCGCGCGCCGTAGGTCTGCGACCAGCCAGTCGACGTACTCGCTCGACGGCGCCCGCGAGGTCGGCCTCGCTCCCACCGGACGCCGCCGGTGCGGAGCCGACGAGCCGCTCGATCGACGCCTCCAGGTCGTCGTCCGAGCTTGCGCCCGTCGCCGCCCAGGAACTTGATGCCGTTGTCCTGGTAGGGGTTGTGCGAGGCGGAGATGACGCAGCCGAGGTCGGCCTCGCCCAGGCGGACGAGGACGGCGACGCCCGGCGTCGGGATCACACCCGCGCGCACGGCCCGCCCGCCGGCCGCGACGATGCCCTCGACGAGCGCGTCCTCGAGCTCGGGCCCGGACTCGCGCGTGTCGCGGCCGATCAGGACGCGTGCACCCTGCGCCCGCCCACGCCGCCGCGGCCGCGCCCAGGTCGCGGGCGAGGTCGGCGGTCAGGTCGACACCGGCGACGCCGCGCACCCCGTCGGTGCCGAACAGCTGTACGCACGCGTGAGACGCGGTCAGCGCTTCGAGAACTGCGGCCGCTTGCGGGCCTTCTTGAGGCCCGCCTTCTTGCGCTCGACCTGGCGGTCGTCGCGGGTCAGGAAGCCCTGGCGCTTCAGCTCGGTGCGGAGGTTCTCGTCGACCCCGATCAGCGCGCGCGAGATGCCGTGGCGCAGCGCGCCGGCCTGCCCGGAGATGCCGCCGCCGTCGATGCGGGCGCGCACGTCGTAGGCGGAGTCGGTGCCGGTGAGCGCGAGCGGCGCGGTCGCGATCGCCCGCAGCGTCTGGCGGGGGAAGTACTCCTCGATCGCCTTGCCGTTCACCGTCGATGGCGCCGGCGCCGGGGACGAGCACGACCCGCGCGACCGACGTCTTGCGCTTGCCGGTGCCGCGGTAGGTGACGGCGGTGTCTGCCACTACGCGCTCTCCTGCAGGGGTTCGGGGTTCTGGGCCGCGTGCGGATGCTCCGGGCCCGCGTAGATCTTGAGCTTGCGCAGTTGCGCAGAGGCGAGCTTGTTCTTCGGCAGCATGCCCCGCACCGCCTTCCGCAGCACCTCCTCGGGGCGCCGCGCCAGCTGCTCGCGCAGCGTCCGCTCGCGCAGGCCGCCCGGGTAGCCGCTGTGCTGGTAGTACAGCTTCTGGTCGAGCTTCTGGCCCGTGACGTGGATCTTCTCGGCGTTCACGACGATCACGAAGTCGCCCGTGTCGACGTGCGGCGTGTAGGCCGGCTTGCCCTTGCCGCGCAGGACGTCGGCGATCTCGCGTGGCGAGCCGGCCGAGCGTCTTCGACTCGGCGTCGACGACGTACCACTGGCGCTCGATCTCACCCGGCTTCGCGGTGTAGGTCTTCATGGCGACCCGGAACTGTAGACGAACGCGCGCCGACGCGGGCCGACATCCGGCTGATTGCGTGCGCAAGCGACCTGCTACCGTGTCCGCATGCGCGAGGTTCTGGACGACGTCCGGCGGATGCTCGCGAGCGGGCGACCGGGTCGCGTTCGCCACCGTCGTCGACACCCGCCGCTCCGCGCCACGCCCGCTCGGCTCGCGGCTGGCCGTCTCAGCTCGAGCGGCGAGATGGTGGGCTCGGTCTCCGGCGGCTGCGTCGAGTCCGACGTCGCGCTGCGGGCCGAGGAGGTGCTCGCCGGCGGGCCGCCGCTGCTGCTGCGCTACGGCATCTCCGACGACGACGCGTTCGACGTCGGCCTGCCCTGCGGCGGCGAGATCGAGGTCTTCGTCCAGCCCGCCGACGCCGAGGAGCTCGACCGGGTCGAGGCGGCGCTGGCCAGTCCGGCGAGCCGCCTGTCCGTGACGACGACGCTCACCGGCGATGGCGCGGGCGCGAAGGCGTACGGCGACGGCGAGGCGCCACTCGCGCGGCGGTGCGCACCGACGAGAGCACCTTCGTCGAGCACTACGCCCCGCGCGCCGGTGATGATGGTGTTCGGCGCCGTCGACACCGCGCAGGCGCTGTGCCGGATGGCCAAGCAGGTCGGGTTCCACACGATCGTCTCCGACGCCCGCGCCAAGTTCGCGACGCCGCGAGCGGCTGCCGGACGCCGACGAGATCGTCGTCGGCTGGCCGGCGATGGCCTACGACCTGCACGCCGCCGACGACGCGACCTACGTCGTCGTCCTGACCCACGACGCCCGCTTCGACGAGCCGGCGCTCGGCCCGGCGCTGCGCTCCGCCGCGCCGTACATCGGCGCGCTCGGCAGCCGGCGGGCGCAGGACGCCGCGCCGCAGGCGGCTGCTGAACGCCGGCTACACGCGAGGACGAGATCGGCCGCATCCGCGGCCCGCTCGGCCTCGACATCGGCGCGGTCACGCCGGCCGAGACGGCGGTGTCGATCCTGGCCGAGGTGCTGGCCGTGCGCGCCGAGCCGCGAGGGCGGCGCGCTCTCACGCAAGGCCGGCCGCATCCACCCCGAGACCGTCGCGAATTAGCGCGGGCGGGCCGGCCGCGGCGCCGGGCCGACGATGCGCCACGCGGCGGCGATGCCCAGGCCGACCCAGAGCAGGTAGAACGCGCTGAACTCGGTGCTCAGGTGGGAGTGGAAGGCGTCCCACGTGTGCCCGCTCAGGTAGCCGTAGTAGCGCCCGCCGAGCGCGCCGAAGCGGTCCTGCGCATCGCGGTGGATCAGGTAGGCGAACGCGGCGTACTTGCCGACGACGAGGGCGACCACCACCGCGACCGCCGAGACGGCGGCCGGGAACACGCCCCGCTGGCCGCCTGTGAACCGGTGCACGAGCTGCCCGGCCAGGAACCCGAGGCCGACGGCCGCGAAGCCGATCGAGTGGTTCGTGACCACCACCATCAGCGCCCACGCGATCGCGCCCAGGACGGCGGCGAGGGCGGCGGCCAGGACGGCGCGGCCGACGGGCGGCCGGGAGGCCTCGCGGACGACGCCGGCAAGCGGCGACTCGACAGAGGTGGGATCGAGGGTGAGCGATTCGGTCTCGGACATGCGGTGCCTCGCGGTCGGGAACAGGTGAGTTCCCGTCAATCTTCGACGCGCGCCGGCGCCGACTTGAGCCCGGGCGCCGGCCGGGGCCGGCGGCCGGACGGCCACCAGTTCCAGTCGCCGAGGACGCGCATCGTCGCCGGTACGAGCAGCGACCGGATCAGGGTCGCGTCGATGGCGATCGCGAGCGCCAGGCCGAGCCCGAGCTCCTTCACGATCACCACGTCGGCGGTCGTGAAGGCGAGCCCGACCACGACGAGGATCGACGCCGCCGACGTGATGATCCGGCCGGTGGCGACGAGCCCGATCGCCACCGCGTCGCGGTTGCTCGCGCCGCCGCGGTAGGCCTCCGCGATCCGCGAGAGCATGAACACCTCGTAGTCCATCGACACCCCGAACAGGGTGCACACGATCACGACCGGCATCGTCGACTCGATGTACCCGAGCCGCGTCAGCCCGAGGAAGCCGTCCAGGTGGCCGTCCTGGAACACCCACACGAGCACGCCGAAGGCGCCCGCGATCGAGAGGCAGTTCATCACGATCGCCTTGAGCGGAAGCAGGGCCGAGCGGAAGGCAAAGGCGAGCACGACGTAGCTCGCCAGGATCACGAACGCCGCCGCCCACGGCGCCCTGTCCTCGATCTGGGCCAGGAAGTCGAGCTCGCCGGCGGTCTCGCCGGTGACGAGGAACCGCGGGCCGTGTCCCGGCAGCGCGCGGATGCGATCGACGACGTTGCGGCCGGCGTCCGTGAACGGGCTGACCGACGGCGTGAGGTCGATCGCCGACCCGCGCGGGCCGCGCTCCACCTGCGCCACCCGGGCAATGCCCCGGACGGCGGCGAGCCGGTGGAGGAGCGGCGGCAGGGGCACGCCCGGCTTCACGACGACCACGACCGGGTTCAGGGCGGCCTGCGAGAACTCCGTGTCGAGCAGCCGCTCGCCGCGGCGGGAGTCGAACCGCGTCGGGAGCACGTCCGCCCGGGCCACGTTCAGCGTCGCCGATGCCACCGGCGCCGCCAGCACCGCGATCACGGCCAGCGTGGCGACGATGAACGTCCACGGCCGCGCCATCACCGCCCGGGCCAGCCGCTCCCAGAAGTGCACCGACCCGGCCCGGTCACGGCGGAACCGGCGGGGCAGCAGCGGCCCCCGCTCGACGCGCGGCCCCAGCATCCCCAGGATGGCCGGCAGGAGCGTCACCGCCGCGAAGGCCGAGACCGCGACGACGAGGGTGCCGCCGGCGGCGATCGACGAGAGCACCCGCAAGCCGAAGGCCCACATGCCGGAGAGCCCGATCACGACGGCGAGGCCGGAGAATGCGATCGACCGGCCCGCCGTCTCGACCGTGCGGACGACGGCATCCTCGACGTCGCGCCCGGCCCCCAGCTCCTCGCGGAAGCGGGAGACCGCCAGGAGCGCGTAGTCCACCCCCACCCCCAGTCCCAGCATCGTGGCGATGTTCAGGACGAAGATCGAGAGCGGCACCTGGTGGGCCAGCATCCACAGGAGCCCGAGCGTCGCCAGCACCGCGACGCCGCCGACGACGAGCGGGATGCCGGCCGCGACCGCCGTGCCGAACGCGAGCGCGAGCACGATCAGGGCGGCCGGGATGCCGATCGACTCGGCCCGGCGCAGGTCGGCGGAGGTGGCGAGCTGGATGTCCTCGAACACGGCCGGCGGCCCGGTCACGTCGACCGCGAACCCGGGCGGCGGGCGCAGCGCGGCCCGGAAGCGCTCGACGTAGGCGCGGGCGGTGTCGGGATCGACGTCGAGCGGGAAGGCGACGTAGGCCGCCCGGCCGCGGCGGGAGCGCACGATCCGAGGGCCGGACGGCGGCAGCACGACGTGCGGGAAGTGGGCCAGCGGCGCGATCGTCCGGCGCAGGTCGGCCACGTTCCCGTCCGGTGCGACGACGACGAGCTCGGAGCGCGGTCGCTGCGGCAGCCAGCGGTAGAGCATGTTGCCCGCCCGCACCGCCTCGGAGTCCTGGGCGACGAACCCGCCCGGCGCGAGGATGCCCTGCAGCTGGGGCGCGAGCGGCGCAAGCACGGCCACGGCGGCGAGCCACAGGCCGACCACCAGCCGCCGCCGGCGGTAGACCCAGCGGCCGAGGGAGGCGAATCGCTGCGCCGGCACGGCCGAACCGTACCCCCGGGGGCCATACGGGCCATGCATCCGACCGGGGGATTGTGACCATCGCGACGCGGTGCCGATAACCCTCTGGATGAGGCGAATCGCCCTTGCCACCACGTTGCTCGCGCTGCTCGCGACGGGCGTGCCCGGACCTGCGGCCGCGACCGGCGGCTGCGTCGCGCACCTGACCAAGCTCCGCTACCGGCCCCAGATCACCTGGACGTGCGCGGCGCCGGTCGTGACGGCGAGCGCTGCCGTGAGGCGCGTCTCGACGCACGCGGCCGTCTCCGCCGACCCGATCGCCGGCGTGGGTGGCACGGCGCTCACCCTGTCGCTGCACGGGGACCTTGCCTCCGCCGTGACCTATGCCGTGACGCTCTCCTACGACGACGGCGCCGGCGCGACGACGCTGCGGACGACGTGGAAGACGCTGCCGCCGCCGGCCCATCCCGCCCTCCACGTCGAGTACATCACTGCGATCCCGCCCGATGCGGTCATGGACATCGCCCACCGGATGGACGCCGCCAACCTCTTCGCCGTGCCGCGGCCGTCCGACTTCGTCGACGCCCACACCCGCCCGCTCTCCGCCAAGGCGTACGCGGCGGCCCTGCGCGGCCACCAGTCGGCGCTCGTCGTCACCGACCTCGCGGTGCAGAACCGGCTCGGCCTCGACTCCGCCCTCGCGACCTACTGCAACGCCGGCCATGGCGTCGTCCTCGGCGGCCAGACGCACTGGCTCGCCGGCGGGCATGAGGGCTGGCAGGTGGGAAGCGCCGTCGGCGGCCAGACGACCCGGTTTGCCTCGCGGTGGGCGATGTACACCTACGACGACGTCTTCCCGAACCAGGTCTCGGCCGGCTCGCATCAGCTGGCCCCGGGCTCGGTCGAGCCGCACTTCCTCACCCAGGGGCTGCACCACTTCACGGTCGTCGGTCCGGGATCGGGCGAGGCGATCATCCAGGACTACTCCTCCGGCCACATGCTGGCCCGGCTCAAACTCGCTTCCGGGCCGTTCGCGACGTTCGGCCAGGTGTTCCTGGCAGAGCGCCAGATCGGCGCGGGGCGCGTCGTCGACCTGGGGTTTCGGCCGTGGTCGGCGGCTGTCGCGAACGGCGGGTTCGACCCGGCGGTGAGCGCCGGCGGCGCCCTGACCGCGCGCTCGCTGTGGTGGGCGACGAACCGGATCCCGCCCACGGGCACGCGCTTCACGACCAAACCCTCGAACCCGTCGAACCGGGCCACCGTCATCTTCGCGCTCGCCGCCCGGGACGCCGACCCCGACGGCTTCCGCGACCTGCGCTTCCGCTATCGCGTCGACGGCGGCCGCTGGCGGTGGGCGGTCGGCAACTCGTTCGTCCTCTACGGCCTCGCCCACGGCAGCGTCCACACGGTGTGGGGCCAGGCGGTCGACTCGGGCGGGAACCTCGCCGCGCACCCCGCGCGATACACATTCCGTGTCAGCGCGAACGCGCTCGGCTGAGGGCTCACAGCAGGCGCTTCCACACCGAAGGCCCGCCAGGCCGTGCGATACAGTGATGGTCGAGTTGACGGGCCGTTCACGTATCCGCGTTGCGGCATTTGCGGCCTGCTGCGCCCTCCCGGGCCTCACGGCCGGTCCCACAGCCGCCTCGTCGGCCGCCCACGCGCGAACGACCCCGCTCGTCGCCCTCCCCGGGACGGCGGTCCCGGCCGCCGCGGGCGCGCTTGCCGTGGGGACCGTCTCGCCGGCGCGACCGGTTCAGGCGGTGGTCACGTTCAAGCCGCGGAACGCCGCCTTGCTGCGCCGGCTCGCGCTCGCGTGGAGCGGCCGGCCGGGACTGAGCGAGACCCGCATCCGCAGCCTGTTCGCACCCGCGCCCGAGAGCGTGAAGAGCGTCGAGTCGTACCTGCGCGCTCACGACCTCACGGTGACCGGGCGGACGGACATGACCCTGACGGTGGCGGGCACCGCCGCGGCCGCGGAGAGCGCGTTCGCCGCGCCGCTCCAGGTGTTCCGCCAGGCGGGACGGACGTTCTCCGCCCCCGCCGGTCCCGTGCGCCTGCCGGCCGCGCTCGCCCGCTCGGTCGCGACCGTCGGCGGCCTCGACACCTCGGTGCGCCTGCGGCCGGCGACCCGGCGTGTGAAGCTGCACCCGGCGGCAGTCATCACGCCGAGCTGCAGCGGCGCCCGCGCGGCGCAGCGCGCGCTGGGCGGATACCTCCCGTCCGACCTCGGAGGCGCGAGCGCCTACGGTCACAACGGCCTCATCTCGAGCGGCGCGAACGGCACCGGCGAGCTGATCGGGATGGTGGAGTTCTCCGGCTACTCCCGCTCCGACGTGAACCACTTCCGCAGCTGCTTCCCGGGCATCACCGGCACGTATCCCTCCGACGCGATCGTCGGGCAGCGCAACTTCGACTCGAGCGGGAAGAGCGAGGTCGCGCTCGATCTCGAGGTGGCCATGGCGGCCGCGCCCGACGCCGACGTGCGCGCATACGTCTCGCCCAACGACCCCGCCTTCGCCCCGGCCATCCTCGACCGCATGCGCCAGGACGGCGTCGACATCATCAGCGACAGCTGGGGCGCCTGCGAGCCGCTGATCCCGCCGCAGCTGCTGACCGCCGAGAACACCGCGCTCGAGCTGGCCGCGGTCGCCGGCATCTCGACCTACGTCGCCACGGGCGACTTCGGCTCGAGCGACTGCTTCCCCTTCACCGGCTCCACCAACCTGCTGATCGACGACCCGTCCTCGCAGCCCTTCGCGACCGCGGTCGGCGGCACCGCGCTCGAGATCCCGCCGGTGTTCTCCGGGCATCACGAGACCGCCTGGCACGGGGCCGGCGGCGGCGTCTCGGTGTTCTGGCGCAAGCCCGCCTACCAGCTCGGGAAGACCGTCCCCGTGGCCGGGCGCAAATGCCGCGGCGGGAAGGCCCAGTGTCGCGAGACGCCGGACGTGTCGCTCGACGCCCGCCCCCGCCGAACCGGCTACATCATCTACTGCAACCGCTGCGGCGCCGGGCCGGGCCTCGCCTGGGCGCCGATCGGCGGCACGAGCGCGGCCGCGCCGCTGATGGCGGCCCTGACCGCCGACGCCGACGAGTCGGCCGGCAAGCAGCTCGGGTTCGCGAACCCGTTCCTGTACGCCCACGCCGGGACGAGCATGTTCCACGACATCGTGTCGGGGACGAACAACATCTTCGGCGGCCGCCGGTACACCGCCCGGCCCGGATACGACCTGGCGACCGGGCTCGGATCGATCCGCGCGGGCGCGTTCGCCTCGGCGCTCGCCGGCTGGACGCCGCCGCCGATCTCGGTCGACTCCACGCGGCTCGACGTGATCGGCCCGGTCGACGGCCGCCGTCTGCTCTACGGGCACAGGGTGACGTTCCGCGGGCGGCT
Organism: uncultured Actinomycetes bacterium; assembly: GCA_963746115.1. GTDB lineage: Bacteria > Actinomycetota > Thermoleophilia > Gaiellales > JAICJC01 > JAICJC01. Next base: position 191,135 of record CAVVAA010000007.1, on the reverse strand, counting down.
GATCGACACGACCACGGGGAAGCCGATCGCAAACGCGCAGGTGCTCGTCATCACCTCGGTCGACACCTACCGGGTGCGCACGAACGCGGGGGGCGCGTGGTCGGTCTCGCGGTCGAAGGCGATCGGGCGCGACATGAGCTGGCACGCCGCCTACCTCGGCTCGGAGGTGAACGCGCCCGCGACCTCGCCGTCGCGCAAGCTGCTCGTCCAGCCGCACCTGGGGCTCAGCATGCACCTCCCGTTCCGGGGCGGCCACTACATCGCGGCCGCGGAGACGCCGTTCTCGGCCTTCGGCAGCTCCCGCCCGGTGATGGCCGGCGCCGTGGTCATGCTCCAGGCCCGCCGCGGCGGCCGGCCCTGGCGCGACGTCGGGCCGAACCCCGTCGTCGGCGGCGGCCGCTACGAGCACGACGGCGTCCGCCTGCAGCGCGGCCAGGCCGTGCGGCTGCGGTGGGCCTACCTCGGCGGCTCGCTCCGGCGCTGGCTCCCGGCCCACTCGCGGGCCGTCACGGTGGTGGCTCCGTAGCCTCCGGCGCGATCACCGTGCGGGCGGCGGAGCCCGCGGACTATGACCGCATCGCGCCGCTCGTCGACGAGTGGTGGGGCGGCCGGGCGATGATCGACATGCTGCCGCGGCTCTTCTTCGTGCACTTCTCGGAGACCGCGTTCGTGGCCGAGGACGGGGGCGAGCCGGCGGGGTTTCTGGCCGGCTTCCTGTCCCAGTCGCGGCCGGACGAGGCCTACATCCACTTCGCCGGCGTGGCCCCCGACCAGCGCGGCCGCGGCGTCGGCCGGCTGCTCTACGAGCGCTTCTTCGCCGTGGCCCGCGAGCACTCGCGCAGCGTCGTTCGCTGCGTCACGGCGCCGATCAACGAGCGCTCGGTCGCGTTCCACCGCGCGCTCGGGTTCCAGGTCGACCGGGTCGCCGAGAACTACGACGGACGCGGCGGCGACAGGGTGCTCATGTCCAAGCGGCTGGAGTGACGACGGGTGCCTGGCACCGGACCGGCCGCTATTCCCACTCGATCGTGGCGGGGGGCTTCGACGAGATGTCGAGCGCGACCCGGTTCACGCCCGGGATCTCGTTGATGATGCGGCTCGAGATCCGCTCCAGCACGTCGTAGGGCAGCCGCGCCCAGTCGGCGGTCATCGCGTCCTCCGACGTCACCGCCCGCAGCACGATCGGGTAGGCGTAGGTGCGCGAGTCGCCCTGGACGCCGACCGACCGGATCGCCGGCAGGATCGCGAAGCTCTGCCACAGCTTCTCGTAGAGTCCGGCCCGGCGGATCTCCTCGAGCAGCACGGCGTCGGCGTCGCGCAGGATCTCGAGCCGCTCCCGCGTCACCTCGCCGATGATCCGGATCGCCAGCCCCGGGCCCGGGAACGGCTGCCGCCAGACCATGCCGCTCGGGCAGGCCGAGCTCCGTCCCCACCCGCCGCACCTCGTCCTTGAAGATCAGGCGCAGCGGCTCGACGAGGTCGAACTGCATGTCCTCGGGCAGGCCGCCGACATTGTGATGGCTCTTGATCTTCGCGGCGGTGCGGCTGCCCGACTCGATCACGTCGGAGTAGAGCGTGCCCTGGACGAGGAAGCGCACGTCGCCGAGGCCGCGGGCCTCGTCCTCGAACAGGCGGATGAACTGCTCGCCGATGATCCGCCGCTTCTGCTCCGGCTCGGTCACGCCGGCGAGCGCCGCCAGGAACCGCTCGGACGCGTCGACATGGCGCAGCGGCACCTTGAAGTGGTCGTCGAACGCCTCCACCACCTGGTCGGCCTCGTCCTTGCGCAGGAGGCCGTGGTCGACGAAGACACACGTGAGCTGGTCGCCGACGGCCCGGTGGACGAGGAGCGCCGCGACGGCCGAGTCGACGCCGCCCGAGAGCGCGCAGATGACCTGGTCGTCGCCCACCTGCTCGCGGATCAGGTCGACCTGCTCCTCGATGAACTGGAGCGCCGTCCACGTCGGCGGCGCCTGGCAGGCGTCGAGCACGAAGTGGCCGCAGGATGTCGGTGCCGCGCGGCGTGTGCGCGACCTCGGGGTGGAACTGGACGCCGTAACAGGCCGCGCTCGCGATCCTCCATTGCGGCGACCGGGGTCGTGTCGGTGACGCCGTCACCGCGAACCCGGCCGGCGGGCGCACGACGCTGTCGCGGTGGCTCATCCAGGCCGTCTGCTCGGAGCGGCAGGTCGCCGAAGAGCAGGCTGTCCGCGCCGAGCCGGACGGGCGTCTTGCCGAACTCGCCGATGCCGGTGTTCGACGACCTCGCCGCCGAGCGCGGCCGCCATCGCCTGCATGCCGTAGCAGATGCCGAGCACCGGGACGCCGAGGTCGAACAGGCCGGGGTCGACGGCCGGCGCGCCCGGCTCGTAGATCGACGCCGGCCCGCCCGAGAGGATGATCCCGACCGGGTCGCGCGCCGCCACCTCGGCGGCCGGCGTGTCGTGCGGCACGATCTCGGAGTAGACCCGGCACTCGCGCACGCGGCGCGCGATCAGCTGGGCGTACTGGGCGCCGAAGTCGACCACCAGCACCGGCCGGTGCTCGGCGCACGCCTCGTCGGCGACCGCCGCGGCGCCGCTTGCCCGGGGCGCCGTCGGGCTCACCGGCTCATCCCGATCGCCTGCTCCCGCTGGAGCTTCTTGCCCTCGGTCTGGAGCGCCGGCGCGAACATGATCTCGGCCTTCTGGAAGGCCTGGATCGAGTCGTAGCCGGTGGTCGCCATCGACGTGCGCAGCGCCCCCATCAGGTTGAGCGTGCCGTCGTTCTCGGTGGCCGGGCCGGTGACGATCTGCTCGAGCGTCGCCACCTGGTCGGTCTTGACGCGCGCGCCGCGCGGGAGGCTGGCGTGGAACGTCGCCATGCCCCAGTGGTAGCCGCGGCCGGGGGCCTCGTTGGCCCGGGCGAGCGGCGAGCCGACCATCACCGCGTCGGCGCCGCAGGCGATCGCCTTGGAGATGTCGCCGCCGGTGCGCATGCCGCCGTCGGCGATCACGTTCACGTACTGGCCGGTCTCGAGCAGGTGCTGGGTGCGGGCCGCCGAGGCGTCGGCGATCGCCGTCGCCTGCGGCACGCCGACGCCGAGGACGCCGCGCGTGGTGCAGGCGGCGCCCGGGCCGACGCCGACGAGGACGCCGGCGGCGCCGGTGCGCATCAGGTGCAGCGCCGCCTGGTAGGAGGCGCAGCCGCCGACGATCACGGGGACCGGGAGCTCGGCGATGAACTCCTTCAGGTTGAGCGGCTCGACGACCGTCGAGACGTGCTCGGCCGAGACGACCGTCCCCTGGATCACCAGAACGTCGAGCCCGGCGTCGAGCGCCGATCTGCCAGTGCTCGCGCACGCGCTGCGGGCGTGAGCGAGGCGGCCGCGAGCACGCCCTCGGCCTTGATCTCGCGCGACCCGCTGGGCGATCAGCTCCGGCTTGACCGGCTCGGCGTAGATCTGCTGCATCTCCCGCGTCGCCTCGGCCTTCTCGAACTCGGCGATGCGCTCGAGCTCGGCGTCGGCGTCCTCGTAGCGCGTCCAGATGCCCTCGAGGTTGAGCACGCCGAGGCCGCCCAGCTTGCCCAGGATGACGGCCGTCTCGGGCGAGACGACGCCGTCCATCGCCGACGCCAGGAGCGGCAGCTCCAGCAGGTGCGGCCCGAGCCGCCAGGCGATGTCGACGTCCTCGGCGTCGCGCGTGCGCCGGCTCGGCACGATCGCGATGTCGTCGAACCCGTATGCGCGACGTGCCTTCTTGCCGCGCCCGATCTCAATCTCCACGCGTGACCGCCTCTCCGCCCCGCGATCCCCCGAATACGCACACGACCCAGGCGGCGGGGGCCGGCCTGGGTCGTCAGGATGAACGCTGGCGCCGCAACGAACTTTCAAGGTTCGGGCGCAGTCTACCAGCGGGTCAGGACGCCGTCGCGCGTACCCGCGGCGCGATCTCCTGCACCTCGACCCTGCCGCGAACCGGGCGCACGTCGCGCGACGTCGAACACGCCGGCGCCCGACCGTCCTGCGTAGTTGGCGGCGCCGCATCCGAGCGCGAGCCGCAGGCACTCCTCGGTCGCGCGCTCGGCGGCCCGATGCCGGCCAGGAAGCCGGCCAGGAGCGAGTCGCCGAGCCGACCGACGAGACCGACTCGACCTGCGGGATCCAGGCCCGGTACAGTGCGGTCGCGGCCGCGGCCGGTGCGGAGCAGCGCGTAGCAGCCGGTCTTGCAGCGTGATCAGCACGCTCGCCGCGCCCATCGAGGCGATCTCGGTAGAGCCCATCCTGGAAGTCCTCGTCGGTCTGGAACTCGTGCCCGACCAGCGCCTCCGCCTCGCGCTGGGTCGGCCGACACGAGGTCGGGCTCGGCCGCGAGCGCCTTGCGCAGCGGCTCGCCGTCGCAGTCGACGACCGTGCGCACCTTGCGCTTGCGCATGTCGCGCGACCATCTCGGCGTAGAGCTCGGTCGGCACCTTGCGCGGCAGGCTGCCGGCCAGCACGACCGTCGTGACGGCGCCGGACAGGTAGCGGAGCTTCTCGACGCAGCAGTCGCGAGCTCGTCCTCGACGACCTCCGGGCCGTATTCGTAGATCTCGGTCTGGACGCTCGCTCGTCGGGTCGACGACCACCGTCGACGTGCGCGACTCGCCGCGGATGCGGACGAAGTCGTTCAGGATGCCCTCGGCGGTCATCCCGTCGAGGATGTGGGCTGCCGTTGTGCGCCCGCCGGCGAGGCCGGTCGCGATCACCGGCTCGCCCAGGCGCTTGAGCGCACGGGCGACGTTGACGCCCTTTCCTCCCGCCATCACCAGCCCCTGCTGGGCGCGGTGGCGGTGGCCCAGCTGGAGGTTGGCGACGGTGAGGGTCTTGTCGACCGCCGCGTTGGCGGTCACGGTGAGGATCATCTGCGTGCCCCCCTCATCGGCGGCGGGGATTCTATAGCGCGAAGACGCGCATAAACGGTAAAGTTCAGGCATGTTTCGGTTCGCGCACCCGCACCGTCGTCACGGTTGCGGTCGTGCTCGAGGTCGGCATCGCCGGCTGGGCGCTCGGAGGCGGATGCGCTCGGACTGCTGGTGATGGTGGTCGCGGTCACGATCGCCGACACGATCTGGGGGGTCTCGCGGAGCGGGGCGATCGCCGACCTCGCCGGCCTCGAGGTCGCCCTCGCGCTGGCGATCATGGTCGTCGTCGGCGCCCCGACACGTTGACCGGGCGATCACGGCGGCGGCGTGCTTGGCCTGGCTCATCCGCGACGGCCGCGCCGGCGCGCCAACGGGGTCTGACCCCGTTTGGCGGGTGCGCCGGTCAGCCTGGCGTGAACGTCCAGGTGAGCATTCGCTGGAGCGGGTCGGGTGTGCCGCCGGCGGCCCGGTATGCCGCGAGCGCGGCCGTGTTCTCGTCGTCGGTCAGCACCCACATGCCGTAGCAGCCGGCCTCGCGGGCGAGGTCGGCGAGTGCGGCGACGAGCGGCGCCCGATCCCCCGGCCGCGGAAGGGCTCGGCGACGCCGAGCTCGTACAGGAACATCTCGGCGCCCTTATCGGGATGCGTCAGCTCGACGCCCGACACCATGCCGACGGGGTCGCCGTCGAGGTGGGCAACCAGCAGGTGGTGATCCGGCTGGTCCAGGAACCGCCGCGTGGCGTCGTCGCGGGCAGGCGAGTCCAAGAGATCACTCGCCGCCATGACGTCAGCGACGGTGGACGCCCGCCGGATCGTGACGTCGTCAGGCACGCGCGGCGAGCGCGACCACCTGGTCGTGCAGCGGGACCCGCACGTCGAGAGGCACGAGCCGCCGTCCGCGATCGGCGAGCCGTCGACCTGCGTGATCGTGCCGCCCGCCTCGCGCACGATCACCTCGACGGCGGTCGTAGTCCCACGTCCGCACGATCGGGTCGACCATGATCTGGGCGGCGCCGCGGGCGACCAGCATGTGCCCCCAGAAGTCGCCCAGCCCGCGCACCCGCCAGCCGACGCGGAGAGCTCGCGGTAGAACCCCTCGAGGCCATGCTCCTGCGCCGAGCGCAAGCCCCCCGAGACGACCATGGCCTCGTCGAGCGCGGTGGCGCGAACACCGATCGGCTCGCCGTTCATCCGCGCGCCGCCGCCGTCGGTCGCCTCGTACGTCTCCCCCAGGCCGGGCGCGTGGCAGACGCCGACGCACGACCGTGCCGTCGACCACGAGGCCCACGAGCGTCGCCCAGAGCGGGATGCCGATCATGTAGCTGTGGGTGCCGTCGATCGGGTCGACGACCCACGTCGGCGCGCCGGGCACGGCATCGCCGCCGCCGGCGGCGTGGAGGCCGTCCTCCTCGCCGAGCACGTTGTGGTCGGGACGCTCCTGCCGCCAGCCGGGCGCGGATCGCCGCCTCGGCGGCCAGGTCGGCCTCGGTCACCCACGTCCCGTCGCCCTTGCGGGTCGGCGGGCGGGTGGCGCCGGTAACCGCTCGTGCGCGATACCGCCCCCGAGCACGGCGAGCTCGCGTCGCGAGGTCGAGGTCGGCGCCTGTCGTCGCTCACACCGCGAGCGCGGATCGGCGCAGCTCGGACGCGGCGCTGCGAACGCCCTGCTGCCAGTCGCCGCCGCGGTCGCGCCAGGCGTAGATGACCGACCGCGACGGCGGCGATCAGCCCGCCGGCCGGATGGGCCGACGTGGCGGCGTGGAGCACCTCGGGACGCCCGCCCTGGGCGCCGATCCCGGGCAGCAGCAGCAGCGGCGTGCGGCATCAGCTCGCGCGCGCGGGCGACCGCCTCGGGCTGGGTCGCGCCGACGACGGCGCCGACCGCCGACAGCCCGCTCTCGCCGACGAGCTCCTCGCCCCAGCGGGCGACCAGCGACGCGATCCGCTCCCACACGAGGCCGCCGCCCTCGAGCTGCGGCCTCCTGGAGGTCGGTGCCTCCCGGGTTCGACGTCCGGGCGAGCACGAACAGCCCCGACCCCTCGCGGCACGTCGGCGAGGAACGGCGCGAGCGAGTCGCCGCCGAGGTACGGGTTCACCGTCAGGGCGTCGCCGCGGCCGCGGCCGCCGTCGCGGCGGTACAGCCACGCCTCGGCGTAGGCCTCGGCCGTCGAGTCGATGTCGCCGCGCTTGGCGTCGACGATCACGAGCAGGCCGGCGTCGCGGGCGTGGGCGCAGACGCGCTCGAGCGCCGTGAGGCCGACCCCGCCGAGCGCCTCGAAGAAGGCGACCTGCGGCTTCACGGCGACCGCCTCGTCGGCGACCGCGTCGATCACGCCGCTGCAGAAGCGCTCGTAGGCGCGGGCGCGGCCGGCCGGCGCCGGGGTGCAGGCCGGCGATCAGACCTCGGCGGCAGGAGCTCGATGCGGGGATCGAGGCCGACGCAGAGTCAGCTGCTGCTCGTGCGCTCGACCGCGCTCGGCGAGGCGGTCGCCGAAGTTCATCGTCCGTAAGGGTACCGCTCCGCCGCAGCCGGACGACCCGCGCGCCGTCGCCTGCCGAGACGCGTGGCCCGGTCGACCGCCACCGCCCGCAGCGACGCGCGCCCGGCCGCGACGAGCGCCGCCGCGACGACCCGGGCCTGCTCGGCCTGCGTCGGCGAGAACGGCGCCGGCGGCGCTGCGCAGGCCGTGGGCGCCAGCGCGGCGACCAGCAGCGGCTCGGCCTCGAGCCGGCCGTCGCCGGCCCGCGGGCAGCCGGCGGCGGGCGACGACCCGGCCGCCGGCGCACGCGAACGCCTGCACGAAGCGGTCGTCGATGTCGGGCGCGAGCACGACGCCGTGCGGCCGGCCGACCGGCGCAGGCGGGCCAGTGCCCGCCGGCCGCGCTGCGAAGCGCGGCGAGCTGGTCGCGGGCGGCGGCCGCCTCCTCGTAGCGGCGATCGGCGGTCAGCTCCCCCATCCGCGTGCGCACCCGCTCCTGCGGCCCGCCGCCGGCGTCGCCCTCGAGCCAGTGCCGCGCCGCGTCGACGGCGGCCGCGTAGGCGTCGAGCGGCTGGACCGCCCCGGCACGGCGCCTGGCACGACCCGACGATCCCGGCCAGGCAGGAGCCGTCGTCGACGGGGAGCGCCGGCCGGCAGACCCGCAGTCCGAAGGTCTCGCGCATCGCCGCGGCGACGGCCTCGGCCTGGGCTCCGCGAGCGCAGCGGCCCGGCCGTGACGTCGCCCGGCCCGCCCGGGCCCGAGCGGAGATCCGCAGCCGCGGCACCGCTCGGCCAGGGTGAGCGTCGAGGTAGCAGGCGCGGTCCGGATCGGCTCCGCGCGTGTTGGCGGGCGGGCGCAGCCGCTCGATCAGCTCGAGCTCGAGCAGGGCGGCCTCGAACTCCGAGCCCAGCGGCCGCGTCTCGATCCGCGTCGTGGCCTCGACCGCACGCTCGACCGGCGCCCGCAGGGCCCGGCCCGAGAAGTACGAGCGCACCCGTGCGCGCAGGTCGGTGGCCTTGCCGACGTAGAGCACCGCGCTCGCGCGGCGTCGCGGAACAGGTAGACGCCCGGGCCGGTGGGCACGCCCGGGCGAGGCCGCGCCGGCCGCGCGCGCGCCGCCGCGCCGGCGCGCACAGCCCGATCACGTCGCCGACGGTCGCCGCGCCGCGCTCCTGCGCCAGGCCGAGCAGCCGCACGCAGCACCTCGGCCGTCGCGTCGGCGTCGGGGAGCGCCCGGTGGCAGGGGCGCACCTCGGTGTCGAACCGCTCGGCCAGCGTGCGCCAGGTTCATGCGCGCGCAGCCGGTCGCCGAGCAGGCGCCGGGCCAGAGCGACGGTGTCGATGACGGGCGCGGCCAGCCGGCCGCCGCGCAGGCGCGCGCAGATCGGCGTCGACGAAGCCGACGTCGAAGCGGGCGTTGTGGGCGACGAGCACCGCGCCCGCGCTGAAGCGCAGGAACTCGTCGAGCACCGGCCCTCGATGCGCGGCCGGCCGCGCACGTGGCGCCGGCGAGATGCCGGTGATCGCCGTGATCGCCGGCGGGATCAGGCAGCCGGGATCGACGAGGCGCTCGCATCCGCGCCGCCTGCGCTGAGCGCCGAGCATGCGCACCGCCCCGAGCTCGACGATGCGCGAGTCGCCCGGCCGGGTGCCGGTCGTCTCGAGGTCGAAGACGACGTAGTCGGCCCGCTCGAGCGGCGTGTCGAGCAGCGACGCCGACGCGTCCTCCCACTCGGCCAGGGCGACCTCGTCCGCCGAGCGCCACACGAAGCGGGCGTCGGCGCGGACGACCTCGTCGACCAGCTGGCGCACGAGCGCCGACGGGGCGCTGCGCAGGGCGAAGAGGCACGTCGCCGCCTCGGTCAGCCCGAGCGGGTGCCCGGCGCGTGCACAGGAGCTCGTGCAGGCGGTCCGCGCCGTCGAGCGTGAGCTGCGCGACCGCGGCTGCATCGAACACATGTTCGCACACGGCGCGGACGAAGGTAGCGGTCGGCGGCGTGTCGCCGGAGCGCCGGACGCCGGCCGTGTACGCAGCGCGACCCGCGTACTCGATCGGCCCGGACGGCCTCACGACAGCCGCGGCCGACGGCCGCCTCGCCGTCGTCGACGGCGAGATCGTCTGGGATGGCGCCCCTGAGAACGTACGCCAGGCCGCCCGCGGCGCAACGGGCGGCCCGGCGTCCACGTCCTACTGCTTGACGGCCGCCTTGAGCTGGCTGCCGGCGGAGAACTTCGGCACCTTGCTGGCCGGGATCGTGACCTTCTGGCGCCGGGTTGCGCGGGTTCACGCCCATGCGCGCCTTGCGCGCCTGCACGCTGAACTTGCCGAACCCGGTGAAGGTGACCTCGTCGCCCTTCTTGAGGGCGTCCTTCACGGAATCGAGCACCGCGTCGAGCGCCACGCCGGCGTCCTTCTTGCTGAGGCCCGAGCTGGTCGCCACGGCGTCGATGAAATCGCTCTTCGTCACGTGTCTCCTCCTGGGTCGTTGGTCCGGGAACGTGTGAAGCGGCCACACCCTACCACCGGCTCGGACGGCCACAATCGAATCTACTGTAGCGGGATTCAGGCGGATTGAGGCGCGGTCGTGAGCCCGAGGATTCGGAACCGTGAAGAGCGGGTGAAACGGCACGCCTGCCGCGGCGATCGCCGAAGCGCCGCCTTCCTCGCGGTCAACCACGCAAATTGCAGCACAAACGTCGAGCTCCGCCTCGCGCAGCGCGGCGACCGCGTCGAGCAGCGCGCCGCCCGACGTGACGACGTCCTCGACCACGCAGACGGCCGTCCCCGGCCTCGTAGACGCCCTCCAGGCGGTTGCCGGTGCCGTAGTCCTTGGCGGCCTTCCGCACGATCACGTACGGCAGGCCCGATCTCGACCGACGTCACCGCGGCCAGCGGCACGGCGCCCAGCTCGGGCCCCGCCAGGAGCTCCGCCTGGGGCGCGTCGCTGCGCGCTGGAGCGCGGCGATCTCGCGGCCGAGGCCGGCGAGCAGCTCGGGGTCGGTCTCGAAGCGGTACTTGTCGAGGTAGTAGCGGCTGCGCCGGCCCGAGCGGAGCACGAAGTCGCCCTCGAGGTAGGCCCGCTCGACGAGCCGGCGGCCGAGCTCGGCGCGATCCGGCGCCGGTCACCCCGCCTCGGCGAGGAGCTCGGTCGCGATCGGGAGCAGCGCGGTCGGCGTCGGGCGAGCCCGTCGCCGAGCGACAGCATCGAGCCGTCGTCGAAGTAGAGGTCGACGCGCGTGCGGCTGCGGGCGCTGCGGCGGCGGTAGAAGATCGTCCCGGCGAAGGAGCCGGCGCCGATCAGGACGCCGAACAGGATGCGGCGCTTAGGCATCGCCGCCGCCTCCGTCCGCCGCTCGCCGCGGCCGGCGCCGTCTCGTCCGCGACCTGGCGCAGGAGCGTCTTCAGGTCGTAGAACACGAGGCCGACCGTCGGGTCGGGGCCGGTCGTCGCGACGGCCAGGCGGTCGCCGTCGAGGACGACGAACACGCTGCCGTCCGGCGTCGCCGCCTGGAGCTGGGCGAGCGCGTCGCGGCCGAGGTCGCCGCGGACGGCGTCGGCCCGCGACGACCAGGTCGCGGGCGAGCCGCGCCGAGGCGCTCGGCCCGGTCGTCCGGCGACCGTCGAGGCGCGTCAGCGAGCCGTCCGCGGCCGGCGAGCACGACACCTCGATCTGGGTCGAGAGGCTCCTTCAGCTCGCGATCGCCGTGGCTGCATCCATTCGACGTTGAACGCTAGCACATGCCGATATCCTCACCCGCCGATGGCGACGACCGCCCAGACCGTTCTGCATCCGCTGCGAACGCGGCCGCGCCAAGGCCATCCCATCATCTCCAAGTTCCTGCGCGATCGCGGGCCGCACCTGGCCGCGATGGTCGCCTACTACGCGCTGCTCTCGCTGGTGCCGTTCATGTTCCTGGCGCTCTCGCTGCTCGGGTTCGTCGGCCAGTCTCGGCCGAGCTCGTACCTGATCCGCGAGCTCGGCCACATCCTTCCCGGCCAGTCGACCCGCGACCTCCTGAAGACCGTGCGGAGCGATCCAGCGCGAACGCCGGCACGCTCGGCGTGATCGGCCTCCTCGGCCTCGTCTGGGCATCGCTCGGCTTCTACTCGGCGCTCGAGTCGGCGCTGAACATCGTCTTCCGGGTCCAGAACCGCGCGTTCCTGCACCAGAAGTGGGTGACGTTCGTGCTGGTCATGGTGTCGCTGGTGGTGCTCTTCGCGTCGCTGCTCGTGACCACCGCGGCGACCGGCTGGGTCGACCGGCACGCGCCCCACCTGATCGACCTGAAGCTCGTCCGCGTATCTCGCCACGCTGGCGCTGTCGACGATCGGGCGTCTTCCTCTTCCTGATCGCCGTCTACCGCTACCTGACGAACGTCGAGCTCCACTTCGCGGCGACGTGTGGCCGGGCGCGGTCGTCGGGACCGTCCTCTTCCAGATGCTCGTTCTCAGGCGCTGCCGCTCTACCTGCGCTTCTCCGACCAGCTGCTCGCGCTGCGCGCGTTCGGCGGCCTCGTGCATCCTGCTCGTGTGGCTCTACCTGATGGCGAACATCATCGTGCTCGGCGCCGAGATCAACTGGTGGCACTGGTCACGGCGCCAGCCGCCGACGGAGGAGGAGCTGGCGAACCGGGACGGCCTCACGGTGTGAAGAAATCTGGACGCCTGGCACTCAGGTCTCGATCGTGCAACATCCCGGGGTCTGACCCCGTTTTTTCAGGCAGCTGGGGACGGAGCGTGCGCGGCCGCGCGGGCGCGGTGCGAGATCGCGTCCTTCTCGCTCGGGGGCCATCTCGGCCACCGTGCGCGTCTCGCCGTCGGGGACGAACGCCGGGTCGTAGCCGAAGCCGCCCGTGCCGCGCGGCGTGTCGGCGAGCGTCCCGGTCAGCTCGCCGCGGGCCGTGCAGCTCCGCGCCGTCCGGCGCGATCGCGACCAGCTCGGCGACGTAGCGGACGCGGCGATCGTCCTCGGCCCGCGAGCGCGGCGAGCAGCTTCTGCCAGGTTCTGCTCGTCGGTCGCGTCCTCGCCGGCGTAGCGGGCCGAGCGCACGCCGGGCACGCCGCCCAGCGCCGCCGCCTCGATGCCGGAGTCGTCGGCGAGCACCCACTCGGAGCCCCCGATCGCCGCGTGCACGTGGCGGGCCTTCAGCAGCGCGTTCTCGACGAACGTCTCGCCCGTCTCCTCCGGCAGCTCGCCGCCGAACGGCTGGACGTCCCAGCCCGGGAGCACGCCGCGCCAGCTCGACGGCCTTGTGCGCGTTCGCCGACGCGAGCACGATCCGGCGGCCGCTCACGCCTCCGGCGAGCACCCGGTCCTGCTCGCGCGCGATCTCTCGATGCCGCCGGCGGCCAGCTCGAGCAGGCGGTCGAGCGATGCCCGCCCGAACGGCGTCCGCTCCGCCGTCGCCTGCACCTCGATCAGCTCGCCCGAGCCCGGTCATGACGACGTTCATGTCGACCTCGGCGCGGCTGTCCTCGGCGTAGGGCAGGTCGAGCAGCGGCTCGCCGTCGACGATCCCCACCGAGACCGCGGCCACCGAGTCGCGCAGCGGCGCCGCGGCAGAGCATGCCGTCCCCGACCAGCCGGGACAGGGCGGTCGCAAGCGCCACGTAGCCGCCGCAGATCGCCGCGCAGCGGGTGCCGCCGTCGGCCTGGATGACGTCGCAGTCGATCCACACCGTGCGCTCGCCGAGCGCCTGAAGTCGACGACCGAGCGCAGCGACCGCCCGACCAGGCGCTGGATCTCGACCGTGCGGCCGTCCGACCTGGCCGCGGGTCGCGTCGCGCGCTTCCGCTCCGACGGTCGAGCCGGGCAGCATCCCGTACTCGGACGTGACCCAGCCGGTGCCGCGCCCGCGCATCCACGGCGGCACCGACTCCTCGACCATCGCCGTGCAGATGAGACGCGTCGAGCCGATCCGGAAGAGCACCGAGCCGGTCGCCGACGAGATGAAGTCGAGCTCCATCCTCGACCGGCCGCAGCTCGTCGGCCGCGCGGCCGTCGGCGCGGCTCATGCGGCCACCGCAGGATCGGCCGCGTCGACCCGCTCCACCCGGTCAGCGGCAGCTGCAGGAACCGGCCCGCCACCTCGCGGAAGGCCGCCGGGTCGCCGGTGCACAGGAAGCGGTAGTCGCCCTCGCGGTCGGGCTCGTTGCCGACGCCGCGGCGGGCGATCGTCTCGGCCACCTCGCGCGCGATCTCCTCGGCCGAGGTGATCAGCGTGACGTCGCGGCCGAAGATGCGCTGCAGCATCTGCCGGATCAGCGGATAGTGCGTGCAGCCGAGGATGACCGTGTCGGCGTCGGCGCAGCTTCAGCGGCGCCGCGTAGGTCTTGCGCCGCCTCGTGCAGCCGTCGCCGTGCATGTCGCCGCTCTGGATCAGCGGGACGAGCTCCGGGCAGGCCACCTGCGTCACCTCGATGCCGGCGTCGAGCGCGTGCACCGCCGCCGGGTAGCGGCCGCTCGTGACCGTGGCCTGGGTCGCCATCACGCCGACGCGGCGGTTGCGCGTCACCTGCACCGCGGCGCGGGCCTCGGGCGTGATCACGCCGATCAGCGGCACGGCGAACTCGCGCTGCAGGCTCGGGCAGCGCCGCCGAGGTGGCCGCGTTGCAGGCGACCACGATCAGCTTCATGTCGAGCGCCGCCAGGTGGGTGGCGATCTCGTGGGCGAAGCGGCGGATCACGTCGGCCGGCTTCGGCCCGTACGGGAAGCGGTCGGGGGACGAGTCGCCGAAGTAGACGAAGTCCTCGTGCGGGCAGCGTGACCAGGCACTCGTGCAGCACCGTCAGGCCGCCGACGCCGGAGTCGAACATGCCGATGGGGCGCGGATCCATCGGCGGAGTGCTACGGGCGCCGGCCGACGGCGGCGCGCTGGATACAATCGCCGGCCAGATGGTCGATCTGATCCCCCGCGACGTCCTGTTCGGAAACCCGGAGCGGATGGCCCCGGCGGTGTCGCCCGACGGCACGCGGCTGGCCCACATCGCCCCTGTCGACGGCATCCTGAACGTGTGGGTGGGCGCCGCTCGGCGGCGACGGCGCGAAGCCGGTCTCGCACGACCGCGAGCGCGGGCGTGCGCGGCTTCGCATGGTGCATGGACAACCGCCACATCGTCTACCCGCAGGACACCGGCGGCGACGAGAACTGGCACCTGCACCTGGTGGACCCGGACGACGGCGCCGACTGTCGACGTCACGCCGTTCGACGGCGTCCAGGCACGCGATCATCGGCCGCCGACCGCGACCAGCCGCACCTCATCCTGGTCGGCCTGAACCGCGACAACCCGGAGCTGCACGACGCCTACATGCTCGACGTCCGCGACGGGTCGCTCGACCTGGTGGCCGAAGAACCCCGGCTTCGTCGAGCTGGCTGATCGACACGGCAGCTGCGGATCCGCGGCGGCATCGCCTTCCTGCCCGACGGCGGCGCCGAGATCCGCGTCGGCGACCCGGCGACCGGCGAGTACCGCACGCTCCTCGCCGTCGGCCCGGAGGACACGATCACGACCGACGTCGTCGGGTTCACCGCACGACGGCGCGGCCGTCTACCTCGTCACCTCCAAGGGTGTGAACGCGGCCCGGCTCCTGCGAATGGACGTCGAGACCGGCGACTTCGACGTGCTGGCCGAGGATCCGATCTACGACGTCGTCCGACGTCGAGATCGACCCGGCCACACACGAGGTCGCAGGTGGTCACCTTCATGCGCGAGCGCGCCGACCACGTCGTGCTCGACGACGCCCTTCGCGCAGACCTCGGCGCGATGCGGGCGCTGCACCCCGGCGACCTGCACTTCAACGGCCGCGACCACGCCGACCGCATCTGGATCCTCGGGTTCACGGCCGACGACGGCCCGGTCTCCTACTTCGCCTTCGACCGCGCGACCGGCGCGGGGTCGTTCCTCTTCGCGCACAAGCCCGACCTCGAGGCGTACACGCTCGCCGCGATGGAGCCGTTCTCGTTCACGTCGCGCGACGGGCTCGAGGTGCACGGCTACCTGACGCTTCCCGCCCGGCTCCGACCGCTCCGGGGTCGCGACCGTGCTCTTCGTCCACGGCGGCCCGTGGGCGCGCGACGAGTGGGGCTTTAGCCCCGATCCGCAGTGGCTCGCGAACCGCGGCTACCTGTGCGTGCAGGTGAACTACCGCGGCTCGACCGGCTACGGCAAGAGCTTCCTGAACGCCGGCGACCGCGAGTGGGGCGCGCGCATGCACGACGATCTCCTCGACGCGGTCGCGTGGGTGGTCGAGCAGGGCTATGCCGATCCGGAGCGGATCGCGATCTACGGCGGCTCCTACGGCGGCTATGCCGCCCTCGTCGGCGCCACGTTCTCGCCGGACGCCTTCCGCTGCGCGATCGACGTCGTCGGCCCGTCCGACCTGCGCACGCTGATCCGCAGCATCCCGCCGTACTGGGCGCCGCTCGTCGCCCAGTTCCACCGCCGGGTGGGAAACCCCGACACCGAGCCGGACTTCCTGTGGTCGCGCTCGCCGCTCTCCCGCGTCGACGCCATCCGCATCCCGATGCTGATCGCCCAGGGGGCGAACGACCCGCGGGTGAAGAAGGAGGAGTCCGAGCAGATCGTGGCGGCGATGTCCGAGCGCGGCATCCCTCACCGCTACCTCGTGTTCGAGGACGAGGGCCACGGGTTCCGCAAGCCCGAGAACAACCTGGCGTTCCACGCCGCCGCCGAGGAGTTTCTGGCTGAGCACATGGGCGGACGGCTCGAGCCCGCCCACGCCGACGAAGGGACGATCGCGACATGACGGACGCCTGGTACGACCCGGCCCACTTCCCCGAGCTGCGCGAGGCGCCGCCGTGGGTGATGCAGGACATGATCGAGTCCGAGCCCGCGCTGGCCGAGCGGATCGTCGGCTCCTGCGATCCCTCCGCACTCGCACTGCTCTGCAAGGGCGCCGGGCCGCTGGCGCTGGTCGGCTGCGGCACGAGCGAGCACGCGGCGCTGGGCGTGGCCGAGATGCTGCGCGAGGCCGGCATCTCCGCGCTCACCCGCGACGGCCTCGAGGCGGCGCTCGAGCCGCAGACGGGCGGCGCTGTCATCGGCGTCTCGCACGAGGGCGGCACCTGGGCGACGATCCAGGCGCTCACGGCGGCCCGCGCCAACGGCTCCGCCACCGGGCTCATCACCGCCCGTCCCGAGTCGGAGTCGACCCGGCAGGCCGATGCCGTGCTGGCGACGCCGGAGGTCGACGGCTCCTGGTGCCACACGGTCGGCTACGTCTCCCCGCTCTCGGCGGGCTACGCCCTGGCCGGCCGCCGCGTCCGGCGGGTCGGCCGATGCAGCCGCCGCCGGCCGCCTTGTCGCCGCCGGCCTCGCGACCCGCGACGCGGCCAAGGCCGCGGCCGGGCGCCTGCACGGCTGCACCCACCTCCTGATCACGGGCAGCGGCGCCGATCGCACCAGCGCCCGCGAGCTGACGCTGAAGATCGAGGAGGCCTGCCATCTGCCGACGGCGATGCGCAACCTGGAGACGTTGCTCCACGGGCATCTGCCGGCCACCGACGAGACCACCGGCGTCGTCCTCGTCCTGTGCGACCGCCGCTCCAGCCGCGCGCGCACGGCCCGCGCCCGGCTCGCCCTCCAGGCGTGCGCCCGGATCGGGATCGCGTGCGCGGCGATCACGACCGACCCCGGCCTGGCCGACCTGGCGCCGGCCGGCGTCCTCGCGGTGCCCGAGGCAGACGGCCTGCCCGCGGCCGCGGCCGCGCTGCTCGGGGCGGCGGTGCCGCTCCAGCTGCTCACGCTCGAGCTCGCCCACGCCCTCGGGACGAACCCCGACCTGATCCGGCGCGAGCAGGCGCCCTACCGCGAGGCGGCCAAGATCGCCGAGGGCGGATGAGCCTGCGCGCGCTCCACATCGTGAACGAGCCGAGCGGCCCCGGCGGCCTCTTCCTGCCGTCGCTCGAGAGCCGCGGCTTCGTGATCGACTCCGTCGACACCGCCGCAGAGCCCGCTGCCCGGAGACGCTCTCGAGGCTACGACGCGGTCATCTCCTGCGGCGGCACCGCGAACACCCACGAGACGCGACATCTACCCCTGGATCGACCCACAGATCGCCCTGCTCGCGCGAGGCGCTGCGCGACGGCGTGCCGGTGATCGGCCTGTGCCTCGGCGCCCAGCTGCTCACGAATGCCGCCGGCGGCAGCGTCTACCGCTGCGAGCCGGCCGAGGTCGGGCTGGGTCGAGGTCGCACCGAACGCCGACCGCTTCGGCCGACCCGGTGCTCGCCGACGTGCCGGACGCGTTCATGGCGATGCAGTGGCACCGCTACGCCTGCGAGCTGCCGCCGGGCGCCGTCGAGCTGGCCCGCAACAGCACCTGCCTGCAGGCGTTCCGGCTCGGCGAGACGGCCTGGGGCACGCAGTTCCACATCGAGGTCACCCGCGACATCCTGCTCGCGTGGGCGCGCTGGGGCGGCGAGGACCTCGCGGCGGCCGGCTACACCGCAGGAGCGCTACATGGCGGAGCTCGACCGGCAACCTGGAGCGGCCCACGAGGCCATCGGCCGGGGCATGGCCGAGCGCTTCGCCGAGATCGCCGCCACGCGCGCCCGCAGCGCCGCCTGAGCCCTGCCTGCACGGCCGAGCGCGCCCTTTACTCCGACCGGCCCACGGTCTAGTGTCGCGCAGACGACAGACCCCGAAAGGAGGGCGAATGAGCGTCGATCCGGGAGCCGGTGGAGGAGGGCCTCCCACCGCCGGCGCCTCACCAGCTGTCCGAGGACGAGCAGACGCTGCACCGGCTCGGCTATGCCCAGGAGCTCCTGCGCGGATGGGGCGGGTTCTCGAACTTCGCCATCTCGTTCACCATCATCTCCATCCTCGCCGGCTGTCTCACGTCGTACTACATCGCGATCGGCTGGGGCGGCCCGGTGGCCGTCACCTGGGGCTGGCTCATCGTCGGCGGCTTCTGCATCCTCGTCTCGCTCGCGATGGGCGAGATCGCCTCGACCTACCCGACCGCGGGCGGCCTCTACTACTGGTCGTCGCGGCTCGGCAGCCCCGGCTGGGGCTGGTTCACGGGCTGGTTCAACCTCGTCGGCCAGGTCGCCGTCACCGCGGCCATCGACTTCGGCGCGGCGACGTTCATCTCGTCGCTGATGAACCTGTGGTTCGGCTACTCGCTCAGCAAGGGCCACGTGTTCCTGACCTACACCGTGATCATCGCCCTGCACGGGCTGATCAACACGTTCGGCCCGCGCCTCCTGGCGCAGATCAACAACATCTCGGCCTGGTGGCACATGGCCGGCGTGCTCGTGATCGTCGTGGTCCTCATCGTCGTCCCCGACCATCACAAGTCGCTGTCAGCTTCGTGTTCACCGACACCGAGAACTTCTCGGGCTTCCAGGGTCACAGCTTCGGGCAATCCCGTGTTCTGGATCGTGTTCGGACATCGGGTTACTCATGGCCCAGTACACGATCACGGGGTACGACGCCTCGGCCCACATGAGCGAGGAGACGCGCAACGCGTCACGGTCGGCCGCGATCGGCATGGTCATGTCGGTCGTCGTGTCGGTGATCTTCGGGTTCATCCTGCTCGTCGCCGTCACGTTCGCCATCCCCGGGTCCGGTCTGCCAACACGGCGCTCCAGTACAGCTTCGCCGTGCAGTACATCTGGCAGAACGTCGATGAGCACCAAATGGGCGGAGTTCCTGCTCGTGATCGCCTGCGTGGCCCAGTTCTTCTGCGGCCTCGCGTCCGTGACGTCGGCCTCGCGGATGATGTTCGCGTTCTCGCGTGACCGCGCCATCCCGGGACACCAGCTGTGGCGCAAGGTGTCCGCCAAGGAGCGGGTGCCCGTGAACTCGATCTGGGCGATCTGCGTCCTGGCGTGGGCGCTCATGCTGCCGACGCTGAAGAACCCGATCGTCGGCTACGCGGTGGGAACGTCGATCGCGGTGATCGGGCTCTACATCGCGTTCGTGCTTCCGATCATCCTGCGCTACCGCGCGAAGGAGAACTTCGAGCGCGGTGCCTGGCACCTCGGCAACCACTACAAGTGGATCGATCCGCTGGCGATCCTGCTGGATCGTCGCTGATCTGCATCCTGTTCCTGCTGCCGCTCTTCCCGGACGGCATCCCGGGCAACTCGGCGGTCGGGAACCACTACTTCCTCGACGTCAACTGGATCGACGTGAACTACGCCCCGCTGACGGTCGGCGCGGCGTTCCTCCTCTTCGGCGGATGGTGGATCGCTCTCGGCCAAGAACTGGTTCAAGGGCCCCGTGCGGATGGGCTCCGAGGAGGAGCTCGAGCGGATCGAGGCCGGCCTGGCCTCCGGCGACTAGCCGGACCCGGCGCGGCGACCCGCCAGGAGGGGTCTGACCCCTTCTGGCGGGTCCGGCCCGGCAGATGATGAGGGCCCGGCGCACGGTGTGAAAGTCGTCGAACGGGGTGTAGTAGAGCCCCATCCGGTCGAGGTCCTCGGCCAGGAAGCGGCGGGCGAAGCGGCGGTCGGCGGCGACCGCGGCGCAGCGGTCGGAGTAGCCGTCGCCGATGTAGGTGACGCGGCGGCCGGCCTGCAGGCCGGCGACGATCGAGCGCTTGCACTCCTCGCCGCAGACGTCGCAGTCCTCCCAGTGGCGGAACTCGACGGTCGTGCCGTCGGCGGTGAAGCGGGCCTCGTGTGCGTAGACGGGCAGGTGGCCCGCGCCCTCGCGGTCGAGCACCGGGCGGATGATCGACTCGAACCCGCCCGAGACGACGACGAGCTCATGGCCGGCCGCCTCGGCTGCACGCACGAACTCGCCGAACCCGGGCCGCACCACCGCGGCGCGGACGGCGTCCGCGACGATCGTGTCCGCGTCGCCGCGCACCGGCGCGAACTCCATCGCCATGCACTCGCGCAGCGTCAGGAGGCCGTCGGAGAGCCCCCGCTCGGCCTTCTCGTACGCCTCCGGGGCGTACTGCTCGAGCACGTCGTCGAGGGTGTCGCGCTCGGTGATGGTGCCGTCGAAGTCGACGACGATCAGATCGGCCACCTAGCCGCGCCGGGTCCAGCGGGCGACCGTATCGGCGTCGTGGCCGTGTGCGATCAGCTGCAGGAGGGGCTTGGGGCTCTTGAGCGTCTGCATGGTCTCCATCTTGCCGACGGAGATGCCCTGGCGCTGGCAAAAACGCAGAAGCGCCTGGCGGTCGCTCGAAAGGAGCCGCCAGACGGTTTCCTGGCGGTGGCGGTCGAAGTCGCGGTACACGCCGACCTCGCCGGCGATCGCCCGCCGCACGGCCTCGTTGTACTCGGCCCGGTAGTCGTGTTCCTCCGACACGGCGGGGAGTGTAGATCGCGGGATGATCTACGCTAGCCGCATGGCAGACATCGCCGCACCCAGCACGCGCCGTTTCGGCGCCCAGAGCATGACCGCGCCGCTCCGGGAGGTGCTCGTCAAGCGCCCGGGCGCCGCGTTCGGAAGGGCCCACGAGGACCCGGCGTACGGGTTCCTGCACCCGGTCGACCTGGCCGAGGCCCAGCGCCAGCACGACGCCTTCTGCACGATCCTGACCGGCCTCGGCGTCGCCGTCTGTGAGCTCGAGACCGAGACCGCGAGCCCCGACCTTGTCTACACCTATGACCCCGCTCTCGTCACCGACCGCGGCATGATCGCCCTGCGGCCGGGCAAGGCCAACCGCCAGGGCGAGGAGTCCGCCCTCGCCGACTGGGCCGGGGAGCATGACATCCCCATCCTCGGCCGGCTCGAGGCGCCGGAGACCGCCGACGGCGGCGACACCTTCTGGATGCGGCCGGACGTCTTCTGCATCGGCCGCTCGCTGCGCACGAATGCGGCCGGCGCCCGCCGCCTGACCGAGCTCGTCGGGGGCGAGGTGCACGTCTTCGACGTCCCCTATGCAAACGGCCCGGCCGAGTGCCTGCACCTGCTCTCGGTGGTCTCGCCCGTCGCCGACGACCTCGCCGCCGTCTTCCTGCCCCAGCTCCCCGCCGGGCTGTACGAGCTGCTCGGCGAGCGCGGCGTCGACCTCGTGCCCGTGCCGGAGGAGGAGCTCGTCACCCAGGGCTGCAACATCCTCGCCGTGCGGCCGGGCGTCGTCGTCATGGTCGAGGGCAACCCCGTCACGCAGCGGGCGCTGCTCGACCACGGGTGCGAGGTGCACACGTTCCCCGGCACCGAGGTGTGCATCAACGGCTCGGGCGGCCCGACATGCATCACCCGCCCGCTCCTGCGCGGATGAAGAACCTGTCTCCGGCCGAGCTGGCCGTCGTCGCGAACGTCGACCGCGACCGTGTCGCCGACGACCTGGCGGCGCTCGTCGCGATCCCCAGCCTGACCGGGGCCGAGGGCGAGGTGCAGACCGAGGTGGCGCTGCGGATGACCACGGCCGGGCTGGACGTCGAGCGGGTGGACACGCCCGCGATCGACCTGGCCGCCGACCCCGACTTCCCCGGCGTCGAGGTCGCACGCGAGTCGCACCCGGTCGTGACCGGCAGGCTGACCGGCGACGCGGCCGGCCGGCGCGTCCTGATCGCCGGCCACGTCGACGTCGTCAGCGCAGGCGACGAGATGGCATGGACGTCGCCGCCGTTCCAGCCGCGGATCTCCGACGGCGTCCTCTACGGCCGCGGCGCATGCGACATGAAGGCGGGCGTCGTCGCCGGCCTGGCCGCCCTGCGGGCGATCGTCGAGGCGGAGGTCGAGCTCGGCGGCGAGGCGATGCTCGTCACCGTCCCCGGCGAGGAGGACGGCGGCGCGGGCATGCTCGCGGCGATCCGGGCCGGATGCACCGGCGACTGGGCCGTGATCACCGAGCCGACGCGGCTCGAGATCGTCACAGCACAGGCCGGCGCGATCACGTTCACGCTCACCGTCGCCGGGCGGCCGGCGCATGCGGCGTTCCGCCGCCGCGGCGTCTCGGCGCTCGAGAAGCTCGTCCCGGTCATGGAGGCGCTGGCCCGCAACGAGGAGGAGCGCAACGCCGCCGAGCGGATGCAGTCGATGCGCGACCTGGGCCTGCCCTACCCCACGTCCATCGGCCGCGTCAGCGCCGGCGAGTGGTCGTCGACCGTGCCCGAGCGCCTGGTGGCCGAGGGCCGCTTCGGCGTCCGCGTCGGCCAGACCACGGCCGAGGCCGAGGAGGAGCTGCGGGCCGTCGTGGCCGCGGCCTGCGCCGGCGACGAGTGGCTGCGCGAGCATCCGGTCGAAGTGCAGATCACCGGCGGCCGCTTCGCGGCCGCCGCCGTGCCGTCCGACCACCCGCTGCCGTGGGCCGTCGGCGAGGCCGCCCGTGACGTGCGCGGCCGGCTGCCGCCGTTCGTGGGCGTCCCCTACGGCTCCGACGCGCGCCTCCTGATCGACCAGGGCGCCACGCCGACCGTGCTCTACGGCCCTGGCGACCCCGAGTACGCCCACTCGATCGACGAGCAGGTGCCGCTCGAGGAGGTCGCCGCGTGCGCGCGCGTCCTCGCGGTCTGGGTCATGCGCGCGCTTGCGCCGGCGGGATGAGCAGGAGCTTGCCCCGCGTCGCCCGCGACTCGAGATCCTCGTGGGCGCGACGGGCGTCGTCGAGGGCGTAGCGGCCGCCGATCAGGACACGCAGCTTCCCGGCGCCGACCCACTCGAGCACCTGCTCCGCCCGTGCCAGCAGGTCGTCACGCGTGACGGTGTAGGCCGGCAGCGTCGGCCGGGTCACGAACAGCGACCGGCCGCCGCCGAGGCGGTCGAGCACGAGCGGCTCGGGCTCGCCGCTGGCATAGCCGTAGAGCGCCATCGTGCCCCGCTGGCGCAGGGCCGCAAGGCCGTCGTCGAACGTGTCCCGACCCACCCCGTCGTAGACCGCGTGCACGCCGGCGCCGCCGGTGAGCCGGTGCACGGCGTCGGTGAACCCGGCGTAGGCGATCGCCTCGTCGGCGCCGTGATCGCGGGCGAGCATCCGCTTCTCCTCGGTCGAGGCCGTCGCGATCACGCGGGCGCCGCGCATCTTGGCAATCTGGGTCAGGAGCAGGCCGACGCCTCCCGCTGCCGCGTGCACGAGGACGGCGTCGCCGCGCCGGATCGGATACGTCGACGTCGCCAGGTAGTGAGCCGTCATGCCCTGCAGGAGCACCGCTGCCGCGAGCTCGGAGCTGGTCGCATCCGGTACGGGGACTGCTCGATCCGCCTTCACGATCACGCGCTCGGCATAGCTGCCGGTCGCGCTCGTCCACGCGACCCGGTCGCCCGGCGCGATCTCGGTCACGCCCGGGCCGGCGGTGAGGACGGTGCCTGCGCCCTCCGCCCCGGCCACGAGCGGCGGCGGGGTGCCGTAGCCGCCGCGGCGCTCGTACACGTCGCGGAAGTTCACGCCCGCCGCCTCGACGGCGACGAGCAGCTCGCCCGGGCCCGGCTCCGGCTCGGGCCACTCGCGCGGCTCGAGCACGTCGGGACCGCCGTTCCGCTCGATCACGACCGCGCGCACCGCCCCCTCCGTCAGCTCGGGCGGGGCGCGGCGGGCGTGCCGTTGTCCCAGCCGCGCAGCTCGAGCCCGGCGCCGCGGAGCCGGTCACGCAAGCCGTCCGCGGCTGCGGACGCCGAGACGGCGAGGACGCCGCCCTCGCTGCCGTCGTCGCGCCGGAGCGCGGCGGCGACGCGGTCGGGCGGCTGCACGTGGTGCGCGGCAAGTCCGAGCTCCTGGTAGGTGTCGCGGACGACGACGAGCGACCCGCCCGGCCCGCGCACGAGCGTCGCCAGCTCGACGAAGTGGCCGACGTCCCAGTCGGCCGGGGGCGGCTCGGGGTCGCCGCCGCTCAGGTGGTCGAGAACGACGCCGGGGTCGGGCCGCGAGCCCCACAAGAGGCCCGTGCGCAGGTTCGCGATCAGGACGGCCGCCGGACCGGCGATGTCGAGCAGCGCGGTGACCGTCTCGCCGGACCACGGCCCCGCCACCTCGATCGCCTCGAGCGACCCGCCCGAGATGCGGCCGATCGCCGCGGCCAGCTCCGGCGCGGCCGTGCCGGCCGTGGCCGGATCTGCGGCCATGGGCAGCTCGACGCGATAGTCGTTGCGCGGCGTCGCGCCGGGGGCGACGTGGGTGAGCGGGTCGCCGCCGGGCAGAATCGCGCCGGCTTCGAGCGCGACCGCCTCCTGGTCGGCGTCGATGCCCGCGGCCCGGAGCGCGAGGCTGGCCCAGAAGCAGCCGCACAGGTTGTCCATCTGCTGGCGCTCGGCGGCGAAGAGCCGCGCCAGCAGGCGTCGGTCGGGGATGGTGATGACCGCTGGTGCTGCCACGGCCATGAGCATACGCCGGATCGCCGGCCCGCCGCTGAAGGGGACAGTCCCCGCGGAGACGGGGACTGTCCCCGATTCTCGTCCGCTCAGGACGGCTCGGCGGGCGGCTCGAGCTCGACGAGCTCGAGCCCGGGCTCGCGGCGGCGGATGCGCGCCGTCCGCCCCAGCGCGACTCCGCCGACGATGACCGCGCCGCCCACGATCTGGAGCGCCCCGATCTCCTCGCCGAGCAGGATGGCGGCGAAGAGCGCGCCCAGGAAGGGCTGCAGGTACATGAAGAGGGTCGCGCGGGCCGCCCCCACGCGCGGGAGGGCGGCGAAATAGAGCACGTTCGTGACGATCAGCGGGAAGATCGTCGAGTACGCGAGCGCCCCCCAGTCCAGCGCGCCCAGACTCGCGAAGTCCTGCTGCCTGAGCTGAACGATCGAGATCGGCGCCATCATCACGGCGCCGACGATGATCATGAGCGTCGAGAGCCGCATCGCGCTGTAGCGGCCGAAGAGCGGCCGCAGCATCACCGAGTAGGCCGCCCAGGTGAGCGCGGCGCCGACGGCGAGCATGTCGCCCTTGAAGCTGAACCCCTCCACCCCCGCGCCACCCTGCACGACGAGCGCGACGCCCGAGAGCGACACGCCCAGCGCGAGCCAGTGCACCGGCCGCACCCGCTCGTGCCCGAGCGCGACCGCGAACGCGGCCGTGAACGCCGGCGCCGCGCCCAGGATCAGGGCCACGTTCGCCGCCGCGGTGTAGTCGAGCGCGTAGTTGAACGTGAGCTGGTTCAGGAAGATGCCGGTCGCGCCGGCGAGGACGACGCGCGGCACATCGCGCCGGGCGACGCCGAGGCCGCGCTCGCGGAAGCCGACGAGCGCCGCCATCCCCAGGCCGGCGAGCGTGAACCGCAGGCCCGAGAAGGCGAGCGGATTCCAGCGCTCGAACGCGTACTTGGTGGTGGCGTAGTTCAGGCTCCACAGCACGTTGGCGAGGATCAGCATGCCGTCGGCCCGGTCGGGGCGTCGCACGGCGGCAGCCTAGATGGTCGCGAGACAGCGGTGTGTCAGGCCGTGGCGCGGGCGCCGGCGGCCGTCACGAGCATGTCGCCCGTCGCTTGCAGCGGCATCGGAAGCCGCTTTCCGCGGGCGGCGAGCGTGAGGTTCCAGGGCGCGCCGACCCGCACCCACAGCCGCCTGCGGGCGAAGCGCAGGTGCCGTCCGGCCGCGAGCGTGTTCTCGAAGAGCACCTTGCCGGTTGCCGACCCGGCCCGCACGGTCAGCCACACGTCGCCGCCCTTCGCGTCCAGCACGAGCGGGGCAGGCCCGGCGGGCGGCGGGGTCGTCGGGGCGGTGGCGCCGGTCGTCGCGGGCGTCGTGCTCGAGCCCGCCGGGGCGGTGTTCCCCGTCTTCCCCGCGGGAGGCGTGGCCGGCGCGCCGGACGACGACCCGCGGGAGGCGAGGATCGCGACGGCCGCGGCGGCGACCAGCGCCAGGACGACGGCCGCGGTCACCCAGACGACGATCCGCGCCCGGCGGTCGAGCAGCGGCACCGTCGCCACCTGCCGCGGCGGCATGACGACGACGTCCTCGGCCAGGTCGGGGCGGGCGTTCAGCTCGGCGACGAGCTCCTGCGGGTCGAGGCCGAGCTGCTCGGCGTAGTCGCGCACGAACGCCCGCACATAGGCAGGTCCGGGCAGGGCGTCGAACCGCTCCTCCTCGAGCGCCAGCAAGAACTTGGCGCGGATGCGCGTCTCGGCCTCGATCTCGTCGATGCCGATCCCGCGCCGCTCGCGCTCGTCGCGCAGCTTCGTCCCCAGGTCACCCATTCCGCCTCGGATTTTGCCTGCATGCGCCGGAAGCGGCAACCGCGCCGGCTCCGCCGCCGGTCAGCCGTTGCGGAGTGTCGAGGTGTCGACCACCTCGAGGTCGCTCCCGTGGATCTCGTTCAGGAGGTGTAGCGCCGAGTCGTTGAAGAGCGAGTTGGAGAAGCCGGAGATGTACCAGGGCGAGCCGTTGTCGGCCAGGATCATGCCGTAGCGCTTGAGCGCCGTCCCGATGACGCGATCGGGCCGTGGCAGCCCGGAGAGGTCGAACGACGCCTTCAGGCGCACGCGCAGGCCCATCTTCGGCCAGTTCGCGCAGCTGCCCGAGCCGGCGTCGTGGCGGGCCGGGTAGAGGTGGCCGCTGCAGGTGTGCGGCGCCGTGAAGCGCAGGGCGTGGTCGATCACGCCCGCCTTGACCTCGTTGTGGCGGACGAGGCCCGGCAGGATCGGCAGGCCGGCGGCGTCGGCGCTCGTCCACCCGTTCGGCCGCAGGTGATTCGACGTGAGCGACCAGACGGCGCCCGATCCGGCGTGCCAGCCGGTGGCCGTGTGCCTGACGGCGAAGAGCTCGTAGAGCCGGCACGTGCCCCGGTTCACGATCAGCAGGTGGCGGTCGGAGCCGGCCTCGATCTTCGGGTGGGCCGGAATCGGGTAGGGCACGTGGTTCGACTCGGTCTTGTAGAGGAACCGCACCCGGTGGGTGACCTGGTTGCGGGTGACGACGTTGACCGGGATCCCGTACCCGGCGAACGAGCCGAAGTCCGGGTGCAGGCCGACGTTCAGGCCGATCGCGCGGATCATCGTTGCCGAGCTCGCCGCCACCGGCAGCGCGTCGACGCGCTTGTTCCACACGTTCGTCGCCGGGAAGATCGGGCAGTTGGGCGCGCTCGGGAGGCGCCCCGCGGGTGCCGGCGGCACCGCGAACGCGATCGATGCCGCGAATCCCGCGAGCGCGACTGCGACGACGGCCGCCGACGCGGCCCGAACCGAACGACCCCACATGGGCCGCATAATCGGTCAGGTTCGGGGCCTGCGCAACCCGCAAATGGGGGAGCTTACGGAACGCTTACGCGCGAACGCTGCGTATCCTTACGAGCGATGGCGGTGACCTACGTCAGCGAGGGCATGCGCGGCGCGCTCGTCCCCGCCGTCCCCCACATCCGGCCGTGGATCTGCGTCGCCGCGCTCATGCTCTCACTCGCCCTGTTCTCCGCAATCGGCATCTGGGGCTTCATCCGCCGCGCGATCGACTGACCGCCCGCCCCCGGTCACTCCGCCCCTGCGGCGCTCATCCCCTCGGCCTCGGTCAGGTTCGCGCCGATACGCGACGCCAGCCCGGGGACGGCCATGATGATCGCGAAGCCGGCCAGCAGCCAGGCCCCGACGACCCACGGGAACCAGTTGAACGGGTACACCTGGTCGACCGCGTTTCGGTCGAACACGTAGATGAGCACGAGGATCGCGGCGACGGGGAAGAAGAGCTCCCACAGCCGCTCGCGGCTGTCGCGCAGGAACATGCGCGCGGCGCCGACGTTGGTAACCGCGTAGGCCACGATCATGCTGAGCACGCCGATCGTGCCCGGGTAGAAGAACGCGAGCACGGCGTTCGAGATGCCGTACGCGCGCATCCCGATCAGGCCGGCGGCGGCGATCGCGATGACGGTCGCGAGCGCGACCGCGGGCGCGCCGGTGCGGTTGGACGACGTCCCCAGGCGCGTGGTGACGAATCCGTCCCGTCCCATCGCGTAGAGGATCCGCGATGCGCCTGTCGCCGTCCCGAGGGCGCTCGCGAACGCGCTCACGCCGGCGCCGAGGTTGATCAGATCACCCATCCACGACCCGATGTACGTCTTGCCGAGGTCGCCCAGCGGCGAGCTCGACGTCGCGAACGCCGTGACGCCGGACTTGTCGGTGCCGAAGCCCCACGTCTGCGCCAGCATGCAGAGCACGTAGAAGATGCCGGCGCCGATCACCGCGTTTCGGATCGCGCGCGGGATCTGGCGGCGGGGCTCGTTCGTCTCCTCGCCCAGCGCCGCCGCGCCCTCGAACCCGCCCCAGGAGAGGAACGCGAGCACGATCGCGAGGCCGAGAGCCGAGTTCGTCGTGCCGCTGGGGAGCCGGAAGACGTCGGAGTTGAAGCCCTGGCTGCCCGGCACGGAGCCGGTGGCGAGCTTCACGAAGATGACCACCATGAGCACGGTGATCAGGAGCACGGAGACCGCCTCGATCGAGAGCAGCGTGCGGGTCGTGATCCTGATGTCGCTATAGGCGAGGAAGCCGACGCAGAGCACGGCCACGAGCGCGATCCAGACCCACTCGCTGCCGCTCCAGATGCCGGTGCCGTTCGCGAACTGGGCGATGAACAGGCCGACCTCGGCGCTCGAGGCGACCGTGAAGCAGAGGTATGTCCCGAGCAGCGCCCAGCCGGAGAAGAAGCCGGCCCGGGGGCCGAGGGTGGCGCCGGTGAACGCGTAGACCGAGCCGGCATGGCTGTAGTGGCCGGCGAGGCGCATGATGCCGAAGGCGACGAGGAAGACGAGGATCGCCGAGATCAGGAAGGCGAGTGGCACGGCCTGGCCGACGTTCGCGGCCACGCCGACGCCGTTCAGGGCCATGGCGGCCGTCGGCGCCATGATGCCGATCGAGAGCGCGATCGCCTCCCAGAACTTGAGCTCGCGGCGCAGGCCGCGGTCCTTCTCAGCCGTGCTCATCGTGCCTCCTCGTCGAAGATCGTCAGGGGCAGGAACATGCCGACCACCCAGTTGGGGGCGTCGACCACCTCGTGGATGCGCAGGTCGCAGGCGACGGAGCAGAGCGCGTACGCCTCCTGGCGGTCGAGGCCGCGCGTGTGGCCGAGGTGCTCGATCATCGCCCGCGTCGCCGCCCGGGTCGCCTCCATCAGGTCGGGGCCGACGCCGGTCGTCACGTGGTACGCGCCGGCCTCGGTGCGGGCGAGCTCGCCCGCCGGCACCGAGTACTGCGGCGCGGGCACCGAGAAGTCGCGGCGCACGCTCAGGCGCACGACGATGTCCATGGCCGCCTCGACCGCGGTGCCGCACACCTCGCCGTCGCCCATCGCGGCGTGGGTGTCGCCGACCGAGAACAGGGCGCCGTCGACACCGACCGGCAGGAACAGGGTCGTGCCGACGCGGAGGTGCTTGATGTCGAGGTTGCCGCCCCAGCTCGACGGCGGCACGATCGAGTGCTGTCCGGGCTCCGGGAGGGCGACGCCGATCGTGCCCGGGAAGGGCTCGAACGGGAGCGTCACGCCCTCGGCGAACCCGACCCGGCGGGCCGCTCCGTCGACGGCGGAGATGCGCAGCCACGGATCGGGGAACTCGTCGGCGAGCAGCCCGAACCCCGGGATGATCGCCGTCCAGCCCCAGTCGCCCGGGCGCAGCTCGAGGATCTCGACGGCCAGCACGTCGCCGGGCTTCGCGTCCTTCACGAACACGGGGCCGCTCACCGGGTTCACGTGCGAGAAGTCGAGCGCCGCCACGGCATCGGCCCCCGAGTCACGATCGATCTGCTCGTCGCCGGCGTCGCGAACGTGCAGCTCGACCTCCGCGCCGGACGCGACCTCGAGGGCGGGTGGGATCGCGTTGTCCCACACGTAGTTGAACGCCTCGGGCCTGACCTCGTGCAGAGAATGACGGTGCATAGAAGACCCCTCCCCAGTGACCGAGCGCGAGTCTACAGGTCGGCCCGGGCGGCGTTTGGGATGCGGCCTACGGGTGCGCGGGGAGCGGGCGCAGGTCGGGGTCGACCCAGGCCGCGCGGGCGGCCGGATTCGCCAGCAGCTCAGGGCTGAAGTGGCGTTTGAGCAGGCCGCCGTCGAGCAGCCCCGGGAAGCGCTCGACGAACTCGTCGAAGGCCAGCTCGGGCGCTTCGGCCAGGTGATGGGCGACCAGGGCGGCCCACGCCTCGGTCATCGTCCGATGGTACTTCCCGGGCGCGCCGTGCGCCTCGGCGACGTGGCGGATCGCGGTCTCGATCCGATCCAGCGCGACCTCGCGATCATGCTCGCGCAGCTCGCGCCACGCCAGGCGCACGTGCTCGCGATGGCCGAACTCTCCGGACGGGCCGAGCAGGTCGGACGGGGCGGCGGGCATCGGGACGATGCTAGCCCAGGGGCCCCCGCGCGCGGCCCGTCGCGTCGTGACGCGGCCGTGACACGTTCGTGATGCGATTGGTATGCCCGGCCCATGGACTGTGATGCCGCCGTGAGGCGTTCGGTGCGACGGTGTGAGAGATGGCAATACGCTCCATAAGCCGAGCTCCGTCCCACTCGCCCGTTGTGCGGCGCCGAGCCGTTCGTGCTCGGACCGCCCAGGGGCGTGGTGGTCTGTTCGCGTCGGGGTACGCCCGCATGGGATCGGGGATCTTCATCGCGCTCGGCCTTGTCACAGCCCACGGCGCAGGGCTGGCGCCACTCGCGATGCTGGTCGCCGGGCTGCTCGCGCTGGCCGTGGCGGCAAGTTATGCAGAGGGCGTCTCGCTCTTTCCCGAGTCCGGCGGCTCGGCGGCCCTCGCCCGGCACGCGTTCGACGAGCTGGCGAGCTTCGTCACCGGTTGGGCGACGAGCCTCGCGCTGGTCGCGACCGCGGCGCTTGCCGCCCTCTATGCGGCCCGGTATCTGAGCATCTTCTGGGATCCGCTGGTATCTGGTGGATGGTCGTTCGCCGGCGGCGTCGCGGTCCTCGCCCTGGCGGCGGGTGCCTGCGCGCTGGGGCTCGAGCTCTCGGCGAGCCTGGCGGTGTTCGCCGGCATCCTCGACCTCGGACTCCAGGTCTTGCTCGTGGTGCTCGGCGTTGCCTTCGCCTTCCGGCCTGGCGCGATCCAGGAGGACGTGCACCTGGGCACGGCGCCCTCGCTCGAGCAGCTCGTGCTCGCGTGCGCCCTTGCCACGGTCGCCTACGTCGGCATCGAGTCGATCGGCGACATGGCAGGTGAGGCGCGCGACCCCGACCGCGACCTCGGGCCGGCGTCCGCGGGCGTGCTCGTCTCGGCAATCACGCTGAGCACCGCGATCGGGCTGGTAACGGTGATGGCGAGTGCGGGGTCCGCCGTGTCGCAGTCCGGATCCGTGCTCGGGATCGCCTCGCAGGTGTCGCCGCACGTCCTTTCGACCGGCCTCAGGGACATCGTGGGAGTGCTGGTCGCGGGCCTCCTGGCCGTTGTCGCGCATGCGGCCCTGCGCCGCTCCTCGCGTCAGGTGCGCTGGCAGAGCCAGCACCGGCAGCTGCCCACCGCGCTGGCCGAGATCCACCCGGCGCGCGAGGCGCCGATCGCAGCAATCGCAACGTGTGCGGCTGGAACGGTGCTCCTTCTGATCATGCAGGAGGTCGCCGCCGACAAGAGCCTTCTGGCCGGCACGTACGCGTTCGGGGCGCTGATCGCGTTCACGAGCGTGCACGCTTCCGTGCTCGCGCTGCGGTGGCGCGATCCGGGCCGCTATCGGCCGGTGGCGGCGCCCCTGAACCTGGCGCTCGACGGCCGGCGGCTTCCGCTCGTCACCGTCATCGGCGCGGTCGGTACGGCCTCCGCCTGGTTTGCGGTCGTGCTGCTCGAAGGCGATGCCCGCGCGCTCGGATTCGCGTGGATGCTCCTGGGCCTGGCCGCATACGCCGCCTACCGGCGGCGCCACGGGCTCTCCCTCGGGGAGCGAACGCGACCCGAGGTGTCCACCCGCCGCGGCCCGGGGGTGGAGGTCGAGTATCAGACGATGCTGATACCGGTGAACACCGCCGCGGGCGCGATCCCGGCCGACCTCCTCGACGTGGCGGCACAGCTCGCTGCCGACCGGCGGGCGTCGCTCGTCGTCCTCGCGTTCACCGAGATCCCGCTCGGGGAGGAGATGGACATGGACATCGACGACCTCGACGACGCCGTGGAGCGCCTGGCCGCGGCGGGCCGCGCCGTCGGCGACCGGTACGGCATCCGCGTCCTTACGACCCACCTTCGCACCCGCGATCCGGCCGAGTCGATCCTCGCCGAAGCCAACCGGCGCGACTCGCAGTTGATAGTGCTTCGCGCCTCGGGGCTCCAGCGGGCCGACCTGCGCCGGGTCGCCTACGACCACGTCATACGGCGCATCGTTTCCGAGGCCCGCCAGCGGGTGATGATCCTCCGCCCGGAGCAGGCGCCGGCATGAGACGCCATATCCTCATCGTCTGCACCGACTCACGGTTGGAGCCGACGCTCGTCACGGATGTCCTCGGAGAGGCGCTCGCACGCGTGCCGCGGGACGAGATCGCAGTCGTGCGCGTGCTCCTCCCGGCGGTCCTCCCGCCGACACTGCCGATCAGCGGTTGGCCGCCGCGACTCGCCGACCGCCTGGAGCGGCTCCGAGCGTCGGTCGACGAGCGGGGCCGCGGGCTCACGCCGCCCCCACGGGTGGAGATCGTGCCCTGCCGGAGCATCCCGGCGCTCCTCAATGCGTCCTGGCCCGTGGACGCGCTCGTGATAGTCGGACGCGCCGGCTGGAGTGTACGCCGTGCCGCGCACGGCGTTGCGCCCGACGTCACGATTGTCCCGTCGCGACCCTCCCGCCGGCGACCGCAACCGGCCTCTACGCCGCAGCACGAGGCAGTCGCGAAGTAGTCCGATGAGCACGCACGCAACCATCGCGACCGAGGAGCGGACGCGAGCCGCGTTACGGCGGCCGCGGCGCGAGCCCGCTGACGTTGCGGACGGGCACGCCGACGGCCACGCAGCCACGGGCTGGGCCTCCTTCGCCCTCTCGCTCGGCGCCCTCGGCGTGGTTTACGGAGACATCGGCACGAGCCCGCTCTACACGGTCCAGCTCATCTTCAGCGGCGACCACCCGATGGCGCCGTCCCCGCTGCGGGTCTATGGCGCACTCTCGCTCATCTTCTGGGCGCTGGCGCTCATCGTCACGCTCAAGTACGTGCTGCTTATCCTGCGGGTCGACAACGGCGGTGAGGGCGGGATCATGGCGCTCGTCGCGCTCATCGAGCGCCTCGTGAAAAGCCGGCGAAAGAGCGGCCTTGTCATCGTGGGCGTGCTGGGCGCGTCGCTGTTCTACGGCGACGGCATGCTGACGCCGGCGATCTCCGTCGTGTCGGCCGTGTCGGGGCTCAAGGTGGCCTCGCCGACGCTCGCGTCGCAGATCGTCCCGTTCTCGCTTGCCATCCTGATCGCGCTCTTCGCCTTCCAGCGGTTCGGTACCGGCGCGGTGGGAGGCCTCTTCGGACCGATCATGGTGGTGTGGTTCCTCGTGCTCGGCGCGCTCGGCCTGAACGAGGTCGCGGCCCATCCCGGCATCGTCCGCTCACTCTCTCCGAGCTACGCCGCCCAGTTCGTCGTCGACGACCCCACGATGGGCTTCTTCGCGCTCGGCGTCGGTGTTCCTGGCCGTGACCGGCGCCGAGGCGATCTACGCCGACATGGGGCACTTCGGGCGCAGGGCCATCACACGCGCCTGGCTCGGCCTCGCCTTCCCGTGTCTGCTCCTGAACTACATGGGCCAGGGCGCCCTCCTGCTGTCCCGGCCCGAGACCGTCTCCAACCCGTTCTTCTTTCTCGTGCCCGGAGGGCAGACCGGTCAGAAGGCGATGGTTGTCCTGGCGACAGTCGCCACGGTGATCGCCTCGCAGGCCGTCATCTCGGGCGCGTTCTCGGTTACCCAGCAGGTGATCCAGCTCGGATTCCTGCCGCGAATGAACATCCGGCACACGTCCAAGCGAATCATGGGCCAGATCTACATCCCGGTCGTAAACTGGCTCCTCTGCGCAGCCGTCATCGTGCTCGTGCTGACGTTCCGCTCGCCGACGGGCCTCGCCAACGCCTACGGGATCGCGCTGAGCGCGATCTTCGCCACCAACACGCTGCTCGCCTTCGTCGTCTTCCGCAGGCTGTGGCGAAAGCCACTCAAGCTGCTCATCCCCGCGGGGGCGTTCTTCCTGTTCGTCGAGCTCACATTCTTTGCGGCCAACCTGACGAAGATCTTCAGCGGCGGCTGGTTCCCGCTTGTCGTCGGCGCGATCTTCTTCACGATTCTCACGACTTGGCACCGCGGCCGCATCACGCTCGGTCGCGCCATACGCGAGGGGCGGGTCTCGCTTCGGCGCTTCATCAACCGGATGATCGACGACCCGCCGAACCGGATTCCCGGCACCGCGGTCTTCCTGACGACCTCACTGGACACGGTCCCGACTGCGCTCCTCAACAACGCCGAACACAACGGCATCGTCCACGACCGCGTGATCCTCGTGAAGATCGACACCGTCGGCGTGCCCCACGTCCCCCAGGCGGACCGGGTCGCGGTCGAGCACCTGCGCCTCGGATTCGTCGCGATCGCCGCGACCTATGGCTACCAGGACGAGCCCGACGTCGTGGCCGCACTGGAGCAGGCCAACCGCCAGGGCCTCGAGATCGACCTCGACCGCACGTCCTACTACATCGATCACGTGACGATCCTGCCGACGGGCCGCGCCCGCATGGCCGGTTGGCGAAAGCGCCTCTTCGTGCTCCTGTACCAGAACTCGACGCCGGTGGCGCGCTCGTACCACATCCCGCCCGACCGCGTTTTCGAGGTGGGCGCCTACACAGAGCTCTGAGCGGGAATGCGCGGCGCTTCTGCCTCGCCGCCGGCACGCGCCACTTGGCGCCAACCACATGTGCCACTTGGCGCACGCCACCGCCGCCAACCGCCCGCCGCTATGCTCTCGCGCCGATGGCAGAGCCGACCGACCGCGATATCGACGCCCTGTGGGGGCCGGCGACGCCGCAGTTCGCCTATCAGATCGCCGACCGCATCGAGGCGCTGATCGCCGACCTGCCGGCGGGTCATCCGGTGCGGCGGCACGGAGAGCTGCGGCTGGCGGAGCTGGACGAGCTCGGCCACGGCACGACCAAGGGGCCGACGGCCGCCCACTGAGCATGGCTTGCCCCTGACGCAGCGTCAGGGTCCATGCGACCTCATCTCCCACGCGGGCCCCGCGCTCAACGCGGGCCGCGCGGGATGAGCACGCCCATCGCCGCCCCGAACACGGCGTGCCCGAGCACCTCCTGGGCGAACGCATTCGGATCGCGCGCGAGCCGCGGCCACTCGCCCGAGCGGACGTCGGGATGGATGCGGTCGAGCACGCCGACGAGCGGCCACAGGAGCGTGTTCTCGGCCTCGGCCGCCAGGATCCCCTGACCGACGCCGCCGAAGCCGAGCCAGGCGAACGCCACACCGAACATGGCGCCGTTCGCGAGGTGGATCGCCATTCCGATCTCACGCCAGCGGCCGTCCGGCGCGACAACGCCTCCGACCAGCCGAACCTGGCTGTGATGGCCGCCCGTCGCCTCGCGCAGCGCCGGCTCGACAGCCGCCCAGGCTCCTGCCGCCACGGCGCCGGCAACCGCGGCGCGCAGCGCCCGCCCGAGGCTCATCGCATCCCCGGGACGATCGTGCGGATCACGTCCTTGGCGACGTAGCCGGCGATGCTCGGGTTCTCCTTCAGACGCCGCACGGAGTAGGCGTACCAGGCCCGGCCGTACGGCACGTACACGCGCAGATGGTGCCCGTCGGCGATCAGCCGCCGGCGCGCGTCCTCGGCCACGCCGAGCAGCATCTGGAACTCGTACCGGTCGCGCCCCAGGCCGTGCCGGTCGATCACGGCGAGCGCGCCGTCGAGGAGCGCGCGGTCGTGGGTGGCGATGGCGATATAGCTGCCCTGGTCGACAAGCTGTTCGAGCAGGCGCAGGTAGCTGGCGTTGATCTCCCGCATCGACTGGTAGGCGACGTCCTCCGGCTCGAGGTAGATGCCCTTCACCAGCCGCACGCTGGGCGTGAGGTCGCGCAGCGCCGCGACGTCTGCCGTGGCCCGGCGCATGTACGACTGGATCACGATGCCCACGTCCTCGTGCCCCGCGGCGCGCAGGTCGCGATAGACGGCCAGGGTCTCGTCGGTGAGGCCGCTGTGCTCCATGTCGATGCGCACGAAGAGGCGGTGCCGCTCGGCCGAGCGCAGCACGCGGGCGAGCGTGCGGTCGAGCAGCGTGCGGTCGATCTCGAGGCCGAGCGCCGACAGCTTCACCGACACGTTGGCATCCAGCTGCCCGGCGGCGATCGCGTCCAGCGCCCGCTCGTACTCGGTCGCCGTCTCCTCGGCCTCCTCCGGCCGCGAGATGAACTCGCCCAGCACGTCGACCGTGGCCATCGCGCCCAGCCCGTTCAGCGCGCGCACCGTGGCCACCGCATCCGCGAGCGTCTCGCCGGCGATGTAGCGGTCCGCGATCCTGCGCACAACCACCCGCGGCACCGCCGGCAGCGACGCCGCGATCAGCCGGTCGAACGCCTTCACGCGCCGAGCTCCACCCGGTAATTGTCCAGCACGTCCGCGACGAGCGCGTCGACCGCGCCCGATGCCGCGGTCATCGCGCGGGCGAAGTTGGCCGGGCTCGCCCGCGCGGGCGGCTACGGCGAGCGCGGCCCATGCCGCCTCCGCCGGCGGCGAGGGCGTCTCCCCGACCTGACCCAGCCGCTCGGCGTGCGGGATGAACGCCTCGATCGCCGCCGCCAGATCTCCGGCCAGCGCGGCGATCCGGTCGAGGTAGACGGGCGTCGCCGCGCGCGGCCCGGCGGCGGCCTCGCCGAGGCGCTCGCCTGCAACTGCGACCGCCTCCGCGGCGGCCGCCGCCGCTTCGTCCCCGCCCGCGCGCAATGCTCCGGCCGCCTCCCGGAACTGTGCGACCAGATCGTCGGCAGCCGTCGCCCCCGACACCTCCTCGGCCCGCTCCGCCAGCGCCGCCAGCGAGACCGCGTCCTTCACGACGCGCCGGTCGGCGACGGGCGCCCCGGCAGTGTCGACGGCCACGTACCCGAGCTCGTCACCTGCGGCGAGGGCCACCACGTACACCCGCGAGCCGGCCGGATCGGCCGCCATCACTCCCACGGCCTGCTCCCCCGGCCGGGCGTGCCGGGCCGCCGCCGCCACCGCCGTCTCGAGCTCCTCCTCGAGCGTCATGCAGCCGGCGTGTGGGCGGGGCTGACCGCCATCCGCATCTCGAAGGCGATCAGGACGGCGGCCGCGAGCAGCGTCAGCACGAGCGGCGGCTCGAGGAGCGCCGCGGCACAGAGGGCCGAGGCGATGCCGGCGAAGATGATCACGGTCTCGCACATCGTGACCGACTCGACCTCGGCCGGGCGGCAGCGCAGGTGGGCAGCCAGGCCGATCGCGTACCCGAGGACGAGCGGCAGG
Organism: uncultured Actinomycetes bacterium; assembly: GCA_963746115.1. Taxonomy (GTDB): domain Bacteria; phylum Actinomycetota; class Thermoleophilia; order Gaiellales; family JAICJC01; genus JAICJC01. Next base: position 153,503 of record CAVVAA010000007.1, on the reverse strand, counting down.
AGCCGCGGCTGGGCGGCTGACCCCGCCACCGCCGCGGCCATCGCGACCAGGCACCAGCCGATCGCGTAGCGGCGGCCGTTGACAAGGCCGAGGCGGACGATCGAGGTCACCTTGGGCGGATCGGCGGCGGCGTCCGCGTCGCGGTCGAGGTAGTGGTGCACCATCAGCATGGATACCGCATACGCCGCCACCGCAACCGCGGCGGCGACGGTCGTGCCGTCGATCGACGGCCCCTGCAGCACGTGGGCGCCGCACACGCAGTCGACCAGGCAGATGAAGGCGATCGCCTCGCCCGCGAACGGCCGGTAGGCCGCCCGCACCGGCGGGAGCGTGTAGAGGATCGCCCCGGCGACGCCGACGAGCCCGAACGGGAGCACCACGAGCCCACGCGCGGCCACGAGCGCGAGGCCGATCACCGTCGTCGCCGCGAACGCCGCGCCGAAGACCCACCAGAGCGCCCGCGGCGGGAGCAACCCGGCGACGATCACCTTGCTGCCGCCGGAGATGACTCGCGGCGACGCGTGCCGATCGGTGCCGGACCGCCAGTCCTCGACCTCGTTCACCGAGTGGGCCAGGAGCCCCTGGATCAGCACCCCGAGCGCCACCGCGCCGAGGTAGTACCAGACCTGCAGGTCGTGGCCTCGGGCTGCCAGCGCCGTGCCGAGGGTGATGGCCGAGAAGCTCCACAGGAGCACCGGGATGATCCGCACCTCGAGCCACAGGCCTCGCAGGGTCTCGGACATACGAAGGTGACGATACCAGCGACTTCTTGATCCGTCCGAGCGCGCTCCTACCATGGCGCGCATGACTCCGGCGAATGTCCTCGACGAGGGCACCGACGCGGCTTCGCAGGTGGAGGCGTGGCGGCTGCACGTGCTGCTCCAGGCGGGCTATCCGCTGCGGGTGGCGGAGCGCCTCGCGAAGAGCTCGGCCGACCTACACCGGGCGGTCGCGATGCTCGAGCTCGGCTGCACCCCGCACACGGCAGCGCGCATCCTCACATAGGCGTGGCCCCCCATAGACTTCTCGCGTGAGCGCGAAGCCGACCCCAACCACCTACGGCGACCGCACCGTCTACTCGGTCGCCGGGTTCAACCAGGGGGTGGCGGACTGGCTCACCCGGCTCGGGAACGTGTGGGTCGAGGGTGAGCTGTCGGAGCTCAAGCGCACCGACCGCTGGGGGCTCGTCTACTTCTGCCTGAAGGACGGCACATCGCTCCTGCAGGGATCGATGCAGAAGGAGAAGTTCGACCGCATCCAGCCGCCGCCGGCCGTCGGCGAGCGTGTCCACGTGTTCGGGCGCGGCGAGCTGTGGCAGCGCCGGGGCGAGTTCCGCTTCCGGGCGTACGCGATCGAGCAGTTCGGGCTCGGCCAGCTCCTGCGCCGGATCGAGGAGGTGCGATTGCGGCTCGCCGAGGAGGGGCTGTTCGCGGCCGAGCGCAAGCGGCCGCTGCCGTTCCTGCCGCGCGTCGTCGGGCTCGTGTGCGGAAGCGACGCAGCGGCGAAGCGCGACGTCGTCGAGACGGCGACTGCCCGCCACCCGGGCGTGCGGTTCCGGATCGTCGAGGCGGCCGTACAGGGCGCCGGCGCGGCCGGCGAGCTGCGGGCGGCGCTGCGGACGCTCGACGGCGACGCCGCCGTCGACGTGATCGTGCTCGCCCGCGGCGGGGGCAGCGTCGAGGACCTGCTCCCGTTCTCCGATGAGGCCCTGTGCCGGGCGGTCGCCGCATGCGCGACGCCCGTCGTCGCCGCGATCGGCCACGAGCAGGACACGCCGCTCGTCGACCTCGTCGCCGACGTGCGCGCCGGCACCCCCAGCCTGGCCGCCAAGCTGATCGTCCCCGACCACGCCGCCGTCGACCGCCGAGCTCGACGCGCTCCTGGCCCGGGCGGGACGCGCGCTCGAGGGCCGGGCGACCCACGCCCGCCGCCATCTCGAGCTGCTCGTCGCCCGGCCCGCCTTCGCCGACCCGCGCAGCTGGATCACGACCAGACGTGCCGCGCTGGACGTCTCGGCGACGTCGCTACGGCGGCTGCCGGCGCTCCGGCTCGAGCGCGAGGCGACGCGCCTGCGCGGCGCCCGCGACCGGCTGCGGCTGCTCGGGCCGGCCGCGACGCTCGAGCGCGGCTACGCGATCGTGCAGGACGGCGCCGGGGCAGTGGTGCGCGAGGCCGGGACGCTCTCGGCCGGCGACCACATCGGCGTGCGCCTGGCCGCCGGGCGCCTCGGCGCCCGGGTCGAGGAGGTGGAGCCGTGAGCGCCGAGCCGAGCTTCGAGCAGGCCCGCGACGAGCTCGAGCAGATCGTGCGCCGGCTCGAGGACGGCAGCACCTCGCTCGACGAGGCGCTCGCCCTGTGGGAGCGCGGCGAGCAGCTGCACGCGCTCTGCCGCGCCCGCCTGGATGCGGCCGAGGAGCGGGTGACGGAGCTGCTCGCCCGGCTCGGACGTGTGCCCGGCGCGGACGGCGCCGATCCCTCAGGCTGAGAACCCGGTCTCGCCGACCGGCGTCTCCTCGACCACCTCGACGCCGGCAACCGCAGCGCCCGCCGGGCCCTGGCTGCAGAACCGCACCATCCCTGCGACCGCAGGCTCGTCGCCCTCGAACACGGCCTCCACCTGCCCCGTCGGCAGGTTCCGCACCCACCCGGCCACGCCCCGTGTGCGCGCGTGCCGGCTCACCGCGGCGCGGAAGCCGACGCCCTGCACGCTGCCCGACACGACGACCCGGCGGCGGACGGCCATGGCGCAACCTAACACGGCCGCTGCTGGGAAGGACTGGGAGGAGGAACGTCGAATTGGGAGGGTCCGCAAGGAGAACCCGACACCGATGCGACTTCGAACCGCAGCACTCGCAGCCACCACGCTCGCCCTGGCCGGGGCCGCCCCGGCGGCCGCGCGGACCCACTATGTCGTCCGCTACGGCGACACGCTCACCGCCATCGCCCACGACCACGGCGTCGGCCTGCGCCGGCTGGCGCGGGCGAATCATCGCCGCGTGAACGGGCTCCTGCGCGCCGGCAGCGTCCTCGTCATCCCCGGTGGCCGGTCGTCCGCGACGCCGCGCACCTACACCGTCCGCTGGGGCGACACCCTGTCGGGCATCGGCGCCCGCTTCGGTGTGAGCGTCGAGCAGCTGGCGCGGACGAACCGGATCTCGCCCCAGGGCCTGCTCCTGGCCGGGGCGACGCTGCGCCTGCCCTCCGGGGCGAGCCGCGGCGGAGGCGGCGGGTCGACCGCACTGGGCGGAAGCTACGTCGTCCGGCCCGGCGACACGCTCTCGGGCATCGCCGCCCACTTCGGCGTCGGCATGCACCGGCTGGCGCGGGCGAACGGCCTGCGCGCCCGCGGCATCCTGCTCGCCGGTATCACGCTGCGCGTCCCGGCCGCCACCGCGCCGGCGCCGAGCCCGCTCGGGCCATGGTCGGTGCCCGCGTCGATCGACGCCTGGGCGGCGCACTACGGCGTCGACGCCGCGCTCGCGCGGGCGATCGCGTGGCAGGAATCCGGCTTCCACACGAACATCCTCTCCCCCGCCGGGGCCTGGGGGCCGATGCAGGTGCTCCCGGGCACGTGGACATACGTCGAGAACGTCCTCATCGGCCACTCCGTGCCGCGCACCGGCGACGGCGACGTGCGCGTCGGCGTCGCCCTGCTGCACCACCTGATCGGCGCGTTCGGCGGAAACGAGGCGCGGGCGGTCGCCGCCTACTACCAGGGCGAGCGATCGGTGCGCGAGCGCGGCCTGCTGCCCGAGACGCGCTGGTACGTCGCGAACGTCATGGCCCTTCGCGGGAGGGTGTGAGCCTCAGCCCGCGTCGGCGGCCGCGATCGGCCGGCCGACCGTGAGCGCGTCACGCAACTCCGGCTCGAGCTCGCTGAACGCCGCGTCGGGGTCGCAGCCGACGGCGTCGAGCACCTTGCTGAAGAAGCAGCGTGCCGCCGCGGCCAGGACGACGTCGAGGACGTCCGCATCGGAGAGCCCGAGCCCGCGCAGCCGCTCGATGTCGGCCTGCGTCACCGTGGTGGCGTCGGCCGCGACCTTGTCCGCGACCTCGATGACGGCCCTGTCCACGTCGTCGAGCTCCTCCGACGGCCTTCCCAGGGCGATGTCACGTACCGTGGCGGCGGGGACGAGCCGCGTCAGCATCTTGCCGTGGGCGAGCGAGCAGTAGCTCGAGCGCAGCCGGCGAGCGGCCGCCAGCGTCGCGATCTCATAGCGGCGCTCGTCCATGTTCGCCTTGATCGAGCCGTTCAGCCCCCGCCAGGCTGCATACACGCCCGGGCGATGAGAGTATGCGCGGGTGAAGTTCGGCAGGTACCCCCAGGCGGCCCGATCGGTCTCGTACATGTCCGCGACGGCGCCCTCGGCGGCGTCGGGGGGAATCGTGTCGATGAACGCCATCGTCCACTCCTTCCGGTCTCGGCGGTGGTCAGGCGGGCTCGCGCAGGGCGGCGGCGCGGGCGTCCGCGTGTCGCCGAAGCGTCTCACACACCTGGGCGCAGAGGGCGAACACCGCCGGGTCGCACACGCGGTAGTAGCCGTGCAGGCCCTGCCGCCGCCGCTCGACGAGGCCGGCGTCGGCCAGCAGCGCGAGGTGCTTCGAGACGTTCGCCTGGGTGCAGCCGAGATCGTCCGCCAGGCTGCCCACGCTGCGCTCGCCGTCGGCCAGGAGGTCGAGCAGGCGCAGGCGCGTCGGCTCGGACAAGAGCCGGAAGCGCTCGGCGATTGCCGTGGCCATGGCGGGGGTAAGGGGACGGGGCAGCGTCACTTGCAAAAGTGTATCGCATGTGCAACTATATAGCTAGTCAGTTGAATATTGCTTGAAGGAGCATCTTGTGTCCAGCATCGAGATCACAAAGGCCAACTTCCAGGCGGAGGTCGTCGACTCGGACGTCCCGGTCCTGCTCGACCTGTGGGCGGCCTGGTGCGGCCCGTGCCGCATGGTTTCCCCCATCGTCGACGAGCTCGCCGGCGACTACGCCGGCCGGATCAAGGTCGGCAAGGTCGACGTCGACGCCGAGCCCGAGCTGGCAGGCGCCTTCGGCGTCTCCAGCATCCCGACGCTTCTCCTGCTCAAGAGCGGCGAGATCGTCGAGCGCGCGGTAGGCGCGCGGCCCAAGGCACAGCTCGCGCAGGCTCTACGCCTGGACGAGCACGTGACCGCCGCCGCGTAGGCCCGATCCCTCCGAATCGGGGAGGGTCGAATTCACCGCGCACGGGAGTGCGGCCGCCGAGCCGCACACCGATCATGCACCCACGCGGGCCGATCACCTGCCGCCGGTATCGGCCCGCGCTTCTCACTTTCGCGGCAGTGTCAAGGGGAGTGCCCCGAAGACTTAGGCGCGCAGCTCACGCTCGTAGGGCACCGCCGACCAGACGACGCGCATACCTGCCCGCTCGTAGAGCCTGATCGCAACCGGGTTGTCGGCGTCGACGCTCAGCCCGACGCTCCGCTCGCCGGCCACCCGCAGCCGCCGCAGCGCCTCGTGGAGCAACGCGCCGCCGACGCCGCGGCGCCGCCACGGAGCACGCACGGCAAGCGACTCGACGAAGCCCATTCCGAACGTCCGCGGCATGCAAAGGGCGACACCACAGACCTCCGCGTCCTCGCGAGCGACGATCCAGAGTTCCGGATCGAAGCGCGGATCGGCTGCCTTCGCCAGCCGCCACTCCGCCTGGTGCGTCCACGCATGCTCGAACGCCTCCTCGACGCACCGATCCACCTCTGCATCGTCGACGCCAGGCCGGAAGCTCGTCAGCACGATGCCCGTCGGCGGCGCGACCGGCGGAGGCGACCCGGCCAGGTCGACGCGCATCCTCAGGTGCCGCGACTCGGGCGTGTACCCGCGCGCCTCGAGCAACCGGCATGCGGCCGGGTCGGAGGCCAGCACCGAATTGCGCACGACGACGCTTCCGGCGCGCTCGATCGCGCGCCGCTCCGTCATCTCCACGATCAGCGCGCCCACGCCCTCCCCGGCATGCGCGGGATGCGTGTAGCCGAGGGCGTGTAGGCGACCGCGGCCCGTTGGGCGTAGCGTCGCGCACCCGGCGAGCTCGCCGGCCCGCTCCACGAGCCAGACGTCCGGCGCCTCTGCCGAGGCACGCCTCCACTCGTCAGCGACGTCGACGGCCGTCCAGCCCCCATCGCCGCCGAACGCGCGCGTCATACGCGTTTACGAGCGCGGCCGCCGCGGACTCGTCACCGGGCCGCGGCGGCCGCGCCCCGAGGCTCATCGCCGGACCGGCTCCGCCAGCACCTCGTCGACCGCGTCCGCATCCGCCGGGATCGCGATGGTCTCGACCGCAGGGGCCACCGCCTCGACGGTCTTCAGGCCGTCCCCGGTGATGTAGGCGACCACGGTCTCCCCCGCGCCGATCTCGCCCCGCTCCGCCAGCTTCCGCAGCACGGCGGTCGTGACGCCGCCGGCGGTCTCCGTGAAGATGCCTGTGGTGCGGGCCAGCAGCTGGATGCCCTCGACGATCTCCTCGTCGGAGGCGGCCTCGATGCTGCCCCCGGTGCGGCGAGCGACGCCGAGCGCGTAGACACCGTCGGCCGGATTCCCGATCGCGAGCGACTTCGCGATGCCGGTCGGCCGGACGGGCACGACCGCGTCCGCGCCGGACGCGAACGCCGACGCGACGGGGGCGCAGCCCTCGCCCTGCGAGCCGTGCATGACCGGCGCCGGCCCGGGGTCGATCAGTCCGGCGGCGCGGCCCTGCTCGAAGCCCTGAAGGATCTTCGTGTAGAGCGAGCCGGAGGCGATCGGCGCGACCACCCGGTCGGGCGCGCGCCAGCCGAGCTGCTCGGCCGTCTCGAGCGCGATCGTCTTCGACCCCTCCGAGTAGTAGGCGCGCATGTTCACGTTCACGAACGCCCACGGCCGGTCGTAGGCGAGCTCCGAGCAGAGGCGGTTGACGTCGTCGTAGGAGCCGTCGACGGCGAACACCGTCGCGCCGTAGGCCGCCGCGGCGATGATCTTCTCCCGTTCGAGGTTCGCGGGCACGAAGATGTAGGTCGGCAGGCCGAGGGCGGCGCCGGCAGCCGCCGTCGCGCCGGCCAGATTGCCCGTCGAGGCGCACGCGAGCGCCCCGTAGCCGAGCTCGACCGCCTTCGCGGCGGCGACCGCGACGACCCGGTCCTTGAACGAGTGGGTCGGGTTCGACGTCTCGGTCTTCACGTAGAGCTCGCAGGCAAGCCCGAGCTCGGCCGCGAGCCGGTCGGCCCGGATCAGCGGCGAGCAGCCCACCGGCAGGCCCTGGCCGGGCGGCGCGACGGGCAGGAAGTCGGCGAAGCGCCACAGCGTCTGCGGCCCTGCTGCGACGCGGTCGCGGGCGACCGGCTCGGACTCGTCCCAGCCGACCTCGAGCGGGCCGAAACAGCGGTCACAGGCGAACAGCGCCTCGAGCGGGTAGGTCGCGCCACAGCCCTTGCAGGCGAGATGGGTTGCCTTCATGGTCGATCCCCTACATTCGGGCCGGCGCCGTCCGGCGCGGCCGGTTCACATCGTCCGGGATCCGCGGATCCCGCCGGATTTGGCACCTTTCCCGGCCGTGGCCGGGATGGTTGCCGAGGCTTCACAGGGCCGGTCCCTCCGCCTCTCTGGATGCGACGCCGGGGATCGCCCCGGCGGGTACGCACACTGCTCTTCACATCGTAGTCCGGTGGCGACGCGAGCGGCAACCGCGAACCGGCGGGAAGATTCCGGGTGCGGCGTGCGTCCCTTGGACATGTTTGCCAACGCGCACGTGCACGAGGATCTCGCCCGGCTCCGGGCCGCCGAGATCGCCGCCCAATCCCGCCACGCGGAGCTGCTCCGCCGCGCCCGCGGTGGAGACCTCCAGCCCGAGCTGCGGGCGGGGCGCGAGCACGATCGGCGCGAACGCGTGGCCGCGCGACGGCGCGGCCTGCCGGCGGTGGCCTAGCGCCACGCCGGCGCCGGCTTGGCGGCCGCCTCTGAGCCCACCCCTCGCTCAGGCGGCCGCCTCGACCGGCTCCCGCCCGACGGCGACGCCGGCGAGCGCCGCGAGGCGCCGGTCGGACTGCTCCTGGGCCCACGCGGCGAAGGTGCCGTCGGTGGGCCGCTCGGCCGCGTAGGCGCGCACGATCCGCTCGACGGCGTAGCGGGCGTCGTCGGCCGGGATCGCCTTCGACGCCACCCGCCGCCCGAACCCGGCGTCCGCGCCCAGCCGCCCGCCGATGTGAAGGATGAACCCCTGCACGCGGCTCCCGTCCTCGAGGCGGGCGATGCCGCCCTGGAGGCCGATGTCGGCCACCTGGTACTGGGCGCAGGCGTTCGGGCAGCCGTTCAGGTTGATCCGCAGCGACCCGGCCACGTCGCCCACCCGCCGCTCGAGGTGCTCGATCAGCTCCCGGGCCCGCTCCTTGGTCTCGACGATCGCGAGCTTGCAGTACTCCATCCCGGTGCACGAGATGATCCCGCGGCGGAAGGTCGACGCCCGGGTCGGCAGGCCGATGTCGGCCAGCGACGCCGACGCCTCCTCGACGTCCGCGTCGGGCACGCCGAGCACGATCACGTTCTGGCGGTTCGTGCATCGCAGCTCACCCGAGCCGAACCGGTCGGCGATGTCTGCGGCCGCGATCATCTGCTCGCCGGAGAAGCGGCCCCGCAGCGTCGTCGCGCCGAGGTAGTACAGACCGGGCTCGACCTGGGGGTGGACGCCCAGGTGGTCGCGGTGGGGGTCGATCGGGTCGGCAGGCGCGACCGAGGCCGGCAGCGTCCGGCCGAGCTTGCGCTCGATCTCGGCCCGCAGCCGCTCGACGCCCCATTCGTCGACCAGGAACTTGATCCGCGCCCGCGTCCGCTTGGTGCGCTTGCCCTCGTCGCGGTAGATCTCGGTGATCGCCGCGCATACCTCGGTCGCCTCCTCGGGCAGGACGAACGCGTCCAGCCGCCGGCCCATGCGCGCGGACGCGCCGAGGCCTCCGCCCACCCAGACGTCGTAGCCGAGCACGCCGTCGCGCTCCACGGCGACGAGGCCGATGTCGTTGATCTCGTGCTGCGCGCATCGGTGCAGGCAGCCCGACACCGACACCTTGAACTTGCGGGGCAGGTTCGAGAAGCGCTTGTCGCCGACGAACGTGCGCTCGAGCTCGGCGATGAGCGGGCGCGAGTCGAGCAGCTCGTGGCCGTCGACGCCCGCGAGCGGACAGCCGACCACGTTGCGCCACACGTCGCCGCAGGCCTGGGTGAAGGAGAGCCCGACGGCATTCAGCTCGTCGAGCACGATCGGCATGTCCTCGATCCGGAGCCAGTGCAGCTGGATGTTCTGGCGGGTGGTGATGTCCCCCATGCCCCGCCCGTAGCGCTCGGACAGGCGCCCGATCGTGCGCAGCTGCTCGGACGTGACGATGCCGTTCGGGAACTTGATCCGCAGCATGAAGAGGCCGTCCGTCTCGTCGGACGGGCCCGGGTCGCCGGACGCGGCCGACTCCTCGGCCCGCTGGGTGTAGATGCCGTACCAGCGGAACAGGGCGAGGTCGTCGGGGGCGATGGCGTCGAAGCCGAGCTCGGCGTACCGGTAGATGTCGGCAAGGACGTCCAGGCCGTCCTTGCGGGCCTTGATGTGCTCGATCTCCGGCAGCTTGGCGACGGCGTCTGCAGGCATGGCGGGCTCCTTCTCGTTGTGCCGGCCACCATAGCAGTTTGGATCCAAACATCAACCGTAGGGATACATGCGGGCGGTGTTCAGCCCGCCGCAGTGTTACGATCGACGGTGTGAGCCCGCACACACCGGTCCTCTCCCGCGCCGACGACCTGGCCCACAGGCTGCAGGTCGAGATCGTCACCGGGCGCATCCCGTTGGGCGCACGGCTGCGCCAGGAGGACCTCGCGAGCCGGTTCGGCGTCAGCCGCACGCCGGTGCGCGAGGCACTGCGCCAGCTGCAGGCGATCGGGCTCGTCGACCAGCTCGGCCACCGCGGCGCGGTGGTGCGCCAGTTCAGCCCCGAGGAGTGCCGCAACGTCTACCTGGTGCGTGCCGAGCTCGAGGGCCTGGCCGCCGAGCGGTCGGCCGGCCGGCTGACGGGCTATGACAAGGGCGATCTCGACGTCGCCCAGGCGCTCCTACGCACCGGCTACGAGCGCCACCGTACGCTGGCCCGCGACGACGAGGACGGCCTGGCCATCCTGTGCGAGCAGTGGTCGCAGGCGAACGAGCTCTTCCACAACGTGATCCTGGCCGCCGCGGCCTGCCCGCCGCTGCGCGACACCGTCCAGTCGCTCCAGAACAGCGTCCCCCGCTCGATCGCGTGGCGCACGTTCGCCGACGACCCGGACATCATCCCCCGCAGCGTGGCCGACCACGACCGCATCGTCGAGGCGCTCGTGAAGCCCGATGCCCGCCGCGCCCGCCGCCTCCTACACCAGCACGTGCTCGAGACCGGCGACACCGCGGCGCGCTGGCTGGAACGGCAGAGCTCCTAGCCGTGAATACCCGGGGTCTGACCCCGGTTATTCAGCCTACGCGGGCGGCGCCGTAGTACGAGCCGCCGCCGGAGAGCGACGAGATCTGCACCACGGTGCCGGTGTGCGGCGCGTGGATGATCGAGCCGCCGCCGATGTAGATCCCGACGTGGTTCAGACCGTCGAAGAAGACCAGGTCGCCGGGCTGGAGGTCGCTCTCGGAGACGTGCGGGAGCGAGAGGTACTGCGCGGCGGCGTTGTGCGGCAGCGAGACGCCGAGCTGCGAGTAGACGTACATCGTGAGCCCGGAGCAGTCAAAGCCGGACGGGCTGGCGCCGCCCCACACGTACGGCACGCCCAGGTAGCGCTCGGCGATCGCCACGGCCTGGCCGCCGAGCGTGCTCGCGGGCGGGTTTGGCAGGTTCGTCGGCGGCGCGCTCGTGTCGCCGGCGGCGGTGGCGCTCGCGGCAGCAGCCCTCTCCGCCGCGGCCTGCTGGTCGGCGATCATGTTCCGGATCGACGCCTTCAGGCCGTCCAGGAAGTGCGTCTGACGGCTGACCGCGGACTTGGCCTTGTCGCGCTGGGCCGCCGCAGCCGCCTGCTGGGCATGCCTCTGCGCCTGCTGCTTCTTCAGGAGCTTCTGGCGCTTGATGACCTCGGTCTGGTACCTCGTGATCTCGTGCAGGAGGTTCTTGTTGACGCCGGTCGTGCGCTGGAGCACCTGCACCTGGTCGACGAGGTCGCCGATCGAGCGGGCGGCGAGCACGTAGGCGATCGCGTCCTGGTCGCCGCGCTTGTAATCGGCGGTCAGGCTCGCGGCGAGCTGCTTCTGGGCGCTGGCGAGGTTCTGCCTGGCGAAGTGCAGCGTCTGCTGGTTGAGACGCAGCGCCGCGAGCGTGTTGAGGTACTTCTGGTGGATGCCGTCGTAGACCTCGACCGCGTGCTCGGCCTGGCGCGAGAGCTTCGAGAGCTGCGCCTCGGCCGCCGCTGCCTCGGCCTTCTTCTGGGCGATCGACGTGGCGCCGGCAGGGGCCGCCGTCAGCGCCGCAGCCAGCATCCCGACGATTACGCCGGTGGTGATGCTCGCTCGGGTTGCGCGGGCGCGTCCGCTCGCCTGGCCTCGGGCGGTGGGCATTGCGCAGGAGGCTACCAAACGTCGCGGCGGGACGATACGGGCAGGCCTTTCGCCTTTACGTTTCCGTCACAAATCGGCCGCACAGAGCGGTCACACGGCGGCCTGGCAGACGATCCAGACGGCCGCCGTGAGCGCGCAGGCGACGGGCCAGCGCCACCACACATCGCCCGGGGATCGCAGCGACCAGGCGCTCCCGCACGCGTAGGCCAGCGCCGTGGTCGCCACGGCGGCCGGAGCGAGCGACGTGGAGCCGCCGCGGACGCCGGCGCCGGCGACCGCGGCGTCAAGCGCGGCCGCCCACGCGATCACGGCCGTCACGATCACCCGCTCGACGGCGTCCGCACGACCCGTCCCGGGCAGGGCCGCCGGACCGACCCAGGCGGCGAGGGCGGCGAGGCCGACCGCGCTGCCGGCGATGATTCCCGGTGAGGCCGACCCGGCGCCGACTGCCGCGACGCCGAGGGGCGCGGCGGGCAGGGCCAGCGCGAGGCTGCCCGCCGCCGCCCAGCGCGGCGGCGCGGGCGGCCGCACATGATCCATCAGGCTGCGCCGAGCAGGTCGAGGCCGATCGGCCGCGCCAGCAGGTCTTCCACGCCGCCGTCGGCGACGCGCCAGACGTTGCGGTGGCCCCAGCGCCGTAGGGCGCTGGCCGCCACGGCGGCGCGGCGGCCGTCCGAGCAGCAGGCCACCGTCGGCACGTCGGGGAGCAGGTGGGCTGCGCCGCGCAGGGATGCGAGCGGCAGGTGCACCGAGCCGGGCACGAACCCGCCCCGCCACTCGGGCGCGTCGCGAACGTCGATCAGGAGGACGGCGCCCGTCGCCAGCTCATCCGCCAGCCGGTCGACCTCGATCGCGCCGCCCCGTGTCAGCGGATGTCCGCCCACTGCCCGGCCGGGATGCTCGCCGGCGACCGACCCGAGCACGGCCCGGAAGCCCGCGGACTCGAGCTCATCCTCGAGGCGCCACGCCTCGTCGGGCTCCTCCGCGAGTGCGAGCACCGGAACGTCGCGGGCGAGCACGAGCGCGGCCAGCTCTCCGGCGCCGGGGCCGGCGGGGACGTTCACCGCCCCCGGCAGGTGGCCGGCGTCGAACTCCGCCGGCGCGCGCCCGTCGACGACGGCGGCCCCGGCGCGCAGCGCCCCGGCCACCGGCGCCGGCCCGATGAGCCGCATGCGCGGCTCGGCCGGGCTCACCCGACGGCCTTTCCCGCGACGAGGCCGGGCCAGTCGTCGTCGGCAGCCTCCTCGGTGACCTCGCCGAGCGCACGCACCGGCGCCCGCTCGAACACGCCGGCGGCCGCGCGAATGCAGCTGCCCGTGTCGGCGAAGAGCGAATCCATGGTGATGCCGAACGCGGCCGCAATCCGCTGCGCCGTCCGCGAGCGCGGCTCGGAGCGGCCGTGGAGGATGTTCCAGAGCCCCTGCGGTGAGAGGCCGAGATAGCGCGCGAGCCGCTGCTGGCTCACGTTGTGCATGCCCAGCAGATGGCGGACATTGGTTCCCAAGCTTGCTTCTGCCACTGGTTGATGCCTCTCCTGATTCGAAGTCGATGATCCCCCGTTAGAGGGTTCTCGCTTGACAGTCGTATGAACCCATCCTACCCTAATCTCAACTAAGTCGATAGACAAAGGAGAAAAGTTGAATCGAGTTCAAGTACGGATCGCGGCGGCCGGTGCCGTCGCCCTTTCGCTCGCCGTCCTGGCGGCGGGCTGCGGCGGCAGCGGCAGCACGGCCGGCGCCGCGTCCCCCGGGAAGATCAATCTCGTCGCCTACTCGACGCCCGAGACGTCGTACGCGAAGCTGATCCCGGCCTTCAACAAGACGTCCGCGGGCAAGGGCGTGAGCTTCACGCAGTCCTACGGCGCGTCCGGCGACCAGAGCCGGGCCGTCGCTGCCGGCCAGGCCGCCGACGTCGTCCACTTCGCGCTCGAGCCCGACATCGACGCGGCTCGTCGACGGCGAAGCTCGTCAGCCCCAACTGGGATCAGGACCAGTACAAGGGCATGGTCGCGAACACGATGGTCGTCTTCGTCGTGCGCAAGGGCAACCCGAAGCACATCACCACCTGGGACGACCTGGTCAAGCCGGGCGTCGAGGTGATCACGCCCAACCCGTTCACCTCCGGCGGCGCCCGCTGGAACATCATGGCGGCGTACGGCGCTCAGCTGAAGGAGGGCAAGACGCCGGCCCAGGCCGAGCAGTACCTGAGCGACCTCTTCCACAACGTGCCGGTGCAGGACGACAAGGCGTCGGCAGCCGCTGCAGACGTTCACCGGCGGCAAGGGCGACGTGCTCCTGGCCTACGAGCAGGACGCGCTGCTGGCCCAGGAGAGCGGTGAGGACATCCAGATCGTGTATCCGCCGCAGACGATCGAGATCCAGACGCCGATCGCGACGACCGTGCACGCCTCGGCGGCCGCGAAGTCGTTCGTCAAATGGATGTACACCCCGGCGGCGCAGACGATCCTGGCGCAGACCGGCTACCGGCCGGTCGTCTCCAGCGCCGAGTCCGCCTTCACCAAGGCGTTCCCCGACGCGCGGCAATCCGACCCAGTTCACGATCGACGACATCGACCCGGGCGGATGGGACGACGTCATGACGAAGTTCTTCGATCCGACGAACAGCATCATGCAGAAGATCGAGTCCAGCATCGGAGTGTCGACCAGCTCATGACGACGGTCGCACTCCCGCGCAAGCGGGCCTCCGGGGCGGCGCTTCCGAGCGTCGCCCCGGGGGTCGGCGATCACCTACCTGTCGGTGGTCGTGCTCCTGCCGCTCGCCGCCCTCCTGTGGGAATCGCAGAAGGGCGGCTGCCGCCGCCTTCTGGGACGCGGTCACCGCCCCCGACGCAGTCGCGGCGCTCAAGCTCACCCTGGGCGCGTCGCTGCTCGTCGCCCTCATCAACGCCGTCTTCGGCACCCTGATCGCCTGGGTGCTCGTCCGCGACTCGCTTCCCGGGCAAGAGCGTCGTGAACTCGTTGATCGACCTGCCGTTCGCGCTGCCGACCGTGGTCGCCGGGCTCACGCTGCTCACCCTGTACGGCCCCAACTCGCCGCTATCGGCGTCAACATCACCTACACGCGCAACGGCGGTCGTGCTCGCGCTCCTCTTCGAGACGCTGCCGTTCGTCATCCGAAGCGTGCAGCCGGTGCTGCTCGAGCTCGACCGCGAGATGGAGGACGCGGCCGCATCGCTGGGCGCCCGCGGCCACACCATCTTCCGCCGCATCGTCCTCCCCAACCTGCTGCCGGCGATCCTCTCCGGCATGGCGCTCGCCTTCGCGCGGGCGGTCGGCGAGTACGGCTCGGTCGTGATGCTCTCCGGCAACATCCCGTTCTCGACCGAGGTCGCCTCGGTGCACATCTACTCGCAGATCGAGAGCGACTACGTGACCGGCGCGGCGGCGATGTCGATCGTGCTGCTCGCGATCTCGCTCGCGGTCCTGCTCTCGATCACGCGGCATCCAGCGATGGAGCTCGAAACATGATCGCTAAGTACGGGCTCCGCATCGTCGCGCTCGGCCTACCTGGCGCTGCTCCTGATCGTGCCGGTCGACGATCATCGTCGCCGCACACGTTCTCGGGCGGCCTCGCGCCCGTGTGGGACGCGCTCACGCCGCCCGACGCGGTGCAGGCGCTCGAGCTGACGCTCGAGATCGCCATCATCGTCGTGCCGCTGAACACGCTCTTCGGGATCACGATGGCGATCCTGATGGTGCGGCGCAGCTTCCCCGGCAAGGCGCTCCTGACGGCGCTGATCGACCTGCCGTTCGCCGTCTCGCCGGTCGATCGTCGGGTTCACGCCTGATCCTCGTCTACGGCCAGAACGGCTGGTTCGGCATCGTTGCTTCATCGACCAGGGCGTACCCGATCATCTTCTCGATGCCGGGGATGGTGCTCGCGACGATCTTCGCCTCGCTGCCGTTCGTCGCCCGCGAGGTGATCCCGGTGCTGCGCGAGATCGGCACCGAGCAGGAGCAGGCGGCCTCGACGCTCGGCGCGCGGGGCTGGCAGACGTTCCGCCGGGTCACGCTGCCCGCGATCCGCTGGGGCATCGATCTACGGCGTCGTCCTGACCACCGCGCGCTCGATCGGCGAGTTCGGCGCCGTGGCCGTCGTGTCGGGCAACGTGATCGGCCAGACCCAGACGCTGACCGCTGCGCGTCGTCGCAGGAGTACGAGAACTTCGACCACAGCGGCGCCTACACGGCGCGCGCTCGAGCTGGCGGTGATCGCCCTCATGCACCCTGTTCCTGATGAACCTGCTCCACCCCCGAAAGGACCGCTGACGCATGGCGATCACCGTCCGCAACGTCAACAAGCGCTTCGGCGACTTCGTCGCACTCGACGACGTCACCCTGGAGATGCCCGGCGGGATCGCTGACGGCGCTGCTCGGCCCCAGCGGCAGCGGCAAGTCGACGCTCCTGCGCGTCATCGCCGGGCTCGAGAAGGCCGACACCGGCGACGTCTTCATCGGCGGGAACGAGGCGACCGAGCTGCCGCCGCACCGGCGCGACGTCGGCTTCGTGTTCCAGCACTACGCCGCCTTCAAGCACATGACCGTGGCCAAGAACATCGCCTTCGGCCTGGAGATCCGCAAGCGGCCCGAAGGACGATGTCCGGCGGCGGGTCGCCGAGCTGCTCGACCTCGTGCAGCTGGACGGCTTCGGCGACCGCTACCCGTCGCAGCTCTCGGGCGGCCAGCGCCAGCGCATGGCGCTCGCCCGGGCGCTCGCCGTCGAGCCCGAGGTGCTGCTCCTGGACGAGCCGTTCGGGGCGCTCGACGCGCGCGTGCGCAGCGAGCTGCGGGCGTGGCTGCGGCGGCTGCACGACGAGATGCACGTCACCACCGTGTTCGTCACCCACGACCAGGAGGAGGCGATGGAGGTCGTCGGACACGATCGTGCTCATGGATCGCGGCCGGATCGTCCAGCAGGGCCGGCCCCAGGAGCTCTACGACCACCCCGAGAACGAGTTCGTCATGAGCTTCATGGGCCAGGTGAACCGGATCGGCGACGCCTACGTGCGCCCGCACGACGTCGAGATCAGGCTCGAGCCCAACGGCACGACCGAGGCCGGCCGTCGTCGAGCGTGTCCTGCACCTGGGCCACCACGTCCGCGTCGACCTGACGGTGAACGGCGGCGATCCGGTCTCGGCCCAGCTCACCCGCGACGAGGCCGAGCGCGCTGGGCCTCGAGCCGGGCCGACCGGTGTTCGTGCGGCCGAGCCGGGCGAAGACGTTCGCGGGGGCGGCAGGCTCCTGACGGGCGTGGGGACTGTCCCCGGGGGCGGGGGCAGTCCCCTTGTGCTTCAACGGCTCGTGATGCCGCCCGTGTCGCGCATCAGGCGCTGGGCCAGGAGCACGGGGATGGCCGTCAGCGCGATCACGAACACGGCCACCGCGTTTGCCTCCGGGGCCGTGTTCGGCAGCCGGAACTGGTTGTAGATCCAGAGCGGCAGCGTCTGCTGGCTGCCCGCGGTGAAGAGCGTCACCACCACCTCGTCGAACGAGAGCGCGAACGCGAGCAGGCCGCCCGCCACGAGCGCGGTGGCAATGCTCGGAAGCGTGATGTGCCGGAACGTCTGCCAGCCATCGGCGCCGAGGTCCATCGAGGCCTCCTCGAGCGATGTCGACGTGCGCCGCAGGCGCGCGACCACGTTGTTGAACACGACGACGATGCAGAACGTGGCATGGCCGGCAACGACCGTCCAGAGCGACGGGCGGATGCCCAGGTAGTCGATCGTCGAGAGCAGCGCCAGACCGGTGACGATCCCCGGGAGCGCGATCGGCAGCACGAAGAGCAGCGACACGGTGTTCTGGCCGAAGAAGCGGAAGCGCGAGAGCGCGAACGCCACGCACGACCCCAGGACGAGGGCGAGGCCGGCCGCCCGCAGGCCGACCGAGATGGAATTCTCGAACGCCGAGCGTGCGAACTGGTCGTTCCAGGCCAGGCGGAACCAGTGGGTCGTGTAGTTCGTGACCGGCCAGCCCGCGATGCGCGACGGGTTGAACGCCTCCAGCACGATGACCACCAGCGGCAGGTAGAGGAAGAGCATGACGATCGTGGCGGCGACACGGAGGCCGATGCGGACGGAGCGTGGCTCCATCAGCACTCCCCTGCCGGCCTGGGACGGAACACCCAGGCGAATGGCGCCTGCGAATCCCGACGTATGCGAGCGGGACAGCCGTGGTTCCGGCGAGACCGCGCTCTCGCCGGAACACCCGAGGCGTTCGCCGGAGGGCCGAAGGAGGGGGCCCGTGGGGGAACCATGGGTTCCCCCACGTTAAAGGGCCTCAAAGGCGCCCAGGCGCTTCATGAGCATGAGGTAGACGATGACGATGACCACCGGCACGCAGGCGAACGCCGCCGCATAGGGCAGGTTCTGAGCCACACCCTGGAAGCGGAAGATCACGTTGCCGATGAAGTCGTGGTTGTTGCCGCCCACCAGGTCGGGCAGCACGTAGTCGCCCAGCGTCAGCGAGAAGGTGAAGATCGACCCCGCTGCGATCCCGGGCAGCGCCAGCGGCCAGATCACCTTGCGGAACGTGATCCAGGCCCGGCCGCCGAGGTCGCTCGACGCCTCCAGGAACGACGACGGCACCCGCTCCAGGGCGGCGTAGACGGGCAGGATCATGTACGGCAGCCACATGTAGCTGAACGCCAGCCACATGGCGGTGTAGCTGAACGCGATGTCATACGGGCCAAGGCCGACCTTGCCGAGCGCCCAGTTCAGCGGGCCCTGCTGCAGGGTGATCAGGCGCCACGTGTAGGCCTTGATCAGGTAGCTCGACCAGAGCGGCATCAGCACGCCGACGAAGAGCAGCGCCCGCATCTTGGGCGATGCCATGCGCACCATGTAGTAGGCGAGCGGGAAGGCCAGCACCGCGTCGGTGATCGTCACCGCGACGGCCATCCCCACCGTGTTCCTGGTGATGACGCGGTTGGTGGGGTCGTCCCAGAGCTGGCGGAAGTTGTCCAGCGTGAACGTGTGCAGGATCCGGCCCGTCAGCTCGTCCTCGACCCAGAGCGAGGTGAGGAGCAGGACGGCGAGCGCCGCCAGGTAGACGACCAGGATCCATCCCATCGGCGCGGCCAGGAGCAGCGCCAGCTTGAGCGGCCGGCGCCGGTAGAGGAACGCCGACAGCCGCCGGCGCACGCCGGCCGGCCCCGCCGAGGCGGCGGGGGCGGTCACGACGTGCGCCGGCCGGCGGCCGGGGTCAGGCGTTCTTGATGTCCGTCCAAGCGGTCGTCCACTCGGAGTAGGGGATGCAGGTGTTGCCGCGGCTGTCGCCGCAGTCGGTCAGCGGGGTCTTCCAGTAGGAGATCCGCTTGAAGTAGCTCTGGTCGGTGACGTGGTACTGCGTGCAGTAGTTCGGCGACATCTTGTCGAGGATCGTGCACGCCTTGGGGTTGGCCGGTGCCGAGCCGAACGTGTAGGCCGTGTGCGCCTGCACGAACGGCGTCGTCGCCCACTTCATCCACATGAGCATGCAGTTCGGATCCTTGGCCTGCGAGGACAGCATCCACGTGTCGGCCCACCCGGTCGCGCCCTCCTTGGGCAGCACCGACGCCACCGGCTGGTGGTCGGCCTTGAGCGTGTTGTACTGATACGGCCAGGTGGCGCCGATGACGATCGACCCGTTCTTGAAGTCGGAGATCTGCGAGGTGTAGCTGCCCCAGTAGTTGCCGATCTGCGCCCGCTGCTTCTTCAGGAGCGCGACCGCCGCATCGAACTGGTCCTGCGTCAGCTCGTACGGGTCGGTGATCTTGAGGTCGGGCTGGGTCGCCTTCAGGTACACCGCCGCGTCGGCGATGTAGATCGGGCTGTCGTAGGCGTCGACCTTGCCCTTGTAGCTCGATCCGTCGAACATGACGCCCCAGCTCGTGGGAGCCGGCTTCACGTCCTTCGTGTTGTACATGAGCACGTCGGCGCCCCACTCGTAGGAGACGCCGTAATGCAGGCCGCCGACCGTGTTGTGCGGAGGCGACTGCAACGCCGGGGAGATGTCCTTCCAGTCCGGGATCAGCTTCTGCACGTCGACCGGGACGACGTCGCCGGCCGCGATCAGCCGGTTGGTGGCGTCGCCGGACGCGCTCACGCCGTCGTAGTTGCCCGAGCGCATGAGCTGCACCATCTCATCGGACGTCTGCCCGTACGTGACGTGCACCTGACATCCGGTCTGCTTCTCGAACGGCTTCACGACGTCAGGCTCGGTGTAGCCCTGCCACGCGATCAGGCTGAGCGAGCTTTCGGCGGGGCCGATCGTCTCGACGACCTTCGAGCTCGAGCCGCCGCCGCCCACCGCCGCCCGCGCCGCCGCCACCGCTCGAGCCGCCGCAGCCGGCGGCCACCGCCAGCACCACAGTCGCCGCTATCAGGGCGATCCATCGCTTGGTCATGCCGGGATCTCCTTCACCTCGTGTTCGCGATCGGCGTCGTCCACCGGACGGTTGTGCTGCCGATCCCAGACAAGGCGGACGTGGCGTCCGCGCGCGGCCAGCGCCTGCATCGACGACGTGGCCTCGTTCTGCTGCACCACCACCAGCTCGCCCCCCGCGGCGAGCTGCACGATGTAGCGGGTGTTGACCCCCAGGTAGACGACCTCCGAGACGATGCCCTCGGCGCTGCACCGGCCGGGCGCCGGCTCCTCGCCGGGCTCGGCCAGGTGGATCTTCTCGGGCCGCACGGTGAACGTGCCGGCGGCCCCGGTGATCGCGCGCGCGACCTCGCCCGTGATCAGGTTGGACGTGCCGACGAACCCGGCCACGAAGGCCGTCGCCGGGTTCTCGTAGACCTCGGCCGGCGAGCCGACCTGGTCGATCCGGCCCTCGTGGAACACCGCCAGCCGGTCGCTCATCGTCAGCGCCTCGTCCTGGTCGTGGGTGACGAACAGGAACGTGATGCCGACGTCCTTCTGGATGCCCTTCAGCTCGATCTGCATCTGCTCGCGCAGCTTCAGGTCGAGCGCCCCGAGCGGCTCGTCCAGCAGGAGCACCCGGGGCCGGTTGACGAGCGCGCGGGCGAGCGCGATCCGCTGCCGCTGGCCGCCCGAGAGCTGGCCCGGCTTGCGCTTCTCGTAGCCCGACAGGCGCACCATCTCGAGGGCCTCGCCGACGCGGGCCGCCCGCTCCTTCCTCGCCACCCGTTTCACCATCAGGCCGTAACCGACGTTGTCGCCGACCGACATGTGCGGGAAGAGCGCGTAGTCCTGGAAGACCGTGTTCACGTCGCGCTGGTACGGCGGCAGCCGCGACACGTCGGCCCCGTCGAGCAGCACGGAGCCGTCCGTCGGCAGCTCGAACCCCGCGATCAGGCGCAGCGTCGTGGTCTTGCCCGAGCCGGACGGGCCGAGCAGCGTGAAGAACTCGCCCGCCGAGACGTCGAGATCGACGCGGTCCACGGCGACGACGTCGCCGTAGGTCTTGCGCACGCCCTGGAGGCTGACGGCGGGTGCGGAGCTACCGGCGGGGCTAGCCGACGGCTGCGCCAAGCGACTCCTCGAGCCGGTCGAGCCCGGCCTCCAGATCCTCTTCGGGGGCCGTGATCGGCACCAGGATGCGGATGACGTTGTCGTAGATGCCGGTCTTGAGCAGGATGAGGCCGCGCTCGAGCGCCCCGGCGACCACGGCAGCGGCGACGTCCGCCGCGGGCTCCTTGGCGACCGGGTCCTTGACGAGCTCGATGGCCGCCATCGGGCCGATCCCGCGCACCTCGCCGATCACCGGGTAGCGTGAGGCCAGGTCGCGCAGGCGCACGCCGATGCGCTCGCCCACCGCGACCGCGCGGGCGAGGAACTCGTCGCTCGAGATCGCGCGCAGGCTCTCGATCGCCGCGGCGCAGGCGACGGGATTGCCGCCGTACGTCGAGCCGAGCCCGCCCGGGTGCACCGAGTCCATCACCTCGGAGCGGCCGATGACGCCCGCGAGCGGCATGCCCGAGGCGAGCGACTTCCCGACGGTGACGAGGTCGGGGACGACCCCCGAGTGCTCGATCCCCCACAGCGTCCCGGTGCGGCCCATGCCGGCCTGCACCTCGTCGTCGATGTAGAGGATGCCGTGGCCCTCGCAGCGCTCCTTGAGGCCGCGGATGAACTCGGGCGGCATGACGGTGAACCCGCCCTCGCCCTGCACCGGCTCGAGGATGACGCAGGCCACCGAGGCCGGGTCGACCGTCGCCTTGAACATCCAGTCGAGCGCCTCGAGGGCGTCGGCGGAGCTGATCCCGCGATACGGATAGGGGGCGATGGCGCGGTAGATCTCGGGGGCGAACGGGCCCATGCCGCGCTTGTAGACGAGCTTCGACGTCAGCGACATCGTGAGCAGCGTGCGCCCGTGGAAGCCGCGGTCGAACGTGATCACCGCGTCGCGGCCGGTGTGGTAGCGGGCGATCTTGATCGCGTTCTCGACCGCCTCGGCGCCGGAGTTGATCAGAAGGGCCTTCTTCTCGTGGCCCCCGGGCGCGAGCTCGCACAGCATCCGGCACACCTCGAGGTAGGGGTCGTAGGCGGCCACCGGGAAGCAGGCGTGCAGGAGCTGCTCGGCCTGGTCGCGGATCGCCGCGACCACCGCGTCCGGGGTGTGGCCGAGGTTGAGCACGCCGATGCCGCCGGCGAAGTCGATGTACTCGCGCCCGTCGGCATCCGTCAGCCGCGCGCCATGGGCGTGGTCGGCGAAGATCGGTGCGATGGAGACTCCCCGCGCGACGTAGCGGTCGCGCTTCTGGAGGAGTGCCTCGGTCTTTCGGCCTTGCTGGACTGCCATTTTGGGACCCCCGCGGAGGAGCGATTCGTGCGCCGCCGAGTATAAGGGGCGTGGGGCCGTTGCGGGGACTCGTTCCGGTAGCATTGGACACGGTGTCCAACGGCCGGCACGGGCGCTGCCATCGAAAGGATCGAGACATGACGGACCACGCCAACCTGCAGGACCTCGCGAAGCGGCATCTGATGATGCATTTCACGAGCCAGAGCCGCTTCTCGTCCGAGGAGGTGCCGGTGATCAGCCGCGGCGAGGGCTGCTGGCTTTGGGACACCAACGGCAAGCGCTACTTCGACGGGATGTCGGGCCTGTTCTGCACCCAGATCGGGCACAGCTTCGGCGCCGAGCTGGGCGAGGCGGCCGCGAAGCAGATGGCGACACTGCCGTTCTTCATCAACTGGAGCTACGCCCACCCGCCGGTGATCGAGCTCTCGGCCAAGATCGCCGAGATCGCCCCCGGCGACCTGAACCGCACCTTCTTCTGCTCCGGCGGCTCCGAGGCGAACGAGTCGATCATCAAGCTCGTCCGCCAGTACCACCAGATCCGCGGCGAGGGCCGCCGCTACAAGATGCTGGCCCGCCGGACCGCGTACCACGGCACCACGCTGGGCGCGCTGTCGCTCACGGGGATCGCGTCGATCCGAAACCCGTTCGAGCCGCTGCTCCCGGGCGTCCGCCACGTCTCGAACACGAACTCCTACCACCGCCCCGACGGCGAGACCGAGGCCGAGTTCACGGCGTTCCTGCTCGACGAGCTGCGCGGTGTCATCGAGCAGGAGGGGCCGTCGACGGTCGCCGCCTTCTTCGCGGAGCCGGTGCAGAACTCCGGCGGGACGTTCACGCCGCCGGAGGGCTACTTCCAGGGCGTGCGCGCGATCTGCGACGAGTACGGGATCCTGCTCGTGGCCGACGAGGTCATCTGCGGGTTCGGCCGGCTCGGCTACTGGTTCGGGTCGGAGCGCTACGACATCCGCCCGGACATCGTCACGTTCGCGAAGGGCATCGCCTCGGCCCACGTGCCGCTCGGCGGCGTGATCATGACCGACGCCATCGCCGCGCCCTTCCTGACCGGCTCGAACATGTTCACGCACGGGATCACCTACGGCGGCCACCCGGTATCGACCGCGGTCGCGCTGAAGAACCTCGAGGTGATGGAGCGCGAGGACGTCCTCGGCAACGTGCGCCGCAACGAGCCCTACTTCAAGGCGGTGCTCGAGAAGCTGGGCGAGAAGCCGATCGTCGGCGACGTGCGCGGCGCCGGCTACTTCATGTCGCTCGAGCTCGTGCGCGACAAGGACACGAAGGAGACGTTCTCCGACGAGGAGTGCGACCGCCTGCTGCGCGGGTTCCTCTCGCCGCGGCTCTACGACGCCGGGCTGATCTGCCGCGCGGACGACCGCGGCGACCCCGTGATCCAGCTCTCGCCGCCGCTGATCGCGACCCGCGAGGAGCTCGACTTCGTGCACGACGTGCTCGACACGGTGCTCGACGAGGCCTGGACGGAGATGAACCGCTCCGGCCGCCGCGAGGCCGTCACCTCGTAACCAGCTGGACGTGCTCACGGTCTCAGACATCGTCGGGATCGAGGCGCTCAAGATCACCCTCCGCGGAGGCCGGTCGGGCGCGGGCCGGCCGGTGCGGTGGGTGCACATCTCGGAGCTCGACGACCCCACGCCGTGGCTGCGAGGCGGCGAGCTCCTGCTGACGACCGGGCTGCCGCTGCGGGCCGGCCCGGCCGCCTACGTCGAGCGGCTGGCGGACGCCGGCCTGACCGGCATGGGCCTCGGCCTCGGCTTCGGCTACGACACGGCGCCGGCCGACGCGCTTGCCGCCGCCGACCGGCTCGGGTTCCCGCTGTTCGAGATCCCCTACCAGGTGCCGTTCATCGCCCTCACCGAGGCGGTGTTCACCCGCATCTCGGACGCGCGCGTGGCCGAGGCCGTGCGGCGGCTGGCCGGCGACCTGGTCGAGGCCGTGCTGGGCGGCGAGGCCGGGCCGCGCGAGCTGCGCCGGCGGGCGCGCGCATTCGGCCTGCGGGGCACCCTGCCGCTGTCCTTCCTGGCCCTGCGGCCGGCCACCGCCGAGGCGGCCACGCTCGCCCGCCTGGCCGAGGCGGCCGCGAGGTTCGGTCCGGCCAGCATCCGCGACGGGGTCGTGGCCGTGCTGATCGAGGCCCGCGACGACGGCGAGGCCGAGCGGGTGGCCGCCGACGCCCTGCTCGAGACGGGCGCGGGCGCCGCCGGCATCGGCCGTGTCCGCACCGACCCGGGCGAGCTGGCCCGGAGCTACGACGAGGCCCTCTACGCCGTCGAGGCCCGGCCGGTCAACGGGACGCCGGCCGTGGCCACATTCCGCGACCTGGGCTCGATCCAGCTCCTGCTCTCGCTCGGCGACGAGCGCGGCGTGGAGCTCTACTGCGAGTCGATGCTCGGCCCGCTGCGCGCCCACGACGTCCGCTATGGCTCCGCGCTGATCGAGTCGCTCGCGGCCTACATCGAGGCCAACGGCCGCTGGGCCGACGCCGCCGCGGCGCTCGGCGTCCACCGGCACACGCTGCGCTACCGGATCCGCAAGATCGAGACGCTGACCGGCCGCAGCCCGACCGACGCCCGCGACCGGCTGGAGCTGTGGCTGGCGCTGCGCGCGAACGAGCTGCATGGGCGGCGGGAGCTGGAGCCCGTGCCGTGAGCCGCGTCTGCGTGGTCGGCGCCGCCGGCATCATCGGCCCGGCCATCGTCGCGACGCTCGCCGGCGAGGACGCGGTCTCGGAGATCGCCTGCCTCGACGTCGACGGGGCGCGGGCCGCCGAGGTGGCGGCCGCCCGCGGCGGCGGCAAGGCGACGGGCTGCGACGCTCGACATCCGCGACACCGAGGCCTCCCGGAGGGCGCTCGCCGGGGCCGCCGTGCTCGTCAACACCGCCTCGTACCGGATCAACCTGGCCGCGATGGAGGCGGCGCTGGCCGCCGGGACGCACTACGTCGACCTGGGCGGCCTCTTCCACGTCACCCGCGAGCAGGTCGGCCTGGACGGCCGCTTCCGCGAGGCCGGCCTGCTGGCCGTGCTGGGGATGGGGTCGACGCCCGGCAAGACGAACGTGATGGCGGCCCGCGCCGTCGAGCTGCTCGGCGGGCGGGTGGAGCGGATCGTCGTCGCCGCCTCGGGGCGCGACCCCGAGCCGCCGCCCGGGCCGCTCGTCGCACCGTACGCCGTCGAGACCATCCTGGACGAGCTGACGATGCCGACGCCGGTCGTGCGCGACGGCGAGGTGCGCATGCTGGAGCCGATGACGCCCGCCGGCGTGGTCGAGTTCGGCGACCCCGTCGGCCCCGCAGAGACCGTCTTCACGATCCACTCGGAGATGGCGACCTTCCCCGAGAGCTTCGGCGCCCGCGACGTCGGCTTCCAGCTCTCGCTCGACCCGAACCTTCCTGGCGAAGGTGCGGCTGCTGGCCGAGCTCGGGCTGGCATCGACCGATGCGGTGCAGGTGAACGGCGGCTCCGTCGTTCCCCGCCGGCTCCTGCTCGAGCTGATCCGGCGGCTGCCGCGGGCGGAGCCGTCCCGGCGGACCGTCGGCGTGCACCGGATCGAGGCGTACGGCCCGGGCGGGGCGGCGGTGGTCGAGTGCGTGACCCGGGCCGTGGAGGGCCTCGGCTTCGGCGGCGGGATCGCGTCCACCGCCTGCCCGCCCGCCGTGGTCGCGGCGATGATCTGCCGCGGCGAGCTCGACGCGCGCGGGGTCGTCCCCAGCGAGCGGTCCGTCCCCTTCGGCCCTCTGTTCGAGCAGCTGCGCCGATACGGCGTCGAGGTGCGCGAGCAGGTGCAGACAGCGTGACCGTCCGCATCGCAGTCGGCCAGACGCAGCGCACGGCCACCCTGGACGAAGCCGTGCCCGCGGCCGTCGCGGCGGTCGAGGAGGCCGGGCGGCTGGGGGCGCACGTGCTCTGCCTGCCCGAGACCTGCCTGCCCGGGCACCGCTCCCAGGCCCGGCCGGTGCCGGACTACGCGGCCGGCCAGATCGACGCCGCCGTCGACGCCGTCGCGGCGGCGGCCGCGCGCGCCGGCGTCGTCACGATCGTGGGCGCCGAGTGGCCGACCCCCGCCGGCCGCGAGATCGTCGCGGTCGTGGTCGCCGCCGACGGGAGCCGCCTCGGCGTGCAGGCAAAGACCCAGATCGACCCCTCCGAGGAGCGCGACTACGTCGCGGGCAGCGGCCGCCACGTCTTCGCCGCCGCCGGAATCCGGTTCGCGGTCGCGATCTGCCACGAGGCGTTCCGCTACCCGGAGATCGCCCGCGCCGCGGCGCTCGACGGCGCCCACGTGGTGTTCGTGCCGCACTACGTGGTCACCGACGACGGCTCCCTCGCCCGGCGCTGGTGCGACGCGGAGAACCCCTACAACGAGAAGGCCGTCCTCTGCCGGGCGCTCGAGAACACCGTCTACGTGGCGGCCGCGAACGCGGCGGCGCCCGATCAGGGCTCGGCGAGCTGCGTGATCGCCCCCGACGGGTCGCTGGTCGCGCAGATGCCATACGGCGCACCCGGAGTCGCCATGGCGGACATCGATCCGGCCCGCGCCGACGGGCTGATGGCGCGCCGGTTCGCGCCCGATCGCAACCGGCGCGCGGTTCCCGTTTGACGGATCAACCTTCGCGGCCCTATGCTGTGAGCCGATGTCGAGCTACGCCTGCACAGAGAGGATCTCTGCCCGCTCCCCGTTGAGCGGGCGTCCTGTCGGGCGCCCCACGGGTTCCCTCAACCTGCTCGGCCTCCTTCTCCTCCTCGCCCGTTAGGGCGACCGACTTGGCCTACGCGCCGGCTCCCGGCGCACACGCACCCGAGTCCCGACGGGAGAGCTGCGCTCTCCCCCAGCCCAGGAGGATCCCGCTGATGGCAGCACCCACGGACACCGTCCGCGTCTTCGATACCACGCTCCGCGACGGCGAGCAGTCGCCCGGCATCGCGCTGTCGGCTCCCGAGAAGATCGAGATCGCACGCCAGCTCGACCGGCTCGGCGTGGACATCATCGAGGCCGGGTTCGCCATCTCCTCGCCGGGAGAGCGGGACGGCATCCGCGCCGTCGCCCAGGCCGTCGACTGCGTCGTCGCGTCGCTCGCGCGCACGAACGACGAGGACGTCGACGCGGCCATCGAGTCGCTCCAGGGCGCGCGCAACCCGCGCATCCACGTCTTCATCGCCACGTCGGACATCCACATGGAGCACAAGCTGCGCATGACCCGCCCGGACGTCGTCGCGGCCGCCGACCGGGCCGTGCGGCGGGCGAAGGCCTTCTGCAGCGACGTCGAGTTCTCGTGCGAGGACGCGACCCGCACCGACCCCGACTTCATGGCCGAGGTCGTGCGCATCGCCATCGCCGCCGGCGCGACCACGATCAACATCCCCGACACGGTCGGCTACACCGTCCCCGAGGAGTACATCGAGATCCTGACCGGCCTGCGCCGGCGCGTGCCCGAGGTCGACGGCGTCGTCCTCTCGGTGCACTGCCACGACGACCTGGGCCTGGCGGTCGCGAACTCCCTGGCCGGCGTCATGGCCGGCGCCCGCCAGGTGGAGGCCACCATCAACGGCATCGGCGAGCGGGCCGGGAACGCCTCGCTCGAGGAGATCGTGATGCTGCTCGCCACCCGCGCCCCCCGCTACGGCCTGCGCACGAACGTGCGCACCGAGGAGATCACCCGCTCCTCGCGCCTGGTCTCACGGCTCACCGGCTACGTCGTGCAGCCGAACAAGGCGATCGTGGGCCGAAACGCGTTCGCCCACGAGGCCGGCATCCACCAGCACGGCGTCCTGGCGCATCGCCGCACCTACGAGATCATGGACGCCGAGTCGGTGGGCCTGCAGGGCTCCGACATCGTGCTCGGGAAGCACTCCGGCCGCCACGCGCTGCGGCAGGCGTTCGCCGACCTGGGCTTCACCATCGAGGGGGACGACCTGAAACGCGCGTTCGCCCGGTTCAAGGAGCTGGCCGACCGCAAGGGCAAGATCAGCTCGCTCGACCTGGAGGCGATCGCCTCCGATTCGCTGCGCGAGCGCGAGGAGCCGTACAAGCTCGTGCGGCTGGCGATCCGGACGGCGACCGGCGAGGAGGCCCGGGCCGAGGTCACGATCCGAAACGGCGAGGGCGAGCGGACGGCCGAGGGCACCGGCGACGGGCCGGTGGACGCCGCCTTCAGCGCGGTCACCGCCCTGCTCGACCTGCCGGTGACGCTCGCCGAGTACACCATCGGTGCGGTCACCGGCGGCGCCGACGCCCTGGGCGAGGTCCGGGTCGTCGTCGAGGTCGGGGGCAGGACCTTCGCCGGCCAGGCAGTATCAACCGACATCACCGAGGCATCGGCCGAGGCGTACCTGCGGGCCTGTGCCCACGCCCGGATGGCGATCGAGCCCGGGAAGGACAAGGAGCTGATCGGAGTCTGATGATCGAAACCCGCCCCACTCCCATCGTCGCCTGTCTCGCCGGCGACGGCATCGGCCCGGAGGTGATGGCAGAGGCCGGCCGCGTCATCGAGACGGTCTCGGACCTCTTCGGCATCCGCATCCGCCAGGTGCACCTGCCGTTCGGCGGCGAGGCCATCGACCGGCACAACGACCCGTTCCCGTCCCATGTCCGGGCGGCGGTCAAGGCCTCCGACGCCGTCCTCCTGGGCGCAGTCGGCGGCCCCCGCTGGAGCTCGTCGCCGCGCCGGCCCGAACAGGGCCTGCTCGACCTGCGCAAGGAGCTCGACGCGTTCGCGAACCTGCGCCCGGTGCGGTACGCGGACATCGACCTGATGGTCGTCCGCGAGCTCACCGGCGGCCTCTACTTCGGCGCGAAGACGCTCGAGGCCGACCGGGCGATGGACACGTGCACCTACGACCGGCCCCAGATCGAGCGGGTGGCGCGGTGGGCCTTCCGGCTGGCCCGGCGCCGGTCCGGCCGGGTGGTGTCGGTCGACAAGCAGAACGTGCTCGCGACGTCCAAGCTGTGGCGCCGGGTGGTGTCCGACCTGCACGCGGCGGAGTACGCCGACGTCGAGCTCACCCACGAGCTGGTCGACTCGTTCGCGATGAACCTGGCCACGCGGCCGCAGCGCTACGACGTGATCCTGACCGAGAACCTCTTCGGCGACATCCTCTCCGACCTGGCTGCGGCCGTCGGCGGCGGCCTGGGCATCGCCCCGTCCGCATCGCTCGGCCCGGAGGCGCCGGGGATCTTCGAGCCGGTGCACGGCTCGGCCCCCGACATCGCCGGCCAGAGCGAGGCGAACCCGATCGCGATGATCCTGTCGCTGGCCATGATGTTCACGCACGGCCTCAACCGGCGCGACGTCGGCCGGGCGATCACGGCGGCGGTCGATTCCGTGCTCGCCGACGGCATCGCCACCGCGGACCAGGTCAGCGGCGGGCGCGTGTACGCGACGTGGGAGGTGGGCCAGGCCGTCTGCGACGCGCTCGGGCACAGCTCGACCGCGGGCGCCGAGTTCGCAGAGCACCCTTTTGACGGGAGGCTGGTGGCCCGTGGATAGCACGCGCATGACCGGCGCAGAGGCGGTGATCCGCTGCCTCGAGGCCGAGGGCGTGACGGACGTGTTCGGCCTGCCCGGCGGCGCGATCCTGCCGCTCTACGACGCCTGGGCCAAGCACGAGCACTCCATCCGCCACTACCTCGTGCGCCACGAGCAGGGCGCGGGCCACATGGCCCAGGGCTACGCCCGCGCCACGGGCAGGGTCGGGGTCGCGATCGCGACGTCGGGCCCCGGCGCCACGAACCTGGTGACGCCGATCGCCGACGCGTATCTCGACTCCACCCCGATCGTGTGCATCACCGGCCAGGTGCCGACGCACCTGATCGGCACGGACGCGTTCCAGGAGGCGGACATCCAGGGGATCACCATGCCGATCGTGAAGCACTCCTGGCTCGTCAAGGACGCCTCGGAGCTGCCGCTGGCGTTCAAGGAGGCGTTTCACGTCGCCCGCTCCGGCCGTCCCGGCCCGGTGCTGATCGACATCCCCAAGGACGTCCAGCTGCAGATGTTCGAGTTCGCCTATCCGCGCCAGACCGACATGCCCGGCTACAAGCCGTCCCGGCACGGCCACCCCAAGCAGATCATCACCGCGGCCGAGGCGATCCTGGCGGCCGACCGGCCGGTGTTCTACATCGGCGGCGGCGCCGTCACCTCGGACGTCGACCCGGCCCAGCTGATCCGGGTGGCCGAGACCGTGCAGATGCCGGTCGTCACCACCCTGATGGCCAAGGGCGTCTTCCCCGACTCGCACCCGCTGTGCCTGGGGCTGCCGGGGATGCACGGCTCGAAGGCGGCCAACTGGGCGCTCAACCGGGCCGATCTGCTGGTCGCGTGCGGATCGCGCTTCGACGACCGCGTGACCGGCAAGCTGGACTCGTTCGCACCCGGCGCCAAGGTCGTGCACATCGACGTCGACCCGGCCGAGATCGACAAGAACCGGGCCGCCCAGGTGCCGATCGTCGGCAGCATCGAGCTGGTGGTGCCGAAGCTGGCCGAGGCGCTCGAATCGCGCATGAACGGCGGCCCGCCACGGGCGGCCGAATGGCTCGAGACGGTGCGGGGATGGCGCCGCGAGCACCCGTTCCGCTACCGGCGCGCGGGTGCGCTCAAGCCCGAGTACGTGATCGAGCGCCTGCGCGACCTGACGGCCGGCCAGGACGTGATCTGGACGACCGGCGTCGGCCAGCACCAGATGTGGGCCGCGCAGTACCTCGAGATCGACCTGCCGCGGCGCTGGATCACGTCGGGAGGCCTCGGCACGATGGGCTTCGGCGTGCCGGCCGCGCTCGGCGCCAAGGTGGCCCGCCCGGACGCGATCGTCATCAACATCGACGGCGACGGCTGCTTCCAGATGACCATGCAGGAGCTCGCCACGGCGCGGATGTACGGCATCGCCGCGATCCACGTCGTCGTGAACAACGGCTGGCTGGGGATGGTGCGCCAGTGGCAGGAGCTGTTCCACTCGGAGCGCTTCTCCGAGACCAACCTGACCGTCGACCTGCCCGACTACGTGCGGCTGGCCGAGAGCTTCGGCGTCTCCGCCTTCCGCTGCGAGAGCGAGGACGAGGTCGACGATGCCATCCGCGCCGCGCTTGCGTGCGGCGGCCCGGCGGTCATCGACGCCCGCGTCGACCGCGAGGAGAAGGTCTACCCGATGGTGCCCGCGGGCGGCTCGGCGACCGACATCATCGACGTCGAGTGGGCCGAGGAGGATAACGAGTGGGTGGAGGAGGGCGTATGACGCTTCATACATTGAGCGTGCTCGTGCAGAACCGGCCGGGCGTGCTCACGCGCTGCGCCGGCCTGTTCGCCCGCCGCGGCTTCAACATCGAGTCGCTCGCCGTCGGGCCGACCGAGGACGCGAGCCGCAGCCGCATCACGATCCGGGTCGACTGCTCGCAGCACTCCGTCGACCAGGTCACGAAGCAGCTCTACAAGCTGGTCGACGTGCTGAAGGTGTCCGAGCTCGGCCCCACGGCCGTCGAGCTCGAGCTCCTGATGATCAAGGTCACGTCGACGCCGGAGCGCCGGCCCGAGATCATCAGCCTGGCGGAGGTGTTCGAGTCACGGGTCGTGGACGTCGGCCCCGAGGCGATCACGTTCGCCTGCGTGGGGCCGCCGGATAGGCTTCAGGCGCTCGACGAGCTCCTGCGGCCGTACGGCATCCGCGAGCTGGTGCGTACCGGCAGGATCGCCCTCGACCGCGACGGCGGGCTGGGACAACGACGACGAATAAGGGTGGTTGCATGAGCACGATCTATTACGAGTCCGATTGCGATCCCGCCGCCCTCGGCGGCAAGACGATCGCCGTCATCGGGTACGGCAGCCAGGGTCACGCCCACGCCCTGAACCACCACGAGAGCGGCAACACCGTCGTCGTCGGCGCCCGCCCCGACTCGCGGGCGTGGAAGGCGGCCTCCGACGACGGCCTCGCCGTCGCGACGGTGGCCGAGGCGACCGCGCAAGCCGAGATCGTCATGGTGCTCGTCCCCGACCACATCCAGGCGAGCCTCTTCCGCGACGAGATCGCGCCGAACCTGCGCCCGGGCTCGATGCTCATGTTCGCGCACGGGTTCACGATCCACTTCGGCCAGATCGCGCCGGCGGCCGACATCGACGTGGCCATGATCGCCCCCAAGGGGCCCGGCCACCTCGTCCGCCGCCAGTACACCCAGGGGATCGGCGTCCCCGGCCTGATCGCGGTCCACCAGGACGCGAGCGGCGCTGCGACGCAGCTCGCGCTCGCGTACGGGCACGGGATCGGCTGCGCCCGCGGCGGCCTCATCGAGACCACCTTCGCGGAGGAGACCGAGACCGACCTCTTCGGCGAGCAGGCCGTGCTCTGCGGCGGCGTCACCCGGCTGATCCAGACCGGGTTCGAGACGCTCGTCGAAGCCGGATACCAGCCCGAGATCGCCTACTTCGAGTGCCTCCACGAGCTGAAGCTGATCGTCGACCTGATCTGGGAAGGCGGCCTGGCCGGGATGCGCTACTCGATCTCGGACACGGCCGAGTACGGCGATCTGACCCGCGGCCCCGTCGTGATCGACGAGCATGTGCGCGAGCGCATGCGCGGCCTCCTGCGCGATATCCAGGAGGGTCGCTTCGCCCGCGACATCATCGCCGAGGAGGCGGCCGGCCGGCCCCAGTTCCAGGCCCTCCGGCGCCGCGCGGCTGAGCACCAGATCGAGCAGGTCGGCGCCGAGCTGCGGGCCATGATGCCGTGGATCGGCCAGCCCGCACAGGAGAAGGCCAAGACCTCGTGATCTCGCCCGCCTAGCGGCCGCGGCCGTCCAGGCGGATCGTCCACGGATCGACCGACTCGACCACCAGGTGCGATTCGTGCCACGGGTCGCGCGCCAGCGTGCTCCGCACCTCGTCCTCTGACGCGGCCTCGATCGCGAGCACGACCCGGTGCTCGTCGGCGAGCGGGCCGCCGAGCACGACGAACCCGGAGTCGAGCAGGCCGTCCATGAACGCCGCGTGCTCCTCCCACCCGGACTGGCCCTCGAGCGGCTGGGAGGGGTCCCATTCGGGGCCCCTCCGGCGCTCGAGGACGAAGAACATCGCCACGATCCGATCCGCCCGCCCGGCTCAGCCGGTGCGGTGAAGCGGCGTGCCTGCGCCACGCGGCGCGATCCGCCGAAGCGGCGTCGGCCGCAGCTGACCGGCCCCGGCGACACCGGGCCAGGTGGCACGGGCGCTCACGGGCGCGGGCCTGCGCAGGCCGCCCGAGGCTGCCAGGGGCATTGGCTGCGGCCATCCCGCGGGGCTCAGGTCGCGCGGCCGGCCCGCATAGGTGAGCACCTGGCGGCGGCCGTGCTCCGCGACGGGTGCCGGCGGCGGGTGGGCCTCGGGCGGGGCCGGCGTGGGCTCGACGGCGACGGGCTCCGGAGCCTCCTCGGCGATCGGTTCGGGCTCATCGACCGCGGTCGGCTCCTGTTCGTCGACCGGCGCATCCTCGGCGACGGGCTCGGCCTCGACGGCCGCCTCTGGCTGCAACTCGGGCTCTGGCTCTGCGACCGGCTCGGGCTCCGCCGCCGCGGCGGGCGCGAACGCCGCCTCCGGCGCGGGCTCGGGGGCCGGCTCCTGCCGTTCGGGCGCGCTGGCCGGCGCCTCGTACACCTCGCGCGTCTCCCGCGATCTGCGCCAGATCACGTAGAGCGCCACTCCTGCGGCTGCGCCGATCAGGATGCCCTTCCCGATCGCGCTCGACTTCGACGACATCGCTTCTGCCCTCTCGCTCGGGGAGGGGATCGTAGCGCCGATCCGGCGGCCGCGACATCCCCCGTCCGGGCGATGGCCCGCGGCGCCCCCGATCCGTTCCCCTGCGCCGTGCGAATGACCCTCAATGCACGCCCTTACGACCGGTACGATCGCCGCTGCCGTGCCCGACCGCACCCCGTCCCTGGTCACCGTCGCCCCACGGAGCCCGGCGCGCGGCATCGCCCTGATCGCGCACGGCGGACGATCGCGCAGCACCGCGCCCGACTCGAACCTGCGCACGCCCGCGCTGCGCATGTTCCCGTTCCTGGCCGACCTGGCCCGGGCCGGCCGCCGCGGCGGCCTGGCCGTCGCCCAGCTGCGCTACCGCGTGATCGGCTACAACGACGGCGACCCCGTCCGCGACGTCGAATGGGCCCTGAACGAGCTCTCGGACCGCTTCGCCGCCCCCGTGTGCCTCGTCGGCCACTCGATGGGCGCCCGCGCGGCCCTGCGGGCGGCGGGGCACGAGTCGGTGACGGCCGTCGCCGGCCTCGCGGCCTGGTTGCCGCCCGACGAGCCCGTCGCCCAGCTCGCCGGGCGCACGATCATGCTGGTGCACGGCTCGCGCGACCGCGTCACCGATCCGGCCGGGTCGCTCGAGCTCGGCCGCCGCGCCCGCGGCACCGCCGCCCGGATGGCCCGCTTCGAGCTCGACCGGGCCGGCCACACGATGCTCGAGCGCCTGCCGCTGTGGCAGTCGCTCACGCGCCGCTTCGTCCTGGGCGCGCTCGGGCTCGAGCCGATGGACGAGCGCCTCACCGCGGCGTTCGCGCTCCCGCCCGAGCAAGCCCTGCGGGTGCCGCTGTGACCCGCCTGCGCGTGGCCGTCGTCGGCAGCGGTGTCGCCGGGCTCACGGCCGCCCACATCCTGGGCCGGACGCACGAGGTGACCCTGTTCGAGCGCGACGAGCGTCTCGGCGGTCACGCCAACACGATCGCGGTGCGGGCGGCGGACGGCCGCGAGGTGGCGCTCGACACGGGCTTCATCGTCCACAACGAGCGCACCTACCCCACGCTGCTGCGGCTCTTCGCCGAGCTGGGGATCCGGACGCAGGAGAGCGACATGTCCTTCGGCGTGCGCTGCGACGGCTGCGGCCTCGAGTATGCCGGCGCCCGCGGGATGCAGGGCGTCCTGCCCCGCCCCGGCGTGCTGGGACGGCCCCGGTATTTGCGCATGCTGGCCGAGGTGCGCCGGTTCCACCGCCACGCCCGCGCCATCCTCGCCGACCCGGCCGCCGACGGCCTGACGCTGGACGGATTCCTGCGCCAGGGGGGATACTCGGCCTACTTCGCCGACCACTTCATGCTGCCGCTCACCGGCGCGGTGTGGTCGTCGTCGCCGGCGACCATCCGCGACTTCCCGGCCCGCTATCTGATCCGCTTCTTCGCCAACCACGGCATGCTGACGGTCACGAACTCGCCCCAGTGGCGCACGGTTACGGGCGGCAGCCGCGAGTACGTGGGCCGGATCGCGGCCCGGCTCGGCGACCGGGTGCACGCCGGCACGCCGGTCGCGTCGATCGCGCGCGACGAGGCGGGCGTGACCGTGAACGGCGAGCACCGCTTCGACCGGGTCGTGATCGCGGCCCACCCCGACCAGGCGCTCTCCATGCTGGCCGACCCGAGCGGCGCCGAGCGCGCCGTTCTGGGCGGGTTCGGATACTCCACCAACCAGACGGTGCTGCACACCGACTCCTCGCTGCTGCCGCGGGCGCTCGGGGCGCGGGCGTCCTGGAACTACCTGCTCGACGCCTGCTCGACCAGCCAGCCGCTCGTCCACGTGACGTACCACCTGAACCGCCTCCAGGCGCTGCGCGAGCCGGTCGACTACTGCGTGACGCTGAACGGGACGACCAGGATCGGCGCCGGGCACGAGCTGCGGCGGATGACGTACGAGCACCCGATCTACACCCACGAAAGCCTGGCCGCGCAGGCGCGCCTGCCCGCGCTGCAGGGCGACCGCAACACGTACTACTGCGGCGCCTACCACGGCTGGGGCTTCCACGAGGACGGCTGCGTGTCGGGCCTGCGCGCCGCGCTTTTGCTCGGGTGCGCCTGGTGAGGTCGGCGCTGTACGAGGGCCAGGTGGTGCACGACCGGCGGACGCGGACCTCGCAACCTGTTCCGCTACCGCGTCTACATGTGGCACGTCGACCTGGACGAGCTGGACCGCGCTCGACCGGCGGCTGTGGGCGTTCGGCCACGACCGCCGCGCGCTGACGACGATCCGCTCCCGCGACCACCTCGGCGACCCTCGCCGGACGATCCGGGAGAACCTGGGCCGGTATCTCGCCGCCCACGGCATCGAGCTCGACGGCGGCCGCGTGTCGCTGCTGACGAACGCGCGCGTGCTCGGCTACGTGTTCAACCCGCTCTCGGTCTTCTACTGCCACCGGCCGGACGGGAGCCTGCGCTGCGTCGTCGCCGAGGTGCACAACACCTACGGCGAGCGCCATTGCTACCTGCTCGAGCCGGGCGAGCGCGGCCACGTGAGCACCGGCAAGGAGTTCTACGTCTCGCCGTTTCTGACCGTCGACGGCAGCTACGAGATGACGCTCGCCCCGCCCGGCGAGCGGGTCTCGGTGCAGATGGCGCTGATCCAGGGGGGCGAGCGGGTGTTCGCGGCCTCGCTCACCGGCCGCCGCCGGCCGATCACGAACGCCACCGTCGCGCGGATGCTCGTCCGCCACCCGCTGATGACCGCCAGGGTGACCTCGCTCATCCACCTGCAGGGGGTCAAGCTGGCGCTGCGCGGCGTCGCCCGCGTCCCCCGGCCTCCCCACCCGCCTCAGGAGCACGTCGGATGACCGTCGTCGCGCACCGAACGGGGTCTGACCCCGCCTGGTGCATGCCGCGGGCGCCGCGCGTGGCCGCGCGGGCGCTGATCGCCCGCACGCTCTTTCTGCGGGCCGTGCGCGGGCTGCCGCTGCGGGTCGTGCTTCCGGAGGGCGCCGAGACGGGCGGCGGCGGACCGGAGGCGCCGGTCATGACGATCGAGCGGGACGCCTTCTTCCACCGCCTCGCCGCGGGGGGCAAGATCGGTTTCGGCGAGGCGTACATGGCGGGAGACTGGCGGGCGGACGACCTCGCGGGCGTGCTGGCCGCATTCGCCGCGCGGGTCGAGCGGCTGCTGCCGGGGCCGTTCCAGCGGCTGCGGGGCCTGTACGAGCCCCGCATCCCCGCCGCCGAGCGCAACACGATTGCGGGCGCGGCCCGCAACATCGCCCGCCACTACGACCTCTCGAACGACCTCTTCGCGCTCTTCCTCGACCCGACGATGACCTACTCCGCGGCCGTGTTCGAGCCCGGCGACACGCTCGAGGCCGCCCAGGTGCGCAAGTACGAGGCGCTCTGCCGCAAGGTCGACCTGGGGCCCTCGGATCACCTCCTCGAGATCGGCACCGGCTGGGGCGGGCTCGCCCTCCACGCCGCCGCGGCGCACGGCTGCCGGGTGACGACGGCGACGATCTCGCAGGCACAGGCGGCGCTCGCCCGCGAGCGGGTGGCCGCGGCGGGCCTGGGCGACCGCGTCGACGTCGTCCTGCGCGACTACCGCGCCCTCGAGGGCCGCTACTCGAAGATCGTCTCGATCGAGATGCTCGAGGCCGTCGGCGAGGAGTACTGGCCCGAGTTCTTCGCCACCTGCGACCGTCTCCTGGAGCCGGGCGGGGCGATCGGCCTGCAAACGATCACCATGCCGCACCGGCGCTACCTGGCGTCCCGGCACGCATACGGGTGGATCCACAAGTACATCTTCCCGGGCGGCCTGATCCCGTCGCGGGAGGCGATCGACCGCGCCCTGCACGACGCCTCGTCGCTGCGCGTCACCGACGCCGCCGAGATCGGCCGCCACTACGCGACGACGCTGCGGCACTGGCGCGACGGCTTCCTCGCCCAGCGCGAGCGCGTGCACGCGCTCGGCTTCGACGGGACGTTCGTGCGGATGTGGGAGTTCTATCTGGCCTACTGCGAGGCCGGATTCGCGACCGGCGCGCTCGGCAACGCCCAGCTGCGGCTGGCCCGCCCGTGAGGCTGCGCGACGGCACCCGGGTGTGGGTCTGCGGCGCCTCGAGCGGGATCGGCGCCGCACTCGTGCGCGAGCTGGCGGCGCGCGGCTGCCGGGTGGCCGCGAGCGCCCGGCGGGCGGATCGGCTCGACGAGCTGGCCGGCAGCGCGCCCGGCGAGGTGGTGCCGCTGCAGGTCGATGTGACCGATCGCGACGCGATGATGGCCGCGGAGGAGGACGTGCGCCGGCGCTTCGGCGCGATCGACCTGGCCGTTCTGAACGCGGCGTACTGGGGCGGGTTCTCCGTGGACGCCTGGGACACCGAGGTGATCCGGCGCCACTTCGACACGAACGTGATCGGGATGGCCCACGGCGTCGAGGCGGTGCTCGCCGACATGCGCCGCCGCCGCAGCGGCGCGATCGCCGGCATGGCCAGCGTCGCCGGCTATCGCGGCCTGCCCCGCTCCGAGGCCTACGGCGCGACCAAGGCGGCCGAGATCAACATGCTCGAGTCGCTGCGCATCGACCTGCGCCCGTACGGCATCGCGGTGCACACGATCTGCCCGGGCTTCGTGCGCACCGACCTGACGGCCAAGAACACCTTCCGGATGCCGTTCATGCTCGAGCCCGACGACGCTGCCCGCCGGATCGTGCACGGGCTCGAGCGGGGCCGCGCCGAGATCGTCTTCCCGCTGCAGATGCTGCTCCTGATGAAGACGGCGAGGATCGTGCCCGTCCGGCTGTGGGCGGAGGCGTTCCGCTTCGTGCCGCAGCGGCGGGCGTGAGCGAGCCCGGGCGCGCCCGGCCCGAGACCTGGGCTCAACCCTGCTCGAACTCGCGCAGGTAGCCCTCGAACAGGCGGCGATGTCCCTGCTCGTCGCGCAGGATGCCGATCACCATGTCCTGGGTGACCGGGTCGACGCCCTCGGTCTCCTCGATGACGCGGGTGTAGTGCTCGATCGCGCCGGTCTCGGCCTCGATGACGCCCTTGATGACGTGCACGATGTCCGTCTGCTGATCCGGCGGCTGCAGGTACGTCTGCTCGGCGCTGAAGTCGAGCGATCCCGGCACGACGCCGTAGAGCTCCTTGATCCGCCCGGCGAACTGGCGGGCGTGGCCGAGCTCCTCGGTGATGTCGCCCTCGAGCGACTCGACGATCTCGCGGGCGCGGACGCCGTCGGGGTTGACCGACCCTGCGATGTAGCTCATAACCGTCTCGATCTCCATCCAGTAGGCCTTCGTGAGCAACTCGACGACGTGCTCGCGCTGGTCCGTCTGATCCTTGCCGAGAATGCCCTCGCTGCTCGTGCTCTTGACCGCCATATATCGCTCCCTCCGGGCTCGTGTGCGCACCGCCGATACCCCGGCCGGGCCGTCGGTACACTCCTCGGCAGGATGGCTGCAGCACCCAGAACGCTCGTGGAAAAGGTCTGGGATGACCATGTGATCGGCGCCGACCTGCTGTTCGTCGACCTGCACCTGGTCCACGAGGTGACGAGCCCTCAGGCGTTCGAGGGACTGCGCACGGCGGGGCGGAAGGTGCGCCGCCCCGACCGTACCGTCGCCACCGCAGACCACAACGTCGCCACCGGCCCCGGCGAGCCGGACGAGCTCTCCCAGGCCCAGCTCGCCGCCCTCGAGCGCAACTGCGCCGAGTTCGGCGTCCGCCTCTACCCGCTCGGGCACCGCCGCAACGGCATCGTGCACGTGATCGGCCCGGAGCTCGGCCTCACCCAGCCCGGCATGACGATCGTGTGCGGCGACTCGCACACGTCCACGCACGGCGCCTTCGGGGCGCTCGCGTTCGGCATCGGCACGAGCGAGGTCGAGCACGTGCTGGCCACCCAGACCCTGCCGCAGCGAAAGCCGCACACGATGCGGATCGACTACGCCGGCGAGCTCGGCCCCGGCTGCACGGCCAAGGACATGATCCTCGGCACCATCGCCCGGATCGGGACGGACGGCGCCAGCGGGCACGTGGTCGAGTACACCGGCGAGGCCGTGCGCGGCCTCTCGATGGAAGGCCGCCTGACGGTCGCGAACATGTCGATCGAGGCCGGCGCCCGAGCGGGCATGATCGCGCCCGACGACACCACCTTCGCCCACCTCGAGGGCCGGCCGGGCGCACCACGGGACTTCGACGCGGCCGTCGAGCGCTGGCGCCGCTACGTGACGGACGAGGGCGCCGGCTACGACCGCACCGTCACGATCGAGCTCGACGGCATCGCCCCCCAGGTGTCGTGGGGCACGAACCCGTCCCAGGTCGCGCCGATCACGGGCGTCGTGCCGGAGCCCGCGGACGACACCGACGAGCGCGCCCTGCGCTACATGGACCTGCGCCCGGGGACGCCGCTCTCGGAGATCGCCGTCGACCGCGTGTTCCTGGGCTCGTGCACGAACTCCCGCATCGAGGACCTGCGGGCCGCGGCCGCCGTCGTGGAGGGCCGCCGGGTGGCGGCGTCGGTGCGGGCGATGGTCGTGCCGGGCTCCTTCCAGGTGCGCGCGGACGCCGAGCGCGAGGGGCTCGACCGCGTCTTCCGCGACGCCGGGTTCGAGTGGCGCGGCGCCGGCTGCTCGATGTGCCTGGGCATGAATCCGGACATCCTTGCGCCGGGCGAGCGCTGCGCCTCGACGTCGAACCGCAACTTCGAGGGCCGCCAGGGCCGGGGCGGGCGCACGCATCTGATGAGCCCGGCGATGGCGGCGGCCGCCGCGGTCACCGGCCGCCTGACCGACGTCCGCGAGCTGGTGGCCCGGTGAAGCCCGTTCGCGTCGTCTCCGGCGCCGTCGCGCCGCTCGACCGGGCCTCGGTCGACACCGATCAGATCGTGCCCAAGCAGTTCCTCAAGCGGATCGAGCGCAGCGGCTTCGGCGAGTTCCTGTTCTACGACTGGATGCAGCAGGCCGACTTCCCCCTGCTCTGGCCCGAATTCCACGGCGCGCCGATCCTCGCCACCGGCCGCAACTTCGGCTGCGGATCGTCGCGCGAGCACGCCGCCTGGGCGCTGCAGGACTTCGGCTACCAGGCCATCGTGGCCGAGAGCTTCGGCGACATCTTCGCCACCAACTGCTCCAAGAACGGCCTCCTCACCGTCGTCCTCGAGCCCGCCGCCGTGCGTGAGCTGCTCGACTCCGCGCCGGCCGCGGCGACCATCGACCTCGAGGCGCAGACCGTCACCCTGCCCTCGGGCCGGGCGGTGCCCTTCGAGATCGACGCGGACCTGCGCGAGCGGCTGCTGAACGGCTGGGACGACATCTCGCTCACCGAGCAGCGCGAGGACGAGATCGCGCGCTACGAGGCCGAGCGCGAGCGCGTCGGCCCCGACGCGCTCGCCATCTAACCCAGCTCGTTCTCGACCATGGCGGTGCATGCCGCGATCATCCGCTCCCGGCTCATCCAGGGGTCGCGCAGGATGAGCGACTTGCCCAGGCCGTCGATCAGGGCGGCCAGCCGCACGGCGAAGTCGCGAGCGTCCACGCCCTGGCGGAACTCGCCCCCGGCCTGGCCGCGCTCGACGATGCCGGCGTAGGCGCCGATCCAGCGCCCCTCCAGGTCGCGCCGGTGCGCGTCGACCGTGGCATTCCGGAGCGATCGCGCCCAGACGTCGAGCCAGAGCAGCCACTGGCTGTGCGGCTCCTCGGCCGGATCGGACGGCATCCCCAGCTCCACCAGCCGGACGACCTGGGCTCGCGCCGTCGGCATGCGCGCAGCGTCCTCGAGCGCCGCCGTGAGGAAGCTCTCGTTGGCGAGGCGGAGCGCCTCGATCAGCATCTCCTCGAGCGTGTCGAAGTGGTACATGACGTTGCCGGGGCTCATGCCGGCGCGGTCGGCGATGTCCGCCACCCGCGTGCCGGAGAGGCCGCGCTCGCAGATCGCGGCCACGGCCGCCCGCAGGACGCGGACGCGCGTCGCCGAGCTGCGCGACCGGGGCGCGGAGGCCGACGCGGGCGTCACCGGATCCAGGCGAGGTCCCACAGGAACCCGGCCTGGGGGTTGTACTCGTAGCCGTGCAGGCGCGTTGAGACGAAGTCGACCAGCTTGGGGTTGAACAGGGTGACGATCGGGGCCAGGTCGGTGACCCGGCGGTCGATCTGCGCCCACTGCGTGTTGGCCGCGTCGGGATCGGTCTCGCCGAGCCGCAGGGCC
The DNA here is from genome assembly GCA_963746115.1 of uncultured Actinomycetes bacterium. Classification (GTDB taxonomy): domain Bacteria; phylum Actinomycetota; class Thermoleophilia; order Gaiellales; family JAICJC01; genus JAICJC01. The sequence goes on along the minus strand of CAVVAA010000007.1, from coordinate 111,240 downwards.
TGGTCGATCTGCGCCTGCACCGACCGGTCGCAGAAGCCGGAGATGTTCGGGCTCGCGTCGCTGTTCGGGTGGAAGTAGGAGCAGCCGAGCAGGACGTTGATGAAGTCCGACGCGGCGGGGTAGTCCTGGAACCACTGCGAGTACCCGACCTGGACGTGGTTGCGGGAGTCCTGGATGTACGGGTACTGGATGGCGCTCGAGAGCAGCTTCGGCGTGGCGTGGTACCCGATCCGGTTCAGATCCTGCACGAACTGGAGCGTGATGGCCTTGCCCACGCTGTCGGTCGTGCCGACGACCGCCACCCGCGCCCCGCGCGTGCCCGAGGCCGCCACGAGACTCCTGGCCTTGGCCAGGTCGGGCGCCGTCCACTTGCCCGCGGCCGGATCGCGCGTGTAGGGGCAGTACGGGTGATAGCCGGGGAAGTTCGGCGGCAGCACCTGGCAGGACGGCTGGGCCAGCGACGGCCCGCCGAAGATCTTGACGTACGTCGACCGTTGGATGCCGTAGTTCACGGCCTGGCGCGCCTTGACGTTGTTGAACGGCGGCACGTTGACGTTGAGCGCCATGTAGTAGATCGCCGTGAGGGCGTTGACGTGGGCCTGCGAGGCGTACTTGGTACCGATCTCGTTCAGCCGGTCGGCCGGCGGAGCGTCGGCCATCCAGTCCGCCTGGCCATTCTCGATCTCGGTCACCTCGTCCTCGACCGTCAGCCCGAAGTTGAACTGGATCCGGCTCGGATTCCCGGCGGGCTGGGCGGCCGCCGACCATACGTGGAAGTACGGGTTGCGCACCATCACGGCGACCTTGTTGGGGTTGTAGGACTTCCACATGTACGGTCCCGTGCCGGGGATGGGGGTGTTCCCCATGTCGTGGAGCGGCGTCGAGGCGGGGACGGCGACCGCGAACGGCAGCGCCAGCTTGTCCATGAGCTCCGGATCGGGCGCCGTGAGGTGGAACGTGACGGTGCCGGCGGCGTCATCGGTGACGACACCCCTGGACAGGTCGCACGTCGCGGGCTTGGTGGCGCACGCCGCCGCCCCGACGATGTCGTCGTAGAACCCGTTCGCGGGCCCGGGCACGGTGAACTGGCGCTTGAACACGGTGGCGAAGTCGCTCGCCCGGACGGGCGCGCCGTTCGAGTAGCGGATGCCCTTGCGCACGTGGAAGACGTACGTCCGGCCGCCGTCGGTCGGCTTCGGCACGGCGGTGGCGAGGTCGGGCACGATCGCCGTGCCGGCGACTCCGGCTGCGCGGCGGAAGCCGACGAGGCCGTCGGCGACGTACTGCGACGACTGGAAGCCGAGCACGGTGTAGTTCTTGGCCGGGTCGAGCGTCCCCCAGCTGGCGTTCGAGAGCATGATCAGCGTGCCCCCGCGATGCGAGCCGCCGCCGGCGCTGCTCCCGCTGGAGGATCCGCCGCTCCCGCACGCGCTCGCCACGACCGCCAGCACTGCCACCAATCCGATGATGCGTCCGCGTCGCACGTCGCCTCCGAGAGTCGCCGATTTTAGAATGGCCATTCTAGAAGACCGGCGGCTCCAGTTCAACGCGGACGGCCGGCGGGCCGTGCTATCGCCCGCGGGCGCCGGCGCCGCCGAGGCGCAGGGCAGGGAGCCCGGCCAGGCGGCCGTCCCGCTGCAGTCGCGCCGCCGCCCAGACGGCAGTCGCCATCGCGACGACGCCGGAGACGACGAAGGCGAGCTCGGTCCCGCCCTTCGCGGCCAGCCATCCCGCCAGGATGCCGGCGGCCGGGCCGGTGCCGTTGAACGCGAAGTAGTAGAGGCCCGCCACCCGGCCGCGAAGGTGGTCGGGGGCGCCGAGCTGGAGGGTCGAGTTGGCGCTCGACGTCCACAGCGTGAAACTGAGCCCGGTCGCGAACAGGAGGGCGCATGCGGCCAGGAGCGACTGCTCGGGCGCGAGCAGGATCTGGGCGGCGCCGAAGCCGGCCATCGCGACCAGCAGGCCGCGGAGGCTCGCGCGGCCGAGCGACGCCGCGATCAGGGCGCCGAGGAGCGCGCCGCCGCCAAACGCCGCGGTGATCGCGCCGAGCACGTTCGGGCCGGAATGGAGCGTCGTCCGCGCCAGCACGGGCAGGAGGACGTTGAAGTTGAACGAGAAGGTGCTCAGGAGCAGCACGGCCACGAGCGCGGTCAGCGCCATCGGCGTGCGGCGGACGTAGCGCAGGGCGTCGGCGGTCCCGCCGAGGACGCTCGTCGGGCGCCGGCTGGTGTCGACCGGGAAGAACTCGCTGACCCGCATCCGCACGAGCCCGTAGAGGACGGCGAGGAAGCTGAGGCCGTTGATGAGGAAGCAGGCTCCGGGGCCGGCGGCGGCGACGATGAGGCCGCCGACTGCGGGGCCGACGACCCGGGCCGCGTTGAACAGGCTCGAGTTGAGCGCGACGGCGTTCGGGAGCTCGTCGCGGCCGACCATCTGGTAGGTGAGCGCCTGGCGGGCCGGCGCGTCGAGCACGAGCACCGTGCCGCGCAGCCCGGTCAGCAGGTAGACCTCCCAGAGCGTTACGGCGCCGCCAAGCGTGAGAGCGGCGAGCGCGAACGCGAAGACCATCGACAGCACCTGCGTGGCGATGATCACGCGGCGGACGTCGAGGCGGTCGACCAGGACGCCGGCGAACAGGCCGAACACCGTGTAGGGCAGGAACTGGAACGCGGCCAGGATGCCGACGGCGACGGGCGAGTGGGTCAGCTCGAGGACGAGCCAGGCGGTGGCGATGTTCTGCATCCAGGTGCCGCTGACGGAGACGACCTGGCCGGCGAAGAAGAGGCGGTAGTTACGGTGCTTGCGGAGGCTTTGGAAGGTGCGCGCATGCGCGCGGACAAGCGCGCCGGTCACGCAGCCTCCTCGGCCAGGAGCAGCCCGAGCGGCTCGAGCGCGGCGGCGATCGCCGCCCGCTCGGAGTCGGTCAGACGGCGGAGCCGCTGAGCCAGCCAGGCGGTGCGGCGCGACCGGGCCGAGCGCAGCACGCGCACGCCCTCGCCCGTGACCCGGAGGCCGACGCGGCGCCGGTCCTCCTCCGAGCGCACGCGGGCGACGAGGCCCGCGCCCTCGAGACGATCGATGTAGCCGGACATGGCCGGCGCCGAGACGCCCTCGTGCTCGGCCAGCGCCCGCACCCCGATGCCGGGGCTGGAGCGGATGACGTGCAGGAGGGCCGCCTGGCCGGCGGTGATTCCGAGCCCGGCCAGCTCGCGGCGCAGGTGCCGGTTGAGCTGGAGCAGCAGCGGCCGGAGGCCGTTTGCCAGCTCGAGCGGATCCAAGGTAGTTAACATCACTAATCATTGTAGCGTGAACGAGACAGTTTCGCCACGGTTCCCCCGGCGAGCCGGGACCGCGGTCGGTACGATCTCCCGCCATGTACGTCGCCGTCCCGCGAGAGCACGCACCCGGCGAGCGCCGGGTGGCGCTCACGCCGGACGCGGTCGGGCGGCTCGAGCCGCTCGGGCTCGAGGTGCTGGTCGAGGCGGGCGCGGGCGCCGCCGCCGCGCTCCCCGACGCCGCCTACCGCGACGCGGGCGCCACCATCGTCGACTCGGCGCCGGCGCTCCACGAGCAGGCCGACATCGTCGTCCGGGTCGGCCGCCTCGAGCCGGACGAGGTGGCCGTCCTGCGCGAGGGCTGCGTCCTCGTGGGCTGGGTGTGGCCGCGCACGAGCCCCGACCTGGTGCAGGCGCTGTGCGACCGCCGGATCACGGCGTTCGGGATGGAGTCGATCCCGCGCGCGACCCGCGCGCAGCGGATGGACGCGCTCTCGTCGCAGGCGACCGTGTCCGGCTACCGGTCGGTGATCCTGGCCGCCGGGACGCTGCCGAAGTTCTTCCCCATGCTGATGACGGCCGCCGGGACGGTGGCCCCCGCGAAGGTGCTCGTGCTCGGGGCCGGCGTCGCCGGCCTCCAGGCGATCGCGACCGCGCGCCGGCTGGGCGCGGTCGTGTCGGCGTTCGACACGCGCCCCGTGGTCAAGGAGCAGGTCCAGAGCCTGGGCGCCTCGTTCGTCGAGATCGAGCTCGCCGTCTCCGGCGCGCAGGACTCGCGCGGCTACGCGACGGCGCTCACCGACGAGCAGCAGGCCCGGCAGCAGCAGGAGCTCGAGCGCCACATCGCCGATTCGGACGTCGTCATCACGACGGCGCTCGTCCCGGGGCGGCCGGCGCCGCGCCTGATTCCCGCCTCGGCCGTGACGGCGATGCGCCCCGGCTCGGTGATCGTCGACCTGGCGGCCGAGACGGGCGGCAACTGCGAGCTGACCGAGCCCGGCGAGACCGTCGTGCGGGAGGACGTCACCATCGTCGGAGAGCTCAACCTGCCGGCCGGGATGCCGCTCCACGCGAGCCAGATGTACGCGCGCAACATCGGCGCGGTGCTCGAGCACCTGGTGCACGACGGCCAGCTCGTCATCGACCTCGACGACGAGATCAGCGCCGATGCCATCATCACGCACGACGGCCGCGTGACGACGCGGCTCCTGCAGACGGAGGCGGCGTGAACGAGTCCCTGCTGGTCGAGCTGACCGTGTTCGTCCTGGCCGCGTTCGTCGGCATCGAGGTGATCTCGAAGGTGCCGACCATGCTGCACACCCCGCTCATGAGCGGCACGAACGCCATACACGGCGTCGTGATCGTCGGCGCCATCCTCGTGGCCGGCTCGCATCACGGCGCCCTGACGACGGTCGTCGGCACCATCGCCGTGGCGTTCGGGGCGTCCAACGTCGTCGGCGGCTTCCTCGTGACCGACCGGATGCTCGAGATGTTCCGCAAGCGGCCCGAGGTGGATGCGGCCGAGAAGGGCGGAGACACCGGTTGAGCCGCACTGACGCGATCGGCGCGGCCTACCTCGTCTGCGCGATCCTCTTCATCATCGGCCTGCGGCGGCTCTCGTCCCCGGCGACGGCGCGCTCCGGAAACCAGCTCGCGGCGATCGGCATGGCCTTCGCGATCGTGGCCACCCTGTTCGACGAGCGGGTGCTCTCCTACCAGTGGATCGTGGTGGGCGCGATCGTCGGCGGCGTGGGCGGCGCGATCGGCGCGCGCAAGGTGAAGATGACCGCGATGCCGCAGATGGTCGCGCTCTTCAACGGCTTCGGTGGGGGCGCGGCGGCGCTGGTGGCCCTGGCGGACTACCACGACACCGTCGGGCTGCCCGGCCACGTCCCGGCCAAGATCATCGTCTCGATCCTGTTCTCGGCGGTGGTCGGCTCGATCAGCTTCTCCGGCTCGATGATCGCGTTCGGCAAGCTCCAGGAGATGATCTCGGGCTCGCCTGTCGTCGTCCCCGGCCAGCGGATCGTCACCGGCGTGCTCGCCGCGGCGGTGCTGGTCCTGTGCGTGATCCTCGGCGACCGGCCACGAGAGCCAGACGCTGCTCGTCGTGGCGATGGCAGTCGCCTTCGTGCTCGGGATCCAGATGGTGATGGCGATCGGCGGCGCCGACATGCCCGTCGTGATCTCGCTTCTGAACGCGTTCACCGGCCTGGCCACGGCCTCGACCGGCTTCGCGCTCTCGAACAACGTCCTCATCGTTGCCGGGACGCTCGTCGGCGCCTCGGGCACGCTGCTGACGCAGATGATGGGCCGGGCGATGAACCGCACCATCACGAACGTCATCTTCGGGGCGTTCGGGACCGGCTCCGGCGGCGCGGCCGCCGTCGGCGCCGGCGCAGTCGACGGGCAGGTGCGGGCGACGACGGCCGAGGATGTCGCGGTCATGCTGGCGTACGCCCGCCGGGTCGTGATCGTGCCCGGCTACGGCCTCGCGGTCGCCCAGGCCCAGCACAACGTGCGCGAGCTGGCCGACCAGCTCGAGCGCCGCGGCGTCGACGTCCGCTACGCGATCCACCCCGTCGCGGGCGCATGCCGGGGCACATGAACGTGCTCCTGGCCGAGGCGGACGTCCCCTATCCGCAGCTCTACGAGATGGACGACATCAACCCCGAGTTCCCGCGCACCGACGTCGCGCTCGTGATCGGCGCGAACGACGTGGTGAACCCGGCCGCGCAGAACACCCCCGGCAGCCCGATCTACGGCATGCCGATCCTGAACGTGAACGAGTCGGCGGCGGTGGTCGTGCTCAAGCGCAGCATGAACACGGGCTTCGCCGGCATCGAGAACGAGCTCTTCTTCGACCCCAAGACGTCGATGCTCTTCGGGGACGCCAAGGCGTCGGTGACCGGGCTCGTCGCGGCGGTCAAGGCGGTCTAGCCGGCCTGCACCGAACCGGGGACAGTCCCCTTAACAATCGAGGAGGCGGCAGTGTGGCCAGATCTGCCGGGCGCGATTGTTAAGGGGACTGTCCCCAATTGCTCCAACTGGCCCCGACCGGTGCCTGGCACCGCCGCGCGGTGCCAGGCACCCGGGTCGTGCTAGGACGCGGGGCCCGAGCTGGTCGGCACGCGGACGCGGCCGCCCATCTCGAACGCGCCGTAGGCGGCGACGATGCCGCCGATCAGCGTCAGCCACAGACCGAACGCGGTGTGGCTGTGATGGTCGATGAATTCGAAGATCACCATGAGCGCCGTGAACGCCGAGGCGACGAGCAGCGCCTGCGGCAGCGGGATCGGCAGCTGCACGGCGTTCGGGAGGAACAGCAGCACCGCGCCGGCCAGCATCACGAGCGAGCCCAGCACGGCCAGCTTGCCGATCGCGTTGGCGTCCCAGGCGCCCACGCTCGCCGAGAACGGCCCGATCGAGATCGAGTACCAGTCCAGGAACAGCGCCCCGATCAGCGCGGCGGCCGTGCCGCCGACGTAGATCCACTGGCTGCGCGACACCTGCGACCAGTCCATAGTCACACTCCTTGGGAAGACGACGGAACGAAAACCTGCCCTTGTTCGTCGCCTCAGCGACGAATCCTCTCAACCTTACAGGGCAATCAGGAGGTCGGCGAGGAGCGAGATGCGCTCCTCCAGCGACTCGAGCGAAACCCGCTCGTCGACGGCGTGGGCGCCCGATCCCGTCGGGCCGAGGCCGTCGATCACCGGCGTGCCGACGGCCGCTGCGAAATTGCCGTCCGAGCCGCCGGGGGAGGCGTTCTCGCCCAGCTCGACTCCGGCGTCCCGCGCGATCGCGATCGCCGCGCGCACGAGCTCGGCCGCGGCGGCGGTCTGCACCATCGGCGGCCGCGTCACGCCGCCGGTGACCTCGATGGTCGCGCCGTCCAGGTGCGGCCGCAGGCCGCGCAGAGCCCCCTCCACCGAGCGCTGGCCGTCGGCCGTCCAGGCGCGTGCGTCGATCCGCGCCCAGGCCTCGCCGGCGACGACGTTGTCGCCGGTGCCGCCGCCGACCTGGCCGACGTTCGTGCGGATGCCCGCCGCCGGGTCGGCCATCCTGTGCACGGCGGTGATCTGGTGGGCCAGCTCCTCGACCGCCGAGACGCCGGCCCGCGAGCCGTTGCCGGCGTGCGCGGCGCGGCCGCGGATGTGGAGCTGGTAGCGGGCCAGACCCGAGCGGGTCGTGGTGATCGTCCCGTCCTTCACCGGCGGCTCGAGCACGAGCGCGGCCCGAGCGCCGGCCGCGAGCTCCTCGACGAGCGGCCTCCCGGTGGGGCTCCCGATCTCCTCGTCGGCCGTGATCAGGACGTGCACGGGCCGCCGCACCTCGCCCAGCCGCCGCAGCGCCTCGAGCGCGGTCACGATCCCGGCCTTCATGTCGAGCGCGCCCGGGCCCCACGCATAGCCGTCCTTCAGATGGAAGGGCATCTTCGGCAGCGTGCCGGCCGGCCAGACGGTGTCCATGTGCGCCATGACCACGAGCGGCGGGCCGTCGTCGGGACCGAGGCGCGCGACCAGGTGCGGGTCACGCGGCTCCACGCGGGCGCCGAGCGCCTCGAGCTCGGCGGCGATGAAGCGGCCGATGTGGCCCATCCGCTCGCGGTCGCCGGTCGGGCTCTCGAGCTCGACCAGACGCTGCAGGAGCTCGACCGCGTCCATCATCGGCCGAAAGCGTATAGGGCGCGGATGGCCGCCGCAGCGACCACCCGCACCCCGTGGAGGACTACTGGACGATGCGCGACTGGCCGGCGGTGATGTCCGAGGCGATCTGCTGGAAGATGCCGGTGAGGGACGTCGGGTTGGGCAAGTCGTAGAAGTACTGGCTGCCGGGGCTGGCGATCTTCTGGAGGGCCGTCTCGGCGGGCATGGCCGGCGTCTCCGGCGTGCCGTACGGCGTGTTCCCGTACCACTGGATGGTGGTGCTGCCGACCTTGGCGCCGACCGCGGCGTCGCATTCGTCCCCGTCGGCGGTGTAGGCGATCGAGTAGACGAGCACCTTGGCCGCCTTGGCGACGCCCGCGCTCGTGACGCCCTGGCCGCACGGGTTGGTGCGGTACGGCGACGTGCTCGGCAGGAACGTCGGGGCGTCGTTCGCCGCGCCGTCGGAGAGGATCACGATGATCTTCTGCGTGCCCGCGCGCCCGTCCTTCACGAGCTCCTGGTAGGCAGCGTCGATGGCCTCGGCGTAGGCGGTGCCGCCGCTGGCCTGGACACAGTTGAGCGTCGACATGAACGGCGAGGACATGTTCAGGTTGCCGGTGCTCGACGCGTAGCTGTTCGAGAGCGGCACGAGCACGTAGGCGGCGTTGGAGAGGCTGTAGGTGCCGCCGCTGCCGTCGTAGTACTTCCTACCATCCGGGTACGTCTTCGTCCCGGAGAAGTACGGACTGTCGACGTTGACGCAGGCCTGGGCCACGCTCGGGGCCGGTGGCAGCACCGCGAGGCCGACGTTGTCGAGGGTCGGGTCCATCGTCTTCATGAACGCGTTGATGCCCGCCTTCGCCAGCGTGATCTTGTTGTTCGCGGTCATCGAGCCGGTGCGGTCGAGCACCACCATCACGTCGAGGGGAACGCCGCCGCACGGCGAGCAGGCCTGGGCGTGCGCCTTCAGCGTGATGGTGCTGAACCCGAGCAGCTTCAGCAGGTAGGTCGGCACGTTCGCCGTCTCGTCGACGGTCACCGTGTTCGGGTAGCCGTTCGTGCAGTTGTAGCCGGCCTGGGGCGCGCAGGTGACGCTCACGTTCTGGCTGACGTTGCCGGCCGGAACGCCCGTGATCGGGTTCACGCCGCCGGGCTGCGAGCCGTACTTCTGCGCAGCTGCGGTCGCGTTGGCCGAGACCGGCGGGTAGACCATGGTCAGCTGGCCGGCGCCGGCGGCGGCCGACGCGTCTGCCGAGGCCTGGAGCGCCTTCTGGACGCGATAGGCGTTGCCGAAGTCGATCACGAGGCCCGCGAACACGAGGATCGAGAACATGAAGACCACGACGAGCGGCAGCGTCTGGCCGGAGGTGTGCGCGACGGCGCGCAGGCGGCTGCCGGCGGTGGGTGCGACGCGTGGATCTCGGTGTTCAGCGGGGGTGGGCGCCACGTGACTGCCTCCCTGGACAGGGTTTCGCGCGATGCCGGCCCCACGGGCTCGAGACCCGGGGAGTGCGCGTTCGTCCCTCTGAACATCGACAGCGGCCGCGAACGGCTCCATCACCCGAATTGGGGGACGCTGCCAGGCCGGGGGCTATTCGCCGAGGGCGACCATGGCGGCCAGGTCGTCGTCCGAGAGGTCGGAGAGCACCGTCTCGACGCCGCGGTCGACGATCCGGGTCGCGAGGTCGCGCTTCCCGGCGATCAGCTGGTCGATCCGCTCCTCGATCGTGCCGGCACAGACGAGCCGGTGCACCTGCACCACCCGCGTCTGGCCGATGCGGTGGGCGCGGTCGGACGCCTGGTCCTCGACGGCCGGGTTCCACCAGCGGTCGAAGTGGAAGACGTGGCTCGCGTTCGTCAGGTTGAGCCCGAGCCCGCCCGCCCGGAGCGACATCACCAGCACGCGCGGTTCGCCGTCCGGGGCCTGGAAGGCGTCGACGATCCGCTCCCGCGCCATGCGCGGCGTCGATCCGTCCAGGTACAGCAGGCCGCCCGTGAGCTCCTTGCCGAGGTGCTCGGCGAGCAGCCTCCCCATCACGGCGTACTGGGTGAAGACCAGGGCGCTGTCGCCCTCGGCGACGACCTCGGCCAGCATCTCGGTGAGCCGGTCGAGCTTGCCGGAGCGGTCGGCGAGCGCCCCCTGGCGCCCCAGCGCGTGCACCGGGTGGTTGCACACCTGCTTCAGGCGCGTGATCAGGGCGAGCACGTTGCCGCGCCGCTCGATCCCGGACAGGCCGCGGACGCGGCCGAGCATCGCGTCGATCGTGGCCTGGTAGAGCGCGGCCTGCTCGACGGTGAGCGTGCAGAACTCGGTCGAGTCCTGGCGCGGGGGCAGGTCGGGCAGCACGGCCGGATCGGTCTTGCGCCGCCGCAGCAGGAACGGGCCGGTCATGCGCCGCAGCGCGTCCTCGGCGCGGCCGTCGCCGTGGCGCTCGATCGCGTTGGCGAACAGGCGCCGGAACCCGGTCCGGGTGCCCAGCAGGCCGGGGTTCAGGATGTGCATGATCGACCACAGGTCGTCGAGCCGGTTCTCGACCGGCGTGCCGGTGAGGGCGACGCGGTGGCCCGCGGTGATCGCGCGGGCCGTCTGGGCCGCCCGGGTGAGCGGGTTCTTCACGGCCTGGGCCTCGTCGAGCGCGAACATCCGCCACTCGAGCGACGAGAGCAGGCGCCGGTCGCGGGGCAGGAGTGCGTAGGAGGTGAGCACGACGTCCCAGCCGTCGAGCTCGTTCGCCCTCGCCGTGCGGTCGGGGCCGTGGTGGATCAGCGTGCGCAGGCCGGGCGCGAACCGGTGCAGCTCGCGCTGCCAGTTGCCGAGCACGGACGTCGGGCAGACGATGAGCGCGGGCCGCTCGTCGCCGTCGCCGCGGTCGAGCAGGTAGGCGATCAGCTGGACGGTCTTGCCGAGGCCCATGTCGTCTGCGAGCAGCGTTCCCAGGCCAAGCTCGCGCATGCGCACGAGCCAGCCGAGCCCGGCCTTCTGGTAGGGCCGCAGCTGCCCGTCGAACGTCGGCGGGGGCTCCATCGGCCGGCGCAGGGCGGGGTCGCGCAGGCGCGCCGCCAGGCCGGAGAGATCGCCCTCGGACTCCACCACGCCCATGACGACGCCGCGGACGTCCGTGGAGCCCGCGAGCGCCGCCCCGAGCGCGGTCATCGCCGGCATCCCCGGGCTGTGCAGCGCCGACGCCGCCAGCGCGCGGGCGCGGGCGAGCGCCTTCGGGTTCAGGGCCCGCCACTCGCCGCCCAGGCGCACGAGCGGCTGCGTCGCCGCGGCCAGGGCGCGGAGCTCCTCGACGCTGATCTCGTGGCCGCCCAGCGACGCCTTGAGGTCGTACCGGACGACGCCGTCGAGCTGGAGCGGCCCGCCGGCAAGCTCGAGGCGGGCATCGTCGAAGTCGAGGTCGCGCTCCTCGGAGACCGCCGGCGGGAGCTCGACGCGGGCGCCGGCGAACTCGAGCGCCGACGTCGCCAGGCGCAGCTCCACGACGGCGTCCTCGCCGAGTAGCACGACGCCGTCGATGGCCCCGGCGAGCGGCGCGAACACGTGCGCTGCCCGGCGCAGCAGCGCGGGATCGTCCGGCGTCACGGTGAGCGGCCAGCCTTCCGAGGCGTCGGCCGGCAGGTCGAGCCGCAGCTGGAGCGGCGCGAGCGAGTCGCGCAGCCGCACGACCGGCGCCGCCATCCCCAGGTCGGGGGCGACGGCGCGCAGCAGCGGCTGCAGCACGCCCAGATCGACCCCGGACACCTGGATCTCGCCGGACCGCAGGATCTTCGGGTCGCGCACCGCCGCGGCGAGCGCGTGCATGCTCGAATCGACGAACCCCGCCACCGCCGCCTCGGGTGCGAGCGGCGCCGGCTCCTCGTCGTCCGGGTCGTGCATGTCCTCGACGACGGCGTGGCCGGCCTCCGGGAACGCCGCCGCGAACCGGCTCAGGTCGGGAACGCTGCCGCCGTCGAGCACCGCCCGCTCGACGACCCGGGCCGCCAGCCGCCATGCCCGCACCGATGCGCTCGACAGCCCGTCGCGGTCGGTGAGCAGGTAGGCGAGCCCGGGCAGCGACGCCAGGCAGCGCATCTCCACCGACCGGCGCCGGCCGCCGATCGAGACCGTCTGGTTCAGCCGCCGCAGCGTTGCCGGCAGGCCCAGCTCGTCGAGCAGGTCGACCCATCCCCCCGGCGTGAGCGGCGAGAACGAGTAAAGCCCGAGCACCGGCTCCTCCACCCCACGCGGGACGAAGGCCAGCTCGAGCGGCGCCCGCCGCGCGGTTGATGTTGAGGGCAGAGACAAAATTGGTACCGTAGCCGTAGATGCAACTGCGGCTGACCATCAACGGCCAGCGTCACGAGCTGGACGTGGAGCCGCACCGCCCCCTCGCCGACGTCATCCGCACGGAGGCCGCGCTCACCGGCACGAAGGTCGCGTGCGGCGAGGGCACGTGCGGCAGCTGCACCGTCCTCCTCGACGGGCGCGCGGTCCTCTCCTGCCTCACGCTCGCAGTCGCCTGCGACGGCGCCGACGTGCGCACCGTCGAGGGCGACGACGACCTGCTCGGCCGCCTGCAGACCGTGTTCACGGAGGAGGACGCGTTCCAGTGCGGCTTCTGCACCCCCGGCCAGCTGCTCTCGGCCGTCGCGCTCCTGCGCGCGAACCCCCATCCGAGCGCCGCCGAGATCCGGGCCGGGATGAGCGGGAACCTGTGCCGGTGCGGCGCCTATCCGGCCATCGAGCGGGCCATCTCGAGAATCGCGACGGGGGTCTAGATGGCCCGGCTCGTGAAGACGCAGGTCGAGATGGAGGGGCGCTACGAGGAGCGCTGGACGCTCGTCGAGGACGACACGACCCCCGAGTACGGGGAGGGCGAGGAGCTCGCCGTCGTCGGCCACCCTCACGCGCGCGTCTCCGCAGCCGCACGCGTGTCGGGCAGCGCCCGCTTCATCTCGGACATCGACCTCGCGGGGATGGTGCACGCCGCCGTGCTGCGCAGCCCGCACGCCAACGCCCGCGTCACCGCGCTCGACCGCGCGGCCGCCGAGGCGCTCCCCGGCGTGCGGGCGGTGATCGGCCCGGGCGACCTGCCCGACCGCGACGGCAGGCCCGTGCTGACGGACGCGCCCGCCCATGCGGGCGCCGCCGTCGCCGCAGTGGCCGCGGACACGCCGGACCAGGCCGAGCGGGCGCTCGCGGCGCTCGCGCCCGAGTGGGAGCCGCTCGCGTTCGTCGTCGACCTCGACGAGGGCCTCGCCCGCCAGGACTTCACCCAGGATCCGGCGGAGACGTCCCGCGGCGACGTCGACGCCGCCCTCGCGGACGCCGCGGCCGTCGTCGAGCGCGAGTACCGCACGCCCGCGCAGATGCAGAACCCGCTCGAGCCCCACTGCGCGGTGGCCCAGTGGGAGTCCGGCAGCCTGACCGTGTGGTCGTCGACGCAGGGCATCTTCGCCGCCCGCGACGAGCTCGCCGCAGGCGTACGACCTCGAGCCCGACGACGTGCGCGTCGTCTGCGAGTACATGGGCGGCGGCTTCGGCGGCAAGCAGGGCGCCGGGCCGGAGGGGTTCCTGGCCGCCGAGCTTGCCCGCCGCAGCGGCCGGCCGGTGCGGCTCGTATTCACCCGCCGCGATGAGCACACGACCGTCGGCCACCGCGCGCCGACGCTGCAGACCTACCGCATCGGCGCGGACGCCGACGGCAGGCTCCTCGGAATCGAGAGCTCCGCGGTGATCGGCGATCGGGCTGCACGGCTGGGCCTTCCCCGTCCTGAACCCGGCCGAGACGCTGTACGAGTGCGCCAACGTGCGCTCGATGGTGCTGCCGGTGAAGCTCAACCTGGGCTTCTCGAACGCGTTCCGGGCGCCGGGCGTGATGGAGGGGACGTTCGGGTTCGAGCAGGCCCTCGACGAGCTGGCCGAGGAGCTCGGCATCGACCCGCTCGAGATCCGCCTGCGCAACCGCGGCGACGGTCGAGCAGGGCAGCGGCAACCCGTACACGTCGAAGCACCTCGAGACCTGCCACCGGCGGGCGACCGAGCTGGCCGGGTGGGCCGACCGCGACGCGCTCCGCTCGGACGGCCGCGTGCGCCGCGGGATGGGGCTCGCGAGCCAGATCTGGTGGGGCGGGGGCGGCCCGCCCGCGCACGCCTCCGTGCGCCTGGGCAAGAGCGCCCGGCCGACGCTCGTCTGCGGCTTCCAGGACATCGGCACCGGCACGATGACCGCGAGCGCGGTGATCGTGGCCGAGGCGCTCGGCGTGCCCGTCGACACGGTGCGCGTGCAGGCCGGCGACACCGCCCGCTCCGGCTACGGGCCGACCTCCGGCGGGTCGATGACGCTCGCGTCCGTCGCCCCCGCGGTGCGCTCCGCCGCGCACGAGGTGCGCACCCAGCTGCTCGACCTGGCCGCGGACAGGTTCGAGATCGCGGCGTCCGACCTCGTGCTGGCCGGCGGCCACGTCAGCTCCCGCGACGGCACGCTCCGGCACGAGATCACCGAGATCACCTCCAAGCTCGGCAACTCGTCGCTCGTCGGCCACGGCTCCCGCGGGCCCAATCCCGACGGCATGCGGATCCACACCTTCGGCTGCCAGGTTGCGCAGATCGCCGTCGACACGCTCACGGGCTCGATCACCGTGGAGCGGGTGTGGGCGGTACACGACGTCGGCCGCATCATCAACCCGATGGGGGCGATCAGCCAGGTCACCGGCGGCGTCCTCCAGGCGATCGGGTTCGCGCTCACCGAGGAGCGGGTGGTCGATCCGACCACCGGCACCGTCGTGAACGCGGGGCTCGAGGACTACAAGGTGCCGACGATGGCCGACACGCCCGAGATCGTGTGCGAGTTCGTCGACTCCCCCGACCCGCACCTCGCCCTGGGCATCAAGGGGCTCGGGGAGCCGCCGATCATCCCCACCGCCGCGGCCATCGGGAACGCGTTCGCGCACGCGACCGGCGTGCGCCTGCGCGAGGCGCCGTTCACGGCCCGGCGGGTGCTGGAGGCGCTGCCGGAATGACGCAGTTCTCCTACTCCGCGCCGGCCTCGATCGCCGAGGCCGCCGAGCGCCTGTCCGCACCGGGCGCACGGGCCATGGGCGGCGGCACAGACCTCCTGCCCCAGCTCCAGCGTGGCATCCGCCCCGCCGGCCAGGTCGTCGACCTGCGCGCCGCGGTGCCGGCCGGGATCCTCGGCTCGGGCCAGGGGATCCGGATCGGCGCGGCCACCCGGGTCGCCGACGTCGCCCGCGACCCCGACGTGGGCGCCCGCTTCGCCGTGCTGGCCGAGGCGGCGGGGGCGGTCGCCTCGCCGCAGCTGCGCGAGATGGGCACCGTCGCCGGCAATCTCTGCCAGGCGGTGCGGTGCTGGTACTTCCGCCACCCCGACCTCACCTGCTGGCTGCGCGGCGGCGACACCTGCTACGCCCAGATCGGCGACCACCGCAAGCACGGCCTCGAGCCGGGGGACTGCATCTCGGTCGCGCCGTCCGACCTGGCCGCGGCGCTGCTGGCGCTCGACGCCGTCGTGACCACCGACAGGCGGGAGGCGTTCCCGCTCGCCGACCTCTACCGCAGGGCGAGCGCGGAGAACCGCTCGACGATCGCGCTCGAGCAGGGCGAGCTGATCACGGCCGTGACCGTGCGGCGCCCGCCCGACGCGAGCGCGTATGTGCGCGCCGGCGAGCGGGCGGCGTGGAGCTTCGCCCTCTGCGGCGTCGCCGCCGCCCGCTTCGACGGCGAGGTGCGCCTGGCGGCGATCGGCGTCGCCAACCTGCCCCGGCTGCTCGACCCCGCCGATCCGCTGGCCGGGCTGCCAGGCCTGGAGATGACGGGCTGGAAGCGGCGGCTGCTCGCGACCCTCACACAGGACGCGCTCGCGGCGGTATCGTGACCGCCGTGGGCAGATTGGCTGCTTCCGTGACGGTGATCGTGGCCGCGCTCGCGCTGCCGGCGGCCGCAACGGCCAAGCCGCTCACGCAGACGCCGCTGCGGACGAACCCGCCGCCCGTGAACGAGCAGTCGCCGTCGGCCGCGCCCGGCTACCTCGCCTGGGTGCAGAACTCGCGCAGCCACCCGCACCTGTTCAGCCTCTACGCGCAGCACAACGGCCGCACCCGGTTCCGGGTCAACCCCGCCGGGACGCAGGCCGGCGCGGGGACCGGGATCGACGGGACGACGCTCGTCTACACGCAGCGCCACGGAGCCAAGTTCAGCATCATGCTGTTCGACCTGCAGACGAAGCACCGCTTCGCCCCGCCGGCCGGGGTGAACACGCCGAACATCGAGGACGAGCCGACGATCTCGGGCGACTGGCTCCTGTTCCACCGCCAGAACCGGGTACTCGCGCCGGGCCGGCCCAGCGCCGAGGTCATCCTGCGCAACCTCCACACAGGAGCCACCCGAACGCTCGCAACGGTAACCCAGGGCGGATTCCTCGAAGCCGGCCAGGTGAACGGCGACTGGGCCGTGTTCACGAAGTCGGTGAACGGGACGCGGTTCAACGTGTGGCTCTACCAGATCTCGACGAAGGCGCTCACGCTCGTCCCCAACCCGCGCGACAAGGTGCACTCGTCGGCCGCGGTGAACCCGTTCGGCACCGTCTACTTCGAGGAGAGCGGGTCCCGCTGCGGCTCGAACGCGACGGTCAAGGTGTACCCGGTCGGCGGGCCGATGATCACGGCCGGGACGCTGCGGCCGGGGATCGACATGTTCCACCCGTTCCTCTTCGAGCACGGCTCGACCGACAGCTTCCTCTTCGCCAAGCTGCACTGCACCGGCGGCGCGACGGACGTCTTCGAGTCGAACTTCGCCTAGCGCGTCGACGACGACACCGGTGCCAGGCACCGGTGCCTGGCACCGGTACGCCGACCCTAGCCCGCGTAGTCGAACGACGACTCGAAGCCGCAGCGGCCCGTGAACGCGAACGAGAAGTGCTCGTCGTCGGCGACCAGACGCTCGGCGACCATCTCGCGGCCGGGCCGGCCATGACCGGGGATGAGGCACGACACGGTGCTCTCGGTCTCGTACGGCGTCGTCATGGTGACCGTGACCGCGCCGCCGGCGCGGAAGCGCCCACGGCCGCGCGTGTGGTCGAGGTCGATCTCGCTCGCGTGCACTGCGAGCACCTCGCTCGGCTTGAAGACCCAGGGGAACTGCTCCGCCGGCGTCCCGCCGAGCCGGCCCAGGAATATGTCCTCGAGCGCCCGGCGCTGGTCGTCGTCGCCGCGGCCGTCGACGTGGAGGACGAACCGCCACGGCGAGCGGGGCTCGTCGTCGGAGTAGCGGATCACCATGACGACGTCGAGCCCGGCCAGGTCGACGTCGCCCACGCCGCCCTCGTCGACGTGCCATGACAGCGCGCCGATGCACTCGCCGTACGTGGAGCGGCCGCCGGGAACGCCGTCGATGCGGCGGCACGGGCAGATCGGGTCGCAGTTGCACGCCTCGAGCGTCGTGCCCTGGAGGCGCCAGCCGGTCACGGCCGGGTCACGGCTCCCTCGCTCGCGGACGAGACGAGGGCGGCGTACTTCGCGAAGACGCCGTGCTCGTAGCGCGGCTTCGGTGCCGTCCAGTCGCGCATGCGGGCGGCGATCTCGTCATCGGAGAGCAGCACGCGCAGCTCGCGGGCGTCGACGTCGAACTCGATCGTGTCGCCGTCGCGGAGCGCGGCGATGGGCCCGCCGTGGGCGGCCTCGGGAGTGACGTGGCCGGCCATCAGGCCATGGGTCGCGCCCGAGAACCGGCCGTCGGTGAGGAGCGCGACCTGGTCGCCCAGCCCCTCGCCCACGATCGCGGCCGTCACGTGCAGCATCTCGCGCATGCCCGGCCCGCCGGCCGGGCCCTCGTAGCGGATCACGACCACGTCGCCGGGCTGGATCGCCCCGGCCTTGACGGCGGCGAAGCAGTCCTCCTCGCAGTCGAACACGCGGGCGGGGCCGCTGTGGGACAGGCGCTCGTGGCCGGCGAGCTTGACGACACACCCGTCCGGCGAGAGGTTCCCGCGCAGGATGGCAAGGCCGCCCGTCGCCTTGAGCGGCGACTCGATCGGGACGACGACGGGCTGGCCGGGCGTCTCGACGACCTGGTCGGCGATCTCGTCCATCGTGCGCCCGTCGACGTTGCGGGCGCCGGCGTGGACGAGCTCGCGCTTGCGCAGCTCACGGGCGACCAGGGCGACGCCACCGGCGTCGAAGAGGTCCGTCGCGACGAACTGCCCGCCCGGCTTGAGGCTGGCGACGATCGGCGTTCGGGCGGCGATCGCGTCGAACTCGTCGATCGAGAACGGGATGCCGAGCTCGTGGGCAATTGCGAGCAGGTGCAAAACGCCGTTCGTCGAGCCGCCGGCGGCCGCCACCGACGCGGCCGCATTCTCGATCGACTCCCGCGTGATGATGTGCGACGGGCGCACGTCGTCGCGCACGAGCTGCATCGCCAGGCGGCCGCACTCCTCGGCGGCGTCGCCCTTGCCCCGGTTGAGTGCCGGGATCCCGTTCAGTCCGGCCGGGCTGATGCCGAGGAAGTCGAGCGCCATCGACATGGTGTTCGCCGTGTACTGGCCGCCGCAGGCGCCGGCGCCGGGGCACGCGGCCGACTCGACCTCGTGCAGCTCCGCGGCGTCGATCCGGCCGGCGGCGTAGGCGCCGACCGCCTCGAACACGTCCTGGATGGTGATGTCGCGCCCGCGGAACGTCCCCGGGGCGATCGTCCCGTTGTAGAGCACGAGCCCGGGGACGTCGAGCCGGCAGAGCGCCATCACGCCCGCCGGGATCGTCTTGTCGCACCCGACGATGCAGACGAGGCCGTCCATCAGGTGCCCGCGGACGACGAGCTCGATCGAGTCGGCGATCAGCTCGCGGCTGACCAGCGACGCCTTCATCCCCTCGGTGCCCATCGTGACGCCGTCCGAGATCGAGATCGTGTTGAACTCCATCGGCGTGCCGCCCGCGGCCCGGATGCCGGCCTTCACGCGCTGGGCCAGCTCGCGCTGGTTGAAGTTGCAGGGCATCGTCTCGATCCAGGTCGTGGCGACGCCGACCAGGGGCTTTGCGAGGTCGTCGTCGGTGAACCCGATCGCCTTCAGCATCGACCGCGCGGCGGCCCGGTCGGGGCCGTCCGTGAGCGCGGCGCTGTGGCGCTTGGCGGGGTCGGAGGGGCGGTCGTACGGGTTGGCCGGCACGGATGCCTAGCCTACCGCGCCGTCAGATCGAACGAGCCTCCACGGCAACATAGAGCCCCCACGCCCGGCCGGACTCGAAGAGCTCGTCCGGGTCGACATCGCCGACCTCGCCGAGCAGGTGCGGGGTGGGGTCGTCCTTCGTCGATCCCCACACCATCTTGCGCGGCGGCGCCTGCTCCGGCTGCGCCAGGTGGTCGCCGCGCTCCTGCGCCGCGAGCAGTTCTTCGCCGGCGGGCCCGTCCGCGTATCCCTTTCCCATCCGCGGAGTTTAGAGCGCCTTCGTGAGCAGGTCGAGGAGCTCGGCCCGATCGGGCGCCGGCCGCATCCGCGCGAGCTCGGGGCGCTCGAGCGCCGCGTCTGCGACGGCGCCGAGATCGCCGGCCGAGACGCCCAGCTCCCCGAGCGTGCGCGGGCCTCCGCCGAGCGCGACGACCCGGCCGGGAAGCCCGTCGACGGAGACGCCCAGCGCGTCCGCGAGCCCGGCGACGGCATCTCCCTCGCGGCTCCGCATCGCGGCCAGCACGTGCGGGAGCATGGTCGCGTTCGTGGCCGCGTGAGGCGTCCCGCACACGCGCACGATCGTCTGGCAGAGCACGTGGTGGAGCGAGTAGCCGGCGGAGTCCATCGCGTAGGCGGCGAGGAGCGAGCCCCGCGCCAGCCGCTCGCGGGCGTCCGCCGCCACATCCTCGATCCCCGCCGCGATGTCGCCGGCGGCCGCGGCGGCCGCCATGCCGGCGACCGGGTTGCGCCCCGGCCCGTACAGGGCCTCGGCCGCGTGGGCCAGCGCGTTCATGGCGCTCGCGCGCCGGTCGGGCTCGGCCTGGCTCGTCATCAGCGCAGGGTCGGCGAGCACGAGCACGGGCCGGTGGCGGCCGCGGTCCTCGTAGCCGGAGACGACGCGGTGACCGCCCGTCATCTCGGCGCCGGAAAGCGTCGTCGGGACCGCGCAGACGCGGCCTCCGCGGGCGGCGGCGACGGCCTTCGCCGTGTCGATCACGCGCCCGCCGCCCCATGCGACGACGGGGCCGTCGCCGACCCGGTCGACGAGCGCCGCGGCGACGTCGGCGACCTGACCCGACGGCACGTCGTGCACCGAGCGCCAGGCGTCCCGGAGGGAGGCCGGGATGCGCGCCCGCGCCCGCGGCGTCGAGAGCAGGTCGGCGCCCGGCCAGGCGTGCTCGCCGGCACCCGGCCCGAAGCGGATCACGCGATCGCCGTCGGCCCACGTGAATGCGCTCACTGGGCCAGCGCCACCCCGGCCACCACGAGGGCGGCCCCCAGCCCCAGCCACACCGTCACGTGCTCGCCCAGCGTCAGGGCTCCGATGATGATCGCCACGACGGGCACACCGTACAGGTAGGCGATCGTCCGGGAGGCCTCCAGCTGGCGCAGGCCGCGCGTCCACGCGATGTACCCGGCCAGCGTGGCGGCGAGGCCCAGGTAGAGCAGGAGCGCGACGCCTCCGGCGTCCAGGTGGGAGACGCGGCTGACGGTCGCGCCGCTCGCGAAGGGCACGAGCGCGGCCGTCCCGATCAGCGACGCCGCGGCGGTCACCGGCCAGCGCCCCGTAGCGAGGCAGGAGCGGCTTCACGATCACGTTGTAGGCGGCGAATGCGACGGGCGCCGCCAGCACGAGCAGCGGGCCGTGCGCGTTCGCGAACGAGATGCGCTCGCCCGAGCCCAGCAGCACGACGACCACGACGCCCGCGAACGAGATCGCGAGCCCCGCCGCCCGCCGGCGCGAGAACCGCTCCTGGCCGATGGCGACGACCATCGCAAGCGTCATCCCCGGCGCCGAGGCGACCACCACGCTGGCCGTGCCGGCCGTCGTCAGTCGCTCGCCGGCGTTCAGGGAGAGGTGGTAGACGGTCACCACGAGCAGCCCGGCGGCGACCAGCCGGGCGAGGTCACGCCGGCCGAGCCCGGGCAGGCCGCGGGTGACGATCAGTGCGGCCGCGAAGCCGGGCGCGGCGACCAGGTAGCGGCCGAGGGCGATGTCCGGCGCGGCCAGGCCGTCGTCGATCAGCTGCTTGATCGCCGCGAACGCGCCCGCCCACACGACCACCACCAGGGCGAGCAGCAGGTGCGGGCTACGTGGAACACTTCCGCGCATGCCCATCAAGCGGATCGAGATCCGGTGGCGCGATCTGGACGGATTCGGCCACGTTAACAACTCCACCTACCTGACGTACCTGGAGGAGGCGCGCGACCAGCACCTCACGGACGTCCTCGGCGAGGCGGTGCACCGCACCGTCATCCGCCGGATCGAGATCGACTTCGTCTCGGGGCTCACGCAGGACGACGACTACGTGGACGTCGACGTCCGCCTGACCGGCGTCGGGACGTCCAGCGTCACGCTCGACGAGCGCATCGTCTCGACCCTCGACGGCCGCGTGGCGGCCACGGCGAAGACCGTGATGGTGCACACGGACGAGTCGCGCATGGCCGCCGCCCCCTGGCCGCACCCCTCGCGCGACGCGATCGACGCCGTCCTCGCAACCGGCTGAGCAGCGGGGACTGTCCCCGATTCTCAGTACAGCGCGGAGGCGAGGCGGCGGCGGTACTTCGCGGCCAGCGGGTCGTCCTGGCCGAGCTCCGTGAACACGCCCACCATGACCTCGCGGATGCGGTCGCGCAGCTCGGCGCCTGCATCCTGGATCAGGCCCAGCAACAGCTCGAGGCCGTGCTCGGTCTCACCCTGCTCGAGCGCCGCGAGCGCCGGCGCGAGCACCGGGTCGCCGGCCGACTCGATCCGGATGAGCGCCGCCCGCGCGGCGGGGTGGTTCGGCTGCAGCTCGAGCGCCCGGCGCACCGATGCCTCGTCGCCCAGCGCGGCCAGCCGGTCGGCCTCGGATGGCAGGAGGCCGCGCAGGAACGAGTCGACGGCCACCCGCGGCACCGCGCCGGTGAACTCGTCCACGAGCCGCCCGTCCTTGAACGCCTTCACGGCCGGGATGCCCTGCACGCGGTAGCGGGCGGCGACATGCGGGTTCGCGTCGACGTCCACCTTGACCAGCTCGACCGCGCCGTCGACGTCCTCGACCGCCTGCTCCAGCACGGGGCCGAGCTGCAGGCACGGCCCGCACCACTCGGCCCAGAAGTCGACGATCACGGGCACCTCCCGCGACCGCTCGATGACGTCGGCCTCGAAGGTCTGGTCGGTCGCGTCGGTCACCTCAGTCGTCCCCCTCGTCGGACTGCTCGCGCAGATAGCGCTCGAAGTCGGCGGCAAGCTCCTCGCCGGTGGCCGGGTCGTCCCGGTCGGCCGCCTGCTCGAGCTGCTCCACGTAGCCGGCGACGTCCGGGTCGTCGGCGATCGCCGAGGCCACCCGCAGCTGGTACTCGCTCGCCGCCCGCTCGAGCTCGGCGCTGCCCGCAGGCGTCCCCGCGATCTCGGCCAGGCGCTCGAGCAGCGCGAGCGCCGCCTGCGGGTTCGGTGCGGCCGAGATGTAGTGCGGCGTCGCCGCCCACAGGCTGGCCGAGACGAGGCCCGCCCGCGAGCAGGAGTCGTGCAGGACGCCGACGATGCCGGTCGGGCCCTCGTAGGTCGAGCGCACGAGCCCGTGGCGGGACATCAGCTCGGGATCGGAGGCGCTGGCAGACACCGGCACCGGCCGCGTGTGCGGGGTGTCGGCGAGCAGCGCTCCCATCGTGACCACGAGCTCCGAGCGGTACCGCCGCGCCAGGTCGACGATCGAGTCCGAGAACGCCCGCCAGCGCATGTTCGGCTCGGTGCCGAGCACGATCATCAGGTCGTGGTCGGCAGAGGCGAACACCTCGGTCACCGGCCACTCGACCTCGCGTACATCGCCGTCCACCATGGACACCGTCGGCCGCGTCTGCTGGTAGTCGACGAACGGCTCGGAGTCGATGACGGCGAACCGCTCGGCGTCGGTGACGGAGCGCAGATAGCCCGCCGCCAGGCTGGCGGCGCCGCCGGCGTCGTTCCAGCCGCGGAAGGCCGCCACGACCCGCGGGTGGCGAAGCTTGGGATCCCCCTCGAGCTCGACAAAGTCCACGCCTGCAGTCTAGGACGGTATAACCCGGGCGGTGGCTGTCGACCTGATCGTCGTCGCGTGGGTGGCGGTGTCGGCGCTGCTCGGGGCGCGCCGCGGCCTGGTCGCGAACGTGCTCGGGCTGGCCGGCTTCGCGATCGGCGCGCTGGTCGGGGCGCGGATCGCGCCGCACCTGCTCACCGGCGGCTCCGAGTCGACGTGGCTGCCGTTCGCGAGCATGATCGGCGCCCTCGTCGGCGGGAGCATCGCCCAGGGGCTGACCGGATCGGCCGCCGAGCTCCTGCGCGGCCGGCTCGTCCGCGGGCCCCTGCGGATGGCCGACACGGCCGGAGGACTGGTCGCCGGCGCCATGCTCGGGCTCGTCGTGGCCTGGCTCGCGGCGGTCGTCGCGCTCGCCCAGCCAGGGCTGGGGCTGCGCCGCGACGTCCAGAGCTCGACGGTGCTCCCGGCGCTCCTGCGGGCGGTGCCGGCCGACGAGGTGCTGAACGCGCTCGCCCGCTTCGACCCCCTGCCGGTGATCCCGTCCATCGCCGACCGGGCGCTGCCGCCGCCCGACCCGAGCGTCCTCCAAAGCCCGGCCGCCCGCCGCGACCAGCGCAGCGTGGTGCGGATCGAGGGTGTGGCCTGCGGCCTCAACATCCAGGGGTCTGGCTGGGTGCTGCGCCCCGGGATCGTCGCCACGAACGCCCACGTCGTCGCCGGCGAGGATGACGCCGAGGTCGAGGTGCCGGGCGGGCCGACGCTGCGGGGGACGCCGGTCGCGGTCGACGCCGGGAACGACGTCGCCCTCCTGCGCGTGCCCGGGCTGCGGACGCCGCCCCTGCCGCTCTCGCAGCGCTCTCCCTCCGGCGACCCCGCCGTGCTCATCGGCTACCCCGAGAACGGCCCGCTGACGGCCGTCCCCGGCCGCGCCGGCGCGCCCGTGACCGCGCTCGCGCCGGACGCCTACGGCCGCCACATCCATCCCCGCACCGTCGTGCCGCTGCGCGGGGTGCTGCGGCACGGAGACAGCGGCGGGCCGGTCGTGAACCGGGCGGGGCGGGTCGTCGCGATGATGTTCGCCGCCGACGAAGGTGGTGGGGTCGCCGGCGGGTTCGGCGTCCCGCTCGACGCAATCCGCGGAGCGCTCCACGACGTCGACGGGCACGCGGACACCGGGCCCTGCCTGGGCTGAGCGGAAACGGGGTCTGACCCCGCCTCCTAGCGCGAGATCACGTCGGCGAGCGCCTCGAGCGCGACCAGGTTGTGGCCCTCGACGAACTCGTCCGAGTGGCGCAACGCGATCCGCATGCCGCCCGCGAGCGGCGCGAACCCCTCGTGCCCCTTGAGCGGGTTCACCCACACGAGCCGGTACGCCTGGCGGGCGATCCGCGCGAGCTCGGCGTCCAGCTCGCCCAGGTCGCCCCGCTCCCAGCCGTCCGAGACGATCACCACGGTCGCGCCGCGGGTGAGCCCGCGCCGCCCCCAGGTGTCGCTGTAGTGGTGCAGCGACTCGCCGATCCGGGTGCCGCCGCCCCAGTCCGGCATGAGCCCGCCGGCCGCGGCCAGCGTGCGGGCCGGGTCGAGCTTGCGCAGGTGCGGCGTCAGGCGCGTGATCCGGGTGCCGAACGCGAACGCCTCGACGTGCCGCCCCGAGGAGGTCACGGCCTGCATGAACATCACCATCGCCCGGGCGTAGGGCTCCATCGAGCCGGACACGTCGCACAGGAAGACGAGCTTGCGCGGCACCTGCTTGCGGCGCCGGAACGCCGGATCGAACGGGAGGCCGTCGGTGCGCATCGCCCGCTGCAGCGTCCGGCGGGCGTCCAGCACGTCGCCCGCCGGGGCGGCCCGCAGGCGCCGGGAGCGCCGCGTTGGCGCCGCCTTCGGCAGCCGCTCCATCAGCCGCCGCAGCCGCCGCAGCTCCGCCGCGGTCATGTCGGCGAAATCACGCCGGCGCAGGCGCTCGTCCGGCGACGCGGCGAGCAGGAGCGTCGAGCTCCTCGCCGCCGTCCTCGCCCCCGCCCTCGCTCTCGGCGACGCTCGGCGCGGGCGCGGAATCGGGCTCGAACCGCGGCACCTCCAGGCCGATCTGCGGCGTCGGCGTCCGGGCGTCGGCCCCCCAGTAGGCGGCGAACACGGCATCGAAGGCGTCGAGGTCGTCCCTCCGGGCGACGAGCGTGCAGCGCAGCGCGTGGTAGACGTCGTCGCGGCGCGTGAGGTCGACCACATCGAGGCCGCGCAGGGCGTCCTGCAGTCGCCCGGGGCCGACCTCCAGCCCCGCATCGCGCAGGACCCGGCCGAAGCCGACCATTCGCTCGAGGACGGCGTCGCCCGGCGCGGGCACGTCAGGCCTCGCGGGCCTGGGCCACCAGCCGCGACAGGTGGCCGTCGCGCACGAGCTCGATGTCCTCGTGATGCTTCAGCACGGAGCCCAGCGTCGAGTCGACGACGCCGGCGTCGAGCTCGGCCTCGCCCAGCGCGACCAGCGCCTGGATCCAGTCGATCGTCTCGGCGACGCCCGGCACCTTGGCCAGGTCGAGCTCGCGCAGCGACGCCACGAACGCCGCCGCCTGCACCGCCAGGCGCTCGGGCACACCGGGGACGCGGGCGCGGACGATGGCGATCTCGCGCTCGGTGTCCGGGTGGCCGATCCAGTGGTAGAGACAGCGCCGCTTGAGCGCGTCGTGCAGATCGCGGGTGCGGTTCGAGGTCAGCACGACCCGCGGCCGGCTGGCGGCGCGGATGGTGCCGATCTCGGGGATCGTCACCTGGAAGTCGGAGAGCAGCTCGAGCAGGAACGCCTCGAACTCGTCGTCTGCGCGGTCGATCTCGTCGATCAGCAGCACCGGCGGCACCGGGTCGGCGTGCTCGATCGCCTCGAGCAGGGGCCGCCGCTCGAGGAACTCGCGGCTGAACAGGTCGTGCAGCGTCCGCCCGGGGTCGAGCGCCGCCGACGCCTCCAGCGTGCGGATGTAGAGCAGCTGGCGGGCGTGGTTCCAGTCGTAGAGGGCGTTGGCGACGTCGATGCCCTCGTAGCACTGCAGCCGGATCAGCCGGCCGCCGGTCACGAGCGCGAGCGCCTTTGCCGCCTCGGTCTTCCCCACCCCGGCCTCGCCCTCGAGCAGGACCGGCTTTTCGAGCGCGAGCGAGAGCGCGAGCACCGTCGCAAGGCCGCGATCGGCCAGGTACGCATGCACGGCCAGCTGGTCGGTCAGTGCGTCGATCGAGACGGGTTCGGCCACGGCCTGAGGGTAGACGATGATGCCGGGCTAACTCTGCGCCTGCGGCGGCTCCCAGCCGCTGCTCGTCAGGTCGACGCCGCCGTCGATGGCGATCGTCTGCCCGGTGATGTACCCCGCCGCGGGCGAGGCCAGATAGGCGATCAGATCGCCCACCTCGGCGGCGCTTCCCAGCCGCTTCATCGGCACCTGCGCGGCCACCTCGTCCAGGTCGAGCCCGTAGCCGCGCACGCCTTCGGTGTCGATCCAGCCGGGCGCGACGCAGTTGAGGGCGATGCCGTGCCGGCCCCACTCCATCGCGAGCGTCCGCGTCAGCGCGCCCATCCCCGCCCGGGCCGCCGACGAGTGGGCCATGCCGGCGATCCCGCGCTCGGGACAGAGCACGACCGAGATCACCCGCCCGGCGCGGTTCGGGAGCATCCACCGCTTCGCCACCGCCTGCGTGAGGAACCAGGGCGCGTCGAGGTTCAGGCGCCGCACGGCCCGCCATCCGCCTGGCGTGATGTCCTCTGCCGCGGCCGTGAACTGGCCGCCGGCGTTGTTCACGAGGCAGTCGATGCGGCCGAACTGCGACATGCACTCCTCGACCAGCCCGGCGCTCACTTCCGGCTCGCGGATGTCGCCCGGGTAGACGGCGCAATCCTGGCCGATCAGCGCCCGCGTCTCCTCGAGCGGCTCGGGCCGGCGCCCGGCGATCACGAGCCGGAATCCGTCCCGGTGGAGGGCGAGCGCGGTGGCCCGGCCGATGCCGGTCCCGCCACCCGTGACGATCGCCGCGCGCTCCACACGCTGAACCTACCAGAGCCCGGACGGGTGGCTCTCCCCGTCGACTGGACAGGCCCGTACAATCCGGGGAGAACCCCGGAGGTGCGCGATCCGCTGTCTCCTGCTCGACGCAACCATGCGACCAACCAGTCTCGTCACACGCGAGCGGGCTGTCTCGCTGGTCGTGTGTGGCCAGGCCCAGGTGATCGCCGACGATCCGGACGTGGTGTACCGCTCGCAGCATCTGCGCGTCGCCCTGCCGGTCATCCTGCAGGTGCCCGCCTACGTCGAGCTGCGGCCGATCGTGAAGCGCAACGTCGTCCGGCGGGTGCTGTTCTGCCGTGACAACTGGCGGTGCGCCTACTGCGGACGCGACGGCGGCCCGCGCGACCTGACCATGGATCACGTGAAGCCGCTCTCGCGCGGCGGCGACCATACCTGGGACAACGTCGTCAGCGCCTGCCGGCGCTGCAACCACCGCAAGGGCAACCGGCTGCCATGGGAGGCCGGCATGTACCCGCGCCACGTCCCCAAGGCGCCCGACATGGTGCAGGTCGCCTGGGCGGGTCGGCTGACCCACCCGCTCCAGCGCGAGTACGTCGCCGCCTGGCACAAGGTGCCGGAGGCGGTCCTCTAGCTCGAGCCCGAGGCGGCCCGGCGCAGCGCCGCCTGCATGGCGGCCGCGACCGGACCCGGGCGGCCGTCGGCCACGGCCGCGCCGTCCATCCGCACGACCGGCATCACCTCGCGCACGCTCGACGACGTGAAGGCCTCGGTGGCCGCCGCCACCCGCTCCCGCGGGTACGCCCCCTCCTCGACGTCCATCCCCGCCTCTGCGGCCGCGGCGAGCAGCGTGTCGCGGGTGACGCCGGCCAGGATGCCCAGATCGAGCGCCGGGGTGTGCAGCACGCCGCCCTCGACGAACCACACGTTCGAGGTGGGGCACTCGAGCGCAGTCCCCTCGAGCGAGAGGAACAGCGCGTCGTCGGCGCCCCGCTTGCGGGCCTCGTGCTGGGCGGCCATGTTCACGGCGTAGCTCGTGGACTTCACGCCCGCGAGCAGCCACGGCGAGGCCCGCCGCGCCGTCGTGCCGATGGCGAGCTGGAGCGTCGCCAGTGCGATCCCGCCGGCGCGCATCGCGTCCAGCCCGTCGGGCAGCGGCGTCACGAGCGCGAAGCCGGTGGGGACGCCGTCCCCCGCGCCCGGCGTCCATACGAGCCGGAGCACGGCGTCGACCCGGCCCAGGCCGGCGAGCGCGTCGGCGACGAGCCCCTCGAGCCCGCGCATCCGGCGCCTGCAGCTCGAGCACGTCGGCCGAGCGGGCCAGCCGCTCCAGGTGCTCGCCGAGGCGAAACGGCCGGCCGGCGTAGACACGCAGCGTCTCGAATGCGGCCCGGCCGCGGAGGACGGCCTCGTCGTCGGCGCGCAGCCACGGCCGGCCCGGGTCGACGAGGCCGTGGCCGAGCACGGCGAGCGCGAGCGGGTCCCCGGACATGCTGTGCGATGCTACCCGCCGTGTCCGCAGTCTCGGAGCGCAAGCGCCACGCCCGCAACCTGTTCGCCGGCATCGCCGCGGACTACGACCGCTGGGCGCAGCTGCTCTCGTTCGGGCAGGACCGGCGCTGGCACGACGTCATGGTCGAAACGCTCGCGCCGGCTGCCGACCGCGAGGGCTCCGTGGTCGCCGACATCGCAACCGGCACAGGCGCCGTCGCGATCGCGCTCGCCCGCCGCTACCCCTGCCGCGTGATCGGGATCGACCAGAGCCCCGACATGCTCGCGGGCGCGCGCGAGCATGTCGCCGTCGCGGGCCTCGCCGACCGCATCGAGCTGGTCGAGGCGGACGCCGAGAGGCTGCCGCTCGAGCCCGGCTCGGTCGACGCCCTCACCCACACCTATCTGCTGCGCTACGTCGACGATCCGGCCGCGACCCTGCGCACGCTCGCGGCGGCGGTGCGGCCCGGCGGGATCATGGCGTCGCTCGAGTTCGGCGTGCCCCGCGGCGCGGGCCTGCCCGCCTGGCGGCTCTACACACGCGTCGGCCTGCCGCTGGCAGGGGCGGTCGCCGGCCCCGGGTGGCTGGACACGGGGCGCTTCCTCGGCCCGAGCATCGAGGGGTTCTGGGCGCGCCACCCGCTCGACGCGGTGCTCGCGATGTGGGCCGAGGCCGGGATGGAGCGGATCCGCGCGCGCCGCCTGAGCATCGGCGGCGGCGTCGTCATCTGGGGCGTACGCGCCGCCTGAGCAGCTCGTGGGTGTGCTCGACGTTGCGCGCCACCCACAGGCAGATCACGGCCAGCGGCAGCTCCAGCAGAAGCGCCGTCGCGATCGCCATCGCCTCCTCACGGCCGCGCGCGGCCGTGGCCATGTCGAACCAGGCATCGCAGGCGAGCATCGTCGCCGCGGCGGTGGCCGTGCTCTGGATCCACGGCGAGCGGCGGACGGCCGCGAACGCCGTCGCCAGCAGCAGGCCGGCCATCGCGGCGTCGAATCCGCCCCAGGCGATGTCCCAGTGCCGGGCCAGGTGCCGCTGGGGCAGGTCGTAGGCGATCCAGATGGTCCACGGCACCAAGCCGATGCCGACGACGGCGAAGAGGGGCGCGACCCAGCGGGGGATGGGCGTCAGCGGCTCGGCCTGTCCCGGTGCGCTCATGCCCACATCGTAGATTCACTCGCCGGCGTCGGGCAGAAGCTCGATCCCGGCCGCCGCCGCGAGCGTCTCCACCGCGGCGAGCGCGTCCGAGACGGTCATCCGCGCGCCGGCGAGCCGCTCGGGGTTCACGAGCCCGGCGAGGCGGCAGCGCCGAAACGTGCAGCGGGCGAGCGTCGCCGCGGCGAGGCGTGCCCCGGTGAGGTCGCAGCCGACGATCTCGACCGCCTCGAGCACCGCGTCCTGGAGGTCGATCTCGGCCATCGCGCACGAGTCGAAGCGCACGCGGGCGAGCCGGGCGAAGCGGAGGTTCGCGAGGTCGAGCCGGCAGCCGGTGAGGGTCACGTCCTCGAGGGCCGCGTTCGCGAGCACGACGCCCGTCAGCCGCACCTCCGCCAGCGCCACGCGGCGCATGCGGGCGCCATTGGCGTCGGCGTTTGCCCAGCTCCCGCCCACGATCCGGGTGTCCCGCAGCGAGGCACCGGGCAGCTTCGCGGCGGTCAGGTCGACGTCGTCGAGCTCGGCCTCGACCAGGTCGAGGTCGTGGGCGGCCTGGCCCGAGAGGTCGATTCCGCGGAGGCGCACGACCCGCAGCTTCGCCGCGCGCAGCCCGTCCGGGGGCGGCACGATCGTCTCGAGCTCCTCGCCGAGATCGGGAGGAGCGGGAGCATCACTCAGCCGGGACCATCTCCTCGAGGTAGCTGGCCGACCGCCGCGACATGCGGCCGTCGGCGCCGGCCTCGTAGAAGCCCATCCGCCAGATCGGCGGCGAGTAGACGTGCAGGGAGACGGCCGGCTCGGTGCCGGCGTGGCGGACGTCGTGGATCCGCGAGGCGTCGAACTCGAATCCCTCGCCCGGCGCGTAGATCGTCTCGTCGAGCCCGGCCTGCCCGAGCATCATCCGCAGCTCGGACAGGTGGCCGTCGATGACGTGCACCGCGCCCGAGGAGAGATCGTGGTCGTGAAGGCCGGTCTCCTGGGCCGACACCCAGCACAGGAGCCACGCGTCGACGTGGTGGTCGCGGTGCAGGCGCACGTACACACGCTCCTTTGCGTCGTGGCGGACGAGGCGCTGCCAGAGGTCGGGGCGGCCGGCGAGCTCCTCGGTGAGGGCGCGCAGCTCGGCGGGATCGAGGTCGCGGTCGGCGCTGCAGCGCTCCGCGAACCAGGCCGTGAGCTCGGCGTGGGCATCGGTCATGGGACACCTCCCTGGGGGTCGAGGACCCGGGCCGGGTTGCGCTCGGCGACGGCCCGGTCGACGAAGGGGCCGAGCGCCTCGAGCGAGCGCAGGAGCGGGCTCGGGTCGATGACGGGAACGTCGGTGCCGAGCACGATCTGCTCGGCGCCGTAGGCGGCCAGGGCAAGCTCGAGGTCGAGCCGCTGGCAGGATGCTGAGTCGAGGAAGAGGTTGGGGTCGATGCCGCCGGCACGGCCGCTGAACGTGCGCCAGCGGCCCTCGAGGAAGGGCGCGCCCCCGGCCATGATCGCGAACACCACTCTCAGCGTCGGGTAGGCGGCGGCGCCGAGCGCACGCCAGGTGGCGAACGCCCGCAGCGACCACGCCGGGTACTGGGCGAGCGGCGTCCACCATGCCGGCAGGCGCACATCGGCCGGCTCGGCCCGCGTCCACGGCGCCGGGCCTGGGTGGACGAAGAGCGGGCGGCTGGCCCGCTCGAGCACCTGGAGCAGCGGCGCGCAGCGGTCGAGCCCGTCCGGCGTGGCCAGCGCCTCGCTTGGCAGGGAGAGGCCGACGAAGCCCTCGTCGAGCCGGCGGGCGACCTCGGCGGCGCCGGCGTCGTCCGCGGCCAGGCAGGCCGCGGCGAACGCCTGCAGGCGCCCGCCCGAGCCCGCGGCGATCTCTGCGATGCCCGCGTGGTAGGCGTCGAGGAGCGGCCGGGCGTCGTCCTCCGGCAGCGACTCGACCCCGATCGGTGTCGAGATCGAGATCACGGCGGCGTCGATCCCGCCCGCGTCGAGGATCGCGATCCGGCGGTCGGGGTCGTGGGCGGCGGCGGACAGCGGCCCGCCGGGCTCGAACCCGAGCTCGAGGCGCATGCCGTCGCCGCTGCCGTAGACGCGCGGCGGCCGGTCGCGCGCGGCGAGGGCCGAGATGAAGGCGTCCGGCCACAGATGCTGGTGCAGGTCGACGCGCGTGTTTGCGCACTCCTGGGTCTTGTGAAACGATTCACCATGATTGTGCCGGATAACCGCCCAAGACGCAAGAGGGCCACGCTGCGCGATGTCGCGGAGCTGACGGGCCTTTCCACCGCCGGCGTGTCGTACGCCCTGCGCGGCCAGCGCGTCTCGCCGGCAACGGCCGAGCGCGTCCGCGACGCGGCCGACCGGATCGGCTTCCGCTCAGACCCGATCGCGCGGGCCCTGCGCAGCGGCTCCTCGGGCGTGATCGGCGTGATCGGCGGCAGCCTGGCCGACTACTGGCACCAGGAGTTCGCGTCGGAGCTCCAGCGGCACCTGCGCCGGCGCGGCCGCTCCATGCTGCTCGCCGACGCCGACGGCGACGCGGCGACCGAGCTCGAGCGGGCGCGCGATCTGATCGACCAGCGCGTCGACGGCCTGATCGCGCTGCCAGTGGCGCCGGACTCGGACGGCTGGCAGGAAATCGTCGCCGAGGTGCCGGTGGTCGCTGTCGGGCCGGCCCTCTCGGCGCCCGCCGGGGCGATCCGCTTTCCCGCGGACGCGGGGTCGGATCTCATGCTCGACCACCTCCGCGACCTCGGCCACGAGCGGATCGCGGTGCTCGCATCCGGGATGCACCGGCCGCGGCGGAGGCGGGGTGTCCACACCCGCGTGTGCGGGTTCTCGGCCGAGGACGGGCGCGCGGCCACGCTCGCGGCCCTGCGCCGGCCCGGCCGGCCAACGGCGATCTTCGCGCTCTCAGACGCCCTCGCCTACGGCGCGTACATGGGCTGCGCCGAACTCGGCCTGCGCATCCCGGAGCACGTGTCCGTGGCCGGGTTCGACGACCACCCGATCTCGCGCCTGGTGGCGCCCGCGCTGACGACGGTGAGCTGGGACACCGCCCGGGCGGCGGCCGCCGCGGCGGCGATGCTGCTCGACACGATCGAGGGCCGGCGGCGCATGCGCCACGAGCTCGTCATGCCGCCCCGGCTCGTGATCCGCGGCTCCACCGCCCCGGCTGAATAAACGGGGTCTGACCCCGTTTATGCACTCGTGAGCATCACGTACGTGCGGTCGCGGGTCATGCCGACCCGCTCGTAGAGGCGGACCGCGCCGGTGGGGTTGTCGGCGTCCACCTTGAGCCCGACCGTCTCGGCCCCGCGGCGATGGAACTCGGCGAACGCGGCCCGCAGAAGCGCCTCGCCCAGGCCGCGGCCGCGCCAGGACGGCCGCACGGCGATGTCCTTCACCCAGCCCTCGCGCCAGCACAGGCACGCGCCCACGAGCTCCGCCCCCGCCTCGGCCAGGAACCACACCCCGGGGTCGAAGCCGGGGTCTTCAGTCATCCACGGATGCCAGCGGGCGAACGGCGGCACCTCCTCGGCATTCTCGGCGAACGCGGCGACCAGCAGCTCGTGCACCGCGGCGGCGTCGGCGTCCGCGTAGCTGCGCACGGACACGCCCGCGGGCCACGCCGGGGCCGGCCCCTCGGACGAGACGTCGATCTGCATGCGCACGACCTCTCGCGTCCGCGTCCAGCCGCGCAGCGCATAGAGCGCGACCAGGTCTTCGGCCGCCGCCGGGACGATCGTCTCCAGCCGGCCGCCTTGCCGCGACACGGCGTCGAGCAGCGCGCCTGCCACCGCCCCGTCGCGGCGGCCGGGATGCGGCCACACCTCGACGTAGCCGTCCTCGAGCGTGGCGTATCCGATGACGTGGTCGTCGTCGTCGAGCGCGACCCAGGCGCGGCCGTATTCCCACGCCGCGCGCATGTGCTCGACGGTCGTCTCGGCCGTGCCGCTCAGCGCGACCGAGAACGCCTCGGAGACGCGATGTGCGGCCTCGATGTCCGACATGCCCGCCGGCCTGACGAGCACGTCTGCCGTCACGAACCGGCGAACTCGAGCAGCACCTTGCCGAACTTGCCGGGCGCGGCCAGGTGGTCGAACGCGTCGTTCGCCCGCTCGGCCGGGAACACGCGGTCGACGAGCGGCCGCACCCGGCCACTTGCGAGCAGCGGGACGACCTGGTGGCCGAACGCCTGGACGGCGGCTGCCTTCTGCTCCAGCGGCCGCGCCCGCAGGACGGTGCCCATGACCGTCGCCCGCTTGCCCATCAGCGCCCGCAGCGAGACGTCCGTGTCGGCGCCGGCGCCGGTCCCGACCACGATGATGCGGCCGAGGGCCGCGAGCGCCTGAAGGCTCCCGGTCAGGTTCTGGGCCCCGACCAGCTCGAGCACGACGTCAACCTCGGTGGCGTCGGCGAGCGCCGTCGGCTCCGCGCCGAGCTCCTTCAGCGCGTCCGGGTGGGAGCGGGCGTTCGCCAGCACGCGTGCTCCCACGGCGACGCCCATCTGCACGGCCGCGGTGCCGACGCCGCCGGTGGCGCCGTTCACGAGCAGGGTCTCGCCCATGCGCAGGCCCGCACGGGTGAACACCGCGTCGTGGGCGGTCACGAACGCCTCCGGCACGGCGGCGGCGTCGCGGTCGGGCAGCGAGTCGGGGACGCGGGCGACGTGGCGCTCGTGGGCGACGACCATGTCGGCCAGCCCGCCGCCGCCGACGATGCCGAAGACGCGGTCGTCCTCGCGCCACGCGGTGACCGCGGCGCCGCAGGCGACGACGCGGCCGGAGACCTCGAGCCCGGGGATGTCCTGCGGCGACCCGGCCGGCGCCGGGTAGTGCCCGGCCCGCTGGGCCAGGTCGGCGGGGTTCAGCCCCGCGTGGGTGGCGCGGATGAGGACCTCGTGGTCGCCGGGCACCGGATCGGGGCGCTCCCCGACGGCCACGACCTCGGGGCCACCGGCGCCCGTATAGGTGACGGCAATCATGCGGCGGATCCTAGATGGTTGACCGGGAACTCCTCGCACGCCTGGACGTCAGCCTGCGGGTGGGAACTCGATTCGCTGGTGGGGCTGCGACTGCGAACGGTCGCAGCCCAGTTCCGGCGCGCGCCCCGCCAGGTCGGGGTCGAGCACGACGACCGTCCGCGCGCCCTCGCCGCGGCGCAGCCGCTGCATCGCCTCCTCGACCCCCTCCAGGCCGACGACGTGGGAGACGACGCCGGCGAGGTCGATCTCGCCCGACGCGGCCAGCGCCACCAGCCCGGGCAGCTCGGCGGCCACGTCCGCCGAACCGTAGTAACAGCCGCGCAGCGTCTTCTCGCTGAGCAGGTCGAGCGCGCGCAGCGACACCTCCACCCCGGCCGGGGCGATCCCGACCACGGTCGCCTGTCCGGCGGGCCGCAGGATGTCCCACGCGAGCCGGATCGTGTCTGCCCGCCCGATCACCTCGAACGCGTGGTCGAACCCGCCGGGCATGAGCTCGCGGGCGGCGGCGCGGACGTCGGGGCTCGACTCGAGCGTGTCGGTGGCGCCGCGG
Organism: uncultured Actinomycetes bacterium; assembly: GCA_963746115.1. GTDB lineage: Bacteria > Actinomycetota > Thermoleophilia > Gaiellales > JAICJC01 > JAICJC01. The sequence continues at coordinate 75,983 of CAVVAA010000007.1, read as the reverse complement.
GCGCGGGCCAGCGCCAGCTTGGAGGGGTCGCGGTCGATGGCGACGATCCGGCCGGCCCCGGCCAGGCGCGCCCCCGAGACCACCTGCAGGCCGACGCCGCCGCACCCGATCACGCACACGGTCTCGCCCGGCGCGACGCGGGCCGCGTTGCGCACGGCGCCCACGCCCGTCACGACGCCGCAGCCGACCAGCGCCGCCTGCCACAGCGGCAGGTCGGTCCCGATCGGCACCGCCCCGGCCGCCGGGACAACGCAGCGCTCGGCAAAGCAGGACACGGTCAGGAAGTGCTTGATCGCCGTGCCGTCCGGGCGCCGCAGCCGCGAGGTGCCGTCCATCAGCGTGCCGGCGACGGACCGTTCCGCGGCCGGCTCGCACAGGTGCCGGCGCCCGGCGACGCACATGCGGCACTCGCCGCAGGAGGGGACGAAGCAGAAGGCGACACGGTCGCCGGGACCGACGTGGGAAACGGCCTTCCCAACCGCCTCGACGACGCCGGCGCCCTCGTGCCCGAGCACGGTCGGCCAGCGGCCGTCGCCCAGGTGGCCCTGGGCCAGGTGCAGATCGGAATGGCACACGCCCGCGGCGGCCACCCGCACGAGCACCTCGTCCTCCCGCGGCGGATCGAGCAGGAGCGTCTCGACGCGCAGCGGCGCGCCCTTCTCCTCGAGAACGGCTGCCCGGATCTCGACGGCGCTCGCGCTCATCCCACCCGATACCGCTCGAGGCCGTCCAGGTCGGGCTCGACGCCGAGGCCGGGGCCCTCCGGCGGGCGGACCGTCCCGTCCGCTCCGATCTCGACGGGCGCCGGCAGCAGCCAGTCGCGCCGCGCCGCCGGCCAGGCGGGCGGGTCGAACGGCACCTCGACGTACGGGCACGTGGAGAACGCGAGCGCCGCGTGCAGGTTGGCGACGAGGCCGTAGCCGTTCGACCACGTGTGCGGCGACCACATCCGCCCGTGCAGGTCGGCGAGGGCCGCAATCCGGCGGGCGCCGCCGATCCCGCCCGCAGAGCACGACGTCGGGCTGGACCACGTCGACGCCGCCGCGCACCACGAGGTCGCGCGCCTGCGCGGCGTCGCGCACCATCTCGCCGGCGGCGATCCGCAGCGACGTCGCCCGGCGCAGGGCCGCGTAGCCGTCGACGTCGTCGGTGCGAAGCGGCTCCTCCAGCCACTCCACGCCCAGCGGCTCGAGCGCCCGGGCGCAGGCGATCGCGGTCGCGACATCCCAGCGCGGGCGCAGGTCGCCGGGCATGCGCCAGCCCTGGTTCGCGTCGACCATGACGGCGAAGCCGGGGCCGACCGCCGCGCGCACCGCCTCCACCAGCTCGACGCCGGCCCGCCAGTCGTCGCCGAAGCGGAGCTTCACCGCGCGGACGCCGGTGTCGCGCAGGGCGACGCACCGGCGGGCGCGCTCGGCGGGCGGCGCCGGCTCGGCGCTCGACGCGTACGCGACGAGTGCCTCGCTGCGGCCGCCCAGGATCCGCCACAGCGGCTGCCCCAGCGCGCGACCGACCAGATCCCACACCGCCACCTCGAGCGTCCACGGCCGGCCGCCGTGGAAGTCGACCGTCTCGCACACCTCGCGCACGACCTCGGTGCGGAACGGGTCGACGCCGGCCAGGAGCCGCTCGAGGGCCGCGGCATCCGGTAGGGCGTCGCCGCTCGCGTAGCCGCGCGCGCCGTCGTCGGCGACGACGCAGACGAGCGTCGCGTCCTGGTGCATCCGCGGCTGCGGATCCCAGGCGGCCCGCAGCGGCGGCTCGAGCGGGAACCGGTAGCGCCGCGTCTCGATCGCGGCGATCCTCACCCCGCCCCCTCCGGGCCGAGCGCGAGCACCGTCCGGCGGGCGCCGCCCTCGCGGAGCAGCGCGAACGCGTCCTCGATCTGCTCCAGCGGCAGCCGGTGCGAGATCAGCCGGTCGAGCGGCAGGCGGCCGCGCCGGTAGGCGTCGAGGATCAGCGGGAAGTCGCGCTCGGGCCGGGCCGACCCGTAGAGGGCGCCGATCACGCGCCGCTCGCCCCGCGGGATCAGGCGGGCCGGGACGCGCAACTCGGCGTCGGCCCGGGGGATGCCGATCAGGACGGCCTGGCCGCGAGGGCGCACCGACAGGAACGCCGCTCGCATCGCCTCGGGGCGGCCGGTCGCCTCGAACGCGTGGTCGACGCCGCCGCCGGACGCCTCCCGGACGGCCGCCGCGGTGGCGTCGGCATCGCCCTCCCAGGCCACGGCCGCGGTCGCGCCGAACTCGGACGCCGCCTGCGCCCGCTCGAGGCTCATGTCGACCGCGACGATCGGCTCGGCCCCGGCCGCCGCGGCGCCCATCACCACGGACAGCCCGACGCCGCCGCAGCCGAACACCGCGACGCGCTCGCCCGGCGCCACCCGGGCGGTGCGCCAGGCGGCGCAGACGCCCGCCGTGACTGCACACCCGACGAGCGCGGCCACGTCGAACGGCACGTCATCGGCGATCGGGATGCACGACGCCTCGGGGACGACCGTGTGCTCGGCGAAGGTCGAGAGCAGCGAGTAGTGGTAGGCGGGCCGGCCGTCGTGGGAGAGCCGGGTGGTGCCGTCGAGCAGCCCGCCCGCGTCCATCGCCGGGAAGGCTGCCGCACACAGGTGGGGCAGGTCGCGGCGGCACTCCTCGCAGACCCCGCAGGCCGGCAGCCACGAGAGCGCCACCCGGTCGCCGGCGGCGACGGAGGTCACACCCGGGCCGACCGCCTCGACAACGCCCGCGCCCTCGTGGCCGAGCACCGCCGGGCAGCGGGTCTCGGCGGTGCCGTCGATGGCGTTCTGGTCGGAGTGGCAGACCCCGCTCGCATGCAGCCGCACGAGCACCTCGTGCTGCTTGGGCGGATCGAGGTCGACCTCGACCACGCTCAAGCGTGCCCCCGTCTCCGGTAGGAGTGCGGCTCGCGTCCTCAACGGCGGGGCGAATGGTTCCCGCATCGGGCCGCCGTTGTCAAGGCGGCTGTGAAGCACCTCGATAGACTCGCCGCCGTGATCACCGCCCGCACCGACGTGGTCGGCAGCCTGCTGCGGCCGCCGGAGCTGCTCGATGTGCGCGGCCGCTTCGACCGGGGGGAGGCGTCGGCCGCCGAGCTCAAGCGCGCCGAGGACCGTGCCGTCGACGGCGTCGTCGCGATGCAGGAGGAGGCCGGCATCGAGGTCGTCACCGACGGCGAGATGCGGCGGCTCTCCTTCCAGAGCGGGCTCCCCGACGCGGTGGATGGGTTCGGCGACGTCCCGCTCGACGCCTACCTGTGGGGCGACTGGCACGGCGATGAGGTCGGCGACCGCTCGACCGAGCGACCGGCCGGGCTGGGAGTGCGCGAGCGGCTGCGCCGCCGCCGCCACATCGCCGCCGAGGACTTCACCTACCTGCGCGGGCGGGCGACGGCGATCCCCAAGGTCACGCTCGCGAGCCCGAGCCTCTACGCCAACCTGTGGTCGGCCGAGCACTCGCGCGACGCCTACCCGACGCTGGACGACTTCCTCGAGGACGTGGCCGAGCTGACCCGGGACGAGGTGGCGGAGCTGGCCCGGCTCGGCTGCACCTACATCCAGCTCGACGCCCCCCACTACCCGCTCCTGATCGACCCGGCCACGCGCGCGTTCTACGAGCGCCAGGGATGGACGGCGGAGCGCTACATCGCACGCGGGATCGAGCTCGACAACCACGTGATGGGAGGCCGTCCCGAGGTCACGTTCGGGTTCCACCTCTGCCGCGGCAACCAGGCCAGCCGCTGGCTGGTGTCGGGGGGATACGAGCCGATCGCCCGGGCCGTCTTCCGCAACGTCACCGCCCAGCGACTGCTGCTGGAGTACGACGACGAGCGGTCGGGGTCCTTCCAGCCGCTGTCCGAGGTACCCGAGGACAAGATGATCGTGCTCGGCCTCGTGACGACGAAGTCGCCGCGGCGGGAGACGGTGGACGACCTCTGCGCCCGGATCGACGAGGCGGCCCGGCATGTCGGCCTCGACCGGCTCGCCGTCAGCCCGCAGTGTGGGTTCGCGACGTCGGTGCTGGGGAATTCGCTCTCGCATGACGACCAGCGGGCCAAGCTCGAGACGCTCGCGCGCACGGCCGAGCGCGTGTGGGGATGATCACGTCCGCCCGGGCGGCGAGTGGCGCCCGGCCCAGGCATCCGTCACAATACGGCCGGTGGACGGCCCGGCCAACGGCACCGTACCCAGCGTGCTGGTCATCTGCCCCAGCCAGCGCGACCGGCTGAACCTCGCCGACGAGCGGATCCTCGACCGGTATGCGCTCCGCTTTGCCGGACAGCCGATCGGCCCGGGGTTCGACGCGAGGACGTTCGTCGATCACATGATCCGGTTCGGCCCGGCCGCCGACGGCATCTTCGGCTCGAGCGACGCGACGGGCCACATCGCCTCGATCCTGGCCGATGCAGCCGGTCTGCCCGGCCCCGGCCGGGAGGCGTTCATGCGCTGCCACGACAAGCTGGCGTCGCGTGAGATCCAGGCCCGGGCGGTGCCCGAGGCGACCCCGGCGTTCGCGGCGGTCGACCTGGACGATCCCGACGTGCGGCCGCCCCTGCCGTTCCCGTTCTTCATGAAGCCGGTCGCGGCCCACCTGTCCCAGCTCGCCTACCACGTGCGCGACGCGGCCGAGTTCGCGGGCGTCATCGCCGAGGCGCGGCGCGAGATCGACGCCGTGACCGCTCAGGATCGCGCGCTCGAGGGGCGCCAATTCCGGACGCTGATCGCCGAGGAGCTGCTCGAGGGGTCGCTGGTCACCTTCGAAGGCTGGATTCAGGACGGGCGCGTGACTCCGGTCGGAGTCACCGACGCCGTGATGCACCCGAACGGCATCAGCTTCCTGCGCTTCGAGTACCCCAGCCGGCTGCCGGAGGGCCCGCAGCGGGCGATGGCCGAGGTCGCCGAGCGGCTGATGCCGGCACTCGGGTTCCGCGACAGCATGTTCAACATCGAGTTCTTCGTCCGCCCGGACGGCCGGCCGGCGATCGTCGAGGTGAACGGCCGGATGGCCTCGCAGTTCGCCCCGCTGGTGCAGGCCGTGCACGGGGTGTCGACGTACGAGATCCAGCTCGACCTCTGCACCGGCCGCACGCCCAACCTGCCGCAAGCGCGCGACGACCTCGTCACCGCCAGCTTCCTCCTGCGCACGTACGCCGATGCCGTGGTGCGCACGGTGCCCGATCCGACGACGGTGCTCGAGCGCTACCCCCACGCGCACGTGGAGGTGCTCGTCCGGCCCGGCCACCGGCTGAGCGAGAACGACGACGACACGGCCAGCCACCGGCTCGCCGTCGTCGCGCTGGCGGCCCGTGACCGGGCGTCGCTGCTGGCCCGCTTCGCCGAGGCGGTCGACCTGCTGCCGTTCGCGCTCGAGTCGGCACCCGCGCCCGTGCGGTGAGGGCGCGTCCCCTAGCGGGTTCGCTTCGGGATCCGTGCGACCGCGCTCACGTCCTCGTCTCCGAAGCCGCCCTCCATGAGGCCGTCCTCCTGCGCCGCCACGAGCGCGGCCACGTCCATCGGGACGCCGGCGCGGGCGGCCTCGTCGAGGGCGATGCCCAGATCCTTGCGGTGGAGCGCAACCTTGAAGCCGAGCGGGTAGGTGTCGGCGATCATGTTGCCGGCCCGGTTCTGGAGCACCCACGACGCCGCCGCGCCGGCCGAGAGCGCCTCGACCAGCCGGTCCAGGGGCAGGCCTGCGGCCTGTGCGAGCGCGATGCCCTCGCCGACGCTCGCGTAGGTGCCGGCGATCATCACCTGGTTCACCGCCTTGGCCACCTGGCCGGCGCCGCTTCGGCCGAGGTGGGTGATCCGGCTCCCGATCGCGTCCAGGATCGGGCCGGCCCGGGCGACGTCGCCGTCGTCGCCGCCGCAGAAGATCGTGAGCGTCCCCTTCTCGGCGCCCTCGGAGCCGCCGGACACGGGCGCGTCCACCATGCCGATGCCGCGCTCGCGCAGCTTCGCGGCGATCGCGGCCGTGGCGGCCGGGGAGACCGTCGAGCAGTCGACGACGAGGCCGCCGCGTTCGAGGCCCTCGGCGACCCCGCCCGGCCCGAGCAGGACGTGCTCGAGGTCGGGCGTGTCGGACACGCATGTGAGCACGGCCTCGGCGTTCGCGGCGGCCGCAGCAGGCGTCTCCGCCCGCGCGGCGCCGGCGGCCGCGAGCGGCTCCTCGCGCTCGCGGGTGCGGTTGTGCACCGTCACCTCGTGCCCCGCCGCGAGCAGATGCCGCGCCATGGGCGCCCCCATCGTGCCGAGGCCGATCACCGCCACTCGCATCGGCGCGAGTCTAGATGATGCGCCCCACCAGGCGGGGTCAGACCCCGAACGGGGGCCGTAACACTTCTGTGACGGTTTCCGGAGTGGGGTCTGACCCCGATTTTCAGTCGCCCGCCAGGTCGCGGCGCTCCTGCTCCATCGAGCGGCGCAGGATGGCCGACCGCGTGATGCGGTCGAGGTTGTCCCAGGCGACCGTGGCGACGCAGCTCCCGCGCGCGTCGGTGTGCACCGAGCCGACGATCGCGTCGGTCTCGACGCCGAAGCCGAGCGAGCCGTCCTCCATCTTCACGTGGAGCCGCTCGCCCTCGTACAGCTGCCTGCGGCTGATGATCTGGGCGTCGTCTGCCGAGATCTGGAGCGCGTGCGCGCCGAACGCCTCGCCCGCCTCGGTCCGGCAGCGCATCGCCTGCCAGACGGTCATGCGCACGTGCTTGTGGCGCCCGGCGTTCAGCTGCTCGACCGCGTAGACCGTCCGCATCAACCGCTGCTCGACGGAGCGGTCGACGGGGTCGAAGTCGATCGCGTAGCGGTACAGCTCGTCGTCCAGCGGCTCGACCCGAAGGACGGTCGCGTCGAGGCGCGCGTTCGTGTCGTCGTCGACCCGGAACACGACCCGGACGCGGTTGCCCGGCACCAGCGTGTGCTCGGTGACCACCTTCACGCCCCCGGCCGAGAGGTCGACCGACCGCACCACCATCAGGCTCGTCCGCCCGCGCTCATCCAGCGCGGCGCACGAGACCGGCAGCCTGACCATGACTCGGAAGAACTCCCTGCGCTCCGCATCCATCCCCATCAGGATCGGCTCAACCGGGCCGTCCCTTGACCGCGAGATGGGGCCGGCCTACTCCGCGCCCATGAACGGATAGCGGTAGTCGGTCGCCGGCACGAACGTCTCCTTGATCGTGCGCGGGCTCGTCCACCGGATCAGGTTCCACATCGAGCCGGCCTTGTCGTTCGTCCCCGACGCCCGCGAGCCGCCGAACGGCTGCTGGCCGACGACCGCGCCGGTCGGCTTGTCGTTCACGTAGAAGTTGCCGGCGGCGTTACGCAGCGCCTCCGAGGCGTGCTCGATCGCACCCCGGTCGGTGGCGAAGACCGCGCCCGTGAGCGCGTACGGCGACGTCCGGTCGACCAGGTCGAGCGCGTCGTCGACGCGGTTCTCGTCGTAGACGTAGGCGGTCACGACCGGCCCGAACAGCTCGCGCTTCATCAGGTCGAAGCCGGGATCGCGCGTCTCGATCACGGTCGGGCGGACGAACCAGCCCTCGGAGTCGTCGGTGTCGCCGCCGACGACCACCTCGGCCTCCGCCGACTCGGTCGCGAGCTTCACGGCGTCGCGCTGGGTCGCGAACGAGCTGCTGTCGATCACCGCGCCCATGAAGTTGCGGAAGTCGCGCACGTCACCCATCCGGATCGTCGAGACCTGCTCCTGCAGCGCCTCGCGCAGCTGCGGCCACAGGTTCGACGGCGCGTACACGCGCGACGCTGCCGAGCACTTCTGGCCCTGGTACTCGAACGAGCCGCGGACGACCGCCGTGGCCACCGCCGAGGCATCGGCGGAGGGGTGGGCGAAGATGAAGTCCTTGCCGCCCGTCTCGCCGACGATGCGCGGGTACGTGCGGTAGCTCGCGATGTTGTCGCCGACGGTCTTCCACATCGACTGGAACACGGCGGTCGAGCCGGTGAAGTGAATGCCGGCCAGGTCGGGATGCGCCAGCGCTGGGTCGCCGATCTCGCGGCCGGATCCGAGCACCATGTTGATCACGCCCGGCGGCAGGCCCGCCTCCTCGTAGAGCTTCATCAGGAAGTGGCAGGCGTAGACGGCGGTCGACGCGGGCTTGAACACGACCGTGTTCCCCATCATCGCGGGGGCGGTCGGCAGGTTGCCGGCGATCGCCGTGAAGTTGAACGGCGCGACGGCGAAGACGAACCCCTCGAGGGCGCGGTACTCGACCCGGTTCCACATCCCCGGCGAGGAGATCGGCTGCTCGCTCATGAGCCGGTGCATGTGGCTCGGGTTGAACCGCCAGAAGTCGGTGAGCTCGCAGGCGGCGTCGATCTCGGCCTGGTAAGCGGTCTTCGACGCGCCGAGCATCGTGGCCGCGTTCAGCGTGTCGCGCCACGGCCCGGCGAGCAGCTCCGCCGCGCGCAGGAACACCGCCGCGCGCGACTCCCACGGCGTGCGCGACCACTCCCGGTGCGCCTCCGCCGCTGCCGCGATCGCCTGGGCGACCTCGGCCTCGCCGCCCTGGTGGTACTCGGCGAGGACGTGGTCCTTGCGGTGCGGCATGACGGCGGTCGCCGTGCGGCCGGTGCGCACCTCCTTGCCGCCGATCACCATCGGGATCTCGATGCGCTCGCCCGCCATCGCGTCGAGCCGGGTTTTCAGGGACGCACGCTCGGGCGACCCGGGCGCGTAGTCGCGCACCGGCTCGTTGAGCGGCCTGGGGAGTGTGAAGACGCCTGAGCTCATGGCGCTCAGCCTATCGCGCCGATTGACCGGGGGTACGATCCAGCCCGTCAGCCACAGGGAGGCGGGACATGAGCGTCGCACTGAAGCGGTTTTCGAACCACATCAGCGGCAAGGCCGCAGACTCGACCTCGGGCGAGACCATCGACGTGGTCAACCCGGCCACCGGCGACGTGATCGCCGCGGTGCCGAACTCGACCGCCGACGACATCGATAACGCCGTCGAGGCCGCCGAGCGCGCCTTCTTCGGCGACTGGGGCGACACGACCCCGGCGGAGCGGTGCGAGGTCCTGAACAGGCTCGCCGACGCGCTCGACGAGCACGCCGAGGAGCTCGGCGAGCTCGAGTCGCTGAACGTCGGCAAGCCGCGCGCGGCCGCCGTCGAGGAGGTCGCCGGCGCGTCCGACTGCCTCCGGTTCATGGCCGGCGCCGCCCGCACGCCGGAGGGCCAGGCCGCGGCCGAGTACGTGCGCGGCTCGACCTCGATGATCCGCCGCGAGCCGGTCGGCGTCGTCGGCCAGATCACGCCGTGGAACTACCCGCTGATGATGGCGGCGTGGAAGATCTCGCCGGCCCTCGCGGCCGGCAACACGGTCGTGCTGAAGCCGTCCGAGCTCACGCCCCTGACGACCCTGCGGATGGCCGAGATCGCCGCGGACATCCTGCCCGAGGGCGTGCTGAACATCGTCTCCGGCTACGGCGACCCGGTGGGCGCCGCCATCTCGGCCCACCCGCGCATCCGGATGGTGTCGCTGACCGGCTCGGTCGAGTCGGGCAAGAAGGTCGCCCGCGCGGCCGCGGACAACCTGAAGCGCGTCCACCTGGAGCTGGGCGGCAAGGCGCCGGTGATCATCTTCGACGACGCCGACGTCGAGGCCGCCGCCGAGACGATCAAGGCCGCCGGCTACTGGAACTCGGGCCAGGACTGCACGGCCGCGACGCGCGTTCGTCGCCGGGCCGAAGGTCTACGACGACTTCCTGTCCGAGCTCGTGAGCCAGGTCGAGTCGATCAAGGTGGGCGACCCATCCGAGGTCGAGGACATCGACATGGGCCCTGTCGTCTCCCAGCGCCAGCAGGAGCGCGTGCTCGGGTTCCTCGAGCGGGCGACGTCGGCCGGCGCCAGGATCGCGACGGGCGGCGACGCGACGGGGAGCCGCGGCTTCTTCGTCCAGCCGACGGTCGTGACCGGCGCCGCGCAGCGCTCCGAGATCATCCAGAAGGAGGTCTTCGGGCCCGTCGTCACGGTGCAGCAGTTCTCCGACGACGACCAGGCGATCGCATGGGCCAACGACGTCGAGTACGGCCTCGCCGCCTCGGTCTGGACCGAGAGCGCCCGCCGCGGCCTGCGCGCGGTCGGCAAGCTGCAGTACGGCTGCGTCTGGCTGAACGACCACTTCACGGTGTTCAACGAGATGCCGCACGGCGGGTTCAAGCAGTCCGGCTACGGCAAGGACATGAGCAAGTACGGGCTCGACGACTACACGATCGTGAAGCACGTGCTGGCGAAGTTCGCGTAAGGGCGGCATGGGGACTGTCCCCATCTGTCGGGACAGTCCCCGCTGCGACTCTCCGGCCGCGCGCCCGGCTAGCCTGACGCCATGGCTCCCGTCGTCAGAGCCGAATCGCTGACGAAGCGCTTCGGCGAACCTCACCGCTGTCGACGACCTCTCCTTCCCGCTCGAGCCGGGCACGATCACCGGCTTCCTCGGCCCGAACGGCGCCGGGAAGACGACGACCCTGCGCATGCTGCTCGGGCTGGCCGCGCCGACGCAGGGACGCGCGCTGATCTTCGAGCGGCCCTACGCCGCAGATCGAGCAGCCCGGCGCTGCGCGTCGGTGCCGTGCTCGAGGCGACGGACTTCCACCCCGGCCGGTCGGGCCGCAACCACCTGCGCACGCTCTCGCGCGGCCGCCGGCATCCCCGACTCGCGCGTCGACGAGGTGCTGCGAACGGTCGAGCTCGACGGCGCCGCCAGCCGCCGCGTCAAGGGCTACTCGCTCGGCATGCGCCAGCGGCTCGGCCTGGCGGCGGCGCTGCTCGGCGACCCCGAGCTGCTCGTGCTCGACGAGCCCGCCAACGGGCTCGACCCCGAGGGCGTGCGCTGGCTGCGCGACTTCCTGCGCGCGTTCGCCGCCGAGCGGCCAGACGGTGCTCGTCTCGAGCCACGTGCTGGCCGAGGTCGCCCAGACCGTCGACCACGTCCTCATCATCAGCCGGGGCAAGCTCGTGCGCGAGTCGCCGCTCGACGAGCTCACCGCCGGGATCGGCGGCGCGGTGCGCGTGCGCAGCCCGCAGGCCGGCCGGCTGCGCGAGGCGCTCGAGCGCGACGGGATCGACCGCCACGGCAGGCGTCGACGGCGCTCGTCGCCGGCACGACGAGCGACCGCGTCGGCGAGATCGCCGCAGCGGCCGGCATCGTCCTGCACGAGCTGCGGCTCCGAGCAGTCCTCGCTCGAGGAGGTCTTCCTCGAGCTGACCACGGAGAAGCCGGAGTGATCCCGCAGCTCCGGGCCGAGATCATCAAGATGCGCTCCACCCGGACCACCCTCGGCCTCGTGCTGGGGATGGTCGCGATCATCCTCCTGTTCGTGATCCTGACCGCGCTTCTGACCTCGGTGGGCGAGATCAGCCAGCGCGAGCAGCAGCGCAGCCTCTTCTCGATCGGCAGCTTCGCCGGGCTCTTCGCAGCGCTTGCGGGCATCATGCTCGTCACCGGCGAGTACCGCTTCGGGACGATCCGGCCGACGTACCTGTTCACTCCGAAGCGGTCGATCGTGCTCGTCGCCAAGGTGGTCGCGATGCTCGTCGCGGGGTTCGTCTTCGCCCCGTCGGCGAGGTCCTCTCGGTCGGGATCGGCGGCGTCATCCTCGCACGAGCGCGGTATCTCGATCGCGCTCGAGCGGCCACGACTACGTGCTGCTGACGATCGGGACGATGGTCGGCACGGCGCTCTGGGGCGGCATCGGCGTCGGGCTCGGCATGATCGTCCGGAACCAGGTCGGCGCGATCATCGGCCTGCTCGCGTGGGGGTTCGTCGATCGAGAACCTGCTCTTCGCGCTGGCGCCGACCGTCGGCCGGTGGACGCCGGATCAGGCCCAGAACGGGCTCATGGGGCTGACCGATGCGCACCTGCTCGAGCCCGGGCGCCGGGCGGCGCCGTCCTGGTCGCGTGGACGATCGCATCTGCATCGCCGGCGCGGTCGCTGGCCGCCCGCCGCGACGTCGCCGTCTGCCGCGTCAGCTAGACGCCGCTCGGCGTCTCGCTCGGCAGGCGCAGCAGGTCGCGGATCGACACGATGGCGACGGCGTGGTCGCCGTCGACGATCGGCACGTGGCGGTAGCCGCCGTGGAGCATCATGGCCGCGGCCTCGCCGATCGTGGCCGTCGGCGGGGCGGTGTCGGGATGCGCCGTCATCCAGTCGCCGACGGTGCCGTCGATGCTGCCGGTGCCGACCGCCCGGAGGACGTCGCGCTCGGTCATGATGCCGGTGAGGCGGGTGCCCTCGGTGACGAGGATCGCCCCGACCCGCCGGTCGGCCATCCGCCGGGCGGCGTCGGTGAGCGCGTCGCCGGCCGCCGCCGTGAGCAGGTTCGAGCTCATCACGGCCGACACGAACTCGTCCTCGGATCGCTTGTAGGGCACGCGCCGATCTTACCGCGGTGGCCGGGCGGCGGGCGGGCCGCCGGTACGATCCGGCCGATGTCCGCTCAGGCCTTCACCGGGCAGCCGTGCGTGTGCCAGCACCGGCTCGACGCGCTGCGACCAGCGCTGCGTGGCGGACATGCTGGGGACGACGTTCTACATCGCCTGCCTGAAGCTGACCGGACGCCGCTGCCTCGTCGTCGGCGCCGGCGACGTCGGCCTCGAGAAGATCGAGGGCCTGCTCGCGTGCGACGCCGAGTGCACGTGATCGCGCCGGACGCGTCCCCCGGCGTCCGCGAGCTGGCGTCGCGCGGGTGACGTCGAGCTGACCGAGCGGGAGTTCCGAGCCGGGCGACCTCGAGGGCCACTTCCTGGCGATCGCCGCGACGTCGGACACCGAGACGAACATCGCCGTGTTCGAGGAGGCCGAGCGTCGCTCGATGCTCTGCAACGTCGTCGACGTGCCGCCGCTCTGCAGCTTCATCCTGCCGGCGATCGTCCGCAGCGGCCCGATCGCGATCGCCATCTCGACGGCGGGCGCGAGCCCGGCGCTGGCGAAGCGGATGAAGCGCGAGATCGCCGATGCTCTACGGCGACGACCACGCCGACCTCGCGGCGATCCTGAACGACGCACGCGGCTGGGCGAAGTCGACCCTTCCCACCTTCGCGCGCGCGACGCGACTTCTTCGAGGCGATCGTGAACGGCGACCCCGACCCGATCGCGCTCCTGCGCGCCGGCGACCGTGCGGGCGTCGACCGGCTGATCGCCGAGCGCCAGGCCGAGGCCGAGTCGGCGCTGGTAGTACGGCAAGGAAGCGGCGCACAGTCCCCGTGACGGGGACTGTCCCTCCCGAGATCGCGCTACTTGAACCGGTAGGTGATCCGCCCGCGCGTCAGGTCATAGGGCGAGAGCTCGACCTTGACCCGGTCGCCCGGGAGGATGCGGATGTAGTAGCGCCGCATCTTGCCGGAGATGTGTCCGAGCACGTCGTGGCCGTTGTCCAGCTTGACGCGGAACATCGTGTTGGGCAAGGCCTCGGTGACCTCGCCCTCGACCTCGATGGTCTCTTCCTTCACCAAGCGGCTAGCCGATCACCGTCACGTTGGTGGCTTCCATGCCCTTCTTGCCCTGCTGTGCCTCGAACTCGACCTTCTGACCCTCCTCCAGGTTCCGGTAACCGCCTCCGGCGATGTTGGAGAAGTGGATGAAGAGGTCGGCGCCCCCGTCCTCGGGGGCGATGAATCCGAACCCCTTCGAAGCCGAGAACCATTTGACTGTGCCAGTGGCCATGAAGCTCTCCTGGTCGCAGATTTTGGAACGACGCAGGTCACGCACTCACGGTCCCACACGCACGTTCATGAGCCCCACAGCGGCACTCACGCCGGAGAGTGTAGACGAACAATTGCGGCGAATTCCAGCCCTGCGGGCGACGGTTTACCGGGCTGTCACACGGCCGACACGCGATCCGGAACGTCGCCGCCCTCGGCGGCCTCCGGCGCGTCGCCGTTCGCCTCGGCGGAGGCCCTGCGGGCCTGCTCCTCGGCCCCCGCTCGACGGCCGCGGCGGCCGCGCGCCCGGCGGCGGCGGTCGCGGCGCTCGGGCGAGGAACCGACCGGCTCGCCGCGCGCGATCTTGCGCACCGCCCCCGGCCGCGAGTCGCGCGTGACCGCCCCTTCGCCGTCAGTCACCTCGAACTCGACCCGGACGCGGCCGCGCACGCCGGCCGCCTTGAGCTGCGCCAGCACCCGCCGGGCGGCGTCGTCGGCGAGCACCTGCGCCTCGGGGATCTCCAGCGGGACGACGAGCCCCGCGCCGTCGACCGAGATCGACGCGGCCCGGTCGCTCACGGGCTCGTTCAGGAGCTTGGAGACGACGACCTGGAGCGGCGCCACCTCGCCTGCCGCCGCCCGCACCTCGACCCCGCTCTCGAATGCACGCTCATCGTCGGCGATCCGCCACCGCAGGGTCTCGACGCCGAGCCGCTCGCGGATGACCGTGTCCGCGTCGTCGCGGAGCCGCACCGCCACCTGCGGCGCCACCTCCACCTCGGGCACGCCGTCGATGCGCCGGAGCGGCACGGCCGGCGGCGTCGACCCGACCACGACGCCGTTGAACGACACCGTCTCGCCGCGCTCGGTGGCCGCCTTCCGCTTGCTCTTCTTGGCCGCCTTGGCCCGCTGCATCGGCGCCGGGATGTTCGACCCGAGCGCAGCGGCCAGGCGCAGCGGATCCTCCGACAGCGACCGCCGAGCCACCTCCACGATGCGCTCGCCTGCGGTCCCCCGCCGCGGCGAGGCGACGGCGAGCAGCGCGGCGCCGGCCTCGAGCGGCGCCGCCTTGGCGATCTGCGCGAGTCGCAGGCACGCCTGCGAGTGCTCGGAGTCGGTCTTGGCGTTCGCGACGGCGCCCAGGAGGCCGCGGCCGTCCTCGATATGGGCGCCGGCGTAGCGGTACTCGTGGTCGCGGGCGGCCTTGGCGAGCCGCCACGTCCACGAGACGATCCGGTCGGCGGGGGCCTCGATCTTGCCGTCGCCCATCGCGAGCAACAACACCCGGGCGCCCTGACCGCGGTCCTGCTGCCACGTCGGCGCGGCCTCGACCAGCCGGCAGGCCATCGCGAACGTCGTCTGGCTGGGGCCGGAGGTGGCCAGGTCGCCCAGCCCGGACAGGCGCATCTTGCGATGGCGGTTCTCGGCTGCGCACGTGAAGAAGAAGAGCTCGCGCGACTCGGGCGCCAGGTTGACGATGCGCTCGGTGAGCGTGTGCACGTCGGCGGGCGTCAGCTGGCGGGCGGCGACGACGGCCCACGCCCGCTGCTCGTCCAGGGGCAGCTTCGAGGCGTCGACGAGCTTCCACTGGTTCGCGATCACCGCAACCCGCCGCTCCGGGTTGTCCGAGACGGGCACGATCCACGCCGCTTCCTTCACGAGCGGCTTCGCCGGCTTGCGGCGGCCGCGGCGGCGGCGCGGCGGCGGCGGGGTGACCAGCCCGGCGGGCCGGTAGGCGTCGACGTCGAGGAGCGAGTGGAGCGTGACCACCCGCTCGGAGTGCGGCGCGCCGACCTCGGCGAAGTCGACGACGATGCCGGCCTCCTTGCGCCGGTGCAGGCGCATGATCCGCCCGACCCGCTGCTGGTAGACGCGCCGGCTGGCGGTCGGCGCGAGGTGCATGCACACCGTCGCCCGGGGCGCGTTCCAGCCCTCGGCCAGGATCTGGGCGTTCACGAGCACGTTGATCTCGCCGCGCTCGTAGGCGGCCAGCCTCTCGGCCAGCTCGCGCGGCGGCGTGCGCCCGGAGACGGCCCGCGCCTTCAGGCCGATCGCCCGCATCGCCGCCGCGACGCTTTCGGCGTGGTCGACGCCCGCGGCGTAGACGATGCCCGGCGTGTCGCCGAAACGGCTCTGGTAGAGGTCGGCCGCGGCCATGTTCAGCGGATCGATGTCGAGGGCTGCAGCCAGCTGGCCCTGATCGAAGTCGCCGCCGACGATCTCGACCTGGCGCAGCGACGCGATCGGACGCACGCGGATGCAGCGCAGCGGCGCGACGACGCCGCGGCGCACCGCCTCGGCCAGCGGGAAGTCGGCCACCTCCGCCGGGAAGACGTCGCTGACATGCTTCTGGAGCAGCTGGTCTGTGGCCGTCATCCCGACGTAGATGGGCTCGTCGAACCTGCGGATCGCCGCCGACGTCTTCTCGCCGAGTGCCGTGTGGGCCTCGTCGCAGACGACCACCCCGTAGACGTCCGGCTTGATCTGCTCGGCGTGCTTGATGAACCACGCGTACGTGTTGATCGTGAGCGGCATCGTCCGCGGCGTGGAGTCACCGATCAACACGGGCTCGTGCAGGCGGCCGCCGTAGCCCTCCTTGGTCAGGTCACTCGTGAACTGGTTCACGAGCAGCCGCCGGTGGGTGAGGATGAGGACGCCGGTCGTGCGCGCCGCCTCGACGAAGCCGGCGGCGGCGATGGTCTTGCCCGAGGCGGTCGGATGCTTGAACCGGTATCGGCGCCGCGCCCCGGGATCCGGGGCGGGCTGCTCTTCGCCGTTCAGTGCCTCGTCATCGGGCGCGGCCGCCATGGCGGGGTCGTGGGCGAGGGTCGGATCGGGCGCGGGCGGCCCGGCGTCGGGCTCGTCGTCGTCCGCGTCATCCTCATCCTCGTCGTCGAACGCCTCGTCGTCGTCGTCCTCATCGTCCCCATCGTCGTCGTCGTCCTCGTCGTGCTCCTCGATGGCGTCGACGGCGAGCTCCTCGATCGGATCGACGCCGTTCTCGGGCTCGTCGTCGCCCTCGTCGGTGTCGTCCTCCTCTTCGTCGAGCGCGGCCGTGCGCTCCAGGTCGCTGATCAGCGCGGCCAGCTGGCCCGCGAGCGCATCGACCTGGTGGCGGCGAAGCGTCGTCCCGGACGCCAGCCGCGGCTGGGGATCCGACAGCACCCGCTCCAGGCCGAGCACGAGCGAGTAGTTGCGCCGCCAGTCGAAGCTCGGCTCCGGCAGGCCCCGGTCCATCTCTGCGAGGGCGGCCTCGAGCGCCTGGCGGCGAACGGTTCCGGCCGCGAGCGCGACGGCGATATCCTCGCCCTCGTGGATGAGCGGCTCCCCACACCATGCCTCGACACGGTGTGCAGCCGCCTCTGAGTCGGCCTCGAAGCGAACAGTCATCTAGTCCCTGCAGCCGCCGGCTGAAACGGGCGCCCACGCAGGGCGACACCAGCGGCTTGCGATGAGTGTAGCGGATCGGCCGGAGGGCATGGCCCCCGAACCCGTGTTACGCAACAGTCACGGGGCTGCAACAGCCTCGGTTCGGGGTCAGACCCCGGTTGCCGGGAACCGGCCGCGGTCGGGCGGCGTCTCATCGCCGTGCGACACGGAACCCTTCTCGCGGTGGGCGCAGCGGTAACGGCCATGGTGACGGCCGGCTGCGGCACGGGGGCCGCCGGCTCGGCCTCGCAGACGCACGGGCCGGCGACCCACGTGACCGTCGTCTACTCGGTCGGACGGCCGGTCCATCGGCGATCGGAGGTCGACGCCCGCTGCCCCGCGTTCGCGCGCTGCCGCCCGGCTCGCGCGCTGGGCTCCTGGGTGCTGCGGGTCACGAGACGGCTGACCTGCGACCCGGCCGCGGGCGGCTACGCCCACCCGGCGCTCGTCTGCCTCGCGCTGCGCCAGTACGCCCGCCTCGAGCACCGGCATCACGCCTCCGTCTGCGCATGCCCAGCGCAGTTCGGAATCCCCGGCCGGGCCCGCGGGGTGCTCGACGGCCGACCGGTGCGGCTCGACCTTACGATATGTGCGGCGTGCGGCCTGGGACGGCACGCGTCGGCCGACCTCCAGATCCTGACGCCGACCTAGCGGGCGTGGTCGATCGCCGCCACCACCAGGTCGCGCAGCGGGTCGTGCTGGTCGGCCGCGGCGGCGACCACGCACGGCTCGAGCCCGCCGCCGGGATCGAACACCGAGACGCCGCCGCCCGCCTCGGCCACGAGCAGCATCCCGGCGGCCCTGTCCCAATGCTTGATGCCCCACTCGTAGAAGCCGTCCAGGCGCCCGCACGCGACCCAGGCCAGGTCGAGGGCGGCCGATCCGCCCCGGCGCACATCGCGCACGCGCGGGAGGAGATGGGTGAGCACGCGGGCCTGGAAGCCGCGGTCGTCCGGGTCGTAGGCAAAGCCGGTGCCGACGAGCGCCCGGTCGAGCCCGCGCGGCGCGCGCGTGTGCACGGGGCGGCCGTTCAGGGTCGCCCCGTTGCCGCGCGTGGCGGCGAACGTCTCCTTCCGGGTGGGGTCGTGCACCACGGCGACGACGCCGCCCTCGGCGTCCTCGCAGGCCACGGACACCGACCACACCGGATAGCCGAACAGGTAGTTCGTCGTCCCGTCCAGCGGGTCGACGACCCACGTGAGGCCAGACTCGCCGGCCACGTTCGCCCCTTCCTCGCCGAGCACGCCGTCGTCCGGCCGGGCGGCGGTGATCCGGTCGAGCAGGAACCGTTCCGCCGCGCGATCGGCCTCCGACACCATGTCGGTCGTGCTGCTCTTCGACTCGACGCCAAGGGCAGGCCCGCCGAACCGCTCGAGCAGGAGCTCGCCGGCGGCGTGGGCGGCGCCCAGGGCGAGCTCGAGCAGGCCGTCGTCGGACACGGCGCGGGAGTGTAGTGAACCGCCGCGGCCGGTCGGCCCGCGGGGGAGAAAAACCGCCGGAAATACTGGACATCGTCCGAGGCTTGAGGCATTCTGCTCAAAGGAGGAATGGGCACGTTCATCCGACATATCAGGCAGCGACGGCGCGAACGCCAGCTCGCGCGCGAGCTGGAGCAGCGCTTCCGGGAGCGCGTGGACGCCGCGACGGCGGCCGCAGCACGCCTCGTGGACGAGCTGCGACGGCCGTGAGATCGGCGTAGCTACCCTGGCGCGGATGACCGCGCCACTGCGCTACTCGTCACTCGGATCCGGCCTTCTCGCCGGGCGGATGCCCCATGCCACCGCCCACGTCGAGGCCCTCGACGCCGAGGGCGTGCGCACCGTCATCAACCTCTGCGAGGACCACGAGTACTGGGACGGCGAGCGGGCCGCGGTCGAGGCGGCGTTCCGGCGTGCGGACATGACCGAGCACCGCCTGCCCGTCCCCGACGGGGCGACGATCCCGCCCGAGGTGCTCGACCGGGCCGTCGAGGCCGCCGGCCAGGACACCGCCTACGTGCACTGCCGCGGTGGCCGCGAGCGATCGGCGGCCGTGGCCGTCGCCCTGCTCGCGAATCGCTCCGACTCCACGATCGACGAGGCGCTCGCGGCGGCGTCGGCCCGCTGGCCGACGTGCCGGCCGCTGCCCTGGCAGATCGCGGGCGTGCGTGCGTGGGCGGCCTCCAGGGAATGATGAAGGGCGTATGAAGCCGGTTGCACCACTCGTGCGGCCCCCGTATGCTCAGGAGGTCGAACGGCAGGGAGGGAAATTGAGGGTGGCCAAGGGTGTGATGGTGGGCGTCGTGGTCTTCGCCGCGTTCGCAACCATCTTCGTCGTGGGCGGCGGAAACGGCGCGCACGCCGTCGCCGCGGGGCATGCGGCGTCGGACAGCGCGGAGCTCCCGGTTACGGTCGGCCAGCTCGCGCAGCTTCCGATCATCGCCGGCGTTCGTTGCCGCGACGTGGTTCTGCCTGCGGGCACTGTCATCCGGCAGAAAATTGCAGTAAACTCGACACCGGAGGGATTTCAAGGAGTGTCCCCGAGCGCGTCGCATAGCGATCGCGCAACCGGCTGACCCGTCGGTGTGGGACACGTTGTCCGGCGGCCCACCGGACAGCCCAACAGACGAGGCCGTCTCTGCCCAGACGGCCTCGTCGCTTTTTCTGGCAGCCCTTTCCAGGCGCGCAACGTTGACTCAAGTGTCCGCGCCAGCGAACGATGAATAAGGGCAGCCATGGCCCCCTCCGAGCTCACCGACGCGCTCTCCTCCATCGACGAGCGCCTGAAGACCGCCTACACCGTTGCCGGCTCGCTGCTGTGCTTCGCAGTGGCCGCGTTCGTGGCCGTCTTCGCGGTGCGCGGGATCACGCCCGGCCTCGCCGGAACCGCCTCCGTGCTGTCGATGATCGGCGCCGGCGGCGCCCTGGTCGCCTCGCGCGTGTGCGTCTGGCGCCGAGAGGAGCTCTACGACGAGATCGTCCTCGCCGGCTACCGCCATGTCGGCGGCTCCGCCGTCAGCCGGTAC
Source organism: uncultured Actinomycetes bacterium (assembly GCA_963746115.1). Classification (GTDB taxonomy): domain Bacteria; phylum Actinomycetota; class Thermoleophilia; order Gaiellales; family JAICJC01; genus JAICJC01. The sequence goes on along the minus strand of CAVVAA010000007.1, from coordinate 55,882 downwards.
GCCGACGTCGCTCGTGTCCGCCGACCGCCGCCGGATGCTGGCAGGGACGCTCGAGCGCTTCCTCGAGATCTCGCTGCGACACCAGCTCACCGCCGTTCCGCTCGATCGCCAGACCGTGCGCGATCTCGAGCCGCATATCCGCGGCCTCTGCGCCCGCGTGCGGGCGGTGGACGTCGACGTGCACGCCGCCGGCATGGTGCTCCTGCGCCGGCTCATCACCGACGGCGCGCGCAGCCCGCTCTTCCGCGCAAGCGGCCACGGCCCCGAGCTCGAGCGCGCCATCGAGCGCATCCACGCGCACCTCGGCCCGGCCCCGGTCATCCAGCTCTTCCCCGCCGCGACGACCGAGCCCCTGCGGCTCGCCGCCTAGATTCTCTTCCGCGATCAAGCGGTCGAGCTCCGGCACCGCCGCGCGCAGGCTGGGCAGGTTGACGACGATGCCCTCCTGGGTGCTGCGGGCGAGGACGACGACCGCCTCCTCGTCGAGCGACGGGTTCTCCTCGCGGTGCGGCACCCACGGCGGCACGTACACGTAGTCGCCCGGCTCGGTCTCGATGCGGCGCTCGTCGCCGTCCTCGAGGAAGACGAAGACGGGATGGCCGGAGACGACGTAGATGCCGGTCTCGGCCTCGCCGTGATGGTGGTCGGCGGAGCGCATGTTCGGAGCGACGTGGTTCTTGCCCATCCAGATCTTGCGCGAGCCGTTGCGCGCGCCCGAGATCGCCTCGTAGCGGCGCATGCCCGGCGTCTGGGCGGTGTCCTCGGAGAGGCCGTCGTGGGGTGTGTGGTGCAGGCGCCGGTGCCAGGCGGCGGTGCCGGCGTCGAGCGGTTCGGAGTCTCCCATCCCGCCTCGAACTCTAGAGCGAGAGCAGCGTCGCCGGCCCGCGCCGCTCCAGGCCACGGCTGACGATGAGCCGCTGGATCTCGCTCGTCCCCTCCCAGATGCGGTCGACGCGCAGCTCGCGCCACAGCCGCTCGGCCGGGTTCGAGCGCATGTAGCCGCGGCCGCCGAAGATCTGCACGACCCGGTCGGCCACCCGGCCCGCCGTCTCCGAGGCGACGAGCTTCGCCATCGACGCCTTGTGGTGCACGAGCTTGCGGTCGGCGCCCGAGTCGGCCAGCCAGCCGACGTAGTAGGTGAGGAGCCGGGCGGCGGTCACCTCGGCGGCGCAGTCGGCGAGCGCGAAGCTGACCGCCTGGTGGTCGAAGATGCGGCTGCCGAACTGCTCCCGCTCGAGCGCCCAGGCCGTGCCGAGCTCGATCAGGCGGTCGCACGCGCCCACGCAGCGGGCGGCGATGTGGACGCGCTCCTCGACGAACCACTCGCCGGTCAGCTCGAACCCGCGGCCGAGCTCGCCGAGGACGTTCTCGGGCGGCACGGGCGTCTTCGTGAACGTGAACTCGGGGTGGCGGTAGGGAAAGTTGTGGGAGAAGTCGGGGTCGTCCGTCATCTCGACGCCGGGCAGGTCCTTGTCGACCAGGAACAGCGCGGGACGGCGGTCGTGGCCGTCGACGGCCCACGCGAGCACGATGAAGTAGCTCGCGACGTCCCCATCGGTGACGAACCACTTGGTGCCCGAGAGCTCGTAGTGGCTCCCGTTCCAGACCGCCTCCGCGGCGATGGCGCGCGGGTCGGAGCCGGCCGCCTCCTCGGTGATCGCGTAGGCGTGGCGATGCTCGCCGCGGACGTCGGGCAGCAGGTAGCGCTCGATCTGCGCCGGCGTACCGTGGACGAGCACGTTCGACGGGCTCCATACGAGCACCCACAGGCAGTTGGTCAGCCGGCCCAGCTGCTCGTGGGTCACGATCTGCTCCGTAAGGCTGAACCCGCCGCCGCCGAACTCCCGGGGGATGTTGTTGGCGGCGAGACCCGAGTCGAGCACCGCCTGCTTGATGCGCGCGTGCGACTCAGGCGAAAGGCGGCCGTGGTTCTGCTCGGCCTCCGTCTCGTAGTGCACCAGGTGGTCGTCGACGAGCGCCCGCACCCGCGTGCGGAGATCGATCTGCTCGGGCGAGAGCGCGAAGTCCATCTAGCGGTCCTCCGTTGGTCGCAGGGCGGCGGCCGATCCGCCGAAGATCAGCGCCGCCGCCGCGTCGCGCTCGGCGACGCCGGCCAGGGACGGATGGGAGAGGTCGAGCTCGACGTCGGGCGGCGGCCGCAGGCCGAGCGCCTCGGCCCCGAAGCGGCTGCCGACGGCGAGCAGGTAGCTCGTCGGGCCGTCGTCGCCCTCCGCCACGAGCACGTTTCGGCGCTCCGCTGTGCGGCGGGCGACTGCCTCCACCTCGCGCACCTCGACGACCGGGTCGATGACGGTGTTCGAGTCGGTGCCGATGCACACTCGGATGCCCCGCTCGAAGAGGCGCAGCGCCGGCAGGTAGCCATCGCCCAGGTTGGCCTCGGTGGTCGGGCACAGGCACACCGACGCCCCCGCCTCCGCGAGCAGGTCGAGCTCGGCGTCGGAGGCGTGCGTGCCGTGGACGATCGTCGTCCGTGGGCCCAGGCAACCGGCGTCGGCCAGGACTTCGATCGGGCGACGGCCGTGCTCGGCGACGCACTCGGAGACCTCGCGCCGCTGCTCGCACGCATGGGTGTGCAAGACCATCCCGGTCGACTCGGCGTAGCGGCCGATCTCGACGAGCCACTCGCGCGACACCGCCCGGACGCTGTGCGGCGCGAGCCCCACCCGACCGTCGGGGCGGTCGCTCGCGAGCGACTCGACCCTGGCCAGGTACGCGGCCACGTCCGGGTCGCAGAACCGGCGCTGGCCGGGGGTCGGCGCCAGGTCGGCGCCGGCGCGCTGGTACGCGGTCATGAGCAGCACCTGGTCGATGCCGGCCTCGTCGGCCGCGGCGGCGGTGGCGAGCGACATCGCGTTCACCGGCGAGTACGGCGTGCCGTCCGGGCGGTGGTGCACGTAGTGGAACTCGCCGACCGCCACGAACCCGGCCGCGCGCATCTCGCGGTAGGCGAGCAGCGCGACTGCGTGGGCCGAGTCCGGGTCGATGCGGCCGGCGGCCGCGTACATCTCCTCGCGCCATGTCCAGAAATCGTCGTGGGGGTGGGCCGGGTCGACGCGCTCGACCACGCCGCGCATGCCGCGCTGGAAGGCGTGGCTGTGGGCGTTCACGAACCCGGGGAGGCGCAGTGTCGCGGCGGTCACCCGCGTATCCTTCCAGACCCGATGCCGGCGGTCTCCCGAGAACGGTTCCTGCGCTGGTTCGCCGAGCTGGCCGACATCGGCCGCACTCCGACGGGGTGGAACCGGGTCGCGTGGACGCCGCTCGAGGTCGAGGCGCAGGAGTGGTTTCGCGGCGCGGCGACGGGCATCGGCCTCGAGGTGCGCAAGGACGGCGCCGGGAGCATGTGGGCGGTCACGCCCGGTGCCGGCGACGGGCCGTTCGTGTGCGCCGGCTCGCACCTCGACACGCAACCGGACGGCGGCGCCTACGACGGCGCCCTCGGCATGGTGTGCGCGCTCGAGGCGGTGGCCGCGGTGCTCGAATCGGGCGAGCCGCGTTCGCGGCCGCTGGCGGTGATCGCCTTCGTCGACGAGGAGGGCGCCCGCTTCCGCACCGCCTGCTTCGCCAGCCGGGCGATCACGGGCGAGCTCGACATCGACGCCGCTCTGGGCGCCATGGACGACGCGCCGCGGATCCACGGCGTCACCCGCGAGTCGCTGCTCGGGAGCCGCGAGGAGCTGCGCCACATCGGCTCCTTCCTGGAGGTGCACGTCGAGCAGGGCAAGGCGCTCGTCGACCGCGACCTTGCGCTCGGCGTCGCCGACGTGCTGGCGCCGCGGTCGCGCTACCGGGCCGTCTTCGAGGGCGAGTCGAACCACGCCGGGACGACCCCCATGGCCGGCCGTCGCGACGCGCTGGTCGAGGCGGCCCGCTTCGTCCTCGCCGTCGACGAGGCCGCCCGCGCCCGCCCGGGCGCCGTCGCCACGGTCGGCCGGGTGGAGGTCGCGCCGGGCTCGACGAACTCGATCCCGGGCCGGGTCGCCTGCACGCTCGACGCCCGCGCGCCCGAGGCGGCGACGGTCGACGAGCTCGTCGCCGACCTGCGCGGCCGCTTCGCCGACGCGACCATCACCCAGGAGTCGCGCACCACCGGCGCGCGGTTCGACGCCGGCCTGCGCGCCGCCCTGCACGCCTCCGCCGAGGCGGCGGGCGTGCCGGCCGGCGACCTGCCCTCCTACGCGGGGCACGACGCCGGCATCCTGGCCGGGCACGTGCCGGCCGGAATGCTCTTCGTCCGCAACCCCACCGGGGCGAGCCACACCCCGGCCGAGTCGGCCTCGGACGACGACTGCGTCGCGGCGGCCCAGGTGCTCGCCGGGGCACTTTCACAGCTCGCCCGCTGACCGCTCCGCGGCCCGCGGCCTGTGGACACCTCTGTGGGCAACCGCGGCCCGCGTGGGGACGCCGTGTGGAGCGTTGCACGAGTTTCCCGCACGATGCGACCTCGCGGCGCTCACAACTGTCGGGGGAGCTTGACGAGTGCCTGTGGAAAGAGGCAGCCTCTCCCGGCCCAACACCCCCAGTCTCCGGCGCCAGTCCCCGCGGTTTCCGTCCTCCGGGCCTGGCGCCGGAGCAATTGGTGGACATGACGCCCCTGCCCGAGCCCGTCCCAGAGCACCCCCACGCGTCCGCGCATGTGCCAGTCGCCGACCCCGCCGGCAGGCTGCTCGCGGCCATGCTCGCCGTCGCGGACGCCACCGCAGCCGACCGCGAGCCCGAGCTCGTCGAGGTCGCAGGGCGAAGCTAAAGCTGGTCGGCGTCCTGCCCGGGGCGGCCCTCGGCCGGCCCGGTGTGCTCGTCGTCCCAGGGCTCGAGCCCGGGCCCGGCCAGGAACGCCTCGATCTCGCGGATCCCGCGGCGCACGTCGCGTCTGCGCCGTAGCCGCTCGCGTGCATCGGGCGCGACCGCGCGCCACGTCCGCATCCCCACCTGGACGAGCACGAACATCAGTACGACGAGAGCGGTGACCGCGACCAATGCCACGATCAGGGGCTCCATGGACGCGGTCAATGACACGGTGCCGGCTCCATCTGCTGCCTGTCTGCCCGGTCGAGTTTAGGCCTCGGAGGCCCCGGACGCAATGGCCCGGGGCCTCATGTTCCGAGACCTACCGAATGACGGTCATGCAATAGGTGCTGTTCTTGCCGAACGGGCCGCCGCAGCGCGGCCGCCGCTCGAACTGGTTCGCGTTCCCGAAGCTGTCCGCGGTCAGCCCCGGATGGTTCACGCCGTAGGTGAACGAGCCGTCGCGGTTCTGGCTGAACCACGGGTAGATGCACCACGGTCCGCCGTAGTGGGTGCACGTCGACCCGGTCTCGCTCGGGTCGAGGATCTGGGCCTTGCCGCCGTAGTCGCTGACGACGGCCCAGTGCTTCGCCGGCCCGCGCCGGCCGAACTTGACCGATTCGATCCGGATCGGGGTCGTGCGGAACCACGCCGGCCAGTTGTACGACTCGCAGCCGGAGTGCCCCGGTGCGCAGAACGCCCCCGGAACGGCGCTGAAGAGCGAGCGATGGCCGATCTCCCAGACGAACGAGTTGGGGGCGTCGTGGACGATGCCCCAGCCGAGCGAGTTGCCGATCTCCTGCCGGTCGAAGGCTGGCATCAGCGGCCCCCAGCGGCGGCTGTTGAGCACGATCGTGCCGTGCTGGCCGGTGGTGATGTCGGTGACGGTGATGTGGGCGCCGTCGCGCGCGCGCGTCGTAAAGTAGTGCACGCGGACGGTGTCGCCGCCGTGCATGACCATCGGCCCCGGCGAGCCGTGCGCGCGCAGCATCGCGTTGAACGCGGCGGGCTCGTTCTGGCCGACGACCGACCAGACCGGGCTACAGACGGTGTAGGCGTTCTTCTCGTACGTGTAGGTGGAATCCCCGTTGGGGAAGCACTTCGACACGTGCGTGTCGGGGTAGAACTGCACCTCGAGGAAGGCCTGGCCGAAGGCGCTGTGCGGGTCGGTGACCGTGCCGCCGAACCAGAACCCGAAGCCGGTCGCCGAGACGGGAAACATGCCGTCGATGGGCAGCACGGCCTTCCAGGTCATGTTCTTCGCCGAGTGCGGGAGCGACGACACCGGGTCGAGCTCGGGCTCGTCGTGGCCGGTGCAGCCCGGCCGGTAGTGCACCTCGAACACGCCCTCCACGTAGTTCGCGTGGCGGGCGACGCACAACTTCCCCGAGCGGACGGATGCGCCCGCCGCCGCGGGTAGCGCGCACATCACCACCGCCACCACCGCCGCAAGGGCGCACAGGTACCAGGCCGAACGTCCCACGAGAACCCCTCCCCTCGGACTCGAACTGGCCTCGGACTCTACGACTCGGCGGCGCGGAACGCAACGGGTTACAGGCATACTTGGGCCGTGCTCCGCCGCCTCGCGATCGCGCTCGCCCTGGCGCTGGCCGTCCTGGCGCCGGCCGCCCTCGCGACCCCGGCCGCGAACGCGGCCACGTCGCCCTGCGGCCGCACGAAGGTGGCGCCGACCTGGAGCCACGTCATCGTGATCGCGTTCGAGAACCACTCCTACGCGAGCGTGCTCGGCGCCGGCGCACCGGCCAGCGAGTTCACGAAGCTCGCGGGCGAGTGCGGCGTCGCCACCCGCTTCACCGCAGCCCACTTCCCACACAGCCTGCCGACCTACATCGCAAGCACGAGCGGCCAGGTCTCGATCACCGGCGACTGCCTGCCGGGCGGGTCCTGTCAGAGCGGGGCGATGAACATCTTCGGCCAGCTGCGCGCCGCCGGCTGGCGCGCATACGGCCAGTCGATGCCGTCGCCGTGCGCGACCACGAACTCGGGCAGCTACGTCACCCGCCACCTGCCGCCGCTCTACTACACGCGCATCTCGCCGGCCACCTGCGCCGCGGACGTGCTCCCACTGCCGAGCCCGCTCGGCGAGATCAAGCGCAGGTTCATCTGGGTCGCACCCGACGAGCAGCACGACATGGAGGTGGGCACGCCGGCCGAGGCGAGCACCTGGCTCCACACCTTCCTCGAAGGCCCAGCCGGGATTCTCACCCACAAGCCGTACACCCAGGGGCACACGGCGGTGTTCATCTGGTTCGATACGGGCGCGAACGCCGACAACGTGTCGACGCCGCTCCCGTTCATCGTCATCAGCCCCTCCACGCCCCACGTCCACTCGGCCGTCGCGCTTGACGATTTCAGCGCGCTGCGCGTCTGGGAGAGGATGCTGGGCGTGCCCTGCCTGAACAGCGCCTGCACGGCCGCTGGAATGGGGAAGCCCTTCCGCCTGTGACCACGTTCGCAGGCGGCGGGCAAGCGGCGCAGCCGAACCGGCTCACGCCGTATCGCTTCGTGCTCGCGTTCGGCGTCGTCAGCATGCTGGGCGACTTCGTCTACGAGGGCGGCCGCAGCATCGCGGGGCCCTACCTGGCGACGCTCGGCGCGAGCGCGCCCCTCGTCGGCATCGTCTCCGGGGCCGGCGAGGCAGTGGCGCTCGTCCTGCGGCTGTGGACGGGGCCTGTGTCCGACCGCACCGGCCGCCACTGGGCGCTCGCGATCGCGGGCTACGCGATCACGATGGTCTCCGTCCCGCTGATGGCCGTCGCCCAGGCGGTGGCGCCGGCGTCCGCCCTCGTCGTCACGGAGCGATTCGGGAAGGCAGTGCGCTCGCCCTCGCGCGACACGATGCTGGCGCAGGCGAGCGTCCACATGGGCCGCGGACGGGCATTCGCGATCCACGAGGCCCTGGATCAGTCCGGCGCCCTCGTCGGGCCGCTCCTGGTCGCCGCGATGGTCGCGGTGAGCGGCTACCGGCTCGGCTTCGCGGTGCTCGCCGTCCCCGGCCTGCTGGCGATGGCCGCCGTCCTGCGGCTGCGGCTTGCAGTGCCCCACCCGGCTGCATACGAGCACGGCGCGGAGGTGCCGAGCAAGACGATGAGCGTCGGCGGCCACTTCCCGGCGCAGTTCTGGCTCTACTCCGCGTTCACCGCGCTCACCATGACCGGCTTCGCCACGTTCGCCGTGCTCGCCTACCACCTGCAGGTGAAGCACGTGCTGTCGGCGCCGTGGATCCCGGTCGCGTACGCAGCCGCGATGGGAGCGGCGGCGCTCGGCGCGCTCGGCGCGGGCACGGTCTACGACCGCATCGGCCTGCGGGGCATGGCCGTCCTGCCCGCGCTCGCGGCGATCGTCCCGTTCCTCTCCTTCTCGACCACACCGCTGCTCGTCTGGATCGGTGCCGTCGTCTGGGGCGTCGCCATGGGCGTGCACGAGTCGACGATGCGGGCCGCGGTCGCCGACCTCGTCCCGGCGAGCCGGCGCGGCGCGGGATACGGGACGTTCACCGCCATCTACGGCCTCGCGTGGCTGGCCGGCGCGGCCATCATCGCCGCGCTCTACACCAGCTCCGTCGGCGCGGTCGAGACGTTCGTCGTGGTGGTGCAGGTCGTCGCGCTGGCCGCGTTCGTGCCGGTGTGGCGGGGCGAGGCCGGAAGCGCCGCGTCGCCGTCGGGCTGATAGCATCGCGGATGTGCGGAGAACGCTCGGACTCCTCGCAGTGGTCGCCGCGGCGCTGGTGCTCTCGCCCGCCGCAGGTGAGGCCGCCGGATCGGGCCAGCGCGACCTCACGCCGGTCGTCCTCTTCCCGGCGTTCCACTTCACGAAGCTCGAGGTCACGGTGCGGAACCAGACGGCATTCCCGGGCTGCCCGCGCTCGGGCTCGTTCCAGGACTGGTTCCTGAATCCGCACCAGGGCACGACCTTCAGCCAGATGTGCCGCGACGAGCTCCTGACGCTTCGCTACGACCGCCATTCCCACAGGCCGATACGGCTGCGGTTCTCCGACCAGCGCGGGGTCTCGGTGCGCATCCTGCACTACGGCAACCCGGCCAGCGCGCCGTTCTACCAGCCGCTCTACCGGGCGCTCGAGGCAGCCGGCTACGTCGCCGGCCGCAACCTCCGGGTCGCCGGGTACGACGCCCGCCTGACGCCGGACATGGGCGGGTTCCTGGGCCGCACGAAACGCCTCATCGAGCGCACCTACCGCGCCAACGGCGACCGCCCGGTGCAGCTCATCGGCCACTCGAACGGCCCGCTCTATGCCCAGTACCTGCTGACGCACACGTCGCATGCCTGGCGGCACCGCTACATCCACGGCTTCAGCCCGATCGCCGGCAACCTCCCCGGCCAGGGATCGCTGTACTCGATCCTGTTCACCGGGCTCAACATCGAGGACTTCACCTATCCGACGACGCCGGCGCAGGCCGGCACCAGCGCCCGGATGTACCTGACCGCACCGTCGTCGTGGATGAGCGCGGCCGACCCGAAGATCTTCGACCACCGCGAGGTCGTGGTGAAGGACGCCGCCACCGGCCGCAGCTACACCCCCGCCGACTGGCCGCGGCTGCTGCGAGACGCCCACCTGCGCTGGCTGATCCCGGTCGCCCGGCACTACATCGGGTTCGTCCGGTTCGCCGACCGTGCCCACTTCCCGGACGTCGACGTCCACGCCGAGAAGGGCTCGGGCATCCCCACGGTGGTCGGCGCCGTCCTCCCGAACCTCCACGTCGGTCAGGTGCTCGACCCGAACACCGCCACGTTCTTCACCCGCGACGGCGACGTGAACCAGGAGGACATCACCAACGGCGCCGTGCGCGTGTGGCAGGCGATGTCGTGCTTCCGGTTCGAGCTCACGAACCACCCCGGCGTCGACCATTTCTCGCTCCCGAGCAACCCCTCGGTCATCGGCGCCCTGCTGGCCGACCTGCGCCGGCCGCGCTCCCACTGCGGGTAGAGGCTTCTGGATCGTTGGCCGGGAAGTCGCTGGGCCACTATGTACCTTGACGGTTACGTAACCATATTGGTACACTGACGCCATGGAAGCTGTTCTGCGTGCCCTGGCGGACGAGCACCGGCGGTCGCTGCTCGAGACCCTGCGCGGTGGTCCGGCGACCGCGGGCGACCTGGCGGGGCTCTTACCGATCGCTCGCCCGGGCGTCTCGCGGCATCTCCGCGTGCTGCGCGAGGCCGGGCTGGTCGAGGTTCGCCAGGAGGCCCAGCGGCGCGTCTACGGCCTTCGCCCCGAGCCGCTGGCCGAGGTCGACGAGTGGCTGGGCCCGTACCGGGCCCTGTGGGAGCAGCGACTGGATGCACTGCACACCGAGGTTGTGCGAGGCAAACGCGAACGAAGGAGCACGAGATGACCAACCCACGCGAAGGCAAGCGCATCCTGGGCAGCCTCCGTACCACCGACGGCAAGGGCATCGTGCGCATGGAGGATCGCTTCGACACCGACATCGACGATCTGTGGTCGGCCCTGACCGATCCCCGCCGTCTCGCCCGCTGGATCGCCGAGGTCGACGGCGACCTGCGCCTCGGAGGGGAGTTCCACCGGGTGTCGGCCGACGGGGAGAGCACCGGGCGGGTGGACGCCTGCGAGCCTCCGCGGCGGCTGGTCGTGACCTTTCGCGACTCCGACCCTCAGCCCGGCCAGCCGGCGCAGACCGAGATCGAGGTCACGCTCAGCCCCGACGGCGACGGCACCCTCCTGGTCGCCGAGGAACGCGGCCTGCCGGTGCCCCTGCTCGCCGCCTACGGGGCCGGCGTGCAGATCCACGTCGAGAACCTGGCCGACCACATCGCCGGCCGCGATCGCGGCGACGACGAGGCCCGGTGGGGCGCACTCCTGCCCGCCTACGAGGCGATCGCGGCCGACATCACCTAGTGCACGGCCGCTACGCGGCTGAGCCGACGAGGCCCAGCTGCACCGCGGCCTCGGCCGCGATGAAGCCCTGGATGGCGGCGATGCCGCCGCCGTGGGAGAAGCCGGCCGCCTGCTTGTGGCCGCCGCCGCCGGTCTTGCGCGCGATCGCGGAGACGTCGAGCCCGCCCCGCGAGCGCAGCGACACGCGGTTCGGCGGCGCCTGGCCGTCGGCGGCGAGCGGCGGCTCGCGGATGAGCGCCGCCACCTCGACGCCGCTCACCGCACGGAGATGGTCGACCAGGCCCTCGGTGTCGGACTCGGTCGCGCCGAGCCGGGCGAAGTCGCTGCGCTCGACGTACGAGATGGCGATCCGGCCGCCCTCGTAGAGCACGAGGTTCGCGATGACGACGCCGAGCAGGCGCAGCTTGCGCAGCGGCATCGTCTCGAAGACGAGCTCGTACACCCGCTGGATGTCGACGCCGGCGTCGACGAGCCGGGCCGCCATCCGCAGCGCGCTCGGGCCGGTCGTGCGCTGCTGGAACCGGCCGGTGTCGGTGACGAGGGCGACATAGAGCGCCTGGGCGATCTCGGGCGTGAGCTCGACTCCGAGCGCCTCGAGCACGTCGAGCAGGATCTCGGCCGTCGACGACGCGCCGCCGTCGATCAGGTTCACGTCGGCGAAGCGGGTGTTGTCGTAGTGGTGGTCGATCGAGACGACCGTGTCGGCGGCGGCGATGACCGCGCGGTGGCCGTAGCCGAGCCGGCGCACCGTCGCGCAGTCCAGCGTGAGCAGCGTCCACCCTTTGAGCGCGCCCGGGTCGAGCCGCCGCTCGAGGCCGGCCACGTCGAGCAGCCGCAGCTCGCTCGGGATCGTCGAGCCCGGCTCGAGATACGTCCGCACCGTCTTGCCGAGCGCCCGCAGGCCCGCCGCCGCGGCGACGAGCGATCCGATGGCGTCGCCGTCGGGGTTCTCGTGGGTCGCCACGCAGACGCGCTCGGCCGCGCGCAGCGCCGCGACCGCGCGCGCGAACTCCGGGTCAGACAACCGAGGGGGCGTTGCGTCCACAACCCCATGATACGGTCGCCCGTTCGCCCGAGATCAGTCGCCGTCGGCGAGGATCATCTCGCCCTCGACCGAGGCCACCGAGGAGACGGCCTTCTCCTCGTGCACGCCGTGGACGTACTTGCCGCCCCGCAGCCACGACGCCCCGGCGGCGACCAGGCAGGCGGCGATCGCGAAGTCGAACGCCTCGTGCAGGCCGTCCGAGAACGGCTTGGACATCAGCTGGGGGAAGTACGTGCGCCCGGTGAGGTAGGTCGCGTGCGCGTGGGAGAGGTGCGGCAGCACCGGCCCGAGCAGCTGCTGCATTGGGTTGTAGCCCAGGAACGATGCGAACAGGAGCCCGACCGGCGGCAGGTGCGAGATGCGCGCGGCGTCGGCCCTCGGCACGCCCTGGGCGACCAGGCCGTGGTCGAGCGTCGCGGGGAGCGTGCTCGCGAGGCCGAGGATCATGAGCGAGAAGAAGATCCCGATCGAGAGCACGAGGGCCGAGTTCTGGAACGTCGTGGCCATCCCGGCACCGGCGCCGCGGCGGTTGGCCGGGAGGCTGTTCATGATGCCGGCCTGGTTGGGCGACGCGAACAGACCCATCCCCGACCCGACGAGGAGCAGCAGCAGCCCGAACCAGACGTAGTCGAAGTTCACCGGCAGGAGCTCGAGCAGGAAGAAGCTGAGCGCGGCGACGAGCATGCCGCCGGTCGCAAACGGGCGTGCGCCGAAGTGGTCGGACAGGTAGCCCGAGGCCGGGCCGGCGACGAGGAATCCGACGGTCAGCGGCAGCATGTAGATGCCGGCCCAGAGCGGGGTCTGGGAGAAGCTGTAGCCGTGCAGCGGCAGCCAGATGCCCTGCAGCCAGATGATCAGCATGAACATGAGCCCGCCGCGGCCGAGCGAGGCGAGCAGCGTCGCGATGTTGCCGGCCGTGAAGGCGCGGATCTTGAACAGGCCGAGCCGGAACATCGGGTCGTCGATCCGCGTCTCGATCACGGCGAAGATCGCCAGCAGGACGAGACCGCCGCCCATGCACGCGAGCACCTTCGGCGACGTCCACCCCATCGTGTGGCCGCCGTAGGGCTGGATGCCGTAGGTGATCCCGACCAGGATCGCGATGAGGCCTGCGGCGAAGGTGAGGTTGCCCCACCAGTCGATCTTGGCCGGCTGGCGGACGCCGAGGTCGACCAGCTTGCGCCACGACCACAGCGTGCCGAAGAGCCCGACCGGCACCGAGACCAGGAACACGAGCCGCCACGACACCGGCCCGAGCACGCCGCCGAGCACGAGCCCGATGAACGACCCGGCGATGCCGGCGACGGTGTTTACGCCGAGGGCGAGGCCGCGCTGATTGTGCGGGAAGGCGTCGGTGAGGATGGCCGAGGAGTTCGCGAACAGGAACGCGCCGCCGACGCCCTGGCCGATGCGCATGACGATCATCCAGAGCGCGCCTGCGCCGCCGTGCATCCACGTGATGGAGAGGAGCAGCGAAAACACGGTGAAGATCGCGAAGCCGAGGGTGAACATGCGCACGCGGCCGTAGATGTCGCCCACCCGTCCGAAGCTGACGACGAGCACCGCCGTCGCGACCAGGAAGCCCATGATCATCCACAGCAGGTAGCTGGAGTTGCCGGCGCCGAGCGGGTTCAGGTGGATGCCGCGGAAGATGTCCGGCAATGCGATCAAGACGATCGACGAGTTGATCGTCGCCATGAGGATGCCGAGCGTCGTGTTCGACAGGGCGATCCACTTGTAGCGCGGCGACGGCGGCGCCTGCGGGTTCACACCTGCTCCTCGAACTCGTCGCGCAGCATCCGGATCCGGCGCCGCTTCTCGAGGAGCTCGTCCTCGAGCTGCTCGAGCGCGGCCCGGCGGGCGCGGACGAGCGCGACCTGCGTCTCGACGTGGCGCATCGCCTCGGCCAGGATCCGGGCCCGGTCCTCCGAGGCCGGCACCGGCGGGCCGTGCCAGCGCTCGCGCAGGACGGCGCGGGCCGCCTCGGCGTCCATCCAGTCGCGCAGCTCGGCCAGCGACAGGCCGAGCAGGTCGCGGACGCGGATCAGGTCGGCCAGGCGGGTCTCGTCCTCCTGGTCGTAGAGCCTGTGGGCGCCCTCGGGGCGGCCGCGGTCGGGCAGGAGGCCGAGCTCTTCGTAGTAGCGCACGGTGCGCGGCGTGGCGCCGACGCGGCGCGCGAGCTCGCCGATGCGGAAGGGGGCCTCTGTCCCCTCCTCGGCGGCGGTCTTTTCGTCCGGAGTCATATTCACCTTAACGGAAGATAGCAGCCCAGAGATGCGGACTGATCACCCTCAATCTGCGCCTCTCCGGCGTGCTAACCTCTGGTGAACGTGAGAAACCGCGAAGCCGGGAGAGCGCCATGAAGATCCGCTGGCACGGCCAGTCCGCCTACACGCTCACCGGCGCGGATCGCACGGTCGCCATCGATCCGTTCGGCGACCTGGGGGCGCTCCTCGGCGGCAGCCGCCGGTTCGCGTATCCGCCGGTGCCCGAGCACGACGCGGACCTGCTCCTTGTCACACACGAGCACGCCGACCACAACGCCGTCGAGGTCATCACGGGCGACCCCCAGATCGTCCGCTCGACGGCAGGGCGGTTCGAGACGCCGGTCGGCGAGGTGATCGCCATCGCCTCCGAGCACGACGACACGGCGGGCACCAGCCGCGGGCCGAACACGATCTTCGTCTTCACGCTCGACGGCGTCCGCGTCTGCCACTTCGGCGACTTCGGCCAGGCGGCGCTGCGGCCCGAGCAGCGCGAGGCGATCGGCTCCGTCGACCTCCTGTTCCTGCCGGTCGGCGGCGGGCCGACCATTGGCGCCGACCAGGCGGCCGAGATCACCCGGACGCTCGACCCCCGCTGGGTCGTGCCGATGCACTACCGCACCGAGGCGATCGATTTCCTCGAGACGGCCGACGCGTTCCTCGCGCTGCACGAGCACGTCGCGCAGTCGGGGCCCGAGCACCAGCTCGAGCAGGACGGCAACCGGGCGACCGGGGTCCTGCACATGGCACCGCCGGAAGCGCGGAGCTGAGGGGCGGACGATGGCCCCGTCGATGCACTCGCTCTACGCGTATGGGCGGGCGTTCGACACCGGGCTGATCGCGGCAGGGCTCCTGGCGGCGATCGCCGTCTCCCTCTGCATCGTCGTCTGCTTCCTTCCCAGCCGCTGCGCGTCCTGGCGGAGGCGCATGGCCGAGCGCCGCTACGTCCGCGCCGGACTGCGGGATCTCGAGCAGTACCTGAGCGCGCCGCCGCGCACGCGGCCGCGGCGCTAACCGCCGCGCCACCACCCCGGCCAGGTGACCGCGAGGCCGGCGAGCACCGGCACGGTCGCGGGGATGGGCGACGTCAGCTCGAGCACGAAGCCCCAGGCAAGCGCCGCGACCGCGACGGCGATCGCCGCGCGCACCCGGGGCCGCGTCCGCCGCCCGACCACCGCGCCCAGCAGCGCCGGCGCCAGGAAGTCGAGCCAGCCCATGCTCGAGTTCCCGAGGTCGATCTGCTGCAGGGCCGGCAGCGGCTTGCTGCGATGAGAGGAGACGCCGACGTGCGGGAGCGTCGCCTGCTGCAGCGCCGAGGTCGTGCGCTCGACCTCGCGGTTGCCCCACACCAGGTAGACGTCGACGGCGATCAGGATGACCAGGCCGATGGCCAGGTACCGGGCCGGCGTGATCGGGCCGACGATGGCGGCGATCGCGAGGCAGGCGCCGCCGATCAGGATCGCGCCGGCGGCCTCGGCGAGGTGACCGCCCGCCTGCCAGGCGATCACGTAGAGCACCGCGGCGGCGACCGCCGTCAGGAGCGGCCGGCGCCACCGCGCCGCCCACCCGAGCACGCCCGCAAGCAGCGGCGTCGCGAACGTCCCCAGCCACGCCAGCAGGTCGGCGCCGGAGCCGCCGGCGAGCCGCACCGTGCCGACGCCGACGACCATCGCCGCCGCCGGGCCGGCCAGGCCGAGCACCGCATGGCGCCGGCTCGCGTCGCGGCCGACGGCCGGGATCGCCACGAGCGCGCCCTGGGCGACGCACAGCGCGGCGTACCACGGGAACAGGAACACGGTCGCCGGAACCTAGATGATCGCCCGAACCCGCGACCAGGTAGGGTCTCCTGGAACGTTCCCGTGACCCATCAGACGACACTCGTGACCAAGTGACGACACCGGTCGGCCTCGCGATCGTGGGCGCGGGCAGGATGGGGGTCACACACCTCGAGGCGCTGCTCGAGGAGCCGTCGGTGCGGGTGACCGCGATCGTCGATCCGTCCGAGGCCGCGCGCGCGAACGCACTGCGGGCCGCGCCCGGGACGGCGGGGTTCGCCGACCTCGACGAGGCGCTCGCCGTCGGCGGCGTCGAGGCGGTGCTGATCGCAGCGCCGTCGCCATTGCACCTGCCGCTCGTACGAGCGTGCGCCGAGCGCGGGCTGCCGATCCTGTGCGAGAAGCCGTGCGGCACGACGGCGGCCGAGGCCCGGGCGGCATCCGCCGCGGCCGACGCCGCCGCGTGCGTGCTCCAGATCGGGTACTGGCGCCGGTTCGCCCCCGAGCTGCGCGCCCTGCGCGAGCGTATCCGCGCCGGCGGGATGGGCGAGCTCACCCTCGTCTCGTGTTACCAGTGGGACGCCGGGCCGCCCACGCCGGACTTCCGGGCGTCGAGCGGCGGCGTCGCCGTCGACATGGGCGTGCACGAGCTCGACCAGCTGCGCTGGCTGACCGGGCAGGAGCTGGGGCCGTTCGCGGGCGTCGCACAGCCGCCCGTGGGCGCCGGCCCGGAAGGCCTACAGCTGCTGGGATCGCTCTCCGGCGGGACGGCGGCGTTCGTGTCGCTCGGCCAGAGCTTCCCCCACGGCGACTGCGTCTGGATCGAGGCCTTCGGCACTGCCGGCTACGCGCTCGAGCGGGTGCTGTGGGGCGAAGGCGGCGCCGCGGCCCTCCACGTCGCACTTCGCGCCCAGGCTCGCGCCTTCGCCGACCGCATCAGCAGCGGCGCCACCGGCGATGCGGCGACGGCCACCGACGCCCTGCTCGCGCTCGAGGCGGCCGAGCAGATCAGCCGGGGCTGACGGCCGCCACGCCGTAAGACTCAACGTCTACCTGACGCTGAGCATTGGGCGGCGCGAAGGCGGTCGCGCGCAGGAGGACGAGCGCCACCGAGACCGCTCCGGCGGCGGCGGCGATCGCAAACGCGGCCTGCGGCCCGGCGTGGTCGGCGGCGGCGCCGGCAACCGCCGATCCGGCGGCCGCGCCGATCGCGACTGCGGTGCCGAGCCAGGCGAACGCCTCGGTCTCGGTGCCCGCGGGAGCGGCGCCGTCGACCATGGCGTACACGACGGCGTAGGTGGGAGCGATCGCGGTGCCGCCCAGCACCAGTACGGCCGCCATCGCGACGACGCTGCCGGCGGCTGCGACGAGCAGCAGATGGCCGCACGTGAGCGCAGCGAGGACGAGCGCGAGCCCCGAAGCGCCGCGCAGGCCCGTCCCGAGGCGAACGGCGAGCATCCCGCCGATCAGCGACCCGGCGCCCCAGAGGCCGAGGAGCGGGCCGGCCGACGCGGTGCTCCCGAGCCCGGCGGTGGCGGCGGTGACACCCACCTCGACGGCGCCGAAGAGGACGCCGACGGCGATCAGGACGAGCACGAGGGTGCGCATCGCGGGGGCGCGCAGGCAGCCGCCGCGACCGCGCGAGCGGGCCACGGACGGACGCCAGCCCCGCGAGGCGGGCTCGGCGGCGAAGGCCGCGGTGGCGACGAGCAGCACCGCGCCGGAGGCTGCAAGCGCGACGCCGGTGGAGGTGGCGGCGCTGAGCGCGAGGACGAGCGGCGGGCCGAGGATCCAGGTCAGCTCGACCACGGTCGCGTCGAGGGTGTAGGACGCGCGCACGGCGTCCTGGTCGGGCAGGAGGCGGGGCAGCGCGGTGCGAAGGCAGGCGCCGAGCGGCGGTGACGCAACGCCGATGCCGAAGGCGAGCGCCATCAGGGCGGGCACGGGGGCGCCGGCCGGGGTGAACGCGATGGCGCCGAGGAACGCCGCCGATGCGGCCGCGCTCGCGAGCAGCACGACCGTCTGCCCGCAGCGGTCGACCAGCCGGCCGAGGAACGGGCCGCCGATGCCGAGCGCTGCGCCGTACGTGCCGGCGACCAGCCCGGCGGCCGCGAATGAGCCGGTCAGGTGGCGCGTGTGCACCAGGAGGCCGATGCTGAGGGTCGGCAGCGGCAGCCGGGCGAGGATGGAGATGGCAAAGAGGCGAAGGGCCCCGGGAGTGGAGGTGATCGCGTGCATGGGTCACAAGGTAGACTGCGACTGGTACACGCGCCAGATCCACTTTTAGAGCGATGAACGATACCAGTCAGCCGATCGAGCTCCTCGTCTCCGTCGACCGCAACGGCCCGGCGACGCTCGGCGCCCAGATCGAGGACCAGCTCAGGCGCGCCATCCGCACCGGCGCACTGCACACGTCGGCGCAGGTGCCCTCGACGCGCGACCTGGCCCGCCAGCTCGGCATCTCGCGCCGGGTGGTCGTCGACGCCTACGCGCAGCTGGCGGCCGAGGGCTACCTGTTGCTGCGTCAGGGCGCCCGGCCGCAGGTCGCGGCGGCGCCCGCCGCCGACGCGGCCGCGCCGACCGCCGCTCCTCCCGCTCCCCCACCCCGGTTCGACTTCCGCCCCAGCCATCCCGACGTTTCGTCCTTCCCCCGCGCAGGCTGGCTGCGGGCGCTGCGCCAGGCGCTCGCGGAGATGACGGACGCCGAGCTCGGCTACGGCGATCCCCGCGGCGTCGAGGCGCTCCGGGCGGGACTTTCGGAGTACCTCGGCCGGGTGCGCGGCGTCGTCTCGGAGCCGGAGCGCCTCCTGGTCACCTGCGGCTACTCGCAGGCGCACGACCTGATCTGCCGCGCGCTTGGGGCCGCCGGCGCCCGCCGGATCGCCTTCGAGGACCCGAGCGACCACGAGCGGCGGCTGTCGGCGCGCCGCGCCGGCCTCGACGTCGTCGCGATCCCCGTCGACCGCGAGGGCATCCGCGTCGACGAGCTGGCCCGCTCGGGCGCCGACGCCGTGATCGTCACGCCGGCGCACCAGTTCCCGACCGGCGTCGTGCTGACCGCGGAGCGGCGCACGGCCCTGCTCGCCTGGCTTCGCGAGGCCGACGCGATCGCGATCGAGGACGACTACGACGCCGAGTACCGCTACGACCGCGCCGCCGTCGGCGCCCTGCAGGGGCTCGCGCCGGAGCGGGTGGCCTACGCCGGATCGGTGTCGAAGACACTCGCGCCGGCCCTCCGGCTGGGCTGGCTGGTGCTGCCGCCGGGCATGCTCGAGGGGGTGACGTACGAGAAGCACCTGGCCGATATGGGCAGCTCCCGGGTCGACCAGCACGCCTTCGCAGGCTTCCTCGCCCGCGGCGAGCTCGACCGCCACCTGCGGCGGATGCGGGCCTGCTACCGCAGGCGCCGCGACGCCCTCGTCGAGGCGCTGGCCGGCGAGCTGCCCGAGGCCACGGTCGAGGGGATCGCGGCGGGGCTCCACGCCACCGTGCGGCTGCCGGAGACCGACGACGAGGAGCGCATCCTGGCCGAGGCGGCGGCGCGCCGGATCGCCCTCGGCACGGTGGCCGAGTTCCGGGTCGCGCCGGGCCACCGGCCGCTGCTGCTGCTCGGCTACGCGACCCAGCCCGAGCCGGCCATCCGCGCCGGCGTCAGGGCCCTGCGCGAGGCGGTCGAAGCCGCCCGCAGCTAGGCGGTGACGCTCTCGAGGTTGCTGTGGTGCACGCGCTCGTACGGCGCGAAGTAGCCGATCCAGCCCTGCGCGAGCGAGTCGGCGACGAACGCGCGCAGGTCGGCGTCCTCCGGCCGCGGATCGCGGGCGTGGCGGAGCAAGGCCTCGATGTAGTGCTCCATCGCCAGGATCAGCCCCTCCCCGTAGCCGCCGCCCATGATGGCCTCGACGCTGCCGTGGTTCGGGTAGATCCGGGGCGCGCCGATGGCGCGCAGGCGCTCGAGCTCCCCGAGGTGCCGTTCGAGCCCGTCCGCCTCGGAGACGTAGGTGACCGTGTCCTCCAGCGTGTCGCCGGCCAGCAGGATGCCCTCCGCGGGGATGCAAAGGACGGTCGCGTCGCGGCTGTGGATGTCGAACTGGAGCAGGTCGACGCCGACGCCGCCGACGTCGAGGTGCAGCTCGCCCGTGAACGTCCGCGTGGGCAGGATGAGCGGCGAGATCGCGGGTGGGCCCGCCTGGCGTCCCTCCTCGATCGCCTCCCGGTGCTCCGCCATCAGCTCGGCGGTGAGGGCGTTCGCGATCACCTCACAGTCCGCGAACGCCTCCGTCCCGGCGATATGGTCAAGGTGCGCGTGGCTGAGGACCACCGTGATCCGGCTCGCGCCGCGCCGCTCCACCTCGGCCCGGATCGCGCGGGCGTGGGGCACGGAGACGTGGGTGTCGTACACGAGCGCATCCGTTCCGTCGACGACGGCGAAGCTGCAGACGCCGAGCGCGAGGGCGCCGTCGTCGACCCAGGTCGGGTCCGGCCCGAGCACCTGGCCGGGCACGCGGCCGTCGTAGAAGCCGAGCAGGTTCCGGGTCAGCTCGAGCGTGCGCAGGTTGGACGTGTCCATGGCCGCCGCGAGCGTACACGAGGCCGGCCGCGACGGCCGACGCTCACGACTCCGGCGCGAGCAGCTGCGCGCAGGCGGTGTCGGCAAACCAGCGCTCGTAGCGGCTCGCCGACCACCCCCGCGCCCCGACGAGCAGGTTCCACACGTCGGGGTGGTTGAGCGTCCACAGGATGTCGGCGCCGGTCGCGACGGTGAGGCCCGGTCGCAGCGCGCCCTTCGCGTGCAGGCGCTGCACGAGCGCCCGCTGGTTGGCATGGAACTCCGCCTGGATCCGCTCCCAGAGGGCCGCGATGTCCGGATCGGCGGGCGCGGCGTCGCGGATGACGCGCAGAAGGTTCGCCGCACGCTCCTTCACCCGGCGGGAGTTGCGCGCGTTCATGCGCAGGAGCCGCTCCGGGTCGGGCTCGTCGAGCACCTCGCGGTACCAGTCGCGCGCGGCCACGGGAGCCGCGTCCTCGTCGCCGCGGAGGCGCAGGTGCCAGAGCGCGCGCAGGACGCCGCTCTTGGTCTCGAACGCGACGTAGACGGTCTTGAGGGCGACGCCGGCCTCGGCCGCGATCGCCCCCATCGACGTGGCCGGATAGCCGTCGCCGACGAAGAGCCGCTCCGCGGCCTCGAGGATCTGCGCCCGGGTCGCGGCGGCCTGCTGGCGCCGCCGTGGCGACTCGTAGCGACGGGTGGACTTGACAGGGTCGCTGATTTCGCTAGTCTATCGCAGAATTCATTACTCGTTATGAGTAATGAATATATCAACCCAAGGAGGATGCGATGGAAGCCAGCGGAACACTCGATCGATCGGACGTGCGCGACCAGCTGCACGCCATGTGGGACGGCGTCGCGCCGGCGTGGGGCGCCCATGCCGACTTCGTCGACGCGCGCGGGCTCGAGCTGACGACGGCCCTGCTGGCGCTCACCGAGCCCGTCCCCGGCGAGCGCGTGCTCGAGCTCGCCGCAGGCCCCGCCAGCGTCGGCCTCGCGGCTGCCCGCCTGGTAGGCGCCAACGGCGAGGTGGTGGTCTCGGACGTCTCGCCGCAAATGACGGCGATCGCGGCGGAGCGAGCGGCGGCCCGAAAGCTCCACAACGTGCGCGCGGAGGTGCTCGACCTCGAGCAGATCGCTGCCGCCGACGGCTCGTTCGACGTCGTGCTCTGCCGCGAGGGGCTGATGCTCGTGCCCGACCCGGCCCGGGCCGCGCGCGAGATCCTGCGCGTCCTGCGCCCGGGCGGCCGGTTCGCGCTGAGCGTGTGGGGGCCGCGGTCGCGCAACCCCTGGCTCGGGGTGATCTTCGACACGATGACGGCGGCCGCAGGCACGCCGGTGCCGCCTCCGGGCATCCCGGGACCGTTTTCGCTCGACGACTCGGGCCGGCTGGAGGACGTCCTCACCGGTGCCGGTCTGGCCGAGGTCGTCGTGGGCGAGGTACCGACTCCATACCGCGCGGCGACCGTCGCCGAGTGGTGGGAGCGGAGCGCGGCGCTGGCCGGGCCGATGGCCAGGCGACTGGCGGCCCTCCCCGACCGCGCCCGCCAGGCGCTCATGGCGAAGGCGGCCGAGGCGATCGCGCCGTACGCGACCGCCGAGGGCCTCGACATCCCCGGCGTCAGCCTGATCGCGTCGGGCCGGCGCCCGTAGCGCGGAGAACGACGGAGGGCCCCGCCGTCGGCAGGGCCCTCCGTGTCGTTCGTGGCGGTTGTCCGGTCTAGCGGCCGGTGATGATCGCCGCCATGTTCGGCGTTCCGATCCCGGTGGCCTCGTCGAAGTGGCGAGTGGCCGGGAAGAACCCGTTGTTGTTGACGAAGTGGGCACCCGTGATGTCGTGGAAGAAGTGACGCGGATGCGTCCGGAACCACGCGTAGATCAGCGGGTTGATGTTGCCGGCGCGATGGCCCTGGAAGCTGACGCGGTCGGCGACGATGCCCGACCACAGCGGCGACGAGAGGCTCGTGCCGCCGATTCCGAACCAGCCCGGCGGGACCTGGCTGTCGCTGAACGTCCCGCAGACGCTGTTCGGCGTATTGGCGTTGCCCGTGCAGAACTCGCTGTACGGGGTGAACTCGTCCGCGTTGGCCGAGATGTCCGGGTCCTCACGGCACGGCTTGCCCTCGGGTGCGAGCGAGCACTGGGTGGTGCCGTTGCCGTGGGTCGTGAACGGGTTGTTCACGCCCGGGCCGCGCTGGTAGTGAGGCCGGCCCCAGAACTGGCTCGAGCCGCCGCCGGTGGCGCCGGTGGCGCTGCAGAAGAAGAACGGGTCGAAGCCGCCGACGCTCGTGGTCGAGCACAGGTTGTCGACGTTCCACACCGTCTCCTGCCGCTTCGGATACCCGGGATGGCGCCGTGCGTTCGGGTTGAAGTGGTTGAACGACGTGCCGCCGACGCTGGTCACCCACGGCTGCGACGGCGGGTCGAGGACGTTCAGGATGGTGGTGCCGTCCGAGCGGATGCACGAGAACGCGCCCGTGTCACCCTCGGCCCCGAACACGCTCTGGCCCTGGAGGGCCATCTGCACGAACAGGACGTTCTCGGCCTGGACGTAGCTGGCGGGCACGTCGTTCTCGCACACGGCCCAGCTGGAGCTGATGGCGGCCGCGCGGTCGTCGCTGGCGATGCGGCTCCACTCGTCCAGCTCGGTCTGTCCGGTGAAGTCGTTGGGCGCGTTGTAGACGAGGATGTGCTTGTTGGCCGGCGACATCGCGATCTGCATCTGGATGTCGGCGTCCACCTCGATGTCACCCGCGTACCCGTTGAACTCCGGCGGGCAGGTGTCGCCCGTGGGGCAGTTCGGGTTGAGCGGGCCGCCGTCGACGTTCACGTCGACGAGCCGGGGCTGGTAGGCCGGGCCGAAGAACGTGTGCGCCCAGGTGGCGATGTCGGAGTGCTGGTAGGCGGAGAGCTCGAACACCGCCAGGTTGACGCCGCGGCCGCGGCCGCGCGGGCCGACGTTCGGGGCGTGGTAGATCGAGTTGGTCTGCGAGGGCGTGAGGCCGCTGCAGCCCGGGCCGCCGCCGTAGCCGCTCGGGAAGTTCGAGATGTTGTTGTAGAAGTCGAACAGCTGCTGGCGCGTCGGATAGGGCGCCTCGCAGCTCGGGGCGGACGCAGACCGTGGCGCCGAGCCCTTGGCCCGGACGACCATCGAGTGCTGGCGGATCGTGTTCGTCAGACCGACGACGCCCGTGACGTGCGCGGCGATCGCGGCCGGGACCTTTGCCGCGGTCGCGTTCGAGAAGTAGCTCACGCCGCGCGTGTTCCGGTAGGTCGCAAACGACGTCCGGAAGGTGGCGGAGATGCGTGCGCTCGTGCCCGTCGCCCGGACGAGGAACGGCGACGCCGATCGGGTGACCGTGAGCCCGCTCGCCCGCAGGTACCCGATCACGGCTGCACGGGAGGCTGCTGTCGGCGCGAACATGGCGTTGAACTGGCCCTTCGCGAGCCAGTGGTGGTAGAGCGCGCTGCGCGGGTTGTACGCGGCGGCGAGCCGGCTCGAGAGGGCCGCCTCGCTCCGCGGCGCGAGCACGACCTCGACGGACATGCGGGAGCTGGCGAAGCTCCCGACGCGGGCGTCGGTCGTCCGGGACACGCTCCCCCGGACAGTCACGTATCTCGCTGTTGACTTCGAGGCGGCGACGGCGATGCTCCCCGTTGTCATCGCCACCCCCCCGAACAGCACGGCAACGCCCGCCGTGCACGCGCACATGCGTCGCACACTTCTCACGGTCTGCCTCCTTGAGGTGATCTGTCGGCCGCGGAACCCCTCTGCGGCCCGCCGGCGATCGTAGCCGTAAATAACGTGTCTATCAAGGATCGTGGGCGTTCGCGACGGGGATCCGCGGCCGAGTGAGTGCCTGCGCGCGGTTCCCGTTCTGCCGCCGGCATCCATAACTTGTCAATTGACCCTTCCGGAGCCCGGCCTGCGACCGCCGGATTGGGGGTTTACACCCAATCGGTCGGCCCGGCTTTACATGCCGGGAAGGCCTTGCTGCAATCCGACACTGATCGAGTCGGCGCCGCGAGGCGCCGGGAGGGGGACCGCGCGCATGTCATCGAACCTGCCACCGGCCGAACACACCACGGAGCTCGCCCTGTCGGAGCGACACAAGCTCCGCAAGAGCCTCACCTACTTCGACATGGTGTTCTTCACCGTCTGCGCGATCGTCGGGCTCGACATCCTGGGACAGGTGTCCGGCTACGGCGCGCAGACCTTCACCTGGATCGTCGTCCTGATCGTCTTCTTCCTCGCACCGTACGCGGTGCTGATGGTCGAGCTCGGGAGCACGTTCACCCAGGAGGGCGGGCCGTACGAATGGATGAAGCTCTCCTGGGGGCGGCTCGCCGCCGGGATTGGCGCCGTGCTCTACTGGGTGACGAACCCCTTCTGGGTGGGCGGTTCCCTGTGCTTCACCGCGACCGACGCGTGGAGCGCGAACCTGCACCAGATCGGGAGCGGGACGATCGGCGATTACGCGTTCAAGCTCGTCTTCATCTGGATCTCGATCGGCGTCGCCATCGCCTCGCTGCGCCGCGGCAAGTGGATCCCCAACGCCGGGGCAATCGTGCGCTTCGTCGTGCTCATCTTCTTCGCGGTGACCGTCGTCATCTACGCGATCGAGCACGGCCTGCACGGCTACGGCCTGAGCGACTTCAAGCCGACCTCGCAGACGTTCATCGCGCTCGTGCCGCTCCTGATCTTCGCCTACGTCGGCTTCGAGCTCCAGAACGGCGCCGCCGAGGAGATGGAGGATGCACAGCGAGACGTGCCCCGGTCGATCCTCTCGAGCGGCGCGATCACCGCCCTTGCGTACGGCATCCCCATCCTCGGCATCGTGACCGTCCTTCCCCAAACGAAGATCCAGGGGATCAGCGGGTTCCTCGACGCCGTCCACCAGACGTTCGGCGTCTACGGCGGCGCGCAGAACTTCCTCACCGACCTGATGGCGCTCGGGTTCATCTTCGCGCTGGTCACCTCCGGTGCCGTCTGGATGATGGGGTCCGATCGCATCCAGGCCGTGGCCGGCTATGACGGCGCATTCATCGGCTGGTTCGGTGTCTTCAGCCAGCGGTTCGGCACGCCCGTGCGCGTGAACGTCATGTCGGGGATCACCTCCACCGTCTTCATGATCGCCGCCGTGAACCTCCTGCAGGGAAGCGAGGCCGCCGTGTTCGCCGTGGTTCTGAACATGGCCATCTCGACGACGCTCCTCTCCTACATCCTGATCTTCCCCGCGCTGATCAAGCTCCGCCGCGACTTCCCGGACGTGCCCCGTCCGTACGTCGTCCCGGGCGGCGAGGCCGGGATGTGGATCGTCGGCGTCCTCTGCACGGCCTGGGCGTTGCTCGGCTCGTGGGTGGCCGTCTTCCCGGACACGCTCGAGCACCTGTTCGGCGCGAGCTATGACTTCAAATCGGTCTGGGGCGTGAGCCAGGTGCGGTTCGAGGTCTTCACGCTCGGGACGCTCGCGATCGTGATCGTGTTCGCGCTGGTCGGCTACGTCCTCGGGGCCGATATCCGCCGGCGCGCGGTGGACGTGCCGTTGATCGGTGCGCGGTCACCAACCGGTGCGTAGCACGAGCTCGAGCTGCTCGACGAAGAAGTCGGCGCTCTCCCGGGTGATGCAGAGCGGCGGCTTGATCTTGAGCATGTTGAGGTGGTCGCCGGTGGGCTGGACGATGATGCCGCGCTCCCGCAGACGCTCGCAGATCGCCTCCGCAGCCTCCGTCGCCGGCTCGCGGGTCTCGCGGCTGCGGACGAGCTCGACGCTGGCGTAGAGCCCGATGCCGTGGACGGCGCCGACCAGCGGATGCCGCCCGGCGAGGTCGCGGAGGCGGGCGAGGAGATGCTCCCCCACGTCGCGGGCATTCTCCTGCAGACGCTCGGTCTCGATGACGTCGAGGACGGCCAGCCCGACGCGGCAGCTGACCGGGTTCCCACCTGTCGAGGAGAAGAAGCTGCCCTCCGCCGCGAACGACTCGGCGATCTCGCGGCGGGTGATCACCGCGGCCAGCGGGTGGCCGTTGCCCATCGCCTTGGCGATCGTGATGACGTCCGGCTCGACGCCCTGCTCCCGGAAGCCCCAGAAGTGGTGGCCGAGCCGGCCGTATCCGACCTGGATCTCGTCGGCGATGCAGACCCCGCCCGCGGCGCGCACCGCCCCGTAGACCGCCTCCAGATATCCGCGCGGGAGGAGGATTCCGCCGGCGTTTCCGTGCACCGTCTCCGAGATGAAGGCCGCCGGGGGGTTACCCTCCTCCACGAGGCCGTGGATGACCGCGAGGGCGTCGCGGATGTACCGCGGGCCGCTCTCCGGGCCGCGGTGGACGCCGGAGTACGGGTTGGGCGAGGGCACCAGGCGCACCCATTCCGGCCGGGTCTCGAGCGCGCGGGGATTGTCGGCGATCGACGTCGAGATCGCGTCCGCCGCCATCGACCAGCCGTGATACGCCTCGCGCATGGCGACGACGGGCGCCCGGCCGGTATGCGCCCACGCGAGCCGCAGGGCGAGGTCGTTCGCCTCGGTGCCGCTGTTCACCAGCAGCACGGTGTCCAGGCCGTCGGGCGCCAGCGCGGCGAGCCGCTCGGAGAAGTCGGCGACCGCGGCGTAGTTGAAGCGCGAGTTCGTGTTGAGGAGCCGGGACTGGCGCGCGATCGCCTGCGCCACCCGGGGGTGCGCGTGCCCGATCACGGCGACGTTGTTCACCATGTCCAGGTAGACCCTCGCCGCGGCGTCGACCAGGTGGTGCCGCCAGCCCCGCTCGATCTGGGGCGGATCCGCGTAGTAGTGCGGCTGGACGCGCGCGAACACGCTGTCGCGGCGCGCGAACACCCGGCCCGCGTCGACCTCCGGCGCGGCGCAGTCGACGCCGAGGAGCGGCGAGGGGTCCGGGCAGATCCGCCGCCACGCCCCGGCGGCCGACGGAGTCGCGAACGCGGGCGGATCGGCGTCGGGGACGACGCAGAGCTGGACCCGGAGCCGGCCGCGGCCCGGCGCCTCGCCGGCGATGACGGCGCCGACGGGGTCGCCGGCCGCGAGGCGGTCACCGGCGTTCACGGACGGCTCGACCCCCTCCAGTCGGATCGCCGCGCCGTCGCAGACGACGACGAGCCGCTCCGGGCTCGCCTCCGCCACGACGCCAGCGGCCGGCGCTGCGACGGCGCGGCCGGCTGCGAGGCCGACCTCGGCGTGAAGGGCGCACGTGGCGGGCTCGTCCGCCCTGTGCACGGCGGCCCGGGTGAGCCGGTGCTCGCCGTAGCGGGCGAGCACGACCGGAGCCGCACTGCCGGCCGCGGTGAAGAGGGCATCCTCGGCGCCGGGGTCGAGCCACCGGCCCTCGTCGAGCGCCTCGCTCGTTGCCGAGAAATCGACGACCTCGACCCGATCCTCCGCCAGCCCGGGCACCACCGGCGCGAACTGCGGCACGGCCGGCGGCCCGTCGTCGCGGCGCAGAGACACGGCGTCGCGGATCGCCGCCTCCGCGAGCGCCCACGGCACGGACGCGGCCGACTCGAAGATGATCCAGTCGTGCTCGAGGTTCCCGGCGACGTAGTCGTTGCCCGGGTCGAGGGCGAGCTGCTTCTCGTCGGCCGCGGCAAGGGTCGCGCCGCGCAGGACGACCAGCGGCCAGAGCGCCGCGACATCGGCCTCGTCGAGCGGCGCGATCGCGTCGAACGCGGCCACCGCAGGGAGCCAGCCGAGCGGATCGCCTCCGATCTGATGGAGCATCGCGGCGCAGGTGACCGCGAGCTCTGCGACGAGCCAGCTGCGGCTCATGTCGCCGAAGTCGATCAGGCCGAACGGCCACGGCCGGCCGTCGGCGCCGATCTCGCCGACGACGTTGTCGCCGGTGACGTCGCCGTGGATCGGCCCGATCCGCAGCTCGTTCTGCACCCGCGCCAGCCGCTCGCACGCGGCGGCGGTAACGGCGAGGACGCGCCCCCGCCGGGCCGGATCGGCCACGTGGGGCGCGAACGACGCGACGACCGCCTCGGCCTGGCGCAGGTCCCACTCGAGGCGGCGATCGAGCCCCGGCCCGTCGAAGTCGGCGAACGCCCGGCATGCCGTCGCGGCCAGGCTCCCGAGCCGGCCGCGCACGGCCGGGGCGAGATAGCCGAAGCTCGCAAGCGGCGTCCCGTCGAGGAACGTGAGGAGTCGGACGGCGAGGTCGGCATCGCCGATGCGGGCCAGTTCGAGCGTCGCCCCGCTGAGCGCCGGGCAGGGACGCGGGACGACCATGCCCGCCCCGGCGAGGTGCTCCATCGCCGCGTTCTGGCCCGCAAGCTGCATCTCCGGGACGGCCGGGTTGGCGACCTTGAGAACGTACCGCCCGTCGGCCCCGTCGATGCGGAAGTTCCGGTCCTGCTGGCTGCCGAGCTCGGTGATCGACCCGGCGATCGACCCGGTCACGCCGAACACGGCCCGAGCGACGGTCACGGCCTGGTCCAGGCTGACGTCCGGGGGCTGCGTCTCGGCCGCGGCGAACGCCGCCATGTCGGTACCCCCGGTGCTCGCAGGGGCGTGGGAGGCATCCATGACGGGCGACAGCCTACACAGGTGGTGTCGGAGTACCTGACACCCGGCAAGGCGTAACGTTCCTGGAAGCAATGCTGCTGCACGGCACCCGGGCGCTGGTCACCGGCGCCACCAGCGGCCTCGGGATGGCAATGGCCCGGGCGCTCGTGAACGCGGGCGCGCGCGTCGCCATCACGAGCCGTGACGACGAGCGGGCTCGGCACGTCGCTGCCGGCCTGGGCCCGGGCACCTTGGGCCTGGCGCTCGACGTGCGCGACGAGGTCGCCGTCGCCGCCGGGGTGGCGGAGCGTGTGGGAGCGCCTCGAGGGCATCGACCTGCTGGTCAACAACGCGGGCGTCGGCATGCGCGCACCTCGACGAGCTCGCGACATCTGGGTGGGAGAGCCCCGGTCGCATACGGCATTCGGCTCAACCGCGCCGATCTTCGCATAGCGCATACCGTGGATCACTGCCAAGAGGCGCGGCTGTGATGCACCGGTGATGCTCGGCTCGCCAAACCCCTCGGCTCACCGCCCGCGACCGACGCTCGCATTGCACCCGCTAGCGCGTCGTGACCTGGCTCGTCCACGCTCGGGATCCGTCACCGCCTCGCCCAGAACCATCAAACCTCAAACTCGACAGCACGTCCCCCGCCGCCGCGCTCGCGCTCGGAGCGATCATCGGCGTCATCACTATCACGCAGCTCGGGATCTAGTCGCCTGCATCGCCCAGATCCTCGAAAGGACATCAACCAGATCACCGGAGAACGCTGGCGATGGTCGCTCCCGCACGGCGCCAGCGTGGCCCGACCGAAGCCGCTGGAGCTTCTCCTTGACACGCGCGGAAATGGCTGGGAAGGTGCGTCGTGTCAATGAACTCGAGCGTCTCCGTCGGATCGTTGGTCCGCTGACCGTGGTGTGGGCCGGCTGCGAGTTGGAGAGATCCGAGCGCTCAAGTAGCGAGCGCTCCGCGCACGGCGACAGCGTGCTGCTCTGGACGGGACGGTATGCCCGACCGTCGGCGCGGCGCCGAGCAGCTCGGCGGGGAGCGCGTAGAGCAGACGCTGCCTGCGTCGGATCTCGGCGAGAGCCCGCAGCGCACGGCCACCCGGATCGCCGACGGCGTGCGCAGGTTCGCACCGGCGCCGTTGCAGGCCGACATGGCCACCGTCGTCGTCCAGGTGACGCCTGCGGCCGCGTCGGAGGTTGCCGCCTGACGCATGCAGGCCGCCGACGCATCCCGGGTAGCCGGGCCTGAGCTGACGCTGGGCGTCGTGGCGACGCCAGGGCTGCCGGCCGATATGGCCCCTGGCCTGGCCGACCACCTGCAGGCGGAGCTGTCGCGGACATATCCGGAGTCGACGCTGGAGGCTGCCCGTCGTATCCGACGCGCTTGTGGTTCCTCCGGCGCTCCTGCCCGACCTGATCGACGCGGGCCGGCGCAAGCTGCTCTCGGAGCGGTGGGATATGGCGCTGTGCCTGACCGACCTGCCCCTGCCCTCGGCCGGGCGCACAGTCGCCGGCCATGTCAGCGCCAGCCACAGCGTAATCATCATCTCGGTCCCGGCGATTGGCGCCGTGGCCGTGCGCCGGCGGCTACGCGAGGCGGCGCAGCGCCTGATCGGCCGGGCGGTGGACGGGTTGGGTTCTGATGCGTCCACTGCGATCAGGCTGCGCAGGCTCCGGGATCTCGCCGATCTCGGGGACGACGGTCTTAGCCTGGCATGGGGATCCGGGCGCGGCGGCGCCCGCTTGATGGTCGGCATGCTGCGCGCGAATCGTCCCTGGCGGCTTGGCGTGAGGCTCTACCGGGCGCTGATCGCTTCGCTGGCCGTGGTGGCCGCGGCTCTCGTGACCACCGACGTGTGGCGGATCGCCGTCACGATGGGCTGGGCACGCCTCGGAGCGATCGCCGTCTTCGCCGTTCTGGTGACGACGGTCACTCTGATCGCGGCCCACGACCTGTGGGAGACCGACGAGGACGAGCGGTCGAGCGACCAGATCGTGCTGTTCAACATCGTTACGTCGCTCAGCCTGCTGATCGGATTGCTCACGCTGTACGCGGCGCTGCTCCTCGTCACCGCCCTGGGCGCTCTGTTACTGGTGTCGATGCCGCTGTTCCACGCCGTCGTCGCTCGTCCGGTCGGGGCCGCACAGTACATCGCGCTGATCTGGCTAGTCGCGTCGCTGGCGATGGTGGGCGGGGCGCTGGGAGCAGGGCTCGAGGCCGACTCGACCGTCCGCGAGGCGGCGTATGGCTACCGGCCCGACGTCGAACCGCCACCCGCTCAGCCCGAGGCCGGATAGACGACAGCGGGCGGAGTTGGAGCTCTCAGCCGGCCCACATCGTGGCTCCGCAGAGCACCCACCTACGCGGGTCGTCGTCCGCGATGTCCCCAACGGGCAACCATGCCGTTCTCACCTTGAATGGGAAAACCCCGCGATTGCGGGGCTTTCCGTTAGCCGATCTGTAAGCGGGATTCTGTCGGGGGCAGTCATCCATCTGGGCCGGCCGTTGCCGGCCGGCTCACGCCGCCTACCTGGAGCTCGGCGGGCCACGTCATCGCTCCGTTTGGCGTTGCACCGGGTGGGGCTTGCCTAGCCGCCCACGTCTCCGCGAGCGCTGGTGGTCTCTTGCACCACCGTTTCACCCTTGCCGCGACGCCCGCGAACGGGCGCCGGTCGGCGGTCTGCTCTCTGTTGCGCTTTCCATCGGGTTTCCCCGTCCGGGAGTTACCCGGCACCCTCGCCCTGCGGTGTCCCGACTTTCCTCGACGCCCGAGGGCGCCGCGACTGCCTGATCGGCCGGCGGAGTCTACCGCGCGGGCAGCCGCCGCCGGCGTCCGGCGAGGAGCTCCGACCACAGCTGCGTCCGCAGGGCCACGCCCTGCGGGCTCAGGCTCGCGAACGTGAGCGGCGTCGGCGGCAGGGCGGACGGGAAGATAGCCTCGTTCGCGAGCATCGACGCGGGGAGCTGGTAGACGGCCGGGCCGACCGGCGTCGCCCGCTGGGTGAAGCGCGTCTCGGCCGCGGCGATCGAGGGGTCGAGCGTGTGGTTCAGCCAGGCGTGGGCGGAGACCGGATCGGGCGCGTAGATGGGGATGCAGTAGCAGCGCGCGCGGGCGAGCGTGCCCTCGGACGGGATGACGAAGCGCACGTCCCTGGGCGGTTTGACGAGGCCCTGGCCGAGGCAGAGCGCAGCCGCGATCGGTGCCGGCAGGTCGCGCCGGCCGACGGTGCCGGCGATGATGAGCGTGTTTCGGAGCGGCAGCAGAATGTCCGCGGCATCGGAGACATCGGAGCTCGACGAGGAGTTCCAGTCGTGGCCGGCGGCGGTCAGCGCGGCGCCGATCACCATGTCGCGGTCGGGCGGCACGGCGACGCGGCCGGGAAACGTCGTCGCGAGACGGAAGAAGCCGCGCCACGTGGACGGCGGCGACGCGACGTCGGCCCTCGAGACGGCAAACCCGGCGCACACGTAGTCCTTCGCGACGCCGTGGTGGTTGCCGCGGTCATACGGCGGGTTGTCGAAGGGCGAGAGCAGGAGCTTGCGGTTCGCGACGAGGCTGCGGTCGATCGGCTCGACGAGCTTGCGTGAGATCAGGCTCGCGAGCGTCGCGTCGTCGACGAGCGCGATATCCGCCTCACCCACGTCGGTCAGGTCGTTCACGTGGCCCTGGACGACGCGCGTCCTGACGCCGAAGTCGGCCGCGAACGACGACACGGTCGCCGGGTCGACGGCGTTGTTCGGCAGCGTCAGCAGGAGGTGGCGGTCGAGCACCTGCACGTTCGGGCCCGAGAGCCGGGAGCCGAAGCGCTGCGGGGCCGAGCTGCTGCCCGGACGGGTGCAGGCGCTCGCGAGCAGCATCGACCCCGAGACGAGAATCTGGCGACGGGTCAGGCGCACCACTCGATTGTTGCAGCCGTCGCGCGAGCGGCCGGGTGGTTCCGGGCGCGAGGCCCGGTCGTCAGGCGATCAGCCGCAGGACCCGCTCGTCGGCATCCTCAGCGTCAGACAGCCGCGAGCCGCAACCGCTGCAGCAGAGCTCGGCGCTCTCGCCCTCGCGGTCGAACGTCCACATCGCCTCGCCGCAGACCGGACAGGCTGGGCGCCGCCCAGCCTGGCGCACCCGTCCGGCGGCAAGTGCCGCCAGGATGACGTCCTCGAGCATCTGGCCGCCGGGGCCTGGACGGGTAAGCGCCACGGTCATAGCCGCCTGAACACCGCCTGGACGCTGCCCAGGATCGAGACCTGCTCTGGGTACATCGGCTCGAGCGCGTCGTTCTCCGGCTGCAGGCGTACCCGTCCGTTCTCGCGGAAGAAGCGCTTCACCGTCGCGTCCTCGTCGCCGACCAGTGCGACGACGATCTCGCCGTTGCGGGCGTCGGACTGGCGGCGCACGACCACGTAGTCGCCGTCCAGGATGCCTGCGTTGATCATGCTGTCGCCGCGTACGGCGAGCACGAAGTCGGCGTCACGGCAGAACTGGTCGGGCAGGGGCAGGTACTCCTCGACCTGATCCTCGGCAACCACCGGCGAGCCGGCGGCCACCTGGCCGACGAGCGGCAGGATGGTCGCACCGACGGGCGCAGCGGGGACGGCATCGGCGACCGGTGCGCGACGAGACCGTCCGCCCTCGATCACCTCGAGCGCGCGCGGCTTGGTCGCATCGCGCCGGATCAGGCCCGCGCTCTCCAGCTTCGCCAGATGTGCGTGCACGGTGGACGGCGAGGTCAGGCCGACCGCCTGGCCGATCTCGCGCACCGTCGGTGGATACCCGTTGGCATCCACGTGGGTGTTCACGAAGTCGAGAATCTCCTTCTGCCGCTGGGACAGATCCATCGCCGCCCTCCTGGGGTCGAACGTGTGTTCGGATCACAGTGTTGCAGAGGGGTCGGACGGAGTCAAGGAATGGCCGGGTTATAGGGATTGCAGGAACTCGGACATGGTGCTCGGTCGAGGAGGGGGATGCGACCCCGCGGGGTCGCGAGTCTTGGTTCCGGGTCAGCACGGTAACGCCGAGAGTTGTCGCGCTGAGCGAGTGCTACCACGGAATCGTTCGAGGGAGTCCGAAGTGCGGTAGGGCGCTGGTCGCGGCGAAGCGGGTGATGTGCGAGATCCGGTCGCCGTCGAGTGTCAGCACGAGCAGCCCGAGCGCGCGGCCGACGTCGGTGTGTGGGTCTTTGACGTACTGGCCGAACGCGGGTTGGGAGTTGGCCCGCGTCGGAATGAGGCGGTGGGGGTTGTCCCGTCTCGCGAAGGCATCGGCGTAGACCTGCTTGATCGCGTCGTGGCCTTGGTACTCGTGAGGCTCCGGAGGCATCGTCAGCCACGCGTCCTCGGCCAGCAGCGCGACGATCGGTTCCACATCTCCGCGCTCGAATGCGTCTGCGAACCGCGCTACGAGCTCATGTTCTTGGGCTGATCGGGGGACCGGCGCTCGGCTCGTGTGCCCGCGGCTCGCGTTCCTCGATCGTCGCGCGGGCGCGGATGAGCGCGCTGTTCACCGACGTCGGGGTGGTATCGAGCATCACGGCGACCTCGGTGGCGGAGAACCCCAGCACGTCGCGAAGCACGAGGACGGCGCGCTGGCGGGGCGGGAGGCGATGAAGCGCGGTGAGGAACGCGAGCGTTACCGCCTCGTGGGTCTCGTAGCGGGCTTCCGGACCGGCCGCGCCGTCGACGATGCCTTCGAGCAGCGCGTCGGGATAGGGCTCGAGCCAC
The DNA here is from genome assembly GCA_963746115.1 of uncultured Actinomycetes bacterium. Classification (GTDB taxonomy): domain Bacteria; phylum Actinomycetota; class Thermoleophilia; order Gaiellales; family JAICJC01; genus JAICJC01. Next base: position 21,307 of record CAVVAA010000007.1, on the reverse strand, counting down.
AGCACCTCTCCGTAGCGGGTGGGCTCCGGGGGTGTGTATGCCAGCCCGGGCCCTGTCTTGGGGCGTCTACCGCTGTCGCGCAGCATGTTCAGACAGCGGTTGGTGGCGATCCGATACAGCCAGGAGCGCAGCGTCGAGCGCTCCTCGAACGACTCCACTGCTCTCCACGCAGAGAGCAGTGTCTCCTGCACCGCGTCCTCGGCGTCCTGCACCTGGCCGAGGATCCGGTAGCAGTGGAGCTGCAGCTCGCGCCGGTAGGGGTCTGTGAGCGCCGCGAACGCCTGATGGTCGCCCGCACGGGCACGGATCAGAGCGGTGTCGTTCACGAGCGAAGTATTCCATCCCGGCTCACAACGATTGTGACACCACCGGTGCTCGAACTTCGTCGGCGAGTTCCTCCGCCAGGCGGGGTCAGAACCCACGACAGGCAAATTCACGTTCTGATTGGACGACCATGCGCACAAGCCGACCACCCCAAATGATCGATCGGGATGCTGGAAGGTGCCGTTCGCGACCTGCCCGTCGTTCGGTCCGCTCTCACGCGAAGGACGCCACTCGGTGTCCGACCCGCCGGACCCGTTCGGCGGCTCGCTCCTCCCGTCCGACGGCACGGTCACACGCGATCAGATCCGAGCGCTGCGCCGGCACGCCAAGACCTGACGACGTCGGTCAGCGGGAGATGAGCTCGATCGCGCCACGGACGGCCAACCACAACCCTGCGATCAGGAACACCCAGTTGATGACCGAGTCGCGGTGACGGTCGATGTAGCCCCTGCATCCGGTCGAGTCGCGCCGCTGCGCTCCCCGGCGTGCGGATGGCGAGGATCTCCAGGGTCACGATGCCCGCTGTCGTCGCCACCGCGAACCCGACCATCAGCAGGAAGGTCTCCCAACCGCTGAGGTCCGTGCGGACGACCTCGGCGGCCGCGGCGATCATGACGGGCCAGGTCTGAACCGCTCCACCGAGGATGAACGCCCCGACGTATCCCATGCTGTCGATCTTCCGCTGCCACGCCGGTTGCGGTTTGACCTCGACGACCTCGTGCTCGGGCTTGGGCTTCGGTCGGAACCGGCGCCGCATCCACACGACGATGAGGAGCGCACCCATCACGATCTCGAGGGCGAGCGTCCAGGCGCCCGGCGTGTTCGAGTTCGTGATGCTGATCGAACCCCCGAGGAGGGCGGTCACGACGCCGATCAACGTCACGGTGGTGATCCATCCGAGGATGAACGCGACTCCGTTGCGGGTGCCGCGGCGGGTCGCCAGCACGAGCCCGAATGCCACCAGGCTGAACGGTGAGGCCGCCGCGGTGACGCGCGAGCACCACGAGCGAGCCGAGTGTCGAGCTGTTCACTCACTACCCCTGCGCCGCAGGTGACCCGGCGGGCCCTCGTCGATGGTCACCGAACACAACCTAGGCCGGGCTGTCGAAGTGAAAGGAGGACCACCTGCCGCTCCGAACTCGAGGATGTGCCCGCCGGCGGCGGGAGCGGACTCGAATCTCGTGATCGTCGCAAATGAAATGGGTATGGTGGCCCGCGCTCGTTTCGAGTCGAGCCGCCACACCCCTGGAGGGTCCCATGCGGGAGCCGTTCGCCGGTCGGATCGAAGTCGACATCCGGGACTCGGAGCCCGGACTGGGCGCCGTTCGAGCCGCCGAAGGCGCCCGACGGGTGCGCCGAACGTCGTCTACATCACGCTCGACGACGTCGGGCTTCTCGGCGATGAGCGGCTACGGCGGCCCGATCGACACGCCGAACATCGACCGGATCGCGGCCGACGGCGTGCGCTACACGCAGTTGCACACCACCGCGCTGTGCTCGCCGACCCGCTCGTGCCTGCTCACGGGCCGCAACCACACGCGCAACTGGATGGCGTGCATCACCGAGGCCGCGGTCGGCTTCCCGACCGCCAGCGGCACGATCCCGCCCGAGAACGGGATGCTCTCGGAGATCCTCGGTGAGCTCGGCTGGAACACCTACATGGTCGGCAAGTGGCACCTCTGCCCGACCGACGAGATGAACCTCGCGTCGACCCGGCGCAACTGGCCGAGCGGCCGCGGGTTCGAGCGCTGGTACGGCTTCCTCGGCGCCGAGACGAACCAGTGGTATCCGGACCTCGTCTACGACAACCACCCGGTCGACCAGCCGACGTCGCCGGAGGAGGGCTACCACCTCACCGACGACATCACCGACAAGGCGATCGAGTTCATCCGCGACGCCAAGGCGGTCGCGCCCGAGAAGCCGTTCTTCCTCTACTACGCGCCCGGCGCGTGCCACGCGCCGCACCACGCGCCGAAGGAATGGATCGACAAGTACAAGGGCCAGTTCGACATGGGCTACGAGGCGATGCGCGAGCAGACGCTGGCCCGCCAGAAGGAGCTGGGCATCGTCCCGGCCGACACCGAGCTGCCGCCGATCAACCCGATCGGCACGCCGGAGACCCGGACCGGGCCCGGACGGCAAGCCGTTCCCGCCCCTGGACGAGACCCGGCCCTGGGACTCGCTGTCGGCCGACGAGCAGCGCCTGTTCGCCCGGATGGCCGAGGTCTACGCCGGCTTCCTCTCCCACGCCGACCACCAGATCGGTCGCCTGCTCGACTTCCTCGAGTTCATCGGCGAGCGCGAGAACACCGTGATCATGCTGGTGTCGGACAACGGCGCGAGCGGCGAGGGTGGCCCGAACGGCTCGGTCAACGAGATGCTGTTCATGAACGGCATCCCCGACGACATCGACGCCAACCTCGCGATGCTCGACGAGCTCGGGCGGCCCGAAGACCTACAACCACTACCCGAACGGCTGGGCGATGGCGTTCAACACGCCGTTCAAGATGTGGAAGCGCTACGAGTTCGAGGGCGGCACCACCGACCCGTGCATCATCTCGTGGCCGGCCGGGATGAAGGCCCGGGGCGAGATGCGGACCCAGTACCACCACGCGATCGACCTCGTGCCCGACCGTGCTCGACGTCCTCGGCGTCGAGCCGCCCGCAGACGCATCAAGGGTCACGTGCAGAGCCACTTCGACGGCGTGAGCATGCGCTACAGCTTCGACGACGCCGACGCGCCGACGGCCGCGCGAGACGCAGTTCTATTCGATGCTCGGATCCCGGGGCATCTGGCACGACGGCTGGAAGGCGGTCACCACCCACCCCACGATGAGCGGCTGGAGCCACTTCAACGACGACGAGTGGGAGCTGTACCACACCGACGTCGACCGCTCCGAGCTGCACAACCTCGCCGCGGAGCACCCGGAGAAGGTGCGCGAGCTGGTCGGCCTCTGGTTCGCCGAGGCCGGCGCCAACGGCGGCGTTCCCGCTCGACGACCGCAGCGCCGATCGAGATCATCCTCACGCCGCGGCCGCTGCTCACCGCCGCCCCGCGACCGCTACGTCTACTTCCCGGACTGCGCCGAGGTCCCCGAGGCGCAGGCCGTCAACATCCGCAACCGCTCGTTCGCGATCGGCGCGCTCGTCGACATCCCCGGGCCGGGCGCGCAGGGCGTGCTGTTCGCCCACGGGTCACGCTTCGGTGGCCACAGCCTCTACGTCAAGGACAACCGGCTCCACTACGTCAACAACTTCGTCGGCATGTTCGAGCAGAAGATCGTCGCGACCGTCGACGTCCCGACCGGCGACGAACCTGATCCTCTCCGCCTCGTTCGACAAGACCGGCGAGGACCCGCCCGGCGTCGCCGGCGGGCACCCTGTCGCTCTGGCACGGCGACATGAAGGTCGGCGAGGGCGAGATCAAGACTCCAGCCCGGCAAGTTCATGATCGCCGGCGAAGGCCTGTGCGTCGGGCGCGACGGCGGCGACCCCGTCACCGACGACTACCCCGGCGACGCAGCCGTGGCGCTTCACCGGCGGCACGATCCATCGGGTCGCCGTCGACGTCAGCGGCGAGCCGTACGTCGACCTCGAACGCGAGGCCGAAGCCCGGCTTCAACCACCAGTAGTGGCGGTCGACGCGCGACGACTCACAGCGGAGGAACGCAGTGGCAGCGATCTTGCATCCGAGTGTGGACGAGCGGAAGGCGCGTGGGAAGGCTGCCCGGGAGCGGGCCGACCCGTCGGCGCACGCCGGCTGGACGCCGGCGACGGACCGACCTGACCCGGTCGCGTTGCTCGAGGCACAGAACGCGACGCGCGAGCCCGATCTCGTGCCGGTCCGTCACGGTCGGATGATGGTCTCGCCGTTCACCTTCTACCGGGGTGCGGCGAAGATCATGGCGGCCGACCTGAAGGACACGCCGACGCGCCGGGCTGAACGTCCAACTCTGCGGTGACGCGCACCTCTCGAACTTCGGCGTGTATGCATCGCCCGAACGAACCCTCGTGTTCGACCTGAACGACTTCGACGAGACGCTGCCCGGCCCGTTCGAGTACGACGTGAAGCGCATGGCCGCGAGCTTCACGATCGCGGCGCGCAACAACGGCTTCAGCAAGGCCGACGCCCGCGACGCCGACGCTCGCGTCCGTGACGGCGTACCGAGAGGCGATGGCCGAGTTCGCCGAGATGTCGACGATGGACATCTGGTACGCGCACCTGTCCGAGGAGGAGCTGATGCGCGTCGATCAGCGCCGCCACGAGCGCGATCGCCCGGGCCGGGAAGAAGAAGACGGCGAGGACTGCGCGAGAAGGGCGCCGCAGAAGATCGCCGAGCAAGGCGCACACACGCGACAGCCTGCAGGCGCTGTCGAAGCTGGCCGAGCTCGTCGACGGCCGCTACCGGATCGTCAGCCAGCCGCCGGTCATCATCTCGTTGGCCGACGTGGCCGCAGCGCATCGGCATGCCGGCCGACCAGATCCAGAACACGATCCACGAGCAGTTCCGCGCCTACCGGGAGACGCTGCAGGACGATCGCCGCCACCTGCTCGAGCGCTTCGAGGTCGTCGACGTCGCCCGCAAGGTCGTGGGCGTCGGCAGCGTCGGAACCCGTGCCTTCATCGTCCTGCTCCAGGGCCGCGACCAACACGACCCGCTGTTCCTGCAGGTCAAGGAGGCGACCGCGTCGGTGCTCGAGGATCACCTCCCGAAGAGCCGGTACGAACAGCCGGGCGAGCGCGTCGTGCAGGGCCAACGGATGATGCAGGCCGCGAGCGACATCTTCCTGGGCTGGACCAAGGGCGTGCAGGAGAACCGCTACCTCTACTGGCGACAGCTGCGCGACATGAAGGGCTCGGCCGTCGTCGAGAACATGGTGCCCGAGGCACTCGACTTCTACGCGGGACTCTGCGGCAAGACGCTGGCGCGGGCCCACGCTCGATCGGGCGACCCGATCGCGATCGCTGCGTACCTCGGCAAGAAGACGCGGTTCGACGAGTCGATCACCGACTTCGCCGAGCGGTACGCCGACCAGAACGAGCGCGACTTCGAGGCCTTCACCGCGGCGATCACGTCCGGGTCGCCTCGAGGCACTCGAGGGCGTCTGAGCATCCTTCCGGCGCATCCACGACCGGGACGCGCCCTGACGCCGAGCCGTGATCATGCTCTCGGGTTGGTGCCGGGTATGCTCCTACGTCGAACGGTGGTGCGAGCCTCGGAGCGCCAATCGGACCAGATCCGTGCGCTCCTGTCGCCAGGGCGGCATCGGCCGAGTCAGCGAGACCACCTTTCACGGCCCGACGCTCGAATGAGCCATGGGCTCGAGCAATCGCCGATGGCGTGTCCTCCAAGGCGTGGAGCCAGATGTCACCAGCTGATGAGCGACTTCCCGACAGTGCGTTCGCCGCGCTGGTCGACGCGGAGATCGACGGCAGGGCGAGCGAGGACGACATCGCGATGTTGTTCGCCGAGGCCTCGACGTTGGCGCGGGCGCTGCTCGACCGCCTCGACGAGGCGGACCGCGCCGTCGAGCGGGCACGGCAGATCGACGGGCCGGAACGTGCACAGGTCGTGATGGACTTCGAGTCGATCGGTGACGACGTCGACGCTGCGCTCGATCGGCTGGATCTCCGGGAAGGCCGCGACCTCCCCGAGCCCGACGACGGAACCGTCGAGGTCGAGCGAGCGAGCAGGGCGAGCCGCTGCTCCAGGCGTCGTGGTCGCCCAGTCGAGTGATCGTGTGGGTCGGTGGCGCCAGCGCCGTGCTCGGCGAGAGAGCAGACCTGACGAAAGCCCTGGAGGAGTTCGGGGCGCCGGGCGAGGTCTGGACCGACCACGACCCGGTCGTGCTGCCCGACGGTCGCAGGGCCGCAGCGATGTCGGCGCCGATGGAGGACGTGGTCGGCTGGTTGTTGGGCCATGCCAACGACGACCGGGTGGGGGCGAGCACCAGGTGGTTGGGACAGCTCGGCCTGTTCGGGGTGAGCCTCGTGGCCAGGGGATGGATGGTGCCGCTGTTGCGCCATCGACACCGAACCGAGGGAACCGGGACGTTCGCGGTGCGGTGGCACCCGGTCCTGATCGACGAACGCACGCTCAAGGTCTTCGCCAAGGCCGCTCCCGCCGCGGTGTTCCTGGCCAACCCGAAGCTCGACGCGGTCGCCGCCACGCGCTCCGCTCTCGTGGCAGCGGTCCACGCGGTCTGCGTGCAGGCCGCGCGCCAGATCGAGGCGCCGGCGCCGCCACCTCGCCTCAGCTCCGCGACCGATCTGGCCGAGGCATACCTCGGCCGCCTCGACGGCTCGTCGTTTCGTGCACCGGTCGACCTCGGACGGTCGCTCGTGCGGTTCCTCGACGAGTGGGCCGAGCCGGTCGCCGAGCCACTCCCCGAGCCGCTCGTCATCCGTCTCGATCCTCCGAGCGAGGACAGTGGCTGGCACCTGCAGGTGCTCGGCCATGACCCCGACGACGTGCTGCAGCCGATCGAGCAGGCGATCGCGTCGCACCCCAAGCAGCAGATCCAGGCCGGACTCGTCGACGACCTGATGCGCGCCGAACGGCTGGTTCCTGAACTGACGAGGGCCGGAGCGGCGCGACGGGGCGAGGCGATCCTCACCGAGGACGAGGCATGGGAGGTCATGTCGACCGACAGCGGCGTCCTCGCTCGACGCGGGCTTCGAGATCGAGGTCCCGCGAGCGGGCCGAACGCCCAGACCCAGCCTTCGGATCTCGGTGCTGGACGGGGCGTCGGTGCTGAGTGCGGCCGAGCTCGCACACGTGCGGTGGTCGGTGTTGTTCGGCGACGTCGAGCTGAGTGCCGCCGAGATCGCGGAACTGGCCCGACGATCAGCACCTCTCGTCGAGAGCAATGGCCACTGGGTTCGGATCGACGAGGCAGACCTGGCAGCCGCGGCCGAGGCACTGAGTGACCGGTCGGACGAGATGACCGGCGGCGAGATGCTGCGTTGGGCGGTCGGGCTCCACAGCTCGCCCCTCGACGGCGGTGTGTCGGTCGCGGAGGGTTGGGCCGCCAACCTCGTGGGCGCGGCGCGGGCCGTGTCGAGCGATCCGGCGGACGAGCCCGACGGTTTCTCCGGCGAGCTCCGGAGCTACCAACGCGACGCGCTCTCGTGGCTGGGTTTCTGCGACTCGGCCGGTCTCGGCGGTTGCCTCGCCCTCGACATGGGCCTGGGCAAGACGCCGACGGTGCTCGCCCATGTGTTGGCCACATCGAGTGAGGGCCCGACGCTGGTGATCGCGCCGCCGGCGGTGGTCGGCAACTGGGCGTCGGAGGCAGCCAGGTTCACACCCGGGCTGCGGGTGACGATCCACCACGGTGCAACCCGCGCGACGGCGGACGAGATCGCCGACGAGATCGCGGCGGCCGACATGGTCATCACCACCTACGGAACGGCCCTGCGCGATCTCGAGGAGCTCTCCGCGGTCCAGTGGCACCGGGTGGTGCTGGACGAAGCCCAGGCCATCAAGAACCCGGCGAGCAACGCGGCGAGGGGCCTCCGCACGCTGCCGTCGAGGTACCGGCTGGCGATGACCGGCACACCGGTGGAGAACAGCCTGGGTGACCTGTGGGCCATCCTCGACTTCGTGAACCCCGACCTGGTGGGCGACCGCGCCGACTTCGTGTCGGAGCTGTCACATGCCGGCAGCGGCGAGGCAGCCCTCCGGATGCTCAACGGCATCCTCGTGTTCCGCCGCACGAAGGCCGAACCCGAGATCGCGGCCGAGCTGCCCGACAGGATCGACGAGACCGACCACTGCACGATGACCGCCGAACAGATCGGCCTCTACCAGGCCGTGCTCGACGACCTCGTCAAGGACACGGGTTCGGAGGCAGCAGGCGAGAAGGGCCGCATGCTCGTCGCCATCACCAAGCTGAAGCAGATCTGCAACCACCCGGCCGCGTTCACGGGTGACGAGGATCCGCTCGACGGCCGCTCGGGGAAGCTCGCCCGGCTCGAGGAGATCATCGACACGGTGTTCGCAGCCGGCGAGCGCGTCGTCGTCTTCACCCAGTACGCGACCTGGGCCGTGAGACTTGCCGAACACCTGACCAAGAGGACGGGCACGGAGGTGGCGGCCTATCACGGTGGTCTGGCCCGTACCGCCAGGGACCGCATCCTCGAGGACTTCGCCGGCACCGACGGTGGCGCGGCGCTGGTCCTGTCGCTGAAGGCGGGCGGCGTGGGCCTCAACCTCACCGCCGCGAATCACGTGGTCCTGTTCGACCGGTGGTGGAACCCCGCGGTCGAGGACCAGGCACGGGATCGCACCTGGCGACTCGGTCAGGAGCGAACGGTGATCTTCCACCGCCTGGAGTGCCCCGGGACGATCGACGAACGGGTCGAGGAGATCGTGGCGGGCAAACGGCGTGTCGCGGATCTCGTGCTGCCCAAGTCGAGCTCGCTCGACGACCTGGACGCCGCACAGATCCAGAGTGCGCTGGGACTGCGCGACGATCAGGTCCTGACCGACTACATACCCCTCGACGCCGACGACGACGAGGACGCGGAGGTGATGGCGTGAGCGGCAACCAGCCAAGCCGGCGCCCGAAGAAGAAGGCCCCCGCGACAGCGAAGGGGAAGGGCGGCGGCGGGAACGGCCAACACGGAAAGAACCGTCGCAAGAAGAAGTCGGACGACTCCGCGATCGATCCGAAGCGCCCGCTGTGGGACAACCCGGACGGCGAAGCCGAGGTCCGAGCGATCGTCGGCTCGATACGTCCGGCCCACCACCCCACTGCCGTCGTGCGTTCGCTGGGCGACCCACCACTGGGGAAGTACGCGAGCAACGCGCCGCACTACTACGACGCGGTGTACCAGAAGGCGCAGCACTTCGCGATCGCGATCGCCAAGGCCAACGATCTGCGAGTCCTGGACGATTCCGAGGATTCACCGTCGACGTCAGACGAGTGAGCAGCGCAGGGTGGCACGACCCGCCACCACATCCACCGGCCGCGCTTCTCGCCGACGATCAGGCCGGCCTCGGCGAGCACCTTGGTGTGGTGGCTGACGGTCGGCTGCGCCCTTGCCGAGCGGCTCCTCGAGGTCGCACGAGCAGACCTCGCCGGCGGCCGGCGACCAGGCTGCAGCAGGCGCAGCCGGACCGGGTCGGCGAGCGCGGCGAAGCCGGCGGCCAGCTCGGCGGCCTCGGCCTCGCTCGAGCGGCGCGGCCAGCACCGACGGGCAGCACGCTCGGTCGCTGCGACCGACCTCGATCGTCGTGGCCGTTGCCATCGGATCGCTCATCGCATTGACAATCGTCGATGCATTCGCGACAGTCGATCACATCGACAATGCGTCAATCTATCAGGAGGTCGCCGATGTCCCGAGTCCAGCTCGCCCTCAACGTCTCCGACCTCGACGAGGCCGTCGACTTCTACTCGAAGCTCTTCGCCACCGAGCCGGCCAAGCGTCCGGCCCGGCTACGCCAACTTCGCCATCGCCGAGCCGCCGCTCAAGCTGGTGCTCATCGAGGGCGCGGGCGACGCCGGGCACGCTCAACCACCTCGGCGTCGAGGTCGAGTCGACCGACGAGGTCGGCCGCCGCCCAGCGCCCGCCTGGCCGGCGAGGGCCTGGCCACCGCGACCGAGGACGAGGTCGCGTGTTGCTACGCCGTGCAGGACAAGGTGTGGGTCGACGACCCCGACGGCGAGCCGTGGGAGATCTACACCGTGCTCGCCGACGTCGAGATGCCCGCCGGGCAGCTCCGCACCGTCGAGCCCGGCGACCGACGGCGATGCGCTGCTGCTCGCGCCGAGCCGCCGCGCGCTGCTGCGACCGAGCGCCGCTGCTGACTGATCGACCGAGCTGCGCACCGGTCCGCTCGGCCGACGGCTGCCGCCGAGGTCGCTCGGCACCGCGCTGCTCGTCGCCGTCGTGGTCGGCTCGGGCATCGGCGCCCAGCGCCTGTCGCCCGACGACGTCGGCCTGCAGCTGCTCGAGAACTCGACCGCGACCGGCGCCGGCCTCGTCGCGCTCATCCTCGCCTTCGGCCCGGTGTCGGGCGCCCACTTCAACCCGGTCGTCACGCTGGCCGACCGGCTGCTTCGGCGGCATCTCGCACCGCGCGACGCCGCCGTCTACGTCGCCGCCCAGATCGTCGGCGCGCTGCGTCGGCGCGATCGTCGCCAACCTCATGTTCGACCTCGCCGCCGTCAACCTGTCGACCCACACCCGCTCGGCCGGCGGCCTGTGGCTCGGCGAGGTCGTCGCCACCTTCGGCCTGCTGCTCGTCATCCTCGGCGTCGTCCGCTCGGGCCGGGCTCGGCCGTGCCCGTTCGCGGTCGGCGGCTACATCGCGGCGGCCTACTGGTTCACGTCCTCGACCAGCTTCGCCAACCCGGCGGTCACGATCGGCCGCACGCTCACCGACACCTTCGCCGGCATCAGGCCGATCGTCGGTGCCCGGCGTTCATCGTCGCGCAGCTCGTCGGGGCGCGTGCGCCGTCGGCGCTCGTCGATCGTTCCTGTACCCGGACGTCGCGGCCGACGACGTCGATCGTGACCGCACGAGCACTGCATCGATGGCGAACGCAGCCCGACGGTGCTGTTCCTCTGCGTCCACAACGCCGGGCGCTCGCAGATGGCGCTCGGCTGGTTCAACCACCTCGCCGGCGGACGAGCGGTCGCGTGGTCGGGCGGCTCCGAGCCCGGCGACCGAGGTCAACCCGGTCGGCGGTCGCCGCGATGGCCGAGGTCGGCATCGACATCACCGGCGAGTTCCCGAAGCCCTGGACCGACGAGATCGTCCGCGGCCGCCGACGTCGTCGTCACGATGGGCTGCGGCGACGCCTGCCCGTTCTATCCCGGGCAAGCGCTACGAGGACTGGGAGCTCGACGACCCGGCCGGGCCGAGGCGTCGACGCGGTGCGCCCGATCCGCGACGAGATCAGAACTGCGTCAGCCGCTCGAGCTCGATGGTGACCGCGACCGACTGAGTAGCGGGCGCGGGGTGTGATCAGGCAGCAGGCAGGGTGACGAGTGCGGTCAGCCCGCCTCCCGGGGTGTCCTCCAGCGCGACGGTTCCGTGGTTCGCCGTCGCGAGTTGGTGGACGATCGCGAGGCCGAGCCCGGCGCGACCTCCGGACTGGCCGGTGCCCTGCCAGAAGCGATCGAAGGCGTGGCGGCGTTGGTCGTCGGTCATGCCCGGGCCGTGGTCGACGATCGACACCGACACGATCGAGTCGTCAGACCTCACGTCCATCGCGATCGACGACCCGGACGCGCTGACGTCGAGCGCGTTGGCGACGAGGTTGTCGATGATCTGTTCGAGCTGCCCGGGTGTCGCCAGAGCGAGGTGGGGTCGCGCTCCGCGCATCGGCGGAGAGCTCGACCCGCACGCCTTGCTCCTCACCCAGCGGCGCCCACGTCTCGCACCGATCGGCGACGACCGCGACGACATCGATCGCCTTCGGTTGTGAGCGGGCTCCCTCCGCCCGGCTGATCGACAGGAGCCCGTCGAGAAGCCGGCCGAGGCGGTCCGCCTCGGCGAGCGCGGCTTCGACCGCCGCGCTCTGGTCGTCGTCGTGGTGCTGGTCGAGGTTCTCGATGCGGAGCCGCAGCGCGGTCAGCGGCGTGCGCAGCTGATGCGAGGCGTCGGCGACGAACCGACGTTGCGCGTCGACGAGGCCGCCGATCCGCTCGACCATGTCGTTGAACTGCTCGGCCAGGGCACGCAGCTCCGGCGGGCCCGACCCGGTCGGCGCGCGGACGTCCAGCCGCCCCGCGCCGACCTCGCCGGCGGTCCCGGTCAGGGTGGCCAGTGGTTCGGTCATCCACCGCGCCATGCGGGACCCGACCAGCGCGGCCACGCCGAGGATCGCCAGCGCGAGCCCACCGAGCAGCAACCAGACGGTCTCGATCCGCTCGTCGGTGTCCTCGGTCGGGAGGCTGACCAGGACCGCTCCCAGCGGCTTCGCCCCGGTCGCGACGGGCGCCGCGGCGTAGGTCCAGGTCTGTCCGTCGTCGACCAGCGAGCCGGTCACCGGCGCGGCCGCCGATCGCGGCGGTGACACCCGACGGCCACTCGTGGTCGGGGTCGTCCCGGTGGGAGCCCGACCGTGTCACGACGGGCGTCCCGGACACGTCGAAGACGGCCAGCTCGGCGTGTGACTCGTCGCCGTAGCGGTGGACGAGGCGGTCGAAGGTTCCCGATGCCACGGTGCCGGGAGCGTCGAGTCGCTCCTCGGCCACCGCCGCGATGGCGGCGGCGTTTCGGGCGGCCTCGGCGGTCAACGCGGCCCGCTCGTGCGCGCGCGAACAGGACCCCGAGGGGCACCTCGAGGACGATGAGCACCACGGCCACCAGCAGGAGGTAGCTGAGGAGGAGCCGCCGTCTCACGAGGGACGACCGAGTCGGTACCCGACGCTGCGCACCGTCTCGATCCACTCGGCCGAGCCGAGCTTCTTCCGGAGGGCCGCCACGTGCACATCGAGCGTCCTGGTCGGCCCGTACCAGTGTGGGTCCCACACCTCGGAGAGGATGTCGTGGCGGGTGACGACGGCGCCGGGATCCTCCGCCAGCAACGCGAGCAGATCGAACTCCTTCGGTGCGAGCGCGACCTCGACGTCGGCGATCGCGACGCGTCGCGTTCGGCGGTCGATCGACAGGTCACCGATCACCTGGGGCCCGCCCGGCACGGCGGTCGACGATCGTCGACTGACGGCCCGGATCCGCGCCACGAGCTCACGGACGCCGAACGGCTTCACCAGGTAGTCGTCGGCGCCGACCTCCAGCCCGACCACGCGTTCGGTCTCCTCACCCCGTGCGCTGACGACGATGATCGGCACCGACGATCGGGCCCGCAGTGCGCGACACACCTCGAGGCCGTCGACATCGGGCAGTCCGAGGTCGAGCAGCACCAGGTCGAGTGGATCGGCGGCGAGTGCATCGGCTCCGGTCGACACGTGGCTCACCTCGAGCCCGTGGCGTTCGAGTCCCTCGATCAACGGCAGCGCGATGGCCTCGTCGTCCTCGACCAACAGCACCCGCATGGCCATCAGGTTGGCGCATGAAATGCGCCATCGGACGTCTTCGTCGCCTCGCGGTCGCCCGACTTGGCTCAATCCTTACATTGACCTGTGAGGCCGGAAACGGTCGGATCCATACGTTGGAACCCGATGGACACCGGGGTCGAGCAGTCGAGCGTCAGCGGCCCTGATCGGATCGACGTGTCCCTTCCCGACACGACCGGCGTCGACGGCAACGCGCGGCTCACCGGTCTCACCGCGGTCGTCCTGCTCGTCGCCCTCGCCGTCGAGGGCGCGACGCTCCTCGACGTCGGGCACTGGCTGAGCGTTCACGCCTTCATCGGCATGCTCGTGATCCCCGTCGTGGTGGTCAAGATCGGGAGCACGGGATACCGGATGGTCAGGTACTACCTGGGCGACGAGGGGTATCGGCATCGAGGACCCCCGCCATGGATCCTCCGGGTGCTCGGGCCGCTGGTGGTGATCTCGACCGTGTCCCTGCTCGCGAGCGGCGTCGCGCTGATCGCGCTCGGACGCGGACACGACCCGTGGGTGGCCGATCTGCACCGCGCCAGCTTCATCGTGTGGTTCGCGGTGATGGTCATGCACGTGCTCGGTCACCTGCTCGAGACACGTCGACTCGCCGTGGCGGATCTCCCGTCGTCGAAGCAGCCGCGGGTGCGCGGCGCGTCGATCCGGACATCCGTGGTGGTGCTCAGCATCGTGGCCGGCGTCGTGCTGGGCCTCGCCACCGTCAGCTGGGTCGACGGATGGGACCGGGGACGAGACCGTCCGCCCGCCGTCGGACTGGAGCACTGACGTGGTGGCACCGACCACGCTGATCCACCGCACCGCGTCGCCCGGTGGGAGCAGACCCGACGAACCGCGATCGCGCCGATCGGGTCTGGGACGTCGGGATCGTGTTGGCCGTCAACCTGGTCATCATCGTCGGGCTCTGGCTTCGCCACGGTGGCCTCCACGCGGTGAACGCACCCGGCGGGACGATGACGGCGATCGGACAGCTGAGCGGGCTGCTCGGGAACCTTCGCCGTGCTCGTCGAGCTCGGCCTGATGGCCCGCATCCCCCGGCTCGAGGATCACCTCGGCTTCGACCGGCTGGCCGCCTGGCACCGGTGGACCGGGTTCGCCGTCGTCAACCTGCTCGTCGTCCACGCCGTCACCATCACGGTCGGCTACGCCGAGTCGAACCGGCAATCGATCCCCCACCAGATCGGCGACTTCGTTCGCCACTACCCCGACGTCCTCATGGCGATCGTCGCCCTGGTCATCTTCGTCACGGTGGGCATCACGTCGATGCGAGCGGCACGACGGCGCATGGTTCGCGAGCGGTGGTACGCCGTGCACCTCTACGTGTACCTGGCCGTGGCACTCGGGTTCGCCCACCAGCTCTCGGTCGGTTCCGACTTCGCCGACGATCGCGTGGCGCGGTGGTGGTGGAGCGGTCTCCTCGCGCATCGTGGTCGGCGCGCTGGTGTGGTTCCGACTGATCGTTCCGATCGGCTTCAACCTCCGTCACCGGTTCTACGTGGCGCACGTCGTGGCCGAGGCGCCCGGTGTCGTCTCGTACTACGTGACCGGACGCGACATGGGCTCGATCGACGCGGACGCCGGGCAGTTCTTCCTCCTGCGGTTGCTCACTCGGGACGGCTGGTGGCGGTCCAACCCGTTCTCACTCTCGGCAACGCCCGGTGACGGCTACCTGCGCTTCACCATCAAGACGCTCGGCGATCACACGACCCGCATGCAACAGGCTACGACCGGGCACCAGGATCGCCCTCGAGGGTCCGCTGGGGACCTTCACGGCCCGTCGAAGGACCCGGGCGAGGGTCGCCCTGATCGCGGGCGGCATCGGGATCACGCCGCTGCGCGCCATGCTCGACGACCTCTACCGGGCCGGGGCCGACATCACCTTGCTGTACCGGGTCGCCGCACCGAACGAGATCCTGTTCGGGGACGAACTGCGCCAGTTCGTGCAGCACGGCGTCGATGTCCGGGTGATCGTGGACGAGCGGATCGGGACCGACGAGACCGACCGACTCGGCATCCCGGCGCTCCGTGGGATGGTGCCAGATCTCGCCAGTCGCGACGTCTACCTCTGTGGCCCACCGCGGTTCATCGACGCGCTCGAGCGGCGCGTTCGGCGCATCGGTGTCCCCCGCTCCCGCATCCACCACGAGCGATTCGACTACTGAGGAGCAGAACCGTCATGCGCCGCGTCGTCCCCGTCCTGCTTGCCTCGATCTTCGGCCTCGTCCTGCTGCTCTCGTTCCACACCAGCCCCGAAGGCGGCATCACGACCTCGCCGAAGGTCGGAGCCGAAGCCCCGTCCACGACAGCCCCCATCGCCGGGGCGGGTCCACCCGGGACCTCCGGGCTCCCCGGCCGGCTCCAGCCCGCCGACCACCGCAACAGGACGGGTGACCTACACCGGCACCGGAGGTCGACAACCGGTACGGACCGGTCCAGGTCGCGATCACGGTCGACGGCACGAGGCTCGTCGACGTCGCGGCGTTGCAGATGCCCAGCGACCGGCGCCCACTCCCAGCGGCTCAGCCAGGAGGCAGCGCCGATCCTGCGGACCGAAGCGATCAGCACCCAGAGCGCACGCATCGACGTCGTCTCCGGCGCGACCTTCACCAGCGAGAGCTACGCACAGTCGTTGCAGTCAGCCCTCGACCAGGCGAACCTCGGGCACTGATCCCCATGCGCTGGGTCGAGGAGCACTGGGGAACCCAGATCGTCCTCGAGGTGCCCCAGCCCGTGCCCGACGCCGCCTTCGACGATCTCCGCAGATGGTTCGCGAGGGTCGACGAACTGTTCTCGACCTGGCGAGCCGACTCCGAGGTGCGGCGCCTCGCTGCCGGTTCCCTCGCAGTTGGAGGACACCAGCATCGAAGTTCGCGACGTGCTGGACACGTGCGAGGAACTGAAGGCCGCGACGCGCGGAGCGTTCGACATCGAGGTCGGTGCGCATCCCGATGCGGGTCCGGCGCCGGGACGCGCGCCCATCGACCCGTCCGGTTACGTCAAGGGATGGGCCCTCGAACGCGCGGCCGAGATGCTGCGCGACCGCGGAGCCGAGAACTTCTGGATCAACGCCGGGCGGAGACGTCGTGGTCCGGGGACGACGAGGCCGTCGACCATCCGTGGCAGGTGGGCGTCCAGCACCCGTGGATCACCGATCGTGCCGCGGCGGTGATCGAGGTGTCCGACGGCGGCGTCGCCACCTCGGGCCGATACGAGCGAGGCGACCACGTGCTCGACCCGCGGACCGGTCGCCCCGCGACCACGTGGATGTCGATGACGGTTGCAGGACCCGACCTCGGGTTTGGCCGACGCCTACGCCACCGCGGCGATGGCACTCGGCGCCGACGGGATGGACTGGCTCACGACGCTCCCCGGCATCGACGCGATGGGCATCACCGCGGCGGGCGAGGTCGTCGCGACACCCCGCTTCCGGACCGAACCGTAGGCCGTCAACCCGACGTTCCGCTGGAGCGCAACCCCCCTCAGCGTTCGGTCCCAGCGTCGATCGTCGCCGCTGGCCCAACGTGCACCACCACTGCGTCGAGGTGTGGGATGCGGCTGGTGAGTCGGCGTTCGACCTCGTGAGCCGTGTCGTGCGCCACCACGACGGTTGACATCGGATCGACGTCGATGGCGAGGTCGGATCGGAGGCGGTGACCCTCCCACCGGACACGGACATCGGCGACCGATCGCACGCCGTCGACATCATCGGCCTGCTGGTGCTCGATCTGGTCGACGAGGTCCGGATCGACACCCGTTCATGAGCCGAACGGCCTTCACCGCGGTCCGGAGCACGACCAGGATCGCGACCGAGATCACCAGCCCGGCGATGGCATCGCCGCCAGGGAAGCCAAGCCGACCCCGAGAGCACCGGCGACCACGGCGAGCGAGGTGAACCCGTTCCGTTCACGTGGTATTCCATGGCCACGAGGGCAGCGGACCCGATCGCGTTCCTTGCCGGATTCGATACAGCGCCACCAACTCGTTGCCCACGAACCCGATCGCGCCGCACCGCGATCCAGCCGACGTGGTCGAGCGTCTTGGGGTGCAGCAGCCGGTCAATCACCGCGATCCGGAGAACAATCGCGGAGGAAGGCGTGATCATCGCGAGGATGAAGAGTCCCGCCAGGTCCTGGCGAAGCCGTACCCGTAGGTGAAACGTCTCGTGGGCGCTCGGCGGGCCAACCGGAATGCGATGAAAAGCGGGATGGCCGTGAGCGCGTCGCTGAAGTTGTGGATCGCGTCCGCCGGCCGGACGCCGGACCCGAACCGCTGAGGGCGATGACCGCGACCTGAAATGCCGCGGTCACCATCAACACGGCGAAGGAGATCTTCACCGCCCTGATGCCACGCTGGGATGACTCCAGCGACGTGTCGATGGAGTCGGCGACGTCATGGCTGTGCGGCCGGAAGATCTCGCTCAACACCCCGCGGAGCCCACCCGGATGCTGGTGGCCGTGGCCGTGGCCGTGGCCGTGGTCATGGTCATGCATCGCCGTCACCCGTGTTCGCGTTTCGAAATGCTCGATCGTCGCGTCGAGCAACACGTGGACATGCTCGTCGGCGAGTGAGTACTGCACCGACCGGCCATCCCGCCGCGAATCGACGACGCCGTGTGCCTTGAGCAGCCGCAGCGAATGCGAAACGGCCGACTCACTGATCCCGGCCGCGACCGCCAATTCTCCGACGCACGCCTCGCCCCCAGCTCGGAGTCGGACCAGCATCCGGAGCCGGCTCGTGTCCCCCAGCAGCGCGCGAACACATCTGCCATCAGGCCCACGTGCTGATCGCGGGTGCCGGACCGGAGTGCGGATGGACCAATGATCCCGCTGCGACCATCGGCCGATCATACCTGACGCTGCTCAGCTGACACTTGGCAGGTGTCGCAACGGCGCGTACCGGCAAGACCTTGTGACGCCGTCCTGGGCCTGGGATCGTTGGGTGGGCGTGCGATGACGCGAGGTGTGAGGTGATCAGAGACGCGCAGGGCCTGAGTCTGAGTGGTTCCCGTGAGGCGTCGGCGATGTACGACCGTGCGGTGGGACACCTTGTTCGGTTCCAGGCTGAGGTGGTCGAGGTCGCGGCGACGGCGGTCACCCTCGATGCGAGCTGCGCGATGGCGGGCGTGCTGGAGCGCATACCTCTCGCTGATGTCGACCGAGGCCGCCGGCGCCGACACCGCCCGCGGCGTTCTCGCCGCCGTCGACGCCCAGGGGGTGATGCTGACGCCGCGTGAACAGGCCCACCAGGCCGCGGCGGCGCGTTGGATCGCCGGCGACATGGGTGGCGCGGGCGCGTCGCTCGGCGAGATCACGATCGAGTACCCACGCGATCTCCTCGCGTTGGCGGTGGGCCACCATCGACTTCTTCACCGGCAACGCCGCGAGGCTCCGCGATCAGTCGGGTGGCTCGCGCGGTCGTGGACGCCCGACGACGCGAACTTCGGATTCGTCGAAGGCATGTATGCCTTCGGGTTGGAGGAATGCAATCTTCTACGAGCTCTCCGAGGAAACGGCCGAACAGGCCGTCGACACCAACCCCGATGACGTCTGGGCGATCCACGCGATGACCCACACCTACGAGATGCAGGGAGAGGTCGGGCGCGGTGTCGGATTTCTTCGCCGACCCGAGGGCGACTGGGCGGCCGGAAACTTCCTGACGCCTTCACAACTATGGCACTACGCGTTGTTTCTGCTCGAGGGCGGTGACGTGTCGGGCGCGCTGGACGTCTACGACCGCGTGCTGCACCACGACGCGTCGGAGGACGTCGCGCTGCGAGTCGTTGGATGCGAACCTCCTTGCTCTGGCGGTTGCACCTCGAGCACGTGGCCGCGGGTGATCGTTGGCAGCCACTTGCCGACGCGTGGGCGCGGATCCTCTGTCCTGGCTTCTATCCGTTCAACGACATGCACGCGGTCATGGCGTTCGTGGGCGCAGGCGACATGAACCGCGCGCGGACGAACTCGTGGGGGCCTGGAGGACGTCGCACGGAAGCCGTGACGACGACCGGCTCCATGATGACGGCCCGTGTCGGGCTCTCGGTGTGTCGCGGTCTGGTCGCTTACGGTGAGGGCGACGACGACCGCGTCCTCGACGAACTCCTTCGTGTTCGGGAGCACTTGCACGAGTTCGGTGGGAGCCACGCGCAACGGGACGTCGTCCAACGCACGCTGCTCGAAGCGGCCATTCGCGGGGGTCGTGCGACCGCGGCCGCGCACTGATCGACGAACGTCTCGGAGTCAGGGACGCCAGCACCTACGCCTGGACCAGACGTGCCCGACTGCTCGCCGATCGCGGTGACCCAACCGGCGCCAGGCGGGCGGGGAACGAGCACGCGATCTGCCGACACGATCCGCGGCGCCTACGACTGGTAACCAGCGAACCGGCGCCGCCGTGGGGTCACGGGCGGGGCCCGAACATGATGATGGCTACCCCGACGAGGCAGAGGGTGGCTCCCGTGTAGTCCCATCGGTCAGGTTGGAAGCCGTCGGCCACGATGCCCCAGGCGAGAGAGCCTGCAACGAAGATCCCGCCGTAGGCCGCGAGGATGCGCCCGAAGTGGTTGTCGGCCTGGAGGGTGGCGACAAATCCGTACGCAGCAAGCGCTGCGATGCCGGCGCCGATCCATGCGACGCCGCGGTGTTCACGGACGCCCTGCCAGATCAACCACGCTCCACCGATTTCAGCGATCGCCGCGACGACGAACAAGGCGAGGGTGCGGGCGACGCCCATCAGGCGTAGACCCGGCGGGACGGCTGGGTCGCTGTGGCGAGCGGTCGACCCGCTCGGGGGCTGGATGGTCTTGGTGGTCAGGACGGCACTCGCCGGGATGGTCCTTCGACGGCGACCGTCTCGGTCGTCGTAGCGCAGCCGCTCCTGCGACGACGCCACCAGACGGCTCCGCCGACCACAACTGCTGCGATCAGCGCACCCAACAGACCGAAGACCGTCCACCCCGCCGACTGCGGCAGCGACCGTGGGCCGCGACTGCCAACGACGAGCGGAGCGCAACACGCAGCGCACGCTACGACGCCGATCCCGACGAGCCCTGCGCTCTCCTTGGAGGTACTCACGTGCCGCATCCGAACAGTGCGTGCACCATCGGGAGTCCGTCGTCTGGTGCCATGACGTCGAGGGCGATCTGATCACTGGTGATCGTGAGGGCGAACGTGAAGAACGAGCAACAGGTCTGCTCGTCGGCGAGAAGTTGCCGCGAGGCCTGCGACATCGGTGCTGCGATCGAGCGTCACACGGACGCCGTGGTCGATCTCGGTGCGCCCGGTGGCGGACTCGAGGGCCTGCTGCCAGTCCGACATGCGCTGTTCCATCTCGCCCGCCTGGAGAGTGCACGCGATCGGAGGCTCGTCGGACCGCCTCACGGGGGCCGCCAACCAGATCGGTTCTCCCGCCGTCGACACATCACTCGTGCAACCGCATTCGTCATCGCACGGACCGTCGGGGCGTGTGGCTGCTCATATGGGCCGCGGCGGCTTGAAGCTGGCCGAGCAACGCCAGCAGTTCGGCCGTGCGTTGTTGGGTGTCGGCGATCTTGGAGTCGACGAGCAACACGGAGCCGATCCTGGACTGGACCGCACTGTTGCTGGTCGAGAAGCGGCACGATCTCGGCCATCTCGTCCAGTGAGAGGCCGAGGGTCTTGGCCCGCTCGACGAATCGGAGGCGTTCCAGCGCGGCGTCGTCGTAGTGGCGGTATCCGGCTCGCTGCGGGCCGACTGGTTCGACGAGCCCGATCTGGTCGTAGAACCGCAACGTCGCTGGGCTGAACCCGCTCCGCTCGGCGACCTCGGAGATTCGGTACATGGCCTCACCGTAAAGGTTCGAGTGGACATGAAGGTCAAGCCGAAATTGTGCAGCCGAACCTCATCCTGGCCGTCGACGGAACATGCCGGCAAAGACGGGGTTGCACGCACATCAGCCAGGTCGA
>CAVVAA010000006.1:0-119449 GCA_963746115.1 uncultured Actinomycetes bacterium | reverse complement strand
CTGGGCATGCTGGCGGCGTGGGCCGCGGTCGGGCTGGTCGTCGCGTTGCGCCGCTTCGCGTGGGCGCCGGCGGCCGCGCCGGCCTAGGCCGTCACCCGGGCGGTGAGCCGCTCGGCCAGGGCGCGGACGCTCGCCCGCAGCTCGTCCGGGCGGCGGATCTCGAACCCGCAGTCGAGGCCCGCAAGGATGCCCGCCATCCAGTCGAGCGAGCTCACCCGCATGCGCACGACCGTCCCGCCGCCGGCAGCGGCCAGCTCGGCCATCGTCGGCGGCAGGCGGCGGGCGGCGGCGTCGAGCGGCAGGTCGAGCACGACCTCGACCTCCCATGGCCACGGCACACGGGCCAGCGAGGTGCTGACGTGGGCGACGGCGTCGAAGCCGTCCGGCGCCGCCAGACCGCGCTCGCCGGTGACCTCCACGTCGCGCATCCGGTCGACCCGGAAGGTGCGCAGTGCGTCCCGGGTGTGGTCGTGGGCGGCCAGGTACCAGCGGCCGGCGTGGACGACGAGGCCGTGCGGCGAGAGCTCGCGCGTCGTGCGCTCGCCCGAGAAGGCGCGGTAGCCCGCCCGCAGCCGCCGGCGGCGCCGGATCGCCTCCGCCAGGGCGAGCGCCGTCTCGCCCGGCACCGGCACAGCAGACGTCGCCGCGGCCGTGAGCTCGAGCGCGCCCTCGAGCGCCTCCACCCTCCGGCGCAGAGTCTCGGGCAGCGCGCGATGCACCTTGGCCAGGGCCGAGGTCGCCGATTCCGGCGAGCCCGCCAGACCCAGCCGCGCGGCGGCGACCACGCCGAGCGCCACCGCGACGGCCTCGTCCTCGCCCAGCATGAGCGGCGGCAGCCGGAAGCCGGGGCGCATCGCGTATCCGCCGCCGACGCCGCGCTGGCCCTCGACCGGGATGCCGAGATCGCGGAGGGCGTCGACGTATCGGCGCACCGTGCGCGCATCCACGCCCAGGCGCGCGGCGATCTCCCGCCCCGTGGCGACGGGCTGGGACTGCAGGAGCTCGAGCAGCTCGAGCAGCCGGGCGGTCGGCGTGAGCACGGAGGTAGTCAAGCACGAATAGCGGGCGTAATCCGCCCTATTTGGCCGCTACGGTGGCCGAGACGACGGAGAAGGAGGGATCCGTATGAGCGAGACGGCGCTGGCCGTCGGGACGGCGAGGGACTTCGACTTCTGGATGGGCAGCTGGAACGTCCGCAACCGATTGCTGCGGGCGCGGCTGCGGGGATCGGATGACTGGGAGGAATTCGCGGCCACCGCCGTGGCGCGGCCGATCCTGGACGGGCTCGGCAACGAGGACGAGTTCCGCACCGGCTACCGGGGCGGCTTCGTCGCCATGTCGTTCCGGTTCTTCGACCCGGTCTCGCGGCGGTGGTCGATCTACTGGGCCGACGCCCGCCGCTCCGGCCTGCTCGACCCGCCTGTGATCGGCGGCTTCGCCGGCGACACCGGCGTGTTCGAGGGGCAGGACACGTTCGAGGGTCGCCCGATCCTCGTGCGCTTCGTGTGGTCGGGCGTGACGACGCCGGCGCCGCGGTGGGAGCAGGCGTTCTCCGACGACGGCGGCGCGACCTGGGAGGCGAACTGGACGATGGACTTCACACGCAGGGAGGGAACGCGATGAGCACCGTTGGAATCGAGAGCCGCATTCCGGTCGACTATCGGCACGTTGCCAAGCTGGCCCAGCCGGCCGACAGCATGACCATCGCCGGCTCGGCCCTCAAGTGGTACGACGTGGCCCGGGCGACCGCGCCGGTGCCCGACGAGATCCGCGCGCTGGCCCGCGACGGCCTGCAGGAAGCGGCCCGGACGGGCGGCCTCGCGCTGGCCGACGACGTCGGCTTCGTCATCCTGCACCGCTGCGGCCGCGACTTCTACTTCCTGATCGTCTGCAGCTGGCGCAACCAGAACGAGGTGTGGGAGACCGTCTTCGCGAAGGACGGCGAGGCCGACGCCGCGTTCCGTCCCTGGCCGGCCGACGGCCCGCACCGGCCGACCTTCTGCGTCTGGGAGCTGGGCGTGGTCTGCCACGAGCAGCGGGCGTGGACGCGCTACCTGCGCTCCGAGCGCGACCCTGCCGCCCTGCAGACCTACCTGGAAGACGGGTTCGACGGCTCGGTGTAGCGCTCCCTATAACGGGGGTGTCCGTATGCGCATCCGGGTGCCATCGTGAGGTTGACCCCTTACGCACTCGAGGTGCGCACGCATGCTTCGACGGACGATTGTGCTGGCCCTGGCCGGCCTGGCGATCGCCGCGCCACCGGCGCTGGCCGACTCGCACTGGAACTCACAGATGACAGACGCCAAGGCGACCGCCTCGCGGTCGGCGGGCGGCTGCACGATCAAGCCCGGCTGGTATCACGGGTCACTGCTCGTCTCCTGTGACCGCAGGCACACCGCGACGCTCGTCTACGTCTTCCCGATCGGGCACAGCGGCCACGGGAGCGGCGGCATCCAGGGGACGCCGTGGTGCGGCCTCAGCCGGTGGGGCAACGCCAACGTCCACCACAGCGTCAAGGTCTCGGGCGACACGCTCCGGGTCACCGTCACGGTCACGGCAGGGACGGCCCAGCTCTTCACCGTCAGCGTCGGCTACTACACCTAGGGGGGACGGTGGCAGCGCACGCAGACGGAGGACGGTCGCCACGCGGGGTGCGCGAGCTGGCCTCGCTCGCGGGCGTCGGCGCCACCATCGTCGCGATGCTGTGCCTGTCCGCCTTCGCCTGGACGACGATCCGGACGGCGGGCGGGGCGTCCGCCCGGGTGCACGACGCCACGACGGCCGCAGCCCGGTACGACTCCACGGCCGCGGCCGTGGAGCGCGTGCAGGCGGCTGCGACCCGGTATGCGTTCCAGCCGACCGGTAGCTCGTCTGCGGCGCTGGGACGCTCCCAGCGCGGCGTCGACGGCGCGATCGCCGCGCTCCGCGGCCATGCGGCGAATGCGGCGGAGCGGTCTGCCGCGGCCCGGCTGGCCGCGGACGACCAGGTGCTCGACGCCGCAGTCGTCCGCCTGCAGGCGGCCGTCGCCCACCGTGCCGCCGGGTCAGTTGCGGGGCTCGTGACGCACGCCGTGCGCCCCCAGATCCAGACGATGCGGCGCCTGATCGGCCACGAGCGGGGCGTGTACATCCGCTCGGCGAGCACGAACCTGGCGGCGTCGAGCGCGGCCGGCTCGCGCCTCAGCATCGTGGCACTGATCACGGCCGCGCTCGGACTCGCGGCATCGCTCGCCGTCCTGCGGATGGCCCGCCTCCGGCGCCGGCTCGGAGCTGCCCACCGGCGCGAGCTCGAGCGCCTGCGGACTGCGGCGCTGCGGGACGGGCTGACGGGCCTTCCCAACCACCGCTGCTTCCACGAGGACCTGCGCGAGGCGATCGCCCAGGCCCGCGGGCTCCACCTGCTGCTGATCGACGTCGACAGCCTCAAGGACACGAACGACGGCCATGGGCACAAGGCCGGCGACGAGCTGCTCGTGAAGCTCGGCACCGCCCTCGACCAGGTCGGAGCCGCCCGCAGCGCCTCGGCCTACCGCCTGGGCGGCGACGAGTTCGTGCTCCTGGTCGATGCCGGCGACGACTCGGACCGGGTGGCGGCCGAGATCCATGCAGCCTGCGGACGGAGCGCGGCGCCGCAGCCCTCCGCGACGGTCGCCGTGGCCTCGTGGGAGGACGGGCTCACCGCCGAGGAGATGATCCGCCGCGCCGAGGTCGCCCTCGTGACCGCGAAGGTCGACCGCGCTCCCAGCCGCCACTACAGCGTCCACCTCGAGTCCGGCCCGACCCAGGCAGACATCGAGCGGGCGCAGCTGCTCGCGGTGCTGGACTCGCCCGGCGCGATCACCCCGGTGTTCCAGCCGATCTTCGACCTGCGCTCGCAGGAGGTCGTCGGCTACGAGGCGCTCTCGCGCTTCCCGGCCGAGGTGGGCCGCTCGCCGCAGGAGTGGTTCGACCTCGCCCGCAAGCACGGGCTGGCGGTGGAGCTCGAGGCGGCCGCGGTGCGTGCCGCGCTCGAGGTGCCCGGGCGTCCCGCCGGCGCCTCGCTCTCGCTCAACCTGAGCCCCGAGGCGCTGCTCTCCGGCCGCGAGCTGCTGAACCTGCCCGAGGATCTGAGCTCGATCACGATCGAGGTGACCGAGAACGCGCTCGTGACCGAGGGCCCCGAGCTCGAGATGGCGCTCCAGGACCTGCGCGCCCGCGGCGCCCGCATCGCCGTCGACGACGCCGGCGTCGGCTACGCGGGCTTCGCCCAGCTCGTCCGCGTGCGCCCCGACGTGGTCAAGCTCGACCGCAGCCTGGTCGAGAGCGTGAACGTCCAGCCGACGAAGGCGGCCGTCATCAAGGCGTTCGTTGGCTTCGCCGAGGACACCGGCGCGCTGATCTGCGCCGAGGGCATCGAGACGGCGGGCGAGCTCCACGTCGTCCGCGCGCTCGGATCCGCCACCGGCCAGGGCTTCTTGCTCGGCCGGCCCGACGCAGACTGGGTGCCCGCCCAGCCCGCCGTGGCGCTGCCGGCGCCGCGCCCGGCCGACGGCGTCGTCGCGCTGCGCCGCGCGGCCGGCTAGCGCAGCGCCGCTGCGAACTCCTCGAGCTCCCGTTCCACGTGGTGCCCGGGCAGGTCGTGCTCGCAGTAGTGGTACTCGATGATGCGCTTCGGCGCGGTGATCGCGTTGTACGCCGCGAAGACGGTCGAGGGCGGGCAGCACGCGTCCATCAGGCCGACGCTGACGGTCGTCGAGGCCTGGATCCGCGGTGCGAGCACCGCGTTGTCGACGTACCGGAGCGTGTCGAGCACGCGCGGGATGTCGTCCTGGTGCTGGGCCAGGAACTCGACCAGCTCCGTGTACGGCGGCTCGCCGGCGATCGCCATGGCGTGGGGGATGTCGCACAGGTACGGCATGTGCGCCTGGCACAGGTGGATGCGGCCGGGGGCGAGCGCCGAGGTCGCGAGCGAGAGCGCGCCGCCCTGGCTGAAGCCGCCGACGCCGATCCGGTCGGGATCGACGCGGTCGTGGGCGGCGGCCGTCTCGACGCCGCGGACCGCGTCGACGTAGAGGCGGCGGTAGTAGTAGGCGTTGCGGTCGAGGATGCCTCGCGTCATCACGCCCGGCGCCTCCGGCCCGGGGGCGGCGCCGGCGCCGGGGTCGCCGGTGTCGCCGGCCCGCCAGCTGCCGCCCTGTGAGCGCGAGTCGACGACGAGCTCGCAGAACCCGGCGGCCGCGTAGAGCGTGTGCTCCGCCGCGTGGCCGCGGCCGCCTCCGTAGCCGATGAAGGTGACCCGGCACGGCAGCCGGTCGCGGCCCGGTGGGCACATGAACCAGGCGCGCACAGGGTCGCCGCCGGCGCCGGTGAACGTGACGTCGTAGGCCTCGACGTGGCGGAAGACCTCCGGCCGGTAGAGCTCGAAGGTGGCCGGCCGCGCCCGTGTGCGCGCATCGGCGATGGCCTCCTCCCAGTAGGCGTCCAGGTCGTCCGGGGCGGTCACCGCGGTGCGGTAGACGCGTAGCTCCTCCAGTGGGGCGTCGAAGTACGGCACGGATCCTCGCTTCGTCGGGCGGTTGCGCGGGTTATCGCAGATTCCGCTGCGTAGAATCGGCGCCACCGTGGACCAGCGCCCCTTCGACTTCTCCGGCCGGGTCGCGCTCGTGACCGGCTGCGGCAGCGAGTCCGGCATCGGCCACGCCTGCGCGCGGCTGCTGGCCCGGCTCGGCGCGGCCCTCGCCGAGACCGCGACCACGAGCCGCGTCGAGGACCGGGCGCAGGAGCTGCGCGCCGCCGGCGCATCCGCGTCCGCGCACGTCGCCGACCTGACCGTCCGGGCCGAGGCCTTCGCGCTCGTCGAGGCGGTCGAGCGCGAGCACGGCCGCCTGGACGTGCTGGTGAACGCGGCCGGGATCGCCCAGACGGGGATTCCGGCGCCCGACGCGGCGTTTGCCGACCTGAGCGAGGCCGAGTGGCGGCGCGAGCTCGATGTCAACCTGATGACCGCCGTCTACACGACCCAGGCGGCACTCCCGGGGATGGCCCGGCGCGGCTACGGCCGCGTTGTGATGATCTCGTCCGTCACCGGGCCGTTCGTGATGGCGCCGCGGCAGGCCGGCTACGGCGCGTCAAAGGCGGCCATGGACGGGGTGATGCGCTCGATCGCCCTCGACTACGGCCGCGGCGGCGTGACGGCGAACTCGGTCGCGCCGGGCTGGATCGACACCGCGTCATCGCTCGACGAGGAGCTCGTCGCGGCCCGGAGCACGCCGGTCGGCCGCGCCGGCACCGCCGCCGAGGCGGCCGCCGCTGCCGTCTTTCTGGCCTCCGAGGAGGCCGCCTACGTGACCGGCCAGACCTTCGTCGTCGACGGCGGCAACATCATCCAGGAGCCGCACGGGGTCGACCTGTACGGCGGGTAGGAATCGGGGACAGTCCCCTCGCGGGACTGTCCCCGTGCTGCTGCCTAGGAGGCGCTGACGCCGACGCCGATCGGGCAGGAGACGCCCGTCCCACCGATGCCGCAGTAGCCACCGGGGTTCTTCTCGAGGTACTGCTGGTGGTAGTCCTCGGCGGGATAGAACGTCCCGGCCTCGGCGATCTCGGTTGTGATCTCGCCGCGGTTGTGCGCACGCAGGGCCTCGGCGTAGGCGTCGCGGGTGGCGAGCGCAGCGTCGCGCTGCTCCGGCGTGCGCCAGTAGATGGCCGAGCGGTACTGGCTACCGTGGTCGTTGCCCTGGCGCATGCCCTGGGTCGGGTCGTGGCCCTCCCAGAACAGGCGCATGACCTGCTCGGTCGAGATCTGCTTCGGGTCGTAGGCGACGAGCACTGCCTCGGTGTGGCCGGTCATGCCGGTGCAGACCTCGCGGTAGGTGGGGTTGGGGGTGGAGCCACCGGCGTAGCCGACCGCCGTCGAATACACGCCCGGGGTCTGCCAGAAGATGCGCTCGGCGCCCCAGAAGCAGCCCATCCCGACGTAGAAGTAGTCGATCCCGTCCGGGTAGGGGGGGAGGAGCGGCGCGTCGAGGACGGCGTGTCGCTCGGGCACGGCGTAGGCCGGCTCGTCGCGGCCGGGGAGCGCGTCGGCGGCCTCGGGGATGGCGCGTGGCTTGCGCAGGAACATGCTCAGGAGTCCTTTCATGGGTTCGCTCATACAGTCTCGGCTACGTCTCGAGCGTTACAGCGAGACCGATCTCGACGTTGCCGCGGAGGGCGTTCGAGACCGGGCAGCCGCGCTCACCGTCAGCGGCCAGGTGCTCGAACTCGGCCTGGTCGAGGCCGGGGACGCGGCCGCGCACCGAGAGGTCGATGCGGCTGATCGCGACCCCGCCGCCCGCGACGGGATCGAGCCGGCAGACGGCGTCGACCGAGAGGCGCTCGGGCGTGTGCCCCGCCTCGGCGAGCGCGTGCGAGAACGCCATCGCGTAGCAGGCCGCGTGCGCCGCGGCGATGAGCTCCTCGGGGCTCGTCTTCGGGTCCGGGCGGTTCGTGCGCGCCGCCCACGTCACGGCCTGCTCCGGAAACGCGCCGCTGGCGACGCTCACCTTCCCGCTGCCGCCCAGCAGGTCGCCCTCCCACACGGCGCTCGCTCGCGATTCGGCCATGGTCGATCTCCTCCCGTACGACTTTCCCGGACGATACCCGCGAGGACCGGTGCGGTACGCTGGCCGCATGCCGGAGGTGCATGTGCGGCTGTCGGGAACGATGGCGCAGCGGCTGGGCCCGCGCCGCACGATCGCGCTGGAGCAGGGGGCGACGGTCGACGACCTCGTCGCCGCGCTCGCCCGCGACGCCGGCTTCGACCCGCCCGCCCTGCGCGGGCTCGCCGTCGTTGCCGGCGGCGATGTTCCTGCCCCGCACCCGGCCGGTGGGCGACGGCGAGGAGCTCGACGTGCTGGTGCCCGTGTCGGGCGGCTAGACGGTTTGCTCCATTCCGTAGTGGGTGCGGACGAGCTCGTCGAGCCCGCGGCGCGCGCGAGCGCCTTGGCCGGCGCCAGGAACGTCACCTGGACGACGCCCGGCGCGCCGGCCGATCTCGATCGCGCCCGTGATCGTCGCCCGGTTCTTCACCTCGGGCACCGCTCATGTCGAGCAGATCGCGCCGCGCGGGCCAGGCCGTTGTCGACGGCGCTGTTCAGGTCGGGGCCGGTGCCCGACGACCGAGATCGGCAGCGACTCCTCGATCTCCGGCAGGCCGTTGCGCTGCGCGATCTCGGTCGCCCGCGCCCGCTCGGCCGGCGACGTCAGCGGCCGGGCCAGGAACGGCAGGTCCTCGGCCACCGGGAGCAGGATCGGGCCGTCGATGCGCGAGGCCCTTGAGCACGTGCACCTGGAGCGTCACCGTGCCGGAGACGTCGCGGTGTGGCCGGCGATCTCGCCGTCGCCCTGCATCGCGTGCATGTCGCCGAGGTAGATCCCGGCGCCGGCCACCTTGACCGGCGCGATCAGGATCGCGCCCGCGCGGACGGCGTCGATGTCGAGGTGGCCGTCGGTGCGGCGCCTCGAGCTGCTCCGGGCGTGACCGCGCGCGAGTGGGGCGCGCCGAGCAGGAACGCGCCGAAGTCGCCGGCGTTGTGCGAGTCGGGCAGGTCGATCGCGGGGGTCGTCCCGAGCTGGCCCATGAACGGCCGCAGGCGCGTCGACGACGCCGACGAGGTCGTGCGGGGCGAAGAGCAGGATCGGGTTCTGGATCGAGTTCGCCGGGCATGCGCCGGCCGTGTGGGCGTCGTTGCGCGAACGCCTCGGCCTGCTCGCGGCCGACCGTCACGCCGACGCGCCGCTCGTCGTCGAACGCGATCGTGTAGCCGTTCGTGAATGCGAAGGGCGACGCCGGCTCGCCGCAATTGGCGCAGCGGACGCTGTCGGGGCCGATGCCCTCGACGACCGTGGCCTCGTCCTCGGCGCCGCACTTGGCGCACACCTTGGCGCAGTACGGGTCGCCGTTGAACCGGCCCTCGATCAGGCGGTCATTGCCCGACGCCGTCGCGATCGAGGTGACCGAGATGTCGCGGATGTGGATCGCCACCGCGTCGCCGACCTCGGCCCCCTCGACGGCGACCGGGAGCGTCACCTCGTGGCCGCCCTTGATGGCCGGCGTGATCATCGGCCCCCAGCAGCCGGGCGCGGTGTTGGCGACGATGTGGCCGCCGTCGCGCACCGGGCCGAGCATCTCGCTCGACGGCCCGATGATGCCGTCGCAGAAGCGGTCGACGAACACCGTCTCCGCCCCCTGCCTCGTCGTTGGTCGCGTCTCGACAGCCATCGGAAACCTCCTACGCCGCGCGCTCGTGGACTGAAGCGAGACTCAACCTATCACCGCAGATGAGGGCCGACCGGTGCCAGGCACCCCTGCGGGTGCCAGGCACCTTCACCACTCGACCAGGCGCCAGACGCCGGGGCGGGGCTCGTCCTCGTGGCCGCCCACCTCGGCGAAGATCGCGACCGCCCGCTTCAGCTCCTCCATCGCCTCCTCCTCGCGGCCGCCGCGGTGGAGGGTGTCGGCGAGGTTGTTGCGCAGCGCCGCCTCACGGTGGCGGTCGCCCTGGGCCGCGACCAGGTCGAGCGCCTCGCGGACGAGCTCGGCGGCCGGGCCGAGCTCGCCCTCGGCTGCGCGGGCACGGGCCAGGTTGTTGAGTGCGGCGATGCGGATGCTGGGGTCGGGAAGCCGCGCCGCGAGCTCGAGGCTGCGCTCGAAGTGCCCCGGCTCGCCCAGCAGGCCGAGCGTGTTGTGGGCGCGGGCGGCCGCCTCGTCGTCGCCGTCGCGCTCGGCCAGGCGCAGCGCCTCGCGGCACAGGTCGAGCGCGCCGGGATCGCCCCGCCGCCACGCGACCAGGCCGCGGTCGGCCTGGACGCGGGCCGCAGGCGCTCCCAGCGCGAGCGCGTCCTTTAGGTGGCGCTCGGCCTGCTCCCACTCGCCCCGGCGCTCGTGCACGGCGGCGAGCTTGTGCTCGATCCCGCCCAGCCGCCCGGCGCCGGCGTGTGCGGCGGCAGCGTCGTAGGCGGCGAGCGCGGCGGCGTAGTCGCCCCGGAGCGTGTGGACGTCGCCCAGGGCCTCGTGCAGGCGGGCCGGATCGGGGTGCCCCAGCGCCAGCGCGGAGGCGTAGTGGTCGACGGCCTCGGCTCCGGCGGAGAGCGCCCGGGCGCGGTCGCCGGCGGCGGCGTGGGCCTCGGCGGCCTCGGCCTCGCGCCCGGCCAGCTGGAGGTGGCGGGCGACGATCGCGGCGGCGCCGTGGCGGACGGCGAGCGCATCGGCCACGCGGCCGTTCAGGAGCCGGCGGCGGGCGAGCCCGGCCCGCTCGTCGACGGCCGCCCGCACCCGCTCGTGGCCGAAGTCGTAGGCCGCGCCGCGCTCGACGATCAGGCCGCGGGCGCACAGCTCCTCGAGCGCCGCGACGACCTCGTCGGGGGAACGCCCGCTCGTCGCCCGCACCGTGTCGACGTCGAACGTCCGGCCGATCACGGCCGCCGCGGTCAGCACCTGGCCGGCGGTCTCGGAGACGGCGTCGAGACGGCTCTCGACCGCCTCGCGGATCCCCGCGGGGGCGGCGCCCGGGCGCCCGGCCGCAAGCAGCTCGGCCAGGAAGAGCGGCAGCCCCTCGCTCTCCGCGTACAGCGCCTCGGCGTCGGCTGGGCCGAGCCCCTGGGAGCGGGCGAGCTCGGCGACGTCGTCGCGGGTGAGCCGCCCGAGCGCGATTCGCTCCCCGGCCTGGGCCAGCCGGAAGCAGGCATGGTCGGGGTCGGGCTCGTCGGTGCGCCGGGTGGCCACGATCAGCAGGCGCCGGCCCCCCAGCCGGCGGGCCAGGTAGCCCAGTGCGGCGAGCGATGCCGGGTCGCACCAGTGCAGGTCGTCGACCACGACCACGCCCGGCGACGGGCCCTCGCAGGCGAGCGCGATCAGCTGGCAGACGGCCTCGAGGAACCGCAGCTGTGCCCCGGGGTCCTCGAGGCTCGCATCCGGTGCCGCCCCCAGCTCGGGCAAGAGGCGAGCCGCCTCGCCCGCGCAGTGGGCGGGGACGCCGCCCTCGAGCCGCTCGACGGCGGCGCGCAGGAGCTGGGCGAGCATGCCGTACGGGAGCCCGCGCTCACCCGCCGACGCCCTGGCCGTTATGACCGCCGCGCCCCGCTCGTAGAGCGCCGCGACCACCTCGTCCGCGAGCCGGGTCTTGCCGACGCCCGACTCGCCCTCGATCACGGCCAGCCGGCCCTCGGAGGCGATGGCGGTGTGCAGCTCGACCAGCCGCCGCCACGATTCGGCACGGCCGACGAGCGGCTGCTCCGGGGCCGCGACGGCCACGGGCGCCGCGGCCGCCGCCGGACTGCGGCCCTCGTTGACGGCGTTGTAGAGCTCGGTCGTCTCGGCCAGCGGGCGCACGCCCAGCTCGCGGTCGAGCACCCGCACGCAGCGGCGGTACTGCTGCAGCGCGTCGGCTCTCCGGCCGGCGGCCGCGTAGCGCTCGATCAGCCGGCGGTGGGCGGGCTCGTGCAGGGGGTCGAGGGCGAGCCGCTGCTCGGCGCGGGCGACGGCCTCGTCGCCGCGCCCCGCCGCGGCGAGCGCGTCGACGAGCCGGTCGAGCGCCGCCGCGCGCTCCTGGCGGATGGTCTCGCCGGAGAGCTGCTGCCAGTCGTCGAACGCGGCGGACGAGCGGATCGCGAAGCCCGCGAGCAGGTCGCCCCGGTGCAGGTCGACGGCGCGCCCGAGGGCGGCGACGCCCGCGGCGGGGTCGGCGGCGGTGCGGCGGAACTCGGAGAGATCGAACCAGGCGCCGTCGAGGTCGAGCGCGATCGACGTCCGGTCGGCCGCGACGAACCGGTCGCCGAGCGCCGCGCGCAGCGTCGAGAGCGTCCGCCGCAGCGCCGCCCGCGAGCGGTCGATGTCGAACTCGGGCCAGAGCAGCGCCGCCACCATCTCCCTGCTCTGGGGGTGGCCGGTCACCGCCAGGTAGGCCAGCATCGCGGTCGCCTTGCGCGTGTCCACCTCGAGCGGGCGCCCCTCGAATTCCACGAGCGGCGTCCCCAGAAATGAGATCCTCAGGTCGTGCACGTGACAAGCATGACACGCGAACGCAACGGAGCAGGGGTGCGGGCCCAGCGCCGTAACGATTCCCGGACGGGCGGGCGGCGAGACTTGCGGCCATGAACGACCCCGGCACCCGATCCCGCGCGCTGCGCATCCTCGCGTGGGCGGTGTTCGGCCTCTGCGTCGTGCTCTGGATCGGGGCGCTCGCGTTCGGCTGGCTCAGCCGTGGGA
Source organism: uncultured Actinomycetes bacterium (assembly GCA_963746115.1). Taxonomy (GTDB): domain Bacteria; phylum Actinomycetota; class Thermoleophilia; order Gaiellales; family JAICJC01; genus JAICJC01. The sequence continues at coordinate 107,223 of CAVVAA010000006.1, read as the reverse complement.
TCGAGTCGTCGAATGCGAGCTGGTCGGGTGGCGGCTTCCTGGCGAACGCGCTCTTCGTGATCGCCGTCCTCGCCTTCCCGGTCACGGGCGTCCTCATCGCGACACGCAGGCCCGGAAACCGGATCGGCTGGCTGCTGCTCCTGATCGGGATCGGCTGGGGGCTCGCGAACGTGAGCTCCTACTCCGACTACGTGATCCGCCTGCACCACCCGCACCCGGGTGCCGCGGCGCTCGGGGCGATCGGTGGCACGGCCTGGATCGTGCCGATCGGCGTGACCGGGACGTTCCTGATCCTGCTCTTTCCCGACGGCCGTCTGCCGGGGCCGCGCTGGCGGGCCGTCGCCTGGATCAGCGGCTCGGCGATCGTCGCCGGGCTGGTGCTGGGGCTGGCCACGCCGGGACCGATGACGAGCGCCGGATACCCGCACACGGACAACCCCTTCGGGATCGACGGCCTCGGCCGGGCGATCGACTGACGCCAAGATCCTGATCCTGCTCGTGCCGGTGATGATGGTGGCGTCCGCCGTCTCGCTGATCGTGCGCTTCCGCCGTGCCCGCGGCGTCGCCCGCGAGCAGGTGAAGTGGCTCACGGCCGCCGCGGCGCTGGTCGCGGCGATCTACGTGATGGTCGAGACGACGTCGGTGGCGGTCGCGCCGGAGGGCACGCATGCTCCGACCTGGCTGCTGGCCCTCCAGGGCGTGGCGCTCGTGAGCTTCGGGCTGATCCCGGCCGCGATCGGGATCGCGATCCTGCGGCACCGCCTCTTCGACATCGACCGGCTCGTGCGGCGGACGATCGTCTACGCCGCGCTCGTCGCCTGCCTGGCGTTGATCTACCTGGCCGGCGTGTTCACGCTGGAGTCGGCCGTCCGGAGCGTGGCCGGCGGGTCGAGCACGCTGGCGGTCACGGTCTCGACTCTCGTCGTCGCGCTGGCCTTCCAGCCTCTGCGCCGCCGCATCCAGGCGGCGGTCGACCGCCGCTTCTACCGGGCCCGCTACGACTCCGCCCGGACGCTCGAGGCGTTCAGCGCGCGCATGCGCGGCGAGATCGACCTGGAGACTCTCACCGGCGACGTCGTCTCCGTCGTGCGCGACGCCCTCCATCCGGCCCACGCGACCGTGTGGCTGCGGCCGTCGGAGGGCGAGCGGTGAGGCGGCCCCGAAGCGTACGGCCGGCCGTCGCGGCGCTCGCCGTGACCCTGGCGCTCATCTGCGGCGGCGGGCTGATATCCCTGCTGCATTTCGGCTTCGACCTCGTGGACACCCTCGACGCCGGCTCCTACGTCGCGCTGCTTGTGGTCATGTCGGTCATCGGCGTCCTCATCGCCCGGCGGGAGCCGGGAAACCCGATCGGGTGGCTGTTCTCCCTCGCGCCGCTGCTCGTCTCCGTCTCGCTCACCTTCGGCGCGGTGGGCGTCTGGGCCGGCCCGCAGCACCACGATTTCTTCTGGGCGGCCGTGCCCGCATGGCTCAGCCTGTGGGCGTGGCCGGCGGGGCTGATCGGGTTCGCGCTCTTCATGCCGCTGCTCTTCCCCGACGGCCGGCCGCCGTCCGGGCGGTGGCGGCTCCTCGTCCGGATCGACCTCGGCGTGATCGCGGCGACCACATTCCTGCTCGCGACCCAGCCGGGCCAGATGTTCGGCGGCACCCGTAACCCCGTCGGCCTGGACGTGTCTGGCACCGCCCCTGTCATCCTGGCGGTCGTCGCCGCGGTCGTCCTCGCGTTGATCGCCGGCTTCGTGTCGGCCGTCGTGCGGTACCGGCGGGCCGAGCCGACCCAGCGCGTCCAGCTGCGGGAGTGCCTGTTCGCCGTGTGCCTGACGTTCGTGGGGTTCGTGCTGATCTCGGTCGTGGACGGCCCGGCGGTCCTGTACACGCTCGACTACGCGCTGATCCCGGTTGCCGTCGGCATGGCGATGCTGCGCTACCGCCTCTACGACGTCGACCTCGTCATCCGCCGTACGCTCGTGTACGCCGTGCTCGTCGCCGCGCTGGCGCTCGTCTACCTGAGCGGGATCGCCCTTTTCGGAGTGACGTTCCGGGCGGCGACCGGCCTCTCGAGCTCGTTCGCCGTCACGCTCTCGACCCTGGCCGTGGCGGCGGTCTTCCAGCCGTTCCGGCGCCGGATCCAGAACGCGGTTGACCGCCGCTTCTCGCGCGCCGCCTACGACGCCCAGGCGGCGGTCGAGGCATTCGCCGGGGAGCTGCGCCAGCAGATCGACCTGGACGTTCTCTCCGACCGGCTGCTCACGACCGTCCGCGACACGGTGCGGCCGCGCAGCGCGAGCGTCTGGCTCGCGCCCGTAACGATCTCGGAACGCCCGTCCGGTAGAAACGAGGCATGACGATGCTCCCCCACACGCTGCGGAGGGTGATGCTGCGGCGGCCGCGCGCCGCGGGAGCCGCCGCGGCGCCGATCGAGACGCGGGCGTCGCTCCCGGCCGAGGGGCCGGGCGCCGACCTCGGCCTCGAGATCTCGCCGAACGACCCGATCGTGCCCTACTTCCAGAGCGCTCCGGGCGCCGTCGAGCTGCGCAACCTCGAGCTCGACTCGCCGGCGCTCGAGCAGATGCGCGCGCAGGGCATCACCATGGTCGTCCCGCTCGTCACCCAGGGCGAGCTGATCGGCCTGCTCAACCTGGGCCCGCGCCTGTCCGACCAGGAGTACTCGCCCGACGACCGCCGCCTGCTCGAGAGCCTGGCAGCCCAGGTCGCGCCGGCCGTCAAGGTCGGCCAGCTCGTCCGCGAGCAGGAGGTCGAGGTGCGGGCCCGGGAGCGGATCGAGCAGGAGCTCGAGGTCGCCCGACTGATCCAGCAGAACTTCCTGCCCAGGGAGCTGCCCGAGCTCGACGGGTGGCGGGTCGCCGCGTACTACCGGCCCGCGCGCACCGTCGGCGGCGATTTCTACGACTTCATCGAGCTTCCCGAGGGCCGGATCGGGCTCGTCGTCGGCGACGTGACCGACAAGGGCGTCCCGGCCGCGATGGTGATGGCCGCCACCCGCAGCGTCCTGCGGGCGGCGGCGCAGCGGCTGCTCGAGCCCGGCACGGTGCTCGAGCGGATCAACGAGACGCTGTGCTCGGAGATCCCGCCGAACATGTTCGTGACCTGCCTCTACGGCGTGCTCGACCCCGCCACCGGCCTGCTCCGCTACGCGAACGCCGGTCACAACCTGCCGATCGTCGAGAGCGGCGGCGAGGTCTCGGAGCTGCGCGCGACCGGCATGCCGCTCGGGCTCATGCCCGGGATGAGCTACGAGGAGAAGGAGGCGACGATCGCGCCCGGGTCGAGCGTCCTGCTCTACAGCGACGGGCTCACCGAGGCACACGATCCCGCGCGTGAGATGTTCGGCACTCCGCGCGTGCGTGAGCGGCTGGCCGGCGGCGCGGTGGCGGACGAGCTGATCTCCGACCTGCTCGCCGAGCTCGACCGCTTCACGGGTGCCGAGGGCGAGCAGGAGGACGACATCACGCTCGTCGCGCTCGCCCGCACCGGCGCCGACGCCGAGATGGTGCCCGTGCTCGAGTTCTCCGTGCCGAGCGTCGAGGGCAACGAGCGCGAGGCGATGCGGCGGGTCGCCGAGGCGGCCCTGGCCGCGGGCGTCGACCCGTCGCGGCTGGAGCGGCTGAAGACCGCCGTCGCCGAGGCGACGATGAACGCGATGGAGCACGGCAATCGCTACGGCGCCGATCTGCCCGTCGAGATCGTGGTTGCGCGGTCGGACTCCGCCCTCTCGGTGCGGATCACCGACCACGGCGGCGGGCGCGAGATCCCGCAGGCCGAGACGCCCGACATCGAGGCGAAGCTGGCCGGCGAGCAGGCCCCGCGTGGCTGGGGCCTCTATCTGATCCAGAACATGGTCGACGAGGTGCGCGCGGACGGCGACGGCGATCGCCACACGCTCGAGCTGATCACGCACCTGAAGGGACACGGTGAGGGCAGATGAGCCAGACCCCGCTCGAGGCAACGACCACCCGCACGGATGCCGGCGCGACGATCGCACTCTCCGGCGACATCGACGGCGGCGCCCGCGAGGCGCTCGACGCCGCCTACGCCGAGGTCGGAGGCGGCGACGCCGTCCTGCTCGACTTCAGCGGCGTGGACTACATCAACTCCACCGGCATCGCCCTGATCGTGGGCGTGCTCGCCCGGGCCCGCGCCCAGGAGCGGCCGGTGAGCGCCCGCGGCCTCACCGAGCACTACCGCGAGATCTTCGAGATCACCCGACTGTCCGACTTCATGACCATCCTTGCGGACGGGCCCGTGCCCGCCGCCGACAACGGAGGCACGCGATGACAGACGCGACCATCCGGCTGAGCGTGCGTACGCCCAGGCCGGGCTGCAGCGTGATCGAGCTCACGGGGGAGGTGACCGGGGCGAGCGAGGCCGCTCTCTCGGACGCCTTCGACCGGGCCACCTCGCCCGAGGTGCGGGCCGTGGTGCTCGACTTCGGCGGGCTCGAGTACATGAATTCGAGCGGCATCGGCCTTCTGGTGACGCTGCTCGTGCGGGCGAACCGCAACCGCCAGCGGATGCTGGCCTACGGCCTCTCCGAGCACTACCGGCAGATCTTCGAGCTGACCCGGCTCGACGAGGCGATCGCGATCCACGAGAACGAGGACGCGGCGCTGGCCGCGGCCGCCTGACCTCAGAAAGGACGCAACATGACGAGCCAACCCGACAAGCGGGATGCCGCCGCATGGGCGCAGCCGATCGACCGTCTCCAGGTGACGGAGGCCGCGCCGGGGGCACGCAACATCAACGTCAGCGGGCGCCGCCAGACGTCGCCGATCCAGGGCTTCGGCCGCATGTGGCAGAAGACCTACCGTCTGCCGCTGCGCGGGGTCGACGTCACGCCGGCGCAGGCCATCGAGGTATGGAAGCAGCACTTCCCCGAGTTCTGGCCGAAGGGGAACAGCTTCTTCGCGCCGCTGGCCGGGATCGCACCCGGCGAGGTGGCGGCGCTCGACCTCTCGATGCCCGGCGGCCTCAAGCTCTCGACCGGCGTCCTCGTGCTGTACGCCGACGACGAGTCGTTCACGCTGATGACGCCGCAGGGGCACATGTTCGCCGGCTGGATCACGTTCAGCGCGTTCGCCGAGGAGGGCGTCACGTACGCCCAGGCGCAGGTGCTGATGCGGGCCAGCGACCCGATGTACGAGCTGGGAATGACGCTCGGCGGCCACGGCAAGGAGGACCTGCACTGGCAGCACACGCTGCGGTCGCTGGGCGAGCACCTCGGCGCAACCGGCGAGGTGGAGACGACGACGGTGTGCGTCGATCGCGGCCGGCAGTGGTCGCGGGCGACGAACATCTGGCACAACGCGGGGATACGCTCCGGCATCTACATGACCGCCGCACCGATCCGCCTGATCGCACGCCCGTTCCGCCGGGGCGGCTGAGGGCTTGCCCGATGCGGTCGTCGTCGGAGCGGGGCCGAACGGGCTCGCGGCCGCGATCGAGCTGGCCCGCGCCGGCCGCTCGGTGCTCGTCTGCGAGCGGGCCGAGACGATCGGCGGCGGGGCGCGGACGGCCGAGCTGACGCTGCCGGGCTACCGGCACGACGTCTGCTCGGCGATCCACCCGCTTGCCGTCGGCTCCCCGTTCTTGCGGACGCTCCCGCTCGCCGACCACGGCCTCGAGCTGATCGAGCCCGAGGTGCAGGCCGCCCACCCGCTCGACGGCGGCCGGGCGGCCGTCCTGCACCGGTCACTGGCCGAGACGGCGGCCGGACTGGGGCACGACGGCGACGCCTATACGGCGCTGATGCACCCGTTTTCGGACGGCTGGGACGAGCTCGCCCCGATCGTGCTCGGCGCGCCGCGGCCTCCCCGCCACCCGCTCCTGGCGGCCCGGTTCGCCCGTGCGGGTGTTCGCGGAGCGGCCGGCCTCGCCACCGCCCGCTTCCGGTCGGACGAGGCCCGCGCCCTGCTCGCCGGGATGGGGGCGCACTCGATGCGGCCGCTCAATCGCGCGCCCACGGCGGGGTTCGCGCTCGTGCTGCTCGCGCTCGGCCACGCCGTGGGCTGGCCGGTGGCGCGCGGCGGCTCGCAGGCCATCGCCGACGCGATGGCGGCCCATCTGCGCTCGCTCGGCGGGGAAGTCCGCACCGGCTCCGAGGTGCGGTCGCTGGCCGATCTCCCGGAGGCCCGGGCCCTGCTCTTCGACGTGACTCCCCGCCAGCTTGTCGCGATCTGCGGTGAGGCGCTGCCCGGCCGCTACGCCCGTGCCCTGCGCCGCTACCGCTACGGCGCCGGGCGTCTTCAAGCTCGACTACGCGCTGTCCGAGCCGGTGCCGTGGGCAGCGGAGGCCTGCCGCCGCGCGGGCACGGTGCACCTCGGCGGCAGCCTCCCCGAGATCGCCGCCGCGGAGGCCGCCGTCGTCGCCGGCGGCCACCCCGAGCGCCCCTTCGTGCTCGTCGCCCAGCAGAGCCTGGTCGACCCCGGCCGCGCGCCGGCGGGCCGGCACACGCTGTGGGCCTACTGCCACGTGCCCAACGGCTCGCCGGTCGACATGACGGCGGCGATCGAGCGCCAGATCGAGCGGTTCGCGCCCGGGTTCGGCGACGTCGTGCTCGAGCGGACGGCGCGCGGTCCGGCCGACCTCGAGGCGGAGAACCCGAACTACGTCGGCGGCGACATCAACGGCGGCGCTGCCGACCTGCGCCAGGTGCTCGCCCGGCCGGCCGCGCGGATCACGCCGCACGCGACCCCGAACCCGCGCATCTTCCTGTGCTCCTCGTCGACCCCGCCGGGCGGCGGCGTCCACGGGATGTGCGGCTACCACGCGGCCCGGGCGGCGCTGCGCAGCGCCCTGCGTTAGCCATCTCACACCGCCACAGGCGAAGATCCGTCGATGGAGGAGCTCGACCGGCGCGCTGTGGAGTGGCTGTCCAGTCTGCACTGGCCGGTCGTCACGCCGGTGATGAAGGGCCTCACCTATGCCGGCGCCGGCGGCCTGGTCTGGATCGCGATCGGCGTCGTCGTGGCGTTCCGGCTGCGGCGGCCGCTCGCGCTCGTCGCCCTTCTCATCGCCATCGAGCTCGCGTCCTCCAGCGACGGCCTCCTCAAGTCGGCCATCGGCCGCGCCCGGCCGCCGGTGGCTGACCCACACGTGCATCCGTCGATTCCGGTGCCGACCGACCCGTCGATGCCGAGCGGCCACGCGATGACGGCGTTCGCGGGCGCCGTCGTCCTGGCGGCCGTCGTCCCCCGGGCGCGATGGGCGCTGCTCGGCCTGGCCGCCGGCATCGGCCTCTCGCGCGTCTACCTGGGCGTGCACTACCCGAGCGACGTCATCGCCGGCGCCGCGCTGGGGGCGGCGATCGGCGCGATCGCGGCGTGGCTGCTCGGCCGCGGCGAAGGCGCGCTCGCACGCAGGCGCACCGGGCGGGGTCAGACCCCTCCTGGTGCATAATCGCCTCGATGTCCGACACCGTCCGCGCTCCCGGCCTCGTCCTGACCGAGCACGAGTTCGCCGTCCCCCTCGACCACGACCGCCCGGACGGCGAGCGCATCACCGTCTTCGCGCGCGAGGTGGCCGACCCCGACGGGCGCGACCGGCCGTTCCTCGTCTACTTCCAGGGCGGGCCGGGATCGGAGGCGCCCCGACCGACGCGGCGGCCGAGCGCCCCCGCCTGGCTCGACCGGGCGCTCGAGGAGTTCCGCGTGCTCATGCTCGACCAGCGCGGGACCGGGCGCTCGACGCCGGTCGGCGCCCTCGCCGGCCGCACGCCCCAGGAGCAGGCGGAGTACCTGGCGTGTTTCCGGGCCGACTCGATCGTGCGCGACGCGGAGTGGATCCGGCGCGAGCTCGGCGTCGAGCGCTGGAGCGTCCTCGGCCAGAGCTTCGGCGGGTTCTGCGTCACGACCTACCTGTCGTTCGCGCCCGGAGGGCTGCGTGAGGCGTTCCTGACCGGCGGGCTGCCGCCGGTCGGCCGCCCCACCGACGACGTCTACCGGCTCACGTACGAGCGCGTCCTCGAGCGTACCCGCCGCTACTACAACCGTTACCCGGCCGATCGTGCGCGGATGCGCGAGCTGCGCCGCCGCCTCGACGCCGACGACGTGCGCCTGCCGTCCGGCGACCGGCTCACCGGGCCGCGCATACGTCAGCTGGGGATGCTGCTCGGGATGGGCCCGGGTGCGGAGCGGCTGCACTACATCCTCGAGCTGCCGCACGACTCGCCTGCATTCCTGAACGACGTCGAGATCGCCCTGGACTTCCGCCGCAACCCGATCTACTCGGTCATCCACGAGGCGTGCTACGCCGACGGGTGCGCGACTCGCTGGTCGGCCGAGCGGCTGCTCCCGGCGGCGTATCAGGACGATCCCGAGCTCATGACCGGCGAGCACGTGTACCCGTGGATGTTCGAGAACTACGCCACGCTCGCGCCGCTGCGCGAGGCGGCCGACCTCCTGGCCGAGCGGGAGTGGCCGCGCCTGTACGACGGGGAGCAGCTGGCCCGCAACGAGGTGCCGGCGGCGGCGATCATCTACGCGGAGGACATGTACGTCGAGCGCGTCCTCTCGGAGGAGACGGCCGCGGCGATCCGGGGTCTGCGGCCGTGGGTGACGAACGAGTACGAGCACGACGGCCTGCGCGTCGACGGCGAGCGCATCCTCGGGCGCCTGATCGACCTCGCCCGCGGCAACGCCTGAGCCATCCGGCGGGGCCGGCTTGACAGCTGATCTACGCTCGCGATCATGAGCGAGTCCGAGCCGGCCGCCGGGCCGTACTCCGGCCACACCGCCTGGGCGCGCAGCCTGGAGCGGCCTCTGCGCGAATTCCTGAACACGGAGACGGGCAGCGCCGCGATCCTGCTCGCGGCCACGGTGGCCGCGCTCGTGTGGGTGAACGCCGACGCAGGCTCGTACCGGTCGGTGTGGGGGACGCAGCTCGAGATCCGCGCGGGCGGGCACGGGATCGCGATGGACCTGCGCGGGTGGGTGAACAGCGGCCTCATGACGTTCTTCTTCTTCGTGGTCGGGCTGGAGGCGCGGCGCGAGTTCGACATGGGCGAGCTGCGCGAGCGGCGCCGGGTGACGCTCCCGCTCGTCGCCGGGCTGGGCGGCATGGCGGTGCCCGTGCTGATCTACCTGGCGGTGAACGCCGGCCACGGCTCGGCGCACGGCTGGGGGACGGCGATGTCGACCGATACCGCGTTCGCGCTGGGGATGCTGACCCTGGTCGGGCCGCGCTTCCCGGAGCGGCTGCGCTCGTTCATGCTGACGGTGGTCGTGGTCGACGACGTGGCCGCGCTCATCGTGATCGCGACCGTCTACACCGGCGAGGTGTGGGCGACGGCCCTCGCCGTCGCCGGGTGCGTCCTCGTCCTGATCCTGGCGGTGCGCGCGGCCGGCGTCCACGTCGGGCTCGTCTACGCAGGGCTGGGCGCGGTGCTGTGGGTGGCGCTGCTGAAGTCGGGCATCGACCCGATCCTGACCGGGCTCGTCATGGGCCTCCTCACCTATGCCTACCCTGCGCAGCGCTCCGACCTCGAGCGCGCGTCCGACCTGTTCCGCCTGTTCCGGGAGCAGCCGACGCCCGAGCTGGCCCGGTCGGCGCAGGTGGGGCTGCAGACGGCCATCTCGCCGAACGAGCGCCTGCAACAGCTCTACCACCCGTGGACGAGCTACGTGATCGTGCCGCTGTTTGCGTTGGCAAACGCCGGGATCGTCGTCTCGGGGAGCTTCCTCAGCCACGCGTTCACGTCGCCGATCACGCTCGGCATTCTGTTCGGCTACGTCCTCGGCAAGCCGGTCGGGATCGTCACGAGCGCCTGGGTCGTCACCCGCGTGAGCCGCGGCCGGCTCCGGCCGCCGGTGGGATGGGCCGCGGTGGCGGGCGGTGGCACGGTCGCGGGGATCGGGTTCACCGTGTCGATCCTGATCGCGACGCTCGCCTTCCACGGCCGTGAGCTGGAGGAGGCCAAGCTCGGTGTGCTGTGCGCGGCGCTCGTCTCGTCCGCTGCGACGTGGACGCTCTTCCGTGCCACCGAGCGGCTGCCGAAGGGCCTGCGCCTGCGGGCCCTGCTCGGCTCGGCGAAGCCGATCGTCGACCTGGCCGTTCCGGTCGACCCCGACCGCGACCACATCCGCGGGCCGCTCGACGCGCCGGTCACCCTGCTCGAGTACGGCGACCTCGAGTGCCCGTTCTGCGGACAGGCGGAGCCGGTCGTCCGCGAGCTCCTGGCCGACTTCGGCGACGTGCGCTATGTCTGGCGCCACCTGCCGCTGAACGACGTCCACCCGCACGCGCAGCTGGCTGCCGAGGCGACCGAGGCGGCCGCCGAGCAGGGCTCGTTCTGGGAGCTGCACGACATGCTCCTGCGCCACCAGGGCGCGCTCAAGCTGCCCGACCTGGCCGGCTATGCGGAGCAGCTCGGCCTCGACAGGGAGCGCTTTCGCGAGGACATGCGCAAGCGGGTCGGCCGCGCCCGGATCGCCGAGGACGTCGACGGCGCCGACCTCTCCGGCGTCTCGGGCACCCCCACCTTCTTCGTGAACGGCCGCCGCCACTACGGCGCCTACGACGTCGAGACGCTGTCCCGGGCCGTCCGCGCCGCCCGCGCCCGCGCCGCGCTGAAAACCGGGGTCTGACCCCGAACGGTGCGGGTGGGCGAGTTGTTGCAGAATTGTCGCAACCCGACGGGCGGGCCGAACCGGCGCACGCCCCGCGGCGTATACATCAGACGTGGATGTGACGCTGATCGCGGTCGCGGCTGTGGCCGGGCTCGCGACCTTCCTCTCGCCGTGTGTGCTGCCCGTGCTCCCGGTGGTGGCGGCCACGTCGACCACGGGCGGCCGCCGCCGCCCGCTCGGCATCGCCGCCGGCCTCGCCGGTGCCTTCGTCGTCTTCACCCTGCTCGCGTCGCGCGTGCTCTCCGCGCTCGGCCTGCCGCAGGACCTGCTCCGCAACATCGCCATCGGCCTGCTCGCGGTCGCGGGCGTCGCCCTGCTCGTGCCCGGAGTGGGAGAGGCCCTCGGCCGCGCGTTCCAGCCGCTCGCCGCCCGGGCCGGCGGCCGGCTCGCTCACGGCGACGGGTTCTGGTCGGGCATCGCGCTCGGCGCCGGGCTCGCGCTCGTGTGGACGCCCTGCGCCGGGCCGATCCTGGCGGCCGTCACCGCGCTCAGCGCCGAGCGGCGGATCTCGGCGGAGCTGGTCGTGATCACGGTCGCCTACGCCGCCGGCGCCACCCTGCCGCTGTTCGCGATCGCCCTGCTCGGGCACCGCGCGGCCGGCTACCTGTCCGGCGTGCGCCGCAGCGGCCTCGTCGTGCGCCGCGTCTCCGGCGCAGTCCTGATCGCGGCGGCCTACCTCTTCACGACCGACATCCCCACCCAGCTCGCCGCCAGCGCCCCCGGCTACGTCTCGGCGATCCAGAAGGTCGAGCGCTCGCACGGCGTCGCCGGCGACCTGCGCCACCTGACCGCGTCGGCGGCCAACGCGCCCGCCGCCGTCGCCGCCGGGAACTCGCCGGACACGCTCCGCAACTTCGGCCCCGCCCCGGACTTCACCAAGATCACGAAGTGGATCAACACGCCCGGCTCGCGCCCGCTGACGCTGCGCCGGCTACGCGGCAAGGTCGTCCTGGTCGACTTCTGGACGTACTCCTGCGTCAACTGCATCCGCACGCTGCCCTACCTGAAGGCGTGGTATGCCCGCTACCACCGCGACGGGCTCGTGGTCGTCGGCGTCCACACGCCCGAGTTCGCGTTCGAGCACGTCGTCTCGAACGTGCAGCGGGCGGTGCGCGAGCACGGCATCCTCTACCCGGTGGCCGTCGACGACAGGTACGGCACCTGGGACGCCTGGGCGAACCAGTACTGGCCGGCTGACTACCTGATCGACCGAAACGGCGACGTCCGCGACGCTCACTTCGGCGAGGGCGCGTACACCCAGACCCAGGACGACATCCGCAAGCTCCTCGGCGAGAAGGGGACCGGCCCGATGGCGCAGGCACCGGGGGCGATCTCGCCGTCGACACGGGTCGAGACGCCCGAGACGTACCTGGGCACCTACCGGGCTCAGGGCTACACCCAGCAGCTCCATGCGAACACCGATTTCGACTACGGCCCGCCGGCCGCCGAGCCGACGAACGCGGTCGCCCTCTCGGGCCACTGGCGGGTCGAGAGCCATCAGATCGTCGCCGGCGCCGGCGCGAAGCTCCTGTTCGAGTACGTCGCGCCGCGGATCTACGTCGTCGCAGCGCCCCCGCCCGGCGGCCCGGTGACGCTCGGTGTCTCCGTCGACGGGTCGCCGGCCTCGTCCGTGCGGGTGCCCGACGACGACCTCTACCAGCTCGCGCACATGCCGACCGCGGGGCCGCACAAGCTCGTGCTGTCCGTGCCTGCGGGCACGTCGCTCTACTCGTTCACCTTCGGGTAGATACCACCACCCGCCCGATCTCCTCGAGCTCCGCGACCACGTCGGCCAGCGGACGGGCGGCGTCGATCTCGTGCGTGCACGTCGCCCGCAGCAGCGGCTCGATCGCGCCCAGGTTCTCGATGATGGCGGCTCGCTCCTCCGGCGCTCTGCCGTAGTCGTTCGTCGTCCGCGCCTCGACCCGCTCAAGGATCACCTCGAGCGGGGCGCTCAGGAGAACGACGGCGGCGAACCGGTCGTAGAAGACCCCCTGGTTGGACTGGCAGCCGCACAGGTAGCGCAGGCCACCGTCCGCCGCGAGCAGCTCCGCGATCCGGTCCTCCCGCCAGCGCCACTCGCCGTCGCCCGGAACCCACTCGCTCCACTCGTGCGCGTCGGTGTCGACGACGCGGTGCCCGCGCCGGCCGAGCTCGGCCAGGGCGCTCGACTTGCCCGTCCCCGACATCCCCGTCACGAAGACGGTCGGCATCGCTACGGCCGGTACGGCGACGGCCGGTCGACCCAGATCCGGCGCTCGGACTCGTCGATCGGGTAGTCGTTGATGCTCGCGTCGCGGCGGCGCATGTAGCCCAGTTCGTCGAACTCCCAGTGCTCGTTGCCGTGGCTGCGCCACCACTGCCCGGCGGGGTCGTGGCTCTCGTACTCGAAGCGCACCGAGATGCGGCTCTGGTGGAAGCACCAGAGCTCCTTGCGCAGGCGATAGGAGAGCTCCTTCGACCACTTCCTGCGCAGGAACTCGACGATCGCGTCGCGGCCCTGGAAGAACTCGTCGCGGTTGCGCCAGGCCGAGTCGGGCGAGTAGGCGCCTGCGACCCGCTCGGGGTCGCAGGTGTTCCAGGCGTCCTCGGCCGCCGCCACCTTGGTGCGCGCCGTCTCCTCGGTGAACGGGGGAACGGGAGGTCGTGGATCCATGCGCGGCAGCCTATCGCGGGGCTGTGCGCGCATCGGTACGCTGCCAGACCGTGGCCGTGACCCACCCAAGCCGGATCGCATGAGCCAGATCTTCCTGCCCAACACCCGGCGTTCGCCCTACCACGCCGCGACCGAGGCGGCCGGAGCGACCGAGTACATGGTCTACAACCACATGTACCTGCCGCTCGACTACGGCCGCCCGCCGATCGAGGACTACCGCGCCCTGCGCGAGGCCGTCACGCTCTGGGACGTGGGCGGCGAGCGTCAGGTGCAGATCCAGGGGCCCGATGCAGTCGCGTTCGCCGACTACCTCGTCACCCGCGGCCTCACAGACCTCGCGACCGGCCGCTGCCGCTACGTCCTGGTCGCCGACGAGACGGGCCGGGTGATCTGCGACCCGGTGCTGCTGCGGCCGTTCGACGACACGGTCTGGCTCTCGCACGGAAGCGTCGACCTGCTCCTGTGGGTCAAGGGCATCGCCCTCCACACCGACCACGACGTGCGCGTCACCGAGGCGGACGTGCCGCCGCTCCAGCTCCAGGGCCCCAACTCGCGCGACGTGCTGCGCCGGCTGGTCGGCGATGCGATCGACGAGCTCGCCTACTACGACTGCCGGGAGATGGAGGTCGCGGGCACGCGAGCGATCGTGTCGCGCACCGGGTGGAGCGGCGAGCTGGGCTACGAGCTCTACCCGCTGGGCTCCGCCGCGGCCCCCGCGGTCTGGGACGCGCTGGTCGAGGCCGGTGAGCCCAGCGGCCTCCTGATCACCGGCCCCAACGTGCCGCACGCGATCGAGTGCGGCATCACCGACTGCCAGTACTACACCAACTTCGAGGTGAACGCGCTCGAGTTCAGCCCCCGGCTGGTCGACCTCGACAAGCGCGCGTACGTCGGCCGCGACGCGCTGCGTGAGGTCGCACAGCAGGGCGTGCGGCGGCGCACGATCGGCCTTCTGGGCGGCCCCGAGCGCCTGCCCCGGCTGCAATGGGCCTGGACCGCCCACCGCGACGGCGAGCAGGTCGGCCAGCTCCGCTGGGCGGCGTACTCCCCTACCCTCGAGCGGATGATCGCCGTCGCGCTGATCGATGCCGAGCACGCCGACCCCGGCGTCACCCTGGCGATCCGCCACCACACGGGCGAGGCCGACATGGAGACGACCACGCTGCCGTTCATCCCACGCAAGGCCTGATGACGACTCGAGATCCTGTTCGTCTCGGGCGACGACGTCGACCGGCTCGAGCTGACCGACGCCGAGGTGCTCGACGCGGTCGAGACCGGGCTGCGTGCGCACGGCGACGGCGACGTCGTGCTTCCCCCGAAGAGCCACCTCTCGCTGGAGGAGCGCCACGGCGGGCACTTCAACATCCTGCCCGGATATGTCGGCGGCCTCGACATCGCCGGCGTCAAGATCATCGGCGACTACGCCCACAACCACCGCCACGCGCTGCCTTCCGAGCTCGCGCTGCTCACCCTCTACCACGCCGAGACCGGCACCCCGTTCGCGATCCTGGATGCGACCAGGCTGACCTGGATGCGCACGGGTGCGGTCACCGCGATCGGAGCGCGGCACCTGGCGCGGTCCGACAGCCGGGTGCTCGGCCACATCGGCGCGCGCGGGACCGCCCGCTACAACCTGCGCTACCTGGCGGGCCTCTTCGACCTCGAGGAGATCCGCGTGACCAGCCGCCGGCCTGAGTCGCGCGCGGAGTTCGCCCGGGCGATGTCGGAGGAGCTCGGCCGCGACGTCGTTGCGGTCGACACGGCCGCCGAGGCGATCGACGGCGCGCAGATCATCGTGGACGCGTCGCGCCTCACCGAGCCGGCGGTGCTCGTGCCCACCGCCGCGGTCCAGGCCGGCGCGCTCGTGGTGCCCTACGGCGCCGTCATGTCCACCGAGTCAGACCTCCCCGCGACCGCCGAGAAGTTCGTGGTGGACGACTGGGAGCAGGCGGCCCACGGGCAGTTCGGCCAGTACACCGGGATCATCCGCGCCGGCGAGCTGGTCCGCGAGCACGTGTACGCCGAGATCGGCGAGATCGTGACCGGCCGTAAACCCGGCCGCGAGCGGCCCGACGAGCGGATCGTCTTCTGGCACCGCGGCTTTGCCATCAGCGATGTGGTGCTGGGCAACCTGATCTACGAACGCTCCGTCGCCGCCGGGGTCGGCAGCCGGCTCGTGCTGCAATCGGCGGCATACGAGCTCTGACCCGTGGCCGCCGAGCGCACCTACGACATGCACCAGCACCTGTGGCCGCCGGAAGTGCTTCGGGAGCTTCACCGCCGCACGCAGCCGCCCTGGGTTCGCGACGGCATGTTCCAGGCACCGGGCCTGCCGCCCCTGGCGCTTCCGCCGGGCGTGGACGACCTCGACCGGCGGCTGGCCTGGCTGGACGAGGCAGGCATCGATGTCGCCGTCGTCTCGCTCTCGCCCACGGACTGCTTCGACGACCCGCTGCAGGAGTTGTGGCACGACGGGATCCTGCGGATCGCCCGG
The DNA here is from genome assembly GCA_963746115.1 of uncultured Actinomycetes bacterium. GTDB lineage: Bacteria > Actinomycetota > Thermoleophilia > Gaiellales > JAICJC01 > JAICJC01. Next base: position 91,429 of record CAVVAA010000006.1, on the reverse strand, counting down.
GCGTCCGACGGACGGGTCCTGCCGCTGGCCTACGGCCGCCGCCGCGCAGGGTTCGCAGGTGTGACGGTTGCCGCAGACGCGCTCACCGCCGGCCTTGGGCGGCTCCCGGCCGAGCTCCTGGCCGCAGGCGAGGTGCTGTTCGTCCACCCCGGGCGCGCGGCGCAACCGCCCGAAGGCGTGCCCGACTGGTGGATGGGCGCTGTCGACTACTGCGCCCAGATGCAGCGGGCGTATGTGGCCTGGCTCGCCCGCGACGCCGCCGCACACCCCGGCCTTGCCGCGGTCTTCGCGATCCTGGGCGGCGGAGCGCCGCTCCTGACGGAGCGCTTTCGCGCCCGCGGCGCCCCCATCGACCTGCAGCAACACCCCAACACGGTGGTCGACTCCGCGTCGTACGGCCCGGCCGCCCTTGGCCAGTTCATCCAGATGCACGGGACCGCCCACCTGGCGCACGGCAGCGACGCTCCGGTGCTCCACCACTGCGCCGCCGCCACCTGCTTACGCGGCCTTGGCATGGTCGTATTCCAGGAGGCGGCAGCGGGAACGCCCGGCCGGCTGCTCGGGCACGCGCGCTAGCGGCGGCGCGGTGGAACGCGGTCTCGGTCCTTGCGTCGTGTCGGGATCGGTGAGATCGTCCGACCCGGACGAGCCCGACTCCGAAGAGTCCGGGCAATCATGACCGGTATGCGGCCTATTGTGCATCGCTTTGGTGGAGAATATCGCTACCATCGTCCCCTGCCTCGCAACCTTTTCAACACCCGGAGGTACGCCTCGTGAGCACAACCCAGGATCCGTTGACTGATCCCCTGACCCGGCAGGCGCTGCTGCAGCGTGCGGGCGCCGGCGCGCTGGGCGTCACCGCCGCGTCGCTCCTGGCCGCATGCGGCTCGGGCTCGAGCTCGGGCTCGTCGTCACCGGGCGGCTCGGCCTCCGAAGCGATCACCGGCCAGGCGATCCTCAGCAACTACCCCGGCTGGATGGGCAAGAACAACCTCTCGGCGTTCGCCGCGAAGTATCCCGGCGCCTCGATCAAGATGATCTCGAACGCCACCTCGAGCTCGGCCGAGGTCGTGCAGCAGTTCAAGAGCAAGCAATACGACCTCCTGCTCTCGGACACGACGGACTCGGGCCAGGCCTCGGCGGCCGGGTTCACGTCGCCGCTCGACTTTTCGAAGATCCCGAACATCAAGAACATCGACCCGAAGTTCCGCAAGTCCTATCCGTGGGGCCTGCCCACCGACTACGGCAAGGTCGGCATCGCCTACCGCCCCGACCTCGTCGGCAATGCGACCATCGAGAGCTGGCACGACTTCTGGGAGCTGATCCCCCGGTACTCCGGCCAGACCGTCTTCATCGACCTCGAGCGCGACTGCATGGGCTCGACCTGCAAGTACCTGGGGTTCTCGTCCAACACCACCGACCCCGACCAGATGAAGAAGGTGCAGGACACCATCGTGGCCGCCAAGCCGCACCTGAAGGCGTTCCTCAACACCAACGTCGGCGCCGGACTGGTCAACGGCTCGACGGCGATGGCGATGGACTGGGACTACGACGTCGCCCTGCTCCAGCAGAAGAGCGACAAGATCAAGTGGGTGTTCCCCGCCGAGGGCGCGCACGCCTACCTCGAGGGCTTCACCGCCGTGCAGGACACCAGCAAGCTGGCCGTGGTGCAGGCGTTCCTGAACTTCCTCGCCACGCCGCCGCAGTACGCCGACTTCGTCAACACCACCGGGACCGCCTACATGATGCCGTCGGCGACGCCGCTCATCAAGAAGACGATCTCGCAGAACCCGATCCTCGTGCCCACCTCCGAGGTGCTCGACAAGACCGAGTTCGACAAGTACCTGGGCGCTGACGGAACCACTCTCTGGTCGAACACGTGGGAAGCAATCAAGAACGCGTCATAACCCCCGGGCTCACCCAGGCGCCGCCTCCCCGGCCTGCGGGGAGGCGGCGCTTCGATTTGCGCGGCCTCGAGCGCCAGGCGCTGCTCCTGCCGACGCTCGTCATCACGACGCTCTTTTTCGTCGTGCCGTTGGGGCTGATCGCCCTCTACTCGTTCGGGTCGATCAACCAGGTCAACTTCGACGTCTACTTCGGGTGGACGACCCAGAATTACCGCGAGTTCACCTCGTCGCTCTACGTGCACACGTTGCTGCGAAGCGTGGTGCTCTCGGTGTCGGCGACGGTGGTCTGCGGCGTCCTCGGGTTCACGTTCGCGTATTTCATCAGCCGCCAGCCGCCCAGGGCCCAGCGGCTGCTGCTCGTGGCGGTGATCGTGCCGTTCTGGACGAGCTTCATCGTGCGCACCTACTCGTGGGTCGACCTCCTGCAGAACCTCGGTCCGGTCGACCGGTTCGCCCGCGCGCTCGGCCTGGACGGGCACATCAACATCCTCTACACCCAGTGGTCGATCGGCATCGGCATCGTGTACTCGTACCTGCCGCTCATGATCCTGCCGATCTACGTTTCGCTCGAGCGGATCGACCCCGCGCTCTTCGACGCGTCCGCCGACCTCGGCGCCACGCCCTGGAGGCAGTTTCGGCGGGTGGTCTTCCCGATGGCGCTCCCGGGCCTCATCGCGGGCATCATCATCGTCGGCGTGCCGGCGCTCGGCGAGTACGTGATCCCCGAGATCCTCGGCGGCGGCAAGACCTTCATGGCCGGGAACATCCTCGCCGACCAGTTCCTCGAGACCGGGAACTATCCGTTCGGCTCGGCGCTGGCGGTCAGCGTCATGGTCGTACTGCTCCTCTTCCTGTTCCTGCTGCGCCGCGCCCAGCCGGAGGCAGATCCGCGATGAGCATCCGCCGGCACCCGTTCGCGGCGTCCCTCAGCCTGCTGATCATGATCTTCCTGTGGCTGCCCCTGGTGGTGGTGGCCGTGAATTCGCTCAACTCGGAGACGCTGATGGCGAGCTGGGGCGGGTTCACGACCCACTGGTTCCGGATGGCGTGGGGCGACGAGAACGTGCGCTCCGGCCTCAGAACCACCCTCCTGATCGCCGTTGCCTCGTCGCTGCTCTCGCTCGTGATCGCCGTCTCGGGCGGGCTGTGGTGGCGGCACGCGTCGCCGAAGGCGCGGGCGGTCTACGACGGGCTGATATACGCCCGCATCATCCTGCCCGAGGTCGTCTTTGCCACCGCCATCTTCTTCCTCTTCATCAAGATCCACTTCGGCCTGGGGCTGACCGCGATGATCATCGGCCACACCGTCTGGAACTCGGCCTACGCGGCGATCATCGTCCAGGCGCGGATGGCCGGCCTCGACCCGGCGCTCGAGGAGGCCGCAGCCGACCTCGGTGCCACTCCCTGGCGCGCGTTCCGGCGCGTCACGCTCTCGGCATTGATGCCGGCGATCATCGCAGCCGGGCTGCTGGCGTTCACGTTCTCGTTCGACGACGTGGTCACATCGGTATTTCTGCAGGGCACCGCCCAGTCGCCGCTGCCGGTGGTCATCCTGGGCATGATCCGCTTCCGGATCACCCCGGAGATCAACGCGATCGGCCTGCTTGTGATGCTGTTCACCGTGGCCATCATGAGCTTCGCCGTGATTTCGTACGCCACGGCCGGAGCGCTCGGTCGATCGAGCCGGCGCGGCGGCGGAGGATCGATGTTGGACATGTACCGATGAGCGACACAGCGGTTGACATCCAGGCGGTGGAGAAGCGCTTCGGCGACCTCGTCGCCGTGCGCCGCCTCGACCTGCGCATCCAGGCGGGCGAGTTCTTCTCGATCATCGGACCGTCGGGCTGCGGCAAGACGACCACGCTGCGGATGATCGCCGGGTTCGAGGATCCGACCTCGGGGACGATCTCGGTCGGAGGGCGCGAGATGACGGGTGTGCGGCCCTACCGTCGCCCGGTCAACACGGTGTTCCAGAGCTACGCCCTGTTCCCTCATCTCGACGTCTTCGAGAACATCGCGTTCGGCCTGCGCGAAGCGAAGGTCGGAAGGGCCGAGGTGCGCACGCGTGTCGCGGAGGCCGTGAGCCTGGTACAGCTCGAGGGCCGTGAGAACGCGCGACCTCGACAGCTCTCCGGCGGGCAGCAACAGCGTGTCGCACTGGCGCGGGCGCTGGTCAACCGCCCCGAGGTGCTGCTGCTCGACGAACCGCTGGGGGCGCTCGACCTGAGGCTGCGCACCGACATGCAGAGCCAGCTCAAGGATCTTCAGCGCACCGTCGGGGTGACGTTCTGCTACGTCACACACGACCAGGGCGAGGCGTTCTCGATGTCCGACCGCATCGCGGTCATGAACCTCGGCCTGCTGGAGCAGCTGGGCACGCCCGAGGAGATCTACCACCGCCCCGCGTCGCAGTTCGTCGCCGACTTCGTCGGTACCGCAAACCAGTTCCAAGGCAGGATCGAGAGCGGCGCCGACGGCGTCTACTCGGTGGCAATCGACGGCGTGGGAACACGAGGCGTGCACGGGCCGGCCGGGTTGGCATCGGGCTCCAAGGTGTCGGTGGTGGTGCGACCCGAGAACCTGGCGATCGCGGACCAGCCGGCGAGCGGCGGGAACGGTCTCGCGGCGACCGTGGTCGACACCGCGTTTCTCGGTGCCGCGCGCACGGTGCGCCTGAACTCCGCCGTCCTCGGCGACCTCACCTCGTCGGCGCGCGGAGCGGGGCCGGCCCCGGAGCCGGGCACCACCGTCCAGGTGACGTGGGCCGAGCATCACGCCTGGCTGATCCCGGCGTAGGGCTCGCGCGCTCAGCAGCCGTCGCGGGGGATCCGCTCCTGCCAGCGGCGGCGGTGGAACGGCTCGCCGTCGCGGCGCACGTCGAGGTCGAGGTCGACCAGGAACTCTGTCTCCGTCGCGCGGAAGCGTCCGCTCGCCCGGGCCTCGACGTCGTGTTCCGGCGTCCGCACCCGCAACCGGGTGCGGCCCTCGGCCTCGGCGGAGAGCGGGTCGTCGTCGATCACGGACGTCCGGTAGCGGTGTGCCTCCTCGCACAGGAGGCCTTCGCCGGGGAGCTCGAACGACGTCCAGTCCGACGCCTCGATCCCGGCCCGGCCGGTCACCACGTCGGTCACGATCGTCCAGGTCGAGGGCCGGTCGCGGGCGACCGCGTCGTCCGCCGTCACGGCGACGATCTCGCCTGCGGGCGTGTGTGGGACGGCGTCCGCGGGGAGGCCTGGCAAGACGAGCTCCACGGGCGTGGTCACCGCCAGCTCGTGCAGCGCCGGCAGCGGCCAGAGGCACGGCCAGTCGTTCGCCGCCACCGCGACGCGGATGCGGTGCCCGGGCCGGAAGCGCCAGCCGGTCGCCATCAGCGGCAACTCCACCTCGGCCTCGCCGGCACAGGCGAGGTTCACGGCGCCGCGCGTGACCGGGGCAGACTCGCCCGACGGCGCGACGTCGTTCAGCTTCACCGAGACGATCGCCCGTGGCCCGGGATGGCGGATACCGAAGCGGACGACCGGCGCGCCGAGCACGTCGACCGGCTGGGTCAGCGCCCCACCGGTGAAGCACGCGCTGCGGGCCTCGTCGCTGCGCTGGTCCGCGAACAGGCCGTGCCCGGGTGGGGGCGGGCACCAGTTGCCGGTGGCGACGCCGACGGCGGCGCTCGCGGGCGCGACGGCCGGCTCGCCCAGGCGCAGCACCGTCTCGCCGCACCCGTCGGGCCACGTCTCGCTTGCATACCAGCTCCCGCTGACCTGCGCGTGCGGCACCGACGGCGGGTCGTGCTCGCCCAAAAAGACGATGCTTCGCGGGCGCTCGCCGGCGGGCTCGGCGCCCAAGTGGGTCGAGAAGAAGCGGATCAGCTCGGCCATGAACGGGTAGCGCGGCGCCGGGACGCCTCGGTCGGGGGCGAAGTGCGCCCAGGGGCCGGCCAGCAGCTGCCACGGAGCGTCCAGGCGCTCGGCCATGCGCAGGCCGGCCGTGCGGTAGCCGTCGCGCCAGCCGCTGACGATGAACGTCGGGCAGCGCACGCGCGCGAAGTCAGGACGCAGCGAGCCGTTGCGCCAGTAGGGGGCGTCGTGCTGCTCGCGCAGCCAGCGCAGGGCCCACGGCGGTGTCCGCTCGATGCGCTTCCGCCAGCGGGCGTCGTCGCCGTCGCCGGGCGGGAGCGCGTTCATCGCGATCATGCGGACCGGGTAGTTCGTGAGCTCGAACGCGCACACCGCGCCGCCGTCATAGTGCATGTCGTCGGTGTAGCGGTCGTCGGTCGCGTAGACCGGTGCGATCGCGCCGAGCGCCGGCGGGTTGCGGGCGGCGAGCTGGATGCACGAAAAGCCTCCGTAGGATTTTCCCCAGGCGCCGACGCGGCCCGTGCACCAGTCCTGCTCCGCGATCCACGCCACCACCTCGACGCCGTCGAGCTGCTCGGCCTCGGTGTACTCGTCCTCGGCCAGGCCCTCGGACGCGCCCGTGCCGCGCACGTCGAGGCGCACGCATGCGAACCCGGCCCGGACGAGGGTCACGTTCTGGCCGCGATCCTGCGAGGAGCGCAGGTCGTCCTTGCGATAGGGGATGTGCTCGAGCAGGGCGGGGAAGCGCCCGGGCCGGTTGGGGCGGTAGAGGTCGACCGAGAGCCGCACGCCGTCGCGCACGGGGATGCCGACGTCGTGCTCGAGGAGCACGCGGCCCTCGGCGAGCGTGATCGGCTCCGCTCGGGCTACGACCCGCCCCCGGCCCGCGGCGGGTGCGACCAGCGCTCGATGCCGCGGATCAGATCGTGCAGCGGCTTCGTCGCGGCGCCGATGCCGAGACCGGTGACGATGACGTCGACGTAGCGCGGCGCACCGTTGTCGCCGAACGCGTGCATCACCCCGAGCCCGAAGAAGCCGCAGGCGATCATGGCGAGGGCGGACGCGAGACCGAGGCAGAGGGCCGCGCGCCGTGGGCGAAGGCTCGGGTCGGCGGTGGTGTCCCCGCCGAGCGGTCGGAAATAGTTCACCGGCTCGAGCAGACGCTCGATCGCCGCTGCGAGCAGGAACACGGCCGCGAACACGCCGAACCCCGTCGCAGGCCCGATCGCGGGCGGATTCCGATAGTGCAGAAAGAGCATGCCCGCGATCGCGCCGATCGCCGCGAACAGGAGGGCGGAGAGCCACGCGTACGCGATCGGGTCGAGCGGGCCAGGCGTCGCCGGCTCCGGCGCAGGCTGCTCCGGCTGGGTGCGTCGAGGTGCGTTCGGCATCCCGGGTCGTATAACAGCGATCCGGCGCGCCTGTCAAACCGGCACTCTACGCGCCCAGCCGGGGCAGCCGCTCGCGCCAGCGCCGGTCGGCCAGTCGGCGTCCGTCCGCGGCCACGCGCAGGCGCAGGTCGACGTCGAAGTGCTCCGGCGTTGCCCGGAACGCGCTGTCGGCCCGTGCGACCACGTCGAGCCCGGGCCGGCGCAGCCGGAACCGGCGATAGCCCCAGACCCGGGCCGAGAGCGGGTCGTCGTCGCGGGCCATCGCCATCCGCAGGCCGGTCTCCTCGCAGCGCAGGCCCTCGGCCGGGATCGCGAACCGATCGGCGACGGTCGTCTCGATGCCGGTCTCGCCGGTCAGGATGTCGTCGAGCACGCGCCAGCCGGGACGGCCGGACATCCGCGCGCCCGGTTGGGCGATCGCCACCATCGGGTCGTCGGCCGGCGTGAACGGGCGGGCGTCGGCGGGCAGGCCGGGCAGTGTGAGCCCGACGGGTGACGTTATCTCGAGCGGGGCGAGGATCGGCAGCGGCCACAGGTGCGGCCAGTCGTTCACCGCCACCGCGACGCGGATGCGATGGCCGGGCGCGAACCGCCATCCGGTCGCGAGCAGCGGCACCTCGACCGCCGTCTCGCCGCGCGGCTCGATCCGCATCGCGCCCCGCGTCACCGGGGCCGACGATCCGTCCGGGGCGAGGTCGTTCACCCGCACCGACACGATCGCCCCCGGGCCGGGATGGCGGACGGTGAAGCGGGCGACGGGGATCCCGGCCACCGCGACCGGCTCGGCCAGCGGCGCGGTGTCGAAGCACGCGCTGCGGGCGTCGTCGCGGCGCTGGTCGAGGAACTGGCCATGGTGGGGCGGGGGCGGGCACCACTGCCCGGTCATGACGCCGACCGTCACGCTCGCGGGCGCCACCGCGGGCCCCCCGATCGTGAGCGTGGTCTCGGCCGCGCCGTCCGGCCATGAGGCGCTCGCGAGCCACTCTCCGGGGACGGTCTCGTGCGGCCGGGCGGGGCTCGGGCGGGCGCCGAGCCAGAGCACCGAGCGCGGCCGGTCCGGGCCACCTGCCGGACGGGCGTCGTCGAGGTGGCGGTGGAAAAAGCGCGCCATCTCGGCGAGGAACGGATAACGGGGCCCTGGGCGGCCGCGGTCTGGCAGGACGTGCGCCCACGGCCCGGCCAGGATCTCCCACGGCGCCCTCAGCTCGCGCGCCATCCGCGCGGCCGCCGTCCGGTAGCCGTCCCGCCATCCGGCCACGATCAGCACCGGGCACACGATCCGGCCGTAGTCGGGGCGCAGCGACCCGTTGCGCCAGTACGGGCCGTCGGCCTGCTCCCGCACCCAGGCCACCACCCACGCCGGCGTCTCCTCGATCCGCCGCAGCCAGGCCTCGTCGAACCCGGCGTCGCGGCGGCCGAGCGGCGGGAGCGCGTTCATCGCGATCATCTCGGTCGGATAGGCGGGCAGGCTGCTCGCGTTCAGCGCGCCGCCCTCGAAGTGCATGTCGTCGGTGTAGCGGTCGTCGGTCGCGTAGACCGGCGCGATCGCGCGGAGCGACGGTGGGCGCAGCGCCGCCAGCTGGATGCAGGCGAAGCCGCCGTAGGAGACGCCCCACGACGCCACCGCGCCGGTGCACCACTCCTGCAGCGCCATCCACTCGCAGACGTCGTAGCCGTCGCGCTGCTCGGCCTCGGTGTACTCGTCGTCGGCGATGCCGTCCGAGCTGCCCGTGCCACGCACGTCGAGCCGGACGCAGACGAAGCCGGCATTGCAGAGGAAGATGTTCTGGGACCGGTCCTCGACGGCGCGCAGGTCGTCCTTGCGGTACGGGATGTGCTCCAGCACCGCCGGGAACCGCCCCGGCCGGTTGGGCCGGTAGACATCGACCGAGAGGCGCACGCCGTCGCGCACCCGGACGCCCACGTCGCGCTCGAGGCGCACGCGGCCGTCGTCGAGGATGATCGGCTCGGGACCCGCCAACGCCCCGAGCCTAGACGATTGATTCCACGCCCCCGCGCGCCTGGACGCCAGGCTGCCTGCGGGGGTTTGGGTCGTTGGTGGGGCTGCGGCTGCGAACCGTCGCATCGCCCCTCGGCGTCTGCGTGATCGCAGACGCCTCGGACCGCAGTCAAGGGCAACGCCCTTGACAGCTTCTCGGTCGCGCCCATAGTTCGCCCACTATGAACTCCCTTTAGTCCTTGCGCTGCTCGGTTCGCAGCCGCCCAGGACATCACAGGGGCGTGGAATCAATCGTCTCCCCGCGTATCATCGGCGCAGGATGCAGGTGCCCGACCCGGAGCGCAGGACCACCCGTGGGCAGATCGTCCGCCGGGCCGCCGTCGGCGTCGCGGCCGGTCTCGTCGCGACCGGCTGCCGCTCGCAGGGCGCCGCCAGCGCCGCTCGCTCGAGCGGGCGGGTGGTCGTGATCGGCGCCGGAGTCGCCGGGCTCACCTGCGCGTACCGCCTGTCGCAGCACGGCGTCCACGCGTCCGTCTACGAGGCGTCCGACCGCATCGGCGGCCGCACGATGACGCTGCGCGGGTTCTTCGCCGACGGCCAGATCGTCGAGCAGGGCGGCGAGGCCATCGACACCGACCAGCATGCCGTGCGCGGGCTCGCCGCCGAGCTTCGGCTGCGTCTCGACGACACCTTCGCCGAGACGCCCGGCGGGCTGCGCTCGAACCGGTTCGACTTCCACCACCGCCGCTACCCGTACGCCCGCGCCAGCCGCGACTTCGCCGACGTCTACCCGGCCCTCCAGCGCGATCTGCGCGCCTTCGCGCACTCGCCCCGGGAGGCGCGTGAGCTGGACGAAATGTCCGTCGCCGACTGGATCGGCTCCCGCGTCCCCGGCGGCAACGGCTCGCAGCTTGGCGGCCTGATCGGCGAGGCCTACTGCGCCGAGGACGGCGTGCCGATCGAGGCCGGCAGCGCCCTGGCGATGATCACCCAGCTCGGCGAGTCGGCCAGGCGGCCGCTGGCCCTCTACGGCGACTCGGACGAGCGCTTCAAGCTGCACGGCGGCGTCGATCAGATCGCGCACCGGCTGGCGCGGCGGCTCCCGCCCGGGACGATCGCGATGGGGAAGCCGCTGGTCGGCCTGCGCCGGAACGCCGACCGGTCGTACACATGCGCGTTCGCCGGCGGGCCCGATGTGCGCGCCGACCGGGTCGTCCTGGCGCTGCCGTTCACGACCCTGCGCGAGGTTGACTACCGCCAGGCCGGCTTCTCGCGCGCCAAGGACGCCGCGATCCGCGAGCTGGGCATGGCCACCAACGCGAAGCTCACCCTCCAGTTCTCGCGCAAGACGTGGCGCCTGGACGGCTACGACGGCTACATCGAGACCGACCGCATCCCCGGCGACACGTGGGACACCACCGTGAACCAGCGTGGGCGGGAGGGCATCCTGGTCGTCTACACCGGCGGCCGCCGGGGCGCGACCTACCCGACCTCCAGAGCACACGGCCCCGCTCCCACCCACGTCGCCCGCAAGACCGTGGCCCAGCTGGGCGCGGTCTACCCGCACCTCGAGCACGATTTCACCGGCCGGGCGCACCTCGACGCCTGGGTGCACAACCCCTGGTCACGCGGCTCCTACGCGGCGTTCCTGGTCGGTCAGTACACCCGCTTCCCCGGGCACGTCCGGGCCGGGCGCGAGGGCGGCGTCCACTTCGCCGGCGAGCACACCGACACCGACCAGCAGGGCTATATCGACGGCGCCGTGCGCAGCGGCGAGCGCGCCGCCCGGGAGCTCCTCGCCTAGACCTCGGCCGGCTCGGCCCGAGCCCAGCCCCGCAGCTCATCCAGTCCAGGCAGCAGCCGCCGGCCGCGGTCCGTGAGCTCGTAGGCGGCTCGCGCCGCCGGCTCCCCCGAGCGGCAGACGACGCCGGCGGCGACGAGCTCGCGCAGGCGCTCCGCCAACAGCCGGTCGGACAGGCCGGGGATGGCCCGGTGGAGCTCGCAGAAGCGCGCCGGCCGGACGGCGAGGACGTCGAGGATCAGGGCCGTCCAGCGTTTGCCGAGGAGGTCGAACGCCGCCCGCAGGTCGGGGCAGCACTCGAGCGGCGTGCGGTCGTCCATCGCACCAGGATACCGGAGGCGCGCCGACTTACCGACGAAAAGTAAGCACGGTGCTAGGCTGCTGCCCAATCGTACGTTGTCGGAAGGTTCCGCATCAACACTGGGGGTCGCATGCCGGGTCACATCGAAACCACGCTCTACACGGATCCCGCGTGTCCCTGGGCCTATTCGGAGATCCCCGCGCTGCGCGTGATCGACTGGCGGTACGGCCCCCAGCTCGACTGGCGGCTCGTGATGATCGGCCTGACCGAGAGCGCCCAGCAGTACGTCGACCGGGGCTATACGCCACTCGGCTCGGCCCGCAGCCACGCCGCCTTCCGCCGCTACGGGATGCCGTTCTCGCCCCGGCCGAAGGCGCGCATCTCGGCGACGGCCCGAGCCTGCCGCGCGATCGAGGCGGCGCGGCTGATCGAGCCCGGCAGCGAGTGGGCCGCCCTGCGGGCGCTGCAGCTGCTCCAGTTCACGACGCCGCTCGTGCTCGACGACGATGAGTCCGTGGCCCGGGTCGTGGCCGCGGCGACCGGCCACGACGCCGACGCCCTGCGGGCCGCCCTCGACTCGGCCGAGACGACCGAGGCCTACGAGCGCGACCGGGCCGAGGCCCGCAGCGCCGCCGGGAGCGCCGCCGAGCTCCAGGGCAAGACGGCGTCCACCGACGGCTCGGTGCGGTTCACCGCCTCGTCCGTGACGTTCGCGCGCGACGGGGTTCGCCTCGTCGCCGGCGGGTTCCAGCCGGTCGCGGCGTACGACGTCCTGATCGCGAACCTCGATCCGGCCCTGGAACGGCGGGCTGCGCCGGACGACCCGGCCGAGCTCCTGGCCGCATACCCCGACGGGCTCACGACCCAGGAGATCGCCGCGCTGCTCGCCGGTGGCAACGACGCGCCCGACCGGGCGGCGGCCGAGACGGCGCTGCTCGAGCTCGTGTTCGACGGCCGTGCGGAGCGGATCGGCCTTGGCGACGACGCCGTCTGGATCGCGCCCGATCGGACCGAATGGTTCCATGGCATCCTGCACGCCGCCGAGCCGGCCGGCACCCGCGTCAACCGAGATCCAATCGGCGCAACCGCATAATCTCTCTCGCCGCCCCCTCATCGACGGCCCTGGACAAGCTGGGAGGGGGTCGAGCCACAGGCCGCCGGAGTCGTCCGGCGGCCTGTCGACTTCAGGTCTGATTTCCGCGTGTCAGCCTCGGGGAAGAGGCCGGGCCGACCACGATCTCTCTACCAGCGGGCCGCGCCCAGCTCGCGCGAGATCGCACGGGCCGCGTCGCGGACGCTGCCGATCAGGGCGGGGCGGGGCTGGCGGCGGGTGTAGAGCCGCTCGACCGGGCCGACGATGCCGATCGCCCCGGCGGCCTGGCCGGCGCGGTCGAAGACCGGGCTCGCGATCGACGCCTCGCCGATGATCGCCTCCTCGCGCTCGGCCGCCCAGCCCTTCTCGCGCACCTCCTCGAGCATCTTCCGCACGGCCGCCGGCGAGACGACCGTCGCGTGGGTGAGGCGGGCGACGCCGCCCGCCAGCAGGTCGTCGGCGACGTGGGGATGGTGGGCGAGCAGGGCCTTGCCGAGCGCGGTCGCGTGCAGCGGCAGGTGCGCTCCCACCTCCGGGATCTGGAGGCTGTTGTCCATCCGGAACACGTGGTGGACGATGATCACGCCGTCGCCGTGGAGGGTGCCGACGCGCACCGCCTCGCCGCTACCCGACGCGAGCCGGTCGGACCACGCGATCGAGCGCGCCCGCAGCTCGTTCACGTCGAGGTAGCTGTTGGCGAGCTGGAGCAGCGCCGCGCCGAGCTGGTACTTGCCCGTCTCCGGGTCCTGCTCGACGAGGCCCTCGGCCTGCAGCGTGCGCAGAAGCCCGTGCGTCGTGCCTTTCGCCAGCCCGAGCCGCTCCGACAGGTCGGAGACCCCCAGGCGGCGCTGGCCGCTCGCCAGTGCGCGCAGGATCGACGAGGCTCGCTCGATGGACTGGATTCCCATGGCTATGTGCCGCTCTTGCCGAACCCGGTTCGGCAATGTAGGATCGACCGTTGTATGAATGGAGACGAGCGGTGATCGGGATTGTATTGGTCTCCCACTCCGCGGCGCTCGCAGAAGGGCTTGCAGACCTGGTCGGGCAGGTCAGCGGTGAGGACGTTCGCGTCCGCCCAGCGGGGGGCTCCGGCGACGGCGGGCTGGGCACGGACCCCGACCGGATCGCCGCCGCGATCCGGGCTGCGGACTCCGGCTCGGGCGTCGTCGTGCTGGTCGACATCGGCAGCGCCGTGCTGAGCGTGAAGGCGATCCTGGCGGGCGGTGACCTGGACGGGATCGACGTTCGCCTGGCCGACGCGCCGCTCGTCGAGGGCGCGGTGGCCGCGTCGGTGCTGGCCGCCACGGGAGCTGACCTGGCGGCGGTCGCGGCGGCGGCGGAGGAGGCCCGCGTTGTCGGAAAGCTCTGAGCTCCGCCGCACCGTGACGCTCCCGGCCGGCGTGCCCTTGCACGCCCGCCCTGCCGGCAACCTCGTGCGGGCGGCGGCGGCGCTCGACGCAACCGTCGTCCTGAACGCGAACGAGCGCAGCGCGAACGCGAGCAGCATCCTGCAGGTGCTGGCGCTGGGCGCCGAGGGCGGCGCCGCCGTCGAGATCGTGACCGTCGGGCCCGGGGGCCTCAGAGGCTCTCGACGCCATCGCCGGGCTCCTCGAGACTCTCGAGTAGCGCGCCGTCGAGCGCACCCCGGCGCGGCGGCGCCCACCTCGTCGGCGGTGCGTGCGGCCAGGGCTTCGACGAGCGCGACCTTGGCCCGCTGGGTCGAGAGGCTGCGCACGTAGCGGCGCGTCTGCGCGATCCGGGCCGGCGACACGCTCAGCTCGTCGACCCCGAGCGCCACGAGCAGCGGCAGCAGCTCGGGGTCGCCGGCGGCCTCGCCGCAGACGTCGACGAGGATGCCCGCGGAATGGGCCGCGGCGATCGTGCGGGCGATCAGGCGCAGCACGGCCGGGTGGTGGGCCACCGGGTTGAAGGCGCCGGGGTTCTGGCGGTCGGCTGCGAGCGCGTACTGGGTGAGGTCGTTCGTGCCGATCGAGAGGAAGTCGCACGCCTCGGACAGCCGCCGCGCCATCAGGGCGGCCGCGGGCACCTCGATCATGGCGCCGATCATCGGGTCGGGCGCGTCGGGGGCGACGGCGTCGCGGGCATCGACGGCGATCGCGCGCACGGCGTCGATCTCGGCAGGGTCGGTCACCATCGGGACGAGCACACGCAGGACGGCGTCGCCGCTCACCCGCAGGAGCGCCCGCAGCTGCGGAGCGACGCCCTCGGCGGCCGCGAGCGCAAGCCGGATTCCGCGCGGCCCGAGCGGCCCGCCGGTCGCCTCGGCCAGGAACGGCGGCGTCTTGTCGCCGCCGAAGTCGAGCGTGCGCACGGTCGCGATGCGGTGCCCGAGCTGCTCGAGCATCGGCCGCAGCGCCTCGGCGTGCTCCTGCTTCGCTCGGCCACGCCCGCGCCTCCAGGAACGCGAGCTCGCTGCGCAGCAGGCCGATGCCCTCCGCGCCCGCCTCGAGCGCGGCCCGCACCTCGGCGGTCGTGCCGGCGTTCGCGAGCAGCCGGATCGTGCGCCCGTCCGCGGTGCGGGCGGGCTGGCGGCGCTCGCGGCGGTCGCGCTCGGCCCGCTCGGCCACCCGGGCCGCGCGATCGCGCAGCCGGGTGCGCGTGTCGTCGTCGGGCCGCAGCCACACCATGCCGCGGTCGGCGTCGACCCCGATCTCGTCGCCCGTCCCGGCCCCGAGCACGCCCGGGCCGGCGCCGGTCACGAGCGGGATCCCCAGCGACCGCGCCACGATCGCGGCGTGCGCGGTCGTACCGCCCCCGGCGAGCACGATCGCGGCCAGGTTGCCGCTCCAGCCGCGACCTCGCCCGGGCCGAGGTCGTCGGCGATCACCACGACCCCGGCCGGCGGCTCGCTCGAGCGGCCCGTGGTGAGCTCGCCGGCGCGGCGGGCGATCGCGTGCAGGTCGGCCGCCCGGGCCGCGAGCAGGGGGTCGTCGAGGTCGGCGAGCGCCCGGGCGTGCGGCTCGATCGCCCGCGCGATCGCCTCGGACGCCCTCGCGCCCGCCGAGCGCCTCCTGCTCGGCCGCGGCGACCAGCGTCGGGTCCTGTGCCATCAGCTGGTTGGTCTCGACGATCTCGGCGTCGCCGCCGTGGCCCTCGCCGCGCAGCGTCTCGGCCAGCCGCCCCAGCTCGTCGGCCGCGAGCTCGAGCCCGCGCCGGGCCGCGGCCGCCTCGGCGTCGGGCGGCCCGCCGCCGCCCTCCGGCGGCACGTCGCCGGACGGGTCCAGGCGGGGCCCACCGCGGCACCCGGCGAGGCCGGAGTGCCGCGCACCATCCGTGGGGTCACGATTCCTCCGCCACCGTGCGTTCGAGCGCTGCCAGGATGAGCGCCGTCGAGGTGGCGCCGGGGTCCTGATGGCCGATCGAGCGCTCGCCGAGGTACGACGCACGGCCCTTGCGGGCCTGCATCGGGACCGTCGCGCGCATGCCCTCCTCGGCCGCCGCGCGGGCGTCGGCGACGGCCTCGGCCAGGGGCCGGCCGGCGTCGACCCGCTCGCGCAGCGTGGCCACCGCCGGCCCGAGCGCGTCGACCATCGTCTTGTCGCCGGGCTCGGCCGCGCCCAGCTCGACGATCCCGTTCAGGGCGGCGTCGAGCGCCGCGACGAGGTCGGCCGCCTCGAACGTCTCGGCGTCGCCGAGCGCCCGGCCGGCGCGGCGCAGGCGCCGATCCCCACAGCGGGCCGCTGGCCCCGCCGACGGTCGAGACCAGCGTCGAGCCCGCCGGATGAGCAGCCGGCCGGGCGTGGTGCCGTCGTCGAGCCCGTCGAGCTTGGCCTCGACGGCCGTGAACCCGCGCGTCATGTTGGCGCCGTGATCGGCGTCGCCGATGGCCGCGTCGAGCTGGGTCAGGTAGTCCCGCTGCTCCGCGATCGACGTCGGCGCACGCCTGCATCCAGCGGGTCACGGTCTCGGTGTTCACGTCGCCCTCCCTCGAGCCTCGAAGTGCTACGCCCCCCAGCGCAGCGCAGCCGTGTTCACGGGAGCATCCCACAGACGCGGTCAGCTCGTCATCGAGCCGCAGCAGCGTGATCGAGCACGCCCGCCATCTCGAGGCTCGTGATGTAGTTGCCGACCAGGCTGCGGCCGACGTCGATGCCGCGCGCGCCGAGACCGCTTCGTGACCTCGTTGAAGAGCAGGTAGAGCTCGATCAGCGGCGTGCCGCCGAGCCCGTTCACGAAGGCGAGCACCGAGTCGCCCTTCGCCAGGCTTGAGGTCGCGAGACGATCGGCTCGAGCATCTCCTCGGCGATCTCGCGCCGCGGGCTGCAGCTTCTCGCGCCGCCGGCCCGGCTCGCCGTGGATGCCGACGCCGACCTCGATCTCGTCGGGGCCGAGGTCGAAGATCGGCGTCCCCGAGCTCGGGGTCGCGCACGACGTCAGCGCGACGCCGAACGAGCGGCCCTGCTCGTTCACCTTGCGGCAGATGCCGGCCACGTCGGCCAGCGAGCCGCCGGCCTCGGCCTTCGCGCCCGCGATCTTCTCCGCCAGCACGGTCGCGCCGATGCCGCGGCGACCGGCCGTGTAGAGGCTGTCCTGCACCGCCACGTCGTCGTCGAGCACGACCGACTGCGACATCGATGCCGTCGTCCTCGGCAAGCTCGGCGGCGAGCTTGAAGTTGAGGACGTCGCCCGTGTAGTTCTTGACGATGTGCAGCACGCCGGCGCCGCCGTCGACGGCCTTGGTCGCGGCCGCCATCTGGTCGGGGACGGGCGACGTGAAGACCGCGCCGGCGCAGGCGGCGTCGAGCATCCCGCTGCCGACGAAGCCGCCGTGCAGCGGCTCGTGGCCCGAGCCGCCGCCGGAGACGAGGCCGACCTTGCCGGATACCGGCGCGTCGGCGCGGATGACGAGCTGATTGGGCGATGTCGACCCGGACGAGGCCGGCATGCGCCGTCGCGATGCCCGCGAGCGCGTCCGGCACCACCGTTTCCGGGTCGTTGATGAACTTCTTGACGACTGCGGCGTGCGTGCTCATGGCGAGGGCGATCCTCCTGGTCAGTGGAGCCGTGGCGACACCCGCGCGCGCGCACGAGCCCGTGGACGGGGCCGTCAGGCACGATGCCGTTCGCAATGTCGAGTTCGACAATGTCGAACGACTTTCAGGACAATACCGCTTGACATGCGCTCGTGTCAAGCCGGGCGATCGGGCCGTATCCCGGCGCCGCTCACCATGCCCTGGTCGACGTACCAGGCCAGCGTCCGCCGCACCATGTCGTCGAACGAGCGGTACTCGAGGCCGAGCTCGCGGGCGGCCCGGGAGCCGTCGTAGGCGTGGCCGTGCAGGAGCGTCGCCACCATCTCGCGGCAGAGGCGCGGGCGCCGCCCCCGCACCCGCGCGGCCGTCGCCGCCACGTCGCCTGCGGCCAGCGCGACCGGGCGGGGGAGATTCAGCGCCCGCCGTTCGATCCCGGTCACCCGGGCCAGGGTCGCGACGGCCTCCTCGGTCGTCACGCACACGCCGGAGAGCAGGTAGCGGCGGCCGGGCGCGCCCCGGGCCTCGGCCAGCACGTGGCCCTCGCTGCAGTCGTCGGAGTCGACGAGGCTGAAGCGGGAGCGCACGAGCGTGCGCAGGCGCCCGTTGGCGTAGTCGAGGATCAGGCGCGCCGTGCCGCCGGTGCGCCCGGGCCCCTGCACCGAGGCGGGGTTGACGCAGATGAGCTCGATCCCGTGGCGCTCGGCCTCGCGGACGGCCGCCAGCTCGGCGTCGTGCTTCGAGCGCTCGTACGCCGACAGGTAGAAGCCCCGATGGGGCGTGTCCTCGGTGGCGACGACGCCGGCGGCCTCGCCGATCACCGCCGCCGACGACGTGTAGACGACCCGGCGCACGCCGGCCCGCGCGCACGCGCCGATCACGTTCTCGGTGCCCGTCACGTTGGCGGCCCGCATCGGCCCCGGATCGCGCATACAGAAACCGTTCACGCCCGCCGCGTGGAAGACGACGTCGCAGCCGCGGGCGGCCTGCTCGACGGTCTCGGGCGCGAGCACGTCGCCCGCCACGATCTCGACCCCGAGCGCACGCAGCGCGGTGGCGGCGTCCGGCTGGCGCGAGAGCGCGCGCACGTCGCGCCCGTCCGCCAAGAGGCGCCGGGCGATCCCGCCGCCGACGAAGCCGGTCGCGCCGGTGACGAGAACCGGGCTCACAGCTCGGTGCCGGACGCCGGGCCGGTGACCGACCCCGAGAACCGCACGAGATACTCGACGGCCGAGGCGACGGTGATGAGGGCCGCGGCCAGCATTGCGACCTGGTCGAGGCGCCACGGGCCGATGTCGAGGGCCGGGTGGAGGATCGCGAGCAGGATGGCGACGAACTGCGTGTTCGTCTTCAGCTTGCCCCAGATGGACGGCTTCATCACCAGGCCGTCGGCCGCGACCAGGCCGCGCAGCCCCATGATCACGAGCTCACGGCCGATGATGATCGTCGCGATCCAGGCCGACGCCCGCCCGACCGAGACGAGCGCGACGAGCGTGCCCGACGTGAGCAGCTTGTCGGCGGTCGTGTCCAGGAACGAGCCGAGCGTCGTCTCGAGCCCCCAGCGACGGGCCAGGTAGCCGTCGAGCGTGTCGGTCGCCGCGGCCAGCGCGAAGAGCACGCCGGCCGCGTCGTCCGTGCCGCGGCCGTCGTTGGCGAGCACGAGCGCCATGACGACCGGCACCGCCAGCACCCGCACCGACGAGAGCGCGGTGAGCATCCCTTCCGAGCGCCGGATCACGTCCTTCCCCGGCGCGGGCCCCGCCCACGGCGGCGGTCCCGACGGTGGTCGGCGGTGGGGGCCACCGGGGAACCATAACCGAGCCGGAACCGGCGCTCCGAGCGCCCTCGAAAGGGCCGGAATTCGCGCTCCCCGAGCGGGTTTGCGACGCCGGTGTGACGAAGTTGACAAAGGGGGGCGCGTCGACTAGCGTGACCTCGGCCACAGTTCGGTGATGCCGAATCACGTTCATGTCTAGGGGCCTGTCGGGCTGATGGGCCCATCCCGAAGAACGGGAGGGAGGGCGCATGTTCGTTTTCGTGTCGACGGCTGACCGCGAGGGAGGGGCGACGTGATCGTCCTGACGTTCAACAGCGGTACGGTCTTCCTGTCCGAGATGGTCGGCACGGCACTGCTGATCCTCATGGGCTGCGGCGTCGTCGCCGGCGTGTTGCTGGCGCACTCCAAGGCTCAGAACTCGGGCTGGATCGTGATCACGTTCGGGTGGGGGCTCGGCGTCATGATCGGCGCCGCGTCCGTGGCCGACTACGGCGGCGCGAGCCTGAACCCGGCGGTGACCGTGGGTATCTGGGCGGCCGGCGGGTTCGACTCAAACTTCGGAGACAAGATCCCGATCTATTTCGCCGGTGAGTTCGCGGGCGCCTTCATCGGCGCAACGCTGGTGTATCTCGCCTACTACCTGCACTGGAAGGACACCGAGGACCCGGGTCTCAAGCTGGCCGTGTTCTCGACCGGCCCGGCGGTCCGCAACTACGCCTGGAACCTGGTCACCGAGATCATCGGGACGTTCGTGCTCGTGTTCGGCATCTTCGCCGTCACCGGCAACTCGGGCATCGCCCGGAGCGGCACGGGAATCCTCTTCGTCGCCCTGATCGTCGTCGGCATCGGTCTCTCGCTGGGCGGGCCGACCGGGTACGCCATCAACCCGGCGCGCGACCTCGGGCCGCGCATCATCCACGTGGTCCTGCCCATCCCGGGCAAGGGCTCGTCCGACTGGGCCTATTCCTGGGTCCCGGTCGTCGGGCCCCTCATCGGTGGCCTTCTGGGTGGCATCCTCTATCACTCGTTCTATCCGATCTAGGAGGCTGCATCCATGTCGAAGTACGTAGCCGCGATCGATCAGGGGACAACCAGCACCCGCTGCATGGTGTTCGACCACGCGGGCAAGGTCGATCTCGGTCGATCAGAAGGAGCACGAGCAGATCTTCCCGCAGCCCGGCTGGGTGGAGCACTCGCCGACGGAGATCTGGGACCGCACGCAGGAGGTGGTGCAGGGCGCCCTCGAGAAGGGCAGCCTGTCCACGTCCGACCTGGCCGCGGTCGGCGTCACCAACCAGCGTGAGACAGCGGTGGTCTGGAACCGCAAGACGGGCACGCCGGTGCACAACGCGATCGTCTGGCAGGACACGCGCACCGATCGCATCTGCGACGAGCTCGCCCGCGACGGCGGCCAGGACCGGTTCCGGGAGAAGGTCGGCCTGCCGCTCGCGACCTACTTCTCCGGCCCGAAGATCAAGTGGATCATCGACAACGTCCCCGGCGTCCGCGAGGGCGCCGAGAACGGGGACATCGTCTTCGGGAACATCGACACGTGGGTCGTGTGGAACCTGACCGGTGGGCCGGACGGCGGCGTTCACGTCACCGATCCGACCAACGCGTCACGCACGATGCTGATGGACCTGGCGACGCTCGAGTGGGACGACGAGATCCTCGACACGATGGGCGTGCCCCGGGCGATGCTGCCCGAGATCAAGTCGTCGAGCATGGAGTACGCAAAGGCGAAGGGCAGTCCTCGACGGGATCCCGGTCGCCGGCATCCTCGGCGACCAGCAGGCCGCCGTGTTCGGCCAGACGTGCTTCTCGGTCGGCGAGGCCAAGAACACCTACGGCACGGGCAACTTCCTGCTCCTGAACACCGGCACCGAGCCGGTGCAGTCGAAGAACGGCCTCCTGACGACGGTCGGCTACAAGATCGGCGACCAGGACGCCGTGTACTGCCTGGAGGGTGCGATCGCCGTCACCGGGTCGCTCGTCCAGTGGCTGCGGGACAACATCGGCCTCATCTCCAGTGCCCCGGAGATCGAGGGCCTGGCCAAGACCGTCGACGACAACGGCGGTGCCTACTTCGTGCCCGCGTTCTCGGGCCTGTTCGCGCCGTACTGGAAGGGCGACGCCCGCGGCGCGATCGTCGGTCTCACCCGCTACGTGAACAAGGGCCACCTGGCCCGGGCGGTGCTCGAGGCGACGGCGTTCCAGACCAAGGAGGTCGTCGACGCGATGAACGCCGATTCGGGCGTTGCGCTCGAGTCGCTCAAGGTCGACGGCGGGATGGTGCAGAACGACCTGCTGATGCAGTTCCAGGCGGACATCCTGGACGTGCCGGTGATCCGGCCGAAGGTCGCCGAGACGACGTCGCTCGGCGCGGCCTACGCCGCCGGCCTGGCGGTGGGGTTCTGGGGCGAGATCGAGGACCTGCGCGCCAACTGGGGCAAGGACCACGAGTGGACGCCCAAGATGGACGCAGACCGGCGCGACCTCCAGTACCGCATGTGGAAGAAGGCGGTGACGCGGACGTTCGACTGGGTCGAGGCAGAGGAGCACGCGCATGCCTGAGCGAGACGAGAGCGACGAGCGCCACGGCGACTACGCCGAGGGCGAGGAGCAGCGGCCGCCTCCCGAGCACGAGGGTGACTTCGCCGAGGGGCAGGAGTCCGAGCACCCGGACCACCCCCACCACGGCAGCTTTGCCGAGGGGCAGGAGGACGGAGGAGCCCGACGAGCACGAGGGCGACTTCGCCGAGGGCCAGGAAGAGGACAAGTAGCGCCGCGCGAGCACGCGGGGGGCGTGCACGGAGGGGCCGGGGCATGAGGCCGGCCCCTCCGGCGCGGATGCCGCGAGGGCGTAAGGTTCCGCTGTGATCGAGACGCAGGTGCTGGTCGTCGGGGGTGGTGCGACCGGCGTGGGGGTTGCCCGCGACGCCGTGCTGCGCGGCCTGCGCGTCGTCCTCGTCGAGCGGCACGACCTGGCCGAGGGCACGACGGGCCGCTTCCACGGGCTGCTCCATTCCGGCGGCCGCTACGTCGTCCGCGACCCCCGGTCGGCGAAGGAGTGCATGGACGAGAACCGCGTCCTGCGCCGGATCGCCGCGCACTGCATCGAGGACACCGGCGGGCTCTTCGTGTGCACGCCCGGGGACGACGAGGACTACGCCGACGGCTTCGTGGCCGCGTGCGCCGAGGCGGGGATCGCCGCCGAGGAGATCGGGGCCGGCGAGGCCCTCCGCCGCGAGCCCCGGCTCCACCCCGGCGTCACCCGCGCCTTCTCGGTGCCCGACGCCGCCGTCGACACGTGGCGGCTGGTGGGGGTGTGCGCCGACGACGTCGAGCGCCGCGGGGGGACGGTGCTGCGCCGCCACGAGGTCGTCTCGCTGATCGTCGAGGGCGACGCGGTGCGCGGCGCGCGCGTGCGCGACGCCCGTACGGGCGAGGAGGCGGAGGTGCGGGCCGAGATCACCGTCAGCGCCACGGGCGCCTGGGCGGGCAAGGTCGCGGCGATGGCCGGCTGCGACGTGCGCGTCCGCGGCGGACGCGGCATCATGGTGGCGTTGAACCACCGGCTCACGCACGCGGTCGTGAACCGCTGCCGCATGCCCGCCGACAGCGACATCCTCGTGCCCGCGCACACCGTCTGCGTGCTCGGCACGACCGACGTCTCCACCGACGATCCGGATGACACCGCGGTCCCGCCGGACGAGGTGCGCCAGATGCTCGCCGACGGGAGCGAGATGGTGCCGCACATCCGCGACGCGCGGGTGCTGCGGGCGTGGGCCGGGATCCGGCCGCTCTACAGCGAGGGCGACACCGGCGCCCCGACGCGCGAGCTGACCCGCGACCTGACCCTGCTCGACCACCGCGAGCGCGAGGGCGTCGGCGGGTTCCTCACCATCACCGGGGGCAAGCTGACGACGTTCCGGCTGATGGCCGAGGTGACGGTCGACGCGGTCTGCGAGCACCTGGGCGTCGACACGCGCTGCACGACGGCGGACGAGCTCCTCCCCGGCTCGGAGGACGGCCACACCCACCGTGTCGGCGAGCGGCTTGCCGCCCGCGAGCGCAACCTCCACGACGAGCAGGTGATCTGCGAGTGCGAGCTCGTCACCCGGGGCATGCTGCTCGACGCGGCCGCCGCGCACCCGACGACGAGCCTGGACGATCTGCGCCGGGCGACGCGCCTGGGGATGGGGCCGTGCCAGGGCGGCTTCTGCATCCCCCGCGCGGCGGCCCTGCTGACCGCCGAGGGGCACATGGACGCGCCGACGGCGAACGCGGCCTTGCGCGGGTTCGTCGAGGAGAGGTGGAAGGGCGTGTGGCCGGTCATCTCCGGCCGCCAGGCCCGCCAGGGTCGGCTCGACGACTGGCTCCACCACGGGGCGCTCGACATCGACCACCTTCCGGCATGAACAGGGTCCTCGTCGTCGGTGCGGGGCTGTCGGGGCTGGGCTGCGCGCTCCGCCTCGCCGACGCCGGCGTGCCGGTCACCGTCGTTGCCGCCGGCGCCGGCTCGCTGCAGCTGGGCGGCGCGACGATCGACGTCCTCGGCTACGCCCCCGATCGGGTGGAGCGCCCGCTGGAGGCGCTGGCCGGGCTCGGGGACGGCCACCCGTACGCGCTGCTCGGCGCGGCGCGGGTGGAGGCGGCTGCGGTCTGGCTGTCCGAGCGCCTGCCCGCCCTGGGGCTGCGCGGATCTGCAGCCGAGAACATGCTGCTCGCGACCGCGGTCGGTGCCGCCCGCCCCACGGCCGTCGCGCCGGCCGCGATCGCGGCCGGCGACCTGCGCCGCGGCGGCGCTGTCGCATTCGCGTCGGTGCGCGCCCTGAAGGACTTCGTGCCCGCACTCGTGGCCGCGAACATCGCCCGCGCCGAGGGCGTCTCCGTCGAGGCGCGCGCCTGCGAGGCCGACATCGCGATCGAGGGCGAGGCCGACGTCTCGCCGCTCGGCCTCGCCCGGGCGCTCGAGCGGCCCGAGACGCGCGCCCGGGTGACGCGGGCGCTGCGCGAGCGGATCGGCGCCGTCGACGGCGGGCGGATCGGCCTGCCGGCCGTGCTGGGCGTCGACCGCCACGCCGAGGTGGCGGCCGCGGTGGCGGACGACCTGGGCGGCGAGGTGTTCGAGGTGCCGACGCCGCCACCGTCGGTGCCGGGCATCCGCCTCTACCGGGCGCTGACCGCGGAGCTGCGGCGGTTGCAGGCGCGCCTGATCGTCGGCTCGACCGTGGTTGGCGGCGTCCGCGACGGCGACCGCCTGGGCGGCCTCGAGGTGCGGGTCGCCGGCCGCACCCGCACCTTCCCGGCGGACGCGGTCGTGCTGGCGACGGGCGGGCTCGCCACGGGCGGGATCGAGCTCGATCGCGACGGCCTGCGCGAGCCGGTGCTCGGCCTGGAGGTCGCCGGCGATCCCGGCGACGGCCGCTACGGCGCCGCCGTCTTCCGCGAGAACCCGATCGACCGCGCCGGCGTGCCCGTCGACGCCGCCATGCGCCCGCTCGACGGGGACGGCGCCGTCGTGCATCCCAACCTGCACGCGGTCGGCGCGCTGCTGCGCGGGGCGGTGCCCTGGCGCGAGCTCTCGGGCAACGGCCTCGCCCTGGCCACGGGCCTCGCCGCCGCCGACGCAATCGTCGCGGAGCGGGCGGCATGAGCGTCGACATCCGCGGATCGCTCGACAACTGCGTGAAGTGCACGGTGTGCGAGACGTTCTGCCCGGTGGCGGCGGCGACACCGCTCTTCCCAGGCCCCAAGTACGCCGGCCCTCAGAGCGAGCGCTACCGCGAGCCGGGCACGAGCGTCGACGCGTCGCTCGACTACTGCTCAGGCTGCGGAATCTGCACCCAGGTGTGCCCGCAGGGCGTCGACATCGCCGAGATCAACGCCCGGGCACGGGCGCAGATGCGCGCCGAGCGGGGGATGCCGCTGCGCGACCGGCTGATTGCGCGGCCCTCGGTGCTCGGCCGCCTGAGCCGCCCGGTGGCGCCGCTCGCGAACGCGGTCATGCACACGCGCGCCGGCCGCCGCGTCGTCGAGGCGACGCTCGGCCTCCACCGCGACGCTGCCCTGCCCGACTTCTCCACGCGCACCTTCCAGGCGTGGGCGCGGCGCCATCCCCAGCCGCCGGAGGCGACTCGCACCGTCGTCTACTTCCACGGCTGCGCCGCCAACTACAACGAGCCCCGCGTCGCCCGCATGGCCGTCGAGGTGCTCGAGCACAACGGCTTCCGCGTGATCGTGCCGCCGCAGGACTGCTGCGGCCTGCCGCTGCAGTCGAACGGGGCATTCGAGCCGTCGCGGCGCTACGTGCGTGCGCTCGTGGCCCGGCTGGCGCCCTATGCCCGCCAGGGCCACATGATCGTTGCCAACTCGACCAGCTGCGGCCTGATGCTGAAGCGCGAGGCGCGGGACATCCTCGGCATCGACGACCCCGACCTCGCCCTCGTGGGCGAGCGCATGTTCGACATCTGCGAGCTCCTCCGCGACCTCCTGGACGCCGGCGAGCTGCGCACCGACCTGCGCCCGCTGCCGATGCGCGTCCCCTATCACCAGCCCTGCCAGGGTCGCGGTCACGGCTTCGGCAAGCCCGCCCTCGACCTGCTGCGGCTGATCCCCGAGCTCGAGGTGATCGAGACCGACCGGGAGTGCTGCGGCGTGGCCGGCACCTACGGCCTCAAGAAGGAGAAGTACCCGATCGCGATGCAGGTCGGCGCGGGCCTCTTCTCCGACATCGCCGAGGCGCGGGCGGACGCCACGGCCTGCGATTCCGAGACATGCCGCTGGCACATCAGCAAGGCAACGGGCGTCCCGGCCGTCCACCCGCTCGAGCTGCTCCACCGGGCCTACGGCCTCTAGCGTGGGGGAACCCATGGTTCCCCCACGGGCCCCCTCCTTCCGTCTGAGCCGGAGCTGCCAACGCGCTTCGGCGAGAGCGCGGTCTCGCCTCCGCCACGGATTCTCAGCCCTACCCTGAAGCCGCCTACGGGCGAGGCGTGCGGCGCTTTGCGAAAGGTCTCCGACCTCGCGACTTCTTCAATCGTCTAGCCTGGCGGCGGTGCCTGGGGCGCGCGCGGCGTGCGCCAGTCCCACGGCCGCCGCGAGAAGCCGAAGCGGTTCTCGGTGCCGTGCAGGAGGCGGCCGACGTTCTTGCGGTGGAAGACGATCACCGTCGTGCACGCTGCGGTGAGAAAGACGAGCACCGGCGGGGGCGCGCCGAACGTGAATGCGAGCACCGGCATCGCGATGCAGCTCGACAGCGACGCGATGCTCGAGTAGCGGGTGGCGATGAAGAGCGTCCCCCAGATCAGGGCGACGCAGAGCGCCGCCAGCGGCGCGACGGCGAGCGCGGCGCCCAGCCCGGTTGCGACCGCCTTGCCGCCCTGGGCAAAGCCGAGGAAGAGGGGCCGGTAGTGCCCCACCATGGCGGCTGCCCCGGCGACGACGGCGCCGAGCGACCCGGCCACCGCCAGCCCGATGAGCGCGGCTGCGGCTCCCTTGGAGATGTCGAGCAACGGCGACGGCGATCCCCCACCGCGTGCCGGCGACCCGGGCGACGTTGGCCGCGCCGACGTTGCCGCTCCCATGCTTGCGGACGTCCACGCCCTTCGACCATCGGGGCAGCCAGTATCCCCACGGAATGCTGCCGAGGAGGTAGCCAACGGCGATGAGGAGGACGAGTTTCACCAGCGGACCATGGTGCGCCCGAGGGAGCGCGTTGCCAATGTTACCTGCCCGATCGGGAGCCGTCCGGGTGCCGGATTGCGAGGGCTATCCTGCGCCGATGGCCCCGCGCGCACGCCCGCCGTTCCGCGCTGACCATGTCGGCAGCCTGCTGCGGCCGCCGCGGCTGATGCAGGCCCGCGCCGACCACGCCGACGGCCGGATCGGCGCCGACGCGCTGCGTGCGGTCGAGGACGACGCGATCCGCGAGGCGGTCGCGATGCAGCGCGACGCCGGCCTCCGCAGCGCGACCGACGGCGAGTTCCGGCGCGCGTCGTGGCACATGGACTTCATCTACCAGCTCGGCGGCGTATCCCAGGTCGAGGGCGAGCGCATCCACGTGAAGTTCCGCGACGAGGAGGGCGAATACGACTTCTCGCCGCCCGCGATGCGCGTCGACGGCCCGGTGCGGATCGAGCACACGATCTTCGGCGATGCGTTCTCGTTCCTGCGCGAGACGGTGGGTGACGCAACCCCGAAGCTGACGATCCCCTCGCCGAGCATGGTGCACTACCGCGGCGGGAACTCGGCGATCGACAGCACGGTGTATCCGCAGATCGAGTCGTTCTGGGCCGATCTCGCGGCCGCCTATGCCGACGAGGTGCGCCGCCTCCACGAGCTCGGCTGCACGTATCTCCAGCTCGACGACACCAGCCTCGCGTACGTGAACGACCCCGCTCAGCGCGAGCACATCACCTCGATCGGCGGCGACCCGGAGCACCTGCATGAGCGGTACATCGCGAACATCAACCGGGCGCTCGCCGGCCGGCCGGAGGGTCTCGCCGTGACGACGCACATGTGCCGGGGAAACGCCCAGTCGATGTGGGCCGCCGAGGGTGGCTACGAGTTCGTCGCCGAGGCGCTCTTCAACGACCTCGAGGTGGACGGCTTCTTCCTCGAGTACGACGATGCCCGCTCCGGCGGCTTCGAGCCGTTGCGCTTCGTCCCGCCGGGCAAGTGCGTCGTCCTCGGCCTGGTCACCACGAAGCGGCCGCAGCTCGAGCAGAAGGATGTCCTCAAGCGCCGGATCGAGGAGGCGGCCCGCTATGTCGACGTCGACCAGCTGTGCCTCTCGCCGCAGTGCGGCTTCTCCTCGACGGTCGAGGGAAACCGGCTGTCGATCGCCGAGCAGGTGAAGAAGCTCGAGCTCGTGGTCGAGACCGCCGCCGAGGTCTGGGGTTAGATGATCATCTCGTCACCGATCGCGGTCGGTCCGGGTCGGTGAGGCCGCAAATACCCCGATTTGGGGATGGAACCCCCCCTCGACCTACGTAGGATGCGTTCGCAGTGTGGGGTGGAAATCGGGCTCCTCAAGCCCCCCGAAAGGGGGGTGGTCGGTGACGACCTCGCGTACACGCACGGATGTGGAAGGCAGGCGGGCGAGCCTGCCGGTCACGGCGGCGCCCGCGGGGGTCGTCATCCTGGACGGCGATCAGCGAATCGTCGCGTTGCATGCTGCCGGCCGGCTGGGCCGGATCGGCCCGGAGCACGTCGGCGAGCCGCTCGCCGAGACGTACCCCGAGCTGCACCGTGCCGTCGCCGCCGCCGCCGCCCGGGTGGTCGCGTCCGGGCTCCCGGAGGTCGGGATCGAGATCGCGACGGCGGCGGGGACGACCACGGCCAACCTGTACCCCGCCGCGGACGGATCGCCGCCGACCGTGAGCTGCGTCCTCACCGGCGCGCCCGCTCCGCCGGCCGCCGGCGTCACCGCGGTCGTCGAGTCCGACCTCGACGCGATCGTGTCCGCCGACCTCGGAGGGATCATCCGCAGCTGGAACGCCGGCGCCGAGCGCCTGTACGGGTACTGCCAAGACGAGGCGGTGGGGCAGCCGATCGGCCTGCTCGAGCCGCCGGCACGGCGGCAGCGGTTCGGCGAGCTCGTGCGCACGGTCATGGGGTGCGGTCGCGAGCAGGGCGTCGAGGTCGTGCGCTGGCGCAAGGATGGGAGCCGGGTTGAGGTATGGCTGACGCGCGTCGAGGTGCACGACGGCGCCGGCCGGGTGGTCGGCATCACCGAGATCGGCCGCGACGTCACCGGCCGCTGCCGCGAGGCGCGCCGTGCCGCCCGGGCCCTGCGCGAGAGCGAGCGGCTGCGCTGCGAGGTCGTCGCCAGCATGCTCCAGGCCGAGGAGGTCGAGCGCAGCCGGATCGCGACGGAGCTCCACGACGACACGGTCCAGGTGATGATCGCGTCGCTCATGGCGATGGATCGGGTCGCGCTCGTCGCCCAGCGGGCGGGCTCGCCCGGGCTCCAGTCGGCGGTCTCGGTGGCCCGGGCGACGCTCGAGGAGGCGACCGACCGCACCCGGCGGCTGATGTTCGAGCTGCGTCCGGCGGTGCTGACGCGGGACGGTCTCGTCGCCGCCGTGCGCGTGCTGGCACAACAGATCGCCCGCGAGACGGGCGCGAGCGCGCGCGTGGGCGGCGCGCTCGGGCGCTACGACCATGCGCTCGAGGAGCTCGTATACCGATCGGTGCAGGAAGCGCTCGCGAACGTCCGTAAGCACGCCCGTGCCGAGGCGATCACCGTGACGCTTCGCGAGCTTGGCGGCGCGATCAGGGCAGAGGTCTGCGACGACGGGCTCGGGTTCGACGTCGTCGATGCCCGCACCCGCCGGGGCGCGGCGCTGCACCTGGGGCTCGACGCCCTGCACGAGCGCGTGCGCGCGGTCGGTGGTACCGCGTCGATCACGTCGTCTCCCGGACAGGGAACGTGCGTGCGCTTCGCGGTCCCGCTCACGGCGGCGACGCCCGCGGCCGCGGCCGCGCGCGAGGCCGCCATGCTCGAGCGCTGACGCGCGCGGAGACGTCACGCCGGGCGATACGTCTCGGCTTGATGACATTTGGCTACACGTTACGCAAGGGTGAGGCGTATCGCGGGGTGTGACAATGGTCCTGCGATGGTGTCATGTAAGGTTCCCCGACCCCCCAAGGAGGATTCGACCATATGCCCCGAAAAGCCACCATCGGCCCCGCCGTGTTCGAGCGCGTGAACCAGCTCGTCGCAGAGGGTAAGAGCCGCACCGAAGCGTTTACGCAGATCGCCCAGGAGCGCTCGAGCCGGCCCGGCACGATCGCTGCGAACTACTATCGCACCGCCCGCGCGCAAGGGGCCTCGGGCGGCGGCCGGCGCCGTACCCGCACCCGGCGCACGTCTGCAGCGAAGCCCGCCGCCGCGGCCGCGGCGACTCGCCCGACGTCACGCGCACAGGACGGCGACATCGGCGTGCTGGCGAACCAGATCAGCGATCTCGTGCAGCAGCTCGTGCGTCAGGTGCAGGACCGTGACCAGCGGCTGCGGGAGCTGCTCGGCTAGAAGGCCCCTTCGCGACGGCCGGCCGGTTGCGGATGTGACGCGACGGGCCGGCCGTCAGCTTGTGACGGTCACAAGTGTGCCGTAATTCATCAAGCCGTACGCAGTCTCCGCCGCGGCGTACGGCAGCTCGACGCACCCGAGGCTCTGCGGCGATCCGTACGATCCGCGCAGGAACCCATGTACGGCGTCACCGCCGTTGAAGTAGCTCACCCAGGGAACGCCGGTGTCGAAGTAATGCGTCCCGTCCGGCTCCGTGCCCTGCATCGTCGTCGACGTGTAGCGTAGGTACACGGGGTAGGTGCCGAGAGCCGTCGGGGCCGCCGCGACACCGGTGTTCGCGGGCGATGTGAAGGTCGGCCGGCCGGTGCGGTAGACACTGATCGTCTCGGGCGACGACTCCCGCACCACCGCGTACGTGTACGGAACCTTGGTGAACGGGCGCGGGCCGGTGAGCGCGAGCCACACGCGCCGCCCGGCGATGCCGTCGATCGTGAGGCCATGGTCGGCCTCGAACGACATCACCGCGCCGCGGGTCACGGTCGAGAACACGCCGGGCTGCCATTGCGAACGCAGCTCGGAGGGCGCGTTGAAGCGCCACTGAAAGCGTCCGTGCCGCGGCGACAGCGCATACATCGGCTGCGGCCCGAAGGCATGGAACGTCACAGGGAGATATCCGCGCCGGGCGAGGAGCTGCTGCAGGCGCAGCACGCTCGGCCCGCGCGCCCCGTCGGTGAGCGTGTGAAAGTGCATGCGGGGGTAGCCGAACGGCCGCGCCGGCGCGTGCCGGTGGCCGTGGCGATGCACGTAGGCGACGACGCGGTGATGGGCCGGCTTGCGCGTGGCCGCGGTGGCCGCGGCCGGCGCGCCCGAGCTGCGCGACACGGCGAGGAGCACGCCTGCGGCTGCTGCCGCGACCGCGAGCAACCCACCGATCACGAGCACGCGCCGCATCGAGCGGGAGTGTACCGGCGGCTCCGGCAGCGGCAAAGCGCCGCCGTCACCGCCGCCGGCGTGCACCGGGCGCGCGGAGGGGTAGATATTCGGGTATGCCGGATCCGCCGCTCGAACGGCACGCGGCCTCGTTCGGACGCGTCGCCGAGGCGTACGATCGGGGCCGGCCGCCGTACCCGCCCGAGGCGCTGGGATGGCTGGCCGCCGAGCTCGACGTCACACCGGCGTCGACGGTGCTCGACCTGGCCGCCGGCACCGGGAAGCTCACGGCCGCACTCGTGCCGCTCGCCGGCCACGTCATCGCCGTCGAGCCGGTGGCGGAGATGCGCCGCGTGCTCTCCGCCGGCCACCCCGACGTCGAGGTGCTGGCCGGGCGGGCGGAGCAGATCCCGCTACCCGACGGGAGCCTCGACGCCGTGTTCGTCGCTGCGGCGTTCCACTGGTTCGACGCCGACGCCGCCCTGGCCGAGATCCATCGCGTGCTGCGGCCGGGCGGAGGTCTCGGCCTCCTGTGGAATCGGCCGGAGTGGGAGGGGGAGCCGTGGCACGCGGAGTTCGTGGCGCTGCTCGACCGGGCCAGGGAGGAGCAGGGTGCGCCCAACCGCTACGTCGCCGGCGAGTGGCGGGCCGCGCTCGAGCGTTCGTCCATCTACGGGCCGGTACGCAAGCGCGAGTTCCGCCATGTCCATCACGTCACGCGGGAGGGGTTCCTCGCCCGCGTCGCGTCATGGAGCGTGTTCGCGGTCCTGCCCGATCCCGATCGTGAGCAGCTGCTCGCGGCCGTGGGCGACGTTCTCGACGCGCACGGCATCACCGAGCTCGACCTGCGCTACCGCACCGACACCTACCACGCTCGCGCGCGTGAATAAACGGGGTCAGACCCCGTGTATTCAGCCGCAGCCGTCGGCCTTCGGCGAGTACGGCCCCTCGATGCCCGGCTTCGCCTGGAACGAGGAGTTGCAGCCGCACGTCGAGGCGACGTTGGGGTTGTCGAAGCTGAACCCCGCGCCCATCAGCCCGTCGTGGTAGTCGATCGTCGAGCCCTGCAGATACGGGAGACTGATCGGATCGATGACCACGCGCACGCCGTTGACGTCGATCTCGACGTCGTCGGGCTCGCGTTCGGTGTCGAAGCCGATGGCGTACTGGAATCCGGAGCAGCCGCCGCCCTCGACGGCCAGCCGCAGCACCTTCGCCTCGGGGTCCTCCGCCGCGAGCGCCCTCACGCGCTCCGCCGCGATCTCGGTGAGCATGACCATGGGGCAATTGTAGCCGCAGGGTGCGGCGGTGCGCGAGCCCCTCATGCCGGCGGCCGCATTCCCGTCAGCCGGTAGGCCCAGACGAGCGCCTCGGCCACGGCGGCATAGAGCTCGGACGGCACGTGCTGGCCCAGCTCGAGCGTCTCGAGGGCCTGGACGAGCACCGTGTCCTCACGCACGGGAACGCCGGCGGCGGCCGCGGCCTGCAGGATCGCGTCGGCCACGTGGTCTCGGCCGCGGGCGATCAGCTCGGGCGAAATATCGCCGCCGCGATAGCGCACCGCGGCGGCGCGGCGGCCGTCGCGCCGGTCAGGCGTAGCCATCGAACGCTCCCGACGGTGGGGTGGGTGAAGGCGTGGACGCGGCCCGTGGGGAGACTGCGGCAGTCGCCGGGCGACCCGTCGCCCGCTCGAGCGCGGCGACGAGCTCGGACAGGCCCGACTCGGCCAGCTCCGACGTCTGGCCCGGCGGCGTCACGACGCCCGCGCGGACACCGCCGGGGCCGACCCGCAGTCGCACCTCGATCGCGCCCAGATGCGGGCAGTGGAGGGTGAAGGCGGCGTCGCCGCCGGCGGCCGGGGCCGATCCCGAGCCCTTGCCGTGGCCGTCCGGATCGACCGTCACGGTGGCAGCCGCGCCGCCGGGCAGCCACAGCGGGCCGTCGGCGAGCGCGAGCGCCGCCCGCAGGAGGTCGGGATCGCCGCGCAGGGCGAGCTCGCCGGCCACCCGGCCCGCGGCCGCCCCGTCGAGATGCTCGGCGGCGTCGGACACGATCTTGACCACGACCTCCTCCGCGTCCGCCCGGGTGACCTGGAGCCGCAGGGCGCGCCCGGCCTCGAGCCCCGCCGGGACTCGCGCCTCGAGCACGATGCCGGCCAGGGAGATCAGTCCGCGGCCGCCGCCCTCCGGCGCCGCGAGGACGCGCGCGACGAGCTCCTTCCCCAGCGCGAGCGCAAGCGGGCGCGCTCCCGACGCCGGGTCTGCTGCGGCCCCCTTCAGGGTGATCTGCTCGAGGTTCATGTCAAGTCACGCTCTTCCCGGACGATCATCGGCGGGAGGGTCCGGATGCTCCGGACTCCCGTCATCGACCGGTCGGGAGTGAATTCGAGATGGAACGAGGTCTGTACATCGCGGCATCGGGGATGCTGGCCGAGCAGGTGCGCCAGGACGAGATTGCGAACGATCTCGCCAACGCCTCGACGCCCGGGTACAAGGCCGACAACTCCGAGCAGGCCAGCTTCTCCGACCTGCTGCTCTGGAACTCCAGCACGGGCGCGCCGATCGGGTCGCTGAGCATGGGCTCGCGGATCACCCACGTCGTGACCGACCTGACGCAGGGCCCGCTGCAGACCGACCGGCGATCCGCTCGACGTCGCCCTCAACGGCCCCGGCTTCCTCGCCGTCGCAACCGGCTCCGGCGTCCGCTACACGCGCGACGGCCAGCTGATGATCGACGCCCGCGGCCGGCTGTGCACCGACACCGGCAACCTCGTGCTCGGCACGAGCGGCAAGCCGATCACGGTCGGACAGGTGTCCGACCCGACCAAGATCTCGATCGACCAGCGCGGCACCGTCAAGGTCGGCAACCGCACCGTCGGCACCCTGGCCGTGATGTCGCTGACCGGCGCGACCAAGCAGGGCGACACCCTCTTCTCCGGCACGCCCGGCGTGCGCCCCGGCGGCACGACCGTCCAGCAGGGCTACCTCGAGGGCTCGGGCGTCCAGCCCGCCGAGGCGATGGTGGACATGATCGTGTCGTTGCGCGCCTACGAGACCACCCAGCGGGTGATCCAGTCGATCGACACCGAGCTGGGCCGCGCCGCCAACTCGGTCGGCTGCGCCACCGGTCAGTAGCGCAACGCCCGATCGCCGCGCGGCTCAAGAACCGCGCGCCCCGCCGATAACGAGGCGGAACATTCGGGGATCGCACACGGCTGGACTGCACCGCAGAGGCCGACGAGAGACGCAGACGCATCTCTCAGCCCCGAGATTCCTTCGGGAAGGGCTTCGATGCTGAACGGACTCTATTCGGCCGCCAGCGGGATGCTGGCACAGCAGACGCGGATGGACATGCTCGCGAACGATCTGGCGAACGTCAACACGACGGGCTACAAGCAGGCCCGCATCGGCTTCCGCGACCTGATCTACAACCCGGAGCAGGGCATGCGCGTCGGCGCCGGGCTCGGCCATCGTCGACGCCGGCCGCGACTCAGGCCGCGGGCGCGTTCCAGCGACGCGGCGACCCGCTCTCGATGGCCATCGCCGGCCCCGGCTTCTTCCAGGTGCGTCGCGCCGACGGCACCGTCGCGCTGACCCGCTCCGGCGACTTCACCACGGACGCCAAGGGCGAGATCGTGACCGGGTCGGGCGAGCGGCTCGTCCCGCCGATCCGGATCCCGGGGCACGACCCCGACACCGTCTCGATCGCCGCCGACGGCACCGTCACGCGCCGGGCAGACCGATCGGCAAGATCCACGCTCGTCACCGTGCCCGAACACCGGTGGCCTCACGGCCCTCGGCGACAACCTGTTCGCGGCCGACCGCCGCCAGCGGCGACCCGCACGCCGTCTCCGGCTCGCAGATCCAGCAGGGCTACCTCGAGTCGTCGAACGTCGACCTGCGCCAGACGATGGTCGACGTGATCGACGCGCAGCGCTCGTTCGAGATGGACAGCCGGGTGATCAGACCCAGGACCAGATGATGCAGATCGCGAACCAGATCGGCAGTAGCGATGAGCACCTCTCGCACGATCTGTCCCCGCTCGCTCGAGCATCATGCCGACGGTGCTGCCGCCCGACGTCCGCGAGGCGGGCGCCAAGGGCGAGCAGCTCTACGAGGCCGCGCTCGGGTTCGAGCAGCATGCTGATCCAGCAGCTCACCAACCAGATCGTCCAGACGATGCACGGCAGCACGACGGCTCGGACGGATCGGACCAGAGCTCCGACGACGGGTCAGACGATCCCTCGACGCAGCTCGATCTTCTCGATGGGCGGCGACTCCTCGCCGGTCGTGAGCCAGATGCTGCCGCAGGCCCTGGCCGACGCGCATCACCCAGGCCGGCGGTCTCGGCCTCGCCGACCAGCTCTACCGCTGCTCGGCCCAGTCGACCGGGATCGCCGCAACGACCGGCTCGAGCACGACGCACCGGTATCGCCGGCGCGACCGGCACGCCGCCCGCGTCCGGCGCCGCCGCAGGAGACGCGCAGTGAACGAGCTGATCGAGCACCTCGAGCGCCAGCTCGCCTCGTCGCGGCGCCTGCTCGAGATCGTGCTCGCCCAGAGCGAGGCGATCCGGCGCAGGACGTCGAGGCCGTGCTCGCCCGGCTTGGCCGACGTGCAGGCCGAGATGGTCACAGCGCACGCAGCTCGAGCGCGAGCGCGACGCGCTGCTCCGGAAGCGCCGCTCGCGCTGCGGCGTCCCGGCCGATCGGTCGACCTGGACACGCTGCTCGAGCTGACCCGCCGAGCCCGACGGCGACGCGGGTGCGCGCGCTGCTCGCGCCGAGCTCAAGGGCCTGCTCGCCGAGGTCGCGCGCATCCACGACCAGAACCGCGTGCTGATCCGCCAGGAGCTCGCCGTTCCTCGACCACCTGATGCGCGTGCTCTCGGGCGCGCCGCAGGCCGGCTACTCGCCGGTCGGCTGGACGCGGCGCCGACCCAGCCCGCCAACCTCGTGGACGCGAGGGCCTAGCCGATGTCGCTCTCCACCTTCATGGGCCTCGAGACCGCGCTGCGCGGCCTGCTCGCCCAGCAGCAGGCGCTCGACGTCGACGGGCCACAACATCGCCAACGCGAACACGCCGGGCTACACGCGCGCAGGCCGCCGAGCCTGCCGCGACCGACGCCCGCCGTTCAGCACGACGTCCGCCGGCCGGCCAGCTCGGCACCGGCGTCGACGTCGCCGGCTACCAGCGCATCCGCGACAGCTTCCTCGACGTCCAGCTACCGCGCGCAGACGATGCTCCAGGGCTCGGCCGCAGGCGCAGCAGGACGGCCTCGAGCCAGGTCGAGCTCGGCGCTCAACGAGCCGTCCGACAACGGCCTCACGTCGCTGCTCGGCAAGCTACTGGTCGGCGTGGCAGAACGTCGTCGAACACGCCCGAGAACATGGCCACGCGCCAGGCGCTCGTCCAGTCGGCGGCCGAGCCTCGCGAACGGCTTCAACAGCGCTCTCGACCCAGCTCACGACGATCCAGTCGCAGACGGGCCAGAACGTGACGCTCACGCTCAACCAGGTCAACTCGATCGGCGCGCCAGATCGCGCAGCTGAACGACGCGATCTCGAAGTCGCGAGGCTGCCGGCGACACGCCGAACGACCTGCTCGACCAGCGCGACGTGCTGCTCGACCAGCTCTCGCGCGCTCGGCAACGTCGCGGTCACCGACACGGCGCCAACGGGTCGGTCGACGTCACGCTTCGGCGGCGCCTCGCTCGTCACCGGCGACGCGCCGTCGAGCGACGCTGGCGCGAGACCGACATGACCGAGCCTCACCGTCCGGGCAAGCTCGCCGGGCCTGATCGACGCTGCGCGACACGACGATCCCCGGCTACCAGGCGCAGCTCGACACGATCGCCGCGACGCTGATCACGCAGACGAACGCGCAGCAGCGCGGCCGGCTTCGACCTGAACGGCAACGCCGGCGGCGGCCTTCTTCACGCGGCACCGACGCCGCGACGATCGCCGTCAACCCGGCGATCATCGCCGAACCCGGCGCTGATCGCCGCCTCCGACGACGGCGCGCCGGCGACGACTCGCAACGCGCTCGCGATCGCCGACCTGCAGACGACCGGCGCTCGTCGGCGGCGCCGACGATCGACACCGCCTACTCGCAGCTCGTCACGCAGATCGGCTCCGACTCGCAGCAGGCGCAGCGAACCGTCGACAACGCGAAGGCGCTCGTCGACTCGCTGCACGAACCAGCGCGCAGTCCGTCTCCGGCGTCTCGCTCGACGAGGAGATGACGAACCTGATCCGTTCCAGCGCGGCTACCAGGCCTCGGCGCGCGCGCTGATCGGCGATGGACGACATGATCGACACGCTGATCACCCGCACCGGGAGGGTCGGGCTGTGAGCGATCGCGGATCACCCAGAGCATGATGACGCAGCACGGTGCTGTCCGACCTCCAGAACGTCACCGACGCAGCTCTCGCAGACGCAGCAGCAGCTCTCGTCGGGCAAGCAGATCCAGAAGCCGTCGGACGA
Organism: uncultured Actinomycetes bacterium; assembly: GCA_963746115.1. Lineage (GTDB taxonomy): Bacteria > Actinomycetota > Thermoleophilia > Gaiellales > JAICJC01 > JAICJC01. The sequence goes on along the minus strand of CAVVAA010000006.1, from coordinate 53,902 downwards.
CCCGTTCGGCGACCAGCCGGGCGCTGCTCTACCGCGCCGACCTCGCCGTCGAACCAGCAGTACCAGACGAACGTCGGCGACGGCGACGTCCTGGCAGAACGCGACCGACACCGCGCTCGGCGACAGATCGGCGACTCGATGCTGCGCGCCCGCGACCTGGTCGTCCAGGGCGCGAACGGCACGACCGACGCCAGCGGCCGCGCACGCGATCGCCGCCGAGATCGACCAGCTCATCGACTCGATCAAGACCGACGGCAACACGCAGTACGCCGGCCGCTACATCTTCTCCGGCACGACAGACGCACGACGCCGCCGTACCAGCTGGGCGCGACGACACCTACGCCGGCGACACCGGCACGATCACGCGCGAGATCGGCCCGGGCGTCCAGGTCGCCGTCAACGTCACCCGGCTCGAGCGTCATCGGCGACGGCTCCGCGCGGCCTGATCGCGACGCTGCGCGAGATCTCGACCGACCTGCAGTCCGAGCAACACCGCCGCGCTCCAGCACGACCGACCTGCAGCGCGCTCGACGCCGCGCACGACACGTTGATCAACGCCCGGGCGACGGTCGGCGCGCGCGTCGAACCGGCTCACGACGGCGCTCAGCCGGCTGCAGCAGCTCGAGGAGCGACGCACCACAGCTGCTCTCCGACACCGAGGACGCCGACATGGCGCAGACGATCGATCGACTTACTCGACCGCAGCAGGCCGTCTACCAGGCCGCGCTCAAGGCCGGCGCCCAGATCATCCAACCGTCCCTCATGGACTTCCTCGCAGTCGAAAGGAGGCGAGCCCTCATGCAGATCGAAAGCACGCGGTTCGGGACGATCGAGATCCGCGACGACGCGGTCCTCACGTTCCCGGACGGCCTGATCGGACTTGCCCGGCACGCGGTACGCGCTGGTCGCGCAGCGACGACGACTCGCCCTTCTTCTGGCTGCACTCGGTCGACGACCCGGCGCTCGCCGCTGCCCGTCACGAACCCGTGGCTGTTCTTCGGCGACTACGAGGTGCGAGTCTCGGACGACGACGCCGAGCGGCTCGGGCTCGACGAGCCCGGAGCAGGCCGACATCCTCTGCGTCGTCGCGCGCCGCCGAGCAGCTCGAGGACTTCACGATCAACCTCGCCGGCCCGCTGATCGTGCACGCGGCACGCAGCGGATCGGCCGTCAGATCATCAACGACGCCGGCGGGTACTCTGTCCGGCAGCCCCTGTTCTCGGAGGTGGAGCTGAACGAGGTGCAGGCCGACGCACCCGGCCGCGCCGGTTGCCGGCGCACGGGAGGTCGGAGGCCGATGCTCGTCATCACGCGCAAGGCCGGCGAGCGGATCTGCCTCGGCGACGACATCACCATCACGGTGCTCGAGATCGCCGGCTCGACCGTCCGGCTCGGCATCGAGGCCCCGGCGAGATCCCCGTCTACCGCCACGAGATCTGGCTGGCGGTCAAGGCAGAGAACCAGGCCGCGGCCGAGCGCGAGCATCGCCGACCTCGCCCGCCGCAGAACCGTACGTCCAGCACGACTGAGTAACAGGACTCTCAAGGAGATCCGTCCAATGTCCCTTCGCATTCAGACCAACATCGAGGCGTTCGACGCCCATCGCAACCTCGTCAACACCGTCGGACCAGCTGTCGACAGTCGATGGAGCGGCTGTCGCTCGGGCTTCCGGATCAACCAGGCCGCCGACGACGCCGCCGGCCTCGCCATCAGCGAGAAGCTGCAGGCGCAGATCGGCGGCCTCGACCAGGCCCAGCGCAACGCGCAGGACGCCGTCTCGCTCGTGCAGACGGCTGAAGGCGCGATGGCCGAGGTGCAGTCGATGCTGCAGCGCGTCCGCGACCTCGCCGTCGCAGTACAACAACGGCACGCTGTCCGGCCGCCGACAAGGCCGCGATCACGGCCGAGGTCGCGCAGCTCTGCGCCGAGATCTCGCAGCATCGGCCCGCAGACGAAGTTCAACGGCATCGCGCTGCTGACCGGCGACGCCACGATCACGTTCCAGGTCGGCGCCGACGACGGCGAGACGATCGCCGTCATCGGCGTCGCAGCTGTTCGGCTCCGGCGCGGGCTTCGCAGGTCGACTCGGCGATCTTCACCTTCTCCGGCACGGTGACGCTGGCGTCGATCGACGCGGCGATCGACAACGTCTCGAACGCGCGCGCCACGTTCGGCTCGGTGCAGAACCGGCTCGAGCACACGCTCAACAACCTCGCCAACTACGAGGAGAACCTGACCGGCGTCGGAGAGCCGATCAAGGACGTCGACATGGCGTCGGAGATGGTCAACTTCACCAAGCTGCAGATCCTCGCAGCAGGCCGGCACGGCGATGCTCGCGCAGGCCAACCAGCTCCCGCAGTCGGTGCTCTCGCTCCTGCGCCAGTAGTCGCAGCGCGCGAGCGCATCGCCCGCGTGATCCGGGGGCCGTCCATGCATCGAGCGTGGGCGGCCCCCGGCGCAATTCGGGGGCCGGTCGACCTTCAATTTCCGGGGCGCGCGGGCGATGTAGAGGATGAATGAGCCTCTCGCCCGACGCCGTCACCCCCGCGAGCTTCACCGACGCCCTGAGCCGCATGCAGCAGCTCGAGGCGATGGTCGGCCAGATCTCCTCGCCCTCGGGCCTCCTCGGCTCCCAGGCGCCCGCCACGGCGCCCGGCTCCGCCACGTCGTTCCAGCAGGCGCTGGCCGCCGCCGGGACGAGCCAGGTCGGCACGTCCGGGGACTCCACCGGCAACGCCGGGCTGGCCGCCCTGCAGGTGGCCGAGAGCCAGGTGGGCGTCACCGAGCAGCCTCCGGGCTCGAACGACGGGCCCCAGATCGCCGAGTACCGCACCGCCGCGCAGGGCGCCTACGCCGGCGCTCCCTGGTGCGCCTACTTCGTCTCCTGGTGCGCGTCCCAGGCCGGCGCGCCGATCGGCGACCACGGGCAGGGCCTCGGCTCCGTCTCCGAGATCACCGACTGGGCCCGCTCGACCGGGCGGCTCACCCAGACGCCCGCCCCGGGCGAGCTGATCCTCTTCGGCACCGAGCACGTGGGCATCGTCAAGTCGGTGAACGCCGACGGCTCGCTGACGACGGTCGAGGGCAACGCCTCGAACGGCGTGCGCGAAGAGACGCGGTGGCCGTCCGAGGCCACCGGCTACGTGACCCTCTAGCCCGCCCGGAACACCGTCCACCGCGACCCGGGGTCAGACCCCGCTTCGTCGTCTAGGACGACCGGGGTTCCGCTTCACCCGAGACGCGAAACGCGGGTAGCATCGAGGTATGCCGTTCCAGCTCGACCCTCTCCTCGTGGCGCTGCTGGTACTGGTTTGCGTCTCGGCGCTGGTCCTGGTCGGGCTGGTGCTTCGGGCGAGCCGGCGAGCGGTTGAGGCACGCGCGCGGGATGCTGGTCTGCGCGAACGGGAGCTGTTCTCGCCGCCCGTCCGCCGGTTCGGGTAGGTGCATAACCAGGTGCCTGGCACCGGTTATGCACCAGAAGGGGTCTGACCCCGCTTGGTGCGCTCTAGGAGGGGTCGGTGGGGGAACCATGGGTTCCCCCACGCGTTAACGCCGAAGGGCCACCCGAGGGTGGCCCTTCGATCGTCATGCGGGTGAAGCGTGGGACTAGCGGAGCAGCGAGAGCACCGACTGCGGGGCCTGGTTGGCCTGCGCGAGGACGCTCTGCCGGCCTGCTGGAGCACCTGCAGCTTCGTGAAGTTGACCATCTCCGACGCCATGTCGACGTCCTTGATGCTCGACTCGGAAGCGGAGAGGTTCTCCTGGTAGTTGCCGAGGTTGTTCAGCGTGTGCTGCGAGCCGGTTCTGGACGGCGCCGAACGTCGCGCGATCGGTGGAGACGTTCTGGATGGCGGCGTCGATCGCCGACAGGTTGATCGTCGAGCCGGAGAAGCTGAAGATCGAGGAGTCGACGGCGTAGCTCGAGCCGGAACCGAACAGCTTGACCGCGTTGGTGGAGATGGTCTCGCCGTCGTTCGCGCCCACCTGGAAGGTGATGGTGGCGCTACCGGTCAGCAGGGCGATGCCGTTGAACTGCGTGTCCGTGCCGATGCTGGAGATCTCGGCGCAGAGCTGGGCGACCTCGGCCGTGATGGCGGCCTGATCGGCCGTCGACAGCGTGCCGTTGTTGTACTGAACCGCGAGGTCGCGGACGCGCTGCAGCATGGAGGTGACCTCACCCATGGCACCGTCGGCCGTCTGCACGAGGTTGACGGCGGACTGAGCGTTCTGCTGGGCCTGGCTCAGACCGCTGACCTGTGCGGACAGCTTCTCGGAGATGGCGAGACCGGCGGCGTCGTCGGCGGCCTTGTTGATGCGGTAACCCGAGGAGAGCTTCTCCATCGAGCTGGCCAGCATGCTGCTGGTCTTGACCAGGTTCCGGTGGGCGTCGAACGCCTCGATGTTGGTCTGGACGGAAAGGGACATATCTTCCTCCTTGAAGATAGGTGTGTGTCCTTTTGCGACCGCGTCCTTGCGGTGCGCCTACCGGTAATCGACCGCCCCCCTGTGCTCTTTAGCGATCTGCAAAGATCGCAAGGCTGACGTCGCGAAACGCTCCAGGTGATTGATTCCACGCCCCTGTGCAGCCGCAGCCCCACCAACGCCTCGCACCACCGCCAACAGCCTGACGTCCAGGCGCGCGGGGGCGTGGAATCAATGATCTAGGCGCGGACGTCGATCAGGTGCGGCTCGTCGTCCTCGGGCTCGTCGGCCGGGACGTGCGGGGGCTGCTTGGGACGGCGGGGATCGCCGTCGCGGCGGGCGTCACGCTCGCGGAGCGCCCACGCCGGGGGCATCTGCGGGATGCGGTCGATCGGGTCGGTCACGCCTCAGTCCCCGGCTGCGAACCGCGCTGGAGGGCGCGGTTGCGGTTCTCCTTGGCCTGACGCAGCGCGCTCTTCGCCTCACCGTCGAGCAGGTGCTGCCAGAGGACGATCGCGGCGATCCAGGCCAGCATCTGGCCGGCGACGCCGGCGATCACGCCGCGGAGGAGGGCGTCGGGGATGCCCATCCCGCCCAGATAGCTGAAGCCGGTGACGACGACGAACCCGAGCAGGCCGCCCCACGCCTTGATCTGGCGGATCGAGCGGGAGGCCCGAGGGTGGTCGGACAGCGCGACGAGCTGCGGCTTGGGATCCATCAGGGCATCACCAGCGCGGCCAGCTCGTTGGGATCGGCGGGGCGGAGCCCGCCGGCCGGCCGGCGGCCGTCGGCGACGTAGGAGATCGGCCGCTTCAGGCCGAGCGAGATGCCGACGGGCACCGCAGCCGTGGGCGCCTCGTCGATGCGCGAGATCAGGATCCGGTTGGCCGGGAAGATCGGGTCGATCGCGGCGTTCAGGTGCAGCAGCGAGCGCGCGTCGTAGCCGGCCGGGGCGATCAGGTGCGTCTCGTCCGGCCTCGCCGCCGCGAGCAGCTTGCCGAGCGTGGCGAGGCCCTCGCCGTCGCCGGCCGAGACGGGCGGCGTGTCGACCAGGACGACCCCGTCGATGCCGGGCGCGCGCACGGCCGACTTGGCGGCCTCGGGCGTGTCGGCCTCGCGCCGATCGACGTCGAGCCCGTCGGTAAGCGCGGCGAGCCGCTCGGCGCCCTCGCCGGGCTCGAGGCTGACCAGGCGCACCGAGAACGGCGACCGTTCCGCGAACGCGTGGGAGAGCTTGGCGACGGTGAGCGTCTTGCCGGCGCCGGCCGGGCCGACGAGCGCGATCGTGCGGCTCTTCGAGCGCCAGCCGTGCTCCACCCGCACCGTGCGCGCGAGCATCTGGCGGACGAGGTCGGCCTCCTTGGCCTCGGGATCGAACGGGGCGAGCAGGCGGATCGCGTCCGCGACGAGCGCCTCGACGAGGTCGGCCGGCATGCCGGCATCGACGAGCTGCGCCGAGACCTGCTCCCAGTCGCCGGTCACGACGTGGCTGGCGCGGGCGGCCACCTCGACGGTGCCGCCGGCCGAGACGAGGTCGATGCTCTCGAACTCGTCCGGACGTCGGGAACCGTCTCGCGCTCGATGAGCGCGTCGTCGAGGACGTCGGCGAAGGGGCTGGCCTGCTCGATGAACGAGCGCATGACCGGGCCGTCGGCGTCGACGCCGAGGTCGAGGTCGGCGTCGGCGGCCATCTCGAGCGGTCGGGCTCGCGGGTCGCGTCGTAGGCGTCGAAGATGCTGCGCGCGGGGACGGACTGCACCGGCCCGCCGGCCTGCGCCTCGACCTCGACGCAGCGCTTGCCGAAGAAGCCGGCGATGCCGCCGATCACGCCCTCGCGCTGGCGCGATGATCACGGCGTCGGCGCCGAGCTCGGTGCGGATCGGGGCAGCAGCTCCTCGAGGGTCGCGCCGCGGTAGGTGCGGGTCTCGGCATGGTGTCATACGCCGGCGGTGCCCTAGCCGCCACTCCTGTGGTCTCGACCCGGATGCCGGGAAGGATCTCGTTGTAGGACACGACCGGCAAGCTGCGGCAAGGCCTGCTCGATCAGCCGCCGGAGGTGGCGGCGGATTCGGCTCGAGCAGAGCAGCACGGGCCGCGTGCCGCATGCCGGTCGCCTGCTCGACCTCGCCGGCCAGCGAGCCGCACCAGCGCCTGCGCGCGGTCGGGATCCATCGCCAGGTACTCGCCCTCGGGCGTCTGCGTGACCGACTCGGCGATCTCCTGCTCCAGCGCCGGGCTCGAGCGAGATCGCCGCAGCGTCTGGTCGGCCGGTCGAGGTAGCCGCGCGGTGATCGTGCGCGCCAGCGCCTGGCGCGCGTACTCGGCCAGGATCGGCCGGGTCGCGGGTGAGGCGGCGCGGTCGCCGATCGCCTCGAGGATCGTGCCCAGGTCGCGGATCGAGACGCCCTCGCGCAGCAGCGTGCTGGAGCACGCGCTGCACCTCGCCGACGCCGAGCTTGTCGGGGACGACCTCCTCGACGGCGGCCGCGTTCTGCTCCTTGAGCGCGTCGAGCAGCTTGCTGCGTCTCCTGCCGCGTGAGCAGCTCGTCGACGTGGCGGCGGATCGTCTCGGTGAGGTGCGTGACGATCACCGACTCGGCGTCGACGACCGTGTAGCCGAGCGCCTCGGCCTCGGCCTGCGGCGGCCCTCCTCGATCCAGACGGCGGGCAGGCCGAAGGCGGGCTCGATGGTCGGGATGCCGGCCAGGCCCGGCGTCGCGTCGCCGGGGTTCATCGCCAGCCGGTGGCCGGGGATGACGCGGCCGCGGGCCACCTCGGTGCCGCGCACCTTGATCGCGTACTCGTGCGAGTCGAGCGTGACGTCGTCGTGGATGCGCACGGGCGCGATCACCATGCCGAGCTCGGCCGCGATCTGGCGGCGGATGACGCCGACGCGGGCGAGCAGGCGGCCGCCGGACTGCTGCGTCGACCAGCGGCACGAGGCCGAAGCCGATCGTCAGCTCGAGCGGGTCGATCGGCGAGCGCGCCGACTCGGCGGCGTCGCCGGTGCGGCGTGGCGGGCGCGGCGTGCGTCCGCGCCGCCTCGAGCCCGGCGGCCGCCTCGGCGCGCTGGTGCGCGCCCATCGCCCGGCCGAGCAGGAAGAAGCTGCCGCCGATCGACGAAGAACGGGAGCTTCGGCAGGCCCGGCACGAGGCCCATCGCGAGGATGACGCCGCCCGCGATCATCGGCGCGCGCGGCTGGCGCGAGCATCTGGCCGGTGATCTCGCGTGCCGAGGTCGGCGTCGCTGCCGGAGCGCGTGACGATGATGCCCATCGCGGTCGAGATCAGGAGCGCCGGGATCTGGGCGGCCAGGCCGTCGCCGATCGTCAGCAGCGAGAAGGTGTGCATCGCGTCGCGAGAAGCGACATGCCGCTGCTGCAGCACGCCGACGCCGATGCCGCCGAGCAGGTTGATCGCCACGATGATGACGCCGGCCATCGCGTCGCCCTTGACGAACTTGGAGGCACCGTCCATCGCGCCGTAGAAGTCGGCCTCGCGGGCGATCTGCTCGCGGCGGTCGCGCGCCTCGCTCGTCGGTGATCTGGCCGGCGTTCAGGTCGGCGTCGATCGCCATCTGCTTGCCGGGCATCGCGTCGAGGGTGAAGCGCGCGGCCACCTCGGCCACGCGCCCGGCGCCGTTCGTGATCACGACGAACTGGATCACGACCAGGATCAGGAAGACGACGAGCCCGACCAGCGACGTTGCCGCCGACGACGAACGAGCCGAACGCGTGGATGACGCTGCCCGCGTCGCCGTGCAGCAGCACGAGCCGCGTGACGCTGACGTTGATCGCCGAGCCGGAAGCAGCGTCGTCAGGAGCAGCAGCGACGGGAACGAGGCGAAGTCGAGCGCCCGCGGCACGTACATCGTCGTGATCAGGATCACGAGCGCCGCCGCAGATGTTGATCGTGATGAAGCAGGTCGAGCAGCGGCGCCGGCAGCGGCACGATCATCATCACGACCACGACCACGACGGCCGAGCGCGGCGAGCAGGTCGGTGTGCTTGCAGCAGGCGCTTCAGCCCGCCGGCCACGGCTCAGCGGCTCCGTCGAGGTGGAGAGGCGGGGCCGACAGCGTGACACTGCGGGCGGGGAATCGGCGGCAAGCGAGTGCCGTTCGTCATTCGGAGACCCGGAGCGGCGGTCATGCGCGCGGACCCGGCATCTGCGCGCCGCGCCGAGCCGCGGCGGCGGCCGGCGGTGCGGTAGCACGAACGCGAGCACCTCGGCGACCGCGGCGAAGAACTCCTCCGGGATCATCTGGCCGATCTCGACCTCGCGGTAGAGCGCGCGCGCGAGCGGCGGGTTCGTGCAGCACCGGCACGCCGTGCTCCTCGGCCGCCTCGCGGATCGCCGTGGCGACGAGGTCGACGCCCTTGGCGACCACCTCGGGCGCGGGCTTGGTGCCGTCGTAGCGGAGCGCGACCGCGAAGTGGGTCGGGTTCGTGATGACGACGTCGGCGGTCGGCGACGTCGGCCAGCATGCGCCGGCGGGCCGTGCTGGAACTGGCGGCGGCGGATCGCGCCCTTGCACCTCCGGCGCGACGTCGGCTGGCGCGCCTCCTGCTTGCACCTCGTCCTTGGTCATCCGCAGCGACTTCTCGTAGCGGTGGCGCTGCCAGGCGAAGTCGACGATCCGCGAGCAGGAGCGAACGCGACGCACACGCCGAAGGCGAGCGGCATCGACCGTCGCCGGCCAGCGTCGTCAGCGATCAGCTCGGGCGGCATGCCCGACGAGGCCGCCCAGCGTCGGCAGCTGCGGCCAGATCGCGATCGAACGCGGCCACGCGCGACGACCGCCGTCTTGACGATCGCCTTGCCGCGCCTCGAACAGGCCGCCTGCGGGCCGAACAGGCGCTTGAAGCCGGCGCGAGGGTCGATCCGCGAGAACTGCGGCTTGAGCGCCGCCGTGGTGATCTTGGGCCGCACCTGCAGCACGCTCGCGACGACGCCGCGCGATCGACGACGGCGACGGCGATCGGGGCGACGATCGCGATCATCGAGTTGAGCGCCCACGACGTCAGCGCTGCCCATCCCGGCTTCGGACAGCCAGGTTGGATCGCGCCGTCCGGCTCAGGCCGTCGCGCATCGATCTCGGAGGTGCGCGTCCAGCATCGCCGGCCCGGTGATCGCGATCGCGGCGAAGCCGGCGAGCAGCACGACGGCCGAGTTGACGTCGGTCGAGCGGCGCGACCTGGCCCTTCTTGCGGGCCTCCTCGCGCCGCTTCGGGGTTGCCTTCTCGGTCCGGTTGTCGCTCACCGATCAGCCACCACCTTCCGGTGGCCGGGCGAGCGGTCGTGTGCTGCACCGACTCGTCATGCCGCGTGCAGCACCCGCAGCGCGGTGAACACCGAGGCCTCGAGCTGGTCGCTGATGCGCGCGGCCACGAACGGCAGCGAGGCGGCGATCACGGCGAAGCCGACGATGATCTTGGCCGGCAGGCCGACGACGAAGACGTTCATCTGCGGCACGGCACGGGCGACGAGGCCGAACGCCGCGTCGGTGACGACGAGCGCGATGATCACGGGCGCCGCGATCTCGAGGCCGATCACGAACACCTGGGCGAGCGGCGTGCAGCGCAGCGCTCGCGACAGCTGGGCCGATGTCGGGCATGGCGTCGATCGGGCACGACGCGGTAGCTGCGCGGCCGAGGCCCTCGATCATGATGTGCGTCGCCGCCGGTCACGCAGAAGATCATCACCGCGAACAGCGCTGTAGAGCTGGCCGAGGACGGCGTTCTGCGCCGTTGTTGATCGGGTCGATGAGCGACGGCGAACGAGAAGCCGATCAGCGTGTCGAGCAGGCGTCGCGCCGGCCTGGATGCGCGGCGGCGACGAACGCCAGCGGCAAGGCGAAGGCGAGGCCCGACGCCGACCTCCTTCAGCATCAGCAGCGCCAGGTCGCCGAGCGTCGCGTCGGGACCGGGCTGGCCGTGCATCGCGATCGGCGTCAGCGCGAGCGAGATCGCGCCAGGCGATGACAGCTTGACCCGCACCGGGATCATCCGCGACCGAGAAGCCGGGGGCGAGCACGAAGAGGCCGCCCACCCGGCACAGCACGAGCACGAAGCCGATCAGCCTCGAGCCGGCGAGCCCGGCAGCTGGATCGCGTCGCCGTGGACCTGCGCCGAGCGGTCTACGGCCCGACCATCGTCGGGGATGCTGGCGTACAGCTCGGTGCGTGTAGGTGACCAGCTGGGCGAGCATCCACGGGCCGGCCGATGGCGATCACCGGCGCCGGTGACGATGATCTTGGGGATGAACGTGAGCGTCTGCTCCTGGATCTGCGTCGACCGCCTGGAAGATCGAGACGAGCAGGCCGACGACGAGGCCGGCGAGCAGGAACGGCGCCGACACCTCGAGGGTGACGATCAGCGCCTGGGTCGCGAGATGGATTGACGGTGTCTGGGTCACGGGCTCGTCCGTCGTCAGGTGTGGAACGACTGGACGAGGCCCTGGATGACCAGGTGCCAGCCGTCGACCAGCACGAACAGCAGGATCTTGAACGGCAGCGAGATCAGGACCGGCGGCAGCATCATCATCCCCATGGACATCAGGGTCGACGAGACGACCATGTCGATGATCAGGAACGGCAGGTAGATCAGGAAGCCGATCTGGAAGGCCGTCTTCAGCTCGGAGATGATGAACGCCGGGCACCAGCACGTAGGTCGGGATGTCGGCCCGCGTCTTCGGGCTGCGGCATGTCGGCCATCCGCACGAACAGCGCGAGGTCGGAGTCGCGCGTCTGCTTGAACATGAACGTGCGCAGCGGCTGCTGGCCGCGGTCGATCGCCTGGTCGACGCGTGATCTGTTGGCTGCATGTACGGCTGGACCGCGATCGTCGTTGATCTGCTTGAACGTCGGCGCCATCACGAACAGCGTCAGGAACAGCGAGATGCCGACCAGCACCTGGTTCGGCGGGCGTCGTCGGCGTGCCGAGCGCGTTGCGCACGAAGCCGAGCACGATCAGGATCCGCGTGAAGCCGGTCACCATGAGCAGCGCGCCCGGCAGGATCGTGAGCAGCGTCAGCAGGAGCAGGATCTGCACCGGCGTCGAGGCGCCGTTGCCGCCGATCGAGATGGCCGGTCCGGTCTGCGGCGACCAGCAGGCAGGCCGGTCATCGCCGGACCGTCCTCGTGCGCAGCCGGTCACGAGGCAGGGCTCGGAGCCGGCTGGACGCCGGAGCTGGTCGGCAGGCTGCGAGCGGCGCGTTCGGCGCCGAGCCGGCCTCGAGCCGAGCGCGATCGCCTCGCTCGGCCGAGTAGACGCGGAGCGGCGTGACGCGTGGCTCGGACGGCGCCGACCAGGATCAGCTCGTCGCCGGCGCGCACGAGGTGGAGCGCGCGGTTCGGGGCGAGCGGCGTGGTGGCGACGACCTCGATCGCGGTCGTCGTCGCTGCGCCGGACTTCGCGCCGGCGTAGCGTCTTCAGCAGCCAGTAGACGCCGTAGATGACGCCGAGCACGATGGCCAGGCCGACGATCGTCGCGCGATCGTGCCGGCGCCGGTCGCTCGAGACGCGACGGCGCCTGGCCGTTCGACGTGCCGGCGCCGGCGACGCCCGGGCGAGCGGCGTCGTGTCCTGCGTGGAAGGCGTCGGCGCCGTCTTCGTCGGCGGCGGTTGCAGCGCCGCCGTCGATGTCGCAGGCCAGGCGGCGTGGCCACCGAGGCGGCGGACGCCGGATGAGGGTGGAGGCGACGCGATCGCAGGCGCACGCGGCCGCGATCAGGCGCGACGCTCGTCCGAACTGAGGGGAGTCGGCGAACGAGCACGCCGGACACCACATCCGGTCGGGCTCGGCGCACCCGGCTTGAGCGTCCGCAGGGCGCGAGCCCGACCGGAATCCGCCGATCGCGCGCCGGGATACGTCCGAACTGCAGGCCAGCGCGGTGACCGATGGGTCGACTGCCGATACGGACGACGCAGTGTCCCCGGGCCCCGACCGGCGGCGACGCTCCGATCACGAGTCTTCTCGTCCCCCTCGTCTCTCGAGTCCCGCTGGAGGTCTCCCAGTGGAAGCATCGCTCCGTGACCAGCTCAGTCGACCCACCGCCGAGAGCGCGGAGGCGCTGTGGCGCGCCTGGACGCAGAGCAGGCGATGTCGCGGCTCGCGACCGGCTCGTCCTCGTCGTACGCGCCGATGGTCAAGTACCTCGCCTGCCGCAAGGTGCGCGAGCTCCCGGCCCACTGCGAGCTCGACGACCTGGTCTCGTGCGGCCTGCTCGCGCTGATCGCCGCGGTCGACCGCTTCGACCCCGCCAAGGGCGCGACGTTCGAGCAGTACGCCTGGACGCGCGTCGTCCGGCGCGATCATGGACGAGCTGCGCCGCCAGGACTGGGCGCCGCGCTCCCTGCGCCGCTCACGGCCGCGCGATCGAGCGCGCCCGCGAGGACGTGGCAGTCGCGCACCGGCCGCGCGCCCAGCGACGAGGAGCTCGCCACCGAGCTCGAGATCGACGTCTCCGAGCTGCACGACCAGCTCGAGGGCCTCTCCCGCGCCGACCTGCTCTCGCTGAACACGCCCGCGCGCGGCAACGAGGAGGCCATGCCGGTCGAGGTCGGCGACACGATCGAGGCGCCCTCCGGGCGAGCACGATCCCGAGCTGGCCGCGCTGGCCGGCGAGCGGGCTGCCGTCCTCCGTGACGCGATCGCCTCGCTGTCCGAGCGCGAGCAGCAGATCCTCGTCCTGCTCTACGTCCAGCACCTCCAGGGCGCCGAGATCGGCCGCATGCTCGGCGTCAGCGAGTCCCGCGTCTCGCAGATCCTGCTCCGGCATCCGCCGCACGCTGAAGGAGCGCATCGACGCGTACGACTCGGTCGGGCCGCCGCTCCGCCGCGCCGCGTAGCGCGAACCGCTTTGCCACAGGTGCCTGGCACCGGCCGCAGCCGGAGCCAGGCACCTTTCGTGCCGCTCGACGCGCCTGAGACGGAGCAGTGCGGGGCAGTCCCTTCCAAACGCTGAGCGCTCGGGCGCTCGATGCCGTGGGGCAGATTTGCGAAGCGGACTGACCCCGGGTCGCACGGTGGGCGACCGAGCTCGCGCCGGGGACCGCCCCTGGCGACCCGCCCGCATGCTCTCGAGAGGGCACGGCGACCGCTGGTCGAGCTGGGGCTGTACCCGGACTGCTCCATCGCGCCGAGCGTCGTGGGCGCACCAGCGCGGTCAGGCCCCGAACTCGGCCGTGCACGTCCGTGGCGCTCCGTTCGGGGTCCGACCCCGCGGTCGTCGGTCAGGCGGCGGCGTCGAGCGCGGGCTCGGGCGAGACGATCTGCGTGACGCGCAGGCCGAACTCCTCGTCGATCGCGACGACCTCGCCGCGGGCGATGCGGCGGCCGTTCACGAGCAGGTCGACCGGCTCGCCGGTCATGCGGTTCGAGCGTGATGATCGAGCCGGGGCCGATCTCGAGCGTCTCGCGGATCGTCATCGTCGTACGGCCGATCTCGACCGTCAGCTCGACGGGCACGTCGAGCACCAGGGCCGAGGTCGACGTCGATCGGCTGCGCGGCCGGCTCGGCCGAGCTGCCTCGCCGGCGCGGGCCGGCATGACGCGCTCGGTGCCCACGTCTGCGGTCTCGAGCGGTGTGCGGATCGTCGTTCAGACATGGTGCATCCGCCTACTGGACGACGACGTCGGTGAACAGCACCTGCGTCACCTCTACATCGGTCTTCTGCTGCAGATCCTTGAGGATCTTCTTCTGCGATCGCGTTGCGCTGTCGCGCGGTCGATCAGGTCGCTCGACGGGAGCCCGGTGAGGTCGTTGGTGACGATCGCGCGGACGACCGCGTCCTCGCGGCAGCGTCGGCGCCGTGCCGTCCGCGGACGCTGCGGGAGCGCCGGCGGTGAGCAGCAGCGCGACGGAGACCTTGCCGTAGTGGCTCGCCGGTCCAGGTTGACGACGAACTCGGGCGAGAGCGGGAAGAGCGTGCCGACCACCTTGGGCTTGGCGCCGCCTTCGCCGGCTTGGGGGCGAGGACGAACCAGTAGGCCCCGCCACCGCCGACGGCGAGCAGCAGGAGCACGGGCAGGATGATCTTGAGCTTGCCTTTCACGGGGTTGCTCCTCCGGTGGACGGGGTGTTCGGCGCGGATCACCACGATGTCGACGCGGCGGTTGAGCGCCGCGACCGGCGGCGGTGGTGTTGGGGGCGACGGGGTTCTGGTCGGCGTAGCCGGCCAGCGGACGAGCTGGTGCTGGGAGACGCCGTCGTGGATCAGGAACTGCTCGAGCACTGCGGTCGGCGCGGGCGGTGGAGAGCTCCCAGTTGTCGGGAACTGCGCCGCCGGAGATCGGGACGTTGTCGGTGTTGCCCTCGACGCGGATCGGGTTCGGCGATGTGCGTCGGCACGATCAGCTGCGCGATCGTGTGCAGCAGCGGCGGCGGCGGTCGGCTTGAGCGTCGGCCTCGCCGCTGTCGAAGAGCACCTTGTCGGTCAGCAGCCGGATCACGAGGCCGCGCTCGTCGATGCGTGGTGCGAGATCGTCGTTCGCGAAGCCGTGCTGCTGCGGCGTAGTCCTCGACCTTGCGCTGGACGTGCGCGCAGGGTGTCCTGCTCCTGCTGGCGGCGGCCTTCGCCTTCGCCGCCTGGGTCTGGGTCGATCGGGCCGATGAGCGTGTGCGGGACGATGTTGAGCTCGAGTCGACCGAGCTGCTCGGCGTCGCGGTCTGGACGCCCGAGATGCCGGTCGGGGTTGCCCGCTGGACGCGCCTTGCCGCCGTCCAGGACCTTGCCGATGAACGCCTTCTGCAGGAGCGTCTGGAGCTCCTGGTAGCTTGGAGATGTTCACCGACGAGATCGACCACAGCACCATGAACAGCGCCATCAGCAGCGTGATCATGTCGGCGTAGGTGAGGAGCCAGCGCTCGTCGCCGCCCTCGTGGCCGCCGCCGCCGTGCCCGTGCCCGCCGCGTCTGCGGCGGCCGCCGCCGCGTGCGTGCCCGCCGCTCACGCCGCCTCCCGCAGCTCCGCCGAGGACGAGCCGTTCTCGCCGGCGCTCTTGCCGCGGTCGGCCGGGGCGACGAACGCCTCGAGCTTCTCGGCCAGCACGCGCGGGTTGTCGCCGGCCTGGATCGAGAGGATGGCGTCGAGGATCATCGTGCGGTGGTTGACCTCGACCGAGGACATCTCCTTGAGCTTGTTGCGCGATCGGCAGGAAGATCAGGTTCGCGCTCGCCGACGCCGTAGAGCGTGGCGATGAACGCGCCGGAGATGGCGGGGCCGAGCGTGGACGGCGCGGTCAGGTGCTCGAGCACGTGGACCAGGCCCATGACGGTGCCGAGGATGCCGACCGTCGGGGCGAAGCCGCCGGCGGTCGCGAACAGCTCGGCGCACCTGCTGGTGGCGGGCGGCCATGCCGTCGACCTCCGCCTCGAGGATCGAGCGGCGACGAGGTCGGAGTCGGTGCCGTCGACGACGAGCTGGAGGCCCTTGCGGGTGTAGGCGTCGTCGATCTTGGCGACGTCCTCCTCGAGCGCGAGCAGGCCGTTGCGGCGCGCCTTCTCGGACAGCTCGACCATCAGGCCGATCGAGCGCGCCGAGTTGATCGTCGAGCCCTTGAACGACTTGATCGCGACCTTGGGCGTGGTCATGAACGCGCGAAAGTTCGTGGAGGCCATCGTCGCCCCGGCGGTGCCGCCGCGTGATCAGGATCAGCGCCGGGATGTTGATGAAGGCGACCGGGTTCGTGCCCTCCAGGATGGCAGCCACGAAGAGCGCGCCGAATGCGCACGCCGATGCCGATTGCGGTGATTGCCTTCATGTCGTTCCGTTCCTTCGGGGCGAGCGCCGCCGTCCGTGGCAGCGTGTTGCGTTCTGCTTGCAGATAATCGGCCCGCATGGCTCGAGATTCAGTCTGCGAAGCCGGTTTCGCGGGGCAGCTCGACCACGGCGGCGAGGCGGCCGAAGCCGGCCCGGTGGGCGATCGCGGGGGAGGGGTGCTCGACTGCGGACGACGATGGAGGCCCGCCACTGCCGCACGAGCTCCGCCACCTCGGCGGCGGTCTCGGAGACCACGAACCGGGTGCCGTTCGCGAGCACGATCACGGTGTCCGGGTTCGCCTCGATGACCTGGATCAGGTCCGGGTTCACGTACAGCTCGTGGTCGGGCTGGGTGATGCGATGGACGGCGATCACGCCGGGTCCTTTCGGGGTCGGGGGGCGGCGGGGCTGAAAGCGATGGCGGGGCCGGCGCGTCAGGCGCCGGCCCCGCCTGAGCCGGACTAGTGCTTCAGGTTCACGAGCTCCTGGAGCATCTCGTCGGCGGTGGAGATGACACGGCTGTTGGCCTGGAAGCCGCGCTCGGCCGTGATCATGTTGGTGAACTCCTGGGCGAGGTTCACGTTCGACATCTCGATCGCGCCCGGCGTGAGCGTGCCGAGGCCGTTCGTGCCGGCGATGTTCGCCGTCTCGGCGCCGGAGTTGTTCGTGGCGACCCGAGTTGTTGCCGCCGACGCGCTCGAGGCCGGCGTTGTTCGGGAACTGAGCCAGCGAGATGATGGCCACCTTGGTGACGGCGCCGGCGGAGTCGGTGACCGACACGATGCCGTTCTGGCCGATCGTGACGGACTGCGACCCGGCCGGGATCGTGATCTTGGTCTCGTTGGCGGCGCCCGTGAGCGGGTTGCCGCTGGAGTCGAACTTGAAGCCGACGACATAGTCGCCGTCGTTCGTCACGAGGTCGCCGTTGGCGTCCGTCGTGAAGTTGCCCGCCCGCGTGTACATGTAGGTCGGGGTGCCGCCGAGCGTGGTCGGGTCGGCGACGACGCGGAAGAACCCGTCGCCCTGGATGGCGACGTCGTAGGGGTTGCCCGTCGTCTGCACCGCGCCGGCGGTCATCACGTTGTTGATGCTGCCGAGGCGGACGCCCAGGCCGATCTGCTCGGCGTCGGTGCCGCCGGACGTGGCGGTCGGGGCGCTCGAGCCCTTCTGGAGCTGGGACAGCGCGTCCTCGAAGCTCGTGCGCTCGGACTTGTAGCCGATGGTGTTGACGTTGGCGATGTTGTTCGCGGTGACGTCGAGCATGTTCTGGTGGACGGCAAGGCCGCTGATGGCGGCGAACATTCCTCGCATCATGGTGATCGGTTTCCTCTCTGGCCGACCGCTTCCCCGAGGGGTCCGGCTGGTTGGCCCGTTCCGGTGGGTTGCTGGTTAGTTGATGACCGCGCTGTCGATGTTGGTGAAGACGCGGTCGCGCATGTTGTCGGCGCCGACGGCGGTGATCACGGTGCGATTTGCCACCGAGACCACGAAGGCCGTGGAGTCGACGAGGACGAGGGCGTCACGCGACCCCTTGGCCGCTGCCTTGGAGACGCCCTCGCTGAGCCGTGCCATGGTGGCCGCGTCGACGGGGATGCCCCGCTGCTGCAGCCGCTCCATCGCGTGTCCGCTGAGGCGCAACGGCTTCGTGTCCGTCGCCGCGAGCCTCTGCTTGAGGACATGGTCGAAGCCCGGCCCATCCACGGCAGGCCGAGGCGCGGCCGCCGGGGGCGGCGTAGCGCCGGCGACGCCGGGAGGCGTCGTGGCCGGATTGATGCGGATGGGATCTGCCGACATGGCTTACGACACGCCCACGATCTGGCCGGGATTGATGGCAACGCCGCTCACGTCGATGACCGGCGCGCCCGAGTTGAAGGTGACCGCGTCCACGACGCCGGAGCCGGCGTTGCCGTCCGAGTCGGTGTAGGCGACCGTGTGGCCGATGAGCGAGATGCTCTGGGCCTGCTGCGAGCTCTGGACGAGGTTGGTCAGCTGCTCCACGGAGGAGAACTGGGCCATCTGCGTCACGCTCTGAGTGGGGTCCTGCGACGAGCTCAGCGGGTCCTGGTTCTGCATCTCTGCGACGAGCAGCTGCAGGAACCCGTCCTGGCCCAGGATCGCGGCGGGGTTCGACACGGACGTCGTGGACGTCGCGCCGGTCGCGCCGGTGGTGGGGGGAACGGAACTCATGTGCCTCCTCCTATGCGAAGACGTCGATCTGCGACCCGGAAAGGGGCAGCTGCGACGGTTGGATCGTGATCTCGGCCTCGTCGGCGGCGGCATCGCTGCCCCCGCCGTTCGGCCCCATTGCACGCGCCATGTCCGCGGCGCGCTCGCCGTTGGCGTTCTCCCGGGAGTCCCCGGAGAGGTGGACGTCGAGCCCGTGGACGGTGACGCCCTGGGACTCGAGGGATCGGCGCAGCTCGGCGCCGGCCTGGATCAGCTGCTGGGCGGCCGCGTGGTTCGACGTCGTGACGACCGCCGAGACGCCGTCCTGGTGGTAGCGCATCGTGACCTGCACGTCGCCGAGGTTCTCCGGGTGCAGGGTGATCCGGGCGACGGGCTGGCCCGAGCGCACGGCCACCCGCATGGTGGCCCCGGTGACGTCGGCGATGTCCTGCATGCGCGCCCGCGCCGTGACCGCCACGGGGGCGGCGTCGGGCCGGGGCGCGGGCTGCGCCTGAGCCGGGGCCGGCGCCGCCGCAGGGGCGACGTTCGTGCCGCCGGCAGCGGGCGCCGCCGCCTGCGCCGGAGCGGGCTGGTCGGCCGCGGCCGACCCTCCAGCCGGAGCGCCCCGCGGCGCGGCCGGAGCCGCGGGTGCGGCGGTGGCGGCGGCCGGCTGCGCCGGCGCCCCCTGCTCGCCCGAGCGTCCGTGGCCGGTGCTCTCGTGGCCGGTGTTCGCCGCGGCCGGCGTGCGCGCGGCCGTGGTGGCCGTGCTGCTCGTTGCCGCCGGCGCCGCGGTGGCGGCGGCGGGGCGGGCCGAGCGACCGGCCGGCGCGGGCGCCTGAGTGGCCTTGGCGGCGGTGGGTGCCTGCGCGACCGGTGCAGCCCCGGCCGCAACGACGGCGGGAGCGGCCGTGCCGGCCGGCGTTGCCTCGACCGCGTCCCCGGGCCGGGGAGCGGGCTGCGGCTGAGCGGCGGCCTGAACGGCATTCGCGTGCGGGGCAGGCCCGACAGGCGCGGCCGGCACTGCTGAGGTCTGCGTCGCCGCAGGCGCCGTCTTCCCGGCGGTGGGCGCCGCCGGCTGGGCGGCCGGAGCGGGCGCAGGCGCGGCCGCGAGCGCGGCGAGCTGCGACAGCACGGCGGCGGCCGGAGCCGAAGGGTCGGCCGCGGCCGGTGCGGAGCCGGTGCCCTTGTCGGTGTCGGTGAGGCCGGAGGAGTCGCCTTCGGCCTGCGTGCCCTCCGCATCTGCGGTCCGGGCCTTGGTGGCGTTTGTGCCGGGCGGCGGCGATTCTGTCGCCGCGGCCGATCCGAGCGCCGTCTCGAAGGCGTCGGGCGGCGGATCGTCGCCGCGTTTGGGCGGCGCCGGCGCCGGTGCGGCGGTGGCCGCGACGGCGTTCACGGGATCGTTCATGTGGCGCTTCCTGTCGGGGTGGTCGGGATGGATCCGCCCGAGTAGCGGGCGTAATTCGCGAGGACGTCGGAGACGTAGTTCTGCGTCTCCGGGTAGGGCGGGACGCCGCCGTAGGAGGCGACCGCGCCGGGGCCGGCGTTGTACGCGGCCAGGGCGAGGCGGGTGTCGCCGTTGAAGCGGTCGAGCTGGTCGCGCAGGTAGTGCGTGCCCGCGTCGATCGACTGGGCCGGGTCGTACACGTTCGTGACGCCCAGGCCGCGGGCCGTCGCCGGCATGAGCTGCATCAGCCCGCCGGCACCGGCCGGGCTCTGCGCGTTCGGGTTGAACCCGGACTCCTGCTGGATGACGGCCTCGATCAGGGCGGGGTCGACGTCGTACTTGCGCGCGGCGGCCGTGATGTCGGCGGCGTACGGTGCGGCGGCAGCCGGGGCACCCGAGCCGAGCGAGGCCGTGGGCGCCTGTGCGCTCAGCATCTGGGAGAAGCTCGCGGACGCCGGCGAGGAGGAGCCGAACGACGCGGCGGCGGGCGGCGAAAGCGCCGCCTGCAGGGACAGCACCTGGTCGATGCGGCCGATGGCGGCGTCGAGGCTCACGCCGCGCTCCGGTTGCGAAGGTGGGTGGTGAGCGCGATCTCGGCGAGCGACTGCTCCTCGCGGCGGGCGTTCTCGCGGTCGTGCTCCGACTCGCGCCGGCGCTTCAGCCGCTCGAGCACCTCGCGGTCGCGGCCGGCCTCGACCAGGCGGCCGCGGCTGAACTCGACCTGCTGCGCGGAGGCCGCGAGCTCCTGCCGGGCCGCGTCCTGCTCGCGCTCGGTGCGGGTCACGAAGGCCTCGCGGGCCTGGAGCTCGTGCCCGGTGATCGGCGAGCCGTGCGAGGGCGTGCGCGCGCGCCGTGCGGCGGCAGCGCGGCGGGCTGCGTCCCGCAGGGCCGACTCGCGGCGGACCTGGAGCGCCAGCTCGTGGGCGAGCTGCTCCTTGGCCTGCTGCTCAGCCTGCTCGCGGAGCGCCCGGACGGGCTCGAGATTGAAGGTGAACGTCTTTCGCATGAGTCGGACGGGGGCCGGCTCGGCCGGCGCCCCACTGGGTAATCGGCGGCCGGTCCTCCCGATTGAGGCCCGGCCCGGCTACGCCGGAGTTGTCGGGCTAGCCGAGCGCCTTGCCGATGGCGTCGAGCACGCGGTCCGGCTGGAACGGCTTGACCACGAAGTCCTTGGCGCCGGCCTTGATGGCCTCGAGCACCTTCGACTCCTGGCCGAGCGCGGAGCACATGACCACCTTCGCCGCCGGCTCCATGGTCAGGATCTCCCGCAGCGCGGTGAGCCCGTCCTTCTCCGGCATGGTGATATCGAGCGTCATGATGTCCGGTCGCAGCGACTGGTACTGGGCGACGGCCTCCTTGCCGTTGGCGCCCTCACCGACCACTTCGTGGCCGGCCTTGGCCAGCACATCGCTGAGCATCTTCCGCATGAACGCGGCGTCATCCACGATCAGCACGCGTGCCATCAGTTGGTTCCTCCTTCAGGTGTTTCGTCAGATGAGAGATGGGCCCCCGCGACGGGGACCACGGATTCGATGCGAACGGCCCACTCGTCATCGACGAGCAGCAGGCGTCCGGTGCCGAACAGCCGGCCGTTCACGAAGAGGTCGACGGGATCGTCCGGCGCGCGATCGAGCTCGACAACGGCGCCGGTCGCGAGGCCGACGGCGCGGCCGACCGGCATCCGCGTGCGGCCGAGCTCGGCCCATACGCGCACGGGCACGGCCCGGACGGACTCGGAGGAGATCCGCTCGCCGTCGCCGGTGCGGGCGCGGCCGTCGGCCGCCGCCTGGGCGTCCAGCTCGTCGAACGCCTCCTTCATGCGCACGACGAACGCGTTCGGGACGAGCTGCACGAGCCGGCACGGCTCGCCGAGCAGCGTGAAGCCGACCGTCGTGACGTGCGGCGTCAGCTCGTAGGCGTCGGCGGCCTCGGTCGGAGTGGCGAAGAACCGCGTCTCCGCCGGGGAGATGTCGACCTCCTCGCCGAGCACGGCCGAGGTGGCGCCGGCCGCGGCCGCCATCATCTGGTTCATCGCCTCGCCGGCCGCCGACTGGTCGAGCTCCGAGAGCTCCTCCGAGTCGGCGATCTCCATCGCGTCCATGCCCATCATCGCCGCCGCCAGCCGCGGACGCCGAGGCGGGTCATGACGAAGATGTTGCCGCCGGTGACGCCGTTCACGTAGGAGACGTCGGCGGCCACCGCGGGCACCGGAATCGAGTTCAGCGGCGACTGGCCCGAGGGCACGATCGTCACCGGGCTGCGCTCGATCGTCGCCGAGCTCACGATCTCGAGCACCTCGTGCGATCGCGGCGCCGGTCGAGTCGCGCGAGCTTGATGAGTGCCTCTTCGGTGGTCATACCGCCTCCCCCAGCCGGCCGATGACCTGCACGCGCGCGGTTGTTGCCGTTGCGTCCCGGGCGGGCCCGGTGGGCGGGCACGCGGCCCGCGAACAGCCGCACGCCGTCGGCGGCCGGCACGCCGAAGCGCAGCACGTCGCCGGGCGCGAGCGCCAGCACCTCGTCGAGCGTCAGGTCGGTCGACTGCCACCTCGGCCCGGATCTCGACGTTCACCGCGGCGACGCTGGCCCGCATCGCCTCGACGGCGTCCGGGCTCGATCGACGGTGTCGCCGTACTGGCTTGCCGACAGCCGCCCCAGCACCGACTCGACCGAGCGGTGGGGGAAGACGAGCGCGATCGTCGACGAGGTGCCGTCGAACCTGCACCTCCATGGTCAGCATCAGCGTCGGCTCGCTCGGCGGCGCCAGGTTCACGTTGGCGAGATCTGCGACTCGAGCTCGTGCGCAGCTCCATCGTCGTGTCGACCAGCTCGTCCCACGTCGCCGAGAGATGCTCGAGCAGCGCGCTGAAGACGCGCGAGACGAGGGCAGTCTCGATCTCGGTCAGCTCGCGCGGCGCGGGTCTTGTCGAGCCGGTGCTGCCCAGCAGGCGCTCGACCAGGCGCAGCACCAGGCCGAGCTCGGCGGTCAGGAGCACCTGGGTGCCGAGCGGCTTGCACTCGATCACGCCGCACACGGCCGGCTGCGGGATCTGGCTGGTCGCGGTCGACCACGTCAGCTGGTCGACGCTCGAGCACGTCGAGCTCGACCGGCGTCAGCAGCTCGGTGGAGAGCCGTGACGCGATGGTGCGGCAGCAGGCCTCGTGGGCCCGCTCCAGCCGGCGCTGCTGGTCGATCGCGAACTTGCTCGGCCGCGAGAAGTCGATGTCGCGGACGCGCTTGGCGCGGCGCCGGTGCGCGGGCGCCTCCTCGGCCGGCTGGACGTTGCCCTGGCGCGCGGCCTCGACCAGCGCCGCGACCTGCTCGTTGGAGAGGACGTCGCCGTTCATGCTGCGGCCCTCAGCCGGCCCGCGCCGCGGACGGCGATCGTCTACCTCCTGGCTGCCCGCCTGCTTGCAGGTCACCAGGCCGGTGCCGACGTGGACGCGCATCGTCCGCCCGGCGCTCCCGCCGGTCAGCGTGGTCGTGATCGGGATGCCGGCGACGGCGAGCGCGGTGCGCACGGCCTGCTCGTTGCGGCGGCCGATGTCGAGCACGCCGCCGGCGCTGACGCGCGAACATCTGGGCGCCGCCGACGAGGACGGCGTGCAGGCGCGACGTGATCGCGCCGAGCCCGGTCACCTGGCGCAGCAGCTCGGGCACGGCCGTGTCGGCGAACTTGCCGGGCGTCGTCGCGCCCGGGCGCGACTCCGGCAGCACGACGTGGGCGAGCGCCGGCGACCAGCGAGGCCCGGTCGAGCAGGGCGACGCCGATGCACGAGCCCAGCCCGAGCGCGACGAGCACGTCGGCCTCGTGGCGCGAGACGGCGATTTCGGCCATGCGCGCCATCAGGTCGGCCATCGCTCCTCCCGAGCGCGTCGGTGCAACGGGGAAAGGGTCATGGTCATGCGGCCTCCGCCAGGCCGAGCCCGGCCAGCAGGCGCCCGACGCCGTCGGCGCTCGGGACGAACAGCACGCCGAAGGTGCACTCGGCGCCCTCCACCAGCATCTCGGAGTCGAGCAGGAGGGCGAAGTCGGTGTCGGCCGCCGAGGTGGCGAGCGCCGTCGCGACGATCGCGCCGAGCATGTCGGCCAGCGGCGGCCGGGGGCGTGGGCTCGAGCTCGAGGCCGGCCATCTGGCCCATCGCCCCGATGTACGAGCTGCCGAGGATGTTGCCCACCTCGCCGAGGGCCGAGAGCGACATCTCCGAGTCGGCCGGGTCGACGCCGAGCAGGGAGCAGACCGTCTTCGCGCTCGTCGGGTCGAACAGGAGGACGACGGTGGCGTCGAGGTCGCCGGCCACGCCGAACACCACGGCGGTGACGTCGTCGTCGGGCGTGCCGACCGCGTCGACCGCGTCTGCGAGCTCCAGGGCGAGGGCCTTGGGCACGTTCAGGTCGACCGCACGGCCGAGCATGCTGGAGAGCGCCGTCGCGGCGTTCCCCGATCCGATGTTGGCAATCTCGCGCAGCCCGTCGAGCTGCATCTCGCTCAGTTCCATCTCACGCTCCTCATGCCGCGTTTTGAAGTCCGGACGCCGCGCCCCGCCGGTGACCCGGGCGGGTCTCGGCGAGCGCGTCACAGTCGACGATCAGGCTGATCGTCCCGTCGGAAAGCACCGCGCCGCCCGAGAGGCAGCTCTGCGAGCCCGCCTCGGCCGGCAGCGGACGGGTCACCAGCTCGTGCTGGCCCACCAGCCGCTCCACCACGAGCGCCATGCGCTGCTCGGCGCCGCGGACGATCACCACGAACGCGGCCTCGGGCGGCCGGCTCGTATCCGAGCGCTTCCGCCAGGTCGATCAGCGGCAGCACCCCGTCCGACAGGACCAGCATGCGCCGGCCCGTCACCGAGCGCACCGTCTGCTCGGCCAGGTTCACCGTCCGCTCCACCCGCTCGAGCGGGATGGCGAACGGCACGGTCTGCGATTCGACGAGCAGGGCCGGCAAGATCGCGAGCGTCAGCGGCAGGCGCACCTGAACGGTGGTGCCGGCGCCCTGCTCGGACGTCATGACGACGTTGCCGCCGAGCCCGCGAAGAGTTGAGCGCACGGCGTCCATGCCGACGCCGCGGCCGGAGATGTCGCTGGTCTGCTCGGCGGTCGAGAAGCCGGCCGCGAACACGAGCTCGATCGCCCGGGGCATGTCGACCGACGCAACCTCCTCGGCGCCGATCAGGCCGCGCTCGGCGGCCTTGCGGGCCACCCGGGCGGGATCGATGCCGCGGCCGTCGTCGCGGACGGTGATGATCACATTGCCGCCGGCCTGGCGGGCCGAGAGCTCGAGCACGCCGGTCGCGGGCTTGCCGGCGGCCTCGCGCTCGGCGGGAGTCTCGAGGGCGTGGTCGAGCGAGTTGCGGACGAGGTGGACGAGCGGGTCGCCGAGGGCGTCGACCACGGTGCGGTCGAGCTCGGTGTCGCGGCCGGTCAGGATCAGGTCGACCTGCTTGCCCATCTTGGCGGACAGGTCGCGCACGAGCCGGGGGAAGCGCATGAAGACGGCATCGACCTCGATCATCCGCACCTGCATCACGAGCGCCTGCAGCGCCTGGGAGCTGCGGGTGAGGTCGCCGACCGCCTCGGCCAGCCCCTCGATCGCGGCGCCCTGGGCGAGCGACTCGACCCGGGTGCGCTGGACGACGAGCTCGCCCATGAAGTGCATGAGCTGGTCGAGCCGGACGGCGTCGACGCGGACGGTCGCGGAGGTCCTGCGCGCCTGGGGCGAGGCCTGCACCGGAGCGCCCGAGACGGATGCGGCCTCCGGCTCGGCGGACGGGGCGACGAGCTCGGCGGCCCCGGCCTGCGCCAGCGTCACGGTCACATCGGCGACCTCGGGGACGGCCCGGACCGCAGCCTCGATCGTGGCGGCGTCGTGCTCGGTCGCCACCCACGCCTCGACGCCGGAGCCGCTGAACGCGTCCACCTCGTCGGGGGTGGGCGAGCTCCAGACGGTCTCGCCGTGGTCGGCGACTGCGGCGAGCGTCATGTACGCGCGGACGGCCGGCATCGCGATATCGGCGACCAGCGCGACCGACACGTGCAGGAGGGGGGCATCGGCGGCGTAGGCGGCCACGGCGGCGGGCATCGCGGCGGCGGCGCCGGACGGGGTGTCCGCGGCCGGGGCGGGGGCGGCGCCCACGAGCTCGCCCAGCCGGGCGATCAGCGCCGTCGGGTCGAGCTGCTCGTCGCCTTCGCGCTCGATCGCCTCGACGGCGCCCTCGAGCGCGTCCAGGCACTCCAGCAAGACGTCGATGACTCGCCGCTCGAGTGCGCCGGTGCGGCCGCGCAGCGTCTCGAACACGTCCTCCATCGTGTGGGTCAGCGCGGCCATCCGCGCGAAGCCCATCGTGCCGCTCATGCCCTTCAGGGAGTGGGCGATGCGGAAGATCTCGTCGATGGTGGCGCTGTCGTCCGGCGCCTCCTCGATGCGGATCACCGCCAGGTTCAGCGTCTGCAGGTGCTCGCGGCTCTCCGCGAGGAACATGCCCAGGTACTCGGAGGTGTCCATCAGGCCCTCCGGTAGATGAAGGGGTGGGAGGTGGCAAGGCCGAAGGCCTGGGGCGTCGAGACGCGCTCGCTCGAGCCGACCATCAGGTAGCCGCCGGGGCGCAGGGCGCTCGCCAGCCGCTCGTGCAGGGCGTCGCGCACCGGCTCGGTGAAGTAGATGACGACGTTCCGGCACAGAATCAGGTCGAACGAGCCCTGCGGCACCGGGTCGCGGAGCAGGTCGCCGGTCGCGAACCTGACCATCATCCGCAGCTCCGGCTTGGCCCGCCAGCCGTCGCCGTCGCGGTCGAACGGCGCGCTCGAGCTCGTCCGGGGGCGCCGTGCGGGCGTCGTCGGCGCTGAACCGGCCCTCGCGGGCGCGCGCCACCATGCGGGCGTCGATGTCGGTGCCGCGGATCTCGACCTTGCAGCCCGGCGCGACGCGGCGGCAGACCGCGGCCAGCGTGTAGGCCTCGGCGCCGTAGGACGAGCCGGCGCTCCAGGCCCGGATCGTGCCGGTGCGGGTCAGCTCGGGGAGGATCGCCTGCCCCAGCCGCGCCCACTGATCCGGGTTGCGCCAGAGCTGGGAGACGTTGATCGTCATCCGGTCGAGGAACTGCTCGAGGGCGTCGCGGTCGGCCGCGAGCGCAGACAGGTACTCGGGCAGCCCGGCGATGCCGCGGCGGTCGGCGAACGAGCGGATGCGGCGCTCCATCTGGGGCCGCTTGTACTGAGCCAGGTCGATGGCGGTGAGGCGGCGCACGCCCTCGCAGAAGTCGATGTAGTCGTCGCGCGTGAAGGCGGGCTGGGACATCACGCGGCCTCCGTCGCGATCGCGTCGGGCAGTTCGTGCAGGGGCAGCTGGAGGTCGGCGAGGCCGGCCTCGGCCACGGCGCGGGGCATGCCGTAGACGGTGCACGTGGCCTCGGCCTCGATCAGGATCCGGCCGCCGGCGCGCCGCACCTCGCGGGCGCCCTCGAGGCCGTCCTTGCCCATGCCGGTGAGGACGACGAGCAGCATGCGCTCGCCGAAGACGCGGGCCGCGTCGCGGATGGTGACGTCCGCCCGCGGGCGCAGGCCGCCGATCTCGGGCTCGTCGCCGAGCGTGACCCGGCCGCCCTCGTGGAGGTGCAGGTGGCGGCCGCCGGGCGCGACGAGCGCCGTCGCCGGCGTGAGCCGCTCGCCACCCCTGGCCTCGGCCACGGTGAGGCCGGAGGCGTTGTCGAGCCGGGTCGCAAGCGACGCCGTGAAGCCGGGAGGCATGTGCTGGACGATCACGGTGCCGTCGCCCAGATCGGTCGGGAGGGCGGGGACGAGGCTTGCGAGCGCCTTTGGCCCGCCCGTCGAGCAGGCGATCACGACGGCCCGCCGGGGGCCGCTCGCCACGCGCCGCAGCGGGGCCGGCGGCGCGTGGTGCGCGGCGGCAATCGGCGTGCGCGGCCGGCGCGAGATCGCGGCCAGGCACATCTTGTCGTAGAGCTCGCCGAAGAAGCCCGCGGCCAGGGCGGCCCCGGTCGGCTTGGCGACGAGCTCGACGGCGCCCTCGGCGAGGGCGTCGACGGCGTGGGCGCCATGCGCGGGCGAGAACGCCGAGACGACGACCACGGCGACCGGCGACCCGATCCGGCGCAGCTCGCGCAGGACGGCGATGCCGTCCTTGCCCGGCATGGCCAGGTCGAGCGAGAGCACGTCGGGGCGGTGCAGGGCGCACAGCTCGAGCGCCTCGTCGCCGTCGCGGCCGACGCCGACGACCTGCGCTCCGCGCTCGGTCAGCGCGTCGGTGAGAGGCGGCGCATGAAGGCCGAGTCGTCGGCGACGACGACGCGTATGGGCTTGGAGAAGGCAGGGGTGTGCGCGGACATGGCGGGCCGGTTTGGTTATCGGCAGCCGGGGCCGCGAAATACAGGTCCGCTGACGCCGATACCAGAGAGTGGGGAGGCCGGCCGGACCTGGCTACGCGGCGATCTGGACGCCCGCGAACAGGCCGTCCGGATTCAGCAGGATCGCGAGGCGCTCGCCCACCTTGGCGACCGCGTCGATGTACGCGCCGTCCGCGCCGGGGATGTCCTCGAGCTGGTCGGCAGTCACGGTCAGCACCTCGTCCACGTCGTCGACGATCACGCCGGCGGTGCCGACGGCCGTCTCGACGATCACGATCTTGGCGCCCTCGGGGCGCTCGAGCCGGAGGCCCAGCCGCTCGGCCAGGTCGCACACCGGCACGATCTTGCCGCGGAGATTGATGACCCCGCGGATCCAGGGCGTCCGCGAGGCGACGCTGCGCGGCTCCGTGTAGCGGATGATCTCCTGCACGCGGGTGATCGGCAACGCGTACTCCTCGCTCCCGAGCGAGAAGATGACGAGCTGGCGGGTCGGCTCTTCGGTGGACATCAGGCCTCCAGCAGACGGTTGGCGTTCCCATAATCGACGCCAGGTGTCGCAAATGAAGTACCTGTTGCTGTCGGTTCTGCAATCTGAACGGGCGTGTCGCGGTCGGCCATGAGCTCCATCAGGCGCAGATCGGTCTCCGTGGCGTCGGCGGCCTCGTCGGCCGGCTGGCGCAGGAACGCGTCGATCTGCGGGCAGCTTCGCGATCGCGTAGTCGACGCCGGGGTCGGCGCCGGAGCTGTAGGCCCCGATCGTGATCAGGTCTTCCTTGGACCGGTACGCGGCGAGCGTCTCGCGCAGCGCGGCGGCCGCCGACTGAACGGCTCGGGCTCGTGATCTCCGTCGGCCAGGCGCGACACCGACTGGAGCACGTCGATCGCCGGGTAGTGGTTCTGTGGGCGAGGCTCGCGGGTGAGCACGCAGTGGCCGTCGAGGATCGAGCGCACGGCGTCGGCGATCGGCTCGTTCATGTCGTCGCCCTCGACGAGCACGGTGTAGAGGCCGGTGATCGAGCCCCGCCGCTGAGTGCCCGCGCGCTCGAGCAGCTGGGGCAGCATGCGCGAACACGCTGGGCGTGTAGCCGCGCGTGGCGGGCGGCTCGCCGATGGCGAGCCCGATCTCGCGCTGGGCCATGGCGAGGCGCGTGACCGAGTCCATCATCAGCAGCACGTCGGCGCCCTCGTCGCGGAAATGCTCGGCGATCGTGGTCGCCACCAGCGCCGCCTTGATCCGCACCAGCGCCGGCTGGTCGGAGGTGGCGACCACCACCACCGAGCGCGCGAGCGCCGTCGCCGAGGTCGCGCTCGATGAACTCGAGCAGCTCGCGGCCGCGCTCGCCGACCAGGCAGATCACGTTGACCGACGCCGTCGTCGAGCGCGCGATCATGCCCGAGCAGGCGTCGACTTGCCGACGCCGGAGCCGGCGAAGATCCCCAGCCGCTGGCCGCGCCCGCACGGGCACGAGCGTGTCGAGCGCGCGCACGCCGAGCGGCAGCCGCTCGGTCGATCCGCGGGCGCGGTCCATCGGCGACGGCGGCGAGCCCGCCGCCGGCCGCAGCTCGGCCGCCGGAGATCTCGGGGCCGTCGTCGATCGGCCGGCCCGAGCCCGTCCAGCACGCGGCCGAGCAGCGCGTCGCCGACCGGCACCCGGAACGAGCCGCCGGTCGGTGCGACCGGCGTGCCCGGCGCCGATCCCGCGCATGTCGCCGAGCGGCATCAGCAGCGTGCGGCCGTCGCGGAAGCCGACCACCTCGGCGGGCACGGCCGGGCGGTTGCGCCCGCCGGCGATCGTGCACAGCTCGCCCACCTCGGCCCGCAGGCCGGTGGCCTCGATGACGAGGCCGATCAGATTCGTGACGCGGCCGCGGTGCGCTGTGCAGGTCTGCCTCGGCGATCGCCCGGGCGTGGGCGGCCAGCGGCCGCTCCGCGGTCGACTCAGGCATCGCGCGGCTCCACGGCGACCGGCGCCGCGCCGCTCGCCTCGGCGAGCAACTCGGCGGACGCGCTCGAGCTGCGAGGTCACGCGGGCGTCGATCTCGCCGGCCTCGGTGCGCACCACGCACCCGCCGCGGCTCGACCCGCCGCTCCGAGACGACGTCCATGCGGTTGATGCCGCCGAGCCGGGCGGCGAGCTCCGTCGGCCGACGTCGCGCACCAGCTCGAAGTCGTCGGGGTTCACCTCCAGCACGAGCTGGTCGCGGTCGGTCGTGCGCAGCAGCGCGCCGGAGACGACGCTCAGCACGGCCGTCGCGGTCGGAGCTCGACGGTCGCGCCGATCGACCTTCTCGGCGAGCTGGAAGCGCGAGGTCGACGGCGGCCGCCTCGGCCTCCGCCACGTAGCGATCGTGCAGCTCGGCGCATCGCCCGCTCGGCGGCGGCCGCGGCCGCAAGGGCGCGCTCGACGCGCAGTGCGGCCTCCGCCATGCCGCGCTCGAGGCCCTCCGCGTAGCCGCGTGTGCTGGGCCTCTGCCTGGAGCGCGGCGGTGCGCTCCTCGGTCGAGGCGGAGTCCTCGACCAGGAAGGGCGGGCGCTCGAGCGCCGTAACTCGAAGACCTCAGCCAATCAACTCGTCCTCGTCGTCGCCGCCGCGCGAGATCACGAGCTCGCCGGCGTCGTCGAGCTTGCGGACGACACCCACGATCTTCGTCTGCGCCTCCTCGACGACCCTGCGCCGCTGCGGCGGCATGTATTCCATCTCCTCGCGGAGCATCTCGGCGCCGCGCTGGGACATGTTGGACAGGATCTTCTCCTGCACGTCGGTCGAGGCAGCCGCGCATGGCCAGGCCAGATCCTTGGAGTCGACCTCGCGCAGCACCATCTGGATGGCGCGGTCGTCCAGGTTGAGGACGTCCTCGAAGACGAACAGCAGCCGCGCGCACCTCGTCGGCGACCGCCTCGTCGTCCTGCTGGCAGGTGGTCGAGGATGTTGCGCTCGGTGGTGCGGTTGGACGAGTTCAGGATCGACGCGAGCGAGCGCACGCCGCCGGCGGCCGCGTACTCGCGCTGGAGCACGGTCTCGAGCTTGCCCTCCATGACGCGGGCGACCTCCTTGACGACGTCCGGGGAGGTCTGGCCCATCATCGCGATGCGGATGGCGACGTCGGCCTGGAGCTCGAGCGGGAGCAGCTCCATCACCTTGGCGGCCAGGGCCGTGTTCGGCAGCTGCGCGACGACCAGGGCGATCGGTCTGCGGGTGCTCGTTGCGCGAGGAATGCGGCGATCTGGTCGGGCGGCGTCGCGCGCAGGAAGTCGAACGGGCTCGTCTCGATCACCGCCGACAGCCGGTTCATGATCTCGCCGGCGCGCTGCGCTTCCGACCGACTGCTCCAGCACCTCGCGGGCGTAGCGCAGCCCGCCCTCGGCGATGTAGCCGCGGGCGGTCGCCGATCGCGACGAACTCCTCGCATCACGGTGCTCGCCTGCTCCGGCTCGACCGTCGGCGTGCTTGCGCCATCTCGACCGTGAGCTGCTCGATCATGTCGTTGGGCAGGTGCTTGAAGACCTCGGCGGCGCCGCGCGCGCCGAGCGAGACGAGCAGGATCGGCGGCCTTGCGGCGGCCGGTCAGCGTCGTCGGCGCGGGTGCTACTCGCTCATCCACTGCGCGACCTGGAGTGGCGACCTGCTCGGGCTGGCGCTGGACGATCTCCTCGGCCTCCGTCTGCATCAGCTCGCGATGCTGGACGATCTCGGTCGGCATGGTCGGCGGCCTCGAGGCGCGGCGATCGGCGTCGTCTGCGAGATCTCGCGCAGCCACTTCGGCTCGGCGAACCGGGCGTCGCCCTCACGGCTCGCAGGTTGCGGCGCAGCAGGAAGAGGAAGACGAGCGCGGCCAGGCCGATCAGCGCGTCGCGGACGAGCAGCCATCGGGCTGGAACGCCGATCATGCCGAGCGGCCCGCCGGCGGCGCCGGTCGACGCGGTCTGCTTCGCGAACGGCACGCTCGCCACGAGCATCGTGTCGCCGCGGCTGGGGCGTGAGGCCGACCATCGTCGGCGACGGTCGCTCGTAGCGCCGCGGCCCTTCGGTCGGCGCGGACGACTTGTCGACCAGCAGCGCGACGTGCATCTGGTTGACCGCGCCCGGGGCGACCGTCGGTGTGGCTGACGGTCTTGTCGACGCCGTTCTGCTCGTGCTCTGTGGTGTTCTGGTACCGGTCGGGGCGCCGCCCTGCCGCGCTGCCGCCGGTGTACCCGGGGGGCAGGTTGGCGGACGTGCCGGCCGCGCCGCCGGACGTCGCTGCCGTTCGACGTCTGCAGCGTTCTCGTTGATGTCTGCGTCTGGCTGAGCGGCGACCTTGCTTGTCGTCGTACGTCACCGAGTCCTGCGTGGTCTGGTCGACGTTCAGGTCGGCGTTGACCGCGCCTCGGCCTTGCCGGCGCCGAGCGTCTGCGTCGAGCAGCGCGTCGACCTGGCGGAGAGCTGCGAGTCGTAGGCCTGCTGCCGCCAGCTTCGAGCTTGCGCCGGGCGTGCCGTCGGCGCCGCCGTCGCCGGCCGGCCACAGCATGCGCGCCGGTCTGGTCGGTGATCGTGACGTTGCTGGGTCGAGGTCCCTGGACGCTGGAGGCGACCATGTGGGCGATGCCGCTGCACGGCTGCTCGGGTCGAGGTCGCGTCGGTGCGTCAGGAGCACCGACGCGGTCGCCTGCGAGGCCTGGTCCTGGAAGAGCTGTGTCCTCGGACAGGACGATCTGCACCTGGGCGGACGTAGACGCCGGTGATGCTCTCGATCTGGCGCTCGATCGTCGCCCTCGCAGCGCCGCGCTGGTACGTCGACCTGCTGCTGGTAGTCGGTCGTGCGAGAGGCTCGTCTTCGTCGAAGATCGACAGGTCGGGCTGCGCGCCGGGCGCCGACGCCCGCCGAGCCGAGCGCGACCTGCGCGCTGGCCGAGAGCTGGCTCCCAGCGACCGCCACCGCTGGTGCCGCCGTTGCTCATCTTGTACGCGATGCCGGCGCACGGCCAGCGCCTGGGTGACGCCGGTTGGTCTGCGTCGGCGAGAGCCCGGTCTGGAGCGTCGTGTAGCTCGGCTGCGAGGCGAAGTGGTAGAGGACGTACACGTCACGACCACGAGCCAGCAACGACACGACCAGCGTGAGCTGCGCCCGCGACTCGAGCTCGCCAGATGTCCGAATGGTTGAGAGTGGGGCATGTGCGAGGCGGGGGGTTAGGCGAGGGTGGGGGAGGTGCGGCGGGGGCGAGGCGGCTAGATCTGCATCCGCATGATCTCCTCGTAGGCGTCGACAGCCTTGTTGCGCACCTGCACGGCGAGCTGCATCGCGAGCGTGCGCCTGCTCGACGTCGGTGACCACGGAGGTGACGTCGGTGGCCTGGCCGGTGGCGAGCGCGACCGAGTCGGACTGAGGCCGTGTTCTGCGAGATCGTTCAGGTTGCCGAGATCGCGCTCGTCAGCATCGCGCCGAACGAGCCGCCCGAGCCGGCGACGCCCGGCCGGAGACCGAGCCCGACGCCGTCGAGGCCGCCGGAGCAGGCCGGAGATCGCCGCGTGATGCCGGCGACGCCGATTGAGATGGCCGGGATCTGCATCAGCGGAGCACGTCGAAGGTCTTGGAGAACATCTGCTTGGCCGCGTTCATCGCGGTCACGTTGGACTCGTAGCCGCGGCTGGCCGTGATCAGGTCGACCATCTCGGTGACCGGGTTGACGTTGGGCATGCGTGACGTAGCCCTGCTTGTTGGCCTCGGGGTTGCCCGGGTCGTAGACCTTGCGCGGCGGGCTCGGGTCGTCGACGATGCCGTCGACCTGGACGCCGCCGAGCACCTCGCCGAAGCTGGGCGAGGCGCTGCGGACAGCACGACCTCCTTGCGCCGGTACGGCTGGCCGTTGGCGGACTTGGTGCTGTCGGCGTTCGCGAGGTTCGAGGAGATGACGTCCATCCACACTGGGCTCGGCGCGTCATCCCGGACGCGGAGACGTTGAGTGAGTCGAACATTCCCATTACGACGCGCTCCCGATCGCGGTCTTCAGGATCGACATGCGGGTGCCCATGCACAGACTCGAGCGCCTGGTAGTCGAGCGTGTTCTCGGAGAGGTCGGCGTATCTCGGTGTTGATGTCGACCGTGTTGCCGTCGACCTGCATCGCCCCGGTGCGAGGCGATCTGCGGCGAGAACGTCATGCTGATCCAGCTGGCCGGTGGTCGGCGATCCGGAGAACGCCTGCGCGAGCGCCGACTGGAAGTCGACGTCGGAGCGCTGGAAGCCGGGCGTGTTGGCGTTGGCGATGTTGTGGCCAGCACCTGCTGTCGCAGCAGGGAGCCCTGCATTGCCTTCTCGATGCCCACGATGGAGGTGTCGAACAGGTCCACCTAACGGTCCCCTTCACCTTTGAGAGACCCATCCTTGGGCATACGGTCGCCCGCGATCCGTGCGGGCTGCCTGGTCATCGGCGGGGCCGACCGGGACTTGAGGCCGGACCGGTGCCTGGCACCGCGGCGCGGTGCCAGGCACCTGGACGCCCACGACGGTGGTTCAGATGGAGCAGTTCAGGGGTCAGATCCCACGAACACACGGAGAGCCGGCCCGAGTGGGGTCTGACCCCGGCGGTGTGCCGGCGTTCTAGCTGCGCGTGTCGATGCGGCCGCCAGGGGCGGTGCCGGCGTACGCGCGCATCGCCCGGCGGCCGTCGGCCAGGTGGGCGAGGGTGGCGCGGGTGCGGTCGCGCGTCGCCACGGCGTTGGCCAGGTTGGTCTGCATCTGGGCCAGGGCCTCGGCGACCATCCCGCGGGCGGCCTCGGGCGGCGTCGCCGGGAGCGAGGCCACGATCTTGGCGCGCTCGCTGCCGACGGTGACGACGCCCTGCCAGTCGCCGGAGGCGATCAGGTCGCGCTCGCAGCGCGTCAGCGAGAGGAGGGCCAGGTAGGGGGCGACGGCGGGATCGGACATGGCTAGGCGGCGGCCACGGCCGTGGCGGTGGCGGTGGCGGCGGGCGGGTTGGCGGCGATCTGCTGCCAGGCCTCGCGCAGCTCGGAGAGCAGCCGGATGACGTCGTCGATCTTGCGCGGGTCGCGCTCCATCGTCGCGGCGGTCAGGTGCAGGTCGCAGAACTGGTAGATCGCCCGCAGCCGCTGGGACACCTCGCCGCCCTGGCGCATGTTCAGCGTCAGGTTGAGCTCCTTGATGATCGCCTCGCCGCGCTGGACGCGGTCGAGAAAGACGCGCTGGTTGTCCGCCCGCATGGCGACGGCGGCCTGACCGAGGAAGCGGATGGCGCCGTCGTAGAGCATGACGACGAGGCGCTCAGGCGGGGCCGTCAGGATGCTCGACTCGGTGTAGGCTCGCTTGGCGTCGTACGGGTTCATATGGCTCACCGTTCAGAGGGGGGACTCGGGCGACCACATAATCGGCGTCAGTGCGCCGGATCTTGAGGCTTGGAGCGTGCGGGTCAGCCCGACGACGAGCCGGACGACGAGAGCGCCGAGCTGCTCGACTGGAGCTGGGCCACGGCCGTCTCCATGGCCGTGAACTGGGCCCGCAGGCTGGCCTCGTGGAGCGTCACCCGCTGCTCGATGTCGGCGATCTGCTGCGAGTAGGACTGGATCAGCGACGCCTCGGAGGTGATGCGGCCGGCGAGCACGCCGGTGACACCCGCCTGCGGGTTGATGATGCTGTCCATCCGCTGGGAGAGGCCCTCCGAGTCGAAGCTCCCGGTCGCGTTCGAGAACAGTGACTTGACGCCGTTGAAGTTGCTCGCCAGGGCGGACTGGAGCTTCGTCGTGTCGAGCGTGAGCTTCCCCTCGAGCGAGTCCTGGCTGATCGTGCCCGACCCGACGGCTGCGCCGGTCGAGAGGCCGATGTTGCCGAGGTAGTTCATGCCGCCCGTGCCGCCGCTCATGGTCGTCGTCACCGACGAGCGCAGGTTCGAGAGGATCGAGAGCAGCTGTGGATCGCCCTGGAGCATGCCCGCCTCGCGGTCGGCGTCGGTGGTCGGGTTCGCGACCTTGGGGTCGTTCACGAGGCCGTAGACGAGGTCGACCGTCGAGTTGTAGGCCGTGACGAAGCCCTGGATCGCGGTCGTGATCGTGTTCGTGTTCGGCGCCGGCGCGCTCACCACCAGGGTGGCGTCGCTCGACGTGGTGCCGTTCAGCGTCAGGCTCACGCCGGCGAGACCGTTGGAGACGGTGTTGGTCGCGCTCGTCATCGCCTGGCCGTTGATCGTGTACTGCGCGTCGTTCGCGACGAGCGACTGCGTCACGCCGAGGTCGGACGCGAGCGTCGAGTCGCTCGTGACCGAGATCGTGTTCGCGGCGCCCGGTCACCTGGCCGGACAGCACGAGCTTGTTGTTCACGACCGACGCGTACACCTGCGAGCTCGTGTTCGAGTTGATCTTGCTCGCGATGGTGGCGAGGGTGTCGCCGGACGACACCGAGACGTTTGCGACGGTGCCCGCGCCCACCTGGATGTGGAGCGTGTCGTCGCCGTTCGCGGCGGCCAGGCTCGTCCGCTGGGTGACCTGGTCGGCGGACGCGAGCCGCTGGACGCCGATCTGGAAGCCGCCTGCGGCGGCGCCGCCG
Source organism: uncultured Actinomycetes bacterium (assembly GCA_963746115.1). Taxonomy (GTDB): domain Bacteria; phylum Actinomycetota; class Thermoleophilia; order Gaiellales; family JAICJC01; genus JAICJC01. Next base: position 17,210 of record CAVVAA010000006.1, on the reverse strand, counting down.
GTCAGCACGGCGCTGACGGCCGTGGGGTTCGACGACGTCACGGACTGCGAGTTCGCCCACACGGACGGGTCGCGCAGCGCCTGGGCGGCGGTCTGCAGCGCCTGCATCGACGTCTGGACCGACTTCAGCGCCGCCTGGCGGGCGGTCTCGATGGTGCTCTGCTGGGTGAGCAGCGTCTCGGGCTGGCGGTCGATCGCGAGCAGCTGGTCGATGATCGAGTTCGTGTCGAGGCCGGTCGCGATGCCGCCGACGTTGAAGAACGGCGTCGCGGTGGTCGACTTGGCCGGCGTCGTGGAGCTGGAGGCGGGGGTGCTCATGCGCTCATGCCTGCTCGTCGACCAGAAGGCCGCCGCCCGAGAGCGTGTCCAGCACGCGCCGCGCGGGGATCTCCTTGATGACCTGGCCGTTCCCGTCGACCATCTCGACCCGGACCTTGCCCGTCTCGTGGTCGACGTCGAAGTGCAGGTTCACCTGCCGTGCGGCCAGGTCGGCGATGACCTGCTGCGCCGTGGCCAGGTCGGCCTGCACCTGGGGCGGAGGCGATCCCGGGGCCGGCCCGGTGCGAAAGAATCGCGACCGTGGCCCCCGTGCTCGGTCGCAGGGGGATCACTCTGCCGATTGCGTCTGTTCCGTGTTCCATCACGAAGGTCTCTCTCGATCCGTCCATGGATCGGGTCGCTGACCGCGTGATCGGCGAGATTGGAATAGAGTTTAGGCAACTTGCGCTAATTTCTGTACGATAGCGTTGTAGGCGATCCTGGCGCCCTCGAACTGCGGCTCCAGCCGCACCGCCTCGGCGGCGAAGTCGATCGCATCCTGGTCGTAGCCGCGGGCGAGCGCGACCTGCGCCAGGCCGAGCATGGCCGAGGCGTCGGGCTGCGTCGTCGCGACCGCGATCCACTCGTCGGCTGCGGACTCGAGGAAGCCGCGCCGCAGGTACATCGTGGCCAGGAGCTCGCGCCGCTGCCGCTCGGGGAGCGGCACCCGGGCGAACACGCCCAGCAAGGTGGTGAAGGCCGTCGTCTCGGTGACGCGCAGGAGCGCCTCGAGCATCCGCAACGCGGTCGGCCCGGCGGCGGTGCCGAGCGCGGCCGGCGGCTCGCCGCCGCGGATGGCGGTGGCCCAGGCGCGGTAGAGGTCGGCGTCCGCGTCGAGGAGGCTCGGCAGGGCGCGCTCGACGGCGGCGTCCATCTCGTCGGTGCGGCCACAGGACGGCGGCGGCGAAGACGACGGCCTCGGCGGCCCGGCCCGCGACCGGCGAGTCGGCCGGCTCGCCGGCGGCGACCTCGGCCGCCTCGGCGTAGCGGCGCTGCGCCAGCAGCGACTCGGACAGGCCCATGCGGGCGGCGGAGTTGGACGGCTGCACCTCGAGCGCGCCGCGGAACCAGCGCTCAGCGTCGGCCGGGCGGTTGCCCTCGATGTAGGCGCTACCGGCCAGCAGCCGGGCGGGCACCTTGGCGGGGACGAGCCGGTCGATCTCGGCCGAGTCGACGCCGCGCGCGATCAGGAGCTCGGCGAGTGGCAGCACGGGTGCGATGTAGTCGGGATGCTCGGCCAGGCAGCGGCGCAGGATGGCCTCCTGGCCGGCCCTGTCGCCCATGGCGGCGCGGATCTCCGCGAGCAGCGTCAGCGCGAGGAACGTGCCGGCGCCGGTCGTGCTGGCGTACTCGGCGGGCGCGTCGCCCATCTCCAGGCAGCGTTCGGCGAGCTCGGCCGCGTGGCGCAGGTCGCCGCGGCTGCGGGCGCTGAGCGCGGCCTCGAGCACGAGGTCGGTGTGGTCGGGGAAGCGGCGCGAGCCCCTCGTCGACGGCGGCCATTGCGGCCTCGAAGTCGCCCACCTCGCGGCGGGCGCGGGCGGCGCGGGACACGAGCAGCGGCGCGTAGCCGACCGACTCGAGGCCCTGCTCGCGCAGCGCCTCCCAGGCCCGGTCGAGGTGCATGCGGGCGGCGGCGTGGCTCGGCGAGCACGAGGTACTCGGAGCCGAGGTTGTAGTCGGTGAACGGCGTCCGCGACTCCTGCGCCTCCTGCTCCAGCAGCTGGATGTTCCGGCGCGACTTGTCCTTGGAGGCGATGCGCTGGTTCAGGTAGCCGTAGTGACGCACGCGGATCCGGGTCGTCTCGAAGCGCTCCGGCAGGTAGGTCGGCATCGTGTGCGTCTTCTGCTCGTGGATCCGCCCGGCGAACCTGTACTGGCGGCCGGTTGCGCCATACCCGCAGCGCCATGTGCGTGACTGCCGAGCCGGCGTCGCGAGCCGCCGGTGTAGTTGGTCTCGACGAGGTAGAAGCCCTCGCGCCAGGTGCGGCCGAGGAGGGCGCGCAGGTGGCGGGCATCCTGCGCCTCCATGTGCTCGTCGGCGTCGAGGTAGATCAGCCAGTCGCCGCTCGCGGCCTCGATCGAGGCGTTGCGGGCGTCGGCGAAGGAGCCGTTCCAGGGGAAGTGCACGACCTTCGCGCCGAACGACTCGGCGATCTCGACCGTGCGGTCGGTCGAGCCGGTGTCGACGACGATCATCTCGTCCACGATGCCCGCGAGCGGCTCGAGGCAGCCCGGGAGCATCTCCTCCTCGTCCTTCACGATCATGCACAGGGACAGCGTCAGCTTCTTCACGGGCCTCGCGCGGCCGGCCAGGCGGCGGGCGCGCTCGGCCAGCAGGCGGGTGCGGGTTGCGCCGACGCCGGGCAGGCGGGCGCCCGCGCGGGCACGCTGGCGAGCCTGCTCGAGGTTCGACCGAACGTGGGGCAGATCGGGGTCGAGCCGCGAGGCGGCCCGGAAGAGGTCGGCGGCGGCGCCGGCCTCGCACAGCTCGTACAGGAGCACGCCCAGGTGGTTCAGGAGCACGGGCTCGCGCGGCTCCCGCTCGAGGGCGTCCAGCAGGTGGGCCGCACCGGCGACGAACGCGCGCACCCAGGCGTCGACGTCGTCGGGCCGGTAGGCGAGCACGAGCTCCGCGAGGCGGCAGCGGGCCTGGTAGGCGCGCTGGTCGTCGTCCCACGTCGCCACGTCGGCGAAGACCGCGCGCGAGGCCGTCGAGATCGGCCGCGGTCAGGCGTGCAACGGCCACGCTGACCGCGAGATCGACCCGGCCGCGCCAGTCGGCGGGGGCTGCCGGCGTCGTCTGGGACGGGGCGATGGAGGACGTGCGAAGGGCCATTCGCGGCAGTCATCGGCATCCTGGCCCGGCCCTTTAGACTGGCGTCCATGCGAGACCGGATGAGCCGGCTCGGGGCGCGGCTCGTCCCGCCGCTCGGGTCGCGGGCCTGGCGGCTGCTCGCCGGGGTGGTCGCGTTCGAGGTCGGCACGGGCATGACGCTGCCGCTCGTGATCGTCTACCTGCACGAGTCGCGCGGGCTCGACCTGGCCGCCGCCGGGCTGGCGCTCGCGGCCGTCGGCGCCGGCGGTCTGGCAGGCACCGTTGCCGCCGGGCCGCTGGTCGACCGCTGGGGCGCCGGCTGGACGGCGGTCGCCTTCCTGCTGGTCGCGGGGGCCGGGACGCTGGGCTATCTGGCCGTCGACGGCCTCGCGTCCGCCGTCGCCGCGTCGCTCGCGCAGGGCGCCGGCTTCGCCGGGACGTGGGTCGCGATCATCCCGTTGCTCGTGAACGCCGTCGCGCCCGGCCTGCGCGGCGACGTGCTGGCGACGAACTACGGCCTCATCAACCTCGGGCTCGGGCTCGGCAGCACGCTCGCCGGCATCGTGCTGGCCGTCGCGCCGGACGCCTTCGGGCCGCTCTTCGTCACCGACGCCGTGACGTACGCGATCTTCGCCCTCTGGCTGTGGTGGCTGGGGGAGCTGCGCCGGCCGGCAGGCGCGATCCGCCCCGAGGCCGAGGCGCGGACCGGGTACAGCGTCGTGATCCGCAACCGCGCCCTGCTGGCCGCCACCGGGCTCAACCTGCTGCTCGTCACCGCCGGATACTCCCAGATGACCTCCGCCTTCCCGGCGTGGGCCACCGGGCCGGCGGGCGTCTCGAAGAGCGTCGTCGGCTTCGCGTTCGCCGCCAACACGTGGGCGATCGCCCTTGCCCAGCTGCCCGTGCTCGCCTACGTGCGCACGCGCCGGCGGACGCGGGCCGTCGCGGCGACGGGTGTGCTCTTCGCGCTCTGCTGGCTGATCGTGCTCGGCGCCGGGCACACGTCCTCGCCGGCGGCTGCGACCGCGGCCCTCGTGGTGGCGGCGGCGGTGTTCGGGCTGGGCGAGACGTTCCTCTCGCCGAGCCTGCCGGCGATCGTGAACGACGTCGCCCCCGAGGACGTGCGCGGCCGCTACGTCGCCGTCTACAGCACGTCATGGCAGGTCGGGCCGATGATCGGGCCGGCGATCGCGGGCGTCGCCCTGGGCGCGGGCGCCGGCGGCGCGCTGCTGGTCGGGCTGGCCGCGGCGTGCGCGCTGGCGTGGCCCGCGGCGGTGCTGTGCGAGCGGCTCGTGCCGGCGTCGGCGAACGTGGCTGCAGCGGCGGTCGGGGGCGACTGAGGCTGTGAAGGGGACCGGCCGCCGCCGGTGAATACGGCCGTGCCCGGTTTCCCCCAAAGGTGTGACGTAGATCTCGGGTGGTGCCAACTAGACTCCCGTGCTCGGGACCCCCTGAACCGACCCAACTGCCGATAGAGCGTCAGTGACATCCCCCGCGCGCAAGATCTCGTCCGTGCCGGCGCCCCAGCCGGAACGGGTCTCCGACGAGTCCGCGATCGAGCTCTACTACTGGATGTCCCTCACGCGCGGCGGTCGAGGAGCGGGCGCTGAACCTCTACCGCCAGGGCAAGCTGCCCGGCAGCTACTACACCGGGCGCGGCCAGGAGGCCATCGCGGTCGGCATCGCCCTGCCGCTGCGGCGGGGAGAGTACGGCGACTGGCTCTCGCCGTGGATCCGCGACCTCGGCTCCTACCTCGTGCACGGCGTCCCGCCGTGGCGGATCTTCGCCCAGTTCATGGGCAAGGCGGGCTCGACGACGCGCGGCAAGGACGGGAACCTGCATATCGGCGGGCGGGAGTGGAACATCCCCTGCCAGGTCTCGCACATGGCCGACATGATCCCGCTCACCGTGGGCGCGGCGCTGGCGTACAAGCAGCGCGGCGATGAGCGCGTGGCGATGACGAGCTTCGGCGACGCCGCCACCTCGCGCGGAGACTTCCACGAGGGCCTGAACATCGCGGCGGTGCTCGAGGTGCCGGCGGTGTTCGTGGCCGAGAACAACGGCTGGGGCTACTCGACCCCGATCTCGAAGCAGACGAAGGTGACCGAGCTCTACCGCAAGGCCGACTCCTACGGCATCCCGGCGGTGTCGGTGGACGGCAACGACGCCTTCGCGGTGCACGGCGCGGTGACCGCCGCCGTCGACGCCGCCCGCGCGGGCCAGGGGCCGCAGTTCATCGAGTGCCGGACGTATCGCATGGGCGGGCACGCGGCGCACGACAAGTACGAGAGCTACATGCCCATGGAGGTGCTCGCCGAGTGGTCGGACAAGGATCCGATCAAGCGGCTCGAGAACGTCCTGGTCGAGGAGCGCTCGGTGCCCGAGGGCAAGCTCGAGACCTTGCGCGACCGGATCCGCGAAGAGGTGCGCGAGGCGGTCGAGCAGGCCGAGCACGACGGCTACCCGGACGCGTCCGAGGCCCACGAGGGCGTCTTCGCGGACGAGGCCCCATAGCCCGATGCCGGAGCTGACCTACCTCGAGGCGATCAACGCCGCCCTCCACGACGAGATGGAGGCCGACCCGCGCGTCTTCTGCCTGGGCGAGGACGTCGGCCGCCAGGGCGGCGCCTTCGGAGCCACCAAGGGCCTGCAGCAGAAGTACGGCGCCATGCGCTCCATCGACACGCCCGTCGCCGAGGCCGGGATCGCCGGCGTGGCGATGGGAGCGGCGATGGCGGGCCAGCGGCCGGTGGCCGAGATGCAGTTCGGCGACTTCGTCTCGATCGCGTTCGACCAGCTCATCACCTGCGCCGCCAAGATGCACTACCGCATCGGCTGGGCGGTGCCGATGGTGGTGCGCTGCCCCAACGGCGGCGGCGTCGGCGGCGGGCCGTACCACTCGGAGAACGTCGAGGCCTGGTTCCACCACCACGCCGGCCTGAAGATCGTCTGCCCCGCGACGGCTGCGGACGCCTACGGCCTGCTGCGGGCGGCGATCCACGATCCCAACCCGGTCGTCTTCTGCGAGCACAAGTTCCTGTACCGGCGCGAGAAGGCCGAGGTCGGCCACGGGCGCCGACGCGGGCGTCGCGACGATCGGCGAGGCGCGCGTCGCCCGGGCCGGCACCGACCTCTCGATCATCACGTACGCCGCCACCATGCAGCTCTCGCTGGCGGTGGCCGAGACGCTGGCCGCCGAGGACGTGTCCGTCGAGGTGATCGACCTGCGCACGCTGGTCCCGCTCGACATCGAGACGGTGCTCGGGTCCGTGCGCAAGACGGGCAAGGCCCTGATCGTGCACGAGGACAACCTCACCGGCGGCTTCGGCGCCGAGGTGGCCGCGCTCGTCGCGCAGCAGGCGTTCGAGTATCTGGACGCGCCGGTCACGCGTGTGGCCGGCCTCGACACGCCGATCCCCTTCACGCCCGTGCTCGAGCGCGAGTACCTGCCGACCGAGGAGGACATCCTCGCCGCGGCCCGCGACCTCGCCGAGTACTGAGCCACCCTCCAAAACGAGGATCTGCGCCTCCGGCGCCGAAAAACCCCTGGTTGGAGCGGGGATCGTGTAATTTCTGTGTGGAACGGGTCGTGCGAGAGGGTCAGAAGCCGGATGCGCTTTCGCCACAAGCTTTCCATCGTGCTGGTCGGGCTGGCGATCGTGCCGCTGGCGGCCACCGGCGTGCTCGTCGGCGCCCTGCTCCAGCACGACCAGGTGACCCGCGTCGACAACCGCGTTGCGGTGTCGGCGGCATCGGCCGCTCAGGTGTACCGGCTGGAGATGAAGAGGGCGAACACCTTCGCGCACCAGGTCGCGCAGAACCCCAAGGTGGCGCTCCTGTTCGCCGGAAACCCGCCGAAAGCGGCGCCGCTGCCGCCGGGGATCCACCCGCCCAAGGGGATGTCGGTCGCCCTCGTCGGGAAGGGCGGAACGCCCATATTCGGCAACCCACCCCCTGGGACGGCTTGGAAGACCCAGGCTGTCTACCGAGATGCCAAGACAAATGCGAAGGTCGGCGAGGTCGACGTGTACCTCCGCATCGGGCCCGATCTCCTCCAGGCGATCACGAACGGCAACACCCGGCCCGACAACGTGGAGCTCTCGCTCGTTGGCGCCGGGCAGGCGGTCGCGTCGACGAACGGCGCCGTCGGGCCGGTCTCCGGCCTGCGTGCCGGCGCCGGCAACGCGAAGGTCGCGGGCACAGACGTGCGCGCGGACGCAATCAACGTTCCTGCGAGCCTGGCCGGGCCCGCCTACATCGTCGCCACCTATCCGTCGTCAACGCTCTCGAACGCGATCGACTCGCAGCGCCTGCGGATCCTCGTGCCGCTGCTGCTGCTCGGGCTCGTCCTGGTCGGCGGCGCCATCTTCGCGGCCGATCGCATCTCGCGCGCGCTGACCGAGCTCGCCGGCCGCGCCGCCGGGCTCACCCGCGGCCGCCCCGCGGGCGACGAGCTGACCCAGCTCGGCGCGACGATCGACGAGATCTCGACCGAGCTCACCTCGCGCATGGGCGAGCTCGAGGCCGAGCGCGGCCGCTTCAAGGAGACGCTGCAGCGGTACGGCGAGACGCTCGCCGCGACGCATGACCTGAACGCGCTCGTGGGCGCCGTGCTCGACACGGCCGTGCAGGCCACGCGCGCCCGCGGCGGCCGGCTGCTGCTCTACGACGCGGAGCGGGGCGAGGCGATCGAGCAGTCCCGCATCGGCACGGCCCGCGGCCTGCGCTCCGACCTGCCCGTGGTGGTCGCCGCAGGCGACGGCCTCGAAGGCGAGGCCCTCGCGACGCACGAGCCCCGCGTCAGCCAGGTGCCGCGCGCGGTGCTGGCGGTGCCGATCCTGCGTGAGCATCACCTCCTCGGCCTCGTGACGGCGATCGACCCGGAGGAGGGCGCCTTCTCGGACGAGGACGTCGAGGCCCTCTCGGCCCTTGCCCTGCAGGCCGGCGTCGCCATCGAGAACGCCCGCCTGCACCGCGTCGTCGAGCGCCAGGCCGTGACGGATGCGCTCACCGGGCTTGCCAATAGGCGACAGTTCTACGAGGTGCTCGGCCGCGAGTACGAGCGCGCCCAGCGGTTCGGGCAGCCCGTGTCGCTGATCCTGCTCGACATCGACGACTTCAAGCTGATCAACGACAGCCGCGGCCACCTCGCCGGCGACGCCGTCCTGCACAGCGTCGCCGCCACGTTGGCCGAGGTCATCCGCGAGATCGACCTGGCGTCCCGCTACGGCGGTGAGGAGTTCGCCGTTCTCCTGCCGCAGACCGGGCCGGACGGCGCAGCCAACCTGGCCGAGCGGCTCCGGAGCGAGATCGCCGCCCGCTCGATCCGGTTCGGCACCGAGGAGATCACCGGCGTCACGGCCAGCTTCGGCGTCGCCGCCGGCCCCGTGAACGAGCAGACCCAGATCGACCTCATCGCCTCCGCCGACGCCGCGCTCTACCAGGCCAAGCGGGAGGGGAAGAACCACGTCACGGTGTCGGGTGCGTGGTGACGAACAGAGTCAGAATGCGGACGACGACCACCACAAGTTGGTACACTCATTCGAGCGCGGGGGCAGCGCTGGATGAGTGAATCCGATCTGGAGAGGGGACTGCCCATGACCACGGACGGCTCGCTGTTTGCGTCTGCGATCGAGCACCATCTCGAGCTGAAGCGCCGGAACCAGCACCTGGACGACGACCTGCCTCTGGACGAGTTCATCGGTGACGATCCCTTCGCCAACCACCCGCTCTTCAAGACCGAGGCCGACGCCCGGCGCGAAGAGGAGGAGACCGGCGAGCACCCCGTGGTGCAGGACGAGCCGCCGCCCGACACCCTGAGCATGCCGGCCGTGCAGGCCGACGGACGAGCCGCTCGGGTGGATGGAGACGAAGACCGCCTCCGAGTTCAGCTGGGACTGAGCCCGCTCACGCACCAGGCGGGGTCAGACCCCTTTTGGTGCGCGATCCCGTAGAACGATGTGCGTTGCCGCGTGGTGCTGGCACCGCTGCGGCGAGGTTCGACGCTCAGGGTTCAGGCTGACCGGTGCCAGACACCGCTGCGCGGAGCCAGGCACCTTTCGGTTGTGGTGCCTGGCACCGGCGGCGTTGACTGGGTTTCGAGTTGCCGCGGGCGTTGAGCTGCCTGCGCCTGGTGCCTGGCACCGGGCGGCGAGGCTCGACGCTCAAGGTTCAGGCTGACCGGTGCCAGGCACCGCTGCGCCGCCTCCTAGGACGAAGGTCGCCGCTGCGCGCTCTCGCTGGCGAGGGCGTGATCGACGATCTGGCGCTGCGTCGGCCGGTCGAGGCCGTGGAAGCGCAGGCCATAGGCCCAGCGGTCGTCGCCGACCATGTTGGCCCACACCACCTCGGCGACGCACGCCACCCGGTAGGCCGGCTCGTCGACGTCGAGCTGGATGTGGACCTGGTCGCCGGGCACGAGCGCGCGGTCGGTGACGATGCGGGCGCCGTCGCCGGCGAGGTCGATCGTGCGGGCCTTGAACTGCTCGCCGCCCGCCGTCGGCTCGCACCAGGCCGGCACCTCGACCGGGACGCGCACCGCGGCGCGCCTCTCGGCCACGCGGCGCTGCTCCGAGAACACCCAGCGCACGATCCGCTGCTCGATGTAGATGTCGAGGTCGTCGAAGCGCAGCGCGCACACGACCCTCCCGTCGGCGGTCGAGTCGACCCGCGTGACCGTGGCGTCCGTGAAGACCAGAAACGGCGGCTGGGCGAAGCGCACCTCGATCCGCAGCCGCTCGCCTGCGGCGACATCGGCCGGGGCGACCATCTTGGCGCCGCCGGCGCAGATGTTCACCGTCGTCCCGGAGAACGACGACTCCTGGTCGTCGCTCGGCATCGAGGCGCGTCACGCCGACCGGGAACTCGGCCATCACACGTAGGAACGCGCGCCGGTCGGTGTGCATGGGCGGGCAGTCTAATTGGTGCTCAAGTCGGGGTCGCCGGGCGCCGAAGAAGCGGCCATGACCGACACCCCCAAGGTTCTCGTCGCCGACGACGAGCCGCATCTGCTCCGCCTGGTCAAGTTCCGCCTCGAGCGGGAGGGCTACCAGGTCGTGACCGCCCCCGACGGGCAGGCCGCCCTCGAGCTGGCCCGCGCCGAGCAGCCCGATCTGTGCGTGCTGGACGTGATGATGCCGAAGCGCAGCGGGTTCGATGTGCTGCGCGAGCTGCGCGCCGACGAGCGCGTGCACGCACATGAAGGTGATCATGCTGACCGCTCGCGCCCAGGACCGGGACGTTGACGCCGGCTTCTCGCTCGGCGCGGACGACTACATCACCAAGCCGTTCAGCCCGCAGGAGCTGCGGGTGCGCATCGGCGCGCACCTCGCCAAGCGCTAGACCGCTACGCCACCGCGCTCCGCACCGGGATCGGGGTATCGTAGGACGCCGTCCCTCGACCCCTCCGGTGTGGTGCGCATGCGTAAGCTCGTCTGGATTCTGCCCGTCCTTTTCGTCTGCCTCGTGGCCGCCGGCTGCGGCTCGGCGAAGAGCGGCGCCACGGCCCCGTCCGTCGCGCCGGGGTCGAACCCCTGCGCCGTGAAGAACCTGGCGCTGCTGCACCCCGGGCACGCTCACGATCGGGACGGACAACCCGGCCTACTCACCGTACTTCACCGGCGGCCCCGGCGGCGGCTGGACGGGCCAGTACAACAACGACCCGTACACCGGCAAGGGCTTCGAGGCCGCCGTCGCCTACGCGGTCGCGAAGCAGATGGGCTTCACGAAGCCGCAGGTGAAGTGGGCAGGTCACCCACTTCGACCAGTCGTATGCGCCCGGCCCGAAGAACTTCGACTTCTACCTCGCGCAGGTATCGATCACCAAGAAGCGCGCACGAGACGGTCGACTTCTCGAGCTCCGTACTACGACGGAAAACCAGTCGATCGTGGCGCTCAAGAGCAACAAGTACGCGCACGCCGACAGCATCGCCGCCCTAAAGGGCGCCAAGCTCGGCACGCAGCTCGGCACCACCAGCTATGACCTGCATCACGAACGTGATCAAGCCCGGCCCGCAGCCGGCCGCCTACCACACGCTGAACGACGCGATCAATGCGCTCAAGGCGCACCAGATCGACGGCATCGTGGTCGACCTGCCGACCGCCTTCTACATGACGGCCGTGCAGATCCCGGACAGCACGATCGTCGGCCAGTTCCCCGCCTCCGCGGGCGGCAGCGGCCAGTTCGGCCTCGTGCTCGCCAAGGGCAGCCAGCTGACGTCGTGCGTCGACAAGGCGATCGCGGCGCTCAAGTCGAACGGCACGCTGGATCAGATCCAGACGACCTGGCTCTCCGACAAGGCGAACGCGCCCGTCCTCCACTAGTGACCCAGACGGATCCCGGGCGGCGCTCGCGTATCCTCCAGGGCGGGACCGGGCCGGTCGCGAACGTGTCGATCGCGCTCGTGAGCACGGTCGTGTTCCTGGTCGTGGTCACGCTGCTGATCGTGAACGCGCCGGGCTGGGAGACGGTCAAGCAGTCGTTCTTCAACGGCGCCGAGGCGCGCGACTCGTTCCCGCTCGTCGCCCGGGCGTTCCTGCTGAACGTGAAGATGTTCCTGATCGCCGAGGTGCTGATCCTGATCTTCGCGCTCGTGATCGCGATCCTACGCGGCCTGCCGGGCCCGGTGTTCTTCCCGCTGCGGGCGATGGTGATCGTCTACACCGACCTCTTCCGCGGCATCCCCACCATCCTGGTCGTCTACCTGCTCGGGTTCGGCGTGCCCGGCCTGCAGCTGACCGGGCATCCCGACCGATCCGGTGGTCTGGGGCGTGGTCTCGCTCGTGCTCGTCTACAGCGCGTACGTGGCCGAGGTGTACCGGGCCGGGATCGAGTCGATCCACCCGAGCCAGGAGGCGGCGGCCCGCTCGCTCGGGCTCTCGCGCGGCCAAGACGCTGCGGTTCGTCATCGTTCCGCAGGCCGTCCGCCGTGTGATCCCGCCACTCCTGAACGACTTCATCGGCCTGCAGAAGGACACGGCGCTCGTGTCGGTGCTGGGCTCGGTCGACGCGCTGCAGCAGGCGAACATCAACTCGGCGGCCGACTTCAACTACACGCCGTACGTGGTCGCGGCCCTGTTCTTCGTCGCCCTCACCATCCCGCTGGCGCGCTTCACCGACTGGTTGATCCTGCGCGAGCGGCGTCGGCGGCAGGTCGGGGGCGTGGCGTGAGCGCGCAGGACGGCGGGCTCCTCGTCGAGGGCGTGCACAAGTCGTTCGGCGAAGAACGAGGTGCTGCGCGGGATCGATCTCTCCGGTCGCCGAGCACGAGGTGGTGTGCCTGATCGGCGCGTCCGGCTCGGGCAAGTCGACGCTGCTTCGCTGCATCGAACCTGCTCGAGCCGATCGACGCCGGCCGGATCGTCGTCGACGGCGAGGAGATCACCGCGCGCGGCGTGGACGTGAACCGCGTCCGCCGTGGGATCGGGATCGTGTTCCAGGCCTTCAACCTCTTCCCGCACATGAGCGTCCTCTCGCAACGTGACGCTCGGCCCGCGCCAGGCGCTCGGGCTCGCCCAGGGCGGACGCCGAGGCGCGAGGCGCGCGAGATGCTCGGGCAGTTCGGGCTGGCGGAGAAGGTCGACGACTATCCCGACCGGCTCTCGGGCGGCCAGCAGCAGCGGGTCGCGATCGTGCGGGCGCTGGCGATGCGGCCGCGGCTGATGCTGCTCGACGAGGTGACGAGCGCGCTCGATCCCGAGCTCGTCGCCGAGGTGCTCGAGGTTGTGCGAGGGCTCGCCCGCGACGGGATGACGATGGTGATCGCGACCCACGAGATGGGCTTCGCTCGCGACATCGCGAGCCGCGTCTGCTTCCTCGACGGCGGCGTGATCCTGGAGCAGGGGCCGCCGGATCAGATCTTCACCGCGCCGCGCGAGGAGCGCACGCAGCAGTTCCTGGCCCGGATCATCGCCGCCGGCCGCATGTAGTTCGGCGTGGGGACAGTCCCCGCACGCGGGGACTGTCCCCGATTCGTCGGCTAGGCCGCCCGCCGGCGGGCGTACCAGGTGCTGTAGCCGCCCTCCGAGGCCGTCGCGCCGCCGTCGCGGACCTCCACGATGCGGTCGGCGATGCGGTCGAGGAAGTAGCGGTCGTGCGAGACGAAGACCACCGTACCGTCGAAGGCCTCGATGGCCGCCTCGAGCATCTCGACGGAGTCGATGTCGAGGTGGTTGGTGGGCTCGTCCAGCACGAGGCAGTTCGCCCCTGCGCGCATGAGCAGCAGCAGCTCGAGCCGCGTCCGCTCGCCGCCGGAGAGGTCGTTCACCTGCTGGCGGCACTGCTCGTAGCTGAAGAGGAAGCGCAGGAGCGCCGACACCGCCTCCTCCTCGGTGCACGGCTTCTGCGCCCGCAGCGCGTCGACCGGCGTCTGGCCGCGCGGGCGCCGGCGCGTGCTCCTGCGGCAGGAAGCCGACCTCGATCGACGGCCCCACCCACATCTCGCCCTCGGTCGGCTCGAGCTCCCCGGCGAGCAGCTTCACCAGCACGCTCTTGCCCGGAGCCGTTGTCGCCGATCACGCCGATCCGCTCGCCCCGGAACACGGTCAGGTCGACGCCGATCAGGGCCGGGTCGGCGCCGAACGCCACCGTAACGTCGCGCCACTCGGCCACCCGCTTGCCGCCGCGGACGCCGCTTCGCAGCTGCAGCGCGATCTTGCGCCGCTCGAGCACCGGCCGCTCGACCTTGTCCATGCGATCGATCCGGCGCTGGGTGTTGCGGGCGCGGGTCGTGTGGCGAGGGGTCGTCGACCATGCTCGCCCATTGCTTGTAGCGGCGGATGGCGTCCTCGAGCCGGGCGATCTCCTTCTGCTGTGAGTGCCAGGCCGCCTGCTGCTGGTGCAGCTCGAGCTCGCGCGCGGCGTGGTACGACGAGTAGTTGCCGGGCCACATCCGCACCCGGCCGCGCTCGACCTCGGCGATCGAGCGCACGGTCTCGTCGAGCAGGTAGCGGTCGTGGGACACCATGACGACCGCGCCCGGGAACGTCGCGCACGAGCTCCTCGACCCGGCTGCGCCGGTAGGCGTCGAGGTGGGTCTCGGGCTCGTCGAGGAGGAGCAGGTCGGGCTCCTGCACGAGGCACGCCGCCAGCGCCACCAGCTTGCGCTTGCCGCCCGAGAGCTCCTCCTGCGGGCGGGCGGACTCCGCCTCCGATCACGCCGAGGTCGTCGAGGATCGAGCGGACGTTGCCCGAGAACGCGTGCCCGTCGAGCTGGTCGAACTCGTCGAGCAGGCGCTGCTGGCGGTCGAGCGTCCGCTGCATGCGGCGGAGGTCGGCGGCGACGGCCGGGTCGCCCAGCGCGGCGGCGCAGCGCTCGAGCTCGGCCTCGACCCGGGCGATGTCGGGGCGGGCGGCGTGGCAGATCTCGATCGGCGTGCGCGTGTCGGCGGCGACGAGCTGGGGCAGGTAGGCCGCGCTCATCCCGCGGCGGCGCACCGGCGGGTCGGAGTCCGGGTCGTCGAGCCCTGCGAGGATGCGCAGCAGCGTCGACTTCCCGGAGCCGTTCTGGCCGACGACGCCGATGCGGGCGGCCTCGTCGACCTCCAGGTCGAGGCCGTCGAGAACCGTGCGCGCGCCGAACGACTTCACGGCGCTCCGGAGCGAGATCAGGGTCGCCATCGAGCGGGTACTGTATCGGCGCGGTAGGGTGCCGCCCCGTGGAAAAGACGCGCATGGAGGCCTTCTCCGACGGGGTCTTCGCGATCGCGATCACCCTGCTCGTTCTCGACCTGCACGTGCCGGAGGTGGGGGACGGATCGCTCGCGCACGCCCTCGCCCGGCAGTGGCCGTCCGACGCGAGCTACGTCGTCAGCTTCCTCACGATCGGGATCCTCTGGATCAACCATCACGGCCTGATGCGGCACATCGAGCGCTGCGACCGGCCACTGCTGTGCCTGAACATCTTCCTGCTCATGATGGTCGCCGTCCTCCCGTATCCGACGGCGCTCATCTCCCACTACGCCCGGAGCTCGAACGCCGCCACCGCCGCGGTCGCCTACGGGAGCGTGATGGTCACGATGGCGCTCCTCTTCAACGCCATCTGGCACTACGCGATCCGTGCGGGCCTGCTGGCCCCCGGCGCCGACCCGCGCGAGGTCTCCGGCATCACGCGCAGCTACCTGCCGGGGCCGGTGCTGTACCTGACGGGGACGCTGCTCGCGTTCGTGAGCGCCGACGCGAGCCTGGTGATGTACGCCGGGATCGCGATCTTCTACGTCGCGTCGGCCTCGCTCTGGGGGCGGCGCGACCCGGTCTGAGCCGTCGGCCTACGCGGCCGGCGGCCAGCTCGACGTCGCCGTCCTCGCCGAGCACCGCGATGACCGCCTCGACGATGCGCGGGTCGAACTGGGTGCCCGAGCAGGCGCGCAGCTCGGACTTCGCCTCGGCTGCGGTGAGCGCCGACCGGTACGGCCGGTCGGTCGTCATCGCGTTCAGGGCATCGCAGCAGCAGACGATCCGGGCGACGAGGGGGATGTCCTCGCCGGAGAGGCGGTCGGGGTAGCCGGTGCCGTCGTAGCGCTCGTGGCATGAGCGGACGAGGCGGCCGATCTCGGCCAGCGAGCCGCCGACGCGGTCGAGGATGCGCTCGCCCTCGACGGTGTGCGTCTCGATCAGGCGGCGCTCGTCGGCCGTGAGCGGGCCGGGCTTCTGGATGATCGTCTTGGGGATGCGGATCTTGCCCACGTCATGGAGCAGCGCCGCGAATTCGGCCTGCGTGCGCTCCTCCGGGCTCAGGTCGAGGACGTCGGAGACGGCGAGGACGAGCTCGACCACCCCCTGGCTGTGGGTGCCCGTGTAGGCGTCGTCGGCCTCGATGATGTCCCCGAGCAGCTCGACGGTGCCCTTGAGCGTCCGCCAGAGCTTGATCTCCTCGGTGATCCGGCGGCCGCGCTCGCCGGCGAAGACGGTGAGGACGATGGCGACCGGGAGGACGAGCAGGAAGGCGAAGTGCATCCGCGTCGATGCGAAGGCGGCGAGGAGCCCGAGCGGCGCGAGGGCCGCGTCGACCCCGTAGGCGATGCCGGCGGCGGTGAGCAGGCGCCGCGGCCAGCTCGCCACAGCCCGCCACTCGCGCAGGGCGGTGCTGGCGAGGTCGGCGCCGAACTGGGCGGCGAGCGCCGCGACGTACACCGGCCAGAGATCCCATCGCGGTGCGCCGTCGCCGAAGGCGAGCAGCACGAGCACCGGGCCGATCACGTACCAGCAGGAGCACAGCAGCACGAGCACCCGCTCGCGATGACGACGGCCGCGGACGACGTCGGCGTTCAGCGACATCCAGGACGCGGCCGCGACGGCCAGCGGAACCCATCCCAGCGGGAGCAGGAAGAGCATCGGGACGAACACGAGCTGGGTCGGGATGGCCGCCCCGGTGCCGATCTCGAACTCGACGTTCGCGAGCGCGGCGAACGCGAGCACGAGCACGCCGACGTCGATCGGGCCGGGCGCGTGGCCGCTTCCCGCCGTGATCGCCAGCACGACGGCGACGACCAGGAAGGCGCCGCCGAGCACGGCCGAGAGCAGGCGCTCGTCGGCGTCGAGCGGCATCGCCACGCGCGAGCGCTGGCTCGCGTAGAGCTCCTCGTCCTTCGAGGCGCGGCGGCGGGGGTGGGGGAGACGTCGCGCATCGCCCCGGGAAATCGGCGGCGGACGCCGATTGTTAAGCGCCGGAGGGGTCGGAATTCAGGCGGATCGGACGCCGGCGGCCGCGCTCGACGAGGGCGGCGATCAGCGGATGCAGCGCGCCGTCTCGGACGAGCCCACCTGGGGCTGGAAGAGCGTCGCCGACGTAGAACGGGTGATCGGGCAGCTCGACCGCCTCGACACCGGCGTCCGGCGCGGTCGCCGAGACGACCAGCCCGGCCGCGACCAGGCGGTCGAGATGGGCGGGCTCGAGCCCGTAGTTGCACCAGTGGAACCCGGCGAACGGGCCTCGGGCCGCACAGCTCCGCGACGCGCGTTCCGGGCACCGTCGTCACCTGCCGCACCTCGCCCTCGAGGCTGCACGCGAGCGGCGAGACGGCGTGAACGCCGGCGTCGGGCGGTCTCGGCGTGCGCCGCCTCGAGGATCCGGCGGCGTTC
>CAVVAA010000005.1:0-61976 GCA_963746115.1 uncultured Actinomycetes bacterium | reverse complement strand
GCGCGTGCTGACCGGCCCGGCGGCGGGCGGCACGGGCACGGTCGTCGGGAAGCACGCCTTCGTGCTCTGCGACTTCCCCCAGGAGACGCTCGACCTGCTCGGGCCGGGCGACCGGCTGCTGGTGCGCACGTCGGGGCAGGGGCTCGCGCTGCTCGACTACCCCGACGTCGCCCTGCGCAGCTTCGGGCCCGAGCTGCTCGACGGGCTGCCCCTGCGCGCCGACGACGAGGGCAGGCTCGCGATTGCGGTGGCGGCGGAGATCCCCGCCTACCTGATGGGCGCCGGCATCGGCATGAGCTCCGAGTGGGCCAACTGCGACGTCATGCTGACCCGCGCCGAGACGGTGGCGGAGCTCGGCTACGGGCACCTGCGCATCGGCGACGTCGTGGCCATGGTCGACCAGGACCACCGCTATGGCCGTGGCCACCGGTCCGGCTGGTGCGCGATCGGCATCGTCGCTCACGGGATCGGCGTGATCCCCGGCCACGGGACGGGCGTGATCACGATCATGTCCGGCCCCCGCGACCGGTTCGCGCTCGCGCTCGACCACGACGCCAACATCGGCACCGGCCTGGGGCTGCCGGCATGACCGCCAATCTCGACGAGCTGATCACGACCGCCGTCGTCGGTGAGGTCACGAACCCGGCCATGGCGGAGAACCCGTACGAGGTGAGCGCGGGCGGGGCCCCGTTCGTCCCGGTCGGCGCCGGAGGGGTCTGTTACAACGTCCGCGTCGGCATGACGGCGATGGGCTGGGCCGCGGACCAGGTCGAGCCGGGGGTGAGCATCTCGAACCCGGATGCGGGTGCAAACCAGGCCCTGGTCGTCTTCGCCTGCGTCGGGAACCCGGTCGTCGTCCGCACGGGCGCGGCCGCGGGCGCGCGCGGGACCGTCACGGGAAAGCACGAGGCGTTCCGCTCCTACCGGCATGTGCTGGTGCACGTCGACGACGACGCCCTCGAGCGGATCGCGCCGGGCGACGAGCTGCTCGTGCGCGCGTGCGGCAGGGGCATGACGATCGCCGCTGCCCCCGGCATCGCCTGCCACAGCCTCGGCCCGGAGCTCTGGCGGGCGTGGGCGCCCGAGCGCGGCGGCGGCGCGCTCGAGGTCGCGGTGACGCGCGTCCTGCCGCCCGAGGTGGTCGGGATGGGCAGCGGCCGGGTCGCCGCCGCGACGTCGATCGCGCTCCAGACCAAGGACGACGCGATCGTCGCCGAGCACGGGCTCGGCGAGCTGCGCCTGGGCGACCTGGTGGCCGTGCGCGAGTGGGACGCGAGCTACTACACCGGCTACCGCGACGGCGGGGTCACCGTCGGGGTCGTCTCGACCGGCGACAGCCCTCAGGCGGGCAACGGCCCTGCGGTCACGATCCTGCTCTCGGCGGGTGACGGCTCTCTGCGCCCGCGGGTCGACCCGGCGGCGAACCTGGCGTCGATGCTGGGGCTGCGCTGATGGCGGCCGCGCCCGACCTCGCCCCCGTGCCGCTGCTCGAGGTGCGCGGCGTCTCCAAGCACTACCCGGTCGGCGGCGGTCTGGCGCAGCTCACCCGCAGGCGCGAGCCCGAGGTGCTGCGGGCGGTGGACGACGTGTCGCTGCGGGTCGAGCGCGGGGAGACGCTCGGGCTGGTGGGCGAGAGCGGGTCGGGCAAGAGCACGCTCGGCCGGCTCGTGCTCCAGCTCGAGCCGCCGACAGCCGGGGAGATCCTCTACGACGGCCGCAGCATCGTGGGGCGCAGCGCGCGGGAGACGCGCGAGCTGCGCAAGCGCATCCAGGTCGTCTTCCAGGACCCGTTCTCCTCGCTCAACCCAACGATGACCGTGGGGCAGACGCTGGGCGAGGTGCTGAAGGTGCACCGGCTCGGCCGCCCCGCCGACCGCCCGGCCCGGATCGAGGAGCTGCTCGAGACCGTCGGCCTCTCGCCCACCATGGCTGCCCGCAAGCCGCACCAGTTCAGCGGCGGCCAGCGCCAGCGCGTCGGGATCGCCCGCGCGCTCGCCGTCGAGCCGGAGTTCATCGTCGCCGACGAGGCGGTGTCGGCGCTCGACGTGTCGGTGCAGGCGCAGGTGCTGAACCTGATGGTGCGGCTCCAGGACGACCTCGGCCTGACCTACCTGTTCATCGCCCACAACCTCGCCGTGATGCGCCACGTGAGCCGCAACGTCGCCGTGATGTACCTCGGCCGGATCGTCGAGCACGCGGCGACCCCGGATCTCTTCCGCGAGCCGCTGCACCCGTACACGCAGGCGCTGATGCAGGCGGCGCCCGCGCCGGTCGCCCGGCGCAAGAGCATCAAGCCTGCGCTCACGGGCGAGATGCCGAACCCGATCTCGCCGCCGACGGGCTGCCACTTCCACCCCCGCTGCCCGCGCGTCATGGACATCTGCCGGGCCGAGTACCCCCGCACCCGGACGGTCGGAGGGCGCACGGTGGCGTGCCACCTGTATCCGGAGGGGGAGACCGCGACCGGGGCCTAACGGCCGGTTCGAGGTACCGCCGGGCCGGTATCATCTCGCGGGCGTATGGGCATCTCGCCGCCTCGCGAGCGTTCCGCCGACGTGCCGCTCCGCAGCCTGAGCGAGCGGGCCTACGAGCACGTCCGCAGCGAGATCCTGCACGGCCGCCTGGCCGTCGGCACGGTGGTCGGCGAGGCGGCGATCGCCGACGAGCTCGGCATCTCGAAGACGCCCGTCCGCCAGGCGCTCCAGCTGCTGCGCGGCGAGGGCCTGCTCGAGGTCGGCGCCCGCCGCCAGCTCGTCGTGCGCGGCTTCAGCCCCGAGCTGCGGCAGGAGATCACCGACGTGCGCCAGGCGCTCGAGGGTCTGGCCGTCACCCGCGCGGCGACGGGGATGGCGATCGACGAGCTCGACCACCTGCGCCTCAATCTGATCCGGCAGAAGCGGGCGGCCGACGCCGAGCGCGAGGACGACTTCATCGATCTCGACGAGGAGTTCCACCTCCGCATCGCATCGGGCGCCTCGATGCCCGTGGTCGAGCGGCTGCTGCGGCAGCTGCGCGGGTTCGTGCGCGTGATGCACCTGGGGACGACCCGGCCCCGCGGCTATCTGACCCAGGTGCTCGCCGAGCACACCGCGATCGTCGACGCGCTCGAGGACGGCGATCCCGACGCGGCCGGCCGGGCCCTGGCCGAGCACCTTCGGCGATCGGACTACTGAGCGGGCGGCCGGGGTAGGGAAGGCCGAGTCCGACCGCCGGAGGACGGGTCGATGCCCGAGGCCCACGACGACCTGCGCCCGCTGCTCTTCTCGATCGCCGATCGCATGCTCGGAAGCGTGGCCGAGGCCGAGGACATGGTGCAGGAGGCCTACGTCCGCCACCAGCGGGCCGTCGCCGCCGACCACATCAAGGTGGACGACCCGAAGGCCTACCTCTGCGCCGTCACCACGCGCCTCTGCATCGACCACCTGCGCTCCGCGCGCGTGCGCCGGGAGAGCTACGTCGGGCCGTGGCTGCCCGAGCCGCTCCTGACCGACAGGGCAATGCCGGACGGCGCCCGCATCGTCGAGGACGCGGACTCGGTCTCGATGGCGTTTCTGCTCGTGCTCGAGCGGCTGACGCCGGTCGAGCGGGCCGTCTTCCTGCTCCACGACGTGTTCGACTACGGCTACGGCGAGGTGGCCGAGATCGTGGCCCGCAGTGAGGACAACTGCCGCCAGCTGGCCGTACGCGCCCGTCGCCACGTGCGCGAGGAACGGCGCCGGGCCGAGACGTCGGCCGCCCGGCGCGAGGCGCTCGCCGACCGCTCCTTCGACGCCGTGCACGACGGCGACATGGACGGGCTGGTCGAGCTGCTCGCCGAGGACGTCGCCGTCGTGGGGGACAACGGCGGGGTGCCTCCGGCCTGGCCGCGCCCCATCGTCGGCCGCGACCGGGTGGTGCAGTTGCTCGCGGGGCTCGGGCGCCAGTCCGGCGAGATGGGCGTGACGATGCGGCGCACCGAGATCAACGGTGCCCCTGGCGCACTGGTCGTCGACGACGAGGGCGGTCTGCTCTACGCCATCCTGCTCGACGTCGCGCCCGGCGGGATCATCGAGGCGGTGCGCACGGTGCGCAATCCCGCCAAGCTGGCCCACCTCGGCCCGGTCGGCGACCTGCGGGCGCTGCTGCACTCCCGCGGGGCCGGCCGGGAGCAGTGAGCCGTCCGTGGGGAGGGCGCCCGGAGCGCCCTCCCCACGGAGCGGTCGTTCGTCAGGCAGCCACCGGCTCGGCCGCCTCTTCGGCGACGTGCTCGGGCGCGACTCCACGCGGCACCATGGTCAGCGTGGCCACGAAGCCAAGGGCCGCCAGGCCGGCGCCGACCAGGAACGCGACCGAGAAGCCGTCCACGTCGGCCCGCAGGAGCAGGTCGGGCGCGGCGGCGTGGCTGGTCAGGTAGTCGGTCACGCGCGTGAACGCGACCGTCGAGAGGATCGCGGTGCCGAGGGCGCCGCCGATCTGCTGGGACGTGTTGATGATCCCGGAGGCGACGCCGGCGTCGTTCATCTCGACGCCGACGAGGGCGGCGATCGTCACCGGCACGAACGAGAACCCGAGCCCGACGCCGGTGAGGATGAAGCCCGGCGCCAGGTCGGTCAGGTAGGCGCCGTTCACCGAGATCTGGCTGAAGTACAGCAGCCCGAGGACGGTGAGCCCCATGCCGGTGGCGAGCACGGTGCGCACCCCGATCTTCGTGACGAGCGCCTGCGATGCCGCGGCCGACACGACGATCACGCTGGCGACCAGCAGGTAGCCGATCCCCGTGCGCAGGGCCGAGTAGCCGAGCACCTGCTGCATGTAGAGCGTCAGCAGGAAGAACATCGAGAAGATCGATGCGCCCAGCATCAGCCCGACGACGTTGGCGCCGGCCAGCGACTTGTTGCGGAAGAGCCGCAGCGGCATGAGCGGCGACGCAGCCCGCTGCTCGGTGAAGATGAACCCGCCGAGGAGCACGGCTGCGCCCACGAACATGGCGATCGTGCGCGGCGACGACCAGGAGTGGTCGACGGTCTGCACGAGCGCGTAGACGAGCAGCGACAGTCCGCTGGTCACGAGCACGGCCCCCAGCAGGTCGAATGACCGCCGCCCGGTCGCATCGACCCGGCTCTCGCGCAGGAAGCGAGGGCCGAGCGCGATCACGAGCGCGCCGACGGGGACGTTGATGTAGAAGATCCACGACCAGTTCAGCTGGTCGGTGAGGACGCCGCCGAGAAGCACTCCGGCCGCGCCGCCGGTGCCGGCAATCGCGCCCCAGATGCCGAGCGCCTTGTTGCGCTCGGCGCCCTCGGAGAAGGTCGTCATCAGGATCGAGAGAGCGGCGGGCGAGATGATCGCCGCGCCGACGCCCTGCACGGCGCGTGCCGCGATCAGCATGCCCTCGGATGTCGAGAGCCCGCAGACGAGCGACGCGCCGGAGAACAGGACGAGGCCGGCCAGGAACATGCGCCGGCGGCCGAGCAGGTCGGCCGACCGGCCGCCGAGCATCAGCAGGCCGCCGAACGTGAGCGTGTAGGCGTTGATCACCCATTGCAGGTCGGTCTCTTTGAAGTCGAGCGCCGTCTTGATTGTGGGCAGTGCAACATTGACGATGGCGATGTCGAGCACCACCATGAACTGGACCGCGCACAGGAGGAGGAGCGCGATCCCCTTACGGTCTTGGGTGGTAGGCATGAGAAGCGAATCTCCAGGCTGAGGGTTTTCGATACAGACCTGTGGTGTATCATAACCACGACGACATGGCAATCATCGAACCGACACCCCGCGCGCCCGGCCGTCCCCGCAACGAGGACGCCGACCGCAAGATCATCGAGGCGACCCTCCGCCTGCTGAGCACCGAGGGCTACGACCGCACCTCCATCGAGGCCGTCGCGGCCGAGGCCCACGTCACGCGGGCCACCGTCTACCGCCGCTACCCGACGAAGGCCGACATGGTCACCGCCGCGGTGTGCACCATGGCGAGCGTCGACGAGCCGGCGGGCTGCCCGGACGTTCGCACCACCCTGATCGAGCTCCTGCGCGGGTTCGTTGCCGCCGGTCGGCCCGTCTGACGGCATCTCGATCGCCGCCTCGCTCTACCTGCAGCGGCACGACCATCCCGAGATGCTCGAGTCGTTCCGCGAGACCGTCACCCGCCCCTGCCGCCTGCGTATGGCGGCGGTCGTCCAGCTCGCGCGGGACAAGGGTGAGGTGCATCCCGACACCGACCCGGAGTCTGTCGTCGAGATGCTGATCGGCTCGTACCTCTACCGCACGTTCGCGGGGGTGCCGATCCCCGACGACTGGCCCGAGCAGGCCGTCGCGGCCGTCTGGCGCGGGCTCGAGCCGTCCGCCTGAGGCACCAATCGGGGACAGTCCCCGACGGGGACTGTCTTCTGCCAGTCGTGCTCAGGCCGCGTCGGCGACGGCCTGGTCGTCCAGGCCGAGCACGGCGAGGAGGGCCCCGACGACCTTCGGGTCGAAGTGCACGCCCGAGCTGCGGCGAAGCTCGGCGGCGGCCTCCTGCGGAGAACGGGCGGCCGAGTAGGCGCGGTTCGTGGTCATCGCGGAGTAGGCGTCGGCGGCGCAGACGATGCGGGCCTCGATCGGGATGGCCTCCCCGGCCAGCCCGTCGGGATAGCCGCCGCCGCCGAAGCGCTCGTGGTGGTGGCGCACGGCCGGGGCCGCGTCCTGCAGCCCGGTGACGCGGCGGACCAGGGTGTCGCCGACGGCCGGGTGCGTCTTCATGATCGCCCACTCGCCGTCGTCGAGCGCCCGCGGCTTGGTCAGGATCCGCTCCGGGATCGCGATCTTGCCGACGTCGTGCAGCCAGCCGCCGAGGCGGCACAGCAGGGCGACGCCCACCGGCAGCTCGAGCCGCTCGGCCGTGAGCATCGCGAGCCGCGCCACCTGCTCAGCATGCTCCTCGGGGATGCCCTCGCGCAGGCTGCTCGCGAAGGCCAGGGCGCGGGCCATCCCGATCACCTCGGGCTCGCGGGTCGACGCGGCGCGGCGGTCGGCCTCGGGGTCGAGCGACACACGGTTTCGACCCTGGTACTTGGCGGCGTAGAGGCAGGCGTCGGCGCGCTCGACCAGCGCGTCCAGATTGGTGCCCTCGGAGGCGAGCGTCGCGCCGACGGACGTCGTCAGCAGCACGCGGATGCGCTCGTGCTCGATCGGCGTCTCGCTGACCGCGTGGCGGAGCCGCTCCGCTCGCTCGGCCAGCTCTGCCCTGGAGGAGACGTCGCGCAGGAGCACGGCGAACTCCTCGCCGCCCCACCGGGCCAGGTGGTCGCCGGGGGCGATGCCCGACCGCAGCCGGTCGGCCAGCCCGACCAGGACGGCGTCGCCGACGGCATGGCCGTAGGCGTCGTTGATCTGCTTGAAGTGGTCGGCGTCGAGCAGCAGGAGCGCCGTGCCCTCCGGGTCGGCGAGTGCCTCCGCCGCGATCTGGGCGAAGTGGCGGCGGTTGAACGCGCCGGTGAGGTCGTCCGTGTTGGCGCGCAGCTCGGCCTCGGCCCGGGCCCGCTCGAGCTCGCGGTGGGCCTTGCGCATCTCCCTCACGCTCTTTCGCAGGTCGTCCTCGAGCCGGCGCCGGTCGGTGACGTCCGAGACGATGCCGCTGACCTCGAACGTGCCGTCGGGGCGGGCGCGGCAGGCGCCGCGGTCGTGCACCCAGCGCGTGATCCCGTCGGCGCCGATCAGCCGGTAGAAGACCTCGCGGTCCTCTCCCCGGGTGAGCGCCAGGTTGAACTCGTCGTAGTCGGCCCGGTCGTCGGGGTGCACGGCCCGGTCCCAGTTCACCATCCCGGGGTCGGGCTCGGCGCCGCCCAGCAGGCGGTCGCCGCCGGGCCCCTGGAAGAGCTCCTGCATCGTGCCGTCGGCCGGCGAGGCGAGTGCGAGGTAGACGTGGGCGCCGACCACATCGAGCAGGCTCGTGAACCGGTCGTTTGCCTCGGCCAGGCGGGCGGCGGCCTCCTCCCGCGCAGTCAGGTCGGAGATGATGCCGTCGACCAGCATCCCGCCATCGCCCTTCGGGCGCGGCCGGGCGCGGTCGCGCAGGACGCGGGTGACTCCGTCGAGCCCTTCGATGCGGTACGTGACCTCGGCGTCCTCGCCGTCGAGCAGGCGGCGGTTGAAGGCCTCGTACGCCGCCCAGTCCTCGGCCAGGATGCGCGACTCCCAGAACTCGCCCCGCTCCACGTCGGCGGGGACGACGCCGCCGAGCAGCGATCCCAGCGTGACGTCCGACGCATGGTCGACGTATGACCCCGACGGCGTGATCTCGCCGGCGTAGACGTGCTCCTCGAAGAGGTCGAGGATGCGCGCGAGCTGGGCCTCGCTCGTGACCCCGCGGCCGCCGAGCCGCTCGTGCGCGCCCGCGCGGCGCACGGCCCGGCGCAGGCGCCAAAGCGCGGCCCGCACCGGGTTCACCGGCGGGGTTTCCGAGCTCGATGGTATGGGCGCACGACCGTCCACGGCAGTGCTCGGGTCATCGGCTCCCGACCCCCGGGATTGAGACGGACGCGACGAGCGCCGCGGGCCGTGCGGCCCTCAGCCGCGGGCCGGGAAGAGGTCGTGCACCGCGTCGCGCACGTACGCCGCCACCTCGTCGGGATCGACGTCGCCGAACATCGCCGTCGCGCCCATGAGCGCGGCGAACACGGCCCCGATCGAGCACGCCATCCGCACCCGGTCGGCGAGCGGGATGGCCGGGCTCGTGAGGAAGCGGCGGAACCGCTCCTCGATATCCTCGTTCTCGGCCTGGTGGCGCTCGTTGCCCACGATCGCCTCGAACGCGCTCTGGTTGCGCTGGTGCAGGAGGAACAGGTCGCGGTTGGCGAGCACCTGATCGATGAACACGTCGACGAGCTGCGGCCAGGCCGCTGCCGCCAGGGCGTCGTCGCCGATGCGGTCGAGCTCGTCGAGCAGGTCGCTCCCCAGGGCGTGGAGGCGCAGGTGCAGCTCGAGGAGGATGTCCTCCTTGCGCTCGAAGTGGTAGTAGAGCGCGGCCTTCGTCACGCCCAGGCGCTCGGCGATCTCGCGCAGCGACGTCTTGTCGTAGCCCTGCTCGTTGAAGAGCTCGAGGGCGACGTCGAGGATGCGGTCGCGGGTCTCGCCGCGCGGCCGGCGGGGCCTGGGGCTGGTCTCGGTCTGATCGGTCATCGTCTCAAGCGTAGCTTACTTGACGACCGGCTAGTAAGTGGCTACGCTGACCCCAGACACCCTACTTGCCGACCGGTAAGGAGATATCGATGACAGACATGATGATCGAGGCGGAGGGGCTGCGCAAGCGCTTCGGGCCGACCGTCGCGCTCGACGGGCTCGATCTGGAGGTGCCGCGCGGCGCCATCCTGGGCGTGCTCGGGCCGAACGGCGCCGGCAAGACCACCGCCGTTCGCATCCTGACGACGCTCACGCAGCCGGACTCGGGCTCGGCCCGCGTCGCCGGCCTCGACGTCGTCGCGCGAGGCCCGGCGCAGTGCAGCGCCAGATCGGCGTCACCGCCCAGGACGCCACCCTCGACGAGGTGCTCACCGGCCGTCAGAACCTGGTGATGATCGGGCGCCTCAGCGGCCTTCGCCGCAGCGACGCCCACGCCCGGGCCGCCGACCTGCTGGCGCAGTTCGACCTCGTCGACGCCGCCGACCGGATCCTGCGGGAGTACTCCGGCGGCATGCGCCGGCGGCTCGACCTCGCCGCCGGCCTCGTCACGCGCCCGCCCGTCCTGTTCCTGGACGAGCCCACCACCGGGCTCGACCCCACCAGCCGGGTGCGGATGTGGGGCGTGATCCGCGAGCTCGTCGGCGACGGCGCCACGCTCCTGCTCACGACCCAGTACCTGGACGAGGCGGACGAGCTGGCCGACCGGATCGTCGTGGTCGACCATGGCCGCGCGATCGCGAACGGCACGGCCGCCGAGCTGAAGGCGCAGACCGGGGGTGCCCGGCTCGAGGTCACCCTGACCTATCCCGACCCGGCCGCCGCCGACGCCCTGGCCGCCTTCGCGGAGGGCGCAGTGCACACGAGCCACGACGGCCGCCGCATGCGCGCGCCCGTCCGCAGCGGCGCCGGCCTCGCGACCGAGGTCGTCCGTGCCCTCGACGACGCCGGCGTGACCGTCGACGACGTCCAGGTGCACCAGCCCTCGCTCGACGACGTCTTCTTCGCCCTCACCGGCCACGCGGTCGAGCCGGAGCGCGCAGATGAACCCCGCAACGCACCCCAGGAGGTGATCCACTCGTGAGCCGCCTGCGCGACATCGCCGTGCTCACCGGGCGCAACCTCGTCCACATCGCCCGCGAGCCGCTCCAGCTCTCCGACGTGACCGTCCAGCCCGTGCTCTTCACCGCCCTCTTCGTCTACGTGTTCGGCGCGGGGGTCGTGCTGCCCGCACGGCGGCAGCTACACCGACTACGCGATCGCCGGCCTGCTCGCGCTGAACCTGACGACGTCGTCGATGGGGACGGCGGTCGGGCTCAGCACCGACCTCTCGAGCGGCGTGATCGAGCGCTTCCGGACGCTGCCGATGTGGCGGCCGGCCGTGCTCGTCGGCCGCTCGCTGGCCGACCTGCTCACGGCCACGCTCTGCACCGTGATCGTGGCGGTGACCGGCCTTGCGATCGGCTGGCGGCCCGACGACGGCCTCGCCGCGGCGCTCGCCGGGTTCGCGCTCTTCCTGCTCTTCAGCTACGCCCTGTCCTGGGCCTGCGCCTGCCTGGGCATCGTCAGCAAGGGGCCGGAATCGGCCCAGGGCACGGGGCTCGTGATCCTGTTCCCGCTCGCGTTCCTCTCCAACGCGCTCGTCCCCACGCAGCGGATGCCGGAGATCCTGCGCACGATCGCCGACTGGAACCCGGTCAGCGCGGTGACGGCGGCGGCCCGGCAGCTGTTCGGGAACCCCAACCCGTCCGCCTCGATCGACGCCTGGCCGATGCAGCACCCGGTGGCCGCGTCGCTCCTGTGGTCGATCGCGATCCTGATGGTGTTCGCGCCGCTCGCGACGACCCTCTACCGCCGGCGGACGACCGAGTAGCCCGGGCTCCCGGACTCAGAACGGCCCGTGGGGGGTGTACGTCCCCCGCGGGCTGCCGACGGAGACGAACGACATCCCGTCCGGGCCGGCGACCGGGCAGCGCGTCGTCCCGGCGTCGAAGCGGATGAACGACCCCTCGCGCACGGGCACCATCTCGCCGTCCACGCGCCAGTGCCCGCTCCCGCCGACGACGAACGAGACCTCCTCCTGGTCTGTCGCCGTCTCGTCGTGCTCGAACCCCTCGGCGCTCGGGGGCAGGTCGAAGCGGTTGATCCCGAACGCCTCGACGCCGAGCGCGCGGCGGACAAAGCGGATGACTCCGCCCCGGCCTGACGGCTCGATGTCGTCGATGTGAACGACCGAATGGGCCATTGCCGGACGCAGCCTACCGGCACGCCACGAGATCCGTCCGTGCTGCCATAATCAGCCCGCGAACCACGATCTGGGGAGGGGATCCCATGGCAATGGACGGATCGAGCGAGGGAACGCGCGGGCTGCGGCGGGGCAGCCTCTCGCTGTCGGCGGCGGTGGGCATCTCGATTGCGCTGATGGCGCCGTCGATGGCGGCGAACATCAACCCGCAGGGCACGGTCGGCCTCGTCGGCCGGGCGGTGCCGCTGGCGTTCGTGTTCGCGACCGTCGGCGTCCTGCTCGTCTCGTACACGTTCGTCCGCCTGTGCCAGGTCTACAACCACGCCGGGTCGGTGTTCGGCTTCGTCGGCGCGACCCTCGGGCCCCGCGCCGGCGTCCTGGCCGGCTGGTCGCTCATGGGTACCTACACGTTCTACGCCTGTGTCACGAGCGCGGCGGCCGGCATCTTCGGCGCCACGTTCCTCGACGAGATCGGCATCTGGAACAACCATCCGCTCTGGTCGGAGTTCCTGCTCGCGTTCATCGCGCTCGCCGGCGCGTTCGCCCTGGCGAGCTTCCCCGCCCACACCGCGACCCGGATCCTGCTCTCGATCGAGGGTGTGACCGTGCTCCTGATCATCGCCGTCGCGACCGTCGTCCTGGTCAAGATCATCGGCGGCGACGCGCCCGGCGACCAGTCGTTCACGCTCAAGGTGTTCTCGCCCCCGGCGGGGACAGGCATCGGCGACATCTTCAAGGGCGCCGTGTTCGGGTTCCTCTCGTTCGCCGGGTTCGAGGCGGCGGCGACGCTCGGGGAGGAGACGCGCGAGCCGCGCCGGGCGATCCCACGCGCGATTCTCGCCACCGCCATCTTCGGCGGCATCTACTTCATCTTCGTGACGTCGGTCGAGATGATGGGCTTCGGCACCGACGCCAAGGGCGTGGCCGCGTTCGGCGCGTCCGGCTCGCTGCTCGGCGACCTCGGCTCGGTGTACATCACATCGTGGGTCGGCGACATCATCACGCTCGGCACGGCGATCAGCGCGTTCGGCTGCACGCTCGCCTGCGTGGTGGGCGCCACCCGGATCCTGTTCGCCCTCAGCCGCGACGGCCTCGGCACCTCGGCGCTCGGCAGCATCCGCAGCCAGACCGGGGAGCCGGTCAGGGCGCTGGCGGTGGTCACGCTGACGGCGGCGGCGATCACGCTCATCTGCCGCATCTTCTTCACGAGCTCGGCGTTCGACGTCTTCGTGTGGTCGGGCGTCATCGGCACGCTGATCCTGCTCGTCGCCTACATCCTGGCGACGCTCGGGGCGATGCGGATGCTGTGGTTCCGCGGCCGTGCGCGCGTGGCCCGGTGGCAGATGGTGATCCCGATCGCCGCGCTGCTCGTGCTGCTCGCGACGCTCTACTACAACGTCGATCCGGATGCCCCCAAGGCCGCCCGCTGGAACTACTACACCGCGGGCGCCTGGGTGATCGCCGGCGCCGTCCTCGTGATCGTCCTGCCCGGGCTCGCCAATCGCGTCGGCGCCGGACTGGCCAGGCACGAGGGGCTCGCGGACACGGCCGCGGGAGACTGAGCGTGGCCGGTCTCGACGGCGTGCACGGCCTGACGATCGTCTTCTGCGACAACAACGGGATCCCGCGCTCGCGGACGGTCCCGGCGGCCCGGCTCGAGGATGCGTGCGAGCGCGGGGTGGGGATCACGACGCTGTTCCCGGTGTTCCTCTCGAACGACATGATCACCTTCGCGCACGGGCCGCTCTCGAACGCGTCGGGCGACGTACGCCTGGTGGCCACGCCGGAGCGGGTTGTCCCGCTGGCAGGCCAGCCGGCGTTCGCGTGGACGCCGGGCCGCCAGTTCCTGGTCGACGGCGAGCGGTCGCCGTACTGCCCCCGCGGGGTGCTCGAGCGGACGGTCGAGCGGGCGGCGGCGGCCGGTCTCGAGGTGCGCGCCGGCTACGAGCTCGAGTGGTTCGTCGGCCATGCCGGCGAGGAGCTCGCGCCGGCCCACTCCGGGCCGGTGTACTCGCCGCACGCGATGCTCGCCGTCGACGAGTTCGCCGCCCAGCTGCTCGCAGACCTGGCGGCGAACGGCGTTCCCGTCGGCCAGCTGCATGCCGAGTACGGCCTTGCCCAGATGGAGGTCTCGATCGGCGTCTCCGACCCTGTCGGCGCCGCCGATCTGCAGATGCTCACGCGGCAGACGATCCACGCCGCCGCCCGCCGCCACGGCCTGCGGGCCTCGTTTGCGCCTCTGGTCGCGCTCGCCGCCGCCGGGAACGGCTGGCATATCCACAGCTCCGTGTCGCGGGGCGGGCGCAACCTGCTCGCGGGCGGCGACGGGCAGTCGGGGATGACGGCCGAGGGCGAGGCGTGGGTGGCGGGGCTCCTGCGCGAGCTGGCGGCGCTCGCGAGCGTGGCTGCGCCGAGCATGCCGTCGCTCCTGCGCCGCCGGCCGGGCTACTTCGCGAGCGCGTTCGCGTTCTGGGGCGTGCAGAACCGCGAGGCGGCCCTGCGGCTGGTGCCCGCGAGCCGGCTCGTGCCCGAGGCGGCGGCGAACATCGAGCTGAAGGCGTCGGACGCGTCCGGCAATCCCTATCTCGCGCTCGCCGCGGTGATCGCCGCCGGCCTGGCCGGGATCGACGACGGGCTGACCCTGCCCGAGCCGGTCCAGGACGAGCCGAGCGCGTGGCCCGAGGACGAGCGCGCGCGCCGTGGCGTCCGGCGGCTGCCGGGGACGGCCGACGAGGCGATCGCGGCGGTCGAGCGGTCGGCGCCGGTGCGCTCGGCGCTCGGCGACGACCTCCTCGGCGCCTGGACGGCGGTGCGCCGCGGCGACGACGAGGTGGCCAAGGACATGTCGCCCGAAGACGTGGTCGCCGCGCACCGCTACCGCTACTAGCGAGCCGACCGGTGCCAGGCACCCGCACGGGTGCCAGGCACCTTGTGCAATTGGCGGGCTACGAGCCGGGGCTCGTCCCCGTCCAGGAGAAGCGGGTGACGTCTCGGTCGGCCGAGATGACGCCGCTGCGGGCGCCGCGCCGGACGAGCGTCACGGTCGTCCCGACGCGGCGGGCGACCTCGCGGCGGGTGCTGCCGATGCCGCGGCGCTCGTAGTCGGCGGGGACGCCGGTGATGACATGCGAGGCGGTCGCGGCCGCCTCGACGACGGCGTCGGCGCCGCGGGGGATCAGGAGCGGCTCGGCGATCAGGCCGCCGATCTGCTGGACGATGAGGGACGCGGCCGCGAGCAGGCGGCTGGCGTCGCCCTCGTCGCCGGCGGAGGGGGCGTTGCTCCCGGTGAGGATGAGCGAGACGCCGGTCGACGCGGCGATCGTCGTCGCCAGCTCGAGCGCGGCCCAGTCATGCTCCGTGCCGGCGAACGGCACCATCACCGGTCCCTGCGGGCGCGCGTCTGCGCGGGCCAGGTGCAGGGCGACGTCGCACGGGGCGGATCGCAGGATGTCGGTCGCGAGCACGTCCCCGTCGCCGTCGACGAGCCCGGCGGCGCCGACCACCACGAGGCCGACCTCCTGCCGCAGCGCGAGCTTCTCGACGGCGGCGCCGGCGTTGGACGCGCGGAACGCGGCCACCCGGCTCGCGACGCCGGTCGTGGCCAGCTGGTCGCGGAACCCGGCCAGCATCCGCGTCGCCGGCAGCACGTCCTCCTGGTCGTCGACGACGCTCGTGAGGATCATCCCCCGGGCGTGGTCGCGGCACGCCGCGGCCTGCGCGAACGCGAGCAACTGCTCGACCCCCGCGGCCGACTCGGAGACGAGCAGGATCTCGCGGCCGCCGGCCTCGCCGTGGGGTCGCACCGGGCGGGGGCCCTCGGCGACCCGCAGGGCGAGCGCCTCGTGCGCGCCACGGAACGGCTCGGCCGAGACGACGTCGGGGGCTGCGCCGGTGGCGACGTCCTCCGCGCCGGGCAGGGCGAGCCGGAAGACGCGCGTTGAGCCGGGGAAGTCCTTCAGCTCCACGATGCCCTTCTCGACCAGGGCGGCCTGGCCCGGCAGCTGCTCCTTGACGAGCGACGCGGCCAGGTCGGAGAGCACCACCTCGCCGCCGCGGGCGGTGGCGCACAGCCGCGCGGTGCGGTGCACGTCGAGGCCGTAGTAGCGGCGGTCGGCCAGCTCCGGCTCGCCGGTGTGGATCGCGATCCGGATGCGCACGGGCACGCCCTCGGGCCAGTCGTGCTCGGCGATCGCGCCCTGCACGGAGGCGGCGAACGCCACCGCGCTGCCCGCGCGGCCGAAGACGCAGAAGAAGGCGTCCCCCTGCGTGTCGATCTCCCAGCCGCCGTGCTCGTCGAGCGCAGCCCGGATCAGGCGGCCGTGCGCGCCGATCATCTCCCCGTAGCGTCCGCGCAGGCGGCGCAGGAGGCTCGTCGACCCCTCGATGTCGGTGAACACGAAGGTGACCGTGCCCTCCGGGAGCGGCCGCCGGTGGTGCACGGCCGTGATCCGGGTGTTGTCAGACATCTTTGAAGTGTGGCAGACGGGCGCCGTTTCTGCACCCGCCGGCGTGTGCGGGGCCACAGTTCAACCCGCCCTGCCGTAGTGCCGATCGACGATCCGGAGCATGCCCGCATAGGCCCCGGCCAGGTGCGGGCGGCGGGCCGGATCCTTCTCGAGCCCGCGCAGGAGCGCGCGGTCGAGCTCGTCCGAGACGCCGGCGACGTGGCCGTGCAGGCTTGCGGGCGGATCGTTCAGGTGCGCGTAGCCGATCTCGAACATCGACCGGGAGCTGAACGGCGGCGCCCCCGCCAGGCACTCGTAGACGAGACATGCGAACGCGTACACGTCCGACGCGGGCGTCGCGGGATCGCCCCGGATCAGCTCCGGCGCAAGGTAGTCGAGCGTGCCCACCATCAGGCCGGTGCGTGTGAGGACGGTGTAGCCCGTGCCCTTGGCGACGCCGAAGTCCGACAGCATCGGCGCGCCGTCGGCGTCGGTCAGGAGAATGTTCGACGACTTGATGTCGCGGTGGACGAGCTCGCGCTCGTGGATCGCGTCGAGCGCAGAGCCCAGGAGCTCGGCGATCCCGAGCGCCTGCTCGAGCGGCACCCGGCTCTCGGCACGGATCACCGTCTTCAGCGTCCGCGTGCCCACGTAGGGCATCGCCAGGTAGTGATAGCCGTCCGCCTCGCCCGCGTCGATGATCGGCACGAGGCCGGGATGCCCGACCTCCCCCGCCGCGCGCACCTCGTGCTGGAAGCGGTGCCGGTAGGCGTCGTTCTGCGCCAGCTCGGGTCGCAGCAGCTTCAGGGCGACGGCCTGGGTCGATCCGTCCTGGGTGCACTCGTAGACGACCCCCATGCCGCCTTCGCCGATGCGGCGGACGAGGGTGTAGGGCCCGATCCGCGTCCCCAGGGCGAGCTCGGTCACGCCGAGAGCGGCGGCAGATCCGAGCTGTCGAGCGACTTGCCGATGGGCGTGCGCAGCGTGCCCACAAAGCGCCAGAAGTCGCGCAGATCGCTCGGGAGGGTGCCGCTGTTGGAGGTGGTGGCCACAACGAGCGTGTCGTAGTGGTCGGGCTGCAGCTCCCCGTTGTTGCGCATGTGCGTCCAGACCATGAGCGGTGCGGGCGCCGCGTTGTAGCACGCGCGGAAGCCGGCCAGGGCGGCGGGCTTCGGGGGGTTGGCGGGGTGGCGCCACTTGACCGGACCGCCCGAAAACACCTTGCCCGCGCCGGTGGCGCAGGCCTCGGGCGAGCGGATCCACTGCCCGGTCCGCTGCCACGACTTCAGGATCGAGCTGAACTGCTGTACGAGCGTGGTCGTGTCGGGGTAGAGGAGCACCTCGTATGTCACGGTCGGAAACTGGGCCTCCGGTGCATGGCAGCGCACCATCTCGACGGCGGGGGTGCTGATCGACGTGGGCACGCCGGGCAGGGTCGTGCGCGTGTCCTCGCATTGCCCGTGCCCGAGCACGCGCGGGTCCATTACGAGCTGGAGGGACGCCGAGTTGGCGGGGAAGCCCTTCGTGGCGGCGGTCGCGCCGGTCGTGCTCTGACCCGTCGTCGGCTCCGTTCCCTGCCCGCCCGCGCCGACGACGGTGGTCGTGCCGCCGTTGTCACGGGTGGCGAGGAAGACGACGCTCGCGAGCGCCGCGCCCATGGCCAGGGCGACTGCGGCGATGAGGACCGGCGTGAGCCAGCCCCGCTGCGGCGGCGGCCCGGAGTGCTGCGGCCACGACTGCTGTGCGGCCGGCGCCGGAGCCGGGGCTGCGGGCGATTCGGGCGGCGTCTGCGGGGGGACGTACGACGGCGGCGGCGTGGCGGCCGGCGGTGGCGTCGAGGGCGGTGGCGTCGAGGGCGGGGGCGTCGACGGCGGTGGGGTGGACGAGTAGGGCGGCGGCGTCGATTGCGACGCCTGCTCGGAGATGACGGTGGCCACGCGGATCGGGCGGCTGTCCGCCAGGCCGAACGCCTCGGCCGCGGCGTCCATCATCGCCCGGCAGGTGGGGTAGCGTTCGTCGGGGTTCTTCGCGGTCGCGCGGGCGATCACGTGGTCGATCGCCTCGGGCAGGTCGTTGCGCAGCTCGCTCGCGCGCGGCGCCGCCTCGTACTGGTGCGAGTAGACGATCGCCTGCTCGTACTCCTTGACGAACGGGACGCTGCCGACGAGGCACTCGTAGAGGACGCACCCCATCGAGTAGATGTCGGCGCGGCCGTCGACATGGCCGCCCGCGATCTGCTCCGGCGCGACGTAGTCGACGGTGCCGACGAACTGGCCCGTGGAGGTCAGGCCGGTGTGGGTGAGCGCGCGCTTGGTGATGCCGAAGTCGGACAGGTAGACGTGGTCGGGCTCCTGGTCCTCGCCGCGCTCGACGAGCATGTTCCCGGGCTTGACGTCGCGGTGGACGAGGCTCTGGCGGTGGGCTGCGTCGAGGCCCCGGCCGGCCTGGCCGAGGAGAAGCACGGCCTGCTCGGGGGACAGGCGCCCGCGCTCCTTGAGGATCGCGCGCAGGTCGGCGCCCGCGACGTAGAGCATGGCGATGTAGAGCAGGCCGTCGCTGGGACCGGCGTCGTAGATCGGGATGACGTTCGGGTGGCGGATGCCGGCGGCCATCCGCGACTCGCTCACGAAGCGCTCGCGGAAACGGTCGTTCGTCGCCAGGTCGGGCGCGAGCACCTTGAGCGCGATCGCGTGGCCGAGACGGGGATGCTCGGCCGTGTAGACGACGCTCATGTTCGTCCGGCTGATGACCGCGTTCAGGCGGTAGCCGGCGAACTCGGTGCCGACCATTGGCTCGGTGGGCATCAGGCCGCCTCGCGCATCGCGCATGCCGACCCACACTCGATTGAGTGCACAACTACCGCCACTGCGTCCAACCTCCCGTCTTCACCAGACGGCTCGCGCCGGGAAATCTTCCCGGCAGGGGTCGACGACGCCTCCTGCTTCAGGCGCCGCCGATGCTGTCAGATCCCGGTATACGTTGCAACCGCGCTCGCGGATCTGATCGCGGCCGCAGGGTACGATCGCGGGCAATGTCCCTCGGGCTCGTCATCGTCCGCGGCGGCCCCTCCGGGGCGCGCTTCGACCTCCACGGGGACGCGATCATCGGCCGCATCGACGCCGGGATCATGCTGGACGACGACGAGGTCAGCCGGTATCACGCGATCGTCCGGGTCGGCGACGGCGGCGCGGACATCACCGACCTCGGCTCGACCAACGGCACCTTCGTCGACGGCCGGAGGCTGACCGGCCGCGCCGCGCTCGTCGACGGGTCGGTGGTCCAGGTGGGCCAAACGGAGCTGCGGGTCGAGATGAACCCCTGAGGGTCGGGTCAGCCCGGCGTCGGGCGCAGACGGATCCGCGCGACGCGACCCGAGATTTCGTTGGTCGTGTCCACGAACTCGAGCGAGTCGGCCGGCCTCGTCACCGCGAACCGGAACGTGGAGGTGCGCGACCCGCCGGGGCGCAGCGGGCCACCCATGCAGCCCAGCCCGTCGCACTCCCGCTCCACCCTCTCGTCCCCGGCGCGCACGACGAGCTTGAAGATGGCCCGACTGGGGTGCTGCGGCGTGTCCTCGGTGTTCCTGGTGTGGACGGCGACGACGAGGCCGTCGCGGGTGTTTCGTACGACGTCGACCCGGTAGTGCACGTGGTTCACGGTGAACCACCGGCCCGCGTCCACCGTCGGGCCTTCGACCAGGCGCGGCAGGGCGATCACCCCGACGACGACGGCGACGATCGTGCAGACCGCGGCGATCGGGCCGAGGATGCGGCCAATGTCCTTCTCGGTCCTGTGCGGTGTGTTCGCGTCGCTCATCCTGGCGAGGCTATGCCGTCTTGGGGGTCACCGCGTCGGGGATTCCCCGCCCGGTAGGGTGCCGGACGGATGGAGCAGCTGCGATGGCACCGGGCTCTCGGCCTGACGGCGCTTGCGCTCTACGTCGGCACGATCTGGCTGGCGAACTACCTCGTGGTGCATGTCGGCTTCGTCTCGGTGGGGTTCGGGCTCCAGGCCCCGGCGGGCGTCTACTGCGCCGGCGCGGCGCTGGTGCTGCGAAACGTCGTCCAGCGCGTGATGGGCCGACCCGTGTCGGTCGCCGCCATCCTGGTCGGCGCCGGCCTCTCGTACTGGATCAGTCCCAGCCTGGCCTTCGCCAGCGCCGCCGCGTTCCTGTTCTCCGAGACGGCCGACTTCCTCGTCTACACGCCCCTGTCTCGCCGCGGCTGGACGATCGCAGCGACGTGCGGCGCGGTCGTCGGCGCGGCGATCGACAGCCTGATCTTCCTGCAGCTCGCCTTCCACGACCTCTCGTTCTGGAAAGGGCAGTTCGTCGGCAAGCTCGAGATGGCGCTCGTCGCGATCGTGCTCTGGGCGCTCGTCGAGCGCCTGGCCCGCCAGGGCGGCGGCCCCATCCTCGCCGAGACCGGCTAGCGCGACCCCGCGTCGCGGTCGTACGAGCTCTGCGCGGAGATGGCGATGCCGCCGCGCGAGTTGAAGTTCACCGTGACCTCGAGCGACCGTGGATCGAGGGCGGCCACGAAGTCGTCCCGGATCGTCGTCGCCAGGTGCTCGTGGAAGACGCCCTCCTCGCGGAAGGTCTCGAGGTAGAGCTTGACGCTCTTGCTCTCGACGATCCGGCCGGCGGGCACGTAGCTGATCGTGATCGTCGCCCAGTCCGGCTGGTTCGTGATCGGACAGCGGCAGGTGAACTCGGCGCAGTTCAGCGTGACCCGAAGGCCCGGGTCGCCCGTCTCGAAGACCTCCAGCTGCCGGTCGGCGCGGGCGTCCGGGTTGCCGAGCTTGGTGAGCGTCGGGTCGGGCATGGCGATCCAGGATAGAGTGGAGGCATGTCCACTGCGCTGATCGCGCTGATCGTGATCGTGCTCCTGCTGGCGTTCGGGTTCGGGGCGCTCGGGTTCGCGCTCTCCGTGCTCTGGTCGCTGGTCTGGTACGGCCTCGTCGGGCTGCTGATCGGCGGCCTCGCCCGGCTGGTCGTGTCCGGACGTCAGGATCTGACCCTCCTCGAGACCGCGCTCTTCGGCATTGCGGGCTCGCTCCTCGGCGGGATCGTCGCGAACGACTTCCTCGATGTCGGCTGGATCGGCCAGTTCCTGACGGCCGTGATCATCGCGGCGCTGCTGGTACTCGCGGTGGGCGGCGTCCGCTCGCGCGGCAGCGCCTGAGGGCAGTCCGACCAGGAGGGAGGGCCGAGATGGCCGAGCACAGGATCGGAACGCAGGAGGAGTGGCGGGCGGAGCGCGACGCGTTGCTCCGGGAGGAGAAGGAGCTCACCCGCCGCAGCGACGAGCTGGCCGCGAAGCGGCGCGGGCTCCCGTGGGTTCGCGTCGAGAAGGACTACCGCTTCGAGACGGAGCAGGGCACGACGAGCCTCGCCGACCTCTTCGACGGCAGCTCCCAGCTGATGGTCTACCACTTCATGTTCGGGCCGTCCTACGACGCGGGCTGCCCGGTCTGCTCGTCGATCGCGGACACGCTCGCCCCCCAGGTGCCGCACCTCAAGGCCCGGGACACCACCCTGCTGCTCACGTCGCGCGGGCCGCTTGCGAAGCTGATCGCGTTCAGGCAGCGGATGGGCTGGGACATCGACTGGGTCTCGAGCGGTGGCAGCGACTTCAACCGCGACATCGGCTTCATGCACACGGAGGAGGAGCTGAAGCCGTTCCTGGAGGGCGACATTCCGGCCACGGTCGTCCAGAACGCGGAGATGTGCGGAACGACAGCCGGCGGCTACGTCGCCGAGGGGCCAGGTCTGAGCGTCTACGCGCTCGCGGATGGGAGCGTCTACCGGACCTATGTCAGCACGGCGCGCGGCCTCGAGCCCGCAATGGCCTACTACGGCCTGCTCGACCGCACGCCGAGCGGTCGCGACGAGGGCGGCACGCGGCCGCACTGGGTGCGCCGCCACGACGAGTATTAGATGATTGATTCCGAATTCGTCGCGCGCCTGGACGCACGATTGTCCTGTCTTGGCGTGGAGTGGCGGGGCTGCGGCCGCGAACCGTCGCGTCGCGGCGTCCTCGGTCGCGCCCATAGTTCACCCACTATGAACACTCCCTGCGTCCTTGCGCTGCTCGGTTCGCAACCGCCCAGGACATCACGGGAATTCGGAATCAATCATCCAGTCATCGCCCCATCATCTCCATCGAGGGCGAGCCGGTCGGCTGCGTGAGCCCGGGAACGCTCGCGGGCGAGACGGCGACCCAGATTCCGAGGACGACCAGAGCCGCTGCGAACACGGGGATGAGCCGCGGGCCGTACGGCAGCACCTTCTCGGCGAAGACAAGGACGGTGACGACCGCCATCCAGAAGAGGCTCATCACGCCCAGCACGAACAGAACCGCCATCAGCGCCCCGGAGCAGCCGACGCAGTCGAGGCCGTGCGCGATGCCGCTCCGAACGGCGTTCCCGTGCGGAGCGCTGCGACAGCGGCGCAGGCTCTCCCGCTTGAACGGCGTGAGCTCGTACAGCCCCGCGGCGACGATCACGGCGCCTGCCGCGAACGGGCCGGCCCGATCCCAGGCGAGCTGACCGATGTCGAGCGAGCTCACGAGCCGGTAGACGCCGTAGGCCACGAGGCCGTAGCCCGTCCAGACGCTCAGATACCCGGCCGTGAAGAGCAGCGTGGGGCCGGCCGAGGCGCGCCGCGCGGCCTGTCGCGCCGCCGGCGCCGTCGTGGGCAGCATCATGGCGGCGGTCATCGTGATCCAGACTCCGAGGTACCAGCCAAGGCCGCCGAGATCGGTGCCCGGGCCCGCGTCCATCCCGCGCATCCGGTCGATCGTGACCACCCAGGCGGCGAGCGCTGCGGCAACCAGCAGGAGCGTCGTCCGGCTGCGAGCGGTGAGGTTCTGCATGATCCAGGTCATCTCGTGTCTGGACCTGGCCGGCGGGTGGGAATTCATCGCCAGCCGGTGTGCGATGAGTTCCCGGGCGCGCGCCGGTCTCATGTCCTGACGACAAAAGGGGGAATGAGATGCCCGAGCATACGATCGGAACGCGCGAGGAATGGGAGACGGCGCGAGCGGAGCTCGCGAAGGCCGAGGCCGAGCAGGCGGAACGAAACGAGGAGATCAAGCGGAAGCGGCAGGCGCTCCCCTGGGTGCCTGTCGAGAAGGAGTACGTGTTCGACACGCAAGGACGGGAAGAAGACGCTCGCCGAGCTCTTCGACGGGCGCTCCCAGCTGCTCGCCTACAACGTCATGTTCGGCCCGGACTACACGCTCGGCGCCTGCCCCGGCTGCACCAGCCTGGCCGACGGGCTCGACGGCACGCTCGTGCACCTGAACCACATCGACGTGACGCTGATCTGCTTCTCGCGGGCGCCGATCGAGCGACTGACCGCCTACAAGGAGCGGATGGGCTGGCAGTTCCCGTACGTCTCCACCTACAACACCGACTTCCCGGTCGACTTCGGCCTCATGCTGACCGAGGAGCAGGCGCAGCACGTGCCCGAGGTCCAGGAGCTGATCGAGAACCCGCCGGGCTGGCTCGAGGAGTGGTCCGGCCAGGTCGGAGCCGAGCTGAAGGACGGGCTGCGCGAGAACCCGAGCTGGATCGCCTTCGCCCGTGAGAACGGGACCGTCTACCACACGTACACCGTGTCGGCTCCCGGACCCGTTCGTCGCGCCGTACTTCAGCTTCCTCGTGGACCGGACGCCGAAGCCGCAGCCGGCCGATCCGCGCTCCTATCGCAAGGACGAATACCCGGACTGACGCGTCGTGGGCCAGCGGATGATCGAGGCAAACGGCGTCGAGCTCTGCACCGAGGCCTTCGGCGATCCGACCGACCCGCCCATCCTGCTCGTCATGGGGATGGGCGGGTCGATGCTCTGGTGGGAGGACGGGTTCTGCCGCATGCTCAGCGACGGCCGCCGGTTCGTGATCCGCTACGACCATCGCGATACCGGACGCTCCGTCACCTACGAACCGGGCCACCCGGCGTACGCCGCCTCGGACCTGGTCGCCGACGCCGCCGGCGTGCTCGACGGCTACGCCATCCCGGGTGCGCATGTCGTCGGGGTTTCGATGGGCGGGGCACTGGCGCAGCTGATCGCGCTCGACTTCCCCGAACGCGTCCTGTCCCTCACGCTGATCAGCACCTCTCTTGCGCTGCCCGACGACCAGGAGCTCCCGGGGAGCACTGACGAGCTACGGCGGTTCTTCGCGATCGTGCAGGTGGACTGGTCCGACGCGGCGTCGGTGGTGGAGTACCTGGTCGACTACTGGCGCGTCCTCGCGGGGGAGCGGCATTTCGACGAGCGCGTCGTGCGCGAGCTCGCCCGCCGGGATGTCGAGCGGGCGCGCAACTTCGCCGCCGCCCAGAACCACGCCGCCCTCGCCGATGACGACGTCTCGCGCGAGCCGCTCTCCTCGATCGCCGTTCCGACCCTGGTCATTCACGGCTCGGCGGATCCCATGTTCCCGCTCGACCACGGGACCGCTCTTGCGGAGACGATCCCCGGTGCGAGGCTGGTGACGCTGGAGGGAGCCGGCCACGGGCTCGACCGTGCCGACTGGGAGACGGTCGCCGGAGCGGTCATCGACCACACCGGGAGCGAGTGACCGCACTCGCCTCGGCCCCTCCGGCAGGCGTTACCTGCCGGAGGGGCGCTGCGTCGATCAGCGGCCGGTCGGGCTCAGGACCGGGGGCGCCTCGACGGGCGCTGCCGGCTCCGGCGGCTCGATCGAGCCGCCGTGCTCGAGGTGTGGCAGCCAATCCAGCCACCTGGGCAGGTACCAGTTCCAGTCGCCCAGCAGCTTCATCGTTGCGGGCAGGAGCACCGCCCGGACGACCGTGGCATCGATCAGGATTGCGACCGCCAGGCCGACGCCGAACTGCTTGAAGATCAGCATCTGGAGCGTGGCGAACACGGAGAACACGCACACCATCACGATCGCCGCGCTCGTGACGACGCCTGCAGTCGTCTTGATGCCGTGCGTGACCGCCTCGTCCGTGGTCATTCCGCGGTCGTACGCCTCGCGGATCCGGCTCAGGATGAACACGTGGTAGTCCATCGAGAGCCCGAACAGGATCACGAAGATGAAGATCGGCAGGAACGAGTCGATGCCGGCGGTGGACTCGAACCCGAGCAGCCCCTTCCCGAAACCGTGCTGGAACACGAGCACGAGAACACCGTATGCAGCGGCCACGGACAGGAGGTTGAGGACGATTGCCGTCGCCGCGATCACGAGCGATCGGAAGGCGAAGAGCAGCAGCCCGAACGCGAACAGAAGCACGAAGCCGAAGACGAGCGGGGCGACCGACTTGATCTTGTCGCTGAAGTCCTTCGACTCGGCCGTGAATCCGGCCACTCCGACCTCGGCGTCGGGCAGCGACCCGACAGTTGCGGGCACGATGTCATCGCGCAGCGTCGCCAGTGACGCGTTCGATGCGGCGTCGCTGCCCGTTCCCGAGACGGGAATCGTGATGCTCGCGACCGTGGCCGCCCGGTTCACGTCGATGGTGATCGGGCCGTTCAGCTCGTCGCTGGCCAGCGCGCGCCGTTTCAGGTCGGCGATCGCCGCCTGCACCTGGGGCGCCCCGATGTCCGGCGCCTTCACGACGACGTTGGCCGGGATCCCGTCACCCGGGAACGCCTTCTGGAGGTGGTTGTACGTCTGGATGACCGGCAGCGACTGCGGGAACGTCGACGGATTCGCGTCCACGATGTGGAGCTGAAGCGCCGGCAGTGCGATCGCGACGAGCAGACCGCCTGCGAGGGCGATCGAGACGAGCGGACGCCGCAGCACGCGGTCGACGATCGCTCCCCAGAACCGGCCGTCGCCGCCTTCTCGGCGAAGGCGGCTGACGAAGGGAACGCGCCCCCGGTCGACCCGATCGCCGAGCAGCGAGAGCACCGCCGGCAGGACGGTCAACGAGCCGATCATCGCGACTGCGACCACCATGATCGTGGCCAGGCCGAACTCCGTCATCCCCTGGATTCCGGCGAAGAACATCCCGGCCATCGCGATGATCACGGTCAACCCGGAGATGAGCACCGAGCGGCCGGAGGTCGCTGCTGCGGCCTCGAGGGCCGCCTCTTCGCTGCGGCCCGCCGCTCGCTCCTCCCGCTCCCGCTTCAGATAGAACATCGAGTAATCGACGCCGACGGCAAGCCCGATCAGCAGGATCAGCTCGTAGACGGTCTCGTCGATCGGCACCAGCGAGCTCGGCACTGCGATCAGCCCGAACGTCGCGAAGATGGCCGTCAGCGCGAGCAGGAGCGGAATGCCGGCCGCGACCAGGGTGCCGAAGACGACCACCAGGATGATGAGCGTCACCGGGAGCGACAGCATGCCGGCTTTCGCCAGGTCGTCCAGGAAGGCTCCCTCGATCTGCTTCTCCGTGCTCGCATCCCCGAACTCGCCCACGAAGAATTGCGGATTCGCCTGTTGGACGTCGTCCACGGCGGCGACAACCGGCTCGATCTTCGTCGTCGCGTCGGTCGAGTTGCCGCGAATGTCGAAGTCGACGAGCGCGGCGCGGCCGCTCGGAGCGATCTGGCTTGCGTTCGCGGCCTCGAGGGGCGAGCTGACGTTCGTCACAATGGCGAACTTCGAGACCTTCGCCACCACATCGGCCACCACGGCACGGAAGGCCGGGTCGCTCGCCTGGAGCGTCGTGCTCTGTACGAGCACGGTCTCGCCGGCGGGTTGCTTGAATCCGGCGTCGAGGATCCTGGCGGCCCGCCCGGACTCGCCCACGCCGGACGTGTTGTTGTCGATCTTCGTGACGCCGACGAGCGTCCCCGACATGAACGCGACCACCACGAATGCCAGCCACCCGAAGATCGCGATCTTGCGGTGATGCGCGCTCCATCGGCCCATCCGGCCGGCAAGGTTGGTCGGTCGGTTCGGCGGTCGAGCGCCGTTTCCCGTGGTGCCGGGCGGCTCAGGAGTGTCTTGGATAACGCGCGTCTTCATCGCTGCTCCTCTCGCAGGTGCGGGGCTCGATCACCCTCGCACGCGCCCGGGAGAACCGGCAGACGGGGAACACGTCGTTTCGGGGACGGGTTTCTGGTGTGTTTGGCTAGGCGGCGCCGCGGCGCGTTGGCGGCCCGAGCAGGGCGTGATCGAAGAACCCGACGACGCGGCGCTCGTACTCGCGCGGACGAGCCTCGATCCCGCCGGTGTGGGAGGCTTCGGGGATCTTCCAGATCCTCTTGGGCTCGTGGGCGAGGCGGAAGTACTCCGGGTTCAGGTCCTCGGTGTCGACGCCGTGGGTCGTGTAGATCAGGAAGATGGATCGCGGTGCGATCTTCGGGACGAGGTCGTTCAGGTGCGGCGGCGGCAGGTGGTTGGAGAACACCGTCATGCCGGCGCTGATCATTGCCGCGATCTGGGCGTCTCCCAACCACTTGTCGGCGCCGCCCCGCTCGAGCTCTTCGCCAATGGAACGCGAGCCCGCCCCCTCCGAGACCACCGCTCGGAGGTCTTTGGTATGCGCTGCGGTCTGCAGGAGGATCTCTCCGCCGACCGACAGCCCGATCCCGCCGATCCGGCGGGGGTCGACGTCGGCACGGCGCTTCAGGTACGCGACCGCTGCCATGACGTCCTTCTCCCCATCCCACCCGAGGGCGTTGGGGTCGCCCTCGCTGTCGCCGTCGC
This sequence comes from uncultured Actinomycetes bacterium, assembly GCA_963746115.1. Taxonomy (GTDB): domain Bacteria; phylum Actinomycetota; class Thermoleophilia; order Gaiellales; family JAICJC01; genus JAICJC01. The sequence goes on along the minus strand of CAVVAA010000005.1, from coordinate 34,526 downwards.
CCCGCTGGTCGAAGAGCAGCACGCCGTAGCCGTGCCGGGCGAGCATCCGGGCATGCGCCTGGGGGCCGGAGCGGCCCGGGAAGGCGATCACGGCGGCGCGGTTGCGCGAGGGGATGTAGGAGGCGGCGAGCGCGACGCCGTCGCTGGTCGTGAGCGTGACGTTCTCGGCGGTCGGGCCGAAGTCGATGGGGGCCGCGGGAAGCCGCCCGACGTGCGTGCCGATGTATGCGACGCCGACCGGCAGCCCGACCGCGAACGCGATGACCACGGCGGCGGCGGCCAGGAGCGCACGAAGGAGATACCGGCGGCCGCGGCTCCCGTCCATCCGCCGCGTCCTCCAGAAGGTGGCTCCAGCGACGGCGATGAGGGCGACCCCGGCAACCAACGCAGCGAGGCCCGTGTAGTCGTCGCCCGACACCCTGCCGTCGATGGTGTAGTAGGCGGCCTCGATCCCGGTGACGACGCCGAAGACGCCGGCGACCAGCGCGACCGCCGCCTGGCGCGCGCCCTGCCCGCGTCGATATGCCATCGCCGCCAGCGTCAGCAGGGCCAGAGGTACGAGCCCGCTGACGAGGTGATCGGCCGCCGATGCGCCGGGCTGGGGCTGCAGGAAGTTGTCGTCAACGACGTGCAGTGCGATGACGGCGAAGCAGCATGTCGCCAGCCGCCTCACGTCGTCGTCAGTTGCGTGGCTCCGCCAACCGCGGCTGCCGGCGGGCGCGGCCTGCGCATGCCCATGACGATGGCGAATGCGCCGCCGGCCGCCAGGATGACGCCGGCGATCAGCAGGCCGATGCCGAGCCCGCGCATGAAGCCGAGCTTGGCGCCGACGCTGACGCCGGACGAGACGCCGCGAGTGCCGTCAGCGTTCATGATCACGATGGACCACGCGCCCTTCTGCACCGGCCAGGTCATCGTCTGGCGCCCCGACCCGATCGCAGACCGCGCCCAGATGCTCTCCGCCGCCGGCGCGGCCGCAGCCGCGCCGCCCGGCCGGCGGACGGTGGTCACCGAGAGCGGGTCGACCTCGAAGTCGGTGATCTCGTCGTGCCCGACGCCCTGCAGGTATCCCTCCACCAGCGCTTTCCGCGCGATGCCCACGAAGATCGGCCTGGACGCCGTCCCGGACGCCGTCACCCGGACGGTGCCGAGCCGGGCCTGACGGAAGAGCCAGTCCGGGCCGTCGGTGCCGACGTCGAGCCCGTTCGAGACGAGCGCATGGGTCGGCGTGGTCAGCGTCTCCACGCCGGAGGCGTAGTAGCCGTCGGAGTCGCGCTGGGTGGCGTCGGCGGCGATGACCGCACCGCCGCCCAGAAGCGCCGCGGCCGCGAGGACCAGAACGACGACCCCGATGATGATCGCCGCGAGACGTCCGCCGCTGCGGCTGCGGCGAGGGTGTTTCGCCGACGACGTCATGGACCCGTCCTTCGCATTCGGATCACTCGTACTGGAGCGCGTCGAGGATGTTCAGGCGCGAGGCGCGCCTGGCGGGCAGGATCGCGGCCAGGATGCCGGCGAGGATCGCGATGCCGACGAAGACGACGAGCGTGCCGTACGGCACCGCGAAGACGACGCCGTACTTCGAGAGCGCGGTCGTCGTGAGCACCGCGAGGAACATCCCGACGCCGATCCCGAGCGCCGCACCGATCAGGGCGGTGACGATGCTCTCGTGCCTGATCATGCGGCGCACCTGGCGGCGCGTCATGCCGATCGCCCGCAGCATCCCGAGCTCGCGCGTCCGCTCGAACACCGAGAGGACGAGCGTGTTGATGACGCCAAAGAGGCTCACGATCACCGAGAGGCCGAGCAGCGCGTACAGGATCTGCAGCGTCTGGTTCAGGTCCTTGGTGCGGCTCGTTCGGAACTCGTCGCGCGTCTCGACGACAGCGGCCGGGAACGCCGTGAGGCTCTTCTCGAGCGTGGCGGTGTTCGCGTCCGACGGGCCGCCGCGGATGTTCACGAACGTGAACTCGTTCTCGTGGTTTGCGAACGACGCGTCGAAGGTCGCATCGGACACCGAGACCTCGCCGAACGGCGAGCCGCCCTTGGGCGGGTCGACGATCCCGGCGACGTGAACCCGGATGGTCTTGCCGGTCGGCGTCTCGATCGCGAGCGGCGATCCGACCTTCAGCGAGTTGTCGGTGGCGTACCGGTCGAGGACGAACGCGCCGCTCGTGCCGAGCTCCGCCGGGACGCTGTTCGAACCGCTCTTCCAGTGGATGTCGACGACCTTCGTCAGACTCCTGTCGACGCCGGTGACGAAGACGGTCTTCCCGCCCACCTTGGCCTCACCGGAGCGCATCTGAGACACCGCGGTGACGCCAGGGGCGGCTGCGACGGCGTCTGCGGCCTTGTTCGTGAGCGGTTGGCCATTGCTTCCGGCTGACACCGAGTAGTCGGCGAGGAAGAGCGTGTTGACCGCGTCCGTGAACGAGCTCTTGAAGCCCTGGCCGATCACGGCCACGAACGTGATCAGCGCGAGGCCGATCATCACGGCGGCGGCTGTCGACGCCGTTCGCGCTGGCGCCCTGACCGCGTTCTCGCGGGCCAGGCTGCCGGCCGAGCCGCCGAACCGGGCTCCCGGCGCTCCCAGGACGAAGGCCAGCGGGCGGACGATCCGTGTCGCGATCATCGAGACGGCTACGAACATCAGAAGGACGCCCGCGACCAGCACGAACAACCGCGCCTTGATCTCCACGCCGCTCGCAAACACGCCGTAGGAGAAGAGGGCGACCGCTGCCGCCCCGACGATGGCCGAGGTCGCGGGCGCGTAGCGGGCGAACCGTGACGCCGGCATGACCGCGCCCTCGCGAACCGCGGCGATCGGCTCGACGCGCGTCGCGCGCACGGCCGGCCGCAGGCTCGCCAGGAGCGAGACGAGCGTCCCCAGGCCGATGCTGACCACGATCGTCCTCATCGAGAGCACGAGGCTGTGGTCGGGGAGGTCGACGCCGGTCGCCTTGAGGAGCGCTGTCAACCCCACCGCGATCCCGAGGCCGAGGAAGAGCCCGATGATCGAGCCCAGCAGGCCGACGACCACGGACTCGAGGATGACCGAGCCGAGCACCTGCCGCCGCGAGGCGCCCAGCGTCCGCAGCGTGGCCAGCTCCCGCATCCGCTGCGCGACCGTGATTGCGAGCGTGTTGGCGATGACGAAGCTGCCGACGAAGAGCGCGATGCCGGCGAAGCCGAGCAGGGCGTACTTGATGACGTTCAGCCCATCCTGGGTTTCGCTGCTGTCCGAGGCCGCCTGGGCGGATGCCGACTTCACCTGCGTCGTCTTCGACAGAAGCGGGGTGATCTCGCGTACGAGCTGCGCAGGGGCGACGCCCGGGTCGGCATCGACGCGGATCACGTCGAGCTTGCCGACCTTGTCGAACAGGCGCTGGGCCGTCGGCAGGTCGAAGACCGTGATCGTCGTCTTGCCGATCGATCCGACAGAGCCGAAGCGGACGATGCCGCTGATCCGGTAGTTCACGACGGGGCCGTCCCCGAACGCGCCGACGGTCTCGCCGACCGTGAAGTGGTGCCGGTCGGCAGGTTGACGTCGATCACCTGACCCTCGCCGGTGCGGTCGCGATGGCGGAGCGCGACCATCACCGCGAACGCGCCCGCGAGCGCGGCGACCTCGTCGGTGAGCGCGATCGGCGGGAGCAACGGCGGACCGTCGGGCTCGCCGTTGATCGCCGCGAACCCGCTCATCGCCTCGGCCATCGTCGCGAAGCCCGGGCGTTGCGCGTACGGGCCGTCCTGGCCGAAGCCGGTCACCCGCAGCAGCACGAGGCCCGGGATTGCGCGCGTGCAGCACGTCGGGACCGAGGCCGAGGCGCTCGATCGTGCCGGGTCGGAAGTTCTCGATCAGCACGTCGGCGTCGTCGACGAGCCGCAGCATCGCGTCGAGACCGCTCGGGCTCTTGAGGTCGAGCACGACGCAGCGCTTGCCCCGCCCGAGCAGCTTCCACGTGTACGAATCGCCGCCCTCGGGCGGGAACCAACCCATGCGCCGCACGCCGTCGCCGCCGGGCGCCTCGACCTTCACGACCGACGCCCCGAAGTCGGCGAGATGGCGGGCCGTGCCCGGGCCCGCGAAGACCGTCGCCATGTCGACGACCCGCACACCTTCGAGGGCATCCATCGGGGCGAGGATAATGGCGCATGACCTTGCGCATGCCGGCCGAGTGGGCGCCCCACGAGCGCTGCGTGATGGCGTGGCCGACCCGCGCCGACGATGTGGGGCGGCCAGTTCGAGGCGGCCAAGCGGGACTACGCGGCGGTCGCGCTACGAGATCGCGACGACGGAACCGGTGCTGATGGTCGCGCCGCCCGGCGCGGGCGCCGAGGCCGCGGCGAGATGTGCGACGCCACGACGTCGAGGTCGTCGAGTGGCCGATCGACGACTCGTGGACGCGCGACATGGGCGCGATCGTCGTCGACGACGGCGACCGACGGGCCGGCGTCGACTTCGTCTTCAACTCGTGGGGCGAGAAGTTCCTCCCCTACGACGAGGACGCACGGTTCGGCGCGCGGATGTGCGACGCGCTCGGCCTCGAACGCATCGACGCCGCGCCGTTCGTGCTCGAAGGCGGCGCGATCACCGTCGACGGCGCAGGAACGCTCGTCACGACCGAGCAGTGCCTGCTGAACCCGAACCGCAACCCGACGATGACGCGCGACGACGATCGAGGCCGAGCTGCGGACCCGGCTCGGTGTCGAGACGATCGTGTGGCTGCCGTACGGCATCCTCGAAGACGACGACACCGACGGCCACGTCGACAACGTCGCCGCGTTCGTCGCGCCCGGCCGGGTGATCGCGCAGACGACTGCGCGACCGCGACGACCCGAACTACGACCGGCTCCGACGCAACGTCGACGTGCTGAAGGCCGCAGGCCTCGACGTGATCGAGCTCGACGTGCTGCCCCGCGCGACCGTCGGCGGCGAAGTCGGTCGTCGTCCCGCCGCTCAACGTGTACCTGGCGAACGACGCGGTGATCGTGCCCGTCGACCGACGACGACTCGGCGGCCAATCGCGCACTCGACATCTGGCGGAAGCGTTCCCCGACCATGGCGTCGTCGGACGTTCCCGGTGACGGTGCTCGCGTACGGTGGCGGCGGCGTGCACTGCATCACCCAGCAGGTGCCGCGATGACGATCAGACCATCAGGCTCATCAGCAGCGCGGGCAACGGTTCCGGACTCGCCGGCGCGCGTCGACACGCCCGCGACACGCGCGCACCCGTTCCGCATCGGCGCGGTGCAGCACCGCTGGCATCCCGATCCGGCTCGAGCACGAGGCCGCGCTCACGCGAAGGCGTGCGCGTCGCCGCGGGCGACGGGCGCGCAGCTCGTGTGCCTCCAGGAGCTCACGCTCTCGCCGTACTTCGCGGTCACGCCCGACGGGCCGAGCGCCGCGGGCGCCGCGCCCGAGCCGCTCCCCGGCGGCCGCACCCACGAGTTCGCGGCGGCGCTCGCGACCGAGCTCGGCGTGCACGTGCACGCGTCGCTCTACGAGGACGCGCGGCGACGGCGGCGCTCGGGTTCAACACCGCGATCGTCGTCGCGCCCGGCGGCGCGCTCGTCGCGCGCACGCGCAAGCTGCACATCCCGGTCACCGCCGGCTACTACGAGGACCGCTACTTCCGGCCCGGCGACACCGGCTATCCCGGTCGTCGCGCTCGGCGACGCGCACTTCGGCTTCCCGACCTGCTGGGACCAGTGGTTCCCCGAGCTCGCGCGCGCGTACTCGCTCGCGGGCGCCGAGGTGATCGTGTACCCGACCGCGATCGGTTCCGAGCCCGACCATCCCGGCTTCGACACCGAACCGCTCTGGGAGCAGGTGATCAAGGGCAACGGCATCGCCAACGGCACGTTCATGGTCGCGGTGAACCGCATCGGCGACGAGCCACCGCTGCGGTTCTACGGCTCGTCGTTCGTCAGCGATCCGTACGGCCGCGTGCTCGTGCAGGCGCCGCGCGACGAGCCCGCGGTGCTCGTCGCCGATCTCGATCTCGACGCGCGCCGCGACTGGCTCGCGCTCTTCCCGTTCCTCGGGACCCGCCGGCCCGACACGTACGAGCCGTTGACGGCGTCGGAACGCCTCAGAAACCCTGAGTGAAGCAGCGGTCGGCGAGGCCGCCGAGCGCGTAGTCGCGGTACAGGCCGGCGAACATGCCCCGCGTCTTCTCGGTCCACGCCATCGCGTCGGGTGACGCGACGCGCCGCGTCACCTGCGTGTAGCCGCCCTCGTACACGCGGTACTCGGCCCACGCGCCCGGGTAGTCCTTCACGCACGCGATCTCGACGATCGGCACGTTGCGCGCCGACGCGAAGTGCCGCGTGCGGGTGCGGTGCGTGTGGCCGGCGAAGTAGCCGGCGATCGCTTCGCGCCGCGCGATCACCGCGCAGAGCGCTTCGCTGTCGTCGGGGTTGATGCCGAAGTAGGTCGCGTTGCGTTCGTTCGACGCCGGGTCCCACGGATGATGGTGGCCGAAGACGAGCACCGGCACCGGCGACTCCGCCGCGAGCTCGTCGAGCCACGCGAGCTGCGTCGGCGTCGACCGCGCCGCGATCGGTGCCCGGGATCGACCGTGTCGATCACCGCGAGCGTGACGCCGTCGAGCTCGATCGCTGAGCGGGCCGCGCGGTGCCATCGTCGTCGAGATCATCGCGTCGTGGTTGCCGCGGATGTGGTGCATCCGCGTGCCGAGGCGGTCGTACGCGGTGCGGAAGTCCTCGTACTCCTCCTCGGTTCCGCGGTCGGTGAGGTCGCCCTTCACGAGCACGGCGTCGGGCGCGAGCACGATCATCTCGTCGATCGCGCCGTTGTTCATCACCTCGGGATACGGCGTCTCGCCGGGCTCGACGCTGAAGATCGGGCCGATCTCCTCGGCGATGCCGAGCCGCCCGCACTCGACCTCGCCGAAGTGCACGTCGTTGGCGGTCGCGAAGGTCGCGAGCAGCTGGCCGGTCGGGCGCGCCGAGCGTCGTGACCTCGGCCGGGCAGGAGCGCGGACGGCTTCGACCCCGTCGACCTGGAGCGCGTACGGGGTCGCGGCGTCGAGGCCGGTGACCCGGGCCGAGTGGTACCGGCCCGTCGGTGACGACCTCGTGGTCGCCGACCACCGTCGTGACCGCCTCGTCGGCGTCGGTGCGGAAGGTCACCACCACCTCGTCGGGACCGACCGAGAACAGCTCCGCGTCGTGAATCACGGCGCCAGCGTAAACACTGGGGCACCGAGGGGGTTCTCGGAGACATGGACGACCACGATCTCGGTGCCCGGCTCGACGCCGCCGTCCCCGCCGCACCGGCCTCCGACGCCACCCTCTCCCGCATCCGGCACCGGGCCGCGCAACGCCGCCGCCGCTCGCTGGCGGCCGGGAGCACGCTGACGGCCGCGGTCGCGGTGGCCCTCGGCATTCGGCCTCTCGTCGCTCGGTGGCTCGATCGGCGCCGCCGCCGAGTCGACCGCGGCCGCTGCCCGGCGGCCGTGCGCGGCCGACGCCGTGAGCCTGCGCATCGATCCGCGTTCCGCGACCTTCGACCAGATCACGCAGTGGGGCGTGTTCGCCGTCAACCGCTCGAAGGCAGCGTGTCGGGTGATCGGCGCCGATCAAGGCGACCATCTTCGACTCCGACGGGAACCTCCTCACCGCCGTGCGCGGCACCCGCACCTCCGTGATCCTGCCGACCTCGCCCGGTTACGTGAGCGCGCTGCTCTCCCGACCGCACCACGCTCGTCGCGCAGCTCCGGTGGACGCTTCCGTGCAGCACCGGTCCGGTCGAGCTCGAGGTCTCCGGGATCGCGGGGCCGTCGACGGCCCGGCTCGCGCTCGCACGACAAACCGTGCATCGTCCCGATCAGCCGGTCGTTCTTTCAGATCAGGCCGGTCGGCGACACCGTGCCGGGGCAGCCGTGCCCGTTCGGGTCGCTCACGCTCGCCATCGATCCCCATGGCGTGCGAAATGGTCACATCCTCCGTTGGCCCGTCACGGTGACGACGCGAACCGGGCTGCTGTGCCGGACGGAAACGGGGCTCATGGCCAGCATCGAAAGGCCCGACGGAAGCGCGCTCGACACGGTTACCGGCAACCCGGCGCGGCAGGGTGAGCGGTTCCAAGGCCTGTTCCCACCGGCCCACGGCGGAGTTCGCCGGCTACCTCAGCTGGACGAACCCCTGCAGCGACGGGCCGGTTCGCCTCGTCGTGCGGCTTCGAGGACGGCAGCTACGGGCGCCCGGCTGCGCTGAACCTCCCGAAGCAACCCTGCACGGTCGGGCACCAGGTCGTCTCGGGCTTCGCGATCGATTTCGGAGTGCGGCGGTGACGCGCACCGTCGCCCCGCCCACGACTGCGAAGCCGTGACCAACGACGCCGCCGCGGCGATTCCCGTCACGATCACGGCGTACACCGAGTTCGACGATCTGTACCGCGAGCACTACCCGCGGCTCACACGCGCGCTCACCATCGCGGGCGCCGGCGACGCGGCCGAGGATCTCGCGCAGGAGGCGATGGCGCGCACGCTCGCGAGGTGGCGACGTGTGCGCAAGGGAACCAACCCGACCGGGCTACGTGTACACGACCGCGTTCCGCCTGCTGCAGCGGCACCGCAGCACGCGCGATCCGCCGAGCATCGCGCGCCTGCCCGACCGTCGCCGGGCCGGAAGCGGTCACCGTCGCCAACGTCGTGCTCGCGCAGGCGCTCGACGCGATGCCGCCGGCGCGCCGGGCCGTCGCCGCGCTCTGCATCTCGCTCGGCTGGACGACCGACGAAGCCGCGGCCGCGCTCGGCATCGCGCCGTCTACCGCACGCGTGCAGCTCCACCACGCCCGCGACGACCTCCATCGCGCCCTCGGCGAACCCGGTCCGAGCAGTCCGCTGGTCTGCCGTTTGTTGCGTATGCGCAACGAATGGCATACCAGGAGCGGTGAACAGGCGCGGCCGGCCCTTACGTGCGGGAGCGGCGGGCGATGCGGCCGGAGAGGCGCCAGGGGCCGCGTTGGAGGCCGGCGCGCTGGGCGGCGCGCCGCGAGGCGTCGACCCAGACGTTCAGCAGCTCGGGCGGCGGCGCCGCGGCACGCGCGGCCGCGGCCGCGGCGCGCGCTGCTGCTCGTCGAGCACGACGATCGCGGCGGTGATCGCCGCGGCCTCCTCGTCGGTCGGCGCTGGGCGTGATCGAGCCGATGATCGGCTGCCGGTCCGCTCACAGCGGTCCGTTGCCGTGCTTGCGCGACGGCAGGTTCTCGCGCTTCGTGCGCAGCATCCGCAGCGACGAGACGAGCACCCGCCGCGTCTCGCGCGGGTCGATGACGTCGTCGACGTAGCCGCGCTCGGCCGCGTTGTACGGGTTCGCGAAGCGCTCCGTGTACTCCTCGACCAGCTCGGCGCGCCGCGACTCCGGGTCGGCGGCCTGCTCGATCTCGCGCCGGAAGATGATGCTGACCGCGCCGTTCGGGCCCATCACCGCGATCTCGGCCGACGGCCACGCGAACGCGAGGTCGGCGCCGATCGACTTCGAGTTCATGACGACGTACGCGCCGCCGTAGCCCTTGCGCGTGATGATCTGCACCCGCGGCACCGTCGACTCGCAGTACGCGTAGAGCAGCTTCGCGCCGTGGCGGATGATCCCGCCGTACTCCTGGTCGGTGCCGGGCAGGAAGCCGGGCACGTCGACGAACGTCACCAGCGGCACGTTGAACGCGTCGCAGGTGCGCACGAAGCGGGCCGCCTTCTCCGACGCGTCGATGTCGAGCGTGCCCGCGAGCACCTGCGGCTGGTTGCCGACGACGCCGACGACGTAGCCGTCGATGCGCGCGAACCCGCACACGATGTTGCCGGCCCAGAACGGGAAGACCTCGAAGAACTCACCGTCGTCGGCGACCGACGCGATGACCTTCTTCATGTCGTACGGCTTGTTCGGCGAGTCGGGGATGAGCTCGAGCAGGTCGTCGCAGAAGCGCTCGGGATCGTCGGACGGCTCGAAGTAGGGCGGGTCCTCGAGGTTGTTCGACGGCAGGAACGACAGCAGGTAGCGCACCTGCTCGAGGCACTGGTCTCTCGTCGTCGCACACGAACGTCGCGACGCCCGACTTCGACGCGTGCGTCATCGCGCCGCCGAGCTCTTCCTGCGTCACGTCCTCGCCGGTCACCGTCTTCACGACGTCGGGGCCGGTGATGAACATGTGCGACGTGCCCTTCACCATGAAGATGAAGTCGGTCATCGCGGGCGAGTACACCGCGCCGCCCGCGCACGGCCCGAGGATCACGCTGATCTGCGGGACGACGCCCGACGCCTTCACGTTGCGGTAGAAGATGCCGCCGTAGGAGTCGAGCGAGACGACGCCTTCCTGGATGCGCGCGCCGGCGCCGTCGTTGAGCCCGATCATCGGCGCGCCGACCGACTCCGGCGAGATCCATCACCTTGTGGATCTTCTCGGCGAACACCTCGCCGAGCGCGCCGCCGAAGACGGTGAAGTCCTGCGAGAAGAGGAACACCTTGCGGCCGTCGATCGTGCCCCAGCCGGTGACGACGCCGTCGGTGAGCGGCCGGTTGTTCTCGATGCCGAAGCCGTGCGCGCGGTGGCGGGCGAGCATGTCGAGCTCGACGAACGAGCCGGGGTCGAGCAGCTTCTCGATGCGCTCGCGCGCGGTCAGCTTGCCCCGGGCGTGCTGGCGCTCGACGGCCGCCGGGTTGCCCGCGTGCAGCGCCTCCTCCTGCAGCTTGCGCAGCTGGTCGATGCGCTCCTCGATCGGGTGCGGGCGGGGCGGCGCTTCGGAGATGGCGCCGTCGACGGCGATCTCGGGCTCGGTGTCAGAGTCGTCGGCCATGGTCGTCCCAGGGCTAGGCCAGCGACGCTCGCAGCACCTCGGCCCAGTGCGCCACGATCCCGAGGTGGCCGACGTCGGGCCACACGACGAGCGTGGCGCCGGGGATGCGCGACGCGTAGCACGCGCGCGTCCGTCGTGGTTGTGGCGGTCGAGCGCGGCCTGGAAGACGGTCGTCGGCGTCGCGACGGCTCGGCGAGCCGGAAGCCCCAGTCGAGCCACATCGCGACGAGATCGGACGCGATCCCCTCCGCGCCCTGCACGAGCGCCTCGGTGCACCTGCGCGACGAGCATCGGCGCGCGCGGGCCGCGCAGCACGTCGCCGTCGGGGCCGATGCCGCGGCCGAGGAACGACGCGGGATCGGCGAGGAACGGCGTCATGTGGCGCGCGATCGCCCGCACCGAACGGTGCGGCTCGCGGCGCGCCATCTCCGCGGTCGGGCGCTGGTAGTCGCCGAGCGCCTCCCAACCGCCGGGCACCTCGTCGAGCGGGCCGGGCGCGCTCACCAACGCGAGCCGCGCGACGCGGTCGGCCGCGTGCACCGCGGTCGCGACCGCGAACGGTCCGCCACCCGACCAGCCGACGACCGCGGCGCGGTCGATGTCGAGATGGTCGAGCAGCGCGACGACGTCGGTCGCGGTGTCGGCGACCGCGGCGGTCGACGAGCGGACTCGAGCGTCCGTAACCGGGCCGGTCGAACGTGATCAGCCGCACGCCGGCCGCGCGTCGGTCGCGGCCGGGTCGGGCGAGAACAACCGCGAGCCGGGCGCGCCGTGGAACAGCACGACGGGCGCGCCGTCGGCGGTCGCCGAATCCTCGAACGCGAGCGTGCGCCCGTCGGCGAGCGTGATCGCGGGCAAGCGCTATTCCTGGACGAGCTCGATCAGCGTGCCGAACGCGGTCTTCGGGTGCACGAACGCGACGGTCGTGCCCCGGCTGCCCGGGCCGCGGCGCCTCGTCGATCACGCGGTGACCCTGCTGCCTTCACCGCGGCGAGCGCGGCCGCGCAGTCGTCGACGCGGTAGCCGATGTGGTGCAGCCCCTCGCCCTTGTTCTCGAGGTACTTCGCGACCGGCGAGTCGGGGCGCGTCGGCGTGAGCAGCTGGATGTAGGAGTCGGCGACCTTGAGCAGCGCCTCCTCGACGCCGTCGCGCTCGACGACCTCGCGGTGCTCGACCTCGCAGCCGAACGTGTCGTGGTAGTACGCGATCGCGGCCTCGAGGTCGCGCACCGCGATCGCGACGTGGTCGATCTCGGTGAACAGCGGTGTCGTCATGGTCACGCGTCCTCGAAGCGGCGGAACAGGGTGATCTGGTCGATGTGCTTCTCGCGCAGCGCGGGGTCGGTGACGCCGAGGCCTTCCTCGGGCGAGAGGCACAGCACGCCGAGCTTGCCTTCGCTCTCGTTGTGCTGCACCGCGTACGCCGCGTCGGCGGTGTGGTCGAGCGTGTACACCTTCGAGAGCGTCGGGTGGATGCGGCCTTCGCACACGAGCCGGTTCGCCTCCCACGCCTCGCGGTAGTTCGCGAAGTGGCAGCCCTTGAGCGTCTTCAGGTTCATCCAGAGGTAGCGGTTGTCGTACTCGATCATGAAGCCCGACGTCGCCGCGCAGGTGATGATGAGCCCGCCGCGCTTGGCGACGAACACCGACGCGCCCATCGTCGAGCGGCCGGGGTGCTCGAACACGATGTCGACGTCGCGGCCGATGTGCCCGCGGATCGCCTTGCCGAGCCGCAGCCACTCCTTCGGGTCCTGGGTCGTGTCGTCCGACCAGAACCGGAAGCCCTCTTCCTTGCGGTCGATGACGTGCTCGACGCCCATCTCGTGCAGCAGCGCCGCGCGCTTCGGCGACGACACCACGCCGACGGGAGTGCCGCCGCCGTTGAGCACGTACTGGCACGCGTACGCGCCGATGCCGCCGCTCGCGCCCCACACGAGCACCGACTGGCCCTGCGACATCCCCGAGCCGTTGCGGGCTCACGATCATGCGGTAGCTCGTCGAGTTGCACAGGCCGTTGCACGCGGCTTCTTCCCACGTGAGGTGCGCGGCCTTCGGCATGAGCTGGTTGGCCTTCACCACCGCGATCTCGGCGAGGCCGCCGAAGTTGGTCTCGAAGCCCCAGATCCGCTGGTTCGTCGCCATCATCGAGTCGTCGTGCGCCGACGGATCCTGATCGTCGACGTGGTTGCACTGCACCGTGACCTTGTCGCCCGGCTTCCAGTTGCGCACCGCGGAGCCGACGCGCAGCACGACGCCCGCGGCGTCGCTGCCGATCACGTGGAACGGCTGGTCGTGGCGCGCGCCCCACACGCTCTCCTTGCCGAGGCGCTTCAGGAACCCGAACGTCGGGAGCGGCTCGAAGATCGACGTCCACACCGTGTTGAAGTTGATCGCGGAGGCCATCACCGCGACGAACGCCTCGTCGGGCGCGAGCTCGGGCAGCGGGAACTCCTCGACGTGCACCGAGCGGTGCGGATCCTTGTCGTCGGACGCGAGGCCCGGCGAACATCTCCTGCTCGTCGGCCTTCACGAGCGCGCCGCGGGCCGTCGCGGGCAACGGGAGCGCGCCGATCTCCGCGCCGGGAGCGTCTTCGAGAATGGCCGTGCGAATCGCGTCGATCTCGGACATGGGGAACAGGTACCTAGCTTCCAGTCCGGCGGTAATGCACGCCTGACCCGTGCTGCCTCGTACGCGAGTTGTGACCGGCGCGAGCATGCGACGTACAGGCCGCGTGGGCGGTCAGGCGTAACAGGGTGAGACTAGGCGCCGGCCCGAATGACTGGTCATCCGCTCATCACAGGTGGAGGACGTCATGCCCGGTTCGGTGATCGTCTCGTCGGCGCGTACGCCGATCGGCAAGCTCTCAGGCGGCTTCGCGTCGCTCTCGGCCACCGACCTCGGCGGCCGCGCCATCGCCGCGGCCCTCGCCCGGGCCGGCATCGCCGGCCGACGCAGATCGACGCCGTGATCATGGGCCAGGTGCTCCAGGCCGGCGCCGGTCAGATCACCGCCCGCCAGGCCGCCGTCGCCGGCGGCCTCCCGATGACGATCCCCGCGATCACCATCAACAAGGTCTGCCTCTCGGGCGTCAACGCGATCTACCTCGCCGACCAGATGATCCAGGCCGGCGACGCCGACGTCGTCGTGGCCGGCGGCATGGAGTCGATGACGAACGCGCCGTACCTGCTGCCCCAGCGCGCGCGCCGGATACCGCATGGGCAACGGCGAGCTCGTCGACTCGATGATCCACGACGGGCTGTGGTGCGCGTTCGACGCCGTGCACATGGGCGCGGGCACCGAGAACTACGTCGGCCAGGTCGGCAACATCACGCGTGAGGCGCAGGACGAGTTCGCGGCCAAGAGCCACGAGCGCGCCGCCGCCGCGCAGAAGGAAGGCCGCTTCGCCGACGAGATCGCGCCGGTCGAGATCGCGCAGCGCAAGGGCGACCCGATCGTCATCGACTCCGACGAGGGTGTGCGGCCCGGCACCACCACCGAGTCGCTCTCGAAGCTCCGGCCCGCGTTCAGCAAGGACGGCACGATCACGGCCGGCAACGCGTCGCAGATCTCCGACGGCGGCGCCGCCGTGATCGTCGCGAGCCGGGCGGCGGCCGAGCGGCTCGGGCTCACGCCGCTCGCCGAGCTCGTCGGCTTCGGCATGGTCGCCGGCCCCGACACGTCGCTGCTGCACCAGCCGTCGAACGCGATCAGCGCGCGCTCGAGCGGTCGAAGCTCTCGCTCTCCGACATCGACCTGTTCGAGATCAACGAGGCGTTCGCCGCGGTCGGGCATCGCGTCGATGAAGGATCTCGGAATCAGCGACGACGTCGTCAACGTGAACGGCGGCGCGATCGCGCTCGGTCACCCGGTCGGCATGTCGGGCACCCGCATCGTCGATCGACGCTCATCAACGAGCTGCGGCGGCGCGGCGGCGGCACGGGCGCGGCGGCACTCTGCGGTGGCGGCGGTCAGGGCGACGCCGCGATCGTGCGCACGCTCTAGACCCGCACGGCAGGCCCGCCTATCGTTCGGGCGATGCAGCCCCCGCCGTACGGCTCGGTCCCGATGTACGGCGGGCTGCGACCGTTGGGTGTCGGGGAGATCCTCGACAACACGATCCAGATCTACCGGAGGAACTTCCGCGCGCTCGTGACGATGATGGCCGTCGTGGTCGTGCCGCTCCAGATCGTGAGCGTGCTCATCAACCTCTCGTCGCGCCCGTCGTCGCACGCGACGACGCAACGACGACGCATCGGCGGCTTCACGTTCTCGAGCACGACGGCGACAGCCACGACGCCGCGGTGCGGCTCACCGGACGATCATCGTCGTGCTCGCGATCACCGTGCATCGCGGGCCGGCTCGCGGTCGGGCGCGTGCGCACGCGGCGTCGCCGACGCGTACCTCGGTGGCGTGAAGGCCGACGCGGGCGCGTCGCTGCGCGTCTTCGGCCGCATCGCTCCCTTCGCTCCTCTGGCTCGAGCTCCTCGCGCTGCCGGCGATCCTCGTCGGCCTCGCTGTTCTGCTCGTGCCCGGGCATCTGGCTGTGGGTCTCGTGGATCGTCGCGATCCCCGGCGCTCCTGGTCGAGGGCGCGCAGCGGCACGCACGCGCTCGGTCGATCGTTCGCGCTCGTCCGCGGCCGCCGGTGGCCGATCCTCGGGCTCGCGATCGTCGCGATCGCTGCTCGCCGAGGTCGTGACGTTCTCGCTGCGGTGCTCGTGCTCGTCGGTGTGATCCTGCGAGCCACAGCACGACGAGCACCGGCGTACATCGTCGTCGGCCGGCGTGATCGGCGCGATCGCGAGCCTCCTCACGACGCCGTTGGTCGCGGCGGCGTACGTGATCCTCTACTTCGATCTCCGCGTGCGGCAGTGAGGGCCTCGACCTCCAACTGGTGCTGGACAACCTCGACAGCCCGCGACCGCGCCGCGTCCGCCGCCGGGACCGGCCGTCGACGCCGCCGCCCGCCTACCGCCACCGCCTCCGCCACCGCCGCCGCACGTCCGCCACCGCCCCGCCACCGCCGCCGTTCGTCGCCGCCGCCGCCCCGACCGCGTTGACCGCGGCCGTCGACCCGGCCGCAGCGACGCGACCGAGGCGCGCCAGCATCCTCGACGGCCGCCGCTATCGAGGGCGCGCCGGTGCCGCGACCGCTGCACGGTCGTCCTGCGCTGGATCGGCGACCGGTTCTCCCCGATCACGCACTGGATCGGCGACCGGTTCTCGTGGCTGCCGGATGGTCGCGGCCGTGGGTCGAGCGGTCGCGCTCGTCGATCGCGGTCGTCGTCGCGTTCGTCGTCGTCGCGATCGTGCAGGCGCTACGCGCGCACCGCGCGCGCGCGGCCGACGCGACGCCGGCGCACGGCGTCGCGACGGCGGCCGACGACGATCCCGGCCGCGCTCGAGGCGGCGGCCGCCGAAGCCGAAGCGCGCGGCGATCTCGCGCTCGCGGTGCGGCTGCGCTTCCGCGCCGGGCTCGCTGCGCCTCGACCGCGACGCGCACGCGATCACGTACCGGCCGTCGATCCCCACCGGCGACGTGCGCGCGCGAGCTCGGCGTCGCCGAGTTCGACGAGCTCGCCGACACGTTCGAGAGCATCACCTACGGAGGCGACGCCGGCCGAGCCCGACCGACACCGACGACGCGCGGCGCGAGTGGCCGCGCGTCGTCGCTCGGCGCGGCGCCGGTCGAGCGCCGACCGCCGATCGAGCCGTCGACCGCTCGACGATCGCGGCGCGCGCCCGGCAGCCGCGTGGCGGCGCCTGCCGCTCGCGCGCGCGGGTCGTGATCATCGTGCGTCGGCGCGGTCATCGGCGTCAACCTGCTCGCCAAGTTCGTCTCCGACTCCACCGGCGGCGGCGGCACGCCCGGCGGACCGCGCTCGTCGGCGTACGCGACCCAGAACGAAGGGCTCGCCGCCTACGCCGACCTGCTCGGGCGCGAAGGGCCACCCGGTCGACGCTCACCCGCGGTCCGCTGCAGCGACGGCACGCTCGATCCGGCGACCACGGTCGTCGTGCTCGATCCCGACACCATCAGCTGCGACGACGCCGGCGTGCTGCTGACGTTCGTCGTCAACGGCGGGCGGCTCGTGATCGGCGGCACCAGCCCGTCGTACTTCACGGCGCTGCGCGACCGCGCCGCCGCGTGGGCCGCTCCGGCCGCGACGCGACTGGACCGACGATCGACCCGTCGCTCGCGCCGATCGGCCGCGTCGTCAGCGCCGGCGACGGGCAGCTTCGACGGCGCTCGGCGACACGCAGCGCGCTCGTCGGCGACGCGACCGACGCGCTCGTCACCGAAGCCGCCGTCGGGCGAGGGAACGATCGTGTTCGTCGCCGACGCGTCGCCGCTCCAGAACCAGCTGCTCGCGCACGGCCGACAACGCCGCGCTCGGCCTCGCGCTCGCCGGCGACGCCGGCCGCACCGTCGTGTTCCCCGAAGGCGTGCACGGATACGGCCCGTCGCGCGGGCTCGGCGCGATCCCGACCGACTGGAAGGTCGCGCTCGTCGGGCTCGCGATCGCGGGGCTCGTGCTGATGTGGGCGCGCGGCCGCCGGCTCGGGCCGCCCGAAGACGCGAGCCGACCGCTGCCGCCGCCGCGCGCCGCGTACGTCGACGCGGTCGGCTCGACGCTCGTCGCGCACCCGCACGACCCGACGCCGCGCTGCAGGTCGTGGCCGCGCGCGTGCGCGCGCGCATCGACGCGCGCGCGGTGCCGGGCGCCGACGGTGCTTCGGGCGCGACCGGCCGACCTCGATCGCGCGGAGTTCGCGCGCCGCGGTCACGCGATCGGGCTGTCCGACGAAGAGATCGACGCGGTGCTGGCGCCGATCACGGATGAGTCCGTGCTCGCCGTCGGACGCGCGCTGAGCCGGGTCGAGCAGTCGACCGGAAGGGAAGATCGGTGAGAGAGCTCCGAGACCGGGTCGTCGCCGAGGTCGCCAAGGTGGTGGTCGGGCAGGACCACGTCGTCGACGTGCTGCTCGCGGCCACGACCGTCGGCGGCCACGTGCTGCTCGAAGGCGTGCCCGGCGTCGCGAAGACGCTGCTCGCCAACGCGTTCGCGCGCGCGCTCGGCGTCGACTTCCGGCGCGTGCAGTTCACCCCCGACATGCTGCCGTCCGATCTCACCGGCACGATGACGCTGCGCACGCACCGGCGAGCGGCGCCGACCTCGTGTTCCGTCCCGGCCCGGTGTTCACCAACCTCGTGCTCGCCGACGAGATCAACCGCACGCCGCCGAAGACGCAGTCGGCGCTGCTCGAGGCGATGCAGGAGCGCCAGGTGAGCGTCGACGGCGTCGCGCATCCGCTGCCGACGCCGTTCCTCGTCGTCGCGACGCAGAACCCGATCGAGTACGAGGGCACCTATCCGCTGCCCGAGGCGCAGCTCGACCGCTTCCTCGCCAAGGTCGACGTCGGCTACCCGAGCGCGGCCGACGAGGTCGCGATGCTGCGGCTCGCGCACCGCGGCATCGTCGCCCGCGACGCTCGTCGACGTGCAGCCCGGTCGTGACGGCCGAGGAGCTGCGCGACGCCGGCAACCGCGTCGACGCGGTCACCGTCGTCCGACGACGTCGTCGCCTACGTCGCGGCGGTCGTGCGGCGCACGCGCGAGGTTCCGAGCGTCGCGCTCGGCGCGAGCCCGCGCGCGTCGGTGCACCTGCTCGCGGCGGCGAAGGCGGCCGCGTGCATGGTCGATCGCGCGTACGTCATCCCCGACGACGTGCAGGCCGTCGCGCGCGCGGTGCTGCGGCACCGGCTGCTCATCCGGCCCGAGGCCGAGCTCGAGCGCTACACGCGCCGACGACGCGATCGCGAGCACGCTGGCGTCGGTGCCCGTGCCGCGGTGAGCCCGACCGCCGCGCGCCGCGTACGCGCTCGGCGTCGTCGCGCTGCTCGCGCTCGCGCTTCCGGTCGCGGTGTCGCTCGCGCTCGGCGCGCGTCGTCGTCGTCGCGACCGTCGTCGACGCGGTGATCGCCCGCGGCGCGCCGCGCCTCACCCGGTCGGTTCCGCCGGTGCTCGTGCGCGGTGTCGCGGCGCCGCTCGTCGTGACGCGCGGGCGGCTCCGCGCCGCGCGCGCGTCCGTGTGCGCCAGCCCGCGGTGCCCGACATCACGATCGATCCTCCCGAAGCCGACGGCCGGCTCGACGCGCGGGTCACCGCGCGCCGGCGCGGGCGGCACCTGCTTCCCGCCGGTCGCGGCGCGGCGCGGTCGGGCCGCTCGGCCTCGGCAGCTGGCAGTTCGCGGGCGGCGAGCGACACGCAGATCGTCGTGTATCCCGACGTCCCCGCCGCGCGCCGCATCGTCACCGCGATGCGCCGGGGTCGCTTCCGCGACCCCGGGCTGCTCGCGCGCGGGCCCGCTCGGGCTCGGCACCGAGTTCGAGACCGTGCGCGACTACCAGCCCGACGACGACATCCGCCAGGTCAACTGGGCCGCGACCGCGCGCACCGGTCGCGCCGATGAGCAACCAGTACCGCATCGAGCAGGACCGCGACGTCGTGTGCCTGCTCGACTGCGGGCGGCTGATGTCGGCGCCGATCGGCGACCGCACCCGGCTCGACGCCGCGCTCGACGCGCTCGCGGCGGTCGTGCTCGTCGCCGACGAGCTCGGCGACCGCAGCGGAGTCGTCGCGTTCGACGCGGAGATCCGCCGCCGGGTCGCGACCGGCCGGCGCAACAGCGACGCGGTGATCGGCGCGGTCTTCGATCTCGAGCCGCGCGCGATCGACAGCGACTACGAGCTCGCGTTCCGATTCGGTCGGTTCGGCGAAGCGCGCGCTCGTCGTCGTGTTCACCGACCTGCTCGACGAGGCCGCGGCGCGTTCGCTCGTCGCCGCGGTGCCGGTGCTCGCGCGGCGGCACGCGGTCGTCGTCGCGTCGGTGCGCGACCCCGACGTCGACCGCGCGGTTCGCACCGAACCGCGCGAACGCCGTCGACGTGTACCGCGCCGCCGTCGCGCTCGATCTGCTCGACGGCCGCCGGCGGGTCGTCGCCGAGCTGCGCCGGCGCCGGCGCCGAGGTCGTCGAGTCGGCGCCCGAGCACCTCGCGGCCGCGTGCGTGCGCGCCTACCTGCACCTGAAGTCGCGCGCCGCGGATCTGATCGCACCGGCCGGCGCCGTTACGATCGCCGGCAGTGGACGAGAAGGACATCGAGTCGACCCGGCGGCGACGTCCCCGAAGGGCTCGGTCCCGAGGTCTTCCGCGAGCAGCTGCGGCAGGCCGCGCAGCAGGATCCCGCGCACGGCGCGCACATCACGCTCGACGAGGAGACCGTCTTCCTCGAAGACGTGCAGAGCGTCGAAGCCGAACCCGAAGGCGCACAAGTCGCGCGTCCGGCTGCGCAACGGCGCCATCATCGGTGGGCTCACCGGCGCCGCGATCGTCGCCGCGCTCGCGACGGTCAGGTACCGGCGCCGCCAGAGCTCGTAGGCTCCGCTCTACCGGAGCGGCCGGCTCGGGCCTCCCGCGCCAGAGCACGAGGCCCCAGAAGAGGGCGCCGAGACCGAGCCCGATGGTCACGACGACCGGCGAGCGCGAAGCCCCGCCGGGCGTGACGAAGCCTTCGACGAGCCCGGCGACGACGAGCCACGGCGCGGTTCCGAGCAACATCTCGACGGCCGCGCGCGTCTCGCTGCGCAGCGCGTCGCCGCGCCGGCGGTAGCCGGGGTCGACGATCGCCCAACCGATGCGCAGGCCCGCGGCCGCCGCGACGCAGATGCAACTCAGCTCGAGCACGCCGTGCGCGGTGACCAACGCGAAGAACGGCCGACCGTTGCCCGCGCCGATCGACAGTCCCGCGACCGCGCCTAACAGCACACCGTTCTGCAGCAGCACGAGCACGGTGCCGAGACCGAGCAGCAGTCCGCCGCCGAACGCGAGCATCGTGACCGTGATGTTGTTCGTGAAGATCTGGCTCGCGAGCGCGGCCTCGTCGCTCACGCTCACACCGAGGTCGGTTCCCGACGGCCGCGGCTCGGTGACCCGCTGATACTGCGACGGCACGAGTCCCGACGCGGCGCCCGGATCGCGCCACGCCCACGTGCCCGCGAGCAGCGCGGGCGCGAACAGGAACAGCACCGCGACCAACAACGGAACCGGTCGCTCGCGGATCCGGCGCCAGTACCCGTGCGACACGAACTCGCGCAGCGCGCCCCGCTTCGGCTCCGAGTCGTACACGAGGTGGCGGGCCTCGGTCACGAGCGTCTCGAGCCGCCGCATCGATCGGATCGCCGGTGAACCGGCGGCGCGCGAACGCGAGGTCGGCGACCGTCTCGCGGTAGCGGAGCCCGAGCTCGCGCACGCCGTCGGGACCGAGCCGCTCGGGGCTGCGGCGCGACTCCTGCGCGAGCTCCTCGAGCCGGTTCCACGACGGAGATCGGTCGGTGACGAACGCGTCTACGTTCATGGGGTGACGCTCGACGACCGCATCACGATCGCGACGCCGGAGGGCCTCGAAGTCGACCTCGTGCTCGCGGGCCTCGGTTCACGTTTCATCGCCCGTCTCATCGACAGCCTCATCCAGTTCGGCATCATCCTCGCGCTCGTGATCGTGTGCGAGCTCGGCTTCACGACGGCTGGGTCGATCGCCGTCGCTGATCGTCATCGACTTCGCGCGTCCTCTTCGTGTACGACATCGCTCTTCGAGGTCTTCGGCTCCGGGCGCACGCCCGGCAAGCGCTCGTCGGGCCTGCGGGTCGTCCGCAGCGGCGGTCAGCCGGTCGGCTTCGTCGCCGAGCGCGGTGCGCAACGTGCTGCGGCTGGTCGACTTCCTTCCCACGCTCTACCTCGTCGGCACGATCAGCGTCATCGTCAGCCGCGAACAACCAACGGCTCGGCGATCTCGCGGCGGGCACCATCGTCGTGCGCGAGCGCGACGGCCGGCCGCAGGCCGCGGGCTGGGCGACGTGGTCGCGTCCGACGGTGCCGCTCGACGCGGTCGCGGGCTGGGACGTGAGCGCGATCTCGCCGGCCGAGGTCGCGGCGGTCCGCAG
Source organism: uncultured Actinomycetes bacterium (assembly GCA_963746115.1). Lineage (GTDB taxonomy): Bacteria > Actinomycetota > Thermoleophilia > Gaiellales > JAICJC01 > JAICJC01. Next base: position 12,700 of record CAVVAA010000005.1, on the reverse strand, counting down.
CGTTCCTCGATCGCCGCCTCACGCTGCCGCCCGACGCGCGCGCCGCGCCTCGGCTACGACCTCGCGCGTCCGGCTCGGCGCGAAGGTGACGCGGCATTCCCGCCGACGCGCACCCCGAGTACGTGCTCGAAGGCGTGCTCGTCGCCAAGGAGCACCGTCAGTAGGCTTCGCGACCGACGGCGACGACCACGACGACGACGATCGCACGCGCGACGCGCGCATCGGCGCGGCCGCGATGCTCGGGCTCGCGGTCGTGTGGCCGCGGCTTCCGGTGCATCCGCCGCTCGCGTGCCCGTTGCGCACGCTCACCGGCGTGCCCGTGCCCGCTGTGCGGGATGACGCGCGCGGTCGTCGCCGCGATGCACGGTCACCTGCTCGAGTCGCTGCGCTTCAACCCCGCGGGCATTGCTCGTCGTGCGTGCTCGCGGTCGCGCTGCTCGCCGGCCTGCGCCTCGATCGCGTCCGCATTCCGCCGTGGATCGTCGTCGCGGCGTTCGTCGCGCTGCTGTGGGCGTGGAACATCGGCTTCAACCCGACGTTCCACTGACCGCGCGCAGTCGCCGCAGCGCGGGCGCCGCGTTCGCGACCCAGCTCGCGTCGCGCTCGGCCGCGACGCGCGTCGACGGTCGCGTCGGCGATGCCGTACACGCGCACGCGCGTTGAGGCTCAGGATGCGCTCCTTCGCGTCGGCGTCGAGCGGCGGGTAGCCGAACTCCTCCTGCATCGACTCGGGAATCTGTGAACGCGCGGAACGCGTCGATGAGCGGCTGCGGTGATCCGTACCAGACCGAGTCGGTGCCCCAGAGCATCCGCTCCGGGCCCGAGCGCGGCGAGCAGCTTGCCGAGCACGTGCGCGGCTTCGAGCGGCCGGCGCAGCATCAGGAACCACGTGGTGCCGAGCTCCGCGTAGACGTTCGCGCCCGGCCCGATCCCGTGCTCGGCGAGCGTCGCGACGAGGCGGTCGACGCCGCGCGTGCGTGCTGCGGCGCTCGGCGTCGTACGGACCCTCCTGGCCGTCCGGATCGCGCTCGTAGCCGGAGTGGTAGACGACGAAGTCGATGTCGGTGAACGCGGCGGCCGCCGGGCCGATGTCGCGCGGCGACGCCGCGGCGACCGACGCGTCGGGGATCGGGCCGCCGAGCCCCTTGTGCGTCGCGACGACGCGCGGGCCGAGCGCGCGCACCCGTTCGAGGAACGGGAAGCCGACCTCCTCGTCGTCGAGGAACCAACCGCCGGTCGGCGACGCCGCCGTCGGTGGGCCCCAGAGCGTGTAGCACTTCCATCCCGACGGCCGGCAGGTCTCGCTCCACTCCGACATCGCGTCGAGCTCGGACGCGCCGAGGTTCGGGTGCACGATCGTGTGGGTCAGCACACGGCCGGAGTCGGCGTAGCGGTCGACGACGTCGCGCGCCGCCGCGATCTGCCGGTTGGTCAGCACGTTGCTGTCGCGCGGGACCGGGCGTCGACGTGAGCAGCGCGATCGCGGTCTCGCTCGCGCCGAACACGAGGCTCGGCCCACGCGCCGGCGTCGATCAGTGTGCGGGTCGACGCCGCTCGGGCCAGCGCTGCGGGTCGACCATCTCGAGAAAGCCCGCGAGCGCGGCCGCGTGCGAACCCGACCAGCGCTGCGGGTCGACGAGATGCGTCTGCACGTCGACGACGGGCGCGCGTGCCCGCGAACGCGGACTCCGCGGCCGCGAGATCGAACGCCGCGGCCTCGGGCACGGCGAAGAACCCGCCGCCGTGCTCGGCGTCGATCGCGCGCAACGTCGCGGCGGTGCCGCGACGGTCGAACCGGTACTCGTCGGCGCGTCATCCCGACGACGCCGCGCGCGTGTCGGGAACTTCGCGCGCCAGCGCGTTCGAGCGCGCGTGTGTCGCGAACCGACCACGGCACCGGCACGTACTCGTCGCTGGACGCGTGCCGGAGGAGCGGTGGCACACCGGTTCTCACGGTCGTATCACGACCTAATTCCTACTTGATCACTCGGATATCCGACCGTACCCTCCAGCACGCCGCGCCACAGCCAGGCGCCAGACTCGATGCGAGGAGACACTCATGGCCGACTGGGGCTTCGAGACGCGCCAGGTGCACGCAGGTGCCGTGCCGGACCCGACGACGGGCGCCCGCGCGGTTCCGATCTACCAGACCACGAGCTACGTGTTCCGCGACACCGCGCACGCCGCCGCGCTGTTCGGGCTCGAAGAGCTCGGCATGATCTACACGCGCATCATGAACCCGACCCAGGCCGTGTTCGAGGAGCGCATGACCGCGCTCGACGGCGGCGTCGGTGCACTCGCGACCGCGAGCGGGCAGGCCGCCGAGACGATCGCGTTGCTCAACCTGGCCGAGAACGGCGGGCACATCGTCGCGTCGGCGTCGCTCTACGGCGGCACGTACAACCTCCTCCACTACACGCTGCCGAAGCTCGGCGTCGCGGTCACCTTCATCGACGATCCCGACGACCTCGCCGCGTGGAAGGCGGCGATCCGGCCCGAGACCCGCGCGTTCTACGGCGAGACGCATCGGCAACCCGAAGGGCGACGTCTTCGACTTCGGCGGCGTCAGCAAGATCGCGCACGACAACGGCATCCCGCTCGTGATCGACAACACCGTCGCCACCCCGTACCTCTGCCAGCCGTTGCGTCACGGCGCCGACATCGTCGTGTACTCGGCGACGAAGTTCATCGGCGGTCACGGCACGTCGATCGGCGGCGATCATCGTCGACGGCGGTCAGTTCGACTACGTCGCGAGCGGTCGGTTCGCCAACTTCACCGAGCCCGATCCGTCGTACCACGGTCTCGTGTTCTCGCAGCTTCCCGGAGCCGCTGCGTCCCGCGCAGTACATCCTCAAGGCCCGCTTGCAGTACCAGCGCGACATCGGGCCCGCGATCGCGCCGCTCAACTCGTTCCTCTTCCTCCAGGGCCTCGAGACGTTGAGCCTCCGCATGGAGCGCCACGTGCAGAACGCGCAGGCGGTCGCGGAGTGGCTCGAAGCGCGCGACGAGGTGGAGTGGGTCGCGTTCCCGGGTCTGAAGTCGAGCAAGTGGAACAAGCGGGCGAAGCAGTACCTGCCCAACGGCGCCGGCGCGATCATGGCCTTCGGGATCAAGGGCGGGATGGACGCGGGTCGCCGCTTCATCGAAGGGCTCGAGCTGTTCAGTCACCTCGCGAACGTCGGCGCGGGATCGCCGACGGGATGGACGAGCCAGTCCCGTCGACGATCGAGGATCCCGCGGTGCTAGACGCGCTGCGCCCCGTGCTCAGGCGACTGAGCGCTAGCGACTGAGCGCGAGGAACCAGCGGGCGATCCGGGCGGTGCCCGCGACGTTGGAGCCGAGGTGCCGCGAGCCCTGGTAGTCCGGGGTGCCGAGGTTGACCGCCGGGACGTGCAGGCCCCGGGCGGCGAACCACGCCTGGCAGTCGAAGGTGTTGGCGTTCACGGCCTGCTCGTCGTGGCTGGCGTAGTACAGCCGGATCGGGACGTTCGGCGTCCAGCCCTGGCAAACGCTGTCCACGCTGCGCAGCGCGGCGGCGAAGCCCCCGGTGGGGTGCCGCAGCAGGTTCACGCCGTACGGCGTGAGCAGCTCGTTGATGGTAGCCGGGAGGCCGCCGATGACCTGGTCGCCGGTGTGGCGGCCGTCGAACAGGCCCTCGATCGTGCGGGCGTAGGGCTCCTTGACGATGGTGGCGGGCATCCCGGCGATGGGGTGGACCCGGTTGAACCCGACCAGCATCCACGCGGTGTACAGGACGGCGATCTTGGCGCCGAGCTGCGGATTCGGGTTGAGCCTGATCAGCTCCCCGTCCAGCACGGACGGGACGGAGGCGCCGCCGAAGTCGTAGGCGCCGCTGATCGGCGCGAGCGCGCCGAGCCGGAAGTACGGGTCGGCGCCGGCCTGCAGCGCGCGGCCCAGGCCGAGCGCGGCCGAGGCGCCCTGCGAGAACCCGGTCGCCAGCACCTGGCGCTGCAGCGTGCGGCCGCCTCTGGTGACGTAGCTGCGGGCGGCGCGCAGCATGTCGAGCGCCGCGGTGGTCTCGGACGGCACGTCCATCCACGGGTGCAGCCCCGGCCCGGTGCCCAGGCCCAGGTAGTCCGGGTCGGAGACGGCGAACCCGGCCGAGGCGTAGGTGTAGGCGGGGCCGGGCTCGAAGCCGGTGGGCTGCTCGGAGGGCGCGTCACCGCGGAAGACCTCGGTGCCGTGGGTGAACGAGACCACCGGCAGGTTACGCGGGCCGCCGATGGGCAAGGCGAGCAGGCCGCTGGCCGTGGTGGGCCGGCCGTAGGCGTCGACGGTGCGGTAGACGAGGCGGTAGGTGCGGACGCCGTAGCGGTCGGTGGCGGGGTTGAAGCCGTCGGCCTTGAGCCGGGCCGTCACGGCGGCGCGGTCTTTGAAGGTACGCAGCGGGGTGGCCGAGATGAGCTCGCCGCGGTGGCTCGCGTGAGCAGTGGCGACGGTGGCCGAGGCCGGGGAGGCGGTCAGGGCGACGGCGGCGGCGGGGGCGGCCATCGCCGCCGCCGCGATGGTCACCACCAGCCCGGCGGTGACCGGGCCCCGAGCCGGCGCCCCTTCGTCCGGAACGATGTGAACGTGCGGTGTTCGCGTGTCGTGTCCATGGTGTCGACGCTAGAAATTCCGGGCCGCGGCAGAATCCGGCGGGCCACCGGATCGGGCCGGGGGTCACCCCTCGGCGCCAGCGCGGGGACAGCCTCCGGCCAGCCGGAGAGCGAGGCGATTTGTCTGCAGTTTCGGGACACCCGAAACTGCAGCAAATCCGGGCGATAGGCTTCCGCCGGGCCCGAGCGCCTGCCGGACGGTAGGGTGACCGGCGTGTTCGACGGCATCGGCCTGACCCGCCCGCTGTGGCCGCACCAGGGCGACGGGCCAGCTTGGCGGTGCGATCGTCGAGCACCTGATAGAGCGGATGCCGGCCAGCCAGATTGGCGTCAGCGTCCGCGACCCGGACAAGGCCGGGCATCTCGCAGCGTGCGGCGTGCGGGTGCGCCGCGACGAATTCAGCGACCCGCCGTCCCTGGCCCATGCCTTCGAGGGCGCATCCCAGGTGCTCATCGTCTCGGGCCCGGCCGATCCGGCGCCGCACCGGGCCGCCATCGAGACGGCAAAGGCGGCCGGAGCCGGGCGCATCCTCTACACCAGCCACATGGGCGCGAATCAGCACTCCCTGTTCGCCGCGACGCGGGCCCATGCCGAAACCGAACAGGACCTACAGGCAGCCGGGATCCCGTTCACCTCGCTGCGCGACGGCTTCCACGCCACCAGCGCCATCGGGATCCTGCGCCCGGCGCTGCGACCGGGGAGCTGATCCTGCCCGAGGACGGCCCGGTGTCCTGGACGGCGCACGCCGACCTGGCCGAAGCCGCCGTCGTCGCGCTCACCGAGGACGGGCGCCTGGATGGGATCACCCCGGCGCTCACCGGACCTGAGGCGCTCGACTTCGCCGGCATCGCCGAGATCGCCGCGGAGCTCGCCGGCCGCCGGATCACCCGGGTCACCGTCTCCGATGACGCGTGGAAGGACCGCCTCGTCGCTCAGGGCACGCCGGAGCAGTTCGCGAGCTTCGCCCTGGAGATCTTCACCGCCAGCCGCCGCGGCGAGTTCGCCGCCGTCGACCCCGCCCTCAAGCAGCTGCTCGGACGCGAGCTCACCCGCTTCCGTGATGTGCTGGCCGCCACCTTGCCCCGCTGAGCGGCACATCAGGCCGGGGCGGTTACCCGGCGCGGGCGGGTGGTCCGTGGCTGTGGAGGACCTTGGTCTAGTTCTTGTTCCACGCGGTCGTCGTCCCGTCCGGGTTGACGACCAGGGTCCAGCCCCACCGGTGGATCACGACCTGGTGATGGAACGGGCACAGCAGCACGCAGTCCTTCACCGACGTCTTCCCGCCGTCGGCCTTGTGCCGGGTGTGGTGCACCTCGCACGCCCCGGCGGGCTGGCTGCAGCCGCCGGCCCACTGGCAGTGCCGGTCCCGCAGCAGCACCGCGTTGCGGATCCCCGCCGGGATCGTCTCGGCGTAGCCGATGTCCAGCGGCAGGCTCGGCCCGGCCAGCCGGACGCCGAGCTGGCGGCGGCGCAGGAGGCTGGCCAGGCCGCCGGGGCCGGACAGGAGGTCGACGGCCTTGCCGATGACCGCCTGCTCCAGCGCCGCCCACGCCACGGTGGTGTCCGTCCCGGGCCCGCCCGGCCCGGCCGCCGTCGCCGGCCGCCACGGCGGAGCCAGTCCAGTTCCACGCACAGCCGGACCAGATCCTCCAAGGCGTCCACATCGACATCGCCGGTCACGACGGGCGCCATGGCGGCGTCGCAGGTGATGGCCGCGGCAGCGTCGCCGTCCAGCCAGGCCCCGTCGGACGCGCCGGTCTCGGACGCGTGCGCGCGACGGGCGGCCCACCGGGCCCGGACCTGCGCGGTCCATTCTTCTTGTAGCGCTGAGCTGCCCTGCAGGCGGAGCAGGTCGGCCAGGGTGATGTGGACCCAGGCCTTGACCGGCTGCCCGGCCCGCTCGGGCAGCAGCCCAGCCGCGGTCAGCCGCCGCATGCGCCAATCGGGCTTTTGCATCGTGAGTTTGATCACATCGATGGTGACGCGCACCCGGCAGCGATAGTGACCTAGGGACGTGCGGACATGTCCTTGGCTGCCTTGTCGAGCGAGCTCACCGCGGATGAGAGCGCGTGGTAGCGCGGATTCTGGTTGGACTTCGGGTCGCAGGTACGCTCCCGGATCTGGCGGATCTCCTCGATCATGCGCCTCAGGCTGGCAATGTCCTGGTCCATGGCGGGCCTAGAACCATGGCCAGACGTTGGGGAAGTGACCCCACCAGCCTGATTGGTAGGTGCCGGACTCCCACCTCAGCTTGCCGCTGACCGAGAGCTCCACCGACATCTTGCTGTAGTAGCGCGTGCCGTTGTGGGTCTTGACCACCGACAGGTACACGCCCACCCAGCGGCTGGTGTAGGCGCACTTGTAGCTCGGGCTGCACCCTGCCTTCTGGGTCCAGACCTTGCCGGTTCCCCAGGCCGAGCCGCTGCCCCACGACTTCCAGGTCAGGTTGGTGAAGTAGGGCGAGCCGCCGTTCCCGAAGACGAATCTCGAGGGATGCCGGGACGCCGACCAGGGGAGGTTGTTCGCCGAGTAGAGCACTGGCGTCGTGGCTGCGCTGGCCGATCCCTCAGCGACCACCGCCCCGGAGAACAGCAGCCCGGCGAGAACGCCTCCCGCCAGCAGCCTCCTGACAATCTCCGTGATCCTGTTCACTGTGCTCCCCCCCTGTTCTAGCTGACTCTCGCGTACGTGGTTCCGTCAGCTTTCCAGAAGTCTAGGTCCGCTACTGCGCGGCCTCTACCGTCGCCAGATAGGGCCAGGAAGATCGCGGAGGGGCGAGCTCCAGGCGGGCAACTCGTGGCGGTCTACCCTGCCAGGCTGAGGTGGCTCCGGGCGAATGATGCCGGGCGGGGCGGCCGAAGATGCGGGATCCCTTTCCCGGGCGGGATCGACCACGCCCTGTTTCCCTGGGGCCGCGCAGGCGGGAAGCCGGCGCTAGGGATTATCACCCAGCCGATGATCATGTAGTTAATCGATCGATTCCTAGTGATCAGCTGCGAGCGCCCGTCAAAAAGCTCGCGCAGCGTCTTCGGCCCCTCATCGGTGCCGAAGCTGTATTCCTTCTCGATCGGCACCCACGGCAGCTCGCGCCGCTCGGCCGCGAGCTGGTCGCCGCGGCGCGTCAGCTCCTTTTCCCGCGCGAGCAGTTCACCGCGAGCAGCCAGCCACTCCTCGCGCGTTGCGACTTTGTGCTTCACCGGGTATCCCCTTCCTCCTCCGCCGATCGCGACCGCCTGACGCCACAGCTCGCCGCCCGGCGGGCGGCGATCCGTCACACGTCCTCAATCGCGGCCGCCGGCCCGGAACCGGACCACCATCTGCGGATCACGCTACTTTGATAGCCCGGAAATCGCGCTCAGGCCAGCCGGATGGCCGGACCCGGGCACACGCACACGGCCAGGCCGACCGCGGCGAAACCGCCAGCACAAACCCGGGACCACCCGAGCTGATAGCCCCTGACGAGGAACGCCGAACCGGGACATCCGCCCGCTCGGTGTCAGCGGCGCGTGAATTCGAGCGCCGTTGCCAGGGAACCCCCGTCGCCGCCGGCCGGATGCTCGTGTACCTGGTCCCGCCTGCAGCCGTGACGCCGGCGGAGCGGCTATCAGGCCCTCGCCCGCCGTTTATGCGGCGGGGCCGATCATCGTGTTCTTACGGATCGAGGTGGAGTCGCCCGTTGGAGCGCGCGGCGAGTGCTTGCTGCAGACTGCGGCGGGTCGTGAACCCGAGGACGGATGAGGCCTGGTCGGCGATTACGGCGGTGTTGCCGGCTGGGTGGAGCTGGGCGGTGACGCAGCCGCCGGTGAAGACCGTGTACGAGGTGATCTGCCCGGAACCGGTGGCGTCGGCCCGCTCGTAGCGGCGTACCCCCGGCTGGCCGGACGGCCGCTGGGCCGCCCCGCTGGTGGTGCAGGCGGCGGTGAGCCGGACGACTACCGCCTGGGAATCCGGGTCGTGGGCCAGCGTGAATTCCGACAAGCCGTTCTTGGCCTTCGCGGTCGCCACCGTCCAGCCGGCCGGCAGCGTGCGCACGCACGGCACCAGCGACGCCGATGGCACCGACTGGGCCAGCAGCCACAGCGGCTCGGGCTCGCCGCACCTCAGGCTCGCTATATTGAGCGGCGCGGTGTGCTGATAATCGTTGGCCAGTACGTACTGAGCGGCCGGGACGAGCAGGGCTGCCAGCGCCGCGACGAGCAGCAGCAGCCCGGCGCGACGCGCGCTCCACCGCTGGATCCTGATCGGCCGGGGCCGCTCGGGCAGCAACTGGAGGAATTCGCCGTGCAGGTCACGACCTTGCTCGCGGAGCATCCGCCGCAGCTGCGAGGGCAGGGCAAGCCCGCGGGCGGCCGCGAATCCCTCGGTGATTTCCTCGACGGTGAACTGGCGCAGGGCGCGCCGGTAGACCAGTTCAGCGCGTGACCGCAGGGCCAGGCACAACATCATGTTGGCTAGGTCCACCGCCTGCCGCCACGGGGTCGGGCGCGCCTCGGCGAACGCCACGTCGATCAGCAGCAGCTGGTTATCGCGGACGAGCAGGTTGGCGGGCTTGATGTCGCGGTGCGCCAGCCCGGCGTCCCACAGCTTGCGGATGACTCTGAGGCCGTCGTCGATGACCGGGTCGCCGATCTCGGCCTCGCCCAGCTCGGCGGCGCCGTCGAAGAACTCGGTGACCAGCAGATACTCCCGTTCCGGTGTCAGCTCCACGAAGCCATGTGGCGCCGGGGTCGGCAGCCCGGCATCGCGCAGTACCCGCAGCGCGTAGTCCTCCTGCTGCACCAGCCGCCGGACGGTATGAAACGGCTTCTCGTCCTCCAGGCGGCCGTAGAGCAGCTCCCGGCCGAGCTTGTACCAGCGGTCTGAACGCAGATGGCTCCGCGCGTACAGCTTGCCGAACAGGTCCGTGCCGGGGTCGCCCTTGACTTTGATCCGCAACGGTGTCGACCCGGCCGACCCCGCCAGGCCGAACGGCTCAACATCGCCAGCCACCAGGCCCAGCTGGTCCTGCAGCGCGCGGCGGATCGCCTGCCCGCGTGACCCGCCGACATCTAGATGCGCGGTACTTCCCCGCCGGTAGGTGACCGGGAAAACCTCGCCCGGGGCGAACAGCCGGAAGCCGGCCAGCGGGATCGCCACACCCACCACGACGCCTACCAGCACGTCGGTCGGCGCCAGCACCCCCAGATACAGGTGGGCGAGGGCGACGAGCAACACCACCGCGGCCGCCGCCCACTTGCCGCGCTGCCGCCAGCGGCCCTCGGGCACCAGCGCATACAAGATCCCCAGCAGGGTGACAACCAGCGCGGCCATCTTCTCCGACGGCAGCGCCCACGCGTCCCACCCGGTGCGGAAGACCACCCCGAACGGCCGGGGGCGCTGCGCCAGCGGCGCCACGACGTACTGGATGATCACACCCTGCATGATCCAAGCGGCCAGCACGATCAGCAGCTGACGCAACCGCCTGAGGATCAACAGCGCGGCCAGCAGCCCATACAGCAGGGCGCTGATGGCCACCCACGACCCCAGCGCCGCCAGCGCCCGCATCGCCGGGAACAGGCCCGGCGCGCGCAGCCCGGCCAGCCACCTGACCACCGCGTCGTCGGCGACCGTCACCGCCACCGCCGGGCCACGCAAACCCCCGGCGAAGACAACCACCGAGACCACAAGCAGCACCACCGCCGCGGCCAGCCAGCCCACCCCGGTGATCTGGAGATGGCGCGGCAACGGCGGCGGCTGCCCGGAGGGCCGCCGCCGGCGAGGCGAACGTCTAATCCCAGCCTGCTCAAGCGGACCCCGGGCCGCGGCCGCCCGGGCCGGCGGCTTTGCAGGCACATCCATAACGCCCCCAACCTGGGCGACGGCCAGACCGCACAACGGCACCAGGCAAACGCGACAGGCGACTCCCAGCTTAGGCACCCGTCCCTCTCAACCGCTAGAGCGCCGATCCACCGGTCAGGCCCGTCCGTAACCGTCGCCACTGACCGGCGGCACCAGGGCCATGACGACGCCGGTGAGGATCTGCGCGACGCGGGCGCCGACGACGGAGCTCGCCACGAGCAAAGCGGCCCCTTGCCCGGCGCTCAGCAACCGATGTGCCATCACGGTCTCCGGCACCGGCAGGACCCCAGAACGCAGTTGACTCGCCAGCGTGCAGGCGCTCCCGGAGCGGCCGTCCGGGGCGGTTACGGGTCTCGGCCCGCCTGGCGGTCACCCGCGCATGAGGCTGACGCGCATAAGGCTGATATGCGCGCGTCGGTTGTCATGGTCGGCGGGCGCCAGTCCTGCTTGGTCTTTCCGGCTGTGTTCGCTGGGTTCTAGCTCGCTGGGCGGGAGGGTGGTGGCGCCATGCTGACCATGAACGCCCAGGTCCTGCATATGGGTTGGCGAGGGCGGGCCGGGCTGTCCGCGCTGGTGATGTCGCGGACGGCCCGGACCCGCCCTTTGGCCGGCTGGTCAGCCGGTGGTGGTGCCGATCTCTCGCCGGACGGTCAGTGCGGCACCCGCACCGGCCAGCACGGCCGCGTAGCCGGCCAGGACCGCGAGCGCCGCGCCGGCGGACAGCGTGGTGGCGGCCGGGGATGCGCCGTGCAGCACGGCGTTGGCGGCGGCTTCGGGCAGCCAGCGGATGATGCCGGGTTGGTGCGTCAGCGCGGGGATGATCCCTTCGATGACGAACGCCCACATCAGGGCCAGGCCCAGCGCGGCGGCGGTATGGCGCAGCAGCAGTCCGAGGCCGGCGCCGAGCATGCCGAACAGGGCGGCGAGCAGCGGCACCGCGGTCACCGCGCCGAGCACCCCGGGCTGGCTCCAGGCCAGCGGCACGTGGTGCGCGGACAGCGCGGCGGCGGCGGTGGCGGCGCTGAGCGCTTCGGCGAGCAGGCCGACCGCGGCGCCGGTCAGCGCGGCGGCGATGAGCTTGGCGGACACGACGCGCAGCCGGTTCGGCTCGGCGAGGAAGGTGGTGACCGCGGTGCGGTGCCGGAACTCCCCGGCCGACAGCACGATCCAGCACAGCAGCACCGCGCCGTCGAGGAGCTGCCCGCCCGAGCCGCGCAGCAGGCCGGGCAGCGCGGCCGGTGACAGGTGCGGGCTGGCGTCGGGCCGGGCTGCCGTGGTGCTGGCCAGCACGGCGACGACGGCGAGGGCGAGCGCGACCGCCAGCGGGATCCAGGCGCTTCGGGTGCTGCGGAGTTTGAGCAGTTCGGCGGAAACCAGCGATCTCATGACAGGCTCCTTGCCCGGGTAGAGGCGGGATGGGCGGGGCGTGCGTCCCCCGAGGTCGCGTCGAGGAAGAAGCCCTCGAGCGAGGCGGCGCCGGCGCGGCCGAGCAGGTCGGCCATCGGGCCCGCGGCCACGAGCCGGCCGTGGTTGATGAGGACCACGTCGTCGACCATCTGGGCCAGTTCGGCGAGCAGGTGGCTGGACACGAACACGGTGCGGCCCTGGCCGGCCAGGCCGCGCAGCAGGCCGCGCAGCCAGTGCACGCCCTCGGGGTCGAGCCCGTTGGCGGGCTCGTCCAGGATCAGGGTCTCCGGGTCGCCGAGCAGCGCGGCGGCCAGTGCGAGCCGCTGCCGCATGCCCTGGGAGTAGCCGCCGGCCCGGCGGTGCGCGGCGCCGCCGAGCCCGACCAGCTCGAGCACCTCCTCGACCCGCTGGCCGCCGATCCGCGCGGGGCGCGCGGCGATCCGCAGCGCGGTCCGCCCGGACCGCCCGGGGTGGAACACGTCCGGGCCGGTCAGCGCGCCGATGTGCCGCAGCGGGTCGCGCAGCTCCCGGTAGGGGTGCCCGTTGATGGTGGCCCGGCCGGAGGTCGGCTCGGCCAGGCCGAGCAGCAGCCGGATGGTGGTCGATTTCCCGGCCCCGTTCGGGCCGAGGAACCCGGTGATGCGGCCCGGTGCCAGCTCGAAGGACAGGTCGCTGACCGCGGTGACGGTGCCGTACCGCTTGGTCAGCGCCTCGACGGCGATGGTGCTCATGGCAGTTCCCCCTGAAGGTGTCGTGACTGTGGTGAGGTGGACGCCTCTGACGTTAGGGGGCGCGGCCGCGCACGGCGCCGGCCGCCAGGACGCACTATCGCGT
>CAVVAA010000004.1:0-808500 GCA_963746115.1 uncultured Actinomycetes bacterium | reverse complement strand
ACCCGGTGCCGTGGGTCGCGGGGTCGAAGGCGTGGTGGAGGCCGTCGGCGAGGTGCTCGACGGGGAAGGCCTCGGCGACGTCCTGCAGCCAGCCGGGCAGGTTGACGTTGGGGATGAAGACGCCGGAGATGAAGTACAGGGGCAGGATGATCGCCTGCACCATCGGCTGCGCCGCGTCGGCGGAGCCGATCGCCGTCGGACAGCGCGTAGGCGAGACAGCAGAAGGCGATCGAGCCGCCACGACGCGAGTCACGACGACACCGGGGACGGCGGACGTCGGGAGCGTGCACGCCGTAGGCGAACCGCCCGATGACCAGCAGCACCGCCATGACGAGCAGGGAGACGACGATCGCGCGTCAGGGTCCGGCCGGCGATGAGCACCCAGGCGGGCACCGGTGTCGCGCGGCGGCGCTTGAGCACGCCGGACTCGCGCTGGGCGGTGACGGAGATGACGAGGTTGACGAACGAGCCGGCGATGACGCGCCAGCGCGGCGAGCCCCGGCACGTAGTACGTCGACGCCTTCACGTCCGTTCGCCACGCGTGTGGTTTCCGAAAACGCCGACGAAGATGACCAGGAAGATGACCGGCAGGACAACGGTGAAGAACCGCGCTGCCGGTTGCGCAGGAAGGCGAGCAGGTCGTAGCGGAACTGGTGGAGGATCAGGCCTGCTGGCCCGGGGCTGCGCCGGCGCCCGTCGAGCGGCTGCCGCGAGGCGGTCAGGAGCGGATCAAATCATCGCGGCTCTGTGGTCAGCGACAGGTAGACGTCCTCGAGCGAGGGCCGGCGGACGTCGAGGTCGGGAGGTCGAGGCCGCCGCGAGCGCCCAGTCGGCGAGCGCCTTCAGGTCGAGGAGCGGATCGCTTGCTCGTCCACGGCGATCCGGCCGTCTCGCCAGCGTGCGCGCGCCGCGGGCAGCTCGCCGGGTCCCACGCCGGCGGGGAGCGTGAAGCGAGATGCGCGCGCGCCATTCGGTCCCGGCCGCCGAGCGTCTGCGGCGTGCCTTCGGCGACGATCGTCCCGGTCGCGATCACGGCGATCCGGTCGGCGAGGTGCTCGGCCTCGTCCATGTAGTGCGTCGTCAGGAAGACGGTCTTGCCCGAGCTCGCGCAGCCCGTCGATGACCTACCAGGCCTGGCGGCGGGCCGACGGGTCGAAGCCGGTCGTCGGCTCGTCGAGGAAGATCAGCTCCGGGTCGCCGATCGAGCGCGAGCGCGACGTCGAGGCGGCGCCGCTGGCCGCCGGAGAGCTGCCTCACCGAGCGTGTCGGCCTTCGCCTCGAGTCCGACGAGCGCGATCGTCTCGTCGATCGTCGCGCGGCGTCGCGGTAGTAGCCGGCGTAGAGCCTGAGGCACTCGCGCACGGTCAGCCCAGGCTCCGCGGCTCGACTCCTGCAGCACGCACGCCGACGCGGTTGCGCCAGCGCCGACCCGGCCTGCGCCGGGTCGACGCCGAGCACGCGCACCTCGCCGTCGCTGCGTGGCCGGAAGCCCTCGAGGATCTCGACCGTGGTCGTCTTGCCGGCGCCGTTCGGGCCGAGGAAGGCGAAGATCTCGCCGCGGCGCACCTCGAGGTCGATGCCGCGCACTGCCTCGAGCTCGCCGTAGCGCTTGCGCAGTCCGCGGACCGTGATCACGGTCTCCGCCGGCGCGGACGGCGGCTCGGGCGGGACGGGCTTCGGAAACTGGGTCTCGGCGGTGGTCGATCATGGGTGCTCCTCCCGCGTTCGGATGGCCGACCGACACGCTAGGAACGGAGGGCGGCTGCGCGCATCGGGCCCGGTTGAACTTCGCCTCCAACCCCGGGTGGAGACGGCCCCCTAGTCAACCCGGCAGGCGATGACCGCGGCGCGGCGCGTGCCTACGCTTCCAGCATGACCGGCGACCCGACGGTCGCTCGCTCGAGGGCGCCCGCGCGCGCCAGCGGGCGACGCTCGGCCGGCTGCGGCCGCTGGGCGCGGTGATCGTCGCGGTCGCTCGTCGCCGGCTCGGAATCCCATCCCCACCCGGCTGGCACGGCCGAGGGCTCGGGTTCTGCTCGCGCTCGCCGGCTTCACGGGCGTCTGGGGGTGATGCGGACACAGTCGGCCGGGCGCGCCCAGGTACCGTTCTTCCCGGTGCTCGTCGTCAGCTCGTCGGTGCTCGTCGCGCTGCAGCCGAACGGGCCGGGCTCCTCGGCGCCTTCATCGCCGTCGGCGTGGTCGCGATGAGCGGGCGGGCCGCATCGGCGCGATCGGCGCCGCGTCGGCCTGGTCGCCGTCGTCGTCGCTGGCGTCGCGGTGACAACGCAGCGTCCTCGCGATCGCGCTGAGCGCGCTCGGCGTGATCGCCTTCTACGTCGTGCGCGGCTCGCCGGCCGCTGCGCGAGGGCCAGGAGCAGGCCGAGCAGCTGCTGCTCGAGCTGGAGCAGTCGCGCGACGCGCAGGCGCGCGCAGCCGTGCTGGCCGAGCGGCAGCGGCTCGCACGCGAGATGCACGACGTCCTCGCGCACTCGCTCTCCGGGCTCGCCCTGCAGCTCGAGGGAGCGCGGCTGCGCGCCTCACGCCACGACGACCCGGACCTGGTCGAAGCGCTCGAGCGGGCACACCACCTCGCCCGCAGCGGCATCGAGGAGGCGCGGCGCGCGATCGGGATGCTGCGAGACGACGAGCTGCCGGGGCCGGAGCGGCTCGCGGGACTCGTCGCCGAGTTCGAGCGCGACACGGGGATCCCCGCGACGATCACCGTCGATGGCGACAGCCACGCGCTCGACACGGACGCGCGGCTGACGCTCTTCCGGACCGCGCAGGAGGCGCTGACGAACGTGCGCAAGCACGCCCGCGCCGCAGCGGGTCGAGCTCCGGCTCGCGTACGAGCCCGAGGGCGCCCGGCTCAGCGTCGAGGACTTCGCGCGCAGCGCGCCGACCAAGTCGACCCGAGCAACGGCTCGGCTACGGGCTCACGGGGATGCGCGAGCGCGCCGAGCTGCTCGGCGGAACGCTGACTGCCGCCTCGACCGACGCGGGGCTTTCGCGTCGAGCTCTGGGTGCCCGCGTGACCGACGATCGGGTGCTGGTCGACGACCAGCGCGTCGTCCGCGAGGGCCTCGCGATCGCTGCTCGGCCTCCTGCCCGACATCGACGTGCTCGGCTACCGCCTCCGACGGTGAGGAGGCGATCGCGCTCGTCGAGCAGCCTCCGCCCGGACGTCGTGCTGATGGATCTGCGCATGCCGCGCTGCGACGGCGTCGAAGCCACCCGGCGCCTACGCGAACGAGCGCCGGCAAGCAAGGTCATCGTCCTCACCACCTACGCCGACGACCACTCGGTGCTCGAGGCACTGCGCGCCGGGGCCCGCGGCTTCCTGACCAAGGACGCGGGCGCCGAAGAGATCGAGCGGCGATCGCCGCGGTCGTGCGCGGCGAGGCGGCGATCGACCCCGTCGTCCAGCACCACCTCGTCGAGGCGGTCGCCGGCACCGGCGACGGCAGCCCGAGGAGGCCCTGCCCGACGGGCTCACGCCGCGCGAGGCGGAGGTGATGTCGCTGATCGCGGCCGGCTCTCGCAACGCCGAGATCGCCGAGCGACTCGTGATCACCGAGGCCACCGTCAAGAGCCACGTCAACCACCTGTTCGGCAAGACGGGCGTGCGCGACCGCGCGCAGGCGGTGGCCTACGCCTACCGCAACGGCCTCGCGCCCGACGCCTGACCGGGGACAGTCCCCGAGTGTTAAGGGGACTGTCCCCACAACATCGGGCTATCGCAGGCCGGCGACGGCCCGGTCGAGCCCGGCCAGCGCCTCGCGACCGAGCGGCTCGAGGCCCACGGCGCGGGCGTACTCCGCCAGCACGCCCCAGATCGAGAGCGTGATCACGCGGGCGCGCAGCAGCCCCTCGGCGCCAACGGGGCCGTACTCCTCGTGGAACGCTCGCCGCCCGGCGGGCGTCAGGTACCCCCAGTAGAGCAGGAGGTCGATGGCCGCATCGCCACGGCAGACGTCGATCCAGTCGATAACGCCGGCCAGGTCGCCGGCGTCCGAGACGAGCAGGTGGCGCAGGTGCAGGTCGCCATGGCAGACGACGAGCTCGTCGGGCTCGGGCAGCGCGCGAGCCTCGTCCAGGAGCGCCGCGACCGCGGCCGGCGGCCGCCACAGATCGAGCGAGGCCAGCCGTTCCAGCTGCTCCTCGGCGCGCCCGATCCGGAACGGCATGTCCGCGCGCCTGACCGGGTCGACGGGGAGCAGCCCGCCGCCGGCCATCGCCGTATCCGGGTCGACGTCGTGGAGCGCGCGCAGGAACCGACCCAGCTCGCGGCCGTGGCGGGCCCGGGCCTCGTCGTCCGCGGCGACCTCGGCCAGCTCGCGGCCGGGCAGGAGCCGGAAGCCGGCCCACGGCCAGCGGAAGCGCTCGTCCGGCTCCCCGCGGCACTCGGCCACGGGCACGGGCAGGGGCAGCGCCGGCGCCAGCCGCGGCAGCACCTCGACCTCGCGCAGAAACCCCGGTACGACCACCTCTCGACGGGGGAAGCGGAACACCCACTCGTCGCCGGCGAGCCAGACCGTGCTGTCCCAGCCCTCGCCCAGCAGGCGCATCGGCGCGTCGCGCAGGTGTGGGAGCCGATCGCCGACGAGCGAGCGGGCGAGCTCCTCGTCGACGACCAGCTCCGGGCTCCACATGGCGGTCACCGTGTGACCCTATCTACTCGCATGGGAGCGCCTCCAGCACGCCCAGCCCCGACGGATGCCCATGTGCGACCCTACGTCCGTGCGCCAGATCGTCCTCCTGCGCGGGATCAACATCGGGCCGCGGAACCGCATCGCGATGCCTGCGCTGCGCGAGCTGCTCACCGGCGCAGGCTTCGACGAGGTGCGCACTTACGTGCAGAGCGGGAACGTCGTGCTCAGCACGCGGCGCGCGCCGAAGGGTGTCGCGAAGGCGTGCGAGGAGCTGATCGCGTCGGATCTCGGCCTCGAGATCGCCGTGGTCGTCCGCACACGCGACGAGCTCGCCGAGGTCGTGCGCCGAAACCCGCTCGGAGATGTCGCCGACAACCCGAAGCGCTACCAGGTGAGCTTCCTGGACGCCGAGCCCGACCGGAAGGCGCTCGAGAAGCTCTCGGCGCTCGCGGTCGACGGCGAGCGGATGGAGGCGATCGGCCGCGAGATCTACGCCTGGCACCCCGACGGGGTCGCCCGGTCGAAGCTGTGGGCCGGCCTGGCCGGCAAGGGCCTGGGCGTCAAGGCGACCGCCCGCAACTGGACGACGGTGACGACGCTGCTCGAGATGGCCGACGAGTAGCGGCCGGCGGGACGGCGGTCCGGTGCAAGACTGCATGGGCATCAGTACCACCAGCAGGAGGGGACCCATGAGCCGGCACACGATCGTGAACCTGAAGCAGGTCGAGGCGTCCGAGGGCGCCCGGGCCAACGGCGTCGACGCACGCTTCGGCCGCAGCCGGCTCGACTCGGAGCACCTCGGCGTGTCCTACTTCCGCTACCCGCCGGACTACCGGCCGAGCATCGGGCACCACCACCAGGAGCAGGAGGAGGCCTACGTCGTCGTCGGCGGCTCCGGCCAGGTCCGGCTGGACGACGAGGTGATCGACCTCAACCAGTGGGACGTCATCCGCGTCGCGCCCGACGTCGTCCGCGGCTTCAGGGCCGGGCCGGACGGGCTCGAGCTGATCGCGGTCGGCTCCGACCGCCCCGAGGGCGGCGACGGCGCGATGGTCAAGGACTGGTGGACGGAGTGACCACCTCGGCCACGTAAACGACGTCCCCGGGGCCGCGGGGCACGGGGATCTCGACGGAGCGTACGGCGTCGAAGCACCGCCGCAGCCGCGCCTCGAATTCCGGGTCGGCGGCGGCCGCCCAGACCGTCAGCCGGCCGCCGGGGCGGAGCAGCCCGCGGAGGCTCCGCAGCCCCGCGTCCGCGTACAGACGGCGGTTGCGCTCGTGGACGAGCCAGCCCGGGCCGTTGTCGACGTCGAGGCAGATCGCGTCGAACGGCGGGGCGAGCGTCCCGAGGATGTCGGCCAGGTCGGCGACGACCAGGCGGACGCGCGGGTCGTCGAGCCCCGCACCGCCGTGCCTCTGCAGATGCGTCCGCGCCCACTCGACCACGGCGGGCTCGACCTCGACGACGAGGACCTCGGCCACCTCGCGCGACCGCAGTGCCTCGTCGAGCGAGAAGCCGACGCCCAGACCGCCGATCAGCACGCGAGCATCGGCCAGGCCGGCGACGGCCTCGCGCACCAGCGCCCGCTCGGAGCGCCCGTCGCGGGTGTCCATCAGGAACGTCCCGTTCGCGATCACCTCGTGGTCGGCGCCCGCGCGGCGCAGGACGAGCTCGCCGTTCACGCCGGCGCGGCGGTCGACGACGACGGGCCGCTCACCGCCGCTGCGGGGGTCGCCTGAGGACACCCGGGGAGGGTATCCAGAGTCGTTCGGAATCCGAAAATTTCTGCTTGCGCCCCACCAGGTGCGGTACTAGCATCGCCAAACGAAGCTTGTCTCGTTATTCGCGGGGCTGGGGCCTACAAGAAGGGGGCGAAGATGAGCCGGAGCTCGTGGTTGCGGCGTGCCGGAACGGCCGTTGCCGGCATCGGAATGCTGGTGGCGGTGGCCGTGGTACCGGCGGCGATGGCCGGGAAGGCGCCACACCTGGGCCCGCGCTTCGCGGAGCTCAGCAGAGCCCACAACGCGACCGCGCACGACGATGGCGGCGGCGACGAGGGGAACGAGGTGCTGGAACGGGCCGCGATGGAGTCGTTCATGAAGACGGCGCCGGCTGCGACGGTCTCGGCGGCCGCCTACACCGCGGCACAGGCTCAGGCCGCGCAGCTCTCGACGCAGGGCGGAACGTGGCAGGCGCTGACCGACAAGCCGTTCCTGAACGACCCCGTCCCCGGGTACCGGGATCCCGTCTGGAGCGACTTCGGCTCCGGCTACGGCCTGGTCACCGGCCGGATGACGGCGCTGGCCGCCTCCGGCGGTGCGATCTACGCCGGCGCCGCGGACGGCGGCGTCTGGAAGTCCACGGACCGCGGCGGCCACTGGAAGTTCTGGTCAGACGGGCTGCCGCGGCTCTCGATCGGCGCGCTCGCAACCAACCCGCGTGACGGCTCGGTGTGGGTCGGCCTCGGCGAGGCCAACACGAACTTCGACAGCTTCGCCGCGCTCGGCGTCTACCGCATCACCAGGAACGGCCACACGTGGCACCGCGTCGGCGGCACGGCTCTCCAGAGCCGCACTGTCTACGCGCTGCATTTCGACTCGGCCGGGCACGTCTACGCCGCCACGAGCTCCGGGCTCATGCGCCACAGCGCGTCGCCCGCCGGCCCATGGCATCTCGTCCTGAAGCCGGACCCGAACCCGCAGAACTCGCCGTACCGCACGTCGTTCATCACCGACGTGACGTTCCAGCCGGGCACCGGCGGACGGGTCGTCCTCGCCGCGCTCGGCTGGCGGGGCGGCACGCTTCCTTCCGACCTCAACTACAACGGCTTCTACGTCTCGAAGCACTGGGGCAAGGCGGGGACGTTCCACCGCATCACCCCGACCGGCGACATCGACGTGAACGACATCGGCCGGACGAGCTTCGCGGCCGGCAAGGGCCGCATCTACGCGATCATCGAATCGCCCGAGAAGCTCGAGAACCCGACGGCCGCCGAGGGGTTCACGAACCTGCAGGGCATCTTCGTCTCGAAGAGCGGGAACCCGGCTGGGCCGTGGACGCTGATTGCCGACGCCACCAAGCTCGCCCACTCCGGCTCGGCCGAGCCGGCCCTCGGCCAGTTCCCGGGGGCGCAGACCTGGTACAACGAGTACATCGCGGTCGACCCGCACAACCCGCTCCACGTCTACGCGGGGATGGAGGAGGTGTACCAGTCCTTCAACGGCGGTCAGACCTGGACGACGATCGCGCCGTACTTCAACTCGCCGCTTCCGTGCTTCCAGAGCCCGAACGGCTGCCCGCCGACCGCGCACACCGACCAGCACGCCGTGCTGATCACCGGCCACACGTACTACACGGGCAGCGACGGCGGCGTCTGGCGGCGCCCGCTGTCCGACCCCGCGCAGGCTGGCTGGATCGATCTGAACGCCACGCTGCATACGACGCAGTACTACGGCGCGGGCATCGGCCGGATGGGCACCGGCGACGCCTTCTGGGGCGGCCTGCAGGACAACGGTGCGACCCTGGTTCGGCCGGGCGCCAGCCTCGTC
This sequence comes from uncultured Actinomycetes bacterium, assembly GCA_963746115.1. Classification (GTDB taxonomy): domain Bacteria; phylum Actinomycetota; class Thermoleophilia; order Gaiellales; family JAICJC01; genus JAICJC01. The sequence continues at coordinate 800,299 of CAVVAA010000004.1, read as the reverse complement.
ACCCAGGGGTTCACCGGCGACGGCGGCAAGGTGATCGTCGATCCGGCGAACGCGAGCCACATCGTGAACGAGTACGTCGACATGGACCCGGCGCTCAGCACCGACGCGGGCAAGAACTACCGCGAGATCAGCCCCGCGTGCGGCGCGTTCACATACACGCCGAGCCCGTGCGATCCGGCGCCGCAGTTCATCACGCCGCTCAAGGCCGACGTGAATGACCCGACGCACTGGGTCACGGGCGGCGAGTTCATCTGGGACGACCACGCCGGCTGGAACACGCACTGCTCGGCAACGGCGTGCGACTGGAAGATCGTGCACGACACCCATGCGTCGACGACGGCGCTGGCCGTGAACGGCAGCACGATCTACGCCGGCTGGTGCGGCCTTCCGTGCAACCCGAACTCGGGCGTGCCGTTCACGTCCGGGATCGACACCAACGCCGGCGGCACGTGGCACACCGTGCACGCGCCGAACCTGCCGAACCGCTACATCACCGGGATCGACGTCGATCGCAACGACCCGAACCACGTCGTCGTCGTGTTCGGCGGCTTCTCGCGCCGATGGATCGCGTCAGGCGGCGTCGGCCACGTGTTCGAGTCCCGGAACGGCGGGAAGACGTGGCAGAACCTCACGGGGAACCTGCCTGACAATCCCGGGGACGACGTGGCGATCGTGCGTCACAAGCTGATCGTCGCGACCGACCTCGGCGTCTTCATCGCCCGCGACGGGAGCAGCCACTGGGCCCGTCTCGGACACGGACTGCCGGACGTCGACACCTGGAACCTGGCCGTCAGCCCGAATCGCCGCTACGTCGTGGCGGCGACCCACGGGCGCGGCCTCTTCAAGATCGACATCCCTTGAGCCCATCGCGGCGGGCCGGCGCGGAGACGCGTCAGCCCGCCGCACCGGGCAGGTTGCACTCCGTCCGGCGCAGGCCGACGACGAGCCGGAGATCGGTGTCCGCCCCGCTCGACGCGCTGAAGCGCACGAGGCCGTTCGGGGCGACATGGACGGCCTGGCCGTCGACGAGCGCGGAGACGAGCCGGGCGCCCGCGATCCACGCCGCCCCGACCCGGTAACCGCCAGGGTCGACCGCGATCCGGGCGACGCCGCGGCCGCCGATCCGCACCAGCTTCCGGGTCCCCGCCCCGGTGACGACGATCGAGCCGGGATACGGCCGCCCCGCGGCCGGTCCGGCAGAGCAGCCCGCGCGCACGACCGCACGGATCGCGATGCGGGTGTCGTGCCCGCCGGATCCCGATCCGCACCCGGTCGCGACGGTGCCGATCGCTGCCGCGGTGGCGATCACGAGCGAAGCCCTCACACGATGTACGACGAGCGCGGCCGGCGGATGGTTCCCCGGCGCTCGCAGTTGGCATCTGCGGCGAGTGCCAGGTGGCGCGTACGGCGTGGTCGCCCGGATCACGTTCCGAAGCGGCGGGGCCGGGGTACATTCCGGGCGGGGTCTACTCGGGAGGTGGGCCGAAGGGACGCTTGGCAGGTATGCAGCGATGGGCCCGGGCGCGGCGACGAGGGCGCGCGCGGAGCGAGGTTCTCTGCATCTGGGAGGGATTTGATGAAGCGACTAGTCGCACTGGCGGTCGTGGCGCTCGGCATGCTGGCCGCGCCGGCGACTGCGGCTCACGCCGACGGGTACGGCGAGAGCCTGTGTCAGGAGCGGCCGTTCATGTGCCTCGACCCGTTCCATTCGATCGGGAAGAACGGCGCATACACCGGACATGACGAGCCCACGGTGCAGTTCAACTCGCACCGACCCGGCACCGGTGGCAAGCGGTTGCTGTACTACGTCACGCTGCCGAAGAATCCACCGACGAAGCCCAACCAGGCCGGCACCGGCGGGACGTGGGACTTCCAGCTGCGCGCGACCTTCTGGTTCGGCCTCACGCTCTGCGACTCCGAGTCCTGGCCGAACTTCACGAAGACGTGCACGCCGAACAGCGACAACAACGCCCTGTTCCGCAGCAGCAACCCGCACTCGCGTCACTTCATCGGCAAGGGGCCGGGGAACGCCTTTCTCGAGCTCCAGTTCTACTCGCCGGGGTGGGTGCCGCAGTTCACCGGCTTCGGCTGCAGCGCCACCAAGTGGTGCGCGAACATGACCATCGACAGCCTGTCGGACAACGCCAACACCGGCGTGCCGCAGAACAGCGACTGCCTGAACAACCACCTCCTCGTCGGCGAGGAGCCCGTCAACTGGGCCTACGTCACGAAGAGCGGCAAGTCGCAGGCGCCCGCGAACCCGCTGGCACTCTCCGACGACCCGACACTGAAGGGCTTGAACCCGGATCTGAGCAAGGACCTGCTCATGAACCCGGGCGACAAGCTGCGGATGTTCATGCACGACACCAAGGCGGGCTTCCGGGTCGACATCACCGACCTGACCACCGGGCAGCACGGCTCGATGACCGCGAGCATCGCGAACGGCTTCGGGCACGTCCTGTACCAGCCGCACGCGGCCAAGTGCCACGTCGCGCCGTACGCCTTCCACCCCATGTACAACTCGGCCGTCAAGCGCGGTACGACCTGGGCCGCCCACACGACGAACGTGGGCGCCTCCGACGAGATCGGGCACTTCGAGTACTGCAACGCGATCGACCCGAACACGGGCGCCTGCACCCAGCCGGGTGCCGGCGAGGACACGCTCGACGCCGACGACCAGGCCTGCCTCGACGGCAGCCAGCTGGGGGCGCTGATCCCGATCATGGGCTGCCTCCTGGACGACGGCGACTTCGACGGGCCGTCGTACCGGCACGTCTGGCCGGGGTCGTTCAAGAACCCGGCGCTCGACGCCAAGGTACACGAGACCCCGTTCCGGTTCACGGTGCCGAGCTCGCGCGGGAAGCAGCTCGAGAACGTCTCGTTCGAGAACGATCTCGCCCGTATCGAGCGCCAGGAGCCGGGCAACCGGCAGCCCGAGTGCGACGCAACGACGGGCCAGCACTGCTTCAGCCCGCCGCTGGGAGCGAAGTTCTATCCCATCTACACGCTCGCGCGTGAGGGCGGCCGGTGCTGGTTCCAGCAGGGCGACGTCCACATCCCGGGCACGGTCAACCGCTTCGGCGGGAACGCCCATGCCGAGTACGGACACCTGCTGTTCGTGAAGTACCCCGCTCCGGGATTCACCATCTCGCGGCGGGCGCAGGACTTCCACCGCGATCTGCACGGGAATCCCTGCACACGCTGATCTGACGACAACACGCGATCCCGGGGCGGCCGCACGGCCGTCCCGGGATCAGCCTCTGCCGATTACGCCCACGCGAACGCGCGTCACCCGCCCGGCGTGGACGCGCACCTCGACCGGGCGGGCCGGCCCGAGCCTGACCGCGTAGCGACCCACCGGGAGCCGGACCCGAAACCGCCCCGAGGCATCGGCCCGCACGCGCCGCCGCGCGGATGCCCCGCTGACGACCACGAGCGCGTGCGCGCGCGGGCCCGAGTGACAGTGGAGGCCCGTCAGCGTCGGTGTCGGGCAGATCGGCCGCCCGCCGAGTGCGAGCCCCGCGACCCACCCCGACGCCGGCGGCGATCCCATCCCCGCCCCGGCGCAGCCCGCCCCGAGGGCGACGGCGATCGTGGCCAACACGACACGCATACCTCGTACGACGGAGACGGCGGCCGATCGGTTCCCGGCCGGAGCCGACCGACCAACCTATTTGCCGGCAGTTTCGATCGTCAGGTCGCCGTAGGACCACACCGGGACCACACGAGTGCAGCCCCTAGGCACTGGAGTCGTGCGGGCTGTAGAGGGCGAGGCCGGCTGCCCGGCAGGCGCGACGCATGGCGTTCTTGATCGTCGGCGGCGTCGCGCCCGGAATCACGCGCCGCTCAGGCGTCCGATCGTCCGGCGGCGTCGCCGCGGCGATCTCCACCATGAGCTCCGGCGGGACAGCGACCCACCGGCGAGCGGCTCGCGTCTTCCCGCCGCGCACCCGGAACCGCGACCCGGCCTCGTCGACGTCGCGCCACTCGAGCGCATGGAGCTCGCCGACGCGCATCCCGGTCGCCGCGAGCGTCCATAGTGCGAGGCGCCACTTCGCGGGGCTATGCCTGACGATCTCCGCAACCGCAGCGTCGGACGGCCGTGGCCGGATAGCCGTCGCCGACGAAGAGCCGCTCCGCGGCCTCGAGGATCTGCGCCCGGGTCGCGGCGGCCTGCTGGCGCCGCCGTGGCGACTCGTATGCCCTGTACGGCAGCCGTGCCACACATGGCGGGAGGACGCCCGGGCATCCTCCCGCCATGTGGTTTTGCGGGTGGCTATCGCGTACGCGCCGTGTCGCGCTCGTAGTACGGCTGGTAGTACGTCCCGAGGCTGCCCTGATACTGGGCGTCGCGGTAGGTCGTCTCGTCGAACTCGGGCGCGTGCTTGATCTCATCCTTGGTGAGGGACACGAACACCGTCTCGTCGTCATGGTCCACCCGGCTGAGGATCCCGGCAGGCAGCATCACCTTCTTGCCGAAGATCCACGGTCCGGTGTCGATCACGACGTAGCTCGATCCGACGTCGTAGGTCGCCTCGTCGATCTTGCCGATCGACCCGTCGCGCGCCTCCACGCTATACCCGGAAATCGGCTCGCTCGCCGACACCCGGTCAGACTCGCGGAACACCCAAAGCTGCTCGTATTGCATCGTCATCTTTAGCTCCTTTCCTTGCGGGCGAAACCCCGAGGTACCCACCGCGTCGATCCCCAAACCCCGTCGTGTCGCCACGACCGGATCAACGATCTCGAGTGCGACGCAAGCCCGGTTGAGGCCGGAATCCCGACGTCGTTTCGTCCGCCGCGCCCAGCCGCGTGCGTAACCGGGTGACCACGTCTGATCCTGGCACCCACTCGTACACCGCCGTAGGCCAATCGTCGCGATCCTCGCCGGCCACAGTCTCCCAAAGCTCATACCGGCCGTCCCGCTCAACGCTGAACGACCCCGCCGCCGGGTCGTCGGAAACGAGCCGCTCGCCATCCAAAGGCCCGCCCCCCTGAAACGTCAACTTCAGCACGACGAAACCGTTCCCCGCCACCGCCACGGGTATGCACCGAGCGGTTCGTCAACGCCACCGCCTGACCGACGTGTAGAGCAGGCGTCCGGGGCGACGACGACGAAGCCGGCCGTGTCGGCCTGCCGGATTAGAGGGGACGGCGGGGGCAGGCACGACCAATGTCTGGTGTCCCGCCGTCCGCTCCGAATATGCGGGTGCGACGTAAGAGCCGCGTGAGATCCGCGTTAGATCCGCGTTAGACCGGCGTTAAAGTGCCGCGTTTCGCCGCGGGACTCGTCGTGGTATTAGGGCGAGCGTCTCCGGCGGTCCACGAGGTGGACCCCTCCGGACCGCCGGAGTCTCATTGCGAGCGGGCCGCGACGGCGGCCCGCTCGCCTTCGCCAGCGATCGCCGTGCGCTCTTATGCCCGTCAGCAGCCACGCACCTGCGCCGCTACAGCGTGGTTTTCAGCTCGGGCCGGCGTCAGGCCGGCCGTTGTGCGAATAAGCGCAGCGCGGCGTCGCGGCTTGAGAAGATCTGGACGAGGCGGTCAATATCGAGGAGGTCGAGGACTCGTCTCGGAAATCCGCCCCGCGGCGCGACGATGACGAGGCATTCGGCCGGGTCGTGGTCGACGCGATGGTTGGCATGCATCAATTCTCGCACCACTGCCGAGTCGATGAAGGTGGCCTCGGAGAAGTCGACGACCACCGACGTGCCCTGGGCGAAGATCGCGTCTAGCTCGCCGCGGAGCTGGTCGGCAGTGGCGAGGTCATGCTCTCCGTGCAACGCGACGATCCAGGTTGAAGGGCCGACACGATCGACCGTGACAGTCCCGGGCGTGTACGACGACATGTGATCCTCCCTCCCCGAAGAGTTTGGGCAGAGGGACGTCGTCGCCGTAGCCTGCGAGCGCGGATCCCTATGCCCCACCGCGATCACGAGCCAACTTCTCGACTCGAAGCGCGATTTTAAGACACGCCCGATTGGAAGTCCATAGACGTGGCGGTAATTTCGATTACCGTGTCGTGGTCCGCTGGGCCAAGGCGGCCGCCGTGTTAGCCGATGTCGGCCGGCCTGTGGGTAGAAGGCGGGGTGCCGTACTGCGCTTCCCGGAGGGGTCCTCGACAGGCGCTTGCCGGACACCCCGTCTTCGCTTGCAAACGTAGACTGGCTGCAAGTGTCAGTCGTCACCCACAGAGGGTGAACTAGCGGTCGGGTTTTGCGTGGCGAGCGCGGCTCGGCGTCGCCAGGATTGTCGGCCCGCGGCCTGCGCCCCCAGCGGCGCGGCTAGAGGGTTGGGTCCGGCGCGTGTATGTTCGAGGTGGCGGCTGGGAGCAGGTTCCGCGATGCGCGCCCACTGCGCGACGTCGTGGTGGCCCGCCTTCTCCCGGCCGTCGCTTCTGAGGAAGTGGTGTCCACGCTGTTGGACCCGCCGGCGCAAGATGGCTGTCGACCTTGTGAATTGCCGCGCTTTGCGTCATACATCGCTCGGCTGGGCGTTTGACTGTGGGCGGACATGAGGAGTACATCGAATGTTGAGAAGCTAGCCGGTGGTCGGAGCGTTCGACCTCGAAGGCTGGCGACAACCGCTTCACGCGTCGCTTCTCCTCCCCCGGCTTTCGCGTCGGCGCTCCCCACCGACTGGCAGGCGGAGGGCCGCGCGATTCCCGAGGGCTTCTACGTCCAGGTGCGCTATCCCCACGCACGACGGTGGGTGACACTGGCCGTGTCCGACATTCGCCCGAGAGCGGCGCGCGTCGCCGCAGACGCGTACCACGACATACACAACGGGCGGGGCGAAACGCCGCAGCAGGTGCGGATCGTCACCGCCGGGCAGCTGCGCCGCGAGGGCGGCTTCGACGGTGAACTCCGTGCACGCCGGAGGTCCGCTGGGGGCTACTCGCCGAGTTTTTCGTGCACGACGCGAGCGACGACGTCCAGGCTCAATCCTTGGCGCTCCATTTCATCCAGGGCTTCGCGGACGGGAGCCTCCTCGAGTTCCTTTATGTGGGCCACAACCAGATCGCGGAACTCCTGCCAGAGCAGATCGCGATCGTGGGTTGACACCATCGCCTTTGCGAGAAACGTCGCCGCTTGTTCGGCAAGAGGGTCGATCTTGTGGAGCTGTGCGTCCTCTACGGCCATTAGCTGACCTCCTCTCCGGAAGCCGAGCGAATCGGGCCGTGAGCCGGAGACTGTCGCGAAGGGATACAGCATAGCTGCGGGGTGTGGTGAGAGGCGGCTGCCACGATCGGGTGACGCGGTCGCCGCCGATACAGTGGCGGTGTGGAAACTGTGGTCGTCTTTCTCGGGGCGCTGGCCGGGGCCGCCATCGGAGCCTACGGTGGCGTGACTGTTGAGCGCCTCCGCGGCCAGCATGAGCTTGCAGTCCAGCGCCGCGAGGACATCAAGGAGGGGCTGCTCGCCGTCAACGAGCACGCGGCCGCGGCGCTGCGGATCTGCGCTGATCTCCAAGCAACGGAGCACTGGCCGGCGCTGTACGGCGACGACTGGCCAAAGCTGCGCGCCAAACAGCTCCCTGGCCAAGCCGCCGACATGCTCACGGCGCTGGCCCGCGTCGAGCTGTTCCTGGCCAACCCGTCCACCATCGAGCAGCGGGTGAACGAGTACTTCGACATCCTGACGGCCCCCGACACCGAGGATGGGGAGCACGAGGAACGCCGGTTGGCGCGTGCCGCAGCCGCCCAAACTGCGCTCAAGCACGCAATCCGCGACGAACTAGAGCCCGTCACGACCAGCCCCGGCTGGGTCGGGACGGCGCAGCGTATGCGGTCGCGGCTCGCGTCCCGCGTTCGTGCGTCGTCATACCTCAACCGTCGCGGCCGAACCTGATGCCCCTCCCCCGCTGTCCCGCCTCGAGCGCGGCCGGTGGGTAGCGGATTCCCCGGGCCACACCGGGACCACACGCCCCGAGCGTTCTCCGACCTAAACGGCGTGGACGACCATGGAGGAATACGGGTTTCCGCATGGTTATGAGGGTCCAGCGTTTCCCGGCCGGAATCGACCGACGTCGCGCTTTGCAGACAGCGTCATGCCGGATCGTCGGCGTGCTCGTCGGCGGGGACGACCGACATAGCCAGGCGGGTCATGCGGATGTGGTGTTTATTGGGTGAGGACGACGGCGTAGTCGGTGCTTTGGCCCGGGTTGTAGGCGCCGGTGATGTCGCCGGTCGAGGCGGTGTCTTGGAGTCCGACGAAGACGCCGGTGACGGTCTTGCCATTGTTGGTGTATCCGGGAGCGGGGGTGATGATGAACCACGCGAACCCGACCACGCGCACCCAGCCGGATCCGTTCAGCCAGTCGGTACCTCCATTGGGGTCTTCGACGATCGGGATCAGGACGAGCTGTTTGCTGGTGGGGTCGAGCAGGGTAGCCTGGCCGTTTGCGCCCCACTGGACGATCTGGTTGACGGACTCCCAGGTGGTGATGCGGCTATCGATGCCCTGGCGTGTGGGACCGGCGTTTTGGCCCGGCTTGACGTCGAGCTGCTCGCCGACGCTGACGGGGCAAGCGTTGAGGCTGCCGTCGATCTCGTCCCGGTATGGGCTGGCGCCGTTGGGGACGGGGCAGTTGGCGTTGTTGACATACGGGAGCGACAGCGCACCGTTGTTGGAGGAGCTGTTGTCGGTATAGATGGAGTAGCTCTGGCCAGGTGTGTAGGCGCCTTTCATCACCCCCCACGGCATCACGTCCTGGTTCGACGCCACCGTCTGGAACGACTCCAACGTCGCCCGCGCCTGCGCGGTGACCGTGACCGTGGAGAACCCGAACAGCTTGGTGAAATACGTCGGCGCAGAGCGTGTGGCGGTGACCGTGACGCTGTCGTTGGTGGTCAGGTCGGAGCTGTTCGCATAGCTGGCCGAGTCGCCGGCCTGGCTGTTCTTCCCAAACTCGGCCGCGGCCGTCGACTGGGCCGTGCCCCAACCACTTGGAAGCTGCGACGCCCCCGCCAACGCCGCGGCGTCCGCCGCCGCCTGCAGGCTCTGCCGGGATTGAAGCCAGCTGCCCACATCGATGGTGACGCCCGCGATCCCGAGCAGGGAGAACATGAAGAACACCACCAACGGAAGCGTCTGCCCCCGACAACCACGACATCGATCCACGTACGTGCCTCACTCCAGACGGCAGCCGACCGGACGCGATCCCGCGCCCTCCTAACCGTCATCGACGCGCACCGCCCGCCGTACACCCCCAATACGGGGCACAACAGACAGCTCTCGACCTGCTCGACGGCCTTGGCCGGCCCGTTCCACTGGACAGCCGGGTGCATCGAGGGACGCGCGCTCATCGAGGTGAGTCGCGTCGCGGCGGAGGCGATGCCGAAATCTGCGGACGTGCAAGCTCTGCCTGGCGCGAGACCGGCGCCGCGGGCCCCTTCGGCGCTGCCTCGTCGTAGTCACGCGCACGTAGCGAGGTGTTAACGTGCCGTCTGTGCTGGCGGCACTCGCGGTCGTGATCCCGCTCGGGCTGGGCGGAGCGGTCAGCCCGGTCATGTTGACGGAGCAAACCGTTCTCCTCGCCGGACCCGACGGTGTTAGGGCAGCCGTGCGCTACGCCGCCGGCGTGGTCATCACCACGTTCGCGATCGTCGTCGGCTTGGTGCTATTCGGACGCGCGATCTCACTCCCGACCGAGCCGCACCTCGACGCGACCCTGGATGTCGTTCTCGGCCTGGTCCTGGTCAACGTGGCTGTTCTCGTCCTCGTCTTGGGACGGCGCGCCGGCGCCGGTCGCCGAGTCGCAAGGGGCGATGACGATCGGGGTGAGAGTGGTTCGCGCCAGGCTCGGGCGGCGATTGCGTTCGGCGTGTTCGCCATGGCGACGAACGTTACGACACTGGCCCTGATCGCACCGGCCGCCAAAGAGATCTCCAGAGCTGACGTCGAGATCGCCGCTGAAGCGGTGCTCGTCCTCGTGCTCGTCGGCCTGGTCTCCATGCCGGCGTGGGTGCCCCTCGTTCTGACCAGGGTTGACCCCGGACCCAGCCAGCGTGGGCTCGCTGCTTTGCAGAACCAGATCGCTCGCCGCGGTCGCGGGTTCACCATCGTGGTGCTCAGCGCCGCCGGGCTATTCTTCATCGGACGCGGGCTCATACGCCTGCTTGGCTGATGATGCCGCCGCAGAAGGCGCAACGTGCCGGCCGGCGAGCGGAGGGAGGGACCGTTGGCAACGATCGTCGTCGGAACGGACGGGTCCAAGGGCTCCGAGGCCGCCCTCTCGGAGGGCTTCGATCTCGCCAAGCGGCTGGGCGCGCAGGTGCTGGTGATAGCCGTCGCTGCGCACGTATCCGACCGCCTTAGTGGCTCGGTCTACCAGGGCAGGGTCAGCGAGCACCTGAACCGGGCCCGCACAGCCTTGGACGCCGCGAGGACCATGGCCGGGGAGGCCGGAGTCGAGGCCGAGTTCGAGGTCTTCGAGGGCGACGCAGCCCAGGAGCTCTCGGCGATCGCCGAGAGCCGGGACGCCGACCTCGTGGTCGTCGGGACGCGGGGCCACGGTGGCATCGCCGGCTCGCTTCTCGGAAGCGTGTCGGCCAACGTCGTCCGCCGGTCGAAGAGGCCGGTGGTCGTCGTCCATGAACCGGGGTAGCGACCGGTAAGAGGCGACCCCCGGTCGCGCCCCCCTCGACGTCGGCCGGGCGGTTTCATCTGCGGAACTGGCCCGTCGGCCGACGTTGGAGTGTCGACGCCCCGGCGGCGCTACGAGGAGGTCGACTCCTCGCGAGTGAAGCCCCCAAGGTGCTCGGTGTGAAGGGCGATCTCGACGCCCTCGCCTGCCTGCTGCTTCAGCGCGGCGAGCATCTCCTCGCTCGGTTGCCCGAAGACTTGGATCCTGACCGTCGCGTCGAGCGTCTCGGCATACGCTGCTCGTGCTCTCTCGGCAACAATCGCAATGTGCGCCTCCATCGAGGCGGCGTCCGGGTGAACCTGGACAACCGAAACCTCATCTCCGGCGTCGTTCACGTACTCGTTGAACGCGATCAGGCGTGGCTCGTTGGCCTCGATGAATTCGACCAGACCCGGCACGCGCGCGCGCTCGCTGTCAAGTCGCCCAGGCTTGAGGCGATTCGTTGCGATGAAGATCAACGGTCCCGGCATTCCGACTCCTTGCTCGTGACTTCGCCCCCAACCAGTCAGGACACGTGCCCCGCCCCGCTATGCGCCGGTGAACCGATACTCGGTCTGCCAGGCGTCCTTCGAGTCGGTGTGGGCGGTCCAGAAAAGCTCCGCGATGTTGTCCGGATCGAAGTCCGTCCCCGGCTTGACGGCACCGGCGATCGTGACGGTCGCGGCGTGGATGCCGTCCTCCCGGACGCCGGCGGCGATCAGCGTCTGCGCCGAGCGCAGGGCGGCCTTCCCCATCGAGAGGCTCGCCAGTGCGGGCACCGGATTGTCGGCGAAGCCGCCGCTGGTGACCAGCAGGGTGCCGCCGCCAGCCGCCCGCAGGACGGGCGCGGCCACCTGTGCCGCGACGACGGCGCCGAGGACATCGACGTCGTGGGCGGTTCGGAGCCGCTCGACGGTGGTGTCGAGGATCTGGCCTGGATCCGGCAGGGCAGCGTTGTACACGACGACACCGGGGGCCCCCGGGGCGCTGAAGATCCGTTCGAGCGTCTCGCGGTAGCCGTCCAGATCCTCGATGTCCGCGCCGATCGCCTCGATCTCGAGGCCACCGCTGCGCAGTTCAGGGGCGAGCTGGTCGAGCGTTTCGCCGCGGGAGATGAGTGTGCTGCGGAAGCCCTCGCGGCCGAAGCGCCGAACCACGCCGGCGCCGACTCCTGGTCCGGCGCCGATCAGCAGGAGATGATTGGGGTCAACAGGCTCGGGCATCTACCACCTCCGGGTTGAGCTTTCGCCCGGCCGTCAGCCTGGGCCGCTGTCCTTGTGCTCGAATCACCAGACGAACGTTCGCCGATGTCCAGGTGAGACGTCATCACCGTATCGCAGTGATTTCGGTCGCGCGAGGCGCGCGCCATCACGGCCCGCGGCGCTCCTCGGCCGGCACCGCCGCCCACCGATCCTCGATCCGGCGCAGCTTCCAGATCGAGACCGACGCCGCCCACATGAGCAGGAACAGGGCCACCACGGCGTAGCCGAGCGTCTCGAAGTCGAGGCCGTTCAGCCAGTCCCAGAACCCGCCGGAGAGCGCGAGCCGGGCCGAGAGCACCTGCAGCAGCTCGACCGTCCCGATCGCGAGCGCGACGACGATCGAGAGGCTGGTGACCGTGATGTTGTAGTAGACCTTGCGCACCGGGTTCGAGAACGCCCAGCCGTAGGCGCCGGCCATGAACGCGCCGTCCAGCGTGTCCATCAGGGCCATGCCGGCGGCGAACAGCACCGGCAGGGCGAGGATGCCCGCCAGCGGCACCGTGTCGGTCGCGACGCCCGCGGCGAGGGCGAGCAGGCCGACCTCGGTGGCGGTGTCGAACCCGAGCCCGAACAGCACGCCGAGCGGGTACATCTTCCAGCTCGCGTCGATGAGGCGGAAGAACCGCCCGAAGAACCGGCTCATCATCCCCCGTTCCAGCAGGCGGTTCTCGAGCCGCTCGCGGTCGTACTCGCCGCCGCGCATCTCGCGGAAGATGCGGACGACGTCGAGCAGGACGACCAGGTTCAGGATGCCGATGATCCACAGGAACGTGCCCGACACGCCGGCGCTGACGTAGCCGCCGTAGTGCTGGAAGGCGGGGATGCGGGTGTCACGCGGCCCGCGTGCCAGCGACAGCGCCCCGACGAGCGCGAAGACGACGGTCGCGTGGCCGAGCGAGAAGAAGAACCCGACGCCCATGGGCCTCCGCCCCTGCGGCGAGCAGCTTGCGGGTCGTGTTGTCGATCGCCGCGATGTGGTCGGCGTCGAACGCGTGCCGCAGCCCGAACAGGTAGGCGGTCACCCCCACCCCGGCCAGTTGCGGATACCGGTGCGCGTAGTCGAGGAAGAGCGCCCACCCGGCCACGTGCAGGAGCGCGATCGCGGCCGCGAACCAGCCGAGACGGCGCCACTCGTCGCGCGCGAGACTGCGAGTCCACCTGCCAGGCGACATCGAGCTCAGTCTACGGCGTGGCCGGCGAGGGAACGGGCAGGGAGCGGGACGCCGCGCCAGTCGAGCTCGGTGATGCCGCCGCCGGCGACCGACACGTCCCGGGCCACGGCGGCGTCGTGCATCCACAGCGTGTAGCTCCCGGCGGCGATCCGGTCGAAGACGGCGGCGTACGTGGGCCTGCCCGCCACCGGCCGGTGCAGGACCTCCTTGTGCGAGCGGTCGGCGTCGGCGCCCGTCGGGCTGATCTCGATCTCGGCACCGTGGGCGGCGGCATCGGCATAGACGACGAGGGCGCCGAGGTCGCCGCCGATCTCGAGCACGATCTGCTCGGGATGCGAACGGTGGGAATGGTGCTCGGTCATCGCTTCTCCCTCTCCTTCGACCGCCCCCGGCGGCCTCGATGGCCGCCGGGGGCGCGGTTGCGGAACTACGGCGTGTCGAACCCGTCGTGCGGCGTCCCGAGGTACGGGAACGTCGACTGATAGCGGCCGGCGCCCGGCTTCAGGCCCTCGCTCACCACCGAGGCCGCGGCGTCGGGCGTGAAGTCGGGGTTCACCAGCGGGTAGGTGACGCCGGCGATCGCCCGCAGCTCGATCGTGACGACGTCGTCGGCCACGCGGCGGCCGTTCGGGAACCCGGCCAGGTCGCCGCCGAGCATGCCCGAGCGGGTTCGGCTTCGTCGCCGGCGGGATCGCCACGTTGAGCCGCAGCATGTCGGCGTGCGTCTTCCCGGTGAAGTTCTGGAAGCCCGGGACGATGCCGGCCGGGAGGCCGGTCAGGAGGATCGCGACGAGATCGGCCCGCTCCGCCTTGAGGCCGGCGAGGTTCGGGAACACCCCCGGGTAGAGCACCGGCAGCAGCCGCGCCAGCTCCGGGTGCTTCGACGTACTGCGCGAAGGCCCTGTCGCCTGCGGGGTGCGTCGCCGTTCCAGCGGTCCTTCTTGCCCAGCGGGACGATGACCTCGTTGAAGAGCGGGTTGCCGAGCCGCGACACCTGCACCCACGGGCCGGACTCGCCGTGCGCGTCGTTCGCCGTGTCCGTCACCTTGACCCGCCGCCGGCTGGCGGCGCCCCAGATGCCGAGGACGGCCTTCGCCCGGGACGGGTCGGTCGGCCGCGAGCCGTCGCGGGTCAGATGCGTGATCGGCACCTGGATCGCGATGGTGTGCACGTTGAGCGTGCTGAGCGTGTCGACGCTCGTCGCCGCCGGCGACGGGATCAGGTGCAGGTTCTGGAACGGGCGCAGGTCGCCGAGGTCGAAGATCGAGCCGAGGTCGACGAAGAACCCGTCGTTGCGCTGGCCGGCGAACACGGTCTCGCCGGACGGCGAGATGGTGCACCGCCGCCTGCGCCAGCGCCGCGTAGTTCGGCGTCGAGCGCGGGCCGATGTTGCACGGCGGCGAGGCCAGGTCGTGGCCGAGCCGCGTGCGTGCCCTTGCCCGGTCGTGCGCGTGACCGAGTAGAACTGGCGTCGGTTCCAGTTCGGGTCCTTGAGCGACCTGATCGGCCCGGTGTTGTAGAGGAACGTGTCGCGGTTGCGCAGGCGTCGACTTGAACCGGAACTGGTAGATGACGTCCGGCTTGGCGTCGCCGTCGTTGTCGATGTAGATGGAGTAGAGGACGTCGTCGCCGAACTCGAAGAAGTTCGGGCCGCCGGCCGGGCCCTCCAGCGGGATGTAGTTGGTGATGATCGTGACGGTGTCGGGCCGGTCGGGGCTGACGAACGCGTAGATGTCGGTGTTGTCGGCGACCGGGTCCTTGCTGATCTCGGGAGCTTCGCGATGTGACGACATCTCGCTACGCCCCCTTCCGGGCTGCTGCCCGCACCAGGCGCCGCACGAGCGCGCGGTCGCGGTAGGTGGTCTCCTGCGTGCCCGAGACCACGGTCACCTCGCCGCGCTCGATGTCGCGGACGTAGGCGACCAGCGGCTCCGACGGCACCGGCCGGGACGGCTCGGTGACCTCGGCCGGCGGCTCGGCGCCCGCCGCCGCAGCTCCCGTGACACCCATCGCGGCTGCCCCGATGCCCGCGGCACCCGCTCGTTTGACAAACGACCGACGATCCATATCTCCTCCCCAAGACGATCCGGGAGAGCCCACCGCCCTCCCGGTTTGTCGCTCGATTCGCGTGGGAGCCCGGAGCCGGTTCGGCCGGATGTGACGAACGCCACAGAGGCCCGGGCCGGCTGCGGCGGCTAGCGGGGAGGCCGGCGGCCGCGCAGCGAGTCCGTGCGGCGGCGGTCGAGCTTCGTCGGCCGGCCGCTGCTGCGGATGGTGAAGGCGCCCTCGACGCGGCGCTCCTCGGCCCGGCGCGCGCGCTCGGCGAGCGAGTCGGCGGTCTCCTCATACAGGGTGGCCGCCACCTTGGCCGGGCCGCGCCGCTCGGCCACACCGCGCACCACGACGGTGCGCACGATCTCGCCGATGCGCACCTCGAGGACGTCGTCCGCGCACACGTCCCTGGCGGGCTTCACCCGCTCGCCGTTCACGCGGACGTGGCCGCCGGCGACCGCATCGTGGGCGAGCGCACGGGTCTTGAAGAACCGCGCAGCCCACAGCCACCTGTCGATCCGGATTCGCTCCACTCCCGGCACGGTAACCGGGGTCTGACCCCGAACGGAAGCGCAACAGAAATGTCACGGCCGGCGTTCGGGGTCAGACCCCGGGGGCCGCCTAGCATCCACGACATGGCGACGACGGAGACGCGGGCGGCGTTCGCCGAGGCGGCGGCGCGGGACGGCATCGCCCTCGAGCGGGCCTCGTTCGACTGGCTGTGCGAGCAGGGCCACGTCGGGCTCGAGCGGGTGGCGAAGGCCCGCCGCGATCCCGCGATCGTAGGGCCCGTGATCGCGGCGCTGGCCGTCCTCGAGCGCATCTGCGTCCGCCTGCGCGGCGATGTCACGGTGCTCCACGCGGCGCGCGAGAACCTGCTCCTGCCCTGCGATCTGGTGCACGCGTCGAGCGGGACGATCGTCGAGGTCGACGGCCCGGAGCACTTCACCTCGGCGCGGCTGGCGGCGCTCGAGCTCTACCCCGCCGACGCCAGCCCTCGGGTTCGACGTGGCCGGGCATGCGGCCCTCTGCCGCGAGCTGAGCCCCCGGACCGACCTGCTCTCGCGCGGCCTGCCGGCGAAGGCGTTCGGCTTTGGCGGCGTCCTGCGCGAGCGCGCCTACCTCGACGCGTTGCGCGACCTGGCCACGCCGGCGATGGGGCACCCGCCGCTCGTCAGGATCGCGGCGGCGGACGGCGATGGCGCGGCTGCATACGCCCGCCACCGCGACACGCTCGCCGCCCTCGCGGATCCGTGATCAGCGCGCGCGCCGGCCGGGATCGTGCTCGTCGGTCGCCGAGACGTTCACCGTCCGGCAGCGCCCGCAGCGCACCCGCACGCGGTAGGTCATGTACTCGGCGTCCATCGCCTCGGCGAGCACGTTGCCGCAGCTGACGCACACGTAGTCGTCGAGGCCGTTGCCGCGGAACACCGGCCGGCCGGGATCCTCCTGGACCGCGGTGCCGCCGTCCTTCGGCACCTCGCCGGGACGCACCTCCCGCATCACCACTCGCGCCACCGCGGGGCTCAGAGCTTCCCGAGCTTGCCCGCGAAGTCCTTGACGAGGGCGTCGAGCACGCCGCTCACCACGCCCTCACCCATGGATGCCGCCTTGCCGGTGATCTGCGCGTTCGTGTGGATCGTCCCGCCGCCGTCCGTGAGGTCGAACGTGATCGTGGCATTGGCGTGGCCCTGGCCGCCGGCCTCCCGCGACTTCACCGTCATGACCGCGTGATGGGCGGCGGCGTCCTGCTCGGTCACCTCGAGCGTGCCGGTGAACGTCAGCGACATCGCCCCCATCTTGACCTTGATCTCGGCCTTCGCCGACTCCGGCGCCGTCCGCTCGAGCACGCTCGCGCCCTCGACGCACGGGATCACCCTGTCGAGGTCGAGAATCGTGGCGAAGCTGTCGTCGATCGAGCGTTCGGTCGTGAACGGGTGGTCGAGCACTACGGCCATCGATTCCCTCCGGTGGGTCGCCGAAACAGACGAGAATTATAGGCTTCGGGCGTGTCCATCCCGGCTGGCACCTACCGCTTCGGTCCGGACAACGGCACCCTCTCGGTGAACACGGCCCGCACCGGGGCCGTTGCCAGGGCGGGCCACGACCTGCTCATGCGCGTGACGGCGTGGGAGGGCACGCTCGAGATCGGCGCCGACTCGGCCGCCTCCCGCGTCGAGGTGCGCGCCGACGGCGGGTCGCTGAAGGTGCTGGAGGGCACCGGCGGGATGCAGGCGCTGGACGACGGCGACAGGGCGAACATCGAGCAGACGATCGACGACGAGGTGCTGCGGCGCGACCAGATCACCTTCCGCTCGACCGAGGTCGCCCCGGCGGGCGACGGTCTCCGCGTGAAGGGCGACCTGACGATGCTCGGCCACACGGCGCCGGTCTCGCTCGACGTGGCCGTCGCCGACGACGGAGGCGTGACGGCCGCCGCGGTCGTCCGCCAGACCGACTTCGGGATGAAGCCGTACTCGGCCCTCTTCGGCGCGCTCAAGGTGGCCGACGAGGTGCGGGTCTCGCTGGCGGCCACCCTGCCGCAGCGGTGAGCCGGGCATGGCCCGGCTGATCTACTCCGCGATCGCGTCGCTCGACGGCTACACGGCAGACGCCTCCGGCGGCTTCGAGTGGGCCGCTCCGGGCCCGGAGGTGCACGCCTTCATCAACGACCTCGAGCGCGAGGCCGGCACGTACCTCTACGGCCGGCGCATGTACGAGACGATGGCGGTCTGGGAGACGCTCGACGTCTCCGCCGAGCCGGCGCAGATGCGCGAGTACGCCGAGATCTGGCGGGCCGCCGACAAGGTCGTCTACTCGCGCACGCTCGCGCAAGGCTCGACGCCGCGGACGCGGATCGAGCCCGAGTTCGACCCGGAGGCTGTCCGGGAGCTGAAGGCAAGCGCCGACCGGGACGTCACCGTCGGCGGGCCCGGCCTGGCGGCCCACGCGCTGCGGGCGGGCCTCGTCGACGAGTGCCACCTCTTCCTCGTGCCGGTCATCGTCGGCGGCGGCACGCGGGCGCTGCCGGACGGCGTCCGCATCGACCTCGAGCTCGCCGACGAGCGCCGCTTCGCGAGCGGGGTCGTCTACCTGCGCTACCGCGTCGCGGCGCCTCAGTCGCGGTAGACGGTCTGCGCGTCGAGGCCGCCCTCGACGCCGGGCGGGAGCGCGCCGGTGCCGTGCGCGTACATGGCGATGTCGGCGATCGTCCCCGCCCTGGTGGGATCGCCGCCGTCGCCGTCCACCCACGCCCCGTTCGACCACGTGAGCGACTCCGGCGGGGCGCCCAGCTGCATGCCCGCGAGCAGGCGGGCCTTGGCCCGGATCTTCTCCGCCGCACTCGCGATCGCGGCCGCCGCGCCGGGCGACGGGCTCGTGTTGTACCCATGCCCGTTCCCGAACCGGTCGGTGTCGGCCGGGACGACCTTCACGTCGAGCGCGGGGACGCCGAGCTCGTCGGCGACGACCCGGGCGTAGCGGGGCTCGTTCCCATCCGCCTCGGTGGTGAGGCTGAGCACCATCTTGCCGGTCGGGTGGACGCGCAGGAAGACCGCGCGGTAGGCCTCGTTCGCCACTAGCTGCTCCTTTCGTCGTTCGCCTCCGCGAGCGCCGCGAGCCGCTGGCGCTCCTGGTGGGCGCGGAGTGCGTTGTGCTCCTCGAGGTCGCAGAACGCGGGCTGGGGCCCGCCCTGCGGGTGCGCCGGCACGGCGGGCCGGTCGCAGCCGGGGTAGATGCAGATCTTCGTGCCGCCCGCTCCCCCGTCAGCCGGCATCGGTCACCCAGCCCGGCGTGGTGTTCCCCTTGCTCGGCCCGTGGCCGCTCGGCATCGCCACCGAGCTGCCGGCCACCGGCGTCGCGCTCGCCCACGGCTCTGGCACCTCGTCGGCGGCCGGGTCAGGCAGCGACCGCTCGCCCGCGATCGCCCGCGCAACCTCGGCGAGCGCCGCGAAGCTGTGGCCGCTCACGAGCGCGTCGCAGTGGGGAAGCGCCGCCACCATGCCGCCGGCGCGGACCGAGAAGGAGCTCGCGCTCATGCGCGGGTTCACCCACACGATCCGGTGGGCGAGCCGGGCCAGCCGTGCCATCTCCCGGCCGACGAGCTCCGGGTCACCGCGCTCCCAGCCGTCGGAGAGGATCACGATCACCGCGCCGCGGGCCATGCCGCGGCGGCCGTGGCGGTCGTTGAACTCCTTCAGCGCGTCGCCGATGCGCGTGCCGCTCGACCAGTCCGGCGCCGCGGCCGCCGCCCGGCGCATGGCCCGCTCCGGCCGGCGCGACGCGAGCGCGCGCGTGAGCCGGGTGAGCCGGGTCGCGAACGCGAACGCCTCGGCGTTCGGGCCGGCCCCGGCGGCGCAGGCGAGGAACTGCAGGTAGGCGCGGGTGTAGGGCTCCATCGAGCCGGAGATGTCGCAGAGCATCACCAGCCGGCGGGGCGCGATGCGCCGGCGGCGGCGGGCGAGCCGGATCGGGTCGCCGCCCGTGCGCAGGCTGCGGCGCAGCGTGCGGCGCATGTCGACGCGGCGGCCGTGGCGGGCGCGGACGTGGCGGCGAGTCGCCCGCCGCGGCGTCGCCAGCCGGATGCGCGACATCAGCTCGTAGAGCTGGGCCAGCTCCCCGGGTGTGAGCGCATCGAAGCTCTTCTCGGCCAGGCGCTCCTCGTCGCTCGCCACGGCGAGGGGTACCTCGACCTCGGCGCCATCGTCCTCGCCGGCGGACGCCGCCGCCAGGGCCGACCAGGCCCCGGAGTTGTCCCGCTCGGCGCCGCCGTCGCCGGGGGTGCGCTCGGTCGCGGGCCGGTCATCGGCTGGAGCCGACGTGTTGTCGGGCTCGCCGTGCTCGAACCGCTCGTCGCCGCGTGGATCGCCGAAGACGGCGCGGAAGACGGCGTCGAACGTGCGCGCGTCGGCCGGGTCGGAGACGAGCACCGCCCGGGCCGTCCAGTAGAGCCGCCGGCGGGCCACCGGGCGGACGAGCACAAGCGCCCGGGCCAGGTCGGCCGCGCGAGCGGGCGTGACCGGCATCCCGGCGTCGTGCAGGCGGCGGCAGAACGCGGAGACGAGCGGCGGCAGGTCGAGCTCGATCGTCTCGACGCCGAATGCGTGCTCCGGCCGCGTGGCGTCAGTCACCGCCGCCCACGAGCCTCTCAAGCCCCTCGCCGCGCACGACCTCCTGGTCCTCGCCATACTTCAGCACCGAGCCGAGCGTGCGATCGGCCACGGCTGCGTCCAGGCGCTGGACGCCGAGCAGGTTGAGCGCCGAGAGCCAGTCGATCGCCTCCGCGATGCCCGGCGGCTTCTGGACGTCGCTCGCGCGCATCCGCGAGACGGCGTTTGCGACCTGCACGGCCAGCGTCTGCGGCGCGTCCTTCACCCGGCGGCGGACGATCTCGACCACGCGCTCCGGCCCCGGGAACTCGATCCAGTGGTAGAGGCAGCGGCGCTTGACCGCGTCGTGGAGGTCGCGGGTGCGGTTCGATGTGAGGACGATGACCGGCGGGTGCGTGGCGACGATCGTGCCGATCTCGGGGATCGTCACGGCGGCCTCCGCGAGCAGCTCGAGCAGGAACGCCTCGAAGTCGTCGTCGGCGCGGTCGATCTCGTCGACGAGCAGGACGGCGGGCCGCGGTCCCGGGTGCTCGATGGCCCGCAGCAGCGGGCGCCGGATCAGGTAGTCGGGCCCGAACAGGTCCTCCTCGCGCAGCTCCGAGCCGCGGGCGTCGGCGAGGCGGATGCTGAGCAGCTGGCGGGGGTAGTTCCACTCGTAGAGCGCCTCCGCGGCGTCGATGCCCTCGTAGCACTGGAGCCGCACGAGCGGCGTGTCGAGCACGGCCGCGAGCGCGATCGCGGCGGCCGTCTTGCCGACGCCGGCCTCGCCCTCGAGGAGCAGCGGCTGGGGCAGGCGGACGCCGAGGAACATCGACGTCGCGAGCGCCTCGTCCACCAGGTAGTCGACGGCCGCCAGCCGCTGGGCGAGCGTCTCGATGTCGGGGACGAGCGCGCGCACCTCGTCACCCGCGGCGCCGGTCACGCTGGCCGGGCTCATCGCGGCGGCGTCCGGCGTCGGTCAGTCGGCGACGCCGGCATGCTCACCCCGCGACTCGAACTTCGCCTTGCAGCCCTCGCAGCAGAAGTAGACGGTCTCGCCGCCGCGCGTCACCGAGGGCGTGCCCGCGACGGCGGCCACGGTCATGCCGCAGATCGGGTCGACGGCGAGCGGGGACGCGGAGGTCGCAGCCGGCGCCGGCGCGGGAGCCGCGGCCGGGCGTCCCTCACGACGGACGGCGACGATCTTCGCCAGGATCGAGAGCGCCACCTCGGGCGGCGTCCGCGCGCCGATGTCGAGCCCGGCGGGGACGTCGATCCGCGCGACCTGCTCCGCGGGCACGCCGTCGCCGCGCAGCTCGGCGATGACGCCCGTGCCGCGCCGCGGGCTGGCCACCAGGCCGACGTAGGGGACGCCCGACTCCAGGGCGCGCCGCAGCGTGTGCAGCTCGTCGCGTCCGTGCGCGGCGACGACGAGCGCGAGGTCGTCCGGGCGCGGCTCGAGCTCGTCGCCGTCCGCGACGGCGTAGCCGAGCTCCGCGCCGAGGCGCAGCAGCGCGGCCGCGATGGGCGTGTCGCCGCAGACGAGCAGCCGCGGCGCCGGCAGCACCGGCTCCAGGAACACCTCGACCGCGCCGCCGGAAAGGCACGGGTTCTGGACGGTCACCGAGCCGTCGGCATCGGTGAAGTCGTCCGGCGCAGGGTCGCCCGGCTCCTCGGCGAACGGCAGGATGCGGAGCAGCAGCGCCTCGCCCGTCTCCATCGCCTGCAGCGAGTAGGCGCGGATGCTGTGCTCGGTGCAGACCCCGCCGACGAAGCCCTCGATGACGCCGTCGGCGAGGACGAGCGCGACGTTCCCGGCCTGGACGCTCGTCGGCCGCTGGGCACGGACGACCGTGGCCGTCACGAAGGGCACCCCCTCGGCGGCGAGCTCCTCCGCCCGTCGCGACATGGCGGCCGTGATCATTGCGGCGGCTCCGGCCTCCCCTGCATCGCCGCCCACACCCGCGCGGGCGTGCACGGCATGTCGATGTGATCGACGCCGTGCGACTCGTGCAGCGCGTCGATCACGGCGTTCACGATCGCCGGCGGCGAGCCGACGTTGGGCGACTCGCCGACGCCCTTCGCGCCGAGCGGGTGGTGCGGGCACGGGGTGACGGTCTCGCCGAGCTCGAAGTCGGGGCACTCGAGCGCCGTCGGGATCAGGTAGTCCATGAACGACGAGTTCAGGCAGTTGCCCTCCTCGTCGAAGCTCAGGAGCTCCATGAGCGCGATGCCGACGCCCTCGGCGAGGCCGCCGTGGATCTGGCCGTCCACGATCATCGGGTTGATGCGCACCCCGCAGTCGTCGACGGCGATGAACCGGCGGATCGTGACCTGGGCCGTGTCGGGATCGATGTCGACGACGGCGATGTAGGCGCCGTACGGATATGTCAGGTTGGGCGGGTCGTAGATCACCTGGGCGTCCAGGCCGCCCTCCATGCCCTCCGGCATCTCCTCGCCGCTGTAGGCGCGCTGGGCGATCTCCTCGATCATCGCGCCCTTCTCGGGGTCGCCCTTCACGTACCAGCGGCCCTTCTCCCAGGCCATGTCCTCCGGCCGCGTCTCGAGCATCGTCGCGGCGATCAGGCGGGCCTTGTCGCGCACCTTGCGCGAGACGACCGCCACCGCGGCGCCCGACACCGGCGTCGAGCGGCTGCCGTAGGTGCCGAGGCCGTACGGCGAGCGGTCGGTGTCGCCGTGGCGCACCTCGACGTCCTCGGGCGGGATGCCGAGCTCCTCGGCCACGATCTGGGCGAACGTCGTCTCGTGGCCCTGGCCCTGGGTCTGGGCGCTGATCGAGACGACGGCCTTGCCCGACGGGTGCACGCGCAGGTCGGCGCCGTCGTTCATCGCCAGGCCGAGGATGTCCATGTGCTTGCGCGGGCCGGCGCCGACGCCCTCGGTGAAGAACGAGACGCCGATCCCCATCAGCTCGCCTCGGGCGCGCTTCTCGGCCTGCTCGCGGCGCAGGTCCTCGTAGCCGGCCATGTCCATCGCGACCCGCATCGTGTTCGCATAGTTGCCCGAGTCGTACGTCCAGCCGGTCGTCGTCTCGTACGGGAACTGCTCCGGGGCGATGAAGCTGCGCATGCGCAGGTCGATCGGATCGACCTTCATCTCGAGCGCGAGCGCATCGACCATCCGCTCGACCAGGTAGACGGCCTCGGTGATCCGGAACGAGCACCGGTAGGCGACGCCGCCGGGCGCCTTGTTCGAGTAGATCGCCTTCACCTTCACGTGCGCCGCCTCGAGCGCGTAGGAGCCGCAGCAGATGTGGAAGAAGCCGGCCGGGAACTTGGTCGGCTGGGCGGTCGAGTCGAACGCGCCATGGTCGGCGATCACGTCGACCCGAAGGCCGGTGATCTTGCCGTCCTTCGAGCAGATCTCGGCGTGCATGACGTAGTCGCGGGCGAAGCCGGTCGATACGAGGTTCTCGGTGCGGTTCTCGACCCACTTCACCGGCACGCCGGCGACGATCGAGCCCGCGATCGCGCACACGTAGCCGGGGTAGACGGGCACCTTGTTGCCGAAGCCGCCGCCGATGTCCTGGCAGCGGATCCGGATCATGTGCTCGGCCAGGCCGGCGACGTGCGCGTACACCGTGCGGTGGGCGTGCGGGGCCTGGTTGCCGTTGTAGATGTCGAGCTGGCCGGTCTTCGGGTTGAAGTCCGCGATCATGCCGCAGGTCTCGAGCGGCGCCGGGTGGCAGCGCGGGTAGATGATGTCGCGCTCCACGATCGTGTCCGCCTCGGCAAAGGCGCGGTTCGTCGCCTCCTCGTCGCCGGCCTCCCAGGTGGGGCTCGCGAGGTTGTCGCGCTGGCCCTCCTTGTCGTCGCGGATGACCGGCGCGTCCGGGTCGAGCGCCTTGCGCGCGTTCACCACCGCCGGCAGCGGCTCGTACTCGACGTCGATCAGCGCGAGCGCGTCGTTGGCCGAGTACTCGTCGGTGGCGACGACGAACGCGACCTCCTGGCCCTGGAAGCGCACCTTGTCGCCCGCGAGGACGGCCTGCGTGTCGTAGGAGATCGTCGGCATCCAGGCCAGGCCGAGCGTCTCCAGGTCCTTGGCGGTCACCACGGCCGCCACGTTGGGATGGGCGAGCGCGCGGGACGTGTCGATCGAGACGATCCGGGCGTGGGCGTACGGGCTGCGCAGCAAGGCGCCGTACACCATCCCGGGGAGCTTGATGTCGTCCAGGTAGGTGCCCTGCCCGCGGATGAAGCGCGCGTCCTCCTTGCGCTTCAGCCGGCCGAACCCGATCGGGCGCTCCTGCGTCTTGCTGGGAAGGTTCTCGACGGTCGCCATGGCTATGCCTCCTGCCTCGCGGCGGCTTCGTGGTCAGCGGCCCAGCGCACGGCGCTGACGATGTTCTTGTAGCCGGTGCAGCGGCAGATCGCGCCCGAGATCGCGACGCGGATCTCATGGTCGGTCGGGTCGGGATTCTCGTCCAGCAGGGCGCGCGTCGTCATCAGCATCCCTGGGGTGCAGAACCCGCACTGGAGCGCGTGGAGCTCGTGGAAGCCCATCTGGATCGGGTCGAGCTCGCCGTCGACCTCGAGCGACTCGACGGTGCGCACCTCGTGCCCGGCGCACATCACCGCCAGGGTGGTGCATGACTTCACCGGACTGCCGTCGACCTGCACGACGCAGGCGCCGCAGTTGGACGTGTCGCAGCCCCAGTGGGTGCCCGTGAGGCCGAGGGTCTCGCGGATGAAATGGACGAGCAGCATGCGCGGCTCGACGTCGTGGGAGACGCGCGTGCCGTTGACGGTCATGGTGACGTCCATTCAGGCCTCCTGCTTCATCGCACGCGCGACCGCCCGGCCGAGCGCCCGCCTTGTGAGCACGCCCGCGAGATGGCGCTTGTAGTCGACCGGCCCGCGGCCGTCGGCCGTGGGCGAGCAGTCCTCGGACGCGATCTCGCCGGCCTTTCCGAACAGGTCGTCCGACGGCGTCTGGCCGCGCAGGAGCTCCTCGGCGCGCGTGAGGTGGATCGTCGTGAGGCCGACGGCGGAGAGGGCGATGCCGACCTCGGAGATCGCACCGCCCTGCATCCACACGGCGGCCGACGCCGCGGCGATGGCCCAGTCGCCGGCGCGGCGCTCGACCTTCTCGTGGGCGCTGCCGGCGCCGGGGCGCACCGGCAGGCGGATCTCGGTCAGGATCTCGCCGGCGCCGACCGCGGTCGTGTACGGCCCGACGTGGAAGCCCTCCATGTCGACGACACGCTCGCCGTCGCCGCCGTGGATCACCACCTCCGCCTTGGCGGCGGTGCAGACGGCGGAGAGATCCTCGGCCGCGTCGGCCTGGCACAGCGATCCGCCGATCGTGCCGCGGTTGCGCACGACCGGGTCGGCGATCACCTCCTCGGCGTCGCGGAAGAGCGGCAGATGCTCGGCCAGGAGATCGGACTTGAGCAGGTCGACGTGGCGGGTGAGCGCGCCGACCCTGATCTCGTCGCCCTCCCGGCGGATGTAGGCGAGCTCGTCCAGGTCGTTGATGTCGATCAGGTGCTCGGGGTTCGCCAGCCGCAGCTTCATCATCGGCAGGAGGCTGTGGCCGCCTGCGATGACGCGGGCTTCCGGGCCGAGCCGCTGGAGCGACGCGATGGCGCCGTCCAGGCTCGTGGCGCGCTCGTACTCGAATGCCGCTGGCGTCTGCAAGATCCGGGCTCCTTTCAGGGGTTCGGCGCGGGCATGCGCTTGCGGGGCTTGCCGATGTCCTCGCGCTGCTCGTACTGCACCGGCGCGTCCGCGCCGATCGCGGGCGATCGGGGCAGGCGCTCGGGGCCCGTGTGGCGGACGTCGTCGTAGAGCACCCACGCCGAGTGGCTCGCGGCGACCGCGTTTCGGATCGCCGGCCCTGCGGGGTTCGCCATGGCCACCGGCGCCTCGCGGCCGAGGCGTGCGAGCGTGAGCGTGCCCCTCGTGTAGACCTCCGAGATCCGCGGCGCCTCGACCTTCGTGCTGTCGGGAAAGTTGCGGAACCCGGCCGCCGCGGCGCCGGGGTAGAGGCCGTCGACGAGGCCGACGGCATCGACCATGCCGGCCTTCTTCACGAGCAGCGCCTCGAGCATGTCGACGCCCGCGTCGAGATCCGTGTTGATCGCGTTCACGACGTCGTTCACCGGTGCGCTCTTCTCGACGATCTCGGTCACGCTCCCGATCACCTCGTCCAGGCCGGAGGTGATCTTCCGCAGCGCGAGGATGGTCGAGACGAGGTAGTAGACGAGCGCCAGCACGATCAGGAGCACGGCCAGGATCAGCACGTAGCCGGCTGCGGGGATGGCATAGACGGGCATTGCGCTCCTACTCCGCGTCGTCGAGGATCGCGTCCAGGGAACCGCCGTAGTCGGCGACGCCCGCGACCGTACGGGACACCTGGTCCTGGGTGGTCAGAAGCAGCGCGGCGGCGTCGAGGTCCTTCGATCCGGCCGCCGCCGTCGCGGCGATTGAGCGGACGCTGGGGACGATGCTCTGCGCCGCCCGAAGCGTCGCGTTCAGCAGGTAGATCACGATCGGCAGGAGGACGACGATCAGAAGCGCGTCGCCGATCCAGAGAAGTGTCATCGCGGCCTCCTCTCGGCCACGACCGCCGCCTTGCGGGCGATCCCGGGGAGCGCGCTCAGGATGATGTCGAACTGGGCGTTGATCGCCTTGACGGCCGGCTCGAGCGGACGCAGGTGCTCCTTCTCGACGCCTTCGAGCGCGCCTGCGAGCGTCGCGAGCCCCGCGGAGATCCGGGCCAGGCCGGCCGAGACGACGATGAGCGCATAGGCAAGGACGGCAACGACGACGACGATCAATGCGACGGTGAGGACGACGAGGGCCGTCATGACTCGCCGAACCCGTCGGTCAGGGCGTTCATGTAGCCGTCCTGGACGACGGCCTCCTGCACGATCAGGCCCAGCACGGGCGCGGTGGCCTCGAGCTGGGGGATGTTCGCCGTGTTGCCGGCCACCTGGGTGGCCACTGCGAGCAGGCCGTCGACCGACCGCTCGATGCTCGTGACCGCCCTGATGAGGATGGCGAGCAGGCCCGCCACGACGAGCGCCGCCGCGAGGCCGATGACGAGGGCGATCACCCAGTAGGTGTGCGCCGAGACCGCGAGCACCGTCATTTGCCGACCGCCACCTTTCGTAGCGCCCGGGCGGCGTGCAGGATGCGCACCCCCGAGTCGTTGATCCGGGCGACGCCGCCGAGCTCGGCCGTCTGCGTGCGGACGACCTCCACCGCCCCCTCGGCGGTCTTCGCCTGGCGGGCGATCCGGTTCGCCAGCAGCACGATCGTGATCACGATCACGGCCGCGACGGCGATCACGACGACGCCCAGCACGATGCCCGTCAGCCAGCGGCCGGACTCCGACAGAAGCATCACCATGCGACTCCCTCCGCTTGCGAGCGCGTCACTGCCACGTCCTTCCGGGATCGTAGCTTGCGTAGGCAACGGATTTTGTGTGATCGGGAAGCCGAAGTAAAGGCAACGGCCCTGAATCCCGTCACAGACGTCACATGCGGGGGTGGAGTATGGTCTCCGAACGGCCGCCCGGGACGTGGGCGGCGTTCCAGATCCTGGCAGGGAGGTAGCAATGAATCGTCTTCGAAAGGCGGGCTTCGTGCTGGCCGTCGCCACGGGGCTCTTGGCAGCCACGGGCTCGGCCTCGGCGTCGTCCACCCACCACGGCAGCGTCACGTGCCACGGCGGCACGGTCGCCGCGGGCACCTATCGCTCGCTGACAATCGCCGGCTCGTGCACGCTCGCGAGCTCCGGCACCGTCACCGTCCGCCACGACCTCGTGGTCAAGCGGGCGGCGTTCTTCAACGCCGTCACGGCGGCGACGCTGAACGTGAAGGGCGACGTGTGGGTCAAGGCGCACGCGGTCGCGCTGCTCGGCTGCTCGACGGACTTCGGCTGCGCGGCGAACTCGGACAACCACATCCGCGGCAACCTCACCGAGGTCGGTGCATGGGCGACCGTCGTCCACGGCACCACCACGCGCGGAAACGTCAACTTCCTCGGCGGCGGGGGCAGCATGGACTGCTCCATCACGCCGATCCTGGGACAGATCCCGTATTACACGACGTACCAGGACGGCGCGATCGGGGGCAACTTCACCGCCCGGCGGCTGCACACGTGCTGGTTCGGCCTGATCCGCGTCCACGTGGGCGGCAACGCCCTGATGGTGGGCGGCCGGTTCGGCGATCCCGACGCGATGGAGATCGTCACGAACGTGATCGGCGGCAACCTGGGGTGCTTCAACAACGTGCCACAGGCCCAGGTCGGCGACTCGCAGGGCGCGCCGAACGTCGTCGGCGGCCACAAGCGGGGGGAGTGCGCGACCCTCTAGCCGTACCGTCGCAAGCGTGAATCCGGGGGAGGCCCGCCTGCGCGGGGGCCTCCCCCGGAGCGTCTTCAGCTGTGATGCCGGTGTGCCGGGCGTCTGCCCCGCTCAGGAGGACTTGGGCGGGAGCGAGCCGGCGTAGGTGACGCCGCGCTGCACCCACTCGGCCAGCGCGTCCCGGGTCGCCACGTGCTCCGGCGCGACCCGCAACCAGCCGGCCATCTGCTTGCCACGCATCTCCATCGGATGGGCGTCCGTCGCCGCCACCAGATCGTCCGACGCGTCCGGATCGACACGCACCAGGATCCCGCCCTGGCCGCTGGCGGCGGCCGCCATGTTGCCGCCGATCAGGAACGCGAGACCGCCGAACATCTTCTTCTCGGTCAGATCGGGCGCCGTCCCGATGCAGTCGCGGATGCGGGCGGCGAGCGCCTCGTCGTAGGCCATGCTGCGATCGTAGCGCCGACCGATTAGTCCGGCCACGAAGCGCGGTCTGGTGTATGAGACATCCACGCACAGAGGAGGTTGGAATGGCGTTCCCCAACGTCGTGAATCGCGAGACGTGGCTGGAAGCGAGGAAGCGGCTCCTGGCCCTGGAGAAGCACGCGACCCGCGAGCGTGACGCGCTCAATGCCGAACGGCGACGGCTGCCGATGGTCCGGATCGAGAAGGAGTACCTGTTCGAAGGGCCCGACGGAGAGGTGACCCTGGCAGGCCTGTTCGGAGACAGCCGCCAGCTCATCGTCCAGCACGTCATGTACGGCCCCGACTGGGAGGCGGTCTGCCCGGGCTGCACCGCGTCGATCGACGAGATCTCCGACGGGCTCCTGGCGCACCTGCAATCGCGGGACACGAGGTTCGTCCTGGTCTCGCGCGCGCCGTTCGCGAGGCTTGAGAAGGCCCGGACCGAGAAGCGCTGGACGGTTCCGTGGTACTCCTCGCACGGCAGCGACTTCAACTACGACTTCCAGGCCACCGTGGACGCCAAGCGGCAACAGCTCATCTACAACTATCGCGACGAGCCCGAGATGCTGGGAGACCGCGATTCGACCGAGGTCCCCGGCGTCACCTGCTTCCTGCGTGAGGACGACGAGATCTTCCACACGTACTCGACGTGGGCGCGGGGCACGGACATCCTCGGCAGCAGCTACTCGCTGCTCGACCTGACGGCGCTCGGGCGGCAGGAGAACTGGGAGGAGCCCAAGGGCCGCGCTCCGCGCACGCACGGAGCTGACCCGACGTTCAGCGACTGATGCAGGAGGAGGAATTCGGCGAGCTTGCCGCCGCGCACCAGTCCGAGCTCCGGGCCCACTGCTACCGGATGCTCGGGTCCGTGCACGACGCGGAGGACGCCCTGCAGGAAGCGCTGGTGCGCGCCTGGAAAGGCATCGACCGCTTCGAGGGGCGCGGGTCCGTCCGCTCCTGGCTCTACTCCATCGCCACCAACACCGCGCTCGACATCGCCCGGCATCGGTCGCGCCGGGAGTTCGCGGTGGATATAGGAACGCCCGCCGGGCCGGAGGCCGAGCTCGAGACGCCGCTCACAGAGCTGACCTGGCTGGAGCCGTTCCCGGACCGGTGGCTGCCGCCGAGCACCGCGGCTTCACCGGAAGCCCGATACGAGCAGCGCGAGAGCGTCGAGCTCGCGTTCGTCGCCGCGTTGCAGCACCTGCCGCCCCGGCAGCGCGCCGTCCTCCTTCTCCGTGAGGTCGCCGGCCTCTCCGCCGCCGAGATCGCCGGTCACCTCGATACGTCGCAGGCGTCGGTGACGAGCGCCCTGCAGCGTGCGCGCGTCGCCGTGGACACGCGGCTGCCTGCCAGGAGCCAGCAGACAACCCTGCGCATGCTGGGCGATCGGCACACGCAGGACCTCGTCCACCGGTACGCGGACGCGACCGAGCGCGGCGACATCCAAACGTTGGTCGGCATGCTCACCGAGGATGTGACGTGGTCCATGGCACCTGTCCCGACCTGGTTCCGCGGCCTGGAGGCGGTGACGGACTTCCTGGTCAGGTACCCGCTCACCGACCGGTGGAAGCACCGTGCGGCCCGGGCCAACGGCCAGCTTGCCGTCGCCGGGTACGTCTACGACCACGACCGCGGCGCGTTCGTCCCAGCGGCGATCGACGTCCTCACGCTGGACGGGGACAGGATCGCCGCGGTCGACGCCTTCCTGACCGCCGATATCCTCAGCCCGGAGAACGCAGGCGGCTGGGTCTCGGGCGCAGAGCTGTTCGAGCGGTTCGGCCTGCCGCCCGATCCACCCGCCGCAGCCGCGGGTTGACGGAGAGCCAGGTCATCGCGGTGTCTCAGCGCGGCCTGTAGATGTGGATGGCCAGGCCTGTCGGGTAGGTGGTCGCCTCGACGAGATCGAGCTGCAGCGGCGCAGGGAGATCCTTGAACAGCGGCAGCCCCGCGCCGAGCGCTGCGGGCTGGACCATCAGCCGGTACTCGTCGACCAGCCCGAGCCGTGAAAGGGCCTGGTCCAGGGCGGCGCCGCCGTAGGCGATCAGATCGTTCCCGGGCTCGCGCTTGAGACGCCCGATCTCCTCGGCGAGGTCGCCGCTGGCGACGCGCGTCTCCGCCCAGTCGGCCCGTTGCAGGGTCTTCGAGAAGACGACCTTCGGGATCTCGTTCATCGGCCGCGCGAACTCGCTCGTCGATGTCGGCCAGGCCGTGGCCATCTCCTCGTAGGTGACCCGGCCCATCAGATGCGCTCCCGCGGCCGACACGGAGTCGAGTATCCAGCGCTTGACCGCCTCGCTCCCACCCCCGTCGTCCCACGGGTGTGATCTGTCGAGTGCGGCCACGTATCCGTCGATCGAGATGCCCGTCTGAAGAATGAGCCGGCGCATGATGCCTCCTCCTCGTGTACCTCCTCTTGACCCGTGGAGGCGTCAGAACTCATCGCAGGTGCCGGTCACGCCGCGTCCGCCTCGCGCCGCCCACCCGGGTCCCGGCAGGTGAGGTCGGCGATCGCCCGCTGCAGCGCCGATCCGGCGCCGGCGTCGCCCGACCACGACTCGGCAGGAAACCCGTCGGGCCGAACGAGAAGCGCGCCCGCGGAGCGGATACCCAGCGCTCGTGCCGTGATCTCGTCGACGGTTCGAGGGTCAGCGGCGGGGCGGCGTCGAGCACCCTCGCTGCCGCCTCCAGGCACCGGCGTTCGGGCCCGTCACGAGTGTGAGCCCAGGGCCGAGCAGGTCGAGCGTCGAACGGCGGCGACCGGCGACGGTGATCCAATGGTGGCCGATCCGCCCGGCCAGGTCGACGCGAAGCTCCTCGCCGGGCGGGCGGCGGGCTCCGTCGGGATCGGCGGAACGTGCGACGTTGTGTTCCGCCAACGGCCGCCGTTCGCGCTCGTAGCCCTCGAGTAGGCCGGCGTCCGCCCAGCCACGGAGCACCCAGCCGAGCCTCCAGCCGAGCTCGTGGCCGCCCTGGAACGCCGCGTTCATGCCGGTGCCGCCCCTGGGCGTCACGCGGTGAGCGGCGTCACCGACCAGGAAGGTTCGATGGCTGCGAAAGCGGTCGGCGATCTCCGCGTAGGAGGAGAACGAGCCGCTGCGCTCGATCCGCACCGGCAGGTCGTCGATGCCCGCCGCGCACCGAATCCTGCTCACCAGCTCGCGCGGCGCGAGCACACCGGCCCCGCCGGTGCGTGGATCGAGCCGGTAGCTGAAGATCCAGCGGTCGTTCCGGCCGGCGGGCAGGAACAGGCTCTCCTCGCCCCCATGGTTGGTTGCGTAGAGGCCGTAGCGGTGCTCCCCCAGCGCGGCCCAGAGCGGCGCCTGGATGAGGGTGGTGAAGCCCGATAAGACGTCGCCCGAGCCTTGCATCGATATCCCGCTGAGTACCCGCACCGCGCTGTTCGCGCCGTCGGCTCCGACGACGTATCCCGCGCTGACGAGCCGTTCGCGACCGGCCGCGTCGCGGATCCTGACGCGGACGCCATCTCGCTCGTCCTCGAGGCCGACCACGGCCGTCGCCGTCTCGATGCGGGCCGATGCGAGCGAGCGCAGGTGCTCGCGCAGAACGCCCTCGAGGTGTGGCTGCGGGGCGCAGAGCGGCGCGGTGGGGCTGATCAGCGCGGCCTGGGCCCTGGTTGGGAGGCCGACCTCGACACCCATGCCTTCACCAACGCGTGACAGCGTGTCGCAGACCCACATGAGCCACTCGACATCAATGCCGCCAGCGACGACGCGATCCTCCATCCCCATCGCACGCAGCAGCTCCATCGAGCGCGTGCTGACGACCGTCGCCCGCGGGTGGGTCGACGGCTCGCTGCGGCGCTCGACGACCAGGCACTCGATCCCTTGGCGGGCGACGCCGATGGCGGCGGCCAGGCCGGCCGGGCCCGCTCCGACCACCACGACCGGAACTTCGCTTGACTTCGTCATCTCCTGCTCCATTTCATCGGACATACTGTATTTCATCGGGCAGTATGTCTTACATCGGACGATCTGTCAAGTGAATGCTAGGATCTCTCGATGAGCAAGCGCCGTTACCACCAGAACGTGCGCGCGGACGCCGCGGCGGAGACCCGCCGGCATATCCTCGACACGCTCTACGAGCGGCTCCGCGAGGCGCCCGCCGAACCGGTGAGCGTCGACCAGATCGCGCGTCGTGCCCGCGTCTCCCGCTCGACGATCTACCTGATCTTCGGATCACGCAGCGGTCTCTTCGACGCGCTCACCGACCGCCTCATCCAGGGCGCGGGCTACGACCGCATCGTCGAGGCCACCCGCCACCCCGACGCGCGCGAGACACTGCGCGGCGGACTCGAGGGCGGTGTCCACATGTACGCCGCGCACCACGAGGTGCTTCGCGTCCTCTACGCGACCGGCAAGCTCGACCCCGAAGGGGCGGGCCGTGCGATCGCAAGCGGGGAGCGAAAGCGCTTCGACAGCATGGGCTGGCTCGCCGACCGGCTGCACGAGCAAGGGCACCTGCGCCCCGACGTCACCCCCGAGGATGCGGCCCACACCATCTGGCTCCTTGCCAGCTTCGACGCCTACGATCTGCTTGCCTCGGGCCGGACCCTCGAGCCCGAAGACGTCACCCGGATCCTGCGCGAGACCGCGGAGCGCGCCCTGCTGGTACCCGGGTGATGAGCGCCGCGTAGGCCGCGTAGCGGACGTCGCGACGCACGCTGCGCGCGCACCTCGCAGCCGTAGCGCCCGTTTTCCGGTGCTCGCCCGATCGGGTCGATCATCGCCCACACGACACATCACGGCACGGCGGTGAGACCCTACGACAAGACGCCGAACCCCGTGCCTCCCGCAGACGCTAGCCCAAGGTGAGAGAGGAGAAGACCATGGCTTCCAAGACACGCTTGGCCGCGATGGTGGGCGGATTCGTGGTCGTGTTCCTGTCCCTGAGCCGTGTCGGACGCCGGTCTGGAGCAACCAGTGTCGAGGTGAACGGTGCCCTGCCGGGTGACGACGTTGTCTCGCAACCACAATGGGAGTCGACTCGCGCGATTACGATCAATGTTCCGCCCGCGCAAGTCTGGCCGTGGATCGTGCAGATGGGGTTCCCCGCCTACCGCGCCGGCTGGTACACGCCGTATTGGCTCGATCGCGTGCAGTGGGGCATTCGTAACCGCAGCAGCGACGAGATTCGCGACGACCTCCAGTCACTTCGCGTCGGTGACCTGGTGCCGGACAGCCTCGATTGGTCCGTCTATTTCACGGTAGAAACGCTCGAGCCTGAACGGGCGCTTGTCTTGCACTCAACCCGGCACCTCCT
This sequence comes from uncultured Actinomycetes bacterium, assembly GCA_963746115.1. Taxonomy (GTDB): domain Bacteria; phylum Actinomycetota; class Thermoleophilia; order Gaiellales; family JAICJC01; genus JAICJC01. The sequence continues at coordinate 766,012 of CAVVAA010000004.1, read as the reverse complement.
GCCACCGATGCGAGCAATCGACTTCACCTGGGCGTTCGTACTCCAGGCAGTTGGCGTTGACAAGACGCGGTTCGTGATACGGGCGCGAGCGCGGTATGCGCCGCGCTGGTCATGGCTGGCTCTCGGCGTCCCCTACCAGGTCGGCGACTTCGTCAACTCGAGCAACATCCTGCGAGCCGTGAAGACGCGAAGCGAGCAAGCCGCGCGACGTCAGGCGGGACGCGGATCTTGTACGGGCGGCGGATCAGCTCGGTAGTCGCCCGGCGTGGTAGTCGTCGTGCCTGCGGCAGCGGTGAGTGATCGCAACGGCGAAACACAAGCTGCTCCCGATCGCCTTTCGGCTCCTACCCGGTCTCGCTCGCGGATGGTGTTGAGCCATGTCGGTTTGCGTCGTGCGCGCCCTGCTCGGCGGCGAGTTTCTCAGCTCGCCGCTTGATCCCGTGGAGCATCTTTCGTTCCATGAGGAGTGATCCGGGCTCCATTGGAAGCATGCCGATCCTCGCGGTTAGTGACGGGAGCCGGAACCGGTTTCGGCTGATCAGTCGTGTGTTTCCATCGTGCTCTCTGAGAATGAAGCTCCATACCCAGTTGCCGTCTTGGGAGCGCGTCGCGAGCACCCGGTGGGGCTCGACGCGCTCAGTGCGCATGCGGTTCTTCCCGTAACCGAGAGTGTCTCCGACTTTGGGGTGCTGGTACTCAGGAAGCACGCGGTCGACGCTGTGCATATCGAGTCTGAGCAAGTTCTCGATCCAGTCGTAGGTGTAGGCGCCGCCGCGCGGCGCCGGGCCCATCTGCGCGATCCATGGCCAGACCGCCGATGCGGGCGCGTCGATCGTGATGGCCCGGGTGGCGACCCCATCGGCGTTCTCGAGCAGTTCGTCGCCTGGGAGCCTCGCGCGTGCTTCGGCGTCGGTGGCACCCCAGTTCAGAATCGGGCGGCGTAGTGACAGCTGGTACACGAGCACCGCAGCGCCGATCGACCCGAGTACGACGCCGCCGCGCTTCACTGTCGTCCTCAACTGTGCTCCTCATTCGGCTCTGTCGCCGGCACGGCTGCCGGTGAGAACGTCGACCAACAGCAGCCACGGAGTGTGGGAAAGCAGTCTACGCGCGAAAATAATGCCCGCCTGCCGGCCAGGTGCCGGGCCAGGCTGGAGGCCAGATCGAGTCGACGTCGGGGCCGCTGCGCGGACCTCCCGGATCGCACCCAGGAGGTCAGGGGCGCTGAAAGTCCACGAAACCCAAGGCCCTCGTGCGCCGGGCCATTCAGGCCCGCCCCACGAGGGCATGGAGCTAAGGGGATTCGAACCCCTGACCTCCTGGGTGCGATCCAGGCGCTCTCCCAACTGAGCTATAGCCCCGCGAGGGCAGCAAGTATAGCCCCGGGACCGGCGTCGACCTGTGGGCTCTACGGTGCCTGGCAGCGCTCGCAGAGCCCGCCCATCGCGAAGTGCGTGAACCGCACCTCGAACCCGAATCGGTCGCGAATCAGCTCGCGCACGGGGTCGAACTCGTCCGGGGCGACGGCGGTCACGGCACCGCAGCGGTCGCAGTGGAGGTACTCCCGCTCGCCGGCGCCGACCAGGCTGTGCAGGCCCGGGCCGTGGCCGAGGTGCACGTGCTGGACGACGCCGTGCGACTCGAGCGCCTCCAGGTTGCGGTAGACCGAGGTGATGTCGACGCCCGACCGCTCCGCGACCAGCTCGGCCGAGACCGGCCCGTCCGCAGCGAACAGGGCCTGCAGCACCAGCCTCCGCGGTGTGGTCAGCCGGAGCCCCTTCGCCCGCAGGGCCGCCGCCGCCTCGTCCGGGTCGGCGAAGGCCACCCGCTCGACTCTCGGCGCGTCGGTCATCGCAGGGATCCTCGCGAGGAGGGCGGCCGCACGTCGGCGCCCCACCGCTCCTCGATCCTGGCCAGACGCCAGATCGCCAGCGACACGGCCCAGGTGGCGACGAACATCCCGGCGATCACGAAGCCGAGCGTGTTCAGGTCGATGCCCTCCACCCACACCCAGAACGGCCCGGTCGCGTGCAGGTGGTGGGCGAAGATCCCGGCGAGCTCGATCGTCCCGATCACGAGCGCGACCACCACGGACAGCCCCGTGATCGTGAGGTTGTAGTAGACCTTCCGCACGGGGTTTGCGAACGCCCATCCGTACGCGACGTTCATGAACGATCCGTCCAGCGTGTCGAGCAGCGACATCCCGGCCGCGAACAGGATCGGCAGGCACAGGATCGCGTAGAACGGCAGCCCGGCACCCGCCGCGCCGGCCGCGAGAAAGAGCAGCGCGACCTCGCTCGCCGTGTCGAAGCCAAGGCCGAAGAGGACGCCAATGGGGTACATCTGCCACGGCTTCGTGACCGTTCTCGTGAACCGGCCGTAGATGCGGTTCATGAGCCCGCGCGTGTTCAGACGGTGCTCGAGCTCAGCCTCGTCGTAGCGGCCGCTGCGCATGTCGCGGAAGACGCGCAGGATCCCGACGAGGATCGTGAGGTTCAGGATCGCGAGCACGTACAGGAAGGCGCCGGAGACGGTCGTCCCGATCCACCCGGTCATGTCGTGGAGATGCGACCCGCCGTGCTCGACCGGGCCGGCCAGCGCCCGCACGCCGATCGCGAAGAGGAACGACAGCGCGAAGACGATGGTCGAGTGCCCGAGCGAGAAGAAGAATCCGACGCTTAGCGGCCGCTTGCCCTCGGACATGAGCTTGCGGGTCGTGTTGTCGATCGCCGCGATGTGGTCGGCGTCGAACGCGTGCCGCATCCCGAGCGTGTAGGCCGTGATGCCGACGCCGACACTGAAGACGCCGCTTCCGCCCAGGTCGTAGTGGTGCGGAGCCACGACGGCCAGGAGCAGGAAGAACCCGACCGCATGCAGACCCCCGACCACCGCCGCCATGGCTGCCAGCGACCGCCACTGGGCCGCGGTCAGCGCGCCTGCGATCCTCCCCATGGGCAGGGATATAAATCAGAGTGGCTCCCTGATGCAACCGCCTCGCAATAGGCGGTAACCCGCCTGACAGGCCGCAGGGGGCCGGCGGCACGGATCAGGTCGTGAGGATCATCTGCGGCGTCTCCGCGCCGTCGACCGCCTCGCGCGTGACCCAGCAGCGGTGCCAGGTCATGCCGGCCGGGATCACGGCCTTGAACGTCGACCTATCGCCGTCGGCGGTGTTGAACGTGACGGCGGAGACGTTCTCGCCGGCGGGAGTGCGGAACCACATCTCGTAGTAGTACCCGGCGCCCGCGGGCGGGAGCCCGTGGGTCGTGACGCGCATCTGCCGCACGCCGTCGTTGGGGCGGCCGAAGTCGACCTCAGCGGTCGCGCCCTTCGGCCCGTGCAGGGCAACCGAGAACTGGGTCGCAAAGCTGCTGCCGCCGGTGCTGAAGGCGATCACGAGCGCCGCCGCGGCGGCCGCGCCGAACGCAGCGGCCCCGGAGGCCACCCGCCACCACGCCGGCCAGCGCCGCGCGCGGGACACGTGGATCACCTGCGCGGTCGCGCCGAGGGCCGCGTTCCGGGCAGCCATCGCCGCGGCCGCCGGAACGGCCTCGGGCGCGGGGGCGCGCCGGAGCAAGCGCTCGACGCGCTGGAGCTCTGCTTCGTCGCTCACCGGCCCACCTCCTCCCGCAGCATGGGCGCCATACGCTGAAGGGCGCTGCGCGTTCGTGTCTTGACTGTTCCCAGGGGCAGCTCCAGCTGCTCCGCGATCTCGCTCTGCGCGAGCCCGCTGAAGTACGCGAGCTCGATCACCTCGCGCTCCCGATCCGGCAGCGAGTCGACGGCGACGTGCACGCGGAACGCCTCCATGTCGGAGATCGCCTGCGCGTCGGGGAGCGGCGCAGTGTCGGGACGGTCGGGCAGCTCGCCGACGACCAGCGGCACGCGGGCGCGGCTGGCGTCGATGGCGGCGTTGCGGGCGATCGCGAACATCCAACCGGCGGCGCTGCCGCGGCCGCGGTGATAGCCCGCCGCCGCCCGCCACACCGCGGCGAATGCCTCCTGGGCAACGTCCTCGCCGGTGTGGCGGTCGCGCAGGATCCGCAGCACGAGCGAGTAGATCGCGCGTGAGTAGCGCTGGTAGAGCACCTCGAACGCGGACTGGTCGCGGTCGCGGGCGACGCGTTCCAGCAGATCTTCGTCGGTGGTCGACTCTGGAACCACGGCGGCCAGACTAGACCATCCCCGAGGGGCAAGGGCGCGCGGCGCCGCGGTGGCGAGGGAGACCGTCATCGTCCATGCATACGTACGCCCGGCGGTACCGGATTGTCGGCTCGCTCTCCCGCTGAACCCGAAGCGGCGTCGCCGGCGACGCAAACGCGCGTCGAGTGCGGTCGCCGCTGCGCGGCGTCGTCCCAGAACGCCACGGAACGACTCGATCCGGCCGGCGACACCACTTCGGGTCGGCGAGCGCTCCGCAGGGCGGCAGCCGAGGCTTATGGCCGAGGGGAGCGCTGCACTCACGATGGCGGCCCGGCGGCGCGGGCGCGTCACCCGAACGGTTATGCCTCGCTCAGGGGAAGTCCGAGCCGACGTGTGCGTCGGCCGAGTGCATGTGCATCCCGGCCGTCACGAGATCGCGGATGCTGACGATGCCGACGAGCTCGCCGTCCTCGACCACCGGGATGTGCCGGAACTTGCGCTCGTGCATGATCTGAGCCGCCTCACTGGGGAGGTGGTCCGGCGGGAGCGTGACCGGGTCTGGTGTCATGTAGGCCTGCACACGGTGCTGGTCGGGGTGGCGGCTGTCGGCGATGGCGCGGAGCAGATCGCGCTCCGTGAAGATGCCGACCAGGGTGCCGCCGTCGTAGACCACGGCGGCCCCGACCTCCCGCTTGCGCATCGCCCGCGCGGCCTCCGCTCAGCGTCACCGTCGGCTCGATGGTGAGCACGTCCCCGCCGCTCATGAAGTCGCGCAGGGTGACCGCCATCCCGGGATCCTACTCGGTTTCGCGCGGCCGCAGACGCATCTCGAGCAGCGAGATCGGCGTCGAGCGCGTCGGCGATCCGCATCAGCGTGTCGAGCTTCGGCGGCCGGCCACCGCGCTCGAGGCGAGCGATCGCGGACTGCGTCGTGCCGCACAGGACGGCCAGCTCCTGCTGGCTCATGCCGCGGTCGATGCGGTTGTCGGCGACCATCCGGCCGACCTCGGCGAACCGCTGCTCGTGGTCGCGCCCGAGCGCCTCCGCGCGCTTGCGGATGCCCTCGCGCATGCGCTCGAGCGACTGCGCCGTGAGCCGGTGGCGCTGGCTGTGCGGATGGCTTGCCACACACACAGTGTATCGCGCTGTGCGCTATCGGCCGCCAGAGCGGCCGCAGATCGCGCCGGCCGCAACCCGGAAGGCCCCTGCGTCGTCTGTTCGCCCAATGAGGCGAGTGGCGATCACCGGCGTCGGCGCCGTCACCCCGGTCGGGAACGACGCCGGCTCGATGTGGGATGCCCTCGTTTCGGGCCGAAGCGGCGTGGACGTGATCCGGACGTTCGACGCGAGCGCGTTCCCCGTGAACATCGCCGCCGAGGTGAAGGACTTCGACCCCGCCGCCGCCATGACGGCGAAGGAGGTGCGGCGCACGTCGACCGACGTCCACTTCGGCGTGGCCGCGGCGATGGAGGCGGCCCGCGACGCCGAGCTCGAGGTGGACGAGCCGAGCCGCGTCGGCGTGGTCATCGGCAGCGTGATGGGCGGCCTGGCCTACACGCTGCGCCAGCAGGCGATCCTCGAGGAGCGCGGCTGGGAGCGGGTCTCGCCGCACTGGCTGCCCAACACGCTCGTCGACACGACGACGAGCCACGTCGCGACGATGCTCGGCGCGCGCGGCCTGAACTACTCGACCGAGTCGGCCTGCGCGACCGGCACCCACGCGATCGGCGAGGCAGCGGCGGCGATCGAGCGCGGGCAGGCCGACGTGATCCTCGCCGGCGCGACCGAGTCGGCCATGCTGCCGATCATCCTGGCCGGATTCTGCGCGATGCGCGCCCTGGTCGACGGCCGCGACGACCCGGCCGGGGCCTCGCGCCCGTTCGACCTCACCCGGGCCGGGTTCGTGATGGCAGAGGGTGCCGGCGTGCTCGTGCTGGAGGAGCTCGACCGGGCGCGGCGCCGCGGCGTGCGCATCTACGGCGAGCTGGCCGGCTACGGCGCATCGAACGACGCCTACCACGTCGCCACCCCCCACCCCGAGTCGATCGGCGTGATCGAGATGATGCGCGACGCGCTCGCGCGGGCGGGCATGGATCCGTCCGAGGTGGACTACATCAACGCTCACGGCACCTCCACGCCGTACAACGACACTGCCGAGACTCAGGCGATCAAGGCCGTCTTCGGCGACCACGCCTACCGCATGGCCGTCTCGTCCAACAAGTCGATGTTCGGGCACATGTTCGGCGCGGCCGGTGCGGTCGAGGCGGTGGCCACGGCGCTCACGCTCCACCACGGCGTCATCCCGCCGACGATCAACCTGCGCACGCCCGACCCGGAGTGCGACCTCGACTACGTCCCGAACGTCGCCCGTACGGCACCCGTGCGCATCGGCCTCTCGAACTCGATGGGGCTCGGCGGGCACAACGCCTGCCTGATCCTGCGCAGGCTGGACGACTGACGGCACTCCGGGGACTGTCCCCGTTTCCGGCGACAGTCCCCGATCGTTGGCTAGCCCAGGCCGGCGCGGCGGATGCGCTCACCCGCCATGCCGCTCACCACCGTGTCGACCAGGCCGTAGTCGCGCGCCTCCTCGGCCGACATGAAGTAGTCGCGCTGCGTGTCGGTGTGGATCTGGTCGACCGACTTCTGTGTGTCGCGGGCCATGATCTCCTCCATCCGCCGCTGCAGCGTGAGGATCTCCCGGGCGCGGATCTCGATGTCGGTCGCCTGGCCCTCGAACCCCGACGTGTGCCCCTGGTGGATCATCACCTTCGCGTTCGGCAGCGCCATCCGCTTGCCCTTGGCGCCGCCGGCCAGGAGCACGGCGCCCATCGACATCGCCATCCCGAAGCAGATCGTCTGCACGTCGGGGCGCACGTACTGCATGGCGTCGTAGATCGCGAGGCCGGCGTAGACGTCGCCGCCGGGCGAGTTGATGTAGAGCGAGATGTCCTTGTCGGGATCGTCGGATGCGAGGTGGATGACCTGGGCGACGATGAGGTTCGCGATCTCGGACGTCACGGGCGTGCCCAGGAAGATGATGCGGTCGTTCAGGAGCCGCGAGTAGATGTCGAACGAGCGCTCGCCGCGGCCCGTCTGCTCGACCACCATCGGAATCAGCGGTGACATGGTGCCTCCTTGGATATAGTGCAACCTACTGGTTGCCCATGCTAGGTCGATCAGCGCGAACGCGCAACCCTAAGGTTGCACATCGTCAGGAGGTGTCCATGTCCGAGTCCGTCACCCGCGAGATCGTCCTGCCCCTGGAGCGCGACGAGGCCTGGCGCGTCGTCACCGAGCCCGACCACCTGCGCGAGTGGCTCGCCGACGACGTCGAGATCGACCTGGTCGAAGGCGGCCTGATCGAGCTCGGCTGGGACGGCGGCGGCCGCCGCCTCGGCACCGTCGAGACGGTCGAGGAGCAGGAGCGGCTCGTGTTCCGCTGGCACCCGGAGGAGCCCGGGCCCGACCACATCGAGACGACCGTCGAGATCGGCCTCGACGACGACACCGAAGGCACGCGCGTGACGGTGGTCGAGACCGGCTTCGAGGCGCTCGCCCCGACGAGCGTCGCCGGCTGCACCGCCGTCAGCACCTGGATCTGGGACGTGCGCCTGGGCGCCTGCGGCGACCTGCCGCTGATGCTCGCGCGATGAGCCCGGACCCGGTCGGGGCGACGTTCGCTGCGCTCGCCGACCCGACCCGCCGGCACGTGATCGGCGTCCTCTCGGGCGGTCAGGAGGCCAGCGTCACCGAGCTCGCCCGCGAGCTCCCGATCAGCCGCCAGGCCGTGGCCAAGCACCTGGCGGCGCTGGCCGACGCCGGCCTCGTCGAGTCGACGCGGCAGGGCCGCGAGACGCGCTACCGGCTCACCCCCGGTCCGCTGACCGACGCCGGTGCCTGGCTCGACCGGGTCGGCGGCGAGTGGGACTCGCGCCTGGGCCGGCTGCGCCGGCACGCGGACACCCGGCCCATGACCGGGTGAACGCACTATCCTGCCCGTCGATGTCGACCGTCCGCCAGGCCAGCCCGTTGATCTCGCAGGCGGAGGCACGTGAGCTCGGCCTCGACCGGCCCGACCTGATCGGCATCTACCGCGACATGCTGGCCACGCGCCGGATCGAGGAGCGCGGCAACCTGCTGTTCAAGGCCGGGAAGCTGCCCGGCAGCTACTACACCGGCCGGGGCAACGAGGCGGCGTCCGTCGGCGTCGCCACCGCGATGGGTGCCGACGACATCGCCTCGCCGCTGCACCGGAACCTCGGCGTCCACGTCGTGCGCGGGATCCAGCCCGCGGCGATCTTCTGCCAGTTCATGGGCCGGGCCGGCGGCGCCACCGGCGGGCGCGACTCCAACCTGCGCTCGAACGACTTCGGCGCCGGCCGCGGCCTGCTCGCCGGCGTCAGCCACCTGCCGGCGATGATCCCGACGATCACGGGCATCGCGCTCGCGTTCCAGCTGCGACGCGAGCCACGGGTCGCGGTGGGCTGGTGCGGCGACGGCGCCGCCGCCCGCGGCGACATGCACGAGGCCATGAACCTGGCCGGGGTGCGCCGGCTCCCGATCGTGTTCGTGATCGACAACAACCAGTACTCCTACTCGACGCCGAACCGGCTCTCGTTCGCGTGCCAGAACCTGGCCGACCGCGGCCCGGCATACGGCTTCGAGGGCATCGTCATCGACGGCACCGACGTGCTCACCGTGCTCCGCGAGGCCCAGCGCGCGATCGAGCGCGCCCGCGAGGGCGGCGGCCCGACCCTGCTCGAGCTCGTCACACTGCGCATGGAGGGCCACGCCGTCCACGACGACGCCGGCTACGTCCCCCGCGAGCTCCTGGCCGAGTTCGCCGCCAAGGATCCGCTCGAGCGGTTCCGGAGCTGGCTGGACGAGGTCGAGAAGGTCGGCGAGGCCGAGCTGGCGGCGCTCGAGCACGAGGTCGGCGCCTGGATCGACGCCGGGGTGGCCGAGGCCGAGGCCAGCCCGATGCCCGACCCGGCGACGCTGACCGAGCGCGTGTACGGCTGACGCCGGCGCTTCGCTATGCTCGACCCATGAGTGAGTTTCCGTTCAACATGTTCGGCGGGGGCGACCCCGAGGAGCTCCAGCGGGCGATGGCCCAGTTCATGGAGCAGGCCCAGCAGGGCCAGCGGGTCGCGTTCGCAGACCAGGCGATCAACCTCGCCGTCGGGATCACGGTCGCGGCCATCGGCCGGCTCGACCTCGCCGGCGGTGCAGACGAGCAGGCGACACAGGTGCGCGACGCCATCCGGCTGATCTTCCCCGAGGCGGTCACCCTGGTGCGCGAGGCGCGCGAAGGCCTGGCCTGAGCCGGAGGCGCGGGTGAGGTCGACCGGCGTCCACCACGTCGACCTGGTGGTGTCCGACATCGACCGCGCGCTGCGCTTCTACCGGGGCGTGTTCGGCCCGCTGGGCTGGCATGGCCTGCACGAGATCCCGGGCGAGCGGGGCGAGACGATCCACTACGTCCACGGCCCCGGCTCGACGATCGGGTTGCGCCAGGCGCCGGACGGCGCGGCGACGCTCCCGGTCGACCGCTACCGCGTCGGCATGCACCACGTGTGCATGGAGGCTGCGACGCGCGAGCTGCTGTACGCGTCGGCCGAGCGGATCGTCGCGCTCGGCGGCACGATCAGCGAAGGCCCGCGGCACTTCCCCGAGTACCGCGAGGGCTACCACGCGATCTTCTTCTTCGATCCCGACGGGATCAAGCTCGAGCTCTCCTGGACGCCGGCGGGCACGTACGACTGGCAGAGCCCCCCACCCGGGTAGGTCGCGCGCAGGTGGGTTGTGGCGGGTCCGGGCCGCTCGTACGCTCGAGGGGGAGGTATGGGTAAATGGCAGGATGTGGTAGACGAAGGCGGGTCGCGGCGCTCTGCGCGCTCCTCGGGCTGCTCGCGATCGTTCCGGCGGCGCAGGCGACCATCGCGACGCAGCCCCAGACGACCTGGCAGACGAACGGCCGCGTGAACGCGATCCTCCAGATCGGCGGGATCACGTACGTCGGCGGCAAGTTCACCGAGATCTCCGACCACGCCGGCAACACCCGCACCGTGTCCAACCTGGCGGCCTTCAACGCGAGCGGCAACTTCACCGGCTGGGCGCCGAACGCGAACGGCACGGTCAAGGACTTCGCCACCGACGGCACCGGTGCCGTCATCGCCGGCGGCAGCTTCACCCAGATCAACGGCTCCGGCCGCCCGCATGTCGCCAAGATCCTCGCCAACGGCACGCTCGTCGCCAAGACGACGTTCGCCGCCGAGGCGGACGGCGATGTGCAGGCGCTCGCCGTGAGCGGCCACACGCTCTACCTGGGCGGCCAGTTCGCGAACATCGACGGTCACGCCCGCGCGTTCCTGGGCGCCGTCGGGCTCACGAACGGCTCCTTCGTCTCGACGTGGACGCCCTTCGTCGACGGCCGCGTCGACGGCCTCGACGCGGTCGGCACGAACATCGTCGCCGGCGGGTTCTTCCTGAACGCGGGGTCGGCGACGGGCGGGCACCCGTCCATCGCCGCGTTCGACGGCACCTCGGGCGCGCTCCAGAGCGGGTACACGGGTCACACGCCGTCGCCGGTCGTCTCGATGACCGTGGGCGCCGACGGCTCGATCTACACCGGCCACTTCAACAACCGCATGCAGCGGTTCACGCCGACGGGCGGCTCGAGCTGGCAGATCGGCTTCGACGGCAACGTGCAGGCGATCGGCATCTCCGACGGCGAGGTGATCGCGGGCGGGCACTTCCAGAACATCTGCGACGTCGGCACGAACTGCACGAACCCGATCGTGCGCAACCACATCGCCGCGTTCGACCCGACCAGCGGGCAGCTCGACACCAGCTGGGCGCCGAGCGTGAACAGCGACCTGGGCGTGTTCGCGGTCGCCGACACGTCCGCCGGCCTGGCGATCGGCGGCGACTTCACGAGGGTTGGCGGCATCGACCAGGAGCACCTCGCGTTCCTGCAGACGGGGAGCTCGGTGCCGGTCGACTCGACCCCGCCGACGGTCTCGCCGCTGCCCGACGCCATCCTGCGCAAGGCGACCACGATCAGCTCGGGCAAGGTGCCGGCCCTCGTGCGATGGGCAGCCAGGGACGCCAGCGGCATCTGCTCCTACGACCTGCGCGCCAACGTGAACGGCGGCACGTTCGCCGCGATCTCGCTGCCGTCGCAGATGGCGACGACGCATGCCGTCAACCTGCTGCCGTCCGCGAACACGCACATCTACGAGGTGCAGGCGACCGACTGCGTCGGCAACGCCACCGCGTTCGAGCCGGGGCCGTCGGTGCGGCTGACCGCCTTCCAGGACGGGAACGCCGGCATTCGCTACACGGCCGGCTGGGCGCGCGGGAACGCCCCCGACGCCTACGGCGACACGGTGCACTCGACGGGCCGGACCGGGGCGGCGGCGACCTTCAAGTTCACCGGCCGGCAGGTGGCCTGGGTCGCGACCCGGCGGGCGAACCGCGGCACCGCCCACGTCTACCTCGACGGCAAGCTGGTCGCGAACGTGAACCTGCACTCGGCGACGGCTGTGCACCGCCGGATCGTGTTCGCCCACGCCTGGGCGACGGACGGCGCCCACACGATCAAGATCGTCTGCGCCGGGACGGCCGGACACGCCACGGTCGACGTCGACGCGTTCGTGACGATCCGCTAGCGGCTCAGTCGCGGGTCGTCAGCAGCGCCATCGTGGCGGTGAACCCGTGCAGGAACGTGTGCCCGCCGACGGGCCCGATCTCGCCGGAGCAGAACATCCCGGCGAGCGGGATCGGACCGAGCTCGTCGGCCACGGCGCCGGCGTCGTGATCGGGCTCGGCGTACATGTTCGAGCCGCGGCCGTTGCAGGCGAAGAGCAGCGCCGCCTGGGGCCGCTCGCCGTTGCCGGCGTGGTGGCGCAGCGCAGCCCGCAGGTCGGCGTCCGCGCTCTCGGCGTCGCGGGCGTGGAAGCGGAACGTCTGCCCCACCCGCACCGTGTCGCCCACGACGAGCGAGCCCTGGTCGGCGTCGCCGCCCATCACCGCGCGCATGAGGTAGTCGTCCGACCCGTACTCGGCCCGGTTCTCGTCGATCACGAGGCCCGCCAGAAGACCGCGCTGGACGAGGTCGCGGCCGTGCTCGTCGAGGCTCGCCACGATGTCGGTCAGGCGCTCGTAGGCTGGCCGCCCGGCCAGCTCGTGGATGATGTTCCCCTCGGCGCTCGTGATCACCATCTCCGGCCCGACCGGCGCGCACCCCTGCGACACGAGCACGCGCAGGCCGATATCGCCCTCGAGGGTGACCGCGATCGCGCCGTGGCGCATCACCCGCCGCCCGCTGATGAATGCGTGCTCGCCCGGTCCGTCGCCGCCCGACGCGAGCCCGCCCACCGCGACCGCGCCGTCGAACCGGCCCTCGACGCCCTCGAGAAACGCGTCCGCCGGGAAGGAGTACGGATCGGCGATCAGCAGCATCGGCTCGCCCACGCGCCGGCAGGAGGTCGGCCGGCATCTCGACCGCCGGGCCGTCGCCGGTGTCGCGGACGCTCAGATGGTGCACGCGCGCCCGGCCGCCGGGGAGGCTCGTCGCGAGCAGGCTCATCGCCGGGACGCCCTCGAGCTCGCAGCCCGTGCCGATGACCGCTTCCGCGGTCGCGCCCGCGAGCGCCGCCGGCCCCAGGACGTCTGCGACCGCGGCGGCGGCCGCCTCGGCCTCGCCGGCGTGCTCCGTCGAGAGGAACAGGAAGGCGACGTCGGCCGGCGCACCGGCGAGCTGGTCGCGCACGCAGTCGGCCGCCTCCTCGGCGGCCGCGCGCGTGTCCACCAGCGTCGACACCGCTGCCGCCGGGCGGGGGCGCTCCCTCATTCCAGGATCCGCCAGTCGTTGTCGATCCGGGCGGTCGTCGAGGCGGTGATGAAGCAGTCGCGCTCCGCCTTCCCGGTCAGCTCGCGGGCGGCGGAGGCCTGCCCCGGCGCCATCCGCGCGTGGACGACGACCTCGACGTGGGTGAACGCGTAGCGGTGGTCGTCCTGCCGCCGCTCGATCGAGCCGGTCGCGCCGCGCCGAGTACTCGCGCACCTCGAGGTCGTTATGGGCGCAGTGGGCCAGGAACGAGAGCATCGTGCACGACTCGAGCGCGGCCAGGAAGATGTGCTCCGGGCTCCAGTGCTCGTCGTCCCCGCCCGGGAAGTCCGGTGGGGGCCCGACGGGCAGCGACGGCCGGTCGCCCGCGCCGACGACGGCGCTGTGACCGCCCTGCCAGGTGAGCTCCGCCCCGTACGTGAAGACTTTCGATCGCAGCGCCATCGTCGGACTCCTCCGTCGCGGTTGCCGACCCGACGATACCCACAAACGGGTCGGGGCCATCACGCACCCAGAACGGCGCGCACCGCATCCGGCGTGACGTCGGCCCATGGGCCCGCATGCCAGTCCCGGTCGAGATAGCGCTCGCGCAGCAGTCGCGCGGCCGTCGCGGACTCGCGGGCGGTCAGCGCCTGGCGCTGCGCACCGGGCGCCGACAGGGCCTCGACGACCGCCCGCTCCGCCGCCTCGACGTCGCCGCCGACGAGCGTGACGTGGTCGGGACGGCTCGGTGCCGGCCGGGGCCGGCCCTCGAGCGGGCCCTCGCGCGGGCCGGCCAGGCACGCGCGCAGCGCCTCCAGGTCGGCGGCGACGAGCAGCGTGCCGTGGACGAGCGTGACGTCGCGGCCGCGGTGGGCGGCGATGCCGGTCACCTTGCGATCGCCGATCCGCACGGTGCGCTCGTCGCGCGATGCGTCGGCGCCCAGCGCCCGGCAGGCGCGCACCATCCCGTCGAGGAGCGGCGCGTACATGTCCGGGATCGCGGCCGACGCCGCCGGGTGGGCGGCGGGCAGCGCCAGCGCCGCGCAGACGGTGCCCGGGTCGAGGTAGACGGCGCCGCCGCCGGTGAACCGGCGCCAGACCCGGACGCCGCGGCTCGCGCAGGCCGCGGCGTCGACCTCCCAGTCGGCGCGCTGGAAGCGGCCGATCACGACCGCGGGGCTGGCCCGCCACACGAGCAGCGCCGGCCGGTCGACCGGCGCGCGCACGAGCGCCTCGTCCCAGGCCAGGCCCTGGGCCGGATCGCACGACCCGCAGAGGATCGCCCGCTCGGCGATCACCGCACGTGCAGGCCGGCGCGGCGCAGGCGCATCGCCGCCGACGGCGGCGCGTCCGGGCCCAGCTCCACCTCGTGCGGCAGCCGCCGCTCGAGCTCCTCGAGCCGCGCCGCCAGCGTCTCCGGACGGCCCACCGTGTCGAGCTCGGCGTGGACGCTCTCAAGCCGGCCGGAGGCCGCGGAGGCAGCAGAGTCGGCCGTGGTCTCCGCCTCGCCGGCGAGGCGGATCAGCTCGAGCGCGTCGCGGCGCAGCGCCTCGGGCCGGGCGTCGTCGGCGACCGGCGGGGGCGGGTCGAGCTCGAGCGGCGCCGCGAGCAGGGCGTCGGCCAGCCGGTCGCGCACGGCGGTCAGCCGCTCGCGCTGCTCCCGCGTCGCGAGCCGCGCCGCCTCGACCCGGCGGCGGGCGGCGTCGACGTCAGCCTGGTAGGGCGCAACGTCGGCCCCGGCCGCCTCCGCCAGCTGGGCCAGGTCGACGGCGCGCTGCCACACCGTCACGAGCGGGCCCTGCTCGACCCATTCCCGCTCGAGCTCGCGGAGGACCGGCTCGGCCGCCACGGCCGTCGCGCCTGCGGCGGTCCGAAGCCGCGGCGCGGCGCTGACGACGTCCTCGAGATGCGCCTCCTCGGCGGCAAGCGCCTCCGAGTGGCGGAGCGCGTCGCGCACCCGCTCGACCTCCGCGGCGGTCTCCAGCAGCGCGTCGAGGCTAGGCGGCATCGTCGGGGAGCGGGCGCAGGCGCGGGACGGCGAACGGCCGCCGCTCGATCAGCTCGACCACGCGCGGCGCGAGCGCCAGGCCGAAGGCGTCGAGGAAGCAGTAGCCGCCGGGGATGCCGCTCGGCGGATTCCCGATCGTGAGCACCCCGGTGGGATCGTGCAGCGCCCACCTCCAGGCCCCCACCCCCGTCCCGACGAGCTCGAGGTAGCTGCAGACGAGGAAGGCGCCGGCGTACACCAGCGGCTGGCGGCCGACCAGGATGAACCGGACGAGGAACAGGTACATGACCGCGCCGAGGAGATCCTGGCGCGGCGCCAGCACGGCGCCCCAGAGCGCCCACAAGCCGCAGCCGACGAGCGCGAACGTGAGCAGCGGGAACCGCAGTCGCTCGGCGAGGGCGCAGCGGCCGATGTTGAGCGCCGCCAGGTAGACGAGGCCGTGGCCGGGCGGCACGTACGACGGCACATTGTGCAGCCGGTACGTGTAGAGGCCGAGGAGCGGCGAGGCCGTGTACTCGACGCACGTCGCGATCACGATCACGACGGCCACCTGCGCCCGCACGGAGCGCGGCTGGCGGCTCAGGATCGCGATCAGGAGCGACCACGTGAGCAGCCCCACCAGCCGCTGCCGCCAGATGCCCGCCGACGAGTCGAGCCCGGCGCCGAACGCGATCCAGACGACGACGGTCGCGACCAGCGTGAGCTCGCGCTGCGAGCGCCGGAAGGCCTCGCCCACGTCGGCGAGCGGCGGCGTCCAGTCGGCGCGGCGAAGCATCGCCGCACTCTACCGGCAGGCGCTTCGGCCCACTACGATGCGGCCCGTGAACGGCCACATCGAGGTCAACGCGATGGCGGTGCGCCATGCGCTCGCGCGCACGTTCACCGGCGTCGACCCGCAGGGGCACGCGTGGCGGGGCACGACCGGCACCGGCGACAGCGTCGTGACGGTCGACGTCGAGGCGACGGCAAACGACGTCGTCCACGTGCACGTGTGGGCGCCGGCCGTCTCGACCGGCCCGCTCACGGCGCCGGTCGCGCGCGTGCTCGCCGGCGAGAACGGCGAGCTCGTGCTGGGCCGGTTCGCCCATCGGGGCGAGGAGCTCGTCGTCGAGCACACCATCCTGGCCGGGACGACCATGGACCCGGTCGAGGTGCAATCGTCGGTGTGGGCGGTCGGCTGGGCCGCGTCGGCGTACGTGCCGCGGCTGCGGGCGCTCCTGACCGAGGCCGTGCCGGTCCCACCCGCGCCGCAGACGCCCGCCGCACGGCTGCGCGACGCCGGCGACCACGTGGAGATGACGACGCGCCGGGTGCGGCGCTACCTCGAGGAGAAGCACGGCGGCTTCGAGCACGATCCCGACTGGGGCTTCCACGGCGCCTTCGGGAGCGCGCGGGTGTTCGTCGACGTCCTGCCCGTGCTGGACGACTCCACCGCCGTGCGGGCGTCCGCGCCGGTGCTCTCCGACATCGACCTCTCCGACGGCCTCGCCCTCCGGGTGGCCGAGATCGCGGCCGAGACGCCGTTCGGCGCGTTCGCCCATCTGGGCGGCCGCCGCGAGCTCTGGTTCCAGCACGCGATCCTCGGCGACGACCTCGATATCGTCGAGCTGGAGGAGGCGATCGACATCGTCTCGGGCATCGCCGACGGGTGGGATGACCGTCTTGCAGGGGAGTTCGGCGGCCTGCGCTACGCGGATCTGGGCTGAGCGATTCCCCTCTTTGGGGTAGTTACGCCTGCCCGCTCGTTCGCTAAATCGGGTCTTAGAGACTCCCTCAAGGCCCGCGTCCTCCTGCCGACGCGCGCGGCGAGCGGTACCGCGCGAAGGCGCGTAACGGACCAACCCCCAGGCAGGGTCCCGTCAAGGAGGCACCACATGCGCGAGTTCATCACCGAGATCCAGGACGAGAGCGGCCAGACGATGGCGGAGTACGCCGTCGTGCTCGGCGTCATCACGATCGCCGTCGTGGTCACCCTGGGCCTTCTGAGCACCGCGATCCAGAACACGCTGAACAACGTCATCGCGTCGCTCTAGCTGACGATCGCCGCGGGCCGGTCCCCGGTCGGGGTCGGCCCGCGCACGCGTTCCTGCACCGCGGTGCGCGGTGCTATCGTCACCCGCGCATGAGCGCAGGCAGAGCGTCAATGTGGATCATCGCCGGCGGCATCGCCACCGCCCTCGTCATCGTCCTCGGCGTGGATGGGGTCTCGGGCATCCCCGGCGAGTGGGTCGGGGTCATCGTCGGCGCCATACTCGCCTCGGCGGCCTTCGCGCTCGGCTACGCCGAGTGAATACACGGGGTCAGACCCCGTGTATTCAGAGCGCGGCGGCGACCAGCTCGACCGGGTGCACGATCGGCAGGCCGGGATGGCCCGCGCGGCGAAGCGCCGCCGCGATCTGGATGGCGCAGCCGGGGTTGGCCGTCGCGATGATGTCCGGCTCGGCGGCCAGGATCGCCCGGGCCTTGCGCGACCCGAGCTCGCGGCCGGTCTGCGGCTCGAGCAGGTTGTAGATCCCGGCCGAGCCGCAGCACATGTCGGCCTCCTCGATCTCGACCAGCTCCACCCCCGGGATCGTCCGCGAGCAGCTCGCGCGGCTGGTCGGCGACGCCCTGCGCCTGGCGCAGATGGCACGCGTCCTGGTAGACGACCCGGACCGGCTCGTGCGGCGCCCGCTCCGCCCGGGCGCCGAGCTCGGCCGCGAGCTCGGTGACGTCGCGCACCGACGCCGAGAAGCGGCGGGCCTCGTCGGTCTCGAGCAGGTCGCCGTACTCCTTCATCGCCGAGCCGCAGCCGGCGGCCGTCACCACGACCCGCTCGTGCCCGCCAAGCACGGCGATCGTCTCCTGGGCCCGGCGCCGGGCCTCGTCCTCGCGGCCCGCGTGGAGCGCAAGCGCCCCGCAGCAGCCCTGGCCCGCCGGCACCGACACCTCACACCCGTCCGCGGCGAGCACCGCGGCGGCCGCGCGGTTCACGCGGCCGAAGAAGACCCGCTGCACGCACCCCTCCAGCATCGCCGCCCGCATCCGCACCTCGCCGCGCGCGGGCGTGAGCCGGGCCGGGCGGGCGCGCAGGTCGGCCGGGCCCACCCGCGGCGCCAGCGCGAACGGGCGCACGCCCAGGGCGAGCGGCCACGCCAGCGCCCGCAGCAGCCGCGGCCGCGCCGCCGTCGCCAGCACACCGCCCTCGACGACGCGCTGGCGAAGCGACCGCGGCGCCCGCTCGCGCCGCAGCGCCCGGGCGCGCGGGATCAGGATGTCGTAGCGCACGCCGCTCGGGCAGGCGGGCACGCAGGCGAGACAGCCGAGGCAGCGGTCGAAGTGGCTCGCCGACGGTCGCGTCGAGCTCGATCTCGCCCTCATCGACCAGCTTCATCAGGTGGATGCGCCCGCGCGGCGAGTCCATCTCGTCGCCCCACAGCGTGTAGGTCGGGCACGCGGGCAGGCAGAACCCGCAGTGCACGCAGGCGTCGAGCAGCTCGCGCGTCTCAGCCACCGTAGGCCTCCACCACTCGCCGCTCCAGCGCCTGAACAGACGGGGTCTGACCCCGTGTATTCAGGTCCGGGTCGTGGACGTCGCTGAAGAGGAGGCCGCGGGCGTAGCGGCCGACGATCGTCGTCGCCCCGGCGGCGCGCAGGCGCTCGATCGTGGCCGGCACCTCGGCGGGCAGGCAGCGCGTGAGCTCGAGCCCCGCGGCCCGCTCGCGATGGTCGGCCCAGAGCGACTCGTCGTCGTCGACGAGATCGCCGCCGACGAGCGCCGCCGCCTGCTCGGCCAGCGGCCGCGCGACCGGGCTCTCGAACCGCACCAGCATCCGCTCGGGCGGCCAGGCGTACTCGACGCAGGCGGGCGCGAGCGGCTCGAGCACGGTCGGGTCGGTCGGGGCCGTGACGACCGTGCACGTCGACGCGGGCAGCGGGTGCAGGCGCAGCGTCAGCTCGAGGATCTCGCCCAGGCGGCCGCGGGCGCCGGTGAAGAGCTTGGGCAGGTCGTAGCCGGCGACCGTCTTCACCACCCGGCCGCCGCCGCGCGCGACGGTGCCGTCGGCCAGCCGCACCGTCACCCCGAGGACGAGGTCGCGCGGCCCGCCGTAGCGGTGCGCGCGGGGCCCGAACGCCGCCGTCGCGAACGCCTCGCCGACGGTGAGGCCGGCGCCCGCGGGCGGGTCGAGCGCGAGCATCTGCCCGCCCCGCGCGAGCGTCTCCTGCAGCTCGGCGAGCGGGCACGTCCGCGCCCACCGTGCAGGTCAGATCGCCGGGCTCGTGCTCGATCACCACCGCTCCACACCCTCGCGCTCGGCGGGATGGCGCCGGTACGGCCCGGGCACCTCGCCGCACAACCGCGGCGTCGGGAACGCCTTGCCGGGGTTGCAGAGCCCGTCCGGATCGAAGGCCGACCGCAGCCGCAGCATCGTCGCCAGGTCGTCGGCGCGAGTACATGAGCGGCATCTGGCAGGCCTTGTCGAGCCCGATCCCGTGCTCGCCGGTGAGCGAGCCGCCCGCATCGACGCAGGCCTCGAGGATCGCGCTCGCGAGCTCGGCTCGGCCCGCTCGGACTCGCCCGCGACCGCGCCGTCGTAGAGCACGAGCGGATGCAGGTTGCCGTCGCCGGCGTGGAACACGTTTCCGACCTCGAGCCCGTGCGTGCGGGAGAGCTCGCCGATGCGGCGCAGCGTCTCCGGCAGGCGGGTGCGCGGCACGACGCCGTCCTGGACGTAGTAGTCGGGGCTGATCCGCCCCATCGCCGCGAACGCCGCCTTGCGCCCGCGCCAGAACGCCATCCGCTCGGCCTCGGTCGGCCGCGACCCGCACCTCGGTGGCGAGGCCGACGGCGCAGCAGCTCGCGCACCCGCTCGAGCGCGACCTCGACCTCGGCGGCCGGCCCGTCCAGCTCGATGAGCAGCACGGCGCCGGCGTCGAGCGGGAGCCCGGCGCCGACCGCCGCCTCGGCCGCGCGGATCGTGAGCGAGTCCATCATCTCGATCGCCGCCGGGCACGATCCCGGCGGCGATGACGGCCGAGACCACCTCGCCGGCCGTGTCGGTCGACGTGAACGCCGCGAGCAGCGTCTCGACCCGCTGCGGCCGCGGCAGCACCCCGACGACGACCTCGGTCGCGATCCCGAGCGTCCCCTCCGAGCCGACGAAGGCGCCGAGCAGGTCGAGCTCGCCGGCCCGGTCGATGCGCACGACGCTCGCCGTCGGCCAGCACGACCTCGAGCTCGAGCACGTGGTTCGTGGTGAACCCGTACTTGAGGCAGTGCGCGCCGCCGGAGTTCTCGGCCACGTTGCCGCCGATCGTGCACACCTGCTGGCTGGACGGGTCGGGCGCGTAGTAGAGGCCGTGGGAGGCGACCGCGCGGGTGACGTCGAGGTTGGCCACGCCCGGCTGGACGCGCACGCGCCGGTTGGGCACGTCGACCTCGAGGATCGCGTTCATCCGCGCGAGGCCGATCACGATCCCCTCGGCGATCGGCACCGCGCCGCCGGAGAGCCCCGTGCCCGCGCCGCGGGCGACGAACGGGATGCCGCGGTCGTGGCAGACGCGCACCGCCGCCTGCACCTCGGCCGTCGTCCGCGGCAGGACGACGGCCTGCGGGATGGCCCGGTGGCCCGTGAGGCCGTCGCACTCGTAGGTGCGCACCTGCGCCGGCTCGGAGATGACCGCATCGGCGCCGATCGCGCGTTCGAGTTCGGCGACGAGGGTCATCCCGTCAAGCTACTCCACCAGCTGGCGCATGACCATCTGCAGGAGGCCGCCCGCCCGGTACGTGATCACGTCGGCCGGCGCGTCGAGCCGGGCCAGGCAGGTGAACGAGCGCTCGCCGCCGTTCACGTCCACCGTGACGGAGGAGCCGACGTCGAGCTCGCCGAGCCCGCGGATCGTGAACGTCTCGGTGCCGTCGAGGCCGAGGCTCTCCGGCCGACTCGCCCTCGCGGAACTGGAGGGGGATGACGCCCAGCGCGACCAGGTTCGTGCGGTGGATGCGCTCGAAGCTCTGCGCGAGCACCGCCCGCACGCCCAGGAGCGCCGTCCCCTTCGCCGCCCAGTCGCGCGACGAGCCCGAGCCGTACTCGCGGCCTGCGATGACGACGAGCGGCACGCCCTCCAGCCGCGTAGCGCTGGGCGGCGTCGTAGATCGTCATCGCTCGCCCGACGGCAGGTGGCGGGTGAAGCCGCCCTCGCGGTCGGCGAGCGCGTTCTTCAGGCGGATGTTCGCGAAGGTGCCGCGCACCATCACCTCGTGGTTGCCGCGGCGGGCGCCGTACGAGTTGAAGTCGCGCGGCGCGACGCCCTGCGAGACGAGGTAGCGGCCGGCGGGCGTATCCGGCGAGAACGCGCCCGCGGGCGAGATGTGGTCGGTCGTGACCGAGTCTCCCAGCACCGCCAGCACGCGGGCCGAGACGATGTCCGAGAGGTCGGCGTCGTGCTCGAAGAAGGTCGCCTCGCGCACGTACGTCGAGGCGGGATCCCAGGCGAAGAGCTCGCCCTCGGGCACGGGCAGCGCCGTCCAGCGCTCGTCGCCCTCGAAGATGCGGCCGTACTCCTCGTCGAAGAGGTCGGAGCTGAACGAGCCGGTCAGGGCCCGCTCGACCTCCTCGGGGCTCGGCCACACGTCGCGCAGATAGACGGGCCCGTCGGCCCCCTCCCCGAGCGGGTCGGCGGTGAGGTCGGTGTTCACGCTCCCGGCCAGGGCATAGGCGACCACGAGCGGCGGCGACGCCAGGTAGTTGGCGCGCACGGCCGGGTGGATGCGGGCCTCGAAGTTGCGGTTGCCCGAGAGCACCGCCGCCACCTTGAGGTCGTCGCGCTCGATCGCGCCCGCGACCTCGTCCGGGAGCGGGCCCGAGTTGCCGATGCAGGTCGTGCAGCCGAAGCCGACCAGGTTGAACCCGAGCCGGTCGAGCGGCTCGATCAGGCCGGCCCGCTCCAGATAGCCGACGACGACCCGCGATCCCGGGGCGAGGCTGGTCTTCACCCACGGCCGCCGCTGGAGGCCACGGTCGAGCGCCTTCTGGGCGAGCAGGCCGGCGGCGACCATCAGCGCCGGGTTGGACGTGTTCGTGCACGAGGTGATCGCCGAGATGACGACCGAGCCGTCGCCGAGGTGGCTGCCGTTGCCCGAGCCCGCGCCGAACGCGTCCGTGAACGAGTGGCGCACCTGCGGCAGCGACACCCGGTCCTGCGGCCGCCGCGGCCCGGCCAGGCTGGGGACGACGGCGTCGAGGTCGAGGTCGAGCGTCTCGGTGTACGCGGGCGGCGCCTCGTCTCCGGTGCGGAAGAGGCCCTGCTCGCGTGTGTACCGCTCCACGCGTTCGATCAGCTCGGCGGGGCGGCCGGTGTCCGCCAGGTAGCGCAGCGTCTGCGTGTCGATGGGGAACGTGGCCGCCGTCGCCCCGAACTCCGGCGACATGTTGGAGAGGGTGGCCCGGTCGGCCACGGTCAGCGACGCCAGGCCGGGTCCGAAGAACTCGATGAACTTCCCGACCACCCCGTGCTTGCGCAGCTGCTCGGTGAGGGTGAGGACGAGGTCGGTGGCGGTGACGCCGGTGCGCAGTGCGCCGCTGATGCGCACGCCGACGACCTGCGGCTGGGTCATGTAGAGCGGCTGGCCGAGCATGACCGCCTCGGCCTCGATGCCGCCGACGCCCCAGCCGAGCACGCCGAGCGAGTTGATCATCGTCGTGTGCGAGTCGGTGCCGACCAGCGTGTCGGGAAACGCGACCCCGTCCTGGAGGCGCACCACCTGGCCGAGGTACTCCAGGTTCACCTGGTGGCAGATCCCCATGCCGGGCGGGACGACGCGGAAGTTGCGGAACGACCCCTGCGCCCAGCGCAGGAGCTGGTAGCGCTCGCCGTTTCGCTCGTACTCGCGCTCGATGTTGCGCGCGTAGGCCCCATCGGAGCCGAACGCGTCGACCTGCACCGAATGGTCGATCACGAGGTCGACGGGCACGAGCGGGTCGACCCGCCCCGGATCGGCGTGGCGGCGCGCGACCGCGGCGCGCAGCGCCGCCAGGTCGACGACCGCGGGAACGCCGGTCAGATCCTGCATGAGCACGCGCGCGGGCATGAACGCCAGCTGGGCCCCGGGAGCGGGCGCCGGCCACGCCGCCAGCGCGCGCACGTCCTCCTCCCGCACGTGCACCGTCCCGGCCCTGCGCAGCAGGTTCTCGAGGAGCACACACACCGTGTAGGGGAGCGTCAGCGGGTCGACGACGCGGTCGAGCCGATAGAGCGCCTCCCCGCCGGGGAGGCTGGCGCGGGCGCCGAGGGGGTCGTGTTCTGCCATGACCCGTAATCTATGCCCGGATGAACGGATCGCGCGTACGTGTCCCCGACGGCATGACCCGGCCCTTCCAGGTGTTCGTGAACGGGGTCGAGCTCTCCGAGGGGACGGACTTCGAGGTCGTCGGCGCCTGGATCGTGTTCGCGCAGGAGCTCGTCCCGCCCCGGGACGAGAGCGCCCGCAGCGTCTTCCGGGGCTTCTTCTTCGGCCGCTACCGCACGGAGCACGTGGTGGACGTCGCCTGCCAGGTGGGCGGGCGCGCGCACGTCTTCGCACGCCTCGGGATCGAGCCGCCCGCCGCGTGACCTCGCGGGTCGTCAGGCAACGTTTGCCGGGTTCCGGCGGCTGCAACCCGTCGACACCAACAACGTCACCTGACGACCCACTAGAAGATGTGCTTGCCCTGCCACCACCACGTCTCGAGGACTGCGAAGACGGTGATGAGGCAGACGGCGAGGATGTTGCCGCCCTTGGAGCGCGGGTTCAGGAAGTACCCGCACAGGGCGACCACGAGCCCGATCATCCCCATGTAGAGCGGCCGCGTCCACGTGCCGACGAGGGCGATCATGACCGCGAGGCCGTTGATCACGGCGACAGCGTCGTCGCGGAAGGACTCGTATTCGGGCGTGTAATCTCGCAACGGGCGCTCCTTGGCCGGACTGGGGCGCAATCTTAGCGGGAGCGGCGGTGAGCGAGACACGGGGAACGACGGCGCTGCGCCGGGCCGGGATCGAGTACCGGCTCATGCGCTACGCCTACCACGCCGAGGGGGGCGCCGAACGGGCCGCGGCCGAGCTCGAGGTCGACCCGGCGCGGATGTTCAAGAGCCTGGTCGCGAAGGCGGGCGGCGAGCTTGTGTTCGCGCTCGTCGCCGCCGACACGGGGTTGTCGCTGAAGAAGCTCGCGGCCGCCGCCGGGGCGAAGCACGCCGCCATGGCCGAGCCGCGCGAGGCCGAGCGCGTCACCGGCTACCAGGTGGGCGGAATCAGCCCGCTCGGCGCCCGCAAGCCGTTGCGGGTCTTCCTCGACGCCGGCGCCGAGGCGTTCCCGCGCATCTGCCTCAACGCAGGCAACCGCGGCCACATCGTCGAGGTCGCCACCGCCGATCTGGTGCGCCTGACCGGGGCGGCGGTGGTCGACCTTCGGGCCGGTGGCTAACCACCAGGTGCCTGGCACCGCTGGGCTGTGCCAGGCACCGGACGACGATGTCGGCGAACGCCGTCGCCCGCAGGTCGAGCATCGCCGAGCGCTCGTCGGCGCGCGGGTTGCGCATCACCTCGACGACGCTGCTGCGGCCGCTGAACGCGACGAGCCCGGCCGCGAAGGCGACCATGATCGCGAGGCTCACGAGGCCGCGCCGGGGTCAAAGGCGACTTGAAGGCCGCGCGATCTCCGTTGTGGTGAATAACCGGTGCCTGGCACCGGTTATTCATCGGATCAGCGGTACCGCTCGCCGGCGACCGCGGCCAGCTTCTCCAGCGAGTGGGTCGCCTGGAGCGTGCGGACGGTGCCCGACTTGGAGCGCATCACGAGCGACTGCGTCCGCGCCCCGCCGCGCTGGTAGCGCACGCCGCGCAGCAGGTCGCCGTCGGTGACGCCGGTCGCCGCGAAGAAGACGTTCTCGCCCCGGATCAGGTCGTCGACGGTGAGCACCTGGTCGAGGTCGTATCCGGCGTCCCGGGCGAGCTGGGCCTCGTCGTCGTCCCGCGGCCAGAGGCGCCCGACCAGCTGGCCGCCGAGGCACTTGAACGCGGCCGCCGAGAGCACGCCCTCGGGCGTCCCGCCGATGCCCCACAGCAGGTCGATGCCGGTGTCCGGGGTCGCCGCCATCATCGAGCCGGCGACGTCGCCGTGGGGGATGAAGCGGATACGGGCGCCGGCCTTGCGGATCCGCCCCACCATCTCCTCGTGCCGGGGCCGGTCGAGGATCACGACCATCAGGTCGCGGACGCGCCCACCCTTGGCCCGGGCGATCATCTCGAGCGTCTCCTCCATCGGCGCGTCCAGATCGAGCTGCTCGTCGATGTCGGCGCCGCATGCGAGCTTCTCCATGTAGACGCAGGGCCCGGGGTCGAACATCGTCCCCGACTCGGAGGCGGCCACCACGGCAAGCGCGTTCGGCTGGCCGCGGGCCACGAGCTCGGTTCCCTCGAGCGGATCGACCGCCACGTCGACGGCGACGCCCTGGTGGGTGCCGATGCGCTCGCCGTTGAAGAGCATCGGCGCCTCGTCCTTCTCGCCCTCGCCGATCACGACCACGCCGTCCATCTCGACCGTGGCCAGCATGTGCCGCATCGCGTCGACGGCGGCCCGGTCGGCGGCGATCTTGTCGCCGAACCCGACCCAGCGGGCGCAGGCGAGCGCGGCCGCCTCGGTCACCCGCACGAGCTCGAGTGCGAGGTTTCGATCTGGTGCTTCAACCACGGGCGCTCCTCCCCGGCGACGGAACCGCCGGGGAGGATACCGGCGCCCGGCCGGCCCCGCTCAGGCGTGGGCCGGGCTGAGCTCCTCGACGAGCTCGAACGTGGTGTCGATCCCGACGCTCTCGACGAACGGGGCGATCCGCTCGACCATCTCCTCGCGCCCGCCGCGGTTCTGCTGCCGCAGTGCGTCCGCGTCGTCCGTGCGCAGGATGCCGAGCTGGATCAGATGGTCCGGGTCGGCCGTGTCCGCAAGCGCGAGCATCTGTTCCATCCCCGGCGGCGGCCCGCCCATCGCGGCGGCGAACTCCTGCATCGTCGCCCGGTAGTCGTCCATCGAGCCGGGCTTGATGTGCCGCTCGGTCAGCGGCACGATCGTGATCGCCCCTTCGGCGGAGCCCTGCATCGAGTAGGCGACGTCGAAGAGGCCCGAGACGAGCGTCTCGGCCACGTACGGCGCCATCGCCTCGTGGCGGGCTCGCTCCGACGGCTCCAGGTCGCCCTTGAGCTGCTCCGCCCGCTCGTCGCTCACGTCGAAGAGGCCGAACGCAATCACGACCTCCGGATCGGCGGTGTCTCGGGCGATGTAGGCGCGCTGGAACCCCTGTGGGAACGTTTCCGGCTCCCACGCCTTGCGGAACCCCTCGTACTGGCCCGGATTCAGCCTTCGGGCGGTGAAAACGACCTTCATCTCGCCTCCTGGTTCGGGGTGGTACGAACTCCCTACGCTAGACCCGCACCAACCGGTTGGCAAGGCCGCCGATCCGCTCGTGCCCGAGCAGCGGCTCGATCCAGCGGGCGGGGATCGTCGCCGCCCCGTGGCGGGCGCCCGCGAGCGCCCCGGCGACGGCGCCGTTCGTATCCGCGTCGCCGCCCAGGTTGACCGCGAACGCGATCGCCGACTCGACGTCGGGGCGGCCGAAGGCGGCCGCGAACCCGATCCGCAGCGCCGTCAGGACGTAGCCCATCCGCTCCTGCGCCTCGGCCGCGAGGGCCTCCTCGGAGGCCGGGATCGCCTCCTCCGCGGCCCGGGCCGCCGGCGACGTCGACCGCGGCAGCTTGCGCCCGCGCACGAGCGCGGCCAGCGTCAGGTTGAGCCAGGCGCAGGCGTCGCCGGCCAGCGGGTCGTAATGGGTGATCGACGACTCCTCGCGCGAGATCCGCTCGAGGGCGCCCGGGTCGTTGCGGTAGCGCAGCGCGAGCGGCGCGGTACGCATGAGCGATCCGTTGCCGGCGCTCATGCCCCCGGTGGACTCGTGGTAGTCCGCCGCTGCCGCCCGCGCCTCGGCCACCGACCGGGCCCGCAGCAGCGCTGCGGCCACGGTCGAGCCGATGTCCTTCGGCCCCGAGCGGGCCCACATCGCGTAGCGGGAGAAGACGTCCTCCTCGTCGTAGACCCCCTTCTCGGCCAGGCTCGTGGCGAGCTCCATCGCCATCGCGGTGTCGTCGGTCCACTCACCCCGCTCCCAGGGAGGCGACGCGACCATGTCCCGTAGCGGGCCCCCGTACCGGGCCTCGATCTGGTCGGGATGCAGCCACTCCACCGCCGCCCCGAGCGCGTCGCCGACCGCGAGCCCGAGCAGCGCTCCGCGGGCGCGATCCGCCACGCCCTCGGCGTCCCGCCGCCTCATGTCGCGGCCGCACCAGGCGGGGTCAGACCCCTTTTGGTGCGCTGGCAGCCGGGGCACCAGTACAGCCGCCGCGGCACCTCCGCCCCCTGCATGCACGACTCGATCGGCGTGCGGCAGCGGGGGCACGGCCGGCCGGTCGCGCGGTAGACGTCGTGCGGCAGGCGGCCGGTGTCGACGCCCGCCCGCAGCATCCGCCGCGCCACGGCGGCGAGCTCCAGCAGGCGCCGGTCGGACAGCCCGGCGACCGGGGCGAACGGATCCTGCCCGCGCCGCCACAGCGCCTCCGCCCGCACGACGTTGCCGATGCCCGCCAGCACGCGCTGGTCGAGGAGCAGCTCGGCCACAGGGCGGTCGATCGCGCGGGCGCGGCGCAGGTAGGCGGCGGCGTCGAAGCCGGCGCCGAGCAGGTCGGGGCCGAGCCCGAGGCGGAGGTCACCGCGGCGGCGCACCTCGACGCTGCTCGTCCCGAAGATGACCACGTCGGCCGCGGGGGTGCGCATGACGTGGCGGCCGCGGCCGGCGCCGGCCGCGGCCAGGCGCACCCGCCCGTTCATCCCCAGGTGGACATGCAGGCTGCGGCCGTCCGCGCCGTGGACGAGCAGGTGCTTCCCGCGCGTCTCGATCGAGGCGACGTCCGTTCCTGCGAGCGGGCCCGAGGTGACGCGCTGGCCGAGGACGGGGCGGATCCGGCGTGCGGCGAGGACGAGCGAGTGCCCCTCAGGCACGCAGCACCAGCCGCCGGTGCCCCTTGAGGAACCCGTGCGCCAGCAGCAGCCGCTCGGCCTCGGTGCCCCCGATCGGCTCGCCGTCGACCCGCTCCGGCGCGAGCCGGCGGGCGCGCCCGCCCTCGACCAGGTCGGCCAGCGCGGCGATCGCTGGCTCGAGCAGCTGCGGCTCGAACGTCACCAGGCCGCGGCCGCCGCGCTCGACGTAGAGCGCCGGGCGGCCGCCGGCGAGCACGACCCACGCGCCGGCGACCCGGGCCGGGCGGCGGGCGGACTGCGGCCAGGGGAGGGTCGCGCCGTACGGGTTGGCGGGGTCGAGGGCGGAGAGCACCACCGCGGATGCGTCGGGGTCGGCGTCGCGGACGTCGCGCAGGCGCTCGACGGCGGTCGGCGCGGCGAACTGGGCGCCGCCCAGGCCCTCGACGAAGTAGCCGCGCTGGCAGCGCCCGGCCTCTTCCATCAACCGCAGCTCGCCGTAGACGGCCGAGAACCCGCCCGGGATGCCCTCCGCGAGGACGGCGGCCCGCGTCAGCACGCCGTGGCGATCGAGGAGCGTCTCGGCCAGCGCCCGGGCCCGCTCGGCCGGGCGTGGGGGCCGCGGCGGCGAGCGTCTCGACGAGCGACCAGCGCCCGCGGGCGGCGGGGAGCGACGAGGTCGGCCGCGCCCGCCGGGAGAGCCGGCCGGCAGCGGCGGTCGGGGGCGGCGGTAGCGCCCGCAGGACGGCGCCCCCGCGCAGCGGATGCCACGAGTCGTTGGTGACGACGCCCGCCCAGGCGAGCGACCAGAGCTCGGCGAGCACCGTGCGGTCGGCCTCCCCCACGAGCGCCGCGAGGTCGGCGAAGAACGACGGCCCACGACCGCGTAGCGCATCCACGATCGGGTGCTCCGGCGCCTCGGCGGGGGTGTGCAGGAGCGCGGTCTCGCCACGCAGGTAGAGCGCCACCCGGCCCTGGCCGGCCCCGATCCAGGCCAGCTCGCCGCCGGCGCACAGCTCGTCCAGCATGTCCTGGCGGTAGCCGGGCACGCGCAGCGGCAGGACGTCGGACTCCCACGCGGCCACCGGGAGCGCGATCCCCTGCAGCTGCGCAACCACGTCGCGGAGCCGGTCGATGCCGCGCCCGGCGTTGCGGCCGACACCCTGCCAGGCCGGCAGGAACCGGCCCAGGGCTTCGGCCTCCACCGGCTCGACGGCACGGCGGATGGCCGCGAGCGTCCGCCGACGCACCCGGCGCAGGACGTCGGGCGTGATCCACTCACGGCCGCCCCCGCCGGGCCGGAACCCGCCCTCGAGGACATCGCCGTCCGCCTCCAGCCTGCGCAGCTGCGGCCCCGCGTCCACCCCCCAGCGGGCGCGCAGGTCGTCGGCGGCGAACGGCCCGTGCGTGCGGGCGTAGCGCAGCACCAGCCGCCGCAGCGCGTCGGGCGCCGGCTCCAGGAACGCGTCCGGAAGCCCCGGCGGCGGGACGACGCCCAGCCCATCCCGGTAGAGACCGGCGTCCTCGGCGGCGATGTAGCGCTCCTCCCCCGCCACCCGCACGACGGCGGCCCGCCGCTGCGAGATCGAGCTCGTCGACGTGCCCGGCGATCCCGCGCTCGGCCGCCTCGGCCGGCGACAGATCGCCGAGCCGCCGCAGCAGGTCGTGCGCATGGTCGATCGTCGGCTCCCGGCCCTCGCCCTGCAGCTCGCGCTCGACCTGGTCGATCGCGCCGGCGTCGAGCAGCTCGCGCAGGTCGTCGTTGCGCAGGAGCTCGGCCAGCAGCGCACGGTCGAGCTGGAGCGCCTGGGCGCGCCGCTCGGCGGCGGGCGCGTCGCCCTCGTACATGTACGTCGCGATGTAGTCGAACAGGAGCGCCGAGGCGAACGGCGACGGCTGGGCGGACTCGACCTCGACCATGCGCACGGCACCGCGGCCGATAGCTTCCAGCAAGCCCTTCAGCGCCGGCACCTCGAACACGTCCGAGAGCACCTCCCGGTAGGTCTCGAGGAGCACCGGGAACGAGCCGTACTTGATCGCCACCTGCTGCAGGTCGTGCGCCTTCAGGCGCTGCTGCCAGAGCGGCGTGCGCTGCCCGGGCCGGCGCCGGGGCAGGAGCAGCGCCCGGGCCGCGTTCTCGCGGAAGCGGCCGGCGAAGAGCGGGCTCTGCGCCACCCGCTCGAGCAAGAGGTCGTCGAGCTCCGCGGGCGGGATCGCGATCAGGTCGACCGGCGGCGGCGTGTCCGAGTCGGGCAGCCGCAGGGCGATCCCGTCGTCGGCCCACATCGCCTCCACCTCGATGCCGAGTGAGGCCGCCATCCGCGCCTCCAGGGCCAGCGCCCACGGCGCGTGCACGCGGCCGCCGAACGGCGAGAGCACGCAGACGCGCCAGTCGCCGATCTCGTCGCGGAAGCGCTCGACGACGATCGTGCGGTCGGACGGGATGACGCCCGTGTGAGCCTCCTGATCGTCCAGGTAGGCGTAGAGGTTCTTCGCCGCCCGGGGGTCGAGGTCAGCCGGGAACCGGCGCGTGCGCGTCGCCTCGCCGACCGCGAGGCCGAGCTCGTACGGGCGGCCGACGCCGTCGCCCTTCCAGAACGGCATCCGTCCGGGAACGCCGGGCGCGGGCGACACCAGCACCCGGTCGCGGGTGATCTGCTCGATCCGCCACGAGGACGCGCCCAGCTGGAACACCTCGCCCTGGCGGGCCTCGTAGACCATCTCCTCGTCGAGCTCGCCGACGCGGGCGCCTGACTCGGCCAGGAAGACGCCGTAGAGGCCGCGGTCGGGGATCGTCCCGCCGTTCGTGACTGCGAGCCGGCGGGCGTCGGGACGGGCGCGGACGACGCCCGCGGTGCGGTCCCAGACGACCCGCGGCCGCAGCTCGGCGAACTCCTCGGACGGGTAGCGGCCGGCGAGCATGTCGAGAACGCCCTCGAACTGGGGCCGGGAGAGGTCGCGGTACGGGTAGGCCCTCGCGACGAGCTCGTACAGGTCGTCGACCGTCCACTCGTCGAGCGCGGTCGCCGCCACGAGCTGCTGGGCGAGCACGTCGAGTGGCTGGCGGGGGACGCGGGTGTGCTCGATCTCGCCGCGGCGCATGCGGTCGACGACCACCGCCGTCTCCAGCAGGTCGCCCCGGTACTTGGGCATGAAGCGTCCGAGCGAGGGCGCGTCCACCTGGTGGCCGGCCCGGCCCACCCTCTGCAGGCCGGCGGCGACCGACTTCGGCGACTCGACCTGCACGACCAGGTCGATCGCGCCCATGTCGATCCCGAGCTCGAGCGACGAGGTGGCGACGAGCGCCGGCAGCTGGCCCGACTTGAGCATGTCCTCGATCTCGAGCCGCTGCTCGCGGGCGATCGAGCCGTGGTGGGCGCGGGCGATGTCGGCGCCCGCGAGCTCGTTCAGGCGGTGGGCGACACGCTCGGCCGAGCGGCGGTTGTTCACGAAGACGAGCGTCGATCGGTGGGCCTGGACGAGCTCGAGCAGGCGCGGGTAGAGCGCCGGCCAGATCGACTGGCGCGGTTCGCCGTCGACGTCGGCGGCGCCGCCCAGCTCGCGCATGTCGTCGACGGGGACGATCACCTCGAGGTCGAGCTCCTTGGCGGCGCCGGCGTCGACGATCTCGACATCGCGGTCGCGGCCGCCGAGGAAACGGGCGATCTCCTCCAGCGGTCGCTGCGTCGCCGAGAGGCCGACCCGCTGGACGTCGCGGCCGGCCAGGTGCTCGAGCCGCTCGAGCGAGAGCGCCAGGTGGGTGCCGCGCTTGCTGCCGGCCATCGCGTGGATCTCGTCGACGATCACGGTCTCGGCCGAGGCCAGCATCTCCCGAGCGGCCGAGGTCAGGATCAGGTAGAGCGACTCGGGCGTCGTGATCAGGATGTCGGGCGGGTGGCGGCGCATCGACGCGCGGTCGCGCTGGGGCGTGTCGCCGCTGCGGACGGCCACGGTGACCGGCCGGGGCAGGTCGATGCCGGCGAGCGGCGCGCGCAGGTTCTTCTCGATGTCGTGGTTGAGCGCCTTGAGCGGCGACACGTAGACGATCCGGGTGCCGCGCTCGGCAGGGTCGCGGACGAGGCCGTCGATCGCGCCCAGGAAGGCGGCCAGCGTCTTGCCCGACCCCGTCGGCGCGAGGATCAGCGAGTGGCGGCCGGCGGCGATCGGCGGCCAGCCCAGCCGCTGCGCCTTCGTCGGCTCGGCAAACGACCGCCGGAACCAGGCGGCGACGGGGGGCGTGAAGGTGGCCAGCGGGTCGGGGGTCATGTCGCTAAGGGTAGAGCGCGGGCGGGGCGGATGGCCGGGGTGGGTGGGTCATACGTGGCGCGCCATTTGGCGCGCACAGCATGTGCCACTTGGCGGGTGGGACGACCGCGCCACTTGGCGTGTGCAGCACGCGCCACTTGGCGTGTGCAGCACGCGCCACTTGGCGGCCGGCGGCAACAACCGGTGGCGGTGATTCATGTCCCGGCCCGCGACACCCGTCTGCCCGCCGACCAACGCCACCTGCGGCTTATGTGACGGCGTAGAGCCGGTAGGGCTGGGGGACGCCTTTGAGCTGGTGGTCGCCTGCGTTGGTGAAGGTGAAGCCGCTTCCTGCGACGAGGTCTTTGACTGTCTGGGAGATGAGGGTTTGCGAGGGTGCGGCGAGCGCTGCGATCCGCGCGCCGGTGGTGACGGAGATCCCGGCGCATTTGCCGTCCACCAGTTCGCATTCTCCGGTGTGCAGACCTGCGCGGATCTCGATTTCCAACTTGTGGACGCGTTCGTGGATCGCCTTCGCGCAGTGGATTGCTCGCGCTGGGCCGTCGAAGGTGGCGTAGAAGCCGTCGCCGGCGGTGTCGTTCTCGTTCCCGCGCCAGGTCAAGAGCGCCTCTCTGACGAGGTGGTTGTGCCTCTCAATGAGGTGCTTCCACCCTCGATCGCCGAGCCGCGCCTGGTGACGGGTGGAGTCGACGATGTCGGTAAAGAGGACAGTCGAGAGGATCGTGTCCAGAGCGACCGGTCTCGCCGGAAGGCCAGCGAGACGGGCGATCGCGTCCAGTCGTGGCCTGTTCACGGAATCGATGTCCGTATCGGCGGTCATCCACCCACTCGGGAACAGTTCGACACGACCGTTGGGCATTAGCGACTCGGTGTGCTTTGCCACCTCGATGAGCGAGTCCTCACCCTCACCCACCATGAGCAGAGCGGGCGCCTGGACGCTGGGAAGGACGCCTCGAAGGTCGGTCTGCCACCACATCCGCGTGAGCGCTTCAGCGACGTCTGGCGTGCAAGCATTCCGGGCCTTCTTCGCCCACCACTCGATACCCTCGTCCGACGGACGACGACCCGTGGCCTGCTGAATGTCGTCAGCCCAAGACTCGCCGTGTTCTCGCGTTCCCCAACACCTCACGGTCTCGAGCATGAGTGCCGTCACGTCGGGGCCGTCGCCCCAGGGATAATCCGGTGCCCAGCCGGAGCGTGGCTGCGGGTTCCACCATGCCAGCGCTCGAACTCGACTCGGATCCGCAGCGGCCAACAGTACTCCGGGGGCGATCGTCTCAAACCATCCGCCAACGACGGCACTCGTAGAGCCCACCTCGTCGAGCACCGCCCGCAGATCATCCGTGCGCGTCTCCAGATTCGGCACCGGCACGTTTCGGCTGGAAAGACCGACACCGCGCCAGTCATGCATGATCAGGCGACCGAGTCCCGCCAAGCCGTCAAGCCAATCCCGGATCCAGTCGAACTCCCACCACGCGTCCAGATTGGTGCCGTCGCCCACCTGCCAGGCGATGTCCACGGGCCCATCACCCACTACCTGATAGGCGATGTACGCACCGTCCTGTGTCTTCAGATACTGCGGATCGGGGATCCGCACGCTGCCCTCCGCGTCGCGCGACGCGAGTCTACCGCCAGTCGACGCCATGAACGTGCTTGACGCGCAGCCGGAGAGTACGAGCGCGTGATCGAGGGCCACCCGCTGGCCGGCGAACGCTCGAAACGAGACGCAGTCGCCATGGTGGCGATCGGACCGCATACGATCCCAGCGACCGCAGGACACGAGGAGGGTGGCATGGAGACGGTGGAGTTCGTGCACATGGCCGACGGCACGGCCGAGGACTACGCCCTGCTCGACCGCGTGCAGGAGCCGTTCGTCGCCGCCCTGCCCGACCGGCTGCTCGAGGCGCTCGAGGCGCTCAAGGCCTCGCTCGCCGGCTACCAGGTCTCGCGCTACGAGCACTCGCTCCAGTCCGCAACGCGCGCCCTCCGCGACGGCCGCAGCGAGGAGTACGTCGTCGCCGCGCTCCTCCACGACATCGGCGACGAGCTCGCACCGTGGACGCACGGCGAGATGACCGCCGCCGTCCTGCGCCCCTACATCGCGCCGGACATCTGCTGGGTCGTCAAGCACCACGGGCTCTTCCAGATGTACTACTACGCCCACTTCAGCGGCGGCGACCGCAACGCCCGCGACCGCTTCAAGGATCACCCCTGCTACGACGCGTGTGTCGAGTTCTGCGAGCTCTACGACCAGTGCTGCTTCGACCCGGCGTACGACTCGCTGCCCCTGGAGACGTTCGAGCCGATGGTGCGGCGCGTGTTCTCGGAGCCGCGCCACCTCGACGACTCGGCGCTTCCGTGACCGCCGCGGGCGGGTGACCGGCACGTGCTGATCGAGGTGCTGGGCTCGTCGGCCGCGTGGCCGATCCCCCGGCTCGGCTGCGACTGCCCCCAGTGCACGTCGGCCGATCCGCGCGACCATCGCCTGCGCTCCTCGCTCCTGCTCGACCGGCGCGTGCTCGTCGATGCCGGCCCCGACGCCTACGCGCAGCTGATGCGGGCGGGCGCGGTGCCCGACCAGGTCGTCCTCACCCACGAGCACCACGACCACATGCTCGGCCTGCACGTCCTCTCGAAGCTCGGCCGCATCCCGCTGCACTGCACGAAGGAGTGCGAGAAGGGCGTGCGGGCGATCTTCCCCCGGCTCGACTTCCGCGTCATGCACCTGACGCCGGGCGTCCCCTCCGAGCTCGGCGAGGGGCTGCGCGTGCAGGCGTTCGACGTCGACCACAGCTCGACCACCCGGACGATGGGCCTGCGCTTCACCGACGCGGGCGGGCACACGCTCGCCTACATGCCCGACCTGGGCGCGCTGCCCGGCTCGAAGCTCGCCCGCGACGCCGACGTCGCGTTCGTCGACGGCTCGACGCGGACGCGGCCCGTCCGCGGCCACTTGCCGATGACGGAGATCGTCTCGGCGGCGAAGCGGCTGCGGGCCGGGCCGCATCCTCTTCACGCACATCGGCCACCACACGGGCACCCAGACCGAGCTCTCGGAGTGGCTGCCCGCGGGGGCCGATGTCGCGTACGACGGCCTGCGGATCGACCTCTAGAAGCGGAGGGCGCCCGACTCGAGGTCGAGCAGCCAGCGCTTGCACTCGAGCCCGCCGCCGTAGCCGCCCAGGCCGCCCCCGGTGCGCAGGACGCGGTGGCACGGCACGACGATCGGGATCGGGTTCTTCGCCATCGCGTTGCCCGCGGCCCGTACGGCCTCGGGGCTGCCGGCCGCGATGGCGAGCTGCTTGTAGGTGCGCACCTGGCCGTAGGGGATGGCCGCGCACGCCTCGCGTGCGCGGAGCAGGAACCCGTGCGAGAGCCGCCAGTCGACCGGCGTTGAGAACTCCGTGCGCCGGCCCTCGAAGTACTCGTCGAGCTCGCGGCGGACGCCGTCCAGGCGGGCCGGCGCCTCGAGCACCCGTGGCGAGATCCGGTCGGAGAGCTCGGTGAGCACCTCGTCGGTCGTCTCCTTGTCGAAGGCGGTGCGCACGAGCCCCTGCGGCGTCGCGGCGACGAGCATTCGCCCGAACGGCGCGTCGACGGTGGCGTAGGCAACGTCCAAGAGTCCCTCCTCGGCGGCCCTTCGGGCCAGCTCGTTCATGTCCATGTGGGTCATCGATCCCACTCCCTTCGCACGCCGGCCAGGCCGGCGCGCACGTTCTGGCGCGCGGCCGCCTCCGAGCAGTCGATCACGTCGCCGATTGCGGCGTAGTCGAGGTCGGCGGCGAACCGCAGCGTGACTGCTGCGCGCTGCTTCTCCGGCAACCGCCGCACCGCCCGCCACAGGGCGGGGTCGGGCGGCGGCGGCGACTCGACCCCCCGGTCGGGCACGTCCGCGACCGGCACCGGCCGGCGGCGGGCGGCCCGATGGGAGTCGAGCACCTTGCGCGCTGCGATCCGGAGCAGCCATCCGCGCAGGTTCCGGTCGTCCCGCAGGCCCGGATAGGCCCGCAGGGCGGCCAGCATCGTCTCCTGCCAGCAGTCGTCGGCGTCGATGGGCCCCACGCACGCGGCGAGATACCGGTGCACGTCGCGGCCGTGGTGGTCGATCAGCGTCTGGAACGGTGGCAGCCTCACACCAGAAGAACGCCGGCTGGGCCCGAGAACGTGAGATGCCTGAAGAACAGGTGCCAGGCACCGGTCGCCTAGGCAGGCTGCAGCTCGGGCGCGTAGCGGCGCTCCCACTCCTCGGCGTCGGGGCTGAAGTAGACCAGCCGGGTCTTCTTCCACTCCTTCGTCGAGTAGAGCACCACCCGCTCGTCGAGGCCCGTCTCGGCCGCGATCGCGTCGAGCACGTCCTCGCACTCCTGCTTCGTGCGCCCGTGCGTCATCGAGAAGAGGTTGTACGGCCAGTCCGGGTAGGTCGGCCGCTGGTAGCAGTGCGACACGCCCCGGAAGGAGGCCATGAGCGACCCGATCTCGTCCATCCGCTCGTCGGGCGCCTTCCAGACGCCCATGCCGTTGAAGGTGAAGCCGGCCGAGCGGTGGTAGAGCACGGCGGCGAAGCGGCGCATCTGGCCGGTCGCCTGGAACCGGGCCGCGGCCTCGAAGCAGCTCCGGCACGGTGAAGCCCGTGACGGGCGGCGGGGCCGGCGAACGGCTCGGCGCACCGCCCGCAGGTCGGTCTGGAGCGCGCGCACGGCGGCGACATCGCGCTCGCCGATCGCCTCCGGCGGCGGCGCCTCGGCAGCGTCGGAGCGCGGCGCTCCTTCTTGGCGGCCGGGTCGCGCCCGCCCTTCATGTCCAGGTCGACGCCGATCTTGAAGAAGCGCAGGGCCGGCATCGGCCGGATCACATCCACCTCGGCCAGCTCGCCGAGCAGCTCGACCGTGCGGTCGAGACCGAGCCGCGACGTCGGCGGGACGCCCACCGTGAACCAGATGTTGAACTCGTGCTCGCGGCGGTAGTTGTGCGTGACGCCCGGGTGGCTCGAGATCACCTCGGCGGCCGCGTCGGCGCGCTCGGGCGCGGTGCGCGCCGGCCACCAGCATCGAGCGTGTAGCCGAGCTTGCGCGTGTCGAAGATCGCCGAGACCTGGCGGATGATGCGCTCGCCGCGCAGGCGCGTGACCCGCTCGATCACCTCGTCCTCCGTCAGGCCGAGCGTCTCGCCCAGGGCGGCGTACGGGGCGCTCGACGACCGGGAACTCGTTCTGGATCAGGTCGCACAGCTGCGTGTCTGCGCCATCCATCTCCGTCGAAGGATACGCTCGCGGGCGTGCGCGCCGCCCCGCTCCTGCTCCCGCTCGCGCTCGTCGCCTCGACGACGGCCTGCGGAGGCGGCGGCGACAACGCCGCCCAGCACCAGCGCTACCTGTGGGTGCAGACATGCGCCGAGTGCCACGCGCTCGCGCCCGGCAAGCTCTCGCCGGACGTGGACGCGAAGAACCTGGCGGACGTCCACCCCACCCGCGAGCAGGTGCGCCGGGCCGTGATCGACGGGCGCCCGGGGATGCCGAAGGGTCTGCTCGGCGGCGACGACGTCGACGCGATCGCCGCCTACGTCGTCGCGAGGACGAAGCGATGAGGAACGGGCTGCCTCCCGGGCTCGACCCGGCCGCGGTGCGGGCGGTGGTGACGGACATGGACCGCACGATCCTGCCCGTCGTCGCTCGAGCTCTCCCCGCGGACGATCGCGGCGTCGCAGCCGCTCCGCGCCGCGGGCATCGAGGCGATCATCGCCACCGGGCGCATGTTCGCGTCGACGCGGCCGTACGCTCTCCAGCTCGGGATCACCGCGCCGGTGATCTGCTACCAGGGGGCGCTCATCGCCGACCCGCGCACCGGCGAGTGGCTGCTGCACCGGCCGATCGACGTCGCCCATCGCGCTCGAGGTGATCGACGCGGTGCGCCGCCGAGGGGTTCCACATGAACGTGTACGTCGACGACCAGCTGTGCGTCGAGAAGCTGAACGCCCGAGGCGCGCACCTACGCCGAGCACGCGCGCCTCGAGATGCACGTCGTCGGCGACTTCGCACACGTGGCTCGGCAGGCCGACGACCAAGATCGTGATCGTCGGCGAGCCGGACGCCGCTCGACGACCTCGACGGACGCGCTGCGGGACCGCTTCGACGACCGCCTCGTTCATCGCCAAGTCGCTGCCGATCTTCCTGGAGGTCGCGCGCTCCGGGCGTGTCGCAAGGGCGCGGCGCTCCGGTTCGTGTGCGACCGGCTCGGGCATCGACCCGGCCGACGACGGTCGCGTTCGGCGACGGCGCGAACGATCATCGAGCTGCTCGAGACGGCCGGGCTGGGCGTGGCGGTGGCCGACGCCGACGCCGCGCTCGCTCGCGATCGCCGACTGGACGGTGCCGCCGTCGCCGAGGACGGGGTCGCGGGCTTCCTCGACCGTTAGTAGACTCACGACCCTGATGCTCGACGTCGAAGCTGATCCGCGCCGATCCGGACGGGGTGCGGAGCGGCGCTCGAGCGGCGCGGCGGCGACGCCGTCGCGGGACGTCGACCGGTTCCTCGCGCTCGACGGCGAGCGCCTCGAGCTGCTGCAGACGGGTCGAGCAGCGCCCGCGCCGAGCGCAACGCCGCCGCCCGGGCCATCGCCGAGGCGAAGGGCCGCGGCGAGGACGCGGCCGCCGAGATCGCCCGCCAGTCCGAGCTGAAGCAGCAGCCAGGTCGGAGGGCGAGGCGGCCCTGGCCGAGGTCGAGGCCGCGATCCAGGAGGTCATGGTCGCGCTCCCCAACCTCGCCCCATCCGTCCGCGCCCGTCGGCGACACCGAGGAGGACGCCGAGCTCGTGCGCGTGTACGGCGAAGCCGCCGGAGTTCCGGTTCCCGCCGCGAGACCACCTCGACCTGGCCGGGCCCGAGCGGCCTCGGGCTGATCGACCCCGAGTCGGCCGGCGCGCGTGTCGGGCAGCCGGTTCCACTACCTGCTGGGCGACCTCGTGCGGCTCGAGTTCGCGCTCCTTCAGTGGGGCCTCGCGAAGATGCACGCCCGCGGCTTCGTCCCCGTGATCCCGCCGGTGCTCGTGAAGCGCGAGGCGATGGACGGCACCGGGTTCTTCCCCGAGGCCGAGGCGCAGGTGTACGCGCTCGTCGAGCGACGAGCTCTTCCTGGTCGGCACCGCCGAGGTGCCGCTCGCGTCGATGCACGGCGGCGAGACTGCTCGCCGAGGACGACCTGCCGCTGCACTACGTCGGCTTCTCGTCCTGCTTCCGGCGCGAGGCCGGGGCGGCCGGCAAGGACACGCGCGGCATCTTCCGCGTGCACCAGTTCGACAAGCTCGAGCTCTTCAGCTACTGCCACCCCGACCGGTCGTGGGACGAGCAGGAGCAGCCTGCTCGCGATCGAGGAGGAGATCGCCCAGGAGCTCGGCTTCCACTACCGGGTCGTGAACGTCGCCGCCGGCGACCTGGGCGCGTCGGCCGCGCGCAAGTTCGACATCGAGGTGTGGCTGCCCGGCCAGGAGCGCTACCGCGAGCTGACCTCGTGCTCCAACTGCACCGACTACCAGGCCCGGCGCCTGAACATCCGCTTCCGTGCCGAGCGGCGGCAAGCCGCAGTTCGTGCACATGCTGAACGGCACGGCGATCACGTCGAGCCGCACGCTGCTCGCGCTGATCGAGTACGGCCAGCAGCGAGGACGGCTCGATCGTGACGCCGGCCGTCCTGCACCCGTTCGGCGCGCCCGCGGTCATCCCCAGCACGGCCTGACCGGCGTCAGTGCACCCGCTCGACCTCGTCGGCGAGGTCATGCAGCGCGCGGGCGAACACGGCGGCAGCCAGGCGCACCTCGAAGAGGCGGGTGCCGAGCGG
Source organism: uncultured Actinomycetes bacterium (assembly GCA_963746115.1). GTDB lineage: Bacteria > Actinomycetota > Thermoleophilia > Gaiellales > JAICJC01 > JAICJC01. Next base: position 725,888 of record CAVVAA010000004.1, on the reverse strand, counting down.
GGCGTTCTTCATCCACGGCGTGTCCTTGCCCCACTCCTCGATGTAGTCCGCCAGCTCCACGCACTGGTCGGCGACCGCGACGAGCGTGGAGGGGTTGAGACTCGTCACGCTCATGCCCGCATCGTCCCTCGTCGTCAGCCCACCATTCTGCGGCGACTCTACGCCGTCCGAAAGTGCCCGCCATCCCCCATCCGGGGCACGTTTTCGGCTATGTGAGCCGGTATACTCGGCGCCGGACGGGTCGGAGGCTGGGGAGAGAGAGCGAGGGCAGGGCTGTGGGGGCACAGGAGCGCGGCAACGGCGTCGAGGAGCTTCACGACGTGCCGGCGGAGATTCGCGAGGTGTCCTTCCCGCTGGCGCTGCGCGGCTACAGCTGCGAGGTGGTCGACGCCTACGTCGACCGCGTCAACCGGGTGATCTCCGACCTCGAGGTGCGGCGCTCGCCGCGGGCGGCGGTGCGGCAGGCGCTCGACCGCGTCGGCCAGCAGGTCGGCGGCATCCTCCAGCGCGCCCGCGAGGCGGCCGAGGAGATCACGACCGCGGCCCACCAGGAGGCCGAGGAGATCGGCGCCCGGGCCAAGGCGGAGGCGGCGGAGCTCGTCGTCCAGGCCGGCGCACAGGCCGACCGCGAGCGCATGCAGGCGCAGAAGACGCTCGCCCAGGCCCGCGCCGCGGCCGAGACCATGGTGGCTCAGGCCAACGCCGAGGCCGCCGCGGTGCGGCGCCGCTCCGAGGAGGAGCTGGCGGCGCTCCAGGAGCAGGCCCAGACCCACCTCGCCGAGCTGCGCTCCGACACCGACATCGTCTGGAGCGAGCGGCTGCGCCTGCTCGACAGCACCCGCGAGACGGCAGCGCGGCTCGAGGCCATCGCCACCAAGGCGGCGATGCAGTTCGCGCGCACCGAGGCCGAGCCGAAGCCCGAGCCGGCGTCGGTCGTCGCCGTCGAGCCCGGAGACATGGCGGCGAAGCGCCGTCCCCGCACCGCGCCCGCGGGCCCGGCGGCCCCTGGGAAGGGCCGCAACGGCACGACGCCGCGCGGCCGCTAGGCGCGCGCCCTTTCAGTCTCCGACAGCGACGACCGAGACGTCCGGAACGTGCGGCCGGACGCGGCCGGAATCCACCGGGAGGATCGGCGAGGCGTTGAATCCCTTGGCGATGAGCCAGAGGCCGAGCGACAGCTCCCAGAAGAACTCCGGGATCGTCGCAATGGCCTGGGCCGTGCCGCCCTCGTCGAAGACGCCGACGAGAACGAGGATCCCCGAAGCGCAGATCAGCGGGCCGCCGACGAGCCCCAACACGGCCATGCGGCGTGGCACGAGGCCCGATCGGTACATCAGGTAGCCGAGCAGCAGCCCGTTGCCCACACCCACGATGAAGCCGGGGCCGAGCAGGAACGTCCAGTCCTTGATCGCGGCGAGCGCCACGGCGACCGCGCCGGCATCCGCGCCCGTCGGGCCGTGCTGCTGCAAGCTGACCACGCCGAGGACGCAGACGAGGCCGATGGCGATGAAGGTCGACTCGACGAGACGGGCCGTCACGTAGCCGAGGGAAAGCATCTCGTTCTGCCGCTTGAGGATCGGGAACAGGACGACGGCGCTGGCGACGTTCGCGACGATCAGGAGCAGCTCGAGCGAGGCGCCCACGAGGATGCTGGTGTTGTCCGCGCCGGAGCCGGCGATATAGCGCGCGGGGTCGTCGAGAACCGGCTGGAACAGCCACAGCGCCGGGATCGAGGTGATGAAGGTGATGATGAACAACACCCCGGCAGCAAGCGCGATCCGTCGATTCGAGGTCACGTCGGGCTCCTCTCGGCGCGCACGCGCGCGACGTTGTCCATTGCCGCACCGACCTCTGCGAAGCCGACGCGCTGGGCCGGGCGGACTCCTGCCCGGAAGCGCAGCCGCAACGTTCAAGGCTCGTAACGAAGCGGACAAGCATCATACCAAGTGTGGTACGGTCGAAACGCGCGAACGTCCGCTGGGTCGCCTACCGCTTCTCCTTCCCCCGGGCGCCGATCCTCCAGAGGCGGGGGACGAGCGACAACGTGAACCGGAACCTGCGCGACGCGTTCCTCACGGTTTTTGGCGTGATCTCGGTCGTGAACGGCGCGTTCGGCAACGGGCATCTGCTGATCGCCATACTGGGGGCCGTCGCGCTCGCGATCGTGGCGTGGCAACGCTGGCAGTCCCGTCGCGCCGCGTCCGTGTAGACCGGCTGCCGCGCAGCCGCGGGTAGTCTCACCGCCCAGCCGGCGGGGTGGCGGAGCGGTTGAACGCACCGGTCTTGAAAACCGGCACCCGGGGTCAACCCGGGTCGTGGGTTCGAATCCCACCCCCGCCGCTCGCTCGCTCTGACCGCCAAGAACGGCGGCACCGATTGCTCACCGGCCGGATGTCACCACTTCCCGCGACGGACATCCTGCCGCGCCACTGGCGCACCGCCCCGCCATGGCGCACGCTGGACCCTGTGCCAGTGGCGTGTTAGTCTCCGCGCGCACCCGGCGGGTCATGGGCGAAGGGCCGGCCCGAGGCCCTCAACGGGAGCCCAGGGTGGTGAAGTGATGCCGACGCTGCGCGAAAACCCACTCATCCCCGCCGTGCTTCTGGTGATGTCCACGGCCATGATCGTCGTGTGGCAGCCGGCGCTCTACGACGCCATCATCTGGGGCGCCGCGCTGGTTTGGCTCGTCGTCGCCATCTGGCGCGGGCCGCGCAACTGGGCCGCGTTCTGGAAGCCCGCCTGGGGGTGGCGCATGACCGCGTTTTTCGTCGTCGGCGGCCTCTTCTGCCTGGTGTTCGACACGTCGCGCACGGGCTTCTGGTGGACGGGCGTGTTCTTTCTCATCGCCGGCGTCGGCAACGCCATCGGCCTGCTCTGGTGGCCCGGCCGACTGCGACACCAGCCGCGACACTAGGTCGACCACCCGCCCGCCAGGTGGACCTGCTCGACGGCGAGGCGGTCGACACCCAGGCGCGATTCCGGGGCGCCGCGAGAACGGCGTCGGTCGGAATGGCGATCCAGCGGATGGCGCCAAAGAGCTTTACACGCGTCGGATAGCCTGTCGGTTGGCCGCGTCTGCAGCGGAGGGAGCGACGACGACGGGCATCGACCCCTATCGTGTGACCGATCAGCTGGACGATGCCGTTCTCGAGGCCATCGTCACGCGTCTTGAGGTGCGTGGCCGGCAACCGGTTTTCGTGCGGATGCTGGATGAGTATCTCGACGCGATGGGCATCGATGACGCCGACGCGGTCGTCGATTTTGGTTGTGGCACCGGTATCGCGTCCCGTCGGATAGCCAGCCGGCCGGGGTTTTCCGGACACGTCACGGGTATCGATCGCAGCCCATTTTTCATCCGCATGGCGACGCGTCTTGCGGGCGAGCAGAATCTCGCGGATCGCATCGACTTCCGCGTCGGCGATACGGAGGGTCTCGATGTGGGTGCTGGCGAATTCGATGCTGTCGTCGCGCACACGTTGATCAGCCACGTGGAGCGGCCCGCTGCCGTGCTGGCCGAAGTCGCCCGCGTCGCCAAGCCTGGCGGGTCGATCGGGATCTTCGACGGCGACTTTGCGTCGCTCACGTTCGGCCACCCGGACCCTGATCAGGGCAGACGTGACGACGAGACTGTGATCGCCGCCATCGTCACCAACCCGCGTGTCATGCGCCAGATGCCGGTGCTCGCTCGTGAGGCTGGGCTCGAGCTCATTGCCTCGTTTCCGTACGTGGTCGCCGATGTGGGCGAGGCGGACTTCTGGCGTCCGGCGATTGAGTCTTTCCGCACGCTCATACCCGCGGGCGGATCGATGACGGAACCCGAATCGAACGCGTGGGCCGAACGGCTGCTGCAGGCATCGGACTCCGGTCTGTTCTTCGGCGCCGGCAACTACTACGGATACGTTCTGCGCAAACCGCTCCCGGCCTAACCCCCTCTGCCCGCAAGACGCCGCCACAGGGGCACGCCTCAACTCTTACCATCGGGCGCCAGCCGGTCCCCCGCCCGCACCGCGGGTGCGAGGCTCGCGGAGCCGTCGACCCTCTCATCGTGCGCTCGCACGATCGCCCACACCCCCCATACGCAGGTGACGATCAGGATGAGCAGCGGGAGCACGAACCCCATCTCCAGGCTGAAGTCCGCACGCGACCGCTTCGGAGCGGCGGTGTCGGCCGCAATCGCCGCCTCGACCCATGCGGACAACGCGAGCCCGGCGGCGATCGCCCGGATGCCGCGCCAGCGCCGGTTCATGGTTACGACCAGGCATCCGCCGAGCGCGACGACGAACAGCGTGAGCGCCGCCCACGGGCGAGCCGCGTCCGCGACCGCCTGCGCCGCGGGGTCGGGGCCGATCGGCCCCAGCGGCACCTTGGGCGGCGGCTCCTCACCGAGGAAGAGCGGTTGCTTCACCTGCTGCTTGATCAGGCGAGATCCGGCCACGATCTGGAAGCCGGTCGCCTGCGTCTCCGTGCCTTCGTCGCACGACGACGCCGAGAAGAAGGGGAGCAGGAAGCAGAGCGCGACCGCGACGAATGGTGTGCAGCGAAGCAACCTCGGTGCGATGTCCGACGATTCGTGGGTGATCTCGGCCATGCACGAACCCTGGCCGCCGGAGCGATGGCTCGCGTCGGGGATGTCCCTCTTCGTCGCGCTTCGCGGGGATCGCTTACCGCTGGAGGCGGATCGCGTTCAGGTCGCGCTCGCGCACCTCGTCGATGCGGGCAAGGAGCTCGTCGATGTCGTCGTGCTCGGCATGCAGGTAGCGGCCGGCGAGCGCGTCGTAGCCTCCGGTTGCGAGCGCGGCGACGAGCCGCGGGGCCAGCTCCGGCGGTGTCCAGGGCGCGTCGTCGGATCCCCACGAGGTCAGGTCGGTGCGCACGAGCCCAGGGCTGAAGAAGAAGACCGGGATCCGTCCCTCCAGCTCGCCCGCGAGCGTCTCACCGTACCGGCACACCGCGGCCTTGCTGGCCGGATACGCCGTCTGGAGCTGACCCGGCAGGTAGGCCGCGCCGCTCCCAGTGATCACGATCCGGCCTGACCCGCGCGCGAGCATCCCGGGGATGACGGCGCGACAGCACAGGTGCACGCCCAGCACGTTCACCTCGAACGTCCGCCACCACTTCTCCGGCTCGACCTCCCACGTGGCGCCGTCCGGGCCGGCGATCCCCGCGTTGGCGACGAGCAGATCCACCGGCTCCGCCTCGGCGATGGTTCGCTCGACCGCCTCGCGGTCGGTGACGTCGAGCGCGACCGCACGACCGCCGATCTCGTCGGCGACCGCGTCCACCTGTTCGCGGGTGCGCGCAGCGACGACGACCTCCCAGCCGTCCTCCGCGAGCTTCCGGGCGATGTTCGCCCCGATCCCGCGTCCTCCCCCGGTCACGAACGCACGCACGCCGCAACCCTAGCGTTCGGCGCGATCCGCCAGGGCTGCTCGGGCGGCCTGGTCGAACGGCGTGAGCTCGAGCTGAAACAGTTCCTGGAGGTGGGTGTCCGTAACGACGGTCGGGTTTCGCAGACCGTCGATCAATGGCCGGGCCGTTCCTGCGTTCAGCGGTGTGACCAGCGCAAGCCAGTGTGAGGAGAGCCGAGGCGTGAGGAGGGGCACCTCGACGATCAGCGGGTGACGGCCGCGAATCGCGGCGATCTGCTCGATCATCCCGCGGTAGGTCATGACCTCCGGGCCGCCGGCCTCATAGGTCTGCCCGAGCGCCTCCTCCATCCCGCACACGCCGGCGAGGTAGGCGACGACGTCGTCGATGGCGATGGGCTGGGTCGGGGTCGATACCCAGCGCGGGCAGACCATGCCCGGGAGCCTGTCGACGAGCGCCACGGTCGTCTCGAAGGCGGCGCTGCCGCGGCCGATCACGACCGCCGCCCGGATCACCGTCACCGGCGTCGTCCCGGACGCCAGCACCTGCTCGGTCTCCCGCCGGCTGCGCAGGTGCTCGGAGAGGTCCGTGGCGTCGACCCCGAGGCCGCCCAGGTACACGATCTGGCGGACGCCGGCGCTCTCCGCCGCCCGCGCCAGAATCGCGGCGCCACGCCGGTCGCGAGCGGCGTAGTCGGACGTGCCCAGCGAGTGCACGAGGTAGTAGGCGACGTCGATGCCGTCGAGCGCCTCGCGCACGGCAGTCGGGTTGCCGACGTCGGCGACGACCCACCGGACGCCGTCGCTCGCACCGGATCGTGGACTGCGCGAGACACCGGTTACCTCGTGCTCCTGGGAGAGGCGGGGAAGCAGCGCCTGCCCGACCGTGCCTGTGGCGCCGAACACGGCCACTCTCATGGCTGCGCCTCCGTCATCAGGCGCCTGAAGTAGTTGCCGCTGATCGCCACGTGAATCCGGGCCTGGACGCGCTTGTACAGCTCGCCTGTCCACGCAGGCGCTCCGGGCCGGCCCGCCAGCGTCGGATGGAACCCCGCGATGGCGGACATGAGCAGAACGCGGTCATCCAGCTGGCGCTGGGCGAAGGTGATCGTTCCCGACGGGGTGCGGCTGAGCGCCCCGCCAACGATCGGATACGTGCACACGACGGCGTCAGGCTCGACCGACACCTCCGCAGGCCCGAATCGCAGGAGCGCGGGGCCGCGACCGACGACGCGCAGCTCGACCCCGCCCCCCGGCACCGCTACACGCACGAGCCCACCGGTGGCGTGCCGAACCTCGCGCCAGTAGACCGAGCCCAGTCTGCGCGCGCCCGCCTCGCTCATCTCCACGACCGGCGCTTCCGCCCAGACGCGCTGCTCCGACTCGACCGCGCCGCTCTTCAGCCTCGTCTCGGACGAACGCCACCCCCATAGGTCAGCCACGCTCGGCACCTACCCCGACGCGACGACTGGCGAACCGCGGATGTCGCTGTCCCCTTCTCGCGCGGCCGTTCGTTGTCCTCGCGCCGGCCCGTGTGTGGTTCGCCGCACGTCGGGACGGGGGTCTGCCCGATGGCCCGATCAGGGCCCGCAGGGCAGGCTTGGACAGACTCCAAGGAGGACACATGAAGACCACACCCGACATCCATATCTCCACTCTGCGGGCCAGCCTCAACGGCAAGGTGATCGGCGCGGACGACCCCCGGTACGACGACGTCCGCCGGGTCTTTCTCACCGGCCTCGACCGTCGGCCCGCGGCGATCGTCCGTGCGACCGACGCGTCCGACGTCGCCCGCGTGATCACCATGGCGCGGGAGACCGGCGCCGAGCTCGCGGTGCGGAGCGGCGGACACAGCCTCGCGGGCTACGGCACATCCGAGGGCGGGATCGTCCTCGACCTCTCCGCGATGAACGCGGTCGAGATCGACGCCGACGGCCGCACCGCGTGGGCGCAGACCGGGATCACGGCCGGCGATTACACCAGGCAGGTCGGCCTCTACGGCCGCGCCACCGGGCTCGGCGACACCGCGAGCGTCGGCCTCGGCGGGATCACGCTGGGCGGCGGCATCGGCTTCCTCGTCCGCAAGACGGGGCTCACGATCGACGACCTGCTCGCGGCCGAAGTGGTGACCGCAGACGGTCAGCTTCTCGCGGTGGACGAGCGGACCACGCGGATCTCTTCTGGGCGCTCCGGGGCGGCGGCGGCAACTTCGGCGTCGCCACGAGGTTCCGGCTCCGGCTCCACGAGATCGACGAGGTGGTCGGCGGGATGCTGCTGCTCCCTGCCGACACCGACGTGATCACCGGACTGGTAGCCGCGGCGGACGCGGCCCCCGAGGGGCTCTCCATCATCGCGAACATCCTGAAGGCCCCTCCGCTGCCCTTCATCCCCGCCGAGCACCACGGCAGGCCGGTGGTGATGGCCCAGATGGTGTACGCGGGCGGTGCGGAAGCCGGTCAGAGGGCCATCGCGCCGATCCGCGCGCTGGCAGCGCCGCTCGCGGACATGGTCCGGCCGATCCACTACCCCGAGATCTATCCGGCCGCCGAAGGCCCGCGCCCGGCGTACTGCGGCGGGAACGAACGTCCTCGTCGACGAGCTGCCGGCACGAGCGGCCGAGACGATCCTCGAGCACCTCGACACTTCGACCGCCCCGATGGCCGCCGTCCAGCTGCGCGTCCTCGGCGGTGCGATGGCCCGCGTCCCCGACGACGCGACGGCATTCGGCCATCGCGGGGCGAAGGTCATGGTGAACATCGCCGTCATGTACCAGCGCTCCGAGGAACGACTGGAGCACGAGACCTGGGCGGCAGAAGTCGCGAAGGCGTTCTCGGACGAGCCCGGCGCCCCGGCGTACCTCGGGTTCGTCGGCGACGAGGGGAACGACGGTGTCCGCCGCGCGTATCCGCCGGCAACCCTGGAGCGCCTCGCCCAGGTGAAGCGCCGGTACGACCCGGACAACGTCTTCCACCGCAACCTGAACGTCCGGCCGGGTGGGAAGCGGTAGAGGCGCGTGTGCCACTCTTCACATGCCAAAGGAGGTCACCATGAAGTACCTGTTCCAGAACTATCCGGGCCGCTCCATCGAGGAGTTCGAGCGACTCTCGCCGGACGAGCGGCAGAGGGTCCGGGAGGAGTACCTCGCGATCCGGGAGCTGCCCGGCGTGGTCGGCGGCGCCCAGCTTCAGCCGGCCGACACCGCGACGACCGTGCGCGTCCAGAACGGCGAGACGCTGCTGACCGACGGCCCCTTCATCGACGCGAAGGAGCACCTGGGCGGGTACTCGTGATCGAGACGGACGATCTGGACGCGGCGCTCGAGATCGCCGCACGTATCCCCGCGGCGCGGATGGGCGGCGCCGTCGAGGTGCGCCCGCTGGTGGAGATGTAGGCGCTGCTCGAGCAGATCTTCCGCGACGAGTGGGGCCGCGTCCTCGCCAACCTGGTCGGCTTCCTCGGCGATTTCGACCTCGCCGAGGAAGCCGCGCAGGAGGCGTTCGCGGTCGCAGCCCAGCGCTGGCCTTGCGACGGCGTACCGCCCAACCCGGGCGCGTGGCTGACGGTCACGGCGCGCAACCGGGCGGTCGACGGGCTGCGCCGCGAACGGACGCTCACCGAGAAGACGCGGCTGCTCGAGGCGCCCAGGGTCGTGGAGGACGAGACGGACGAGACGACCTTCCCTGACGAGCGGCTGGAGCTGATCTTCACCTGCTGCCATCCGGCGCTCGGTCCCGAGGCGCAGGTCGCGCTGACCCTGCGTGCGCTCGGGGGGCTCCGCACGGAGGAGATCGCACGCGCGTTCCTCGTTCCCGAGGAGACGATGAAGCGGCGGCTCTCGCGGGCGAAGGCGGAAGATCAGGGACGCCGGCATCCCGTTCCGCGTGCCGGACGGCCATGTGCTGCCCGTCCGGCTCGGGGCGGTGCTCGCGGTCGTCTACCTGATCTTCAACGAGGGCTACGGCGGCCGTGTCGATCTGGCGTCGGAAGCGCTCCGGCTCGGCGCTGCGCTCGCCGAGCTGATGCCGGACGAGCCCGAGGTACACGGGCTCCGGGCGCTGATGCTGCTCGACGACGCACGCCGCGGAGCCCGATTCCAGGACGGCGAGCTGGTGCTGCTCGCAGACCAGGACCGCGCGCGCTGGGATGCCACAAAGACCGCCCGCGGCCGCGCCGCGCTCGATCGGGCCTTCGCCCTGCGGGGCCGCGGCACCTACGTGATCCAGGCCGCGATCGCGTCGCTCCACATGCGGGAGCCGCGCGACTGGCCCCAGATCGCGGCGCTCTACGGCGAGCTCGTCCGCCTGACCGGATCACCGGTCGTCGAGCTGAACCGCGCGATCGCCGTGGCCGAGGCAGCCGGGACGGAGGCGGGGCTCGAGCTCGTCGATCGGCTCGACCTCGACGGCTACCAGTACTTCCACTCGACACGGGCCGACCTCCTGCGCCGTCTCGGCCGCACCGATGAGGCACGGATCGAGTACGAACGCGCCCTCGAGCTCACCCCGCCCGAGCCCGAGCGCCGCTTCCTGCGGCGCCGCATCGCCGAGCGCGGCACGCGTCATCGACGCTGGGCAGCGAGAGCGGCAACGACTGGAACGCAATCTCCACGACGGCGCGCAGCAGCGCCTGATCGCGTTGTCGCTGGAGTTGAGCCTGCTCCAGAGGCGGGTGGCGGGTGACGCCGAGGCCCGGATACGGGTGGATCAGGCACGGCAGGAGATCGCGCTCTCCCTCGACGAGCTGCGGACGGTCGCGCAGGGCCTGCATCCGGCGGTTCTGAGCGGCCACGGCCTCGAGGTGGCGCTCCAGTCGATGGCGGCGCGCGCCCCGGTGGCGGTGAGCCTGACGGTCGACCTCGAAGATCGCCTGCCCGAGGAGATCGAGGTGGCTGCGTACTACGTCGTGTCAGAGAGCCTCGCCAACGTCGGCAAGCACGCCCAGGCGACCTGGGCGGAAATCGTGGTGCGCCGTGTCGACGCGGCGCTCGCCGTCGAGGTCGTCGACGACGGAGTCGGCGGCGCTGACACCGAGCGCGGGACGGGCCTTCGAGGTCTGGCAGATCGGGTCGAGGCCGTCGGCGGGAAGCTGCGGATCTGGAGCCCGGGCGGCGGCGGGACGCGGGTTCGCGCCGAGATGCCATGCGCGTAGCGATCGCCGAGGACAGCGTGCTGTTGCGCGAGGGGGTTGCGCGGGTCCTGGGAGACGCCGGTTGCGAGGTGGTCGGCCAGTGCGAGACCGTCGACGACCTGCTGCTCAAGGTGCGGAGCTATGCGCCCGACGTGGCGATCGTGGACATCCGACTGCCGCCCACCCATAGCGACGAAGGACTGCGAGCGGCGCTCGAGATCCGCGGCTCGGTACCCATCGGTCGGGGTGCTCGTGCTCTCCCAGTATGTCGAGCTTGGTCTTGCGCTGAAGCTCCTTGCCGACTCAGCCGGAAGGAGTCGGGCTACCTGTTGAAGGATCGGATCAGCGACGTTGATGAGTTCGTCGGCTGCTGTCCGCCGTGTGGCCGACGGCGGCTCGGCACTCGACCCGATCATCGTGTCCACACTGCTGTCGCGCCGGCGTCCCGACGATCCCTTCGCGCGGACCTGACGCCGCGAGAGCGAGAAGTGCTCGAGCTGATGGCTCAGGGCAGCTCGAACCAGGGCATCGCGGACAAGCTCGTCCTCACGCTTCGGGCGGTGGAGAAGTACGTCTCGAGCATCTTCGCCAAGCTGGGCTTGCCATCGACCGGAAGCGAGTCCCGGCGAGTGCTGGCCGTGTTGACGTTCCTTCGCTGCTGACGCCAAAGCGTCCTCCGCAGACACCAGAAACCCGCCCCCCGAGCGGCATGTCTGCCGCCTTCCGGCGCAAGGAAACGGCAGCCAGAATGCTGCGAGTCATCCAGGCGTACCGAGGGGTAGAGCATGACTCTTGCACGTAGTGACGTGGCACGCACATCCGCCGCAACTCCGGCGAGCGTTCGACTGGCGGCGGTGAGCAAGGTGTACGGCAGCGGGCCGCACGGCGTCGCCGCGCTACACGAGCTTTCGCTCACGCTAGCAAGGGGCTCGTTCACCGCCGTGATGGGGCCGTCCGGGTCGGGAAAGAGCACGTTCCTGCACTGCGCTGCCGGGCTCGACCGCCCCACCTCCGGGTCCGGTTCGCCTCGCGGACGTCGGACCTCGCCGTCCTGTCCGAGGACGCGCTCAGCCACCCTGCGCCGCGACCGCATCGGGTTCGTGTTCCAGTCCTTCAACCTCATCCCGTCGCTGACCGCAGCCAGAACATCACCCTGCCGTTGCGGCTCGCGAAGCGCAAGCCGGATCGGGCGTGGCGGCGGAGGTGCCCGAGCGCGTCGGGCTTCGACCGGCCGGATCAACCACAAACCGGCGGAGCTCTCGGGCGGCCAGCAGCAGCGCGTCGCGATCGCCAGCGCGCTCGTCGCCCGGCCCGCGGTGATCTTCGCCGACGAGCCGACCGGCGCGCTCGACACCAGACCGGTCGAGGACGTCCTTCGCTCCTGCGCGAGGCGGTCGACGGCCTCGGCCAGACGGTCGTGATGGTGACCCACGACCCGTTCGCGGCGTCGTTCGCCGACGCCGTCGTGTTCCTCGCCGACGGCCGCCGCTGGGATCGACTGGCCGATCCGACGCCCGAGCGTGTCGCCGAGCGCATGACCCGTCTCGAGGGCGTGACCCGTGCTGTGGATCGCGTTCGCCACGCTTGCGCGCGCAAGGGCGGTACGTTCGGCGCCCTTGCCGCGGTCGGCCTCGCGGTCGCCCTCGTCGTCTCGTGCGGCATCCTTGCTCGAGTCCAGCTTGCGGGCACCAATCCGTGTCGAACGGCTGCAAGCCGCGTCCGTTGTGGTTCAGGCCGATCCGACGATCCATCCGTCGCGGGGCGAGGCGGACGTTCCCGTCCTCCTCGCCGAGCGGCAGCAAGGCTGAGCGAGCACCTTGCCGTCCAGGCGAGCCGCATACCGGGGGTGGGAAGAGCCATCGCCGACCGGTCCATCTACGCGCAGGTGGTCGATGGGCGGGGACGTCTCGTCCTGGGCAGAGATCACGGCGTCTCGACGGGGCATGGGTGGGAGAGTGCGCCGCTTACGCCGTACGCGCTGACGAACGGCCACGCCCCGCGGCGACCGGCGGACGTCGTCATCGACGCGCAACTGGCGGCAGACGGCTCATACAACCCCAGTGATCGGATTCGCATCGTGACCCCCGGGTCAACTCGGACGTTTGTCGTCGCGGGCATCGCGACGGCGCGCGCCGGACTCGAAAAGTCGCGGCAGGGCGCGGTCTTCTTCCGGGACGATGTGGCCGCGCACCTGTCGGGGAACGACGGCAAGTTCGACCTGATCGGGATCCTGACCGAGCCCGGCGCCGATCCGGAGACCGTCGCCGCGCGCGTCCGCCACACACTTGACCAGCGCGGGCTGCAGGTGCTTACGGGGGCGAACCGAGGCAGCGCCGAGTCCCCCGCGGACGTCATCAGCCGCGAGGACAGCGTCGCCGGGCTGACCGTCTTCGCCGTGCTCGCCGCGTTCGTGGCGATCTTCGTCGTTGCCAGCACGTTCGCGCTCTCCATCCAGCAGCGCCACCGCGAGCTCGCCCTCTTTCGCGCCATCGGAAGCACGCCCCGCCAGGTGCGGCGCATGGTCGCGGCCGAAGCGCTCCTCCTCGCGCTCCTCGCCTGGACGATTGCGGCCCCTATCGGCCTCCTCTGCGCACATCTCGAGCGAGGCGTGTTCATCAGAGCCGGCATGGTGCCCGAGGGACTCAGTCTGCGCGTCGGGTGGCTCCCATTCGCATGTGGACTCGCCGCGGCGATCGTCACGACGCAGCTCGCCGCCTTCGCAAGCGCCCGCCGCGCCTCACGTATCCGTCCGATTGAGGCCCTCCGCGAGGCGGCCACCGACCGGCGCTCGGTCTCCTGGGGGCGAGGGCTGGCCGGGCTGGCTGCTCTCGCCGCCGGTGTTGCCATCCTCATCGCTCTCGCGGGCGCCTCCACCGGCGGCGCTGAGAGCGACGCCCCGGCCGCAACGATGGTCTTCATGCTGGCTGCAGCCCTCCTCGGGCCACTGCTCGCCCTGCCGTTCGCCTGGCTGCTCGGCGTCCCCCTGGCGGCGATCAGCCGCGGCCCCGGCATGCTCGCCCGCGCAAACACACGCGCCAATCTGCGTCGAGCGGCCTCCGTCGCCACGCCCGTGATGCTCGCCGTCTCCGTCGTGTGCACAATTCTGTTTGCCAGATCGGCGCTTCAGCGGGAGACGATCGATCAGACCACGAGGCGGACCAACGCCGGCTACGTCCTGCGTGCACATGATGCGCCGGGGCTGCCGCCGTCTGTCGCCGCGGCGGCGCGCCGCCTGCCCGGCGTGACGGACGCGTCGGGTTCGATCGCGACCTCGGTGGTGGTGGCCGCCGACGGCGTCAACCTGAGGGCGCTCCCTGCCCGCGGGGTCGACCCGGGCACGCTTGGATCCGTGCTCGACCTCGGCATCCGGTCGGGGTCCCTGACCGACCTGACCGGGCGAGCCATCGCCGTGAGCACGAGCAGCGCCAAGTCACTCGGCTGGCACGTCGGCGACGAAGTGCGCGCCCGGCTGGGAGACGGGACGCCCATGACGGTGCGCGTCGCTGCGACGTTCACGCGGCCGCTGGGGTTCGGTGAGATCGTCCTCCCACGGGCCCTGGTCGAACAGCACGTCACCCAACCCCTCGACGCAGTCCGTCTTCGTGAGGGCCGCGCCCCGCTCGGAGCCGGCCGCCGTTCTCGCCCGCCTCAATGGATTGGCGCGCATGTATCCCACACTCGATGTGCTGGATCGGTCGCGCTACGAGCAGGAGCTTGAAGCCGGCGCCCACGCGCAGTCGCTGGCGGTGTATGCCCTGCTCGCCGTGGTCGCCGTCTTCTGCGCCATGGCGCTCGTGAACGCGATGGCGATGGCCACCATCGAGCGGGCGCGGGAGTTCGCGCTCCTGCGCCTCGTCGGCGCTAGCAAGGGCCAAGTACGGGCGATGGTCCGCGCGGAGACCCTGATCATGGTCGCGTTCGGATTGACGATCGGCTCACTGATCGCAGCCCCCGGGCTCGCGGCCTTCAACCACAGTCTCACCGGTTCCGCCCTGCCGGCCGTCTCGCTGCGCACGTACGGCGCTCTCCTCGCCGTCTACGCAGTGCTCGGCTTCCTGGCGAGCGACCTGCCCGCGCGGATCGCGATGGGGATGAATCCCATCAAGGCGATGGCGGCGCGCGAGTAGGCGCTCACGCCGTCGATCATGGGGTCAGACCCCGCACGTGAGCGCAACGAAACTGTCACAGCCGGCGTTCGGGGTCTGACCCTGGTTTCTCGGCCACGACCGCGAGCTTGCGGACACGGCCGGTCTCGAGCCACTCGCTCCAGAGCCGGTGGGCCGCGAGCAGGTCGTCCAGCGCGCGCGCCCCGATCTGCGCCGCGATGGCGGGCGCGTCAGCGGTGAATGCGTCGATCAAGGCATCCACTACGGCGCGGTGAGACCGGCTGCAGTCGTCCTGCCAGCTGACCGTTAACCCGGCCCGCGCGAGCAGAGCCAGCATGTCGTCGAGCGAGATCAGCCAGACCGTGTCGGCGTCCGGCATGCGCGCCCGCTCGGACGTGGTCAGTGGCACGCCCTCCTCCAGCGTGAAGGCGAACCGTCCGCCGGGAGCGAGCGCTCCGGCGACGGCCCCAACCAACGCCTCCTTGTCACGGAACGCGAGCATGGTCTCGAGCAGGAGCACGACCTCGAACACGCCCGCGGGGAGCGGCGGGACATGCCCGACCTCGAAGCGACACGGGAGACCGCCGGCGCGTTCGCGTGCGATCTCGACGGCGCTCGCGCTCGAGTCGACCCCGAGATAGCTGCAGCCACGCTCACGCGTGACGAACCGTCCCGGCCCCGCCACTCCGCAGCACAGGTCGAGGACGGGCACCCCGGGCCCGACGCCGGCCCGCTCGGCCAGCTCGCGGATCTCCGTGGCGCGCATGAAGCTCTCCTGCTCGACGTACTCGCCGGGGGCGAAGGCAGCTTCCCGGGCCCGGCCCAGGGCCTGGTCGAACCGCGCGCGCTCGTCCTGCTTCACGGGTTCGTAGGCCGCATCACCGACCGCCCGATCGATTGAACCGAATCACCGCGTCCCAGGTAGTTCACTGTCGAATGAAAGAGTACGGGGGGACGCTGCGGGCGGTTCCGACTGGCCCGGTGAGCGGGCTGGTCGGGCAGGTGCTGCTCCTCACAGCCCTTGCGGCGACGGTCGGGCTCGGCCCGGTCGGATGGATCGTCGGACTCGGGTCGGCGGTGCTCGTCGACGCGGCGCTTGCGCGTGGGCTCATCCGCGGCCCGACGGAGCGGCTGGGCCCCGCCGGGTGGGTCACGCTCATGCGCGCGACGCTCGCCCTCGGCGTCGCGGCACTGACCGCGGACTCGTTCGTCCGGGACGTGCCGGTCGCGCTGTTCGTGGCCCTCGCCGCGACGGCCCTCGCGCTCGACTACGTGGACGGGGAGGTCGCGCGCCGCACCGGGACGGCCTCGGAGCTGGGCGCGCGCCTCGACGGCGAGGTCGACGCGTTCCTGATCCTCGCCCTGAGCGTCTACGTCGCGCCCATCGTCGGCGCATGGGTGCTGGCCATCGGCGCGGCCCGCTACGCGTTCCTCGCAGCCGGGTGGCTGCTCCCGTGGATGCGGGCCCAGCTGCCGCGACGCGACTGGCGCAAGACCGTCGCCGCGACGCAGGGCATCGCGCTCGCGGTCGCCGCGGCCGACGTCCTGCCGCTCGCGCTGACACGGATCGGCCTCGCAGCCGCGCTCGCCCTGCTCGCCGAGTCGTTCGGCCGCGATGTCCTGTGGCTCTGGCGCCACCGCCCCACGGCTGCGAGCGCGCCCAGTGCGGCCGCTCGGACCAGCACCACGCCCACCCCCGCTCCGTCCCCGGGGCCGGCGCGCGGGCGGCTCCGGGCCGGCGCCGGCATCGCGTTCACGGTATGCGCCATCCTGCTCGTCTGGGCGGCGCTCGTCGCCCCCAACCGGCCGAACCACCTCACCTTCGACGCGTTCGCCCGGCTCCCGCTCGAGGGCCTCGTCGTCGTCGGGCTGGCTCTCATCCTCCCGCGCAACGCCCGGCGCGTGCTGGCCTGGATCGTCGGCCCGTTGCTCGGCGTGCTGGTCGTCCTGAAGCTCCTCGACGTCGGGTTCTTCACGGCCTTCGACCGGCCGTTCAACCCCGTGGAGGACTGGCGCTACACGTCGATCGGCATCGAGACACTGCGCGAATCGATCGGTCGCACGCGCGCCGATCTGGTCCTCGTCGGCGTCGTGCTCGTCGCCGTCGCCGCGCTCGCCCTTCCGACGCTCGCGGTGCTGCGGGTGACCCGGGTCGCGGCCGGCAACCGCACGCTGTCGGCCCGCGCCGTGACGGCCCTCGGCATCGCCTGGGTGCTCTGCTGGGCGGTCGGCGCGCAGCTGGCCGGCGCGCCGATCGCCTCAACCAGCGCCGCCGAGCTGGCCGTGCACGAGGTTCACGCGGTCGAGGCCGGCCTGCAGGACGGCGCCCGGTTCGCCGCCTCGATCCGCCACGACCGGTACAGCAACACGCCGGCGAACCAGCTCCTGACCGGGCTTCGGGGCAAGGACGTCCTCGTCGTCTTCGTCGAGAGCTACGGGAAGGTCGCGGTCCAGGGCTCGTCCTTCTCACCCGACGTCGACGCCACCCTCGCCTCGGGAACGCAGCAGCTGCGGGCAGCGGGGTTCTCCTCCGCCAGCGGCTGGCTGACATCGCCGACCTTCGGCGGCACCAGCTGGCTGGCGCACTCCACCCTCCAGGCGGGAGCGTGGGTCGACAACGTGGGGCGCTACGACCAGCTCATGGGGACACATCGCTTCACGCTCGACCAGGCGTTCAAGCGAGGCGGCTGGCGCGTCGTCGACGACATCCCCTCGGACAATCGTCCCTGGAAGCAGGGGACGTCGTTCTACCACTACGACAAGATCTACAACCGGCTCAACGTCGGGTATCACGGCCCGACCTACGCCTACGCCGCGATGCCCGACCAGTACACGTATCTCGCCCTGCAGCGCCTCGAGCTCGCGAAGCCGCACCGCAAGCCCGTGTTCGCCGAGATCGACACCGTCTCGAGCCACGAGCCGTGGACCCGCATCCCGCCGCTGATCAGCTGGAGCGAGGTCGGCGACGGCTCGATCTTCAACACATTGCCGCTGGACAAGAGCGGCGCGAGCGATGCCGGACGCGGATACGGTCACTCCATCGTCTACTCGCTGCAGGCGCTCTTCTCCTTCGTCGAGAACTACGGCAGCAAGAACCTCGTGCTCGTCGTGCTCGGCGACCATCAGCCCGCCCACGTCGTCTCGGGGTACGGCGTCGACCACGACGTGCCCATCTCGATCATCGCCCACGACCCGTCGGTGATCCGCCGGATCGCTCCGTGGGGCTGGGCGAGCGGCATGCGGCCGAGCGCGAACGGGCCCGTCTGGCGCATGAGCGCGTTCCGCAACCGCTTCCTGGGCGCGTTCGACTCTCCGGCGACGTCCCCGTAGCCTGTCGTGACGATGCGCTCGGCAGGTCATGCGCGGGGACGGCTCGCCGGTCTTGACGGAGTCCGCGGCCTGGCCGCGCTCTACGTCGTGGTCAACCACATCTTCCTGCGGGCGTTCCCCGGCTACCCGGTGGACACGGCACCGTTCTGGGCCGCGTGGTTCATCTACGGGCGGTTCGCCGTCGTCGTCTTCATCGTGCTGTCGGGCCTGTCGCTGGCGCTCTCGCCTGCCCGTCACGGCTGGCGCCTCGACGGGGTCTCCCGGTTCGCGCGCCGGCGGGCCTGGCGGATCCTGCCGCCGTACTGGGCCGCGCTCGTCTTCAGCCTCGTCGTTGCGTGGCTAATCGTCCCGCCGCCGGGCGAGGCCGGCCCCGACCTGCGGTCGGTCGTGGTGAACGGCCTGCTGGCACAGAACCTCGTCGCCGCGCCGAGCCCCAACCGAGCGTTCTGGTCGATCGCCGTTGAGGCGCAGCTGTACGTCCTGTTCCCCCTGCTGCTCCTGCTCGTCCGCCGCCGGGGCGCCGCGCTGATGGTGGCCGCGGTCACGCTCGTCGTGGCGGTCATCGGGATCGCCGGCCCGCACGTCGCCCGCCTCGACGTCTTCGTGATCCAGTCGGCGCCGGACCTCGCCGCGCTCTTCGCGCTCGGCGTCCTCGCCGGCGGCATCGTGGTCGCGAGCGAGTCGCGCAGGTCGTGGCCGTGGGCGTGGCTCTCGCTCGCCGCCGCCGCGCCTGTGCTTGCGACCATCGCGTGGCGGGGCTCCGTGTGGACGCTCGATCGCCTGTTCTGGGTCGATCTCGCCCTCGGCCCGGCGATCGCGTGCCTCCTGGCCGCGCTCGTCACCGGCCATCCGGCGCGGCTGCTCCGCGTCCTCGACTCGCGGCCGATGCGCAACCTCGGCCTGTCGTCCTACAGCCTCTACCTGATCCACGCCCCGATCGTTGTCGTCGTCTACGAGAAGGTCGTGGCGGGGCGCGTCGGCCACGGTGCGCCGTCCTTCCTGCTCGCGGTCGCCCTCATCGTGCCCCTGACGATCCTGTTCGCGCGCGGCTTCGCGGCCGTCTTCGAGATCCCGTTCCAGCGACATCGCGGTTGGCCAGGCGTGCACTGGCCGGCGATCCGCGACGTTCCGGGCCGCGCGTACTCGCGGAGAGCCGCATCGTGATAGAAGCGCGCGAAACGATGGTCGACGAGCAGGGAATCGCACACGCGTTCTGGCTACGGACGCCCGGCTGCGGCGAGATCCGGCCGGTGAGGCTGCCGGCGCCGGGGCGGGACGACGTCCTGGTGCGCACCGTGCGCTCGGGCGTGAGCCGCGGCACCGAGCTGCGGGTGTTCCGGGGCGATGTGCCGCCGGACCAGTACGCGACGATGCGGGCGCCCTTCCAGGAGGGGGACTTCCCCGGCCCGGTCAAGTACGGCTATCTGAGCGTCGGCGCGGTCGAGCAGGGACCCCGCAGCCTGGTCGGCCGGACGGTCTTCTGCCTCTACCCGCACCAGACCGCCTACGTCGTCCCGGCCCGGGCCGTGTCCGTCGTGCCGGAGGGGGTGCCGCCCGCTCGTGCCGTCCTCGCCGGCACCGTGGAGACCGCCGTCAACGCGTTGTGGGACGCCGCCCCCCTGGTCGGCGACCGGGTCACGGTCGTCGGCGCCGGAATGCTCGGGTGCTGCGTTGCCCGCCTGCTGAGCCGGTTCCCGGGCGTGCAGGTCACGCTCGTGGACGTCGATGCCGGCCGGGCGGGCGTCGCCGACGCCCTCGGCGTCGCCTTCGCGCTGCCCGCGGACGCCGCCGACGGCCGCGACCTCGTCGTCCATACGAGCGCGACATCGGCGGGGCTGCAGCGGTCGCTCGACCTGCTCGCGCCCGAGGGCACGGTCGTCGATCTCAGCTGGTACGGCGACAAGGACGTACGCCTGTCCCTGGGCGGGGCGTTCCACGTGGGCCGCCTCCGCATCCGCTCCAGCCAGGTCGGCGCCGTCTCCCCGGCCCGCAGCGGCAGCCGCACGGCGACCGACCGGCTGGCGCTCGCGCTCGAACTGCTGAACGATCCGGCGTTCGACGCCCTGATCACGGGCGAGTCGCCCTTCGCCGACCTGCCCAGCGTGATGGCCGGGCTGGCCGCGGGGAGCCTCCCGGCGCTCTGCCACACCATCACCTATGACGGGGGTGACCGGTGTACAGCGTGACCGTCCGCGACCACATGATGATCGCCCACAGCCTCCCCGGCGAGGTCTTCGGCCCCGCGCAGCGGCTCCACGGCGCGACGTATGTCATCGACGCAACCTTCCGCCGTGAGGCCCTCGACGCGGACGGCATCGTCGTCGACATCGGCCGGGCGGCCGCGGAGCTCCACGCCGTCGTCGAAGGGCTGACCTACCGCAACCTCGACGACGAGCCGGCCCTCGAGGGCATCGTCACCTCGACAGAGGTGCTCGCCCGCGTGGTCGCCGACCGGCTCGCCGAGCGGGTGCACGCCGGCGCGCTGGGCGGGGCTGCCGCCGGAGGGGCTCGACAGCCTGGTCGTCACCCTGCACGAGTCGCATGTTGCCTGGGCGACCTACGAGCGGGCGCTATGAGCGCGGTGCACGTCGTCGTCCCCGCCGGCATCGACGACCCGGCCCGGCCGAGCGGCGGGAACACCTATGACCGCCGGGTTTGTCAGGGGCTCGCCGCCCTGGGCTGGTCGGTGGACGTGCACCCCGTGACCGGATCGTGGCCGCAGCCCGACGCGGCGGCGCACGCCGCGCTTGCCGACGCCGTAGGGCGGATCCCCGACGGCGCGGTCGCCCTGCTCGACGGACTGATTGCCTCGACCGCCCCCGACGTGCTCGTGCCGCACGCGAGCAGGCTGCGGCTGGTCGTGCTCGTGCACATGCCGCTCGGCCACGGCTCGGCCGACGACGGCATCCGGTGGCGCGAGGGTGCCGTCCTCTCGGCCGCAGCCTCGGTCGTCACGACCAGCGCATGGGCCCGGCAGGCGCTGCTGGGGCTCTACGGGCTCCCGGCCGACCGCGTGTACGTCGCCGAGCCCGGAGTCGATGCCGCCGAGCTGGCAACGGGAACCCCGACCGCCGGGGCGCTCCTCTGCGTCGCCGCGGTCACTTCGGGGAAGGGGCACGACGTGCTGGTCGACGCACTCGCGACGGTGACGGATCTCTCCTGGCACTGCCGGTGCGTGGGCAGCCTCGACCGGGATCCCACGTTCGCCGAGCGCCTCCGCCGCCGCGTCGCCCGCCGGGGGCTCAGCGAGCGCATGACCTTCCCGGGACCGGCGACCGGGCCCGATCTCGACCGCAGCTACGCCGGCGCCGATCTGGTCGTCCTGGCGTCGCGAGGCGAGACGTACGGCATGGTCGTCACCGAGGCGCTGGCACGCGGCGTCCCGGTCGTCGCGGCCGACGTGGGCGGCGTGCCGGAGGCGGTCGGCCACGGCGCCGATGGTGCACGGCCGGGCCGACTCGTCCCGCCCGACGACCCGGTCGCGCTCGGCGCCGCGCTCCGGGCGCTGGCTGCGCGACGCCGAGCTGCGACGCGCGTGGCGCCGCGCCGCGCGGGAGCGGCGTGCGTCGCTCTCGCCCTGGTCGGCCACCACGTCGGTCCTCGCGGGTGTTCTGGCGGGAGCGGCATCATGACCGTCGAGGCGATCCGCGTCAGCTCCGAATGGCTCGACCTGCGCGAGGGGGCCGACGCCGCCGCCCGCGCCCGCGACCTCGTCGAGCGGCTCCGCCGCCACCTCCCGGCCACCGGGCGACGGGCGATCCACGACCTGGCGTGCGGCACGGGCGCGATGGGCCGATGGCTGGCGCCGCTCCTGCCCGGACGCCAGCACTGGGTCGTGCACGACCGCGACACCGACCTGCTCGACGCCGCCGCGGCCCACCGTCCCGGCGCGGCAGCGGACGGCGCGCCCGTCTCCCTGGAGACGCGCTGCTCCGACATCACCCGGCTGCGCGCGGACGATCTCGCCGGCGCAGGCCTCATCACCGCCTCGGCGCTGCTCGACCTCGTGACCCGCAGTGAGCTTGACGGGCTGGTCGATCTCTGCGGCGCGGCGGGGTGCCCGGCTCTGCTGACGCTCTCCGTCGTCGGCCATGTCGAGCTCACCCCCGCCGATCCGCTCGACGCGCGCGTGGCGGCCGCGTTCGATGCCCACCAGCGCCGGATGACACCCGGCGGCCGCCTGCTCGGCCCCGACGCCGTCGCGGCCGCCGTCGCCGGGTTCGGCCGGTCCGGGAGCGAGGTCGTCATCCGGCCGAGCCCCTGGCGGCTCGGCGCGGCCGAGGCCGATCTGACGGCGGAGTGGTTCACCGGCTGGGTCCGCGCCGCCTGCGAGCAGCAGCCCGAGCTGACCGCCGAGGCCGAGCCCTACACCCGTCGGCGCCTGGCCGCAGCCCGGGCCGGAAGGCTCGAGGTCAAGGTCGACCATGCCGATCTGCTGGCCCTGCCGCCACGGGCGACGGCCGGATGGGAGTCGGTGTGAGCCGGAACGCGTGGGCATACGCGCGCTTCGCGGGAGCCGCCGCCGCGCTCGCCGTGATCGTCTGGCGCCTGGGCACCGGCCCGTTTCGGGACGGCCTCCGCGCGCTGGACGTCACCGCGCTGGCGGCGGCGACCGGCATCGGCGTGCTGACCACGATCTGCTGCGCCTGGCGCTGGACGGTGGTCGCGCGCGGTCTCGGCGTCGAGCTGTCGCTCCCCGCAGCCGTCGCTGCCTACTACCGGTCGATGTTCCTGAACCTCACGCTCCCCGGCGGCGTGATCGGCGACGTCCACCGCGGCGTCAGCCACGGGCGCGGCGCGGGCGATGTCGGCCGGGGCCTGCGCGCCGTCGCGTGGGAACGCGCCGCCGGTCAGGTCGTGCAGGCCCTCCTCACGGTCGTCATCCTGCTCGCGCTGCCGTCGCCGGTGCGCTCGTTCGTCGGCCCGGTGGCGATCGCGCTCGTCGCGACGGCGATCGTCGTCATCGTGCTCGTCGAACGCGTGCGGCCGAGCGGTCGCTCCCGGTGGGCGAGGCTGCGGCGCGGGGCGGTAGGCGACGTCCGCGCGGGGCTCCTCGCGCGGAGGGCGCTGCCGGTCATCGGGCTCACGTCGGCAGTCGTCGTCCTCGGCCACGCGGTCACCTTTCTGGTCGCCGCGCGCACCGCGGGCGTCGACGCCCCACCCCTCGAGATGCTGCCGCTGGCGATGCTCGCGATGATGGGCATGGTCGTGCCCGGCATCGCCGGCTGGGGCCCGCGGGAGGGTGCGGCAGCATGGATCTTCGGGTCGGCCGGCCTCGGCGCAGACCAGGGTGTCGCCACGGCGGTCGTCTACGGGGTCATGGCGCTCGTGGCCAGCCTGCCGGGCGCGCTCGTCCTCGTCGGCGAGGGGCTCTCGTCCGCCGTGCGAACCGACGGAGTCGCGGATGCGTGACCGGCCGTACACCCTGCTCTCGTGCAGCGTGTCGATCGACGGCTACATCGCCGGGGCGGCGTCGCGCCTCCTGCTCTCGAACGACGCCGACTTCGACCGCGTCGACGCCGTGCGCGCCTCCTGCGATGCGATCCTCGTCGGCGCCGCGACCGTGCGGATCGACAACCCGCGCCTGCTCGTGCGCTCGCAGCATCACCGCGACAGGCGGGCGGCGCGAGGGCTGCCGCCGTCGCCGACCAAGGTGACCGTGACGCGGCGGGCGCAGCTCGATGCGCGGGCCGACTTCTTCACGGCCGGCGATGCCGAGAAGCTCGTCTACTGCGCGAGCCCGCGCGTCGGTGACGCCCGCGCCCGGCTCGGGCGGGTCGCGACCGTCGTCGACGGCGGCAACACCGTGGAGATGCGGGAGCTCAGCACCGACCTCGCCTCACGCGGCGTGGAGCGGCTGATGGTCGAGGGCGGCGGCACCGTGCACACGCAGTTCCTGACCGACGACCTGGTCGACGAGCTGCAGCTGGTGGTCGCCCCCGTCTTCGTGGGCGACTCGCATGCGCCGCGATTCGTGCGGGACGGCGCCTTCCCTTGGAACCCGGCCCGGCGCGCGAAGCTCGCCGATGTCCGCCAGATCGGCGACGTGGTGCTGATGCGCTACGCCCTCTCGCCGCGGTTCGGGGACGCCTGAGCGAGGCGGCGTAGACTCGGCGGCGATGGCGGGCTCGAGAACGCGTCCACGGGCGCTGATCCTGGACATGGAGGGCGTCCTGCACGTGGACTGGGTCGCACTCCCGGGAAGTCCAGAGGCAGTTCAGCGGTTCCTGGCCGCCGGCCTCGAGATTGCGGTGCTGACGAACACGACCGGCCGCACCCGTTCGGCGATCGCCGAACGGCTCTCCGGAGTGGGCATGCCGGTGCCGGCGGAGCGGATCGTCACCTCCGCCTGGGCCGCGGCGGAATACCTCCGTCAGCAGCGGCCCAGACCACGGGCGTACGTGCTCGCCGAACCTGCCGCGCTGGAGGAATTCGCCGGGTTGGATCTTGTCAACCGCCCCGCGGATGCCGATGCGGTCGTGCTCGGCGGACCGGATGACCGGTGGACGTATTCGGCGTTGAACGACGTCTTCCGCGCCCTCCTGGGCGGCGCGTCGCTCGTGGCGATGCAGCGCAACCGGTGGTGGACGACCGCCGCCGGCCCGGCGCTGGACGCGGGCCTGTTCGTCGCCGGGCTCGAGTACGCCGCCGACACCCGGGCGACGGTCGTCGGAAAGCCATCCGCCGAGATTTTCGCGACCGCCTGCGCCCGCGCCGGCGTCGAACCGGCGAACGCAATGATGGTCGGTGACGACCTGGAATCCGATCTCCGCCCCGCCGCTCGGCTGGGGATGGCAACCTGCCTCGTCCGCACAGGGAAGGGCGGCACCTTCACGCCGGCCCCGGGCGAGGTTGACCTGCACGTCGACGACCTGGCGGCCGTTGCCGACGCGCTCGGCCTCCCGCCGGCCTGACTGCCGGCCGCGCGCTACTGGTGCGCCCTCTCCCGCAGGCATGTCGGCGACGACTACTCGGACTGGCATAGGCAACGTTCGCGAACAAGGAGGCCGCCGCCGTCTCAGCGAGCGACATGCTCACCCGGGCCCCGAGGCGTCGAGCGCAGCGGAGCCCATCACAGGATCGAATCGAGAGCTTCGCGAAACGCTTCCAGATGGTCGAGCTCGTCGCGGCGGATCTCATCCAACCGGTCGGCGGCGGCGACATCGCCCGCCGCGCGAGCATGCTCGGCGTAGCTCGGGTACACGACGTCGACCTCGTGTGACTCCCCCTCGATCGCACTGCGCAGGTTGTCGGCGTCGTTGCCGACGAGCCCCACGAGCGCAGCCTGCTGGGCGAAGTGCTCGAGGAGCTCCGTGCGGGCAGTCGCCTCGAACAGATCGGCGATCTCCCGCCGACCGCTCCGCAGCGCCTCCTCGGCAAACAGCATGTAGCTGGCGTACGCGAACGCCTCGCCGTGCATCGCATTGAGGACGTCCTCCCGCGTCGCCGTCGTGATCCCTGCTGAAGTGATCATGTCCACGCTCCTCTGGTCGTCGTGCTCCATGCTGGCAAGGGTGGCGAGGCCGGGCATCAGGCCGGCCACTTACGTCCGGCCGGGGAATCCCGGCGGGGCCTCCGTAGTTTTCACGGTGTACGCACCGGCACTGCGGCGTGATCATCGCCGCCCGCGCCATACGAGCGTGGGTGCCTGGGTCGGACCCTGGTTAACAGCCTGCAGCGGAAGTGCAACGGCCGACGTTTGGGGTCAGACCCCGGTCGCGCTGCCCTCGGCCCGGCGGCCGGGGGCAGCGCTGTCGGTTGATCAGCCGACCCGGATGAGCTTCTTGTTCACGAACTCGTCGGCGCCGTAGCGGCCGAGCTCGCGGCCCGAGCCGGAGCGCTTGACGCCGCCGAACGGCAGCTCCGCGCCGTCCGCGCCGACGATGTTCACGTACACCATGCCGGCGTCGATCTTGTTCGGCGACCCGCTCCGCCTGCCCTGCGTCGGTCGTGAACACGTACGATCCGAGGCCGAAGGGCGTGTCGTTCGCAACCTTGACGGCCTCATCCTCGGACCCGACCTTGTAGACGGACGCGACGGGGCCGAAGAACTCCTCGTAGCGCGCGTTGGCGCCCTCGGGGATGTCGGCGAGGATCGTCGGCGAGAAGAAGTTGTCCTTGCGCTCGCCGTTCAGCACCACCTTGGCGCCGTCCTTCGTCGCGCGGTCGAGCTGATCCTGCAGCCGCTCGGCCGCGAGTGGTCGACGAGAGCGGGCCGCATCGCCGCGTCGCCCGTCGGATCGCCCGGCTTCCACTCGCCCATCGCGGCGGTGAACTTCTCCATGAACGGGTCATAGAGGTCCTCGTGGACGATGAAGCGCTTGGCCGCGTTGCACGACTGGCCGGTGTTGTCGAGGCGGGCCGAGACGGCCGACTCGACCGCGGCGTCGAGGTCGTTCGTGCTGAGCAGGATGAACGGGTCAGAGCCGCCCAGCTCGAGCACGACCTTCTTCAGGTTCCGGCCCGCGACCTCGGCGACCGCGGCGCCGGCGCGCTCCGAGCCCGTCACCGAGACGCCCTGCACGCGAGGATCGGCGATCACCTTCGCCGATCTGGTCGTTGGTGGCGTAGATGTTGGTGTAGGCGCCCTCGGGGAAGCCGGCGTCGTCGTAGATCTGCTGCAGGGCCGCGGCGGTCTCCGGGCACTGCGGCGCGTGCTTGAACAGCACGGTGTTGCCGATGACCAGGTTCGGGCCGGCGAAGCGGGCGACCTGATACGTCGGGAAGTTCCACGGCATGATGCCGAGCAGCACGCCGAGGGGCTACGGCGGATGATCGCCGTGCCCTCGCCGGCGAGCAGCTTGATCGGCTCGTCCTTCATCAGCTCGACGCCGTTGTCGGCGTAGTAGCCGTAGATGTCGACGCAGAAGTCGACCTCGCCGAGCGCCTGCTCCATCGGCTTGCCCATCTCGCGGACGGTGATCGCCGCCAGCTCCTCACGCCGTCTCGGAGTGCAGCTCGCCGACGCGGCGCACGAGCTTCGTTCGCTCCTCGACGCTCGTGGTCCGCGCCCCACTCCTGGTACGTCTTGTAGGCGCCCGCGATGGCCGTCTGGAGCTCGTCGTCGGTGATGGTCGGATAGGTCTTGAGGGTCTCTCCCGTTGCCGGATTGATGACCGCGTAATCGCTCATCGTGCTCCTTCGTCAGTGTCGCCAACCCCAATCAGGACCAGGGATCCTACCGACTTGACTCTCCCCGCACCGGAGGGTCGATCATCGCCCTGCACACCCGCCACAAGGGGTCTGACCCCTTCTGGCGGGTACCGGGTGGTACATTTGTACCAATCGTGGAGCGCGCGGTGCATGACGTGATCGTGGTCGGCGGCGGCTTCGCCGGCGTGACGGCGGCGCGCGAGGCGGCGCCGCGACGGCCGCTCGACGCTGCTGCTCGAGGCGCGCGACCGCCTGGGCGGGCGCACGTGGACGGCGCCGTGGCGCGGGCACGACGATCGAGTACGGCGGCGGCTGGGTGCACTGGCACCAGCCCCACACGTTGTCGGAGATCACGCGCGCCGGCCTCGTCGGTCGAGCTCTGCGACGACGCCGGACGCGGCCGCCTGGTACGTCGACGACGAGCGCCGGACCGGCACGATCGCCGAGCGCGACGCGATCGCGGACGCCGGCTGGGCGCGGTTCGTCGAGGGCGTCGAGGAGGCGCTCCCGAACCCGCACGACCCGCTGCTCGCGATCGACCGCGCTGGCGCGCGTTGGACGGGCTGACGATCGCCGAGCGGGTCGAGCAGCTCGACCTCGCGCCGGAGGAGCACGACGTGCTGTGGGCCGAGCTCGAGTCGCTCGCCCACGGCCCGCTCGAGGACGCCGGCGCCGTCATCGGTGCTGCGCTGGCACGCGCTCTCCGGCTACAGCCTCGCGCCTCACGCAGTACACCGGCGGCCGCGTGACGCTCGTCGCACGGCACCCGCGGCGCTGCTCGAGGCGATCGCCGCGCGGGCGCCGTTCGAGATGCGCCTCGGGACGCCCGGTCGCCGCCGTGCGCCAGAGACGGCGACGGCGTCGAGGTCGAGACCCGCGGCGGGCGAGGTGCTGCCGCGCGGCGCGCCGTCGTCGCCGTGCCGCTGAACACGCTCGGCGCGATCGAGTTCGACCCGCCGCTCTCGGAGGGCAAGCGCGCGGCGCATCGCGCTCGGGCAGGCCTCGCGCGGGATCAAGATCTTCATCCGCGCCGCGGGCGATCCGTCGCGCGCAGAACGCGATCCGGCCCGGCCACCCGTTCGGCTACCTCGACACCGAGTTCCAGCTCGACGACGGCAGCCAGATCCTGATCGGCTTCGGACACGACGCACCGCCTGCGACGCGACCGATCTGGCGGCGCGTGCAGGCGTCGCTGGACGAGATCCTGCCCGGCTACCGAGGTGCTCGCGGCGACCGCGCACGACTGGCTGGCGGACGAGTTCTCGCGAGGGACGTGGGCGATCCACCGCCCCGGCTGGTACACGCGCCACCACGCCGAGATGCGCCGCCCCGAGGGGCCGCGTGTTCCTCGCCGGCTCCGACCTGGCGACGGGATGGGCCGGCTTCATCGACGGGGCGATCGAGACCGGGATCCGCGCCGGCGCGTGGCTGCGCGCGCCGGGGGCGTGAGCGACCGGCGCCGCCTGATCGTCGAGGCCGCGCTGCGCGTCATCGCCCGTGACGGCGTAAACGCGGCCACCCATCGCGCCGTCGCCGCCGAGGCCGGCGTTGCCCTCGCCTCGACGACGTACCACTTCTCGTCGAAGGACGAGATTGTGGCCGAGGCGCTCGAGCTCGCCATCGACCGCTCGATCGCCGCCGTCGAGCGGACGACCGCGCCACCCGGCCCGACGTCGCCGGCCGGGCTCGTCGACCGGCTGGTCGAGCTCGTCGAGGCGCTGTGCGCCGGCGACCAGGCGCCGCTCGCGGCCCAGTACGAGCTCCTGATCGAGGTGGGGCGGCGGCCGCAGCTGCGGCGGCTGGCGGAGCGCTGGGACCGGGCCTACCTCGGCGGCCTGCGCGCCGTCGTCGCCGCGGCCGGCATCCGCGACCCGGGCGAGGCGGCGGAGATCCTGAGCGACCTGATCGAGGGGGCGCTGCTGGAGCAGGTGCCTACCCCGCGGGACGGGTTCGCCGAGACGACGCTGCGCCCCCGGATCGCCCGGGTGGTGGCCGGTCTGGCGACAACGTGAATAATCACGGCGTGAGCCTCCGTGTCGCCATCACGGCCGCCGCGGGCGGCTTCGGCCTCGCGGTCGCCCGCGCGTTCGCCGCCCAGGGCGCCGACGTTCACGTGTGTGACGTCGACGCGGCGTCCGTGCGCGCGGCCACCGCCGAGGGGCTGCACGCCACGGAGGTGGACGTCGCCGACGCTGGCGGCGCTCGACCGGTGGATCGACGCCGCCCTCGCCGCCGGGGACGGCCTGGACGTGCTCGTGAACAACGCCGGCATCGCGGGCCCGACCGCGCCGATCGAGAACATCGGGGCGGACGAGTGGGGGCGATCGCTGGCCGTCAGCCTGACGAGCCACTACCGCACCTGCGCCCGCGTCGTCCCGGCGATGAAGGCGGCCCGAGGCGGCTCCATCATCAACATCTCCTCGACCGCCGGCCAGTACGGGATCGGGCTGCGCGCCCCCTACGTCGCCGCCAAGTGGGCGGTCATCGGGCTCACGAAGACGCTCGCGATCGAGCTCGGCCCCTACGGCGTGCGCGCGAACGCGATCTGCCCCGGGTCCGTCGACGGCGACCGCATGCGCGGCGTCATCGCCCGCGAGGCAGACGCCCGTGGGCTGGAGGCGGGTGCCGTGGAGCGGGAGTACCTCGAGGGCCAGTCGATCACCCGCTTCGTACAGCCCGCCGAGATCGCCGACCTGTGCCTGTTCCTCGCCTCGGACGCCGCCCGCATGATCACCGGCCAGGCGATCGCCGTCGACGGCCACACCGAGACGTTCCACATCGGGTAGCCCGCTTCCAGACCCGGCCGGCGGCGATCAAGTACCATCAGCCGCACGTGTCCGAGCCTCCAGAGGACGAGCGGGCAACGACCGCGCAGCGCCTGATCGCAAACCGGCGCCTCCGATCACTCGCCGGGATGGTGGTCCTGACGCTCGCGTACAACGGGGCGGCGCAGCTCAGCTTCCACCTCGAGTTCGCCGGGCCGGTCGCGGCGATCATGTGGCTCCCCGTCGGCGTCGCCATCGGGTTCCTGTACTACGGCGGCGTGCATCTTTGGCCCGGGGTCGTCGCCGGCGACCTGATGGCGAACGACTACTCGGCGCTCCCGGTCTGGGCCGCCATCGCCCAGACGGTCGGGAACGTCGTGGAGGTGGTCGTGGCGACGATGCTGATCCGCCGCCTCGTGCCCCGGGGCTCGCCGCTCGAGTCGATCGGGGGCCTCGGCCGCCTTCTCGTGGCGCTCACCACCGGCACGGTGATCAGCGCCACGGTCGGAACGCTGTCCCTCCGCATCGCCGGCGTGGTGCACATGGACAACGTGCCGACCGTCTGGCGGACGTGGTGGCTGGGCGACTTCGTCGGGGCGCTCGTGGTCGTCCCCTTTGCCCTGGCCTGGTACAGACCTCTCAAGCGCCGGTGGCCGCCCGCACGCATCGTCGAGGCCGCCGCACTGCTGGTCGCCGTCGTCGTGCTGAGCGAGATCTCGTCGCGGAGCGACCGCCCTGTCGTCTACATCGTGTTCCCGACGCTGATCTGGGCGGCGATCCGGTTCGGGCCCCGCGGTGCCACCCTCGCAATCGCCATCGCTGTCGGCTTCACGGTCTCGAACACGACGCACTATCTGGGGCCGTTCGCCTACCACTCGATCACGCGCAGCGTGCTCAACACCCAGCTCTTCATCGGCGTCGCCGCCCTGTCCACGCTCTATCTGTCGGCCCTCGTGTCCGAGCGGGAGGGGTTCGCCCGCGAGCTCGGCGCCAGCCGCAGCCGCCTCGTGGAGGCGGCCGACGTGGAACGCCGGCGGCTCGAGCGGAACCTGCACGACGGCGCGCAGCAGCGCCTGACCTGGCTCGCCGTCGACCTGCGCCGGGCCGCGGCCCGCGCCCGCAAGTCGCCGGAGGAGGCGCCGGCGCTGCTCGAGAAGGCCGAGGCGGAGCTCGAGCTCGCGATCGACGAGCTGCGCGACTTCGCCCACGGGATCCATCCGTCGGTGCTCACCGACCTCGGCCTGGCGACGGCGATCCGGGGCGCCGCGCTGCGCTCAACCGTCGCGATCTCGCTGCACGAGCTGCCCGACCGGCGGGTCGACGAGGCGGCCGAGACGACCGCCTACTACGTGTTCGCGGAGGCGGTCGCGAACGCCCAGAAGCACGCGTATGCGTCGTCGATCGACGTCTCGATTGCCTTTCGCGATCGGGCGCTCCACGTCGAGGTCGCAGACGACGGCGCCGGCGGCGCCTCCGAGCAGGGCTCCGGCCTCCAGGGCCTGCGGGACCGGGTCGAGACCATCGGCGGCAGCTTCCGCGTCACCAGCCCACGCGGCGTCGGGACGGTCGTCACCGCGACGATCCCGGCCTCGTTCGCCGAGCCGGCACCCACGCGGGCAAGGACACTGTTGCGCGGCGCGGCGGCCCCGGCCGACGCCGGCGGCGGGCCCTCAAGTCAACCCTGACCGCGGCTCCGCGGACATCACTCGGTCAAGAGTGGGTGGCGAGCACGGCGGACTTCTCGGCGTCGAACTCGGCGTCGCTGAGGACACCCTTGTCGTGCAGCGACGCGAGCCGTTCCAGGTCGGCGTAGCGGCCGGCTGCCGCCGACGTGGCGACCGCGGGGGGCGGTGCGTGCTGGCCGCGGGTTTGGGCCGACGACCATGCGTGGGTGAGGTGCTCGTGCATGCGGTGGCCGAGGTCACGTTCGGTGTGATCGGGGAATTCGCGTACCGCCAGCCGCCGGAGCGCTTCGATGCCGATCGCTCCCAGGATGATCAGGATGGGTGCGACGACCGGGTCGCTGGCGGCGGGTACCGGCGCCCAGGCCAGCAAGACCAGCACGATGCCGGCGTAGGTGCCGTAGGCGATTGCCGGCTCGCGCAGATACGGGGTCAGATTCTTGCGAGCCGAGACGGCGCGGTGGCCGGGGCCGGCGAACCAGGTGCCGATCAAAAGCAGCAGCCCCACGATCACCGTGGTCAGGTTGGCGGCTCCCAGCCGCTCGGTGGCAACCCACCAGATCGCCTGGCCGGCTTCCCGATTTTGCGGCAATGTCGTCAGCGAGTCGATCAGCTCGTTTCCGACCACGCGCCGGACGAAGATCAGGACTACAGCCGCGGCCAGAATGCCGATCGCGATCGCGCGCAGCGTCTTTCGGCGATCGCGCGAGATGCCCACCGCGATCGCAAACACCGCCAGCCCCAGCAAGCCGAGCGGAATCGACGCCAGCCGCAGGAACTTCACGCCGGATTGGGCCGCGCTCAGCTGATCGCTTTGCAAGAGCACGATCTTGCCGGTGCCCGCCGGCAGCGTCACCGCGCCGTTGGTGCGCTGCGAAAGCGTGCTGGAAAGGTTCCCGACGATCGGGCTGAGATCGATCGACACCGTGCCGCTCGCGGTCGAGAACGGCCCCGACCCGCCGTTCAGGATGTGCATCAGCTGCGTGTGGGCGCGAAGATTCGCGGCGCGCCACAGCTCCGCCACCCGCGGACGCGCCAGACCGGCGGCCACCGCCCGCTGAATGTAGGGCTCCGCGCCCACCGCGATCGGCCCCGCCAACGGCTGCAACCGCGGCGGAAGCGCCTGCGACAACGCCGCCGGCACGTCCACGTTCGTGTACAGCTGGTCGACCAGGTACTCCGACAACGCGGTTTGCACCGCCGGCTGCTGCAACGCCTTGGTGCTGGTATCCGACCACGCGGTCGAGTCAAGCGCGACCCGGTCAACCCAGGTCGCGAAGATCGCCACACACAACATCAACGACCCCAGGAACACCAGCACCCCCAGGACAAGCTTTCGCCGCCGGCTATTCCCCGCCGGGGAAGTACTGGTCGGCTCGGTTGCCGGCGCTGGTGTTTGCTCGATCTCGGTCATCGTGCCGTTCCGCCTACCCTCGGCGGTCGTCGACGTACGCGACGATCAGCGTCGATCTTCTCCCGTGCAGGCGAGCGAGCCCTCATCCACTTTGGGTGACCGCCTCCGGCCGGTGGCAGCGGCCGCGCCCTTCATCCCAACCGGACGATGCCGCTCGCGGGTAGCAGGAGCACCCTGGAGCCAATGGGCTGTCCACGCCCTCGAGTAATGGTGCGATCGCCCAGATCGGGCGCCACCGGGCCGCGCTGCTTCGTGACTTGCCCGTCGCCGGCAGGACGGCCCCCTATCGGCGAGCGCCTCCGCTCGGGGACGCCGTCGGCACGGCGCGCGACATGCGCGGGGACGTCTCACGCGACGAGACGTGAGTGCAGGCGATCGTCACCAGGGCGGGCAGCCTCGGGCGGGGCTGCCCGCCGTCGGGCACCCCGGCGACGCTAGTCGCCGCTGACGCCGGGCAGGTTCGTGATCGCGGCCAGCGTGCGCTGCGCGCGGTCCATTTGCCCCGACGGGACGGCGTCCCCGGCCACGGCGGCGCGCCTGGCGATCAGCGTCATCGCGGCTGCGAGGTCGCCCGGCTCCACCGGAGCCCCCTCGCCGGCGAGGGACGCATCCACCACCCGCGCAAGCGATACCTCGTCGCGCGCCGCTCCCGCGCGGTTCGGCTCGGCGGCGAGCTCGTGGGCGAGACGGCCCATCCGGCGCGCAGCCCGGACGAGCGCCAGCACCGCGTCGGAGGCCTCGACGCCGGCGCCTGGACAGAACGCCTGAAGCTCGCGCTGCAGCGCCCGCACCTCGAAGTCAAGACCGCTATGTGCACTCATGGATCGGATCCGATCGCATCTTTGAGGCACCGTCCCCGGGGGCAGGGGCGGGTGCATAACGTACTGCTCGCCAGGAGGCAGTGCTTCCCCCATTTGCGGTAGTCGCGGAGATGCCTATACCCACGACCGCGAAACGATACTCTCCGCCGGTTAACCGGACATCCTGATCGTTCGATCGGGGTGATGCGACGACAGCGCCGCGACGACACGCTCGGTGCTCACGGAAGGAGCGCCGAGATGACGGTGAAGGCGGATTTCGCCCCGGAGGAGTGGGATGTGATCGCAGAGGGCCCCGCGACCGCCGGGATGATCGTGATCAGGGCAGAGGGCGGCGGCACGTTCCGCGAGACGATCGCGCTCGCACACGCCTACGCCGATGCGCGCAAGCGCCACGGGCAGAGCGAGCTGCTCGACGAGATCGTCTCCTCGAAGCCGCAGTTCGACCGGCACCGGTTCCGCACCGACGCCGACCTGCACGACGGGGGCCTGGCCCGGATCGGCGAGGCCGTCTCGTTGCTCCACGCCAAGGCCACGCCCCGGGAGGTCGAGGACTACGGCTCGTTCCTGCTCACGCTGGCCGAGTCCGTCGCCGCCGCGCACAGCGAGCACGGGAAAGACATCAGCCCGGCCGAGCGGGCCGCGCTCGACGAGATCCGCGAGCGGATCGAGAGCGCCGCCGGCTGATCAGCCGATCCGGGCGCGTCTCGCCGGCGAAAGGACGGACGCTATGAGCACGAAGCAGGAGGCGGCGGTAGATGTCGTCGCGGAATGACCGCCGCCTCGGTCTGATGGCCGACGCGGCAGGCCGGGCGGCATCCTTCCCGGCGCGGGCGGCTGTGAACGTCTGCCGCGACCGCCTCGAGGACGTCGCCGACGCGATGCTGGCCGCGCCCGGCACGCTGCGGGCCGTCGACCGGATCATGGCCGGGCCCCTGCCCGAGGAGGTCGTCCGGTCGGCCCTCCGCCATCGCATCGTCGAGCGCATGCTCGCCGAGCTGGCGGCACAGGGGGCGCTCGACGACCTCCTGACCGGCGCACTCCAGAGCCGCGAGACGCAGATGTTGGTCGATCGCATCGTGGCAAGCGACGAGATGCAGCGGGTGATGCGCGACGTCCTGACCTCGCCCGAGGTGCGGCACGCCCTCGTCGACCAGACGGCCGGGTTCTCCGAGGAGGTCGTGGCGGGGCTGCGCGCCCAGGCGGCCCGCGCGGACGAGCGCACCGACCGCCGCGGCTCCGAGCGGCCGGCCGCGTATGTGGGGATCGCGTCGCGGGCGCTCGCGTTCGCGGCCGACGCCGTCACCTGCGCTGGGCTCTTCGTCTCGGTGGCCGGGATCGCAGCGCTGGCGGGGTGGATGGTCGGCGGCCTGCGCCCCGATTGGCTGGTCGAGATCCTGGCGGCGAGCGGGTTCGCTCTCCTCACCGCCGGCTACTTCGTCTTCTTCTGGAGCACGGCCGGACGGACGCCGGGCATGCACCTGCTGCATCTCCGCGTCGCTGTCGAGGGGGCGGGCGGGCCGCCCTCGGCCGCCAGGTCGTTGGTGCGGGTCGTTGGGATCGCGATCGCCATCATCCCGCTCTTCGCCGGATTCCTGCCGGTCCTGTTCGACCGCCGCCGCCGCGGCATCGCCGACATGCTGGCCGGGACGGCCGTCGTCTACGGCTCCTCGCCCGGCGCGAGCGAGCCGACCGCGGCGGCGTCACCCTCCGCCCGCTGAGGCCGAACGCGGGCGAAAACCCGTCCCCAGCGGCTCATCCCGTTCGGACGAGGCAATTGTGGCCGACCCGGGCCACCATCGCGGGATGCCGTCCCGCCGCACGTCCAGCGTCCGGGTGGCGGCGCTTGCCGCACTGGCGGCCGCTGTTCTTGCCGTTCTCCTGCTGATCCTGGCGGTCTTCACGAGCCCGCTCGGCGTCGCCGTGGCCGCCGGATCGCTGTTCGTGGCCGCGGGATGCGGATGGCTCGCACTGACGCGCTCCGGCGGTGTGCGGATCCTCGCACTGGCCGGCGCGGGCGCCGCCACGTTCGCGGCCGTCGTCGCACTCGCCCATGGCGATGCGCTCTGGGCCGTCGTCGCCTTCGTCGCCAGCGCGGCGGCGTTCGCCGCGGCGAGCCGCGCGGCCGGTCGGGGCGGGCGCCGGAGACCTCCGGGGACGGCCCGGAAGCCCGATCGCCGGGCTGCACGCGCCAAGGCCCCCGGCGTCCTTCTGATGAACCCGAAGTCGGGCGGCGGGAAGGTCGAGCAGTTCCACCTCGAGGAGGAGGCGCGGCGGCGCGGGATCAAGACGATCGAGCTGCACCTCGAAGACGACCTCGCGAGCCTCGCCGCGGAGGCGATCGGCTCGGCAAGGGCGATCGGCATGGCGGGGGGCGACGGCTCGCAGGCGATCGTGGCCGAGGTCGCAATGCGCCACGACGTGCCGTACGTCTGCGTGCCTGCGGGGACGCGCAACCACCTCGCACTCGACCTGGGCCTCGACCGCGACGACGTCGTCGCCGCGCTCGACGGGTTCACGGAAGGGGTCGAGCGGCGGATCGACCTTGCCCGCGTGAACGGCCGCGTGTTCGTCAACAACGTCTCGCTTGGCGTGTACGCCGAGATCGTGCAGTCCGACGACTACCGCGACGCGAAGCTGCGCACGATGCAGCGCATGCTCCCCGACCTGCTCGGACCGCGGGCACGGCCGCTCGACCTGCGGTTCGCGGACGGTAAAGGCGTCCGCCACGAGACTGCGCAGCTGCTCATGGTCTCGAACAACCCCTACGCGCTCGACCACCTGGTCGCCGCGGGATCGCGGCCCGGCCTCGACACGGGCACGCTCGGCGTGTTCGCCGTCGAGATCCGGAGCCCGACCCACGCGGCCAAGCTCTTCGCCCTGGAGACGATGGGCCGCGCCCGCGGCTTCGACGGCTGGCTCGAGTGGTCGGCACCGGTGTTCACGGTGGACTCGAGGACGCCGATCGCGGCCGGCATCGATGGCGAGGCGATGTCGCTCGAGCCCCCGCTGCGCTTCGAGAGCGTGCCGGATGCGCTCACCGTGCTCCTGCCGCCGGGCGCCGTCGGCCTCTCGCCGGCCGCGCTCACCGCCGGGATGTCGCGCGAGGGACTCGGAGATCTATGGAGCACGGCCCGCACCGGACGCGCCCCGGCGCGCCCGACGGGGCAACAGCGCCGCGGCTCCCGCCGATGACCCCCGGGGCGGCGCGCTGGGAGCTCGTGCTGGGCGATCTCGCCGCGATCGACGATGCGGTCTACCGGGCCGTCGCCGCGACGCCGTCGCCCACGCTCGACCGCGCTCTCGCCCGCCTGTCGCACGCAGCCGACCACTCCGTGCTGTGGATCGGCATCTCCGCGGGCCTGGTCGCCGTCGGCGGAGCCTCCGGCCGCCGGGCGGCGGTCGCGGGGCTCGGATCCGTCGCCGCCGCGTCCGCCATCGCGAACGCGGGACTGAAGCACCTCCACCGCCGTCCGCGGCCGGACGCCGCGGGCGCGGGGATCGGCGCGGGCCGCGCCGTCCGGATGCCGCGGTCGGCGTCCTTCCCCTCGGGGCACGCCGCATCGGCGTTCGCCTTCGCGACCGCCGCCGGCGCCGAGCTCCCGGTGCTCGCCTTCCCGCTCCGGTGCCTGGCGGCGGCAGTGGCCTATTCGCGCGTCCACGGCGGCGCCCACTATCCCGGCGACGTGATCGCCGGAGCCCTCCTCGGCGGCACGATCGCGGCGACAGTGGGCAAGGGCCTCGGCCGGCTCGCGCCGCGCTGAGGCGGTCCCGCCCCAAAAGGGTCGGCGGGCGCCGGCTCGGGCGCCCGCCGGGCTAGTCGATCACTGGCGGCTAGCGCCGACCGACCCGCCGCGCGGTGCGGCGGCCTGTCCTGCGTGCGACTCTGCGTGCTCCGAACATCTGCGTCCTCTCCTGTCAGCGGGCCTCGACCAGCGGGTGCGCCCCGGCGCCGTCATTCACGCCAGCACGCGGGCCTGATCGAAGCGTACTCATCCTGGGTGATCGCGCCGCTGTCCAGCAGCGCCTTCGCGTTCGAGATCCTCCGATGCGGCTCCGCGTTAGAGCCCCTTCTCCGCCGTGATCCGGCCGGAGTCGACAGCGGCCACGAGCGCCTTGTAGTCGCGCTCGTTCAGGTCGGCGTAGGCGTCGGCGAAGTCGCAGATCGCCCGGTCAAAGGCGTCGCCGCCCCCGAGGTATGCGGCGATCGCCACCCGGTCGCCGGAACGCGCATGCGCACGCCCCAGTGTCCAGCCGCAGAGGCCCGCGTAGATCATCATCCCCTTGGGGGCCATCGTCTCGATCGTCTCGGAGCCCTTCCAGTCCTTCAGCTGTCGGCAGTAGAAGTCGCGCGGGCGGCCGTCGAATCCGATGGAGGTGCGCGTCCAGCCGAGGAAGATGTCGCTCGTGGCCTGCATCAGCCGCTGGCCGGCGACGACGCGTTCGCC
This sequence comes from uncultured Actinomycetes bacterium, assembly GCA_963746115.1. Lineage (GTDB taxonomy): Bacteria > Actinomycetota > Thermoleophilia > Gaiellales > JAICJC01 > JAICJC01. The sequence continues at coordinate 687,679 of CAVVAA010000004.1, read as the reverse complement.
GCAGTTCCGAAACGCGCTCTTGCCGACGTGCTCCTCGAGCACCGACGGCTGCGCCTCCTTGATCTGCAGGAACAGGGGATCGGCCTCGTCGCGCCCCAGGAGGAGCGCGATCCAGGCCCGGGTGCCGACGCTGCCGACCCCGACGACCTTGCGGGCGACCTGGACGAGCCGGTAATCCTCAAGTAGGTGCCGCCGGTCGCTCTCGAGCGACCGGCGGTAGGCGCGCAGCACGCCCTGGAGAGTCTCTGTGAGCTGCTCGGCCTCGACGCCGTGGGCGAGATCCTCGAGCGGCTCGATCAGCGGCGGGTCGGAGATGATCCGTGGCTCGCCGTCGACCATGTGCGTCAGCTTCGAGAACGCGGACATGCTGTCGCGGGTGCGTGCCTTGTCGAGGGTATGCTCGGTGCGCCGGAGCTGTTTGCGCGTCCCCACGGAGCGGAGCTCGGAGAGGCGCGAGTCGACGTCCAGCGAGGCGTACCAGACCTCGAGGTTGGGCATGCCGGCGAACGTCCGCAGCGCCGTGCGGTACTCCCACACCCCGCGGCGCACGACCTTACGCCGGTCGGACGCGCCAAAGCCGTTGTCCCGTCCCGCCACCTCGAGGCTGACCGCGAGCCGCTTCACGTCCCACTCCCACGGCCCGGGCAGGGTCTCGTCGAAGTCGTTGATGTCGAAGACGAGCTGGCGCTCCGGCGACCCGAAGACGCCGAAGTTGGAGAGATGGGCGTCGCCGCAGAGCTGCACCTGCAGCGACGTGCGCGGTTCGGCGGCGAGGTCGGACGCCATGATCGCCGCCGCCCCGCGATAGAACGTGAACGGCGACACGAGCATCCGCCCATAGCGGATCGGGACGAGCTCGGGGACGCGCGACTCCGCCTGGCGTTCGAGCAGCGCCACCGGATCCGGCCGCCCGGCGGGCAGCTCGAGGACGCCCTGGCGGGACCGCGGCAGCTCCTTGCGGGCGGCCTTGCCGGCGGCGGTCCGCTCCGCCGTCGTCAGGTGCGTCGTCTCGCGCGGCCTGCGTCGCCGCGGCGGCCTGGTGGCCGCACTCATCCTGCACCCGCGGATGCCTCGACCGGCTCGTCCGACGCCGCGCGCGGCCGGACGAGCCGATCGATCCTGGCGGCGGTCAGAAGGCTTCCTCTGATCCCCGGGTGAGCGCGAACAGGACGGCGACGCACAGGAGGATGCCTGCGAGCGCAGGCATCGGCGCCGCAAAGATCATGAAGAACCAGAGGATCGCCGCGACCAGCGCGAGCGACACGCCCAGGAAGTAGCCCGCCGTGCTGCGGGCGAGCACGAGCCCGCCGGCGAGCAGCTGCAGGACGCCCCAGATGATGAACATCCAGCCCCAGAAGGTGTAGTTGTTGTAGACGATGTCGCTGCGGTAATAGCTCGAGTGCTCGATCGCGGTGAAGCCGTTGACCACGTTCACCGCACCGAGCACGATGAGCGTCGCGCTCCCGAAGACTCCCCATCCCGTCAGCCCAAGGCGCCCTCCCCCGGACCCCGCCTCGGAGGTCATCGTCGTCGATGGTGATGTCATCTCACACCTCCGTCAGGAACTGTCCACGTCCATCGTGGCGCGGCCGGGCCTGCCGCGCGGCCTCAGTGGCCGTCGAGCACCTTCCGCTTCTCGGCGTTGAACTCCTCGTCGGTGAGGACGCCCTGGTCGCGTAGCTGTGCGAGCTGCTTCAGCCGCTCGATCGACGCGTCCGAGATGCCCCCGGAGGGCGCAGCCGCGGGAACGGCGGCGGCCGCCTGATCGTCGACGGCGGCGTCCTGCGACCCGCCGTCGCGTGCCCCGGCCATCTTCTTCCCCGCGATGTACCCGGCCCCTCCGACCGCAGCTGCCCGCAGGAGCGGGCGTCGTCGTCTCAGCATCGGCTCACTCTCCTTTCCGCATCATGGTCGCGCAGCCTTCGCGCGCCGCCATCGTCCGGATCGGATGAGCCGCGGGCGAACGCCAACGCGCGAATCGTCCCGTTGGGGTTACGTAGGCCTGCCGGGATGCGGCGATGCTAGGCGGGTGCCGTGCTTCTCCTCCACGTCCTGTGCGGAGCGGCCGGGCAGACAAACTCCAAGTATGGGAGGTGTGTTATGGCAACACTTGTTGCGATTGCCTACCCCGATCAGGGGACGGCGGAAGAGGCGCGCGGCGTCGTACAGTCGCTCGAGGCCGACCTGGTGATCCAGGCCGACCAGGTGGCGGCGATCTCGCGCGACCCCGACGGGAAGTACCACGTCACGACGACCCACGGTGGGGCGTCGGCGGGCGCCGGCGCCTGGTGGGGCGGATTCTGGGGCATGCTGTTCGGGCTGCTCTTCTTCATCCCGTTCGCCGGTCTCGCGATCGGCGCCGGCTTCGGTGCGCTGTTCGGGCACCTGGGGAAGAACGCGATCGACAAGCAGTTCCAGGAGCAGGTGCGCGATCAGCTGAAGCCCGGGTCGTCGGCACTGTTCCTGGTCATCGAGAAGGTCACGCCCGACAAGGCGATCGCCGCGCTGAGCAAGTACGGCGGCACGGTGATGAAGACGTCGCTGTCCGAAGAGGACACGGCGAAGCTGCAGGAGGCCCTCTCCAATCAGCAGACCGTGAGCGCGTAGCCGCGCATCTGGCGCCGGCCCGGCGGGAACCGCCCGCCGGGCCGTTCGGCGCCTTCAGGACCCCGTTCAGGGTGCGGTCAGCGTCGCCGGGCCGGTCATCGCGGGTCCAGGACGATCAGCCGGCACTCGGACGGCCGCACCTCGATCACGTCGTCGAGGGCGACCATCACCCTCCGCGACCGGAAGCCCCCGGTGCGCACGGCCACGACCTCGGCGCCTTCGAGCGCGTCCTCCGCTGCGACGCACTCGACCACCCCGAGCCGGCGGCGGCGCGACTCGACCCGGAACCCTTCGCAATGGCGCAGCCAGTACTCGGTGTCCCCCGGCAGCGGGGAGAACGGCCCCTGCCCGTCCGCGCCGGGCTCTCGCGACGTCAGCGCCATCAGCATCGACTTCGGAATCACGCGCGCACCCCCTTCATCACCCACCTGCTCAGGCACGGTGCCAGCGCTGCCACGCGGCCGCATCACCCGGCGGGGGTGAACCGTCCGGCCGCGCTCACCCCTGCGCCCGGGAGCGCCGCTGGACGCCGATACGGGACACGACGAGGCTCACCGCGGTCACCAGGTAGAGGCTGCCTGCGATGGTCTCGGTCACCGCGAGCAGCCGCCCGACCGCCGTCGCCGGCGTCAGGTCGCCGTACCCCAGGGTGGCCAGCGTCACATAGCTGAAGTACACGTACTGGGAGAGGGTCGCGCTCCTGACCTGGGCGAAGTACTGGTCGCCGGTCAGGTTCGCGTCGAGGTTCGCCGCGATGGCGAAGGCGATGCCGACCACGAGGTAGATCGCGATCGCGCCGAAGACGGCCTGGATGCTCACGGTGCGGGCATCGCGCAGCGACGACGCGATGGCCAGAGGGACGGCCACGACGAGCAGCATGGTCATCCCGAGGCCGGTGGTGGTGCCGTCGTCGCCGCCCGTCCAGATCGCGGCGATCGAGGCGGCCGCCATCAGCGCGACGAGGCACGAGATCCGGATCACCCACCGCCGCGGCACCCGCGCCGCCGTCACCGCGACGACGAGCGCGCCGCCGATGAAGATCGTCAGGAGCGAGCTCGCGCCGCGCGAGTGCGGCAAGAGGATCATGAGGGCGATGACGGCGAACAGCAGCGCGCAGACGAGCGCCAGCCGGGGGGCCGACGAGGTCGGCTCCGCCGCTTCCGCGCCTACGGCAGGCTCGGCCAACCCCTACCCGCGCGCGAACGGAGCCCTGTCACCGGTCATGACCAGCGCCGGCGCGCGCGACGATCCATCACCCAGCTCACCACGGCGGCCAAGACGAGGAGCGCGATCACGGCGCCGATCAGTCCCCATGCCGCCCACGCGAGACCGAAGAGCACGAAGGCGATCACGCACCCGATGCCGCACGCGATCGCGATGCCGAGCACCGCCAGCCAGAACTTTCCGCCGAGCCCCTCACGGTCGAGTCGGTCCGGATTCGTCGAGCTCATGGGCCAATGCTCGCCTGCGGCGCGGCAGTGGGAATCGCCCTAACGGGATGAGGGCCGGAATCCGGGCGCCCGGACTCGACGCCGAGCCCGGCCGCCAGGTGGCACGGCCGCGACGGATACGCCCGGCGCGGCAGGGGCACACCGGACGCAACCAGCATGCGCGCGACCGCGATCCCCGGCCACAGCTCCAGGTGCACCCGCTGCGCGGTGCACCGCCGGATCGTTGCGGCCACCAGGCGGGCCCCGGCCGCGTCGATCGAGGCGACGTCCTCGAGGTCGACGTAGACGAGCACGAACGGGTGCTCCAGCGCCGCGTCGATGGCACGGCCGAGCCGAGCGGCGCCGCGGGCGTCGAGCGCGCCGCGGCAGATGAGGCTCACGGCCCGGCCCGTGTGCTCGACCCTGAGCTCGAGCGTCCGGGCGGCAGGGATCGTCATGCCGGTCACTCCACGCGATCGGCGCTCGGCCGGCCCGGTGCCGGCGTCGCCCGATCGGGGTCATCGGCGCCCCGCCCCGGGACGACCGTCAGCGTGAGGTCCTCCCGGCCGACGATCCGGACGGTCTCGCCCACCTCGGCGCCTGCTTCACACCTCGCCTCCCAGAGCTCGCCATGGACGTGCACCTGCCCTTGCGGGCGGCACTCGACGACGACGTCGGCCGCCTGGCCGATCAGGCGTCTCGACCCCGGTCTTCGGGCGCCAGCGGCGGGCCAGTCTCCGGCCCCACACGATCTCGCCGACCTCCCCCGCGGCCCCGAGCACGAGCACGACGACGTTCGCGGGGCTCGGCAGCAGCAGCGCCAGAATGATGGCGACGGTCAGGACCATGGCTCGACCCGACCCCTCACCGGAGCCTGCGGCGACCGTCCTCGAGCTCCTCCAGCGCCGCGGCGACGTCATACCCGAGCGCCAGCCCGAGCTTCGGCGCGGCCGAGACGATCCGTGCGACTCCGACCGCCGGCATCGCGGCGATCAGCGTCCCGACGATCTCGTCAAGGGTCGCGTTGCACTCGAGCGCCACGTCGATCAGGCGCATATACGAGGGCGGTGCGGGGTCAATCGCCACCATGGCGCCGAGCTGGACGAGGGCATGGGTCTTGCGGTCGAAGCCCGAGGCTTTGACGTTCGACCGGTCGTCCGTGAGCAGCGCCTCCACATAGGCGTCGTCGCGGATCGAGAGCCTTCGAAGGGTGTCCGTGTAGTCACTCACCGCGCTACCCCCGATTGCACGGCTTTTCGGCCTCGGGCGCATCGCCCCTTGCGGGTGAAGCGACGGATGCGTCTCGGTCAGGCGGTGGCGATGAGCCCACCGGCGGGCGCAGGTGCGGCCGGATCGACGAGGCCGATCTCGGCTGCGCGCTCGATCGCCGCGCTCCGGTTGGAGACGCCGAGCTTCCGGTAGACGGAGATCGCCTGCGTCTTGATCGTGTTGCGGGAGACGAACAGGCGCTCGCCGATCTCGCGGAACGACAGGTGGGTCGCGAGCAGCGGGAGCAGGCGGAGCTCGGCGGCGGTCAGCCCCGATCCGGTGAAGTCGCCCACCTCACGCGTGGAGGCGATCTCGTCGCGGAGGGCCTTCGCCTGGCACTCGAGAAGCCCCAGATCTGGATGGCCGCGCAGGATCATCATCGCCTCGTCGAGCTGGGCGCCGGCCCCCGCGGTGTCGCGCAGCGTCAGGTGTGCCCGCGCGAGCTCCATGCGCGTCTGCACGGCGAGCCAGGGCAGAGCGTCCCCAAGGTCGCCGGTCAGCATCTCTGCAGCGCTCAGATCGGCGCGAGCCTGGTCCCACCGGCACCGGCGCAGGCCGGCCCGGGCCGCCGCCGCCAGCCCCGCGGCGCTGGTCGGATAGGTGTCGAGCCTGTCGGCGTAGACGAGCTCGCGCGCCTCCTCCGCGAGCGCCTCGGCCAAGCCGTGGTCGCCGCGGCGCGCCGCGAGCATGGCCCGCTGGCCGATCGCCATGACCTGCACGTCGGCCGCGCCGGCCCAGCCGGCCACACGCGCCGAGTCGGCCAGGACGACTTCGGCCTCCTCGATCTCGCCGAGCAGCATCAGCGCCGCCCCGCGCAGGAGCAGCGCGATCGGGTACCAGCGGCTGTCGGTCGGCAGATCGGCGAGGGCCGACTCGGCGTCGGCGAGCATGCGCTCCGCGCCGTGGCTGCACATCGCGGCGCGCACCACGGCCGTCCACGGCCGCGCGGAGAGGCAGCCGTCCGGCATCGCCTCGTCCGCCATGCCGCCGTCCGCCGCCCGCAGCCACTGATGTGCCTCCTCCGAGTTGCCACGCACCGCATGCACCCACGCGCCCAGGGTGGCGACGCCCGGATACCGTTCCAGATCGGGCCGGCCGGGAAAGCCGTCCAGCCAGCCCTCGACCGACTCGACACGGCCGCTGCTCACGACGGCGAGCGCGATCGAGGCCAGAATGCGGGCGACCCGCTCGACATCACCCGAGGCGGCCGCGGGTTCGAGCGCTGCCTCCATGTCGTCGTGCGCCTCGAACCAGTCGGCCGCGCGCTCGTTGAGGGCGGGGATCCGCTCCGCCTCGTCGTCCTCGAGCTCGCGCAGCAGGACGTCCCGGAAAAGGTGGTGATACCGGTACCACTTCCCGGAGGCGTCGAGCGGGACGACGAAGAGGTTCGATCGGTCGATGGCCCGCAGGCGGCGGCCGGATCCCGTCGTCTCGAGCACGGCGTCGCACAGCGGGCCGGACATCCGACTGAGCACCGCCGAGCGGCGCAGGAAGGTCAGCGTCTCCGGCTCGAGACCGGCGAGGTGCTCCGTCCGGACGTAGTCGGCCATGTAATGGTTGTCGCCGACGAGCTCCAGCGGCTCGTCCAGGCGATGGCTGCCGCGCTGCATGCAGCGGGCGGCAAGGACGAGGCCGGCGGGCCATCCCTCGGTCTGCTCGACGAGATGGCGCACCTCGTCGTCGCTGGGATCGACGCCCGCACCGCGGAGCAGGAGCGTCGCTTCCCGCCGGCTGAGAGCGAGGGCGTCGGCCTCGATCTCGAGCACACGACCGCTCGCACGCAGCTTCCCGATGGGAAGGCGCGGCGCGGTTCGGCCCGAGAGCGCCAGGATCGATCCGTCGGGGACGTGGCCTGCGAGCGTGTCGAGCGCGTCCAGGGCGTCGCGCTCGTGGATGAGATCGGCGCCGTCGAGGACGAGGATGAACGGGCTCGGGTCGGACTCCACCACGGCCACGAGCCGCGGCACCACACGCGCCCACACCGAGGCGCCCGGCGTCCCGAGCGCCTCGAGCAGGGACGACGGCAAGGGCCGGACGCCGCCCAGCGCCACGGCGACATGCCGCACCAGGACGAGGGGATCGTTGTCCCGGTCGTCGATCGTGACCCACCCGACGCTCCGTTCCTCGCGGGCAGCCCACTGGGCGAGCAGCGTCGTCTTGCCGTAGCCCGCCGGCGCGGCGACGATCACGATCGGGGTCGACGTCGTCGCCCGCAGTCGGTTCACCAGCCCCACCCGCGAGACGCTGCCCTCCCCAACCGGCGGCACGCGTACCTTGGAGTCGATCACGTCGAACGGCGCCGGCACCGCAGCGGAGGGCGCCGCGAAGCCGCGTCGACGTGCGGGCGCCTTTCCGACAGAGCCGTTTTTTGGCTTGAACGCGGAAATACGCCCCTCCCCAAGGTCATATTCCGATCTCCCCAGCCTTAACCTAGACCGAGACAGCGTCCCACGATACGGGAGCGCAGCCGTCCGGTATAGGCCGGGAAACACCACATAGACCGTCGGCTAACACCACGGTCGCCACGTGAATCTCCGGAAAACGTCATCCTGGAGCGAGTGGCAACACCGACGGAGACCGGATAGATTTTGCCAGAACCGATGGTCGTGTTGACGACTGTCGCTCGGGCGAAAAGGGGAGCCGAGACGGCGGCTATGAGGGTGATCGGCGATGACGCGTACCCGCGCACGGGGGGCCCGTGGGCGTGCCCACGGCGGCGGCGATGACCGCGCTACGCATCGTGCTCGGCGAGGACAGCTACCTGGCTCGCGAGGGCATCATGCGCGCGCTCGAGGAGGTCGACGACGTCGACGTCGTCGCCACCTGCACCGACCTCGACGCCCTCCGTTCGACCATCGACGAGGTGCGGCCCGATGTCGTGCTCACCGACATCCGCATGCCTCCGACCAACACCGACGAGGGCATCCGGCTCGCGAGCGAGCTGCGCCAGTCCCACCCCGACATCGGCGTCGTCGTCCTCAGCCAGCACGCCGAGCCGCTGTACGCGGTCGCGCTCTTCGAGGGCGGTTCTGACCGGCGCGCCTATCTGCTGAAGGAGCGGCTCAAGGACGAGGGCGAGCTCTCGCGGGCGCTGCGCGAGGTGGCGGAGGGCGGCTCGGTCGTCGACCCCCACATCGTCGAGCGGCTGGTGGGCGCCCACTCCGGCCCCGGTGGCTCGCGCGTCGACAAGCTGACGCCGCGCGAACGCGAGATCCTGGCGATGATCGCGGAGGGGCGCAGCAACGCCGCGATCGCACGCGCGCTCTTCATCACGACGCGCGCGGTCGAGCGGCACATCAACGCCATCTTCACCCGGCTCGAGCTGGCCGAGTCCGCCGAGGCGAACCGGCGTGTGCAGGCGGTGCTCGTCTACCTCGCCGGCGTCAAGTACACGTAGACGAACGCTAGGACCAGTCGTCCTGAGCGCCGACCGTGAGCCCGTAGAGGATGCACAGGTTCACGATGATGCCGATCATCGCGCCGAACGGCGCGGAGAAGATCATCAGGAACCAGAGCACGATCGCGGCCACCGCGATGATCACGCCGGCCTCGTAGCCGAGCAGCCGCCGCCCGAACACCGCGATTCCGGACCCGATCTGGACGACGGCGGCGACGAGGAACACGACTCCCCAGAACGTGAAGTTGGAGTAGTCGAGCTGGTTGGACACGAAGTGCTTGTGGTCGAGCAACGTGAAGCCGTGGATGATGTTCATGGCCCCTGCGAGGATGAGCAGGATCGCCGCAAGGCGCACCCACGCCGACATGGGTCCCGAGACCCGTGTCTGGGCGACGCCTGTGGTGGCCTGAGTGTTCATCGTGATCCTCCCCCCGTCGGTGGGGCGACCATACGGGCGGCGCCGCCCCCTGCCGTCATACCGCGTGGATGAAACGGCGCCGAGCCGGTCGTCCCATCAGGACGATGCGCGCGGAGGCCACCGGGGCGAGCGTTCGCGGTCATGACCGACGGCCCGGACCGGACCGCACGGGCGGCGAACGCTGCCTACGGCGCCGAGCTGCGCTGGGCGCCCGAGCGGCCGCGACTCACGTTCCTCTCGCTCCTGGTCGCCTGGGTGACCGCGGCGGCGTCGCTGCTGCTTGCGGCGCTCGTGGTCCCGGGGGTCACGATCCCCTCCGCCGCCGGCGCCCTGGTGACCGCCTTCGTCGTGGCGGTGCTGAACGCGCTGCTGCCGCCCATCGTCGCCGCCCTGCGGCTGCCGTTCACGCTCGCGCTCGACTTCGTCTTGATCCTGCTCCTGGACGCGCTCATGCTCTCGGCTGCGGGCCTGATCGACGACCGGGCGATCCAGATCACGTCGTTCGGGTGGGCGATCGTCCTGGCGCTGATCGCGTCGGCCGCCGGCGTCGTGATCGGCGTCCTCATCGGGACGAACGACGACGTCCTCCTGCTGCGGACGGTGCGGCGGGTGTCCAGGCGCCTGGGCGGCGTGGAGGAGACGGACGTACCGGGGATCATCTTCCTCGAGATCGACGGCCTCGCCCTTCCCGTGCTGCAGCGGGCGATGCGCGACGGGCACGCGCCCCAGCTGGCCCGCTGGCTTGCCGACGGCACGCACACGCTGCTCGAGTGGGAGACGGACTTCTCGTCCCAGACCGGCGCGAGCCAGGCCGGGATCCTGCTCGGGTCGAACGACGACATCCCCGCCTTCCGCTGGGTCGAGAAGGAGACGGGCAAGGTGATGACCTGCTCGGCCCCCGCCGACTGCGCCGAGATCGAGCGGCGGCGCGCCACCGGCCGCGGCCTGCTCGTCGCGGGCGGCGGCAGCCGCGGGAACCTGCTGTCGGGCGAGGCGGACGAGGTGATCCTCACCGTCAGCCGCATGGACGCCGAGAAGCAGGCCAACCCGGGCTACCGGGCGTTCTTCGCCAACGGGTCGAACGTGACCCGCGTGGTGGTGCTGTTCGCCTGGGAGGTGATCCTCGAGTGGTCGGCCGCCCTGCGCGCGATCCGCCGCGATGTGCGGCCGCGCGGTCACCGCGGCGGCAAGTACCCGTTCCTGCGGGGCGGGATCTGCGTCGTCGTGCGCGACCTGATCGTCTTCGGCGTCCTCTCGGACATGATGCGCGGCCGGCCCGCCGTGTACGCGACGTTCTCGAGCTACGACGAGGTCGCCCACCACTCCGGCCTCGAGCGATCCGACACGCTGGAAGCGCTGCGCAAGCTCGACCAGGAGTTCGGCCGCATCGAGCGCGCGCGCCCGTACGCGCCGCGGCCGTACGAGATCGTCGTCCTCTCCGACCACGGGCAGACCCAGGGGGCGACGTTCCTGCAACGGAACGGCTACAGCCTGGCCGACCTGGTCGACCGGACGCTCGAGCGGGCCGCGGTGGCGCCGCTCTCGGCCGGGGACGAGCACGACACCGCGGTCTCGCAGGCGATGCGCGAGGCCACGGGGCGCGCGGCGGCGAGCGGGCCTGCGGGGCCGGGCGCGGACATGGGCGAGCCCGGCGTCATCGTGCTCGGGTCGGGCAACCTGGGCCTGATCTATCTGATGGGCGAGTCGCGGCGGCTCACGCTCGAGGAGATCGACGAGCGCTTCCCGCGCCTGGTCGCGACCCTGCGGGAGCACCCACACGTCGGGTTCGTGTTCGCGCGGTCGGAGGCGCGCGGGCCGGTCGCGCTCGGCCGCGGCGGCGCGCACTTCGTCGCGGACGGGACCATCGAGGGCGACGACCCCCTGGCCCCCTTCAGCCCGAACGCGGCCGTCCACCTGAGGCGCACGGACGGGTTCGCCCACGTCGCCGACCTCATGGTCAACAGCTTCTACGACGCCCAGCTGGAGCAGGGTTGCGCATTCGAGGAGCTGATCTCCTTCCACGGCGGAATGGGCGGCGCGCAGACGCGTCCGTTCCTGCTCGCGCCGGCGGGGCTTCCGCTGCCGGACGGCGAGATCATCGGCGCGGAGCGCGTCCACGAGATCCTCTCGGGGTGGCGGCGGACGCTGCAGGGCGACGACGCCATCCCCGCCGCCGGCGAGGCCGGCCCCGACGCGCTGCCCGCTGCCGGCCGGAGCTGATGGCCGCGGATGGAACGGGGCGGCTGGCCTGGATCGGCCACAGCACCGTGCTCGTCGAGCTCGACGGCGCCCGCGTCCTCACCGACCCCGTCCTCCGGCGCCGCGTCGCCCATCTACGCCGGGCCGAGGCTGCTGTCGAGCCGCGGACGCTCGGGCCCGTCGACCTGATCCTGATCTCCCACGTCCACTGGGACCACCTCGACGTGCCCTCGCTCGTCGGGCTCGGCCGTGACACGCGCGTCGTCGTGCCCCGGGGCGCGGGCACGCTGCTCGAACGGCGCGGGTTCACCCACGTCGTCGAGGTCGGCGAGGGCGAGCGGGCGGACGTGAATGGGCTCGCCGTCCGCGCCACCCACGCTGCCCACTCCGCCGCGCGCGGGCCACTCGGCGTCAAGGCGCCGGCGCTCGGATACCTGCTCGGCGACCGCAGGCGGGTCTACTTCGCGGGCGACACCGATCTGTTCGCGGGCATGGCCGGCCTGGCCGACCACCTGCACGTCGCGCTGCTCCCGATCGCCGGATGGGGGCCGCGGCTGCCGGCCGGCCACCTCGACCCGGAGCGGGCCGCCACCGCCCTGCGGATGCTGCGGCCGCGCATCGCCGTCCCCATCCACTGGGGCACCTACCGGCCGCTGTGCGGCCGCGGCCCGCGTGAGGCCCCCGGCGACGAGTTCGCCCGCCGGGCCGCGCAGCTCGTCCCGGACGTCGAGGTGCACGTGCTCCCGCTGGGCGCCGACCTGCGCTTCTGAGCCCGGCTCTGGAGGCCGATACGCCACTCAGAGCTTGATGGCGACCGACTTCACCTCGGTGTAGGCCTCGATGCCGATCCGGCCGTTCTCGCGGCCCCAGCCGGACTGCTTGTAGCCGCCGAACGGCAGGCCGGATGCCCCGCCGCCGTTGATGCGCACGGTGCCCGCCTTGAGCCTGCTCGCCATCTTGTGGGCCGTGCCGAGGTCGCGCGTCCACACGTAGGCCGCGAGGCCGTAGCTCGTGTTGTTGGCCTCGTCCGCGATCCGCTGTCGAGGTCGTCGTCGCCGAACGAGGATGCTCGGTGATCACGGGCCCGAAGATCTCCTCGCGCATGATCCGCATGTCCGGGCGTGTGTCGACGAGGACGGTCGGCTCGACGAAGTAGCCCGTCGCCGGTCGATGCGGCCGCCGCCGGTGACGGTCGCGCGCGCCCTCCTCGATGCCGGACTCGAGGAAGCCGGACACGCGATCGAGCTGCTCCTGACCGAGACGAGCGGGCCCATCTCGCTGTCGGGATCGACGCCCGGCCCGACCTTGATGGTGCGCGCGCGGTCGGCGATCCCCTCGACGACCTGGTCGAAGACGTCGGCGTGCGCGTAGAGGCGCGAGTTCGCGACGCACACCTGGCCGCTGTTGGAGAAGATGCCGCGCGCCGCCCCGGCGATCGCCCGGTCGAGGTCGGCGTCCGGGAAGATCACGACCGGCGACTTGCCGCCGAGCTCGAGCGTGACCCGCTTCAGATTGCCGCTGGACGCGCGGATGATCGACTTGCCGACCTCCGTCGAGCCGGTGAACGAGATCTTGTCGACGTCGGGGTGCTCGGCCAGCGCCGCGCCGGCGTCGCCCTCGCCGGTGACGATGTTGAGCACGCCGTCCGGGAAGCCGGCCTCGAGCATCATGTCGCCGAGTACGAGCGCCGAGAGCGGCGTCTGCTCCGCCGGCTTGAGCACCGCCGTGCAGCCCGCGGCGAGCGCCGGGGCGACCTTCGAGACGGCGATCATGAACGGGTAGTTCCACGGCACGATCAGCCCGGCGACGCCGACGGGCTCGCGCAGCGTGTAGGCGTGGACGTCGCCCGCCGGGCACGCGCACCGACTCGCCGTAGAGCTTCGTCGCCCAGCCGGCGAACTCGCGCAGGTCTTCGATGGCGCTCGGGATGTCGACCCGGCGGGCGTCCTTGAACGGCTTGCCGTTGTCGAGCGTGTCGATCAGCGCCAGCTCGTCCGCCCGCGACTCGACGATGTCGGCGAGCGCGAACAGCAGGCGGGCGCGCTCGGAGTGCGCCATGCGCGACCACGGGCCGTCCAGCGCGCGCCGGGCCGCCTGCACGGCGCGGTCGATGTCGGCCCTGTCGCCGAGCGCGACGTTCGCGATGACACCGCCCGTGGCCGGGTTGTACGACCGGGAACGTCGCCCCGGACTGCGACGGCGCCCACGTGCCGTCGATCAGGTGGCCGGGCTCGCGGGAGCCGAGCTTCGCGATCAGGCGGTCGACGTCGGTCGAGACTGGGGCGGTGGCAACGGCCATGAGAATCCTCCGGGATCGGTCTTGCCTGAGACTAGCCGCGCGGAGACGTGAGAGCATCGCGGCGATGGCGGCGCGCAGCACGGAGACGGTCGTGGTGGTGGGCCTCGGCGTGATCGGCCTCTCGACCGCGCTCGCGCTGGCCGGCCGCGGCGCCCGCGTCGTGGGCATCGACCGCTTCGGGAGCGGCCACCCGCGCACGTCGTCGACCGGCGTCAGCCGCTCGATCCGGGTCGCCTACGCCCTGCCCGAGTACGCGCACCTGGCGACCGAGGCGCTCGAGCGCTGGGCGCAGCTCGAATCCGCTGGGAGCCGGAAGCTGCTCCACCTCACCGGCCAGGTCGACCTGGCGTCGCCGGCGACCCTGGCGGATCTGGCCGGCGGGCTCCGCATGGCCGGCGCGGCGTACGAGGAGCTGACGGCCGCGGACGTCCGCCGGCGAGTGCCCGGGATCGCGGTCGGCGACGAGGTGACCGGCCTCTTCCACCCACGCGCGGGCGCGGTGCTCGCCGACGCCGGCATGGCCGCGCTGGCCGAAGCGGCCGTCGCCGCCGGTGCAGAGCTGCGTGCGCCCGAGCGCGTCCGGGCGGTCGAGCCTGTGGCCAACGGCGTCCGCGTCACGACCGACTCCGGCGCCATCGCGGCCGAGCGGGCGGTGATCGCCGCCGGCCCGTGGACGGCGGAGCTGGTCGAGCCGCTCGGCCTCCGGCTCCCGCTCGCCCCCGCGCTCGGGCAGGTGACCTACTTCGACGCGCCGGAGCTCGTCGAGATGCCGGGCCTCGTCGAGTGGGGCGATCGGTGATGACGGCGGTGTCTACGGCCACCCGGTGCCCGGGGTCGGCTACAAGCTCGGCTTCGACGCGGCCGGCGACGAGCCGTGGCGCCCGGAGGACGTTGCGGCGCCCGATCCGAGCGAGCAGCGGCGGCTGGAGGAGTGGGCGGGATCGCGCTGGCCGCGTCTCGCGGGACGGGCACTGCGCAGCGACCGCCACCCGTGGACGATGACGCCTGACGCCGACTTCGCGATCGGGTCGCTCGGCCCGATCACGGTCGCCGCCGGCTGCTCCGGCCACGCGTTCAAGTTCGGCCCGGCGCTCGGCGAGCTCGTCGCCGACACGAGCGACGGTCGTCCCCGGGCGGCCGCCGCGATGTTCGCGCTCGACCGCCCGGCGCTCGCCGGCCCCGCCCCCGCGCCGTCGAAGCCGATCAGCCGCTAGCAGCCGAAACCGGGGACCGGGGTCTGACCCCGAACAAACGTGCAACAGAACTGCAACGGCCGCGGTTCGGGTCAGACCCCGGTTTCCGGCCCTCCGCCACCGGGGACAGTCCCCGGGTTGTGGTCGGTCAGGTGACCGTCTCGACCGGCACCTCGTAGAACTCCACCGACCGGCGCTGCTCGGTCGAGCCGGGGCTCATGGCGTTCAGCGCCTCGTCCCCGCGGCGCATCGCCTCCTCGCTCTCGAACAGCGTGATGCCGAGGCCCTTGCCGGACTCGCGGTCGACGAGCATGAGCATCTTCGCCCCCTTCAGTCCCTCGGGGGTGCCGCCGGCGACCTCCTTGCGCACCATCTCGATGGAGTCGTCGACGCGGGCCGGATCGCTCTGGAATGTCGCGACACGTGCGAACACGGGGTCATCCTCCTCGTTGTTGGCCGATCGGGTGACTCTACGCCGCCAGCCGCGGCGAGCCCGTGGCGAGCTCGGCGATGACGTCGCGCGCGGACATCCCGTCGCAGACGTGCACCGGAACGCCGTAGTCGGCCAGCTCGAGGGCGATGTCCTCGAGCTCGGCCACCGTCTGGCGGCGAATGTCCGCGTGCGGGAGCCACAGCTCCGCCGGGTAGCCGCGGGCCGCGCGCCAGCCGCGGGTGCCTTCGACCACGTCGCCCCACAGCGCCACCCGCCCGATCGCGCGCTGGACGACGAGGCGGCTCGCGGCCGGCGGAACGTACGTGCCGAGGTGGCGCACCCGCGCCATCGCGTGCACGCCGCAGGTGCAGTGCGGCTCCGGCGCGCTGTGGCCGGGCAGGGAGCGCCGCCATGGCCGCAGGCTCTCGCGGGGGCTGGCCTCACAGGTCGCGACGAGCTCGCGGCCGGGCCACCACAGGCTCGGACAGACCAGGCTCTGCAGCCGCGAGCGGCCGCCGGCGGGCACGACCGACCACAGCCGCCATCCACGTACCGGCTCCACATAGTCGGGGGAGACCGCGCTCACGGCGAGGGCGCCGGCTCGGGCTCCTTCCGCGGTAGCGGCGGCGGCGCCGGCTCCTCCCGCGGCGCGCGCTGCGGCCGCGGCACCGGATCCTCCACCGGCTCGATCGTGTAGATCCGAAGCGGCTTACCGATGTCCATGCCGCCTCCCTTCCGGTCTGGACTCTACGTCGCTTCTACCCGGATTGCACGCGGGACATTCGCGGCCGCGGCGGCCGGTATGGTCTGCGGCGCGAGCGGCAGCGATCGACCCGGAAGGGAGTGGCCATGGCAACAGCAGCCGACGTCCTCGAGGTGGCCCGGCGCGAGCTCGGCAAGCACGAGACGCCGCCCGGGTCGAACCTGACCAAGTTCGGGGCGGCCTACGGCCTGAACCCGGCTCCCTGGTGCGCGGAGTTCGCGTGCTCCTACGTCTGGCTCGGCGCCCGCCTGGCCGTGCCCGGCAACGCCCAGAGCCCGAAGGGTTGGGCGTCGGTGGGCCTCTTCCTCGGCTCGGCGAAGGCGAACGACTGGGTGGTGGCGGGCGGTAAGAGCGCCCAGATCCGCCCCGGCGACTACGTCTGCTACGAGTGGGACGCGAGCAACACCTGGCCCGACCACGTCGGCATCGTGGTCGACCCGCACGCCGACGGCTCGATGACGACGATCGAGGGCAATTCGCCCGGCCCCGATCACTTCGACGAGGTCGCCTTCCACGTCCGGCCCCGCGACCAGGTCGCGGCGTTCGTGCGGCCGCCGTACACCGGCCCCACCCCGGTCCACAAGGGCCCGATACCGAAGCTGCCGAAGAACGTCATCCTCGAGATCGGCTCGGCCCACCACGACCTCGTCGCGATCTACCAGAAGCAGATGCTGAAGCGCGGATGGCACGGCGTCGGCACGGTCGACGGGGTCTTCGACAAGGCCCTGGATGAGACCACGCGCAAGTTCCAGACGCGCCTCGGCCTCGAGGTCGACGGCCAGGTCGGACAGGAGACCTGGAAGGCCGCCTTCGAGTCGCCGATCGCCTGATGGGCCACATCCGGCCCTGCCGGGCCGACGAGCGCGCGGCCATGCTCGCGATCGTGAACGCGGCCGCCGAGGCCTACCGCGGCGTCATCCCGGCCGATCGCTGGCACGAGCCCTACATGGGGCCGGACGAGCTCGACGCCGAGATCGCCGCCGGGGTCGTGTTCCGGGGCTACGAAGCCGACGGCGCGCTGCTCGGCGTGATGGGTATCCAGGCGGTCGGCGACGTCGACCTGATCCGCCACGCCTACGTGCTGCCCGCGTGCCAGGGGCAGGGCGTCGGCCGCGCGCTCCTCGACGATCTGCGCGGCCTGACGGCGCGGCCGATGCTGGTCGGCACGTGGGCGGCGGCCGAGTGGGCGATCCGGTTCTACCGCCGGAACGGCTTCGAGCTCGTCACGCCCGAGCAGAAGACGGCCCTGCTCCGCCG
The DNA here is from genome assembly GCA_963746115.1 of uncultured Actinomycetes bacterium. GTDB lineage: Bacteria > Actinomycetota > Thermoleophilia > Gaiellales > JAICJC01 > JAICJC01. Next base: position 670,414 of record CAVVAA010000004.1, on the reverse strand, counting down.
CTACTGGACGATCCCCGAGCGCCAGATCGAGACATCGGTGGTGCTGGCGAACCCGCCGATCGCCTGAGAAACCGGGTCTGACCGCGGGTGGGTGCCTGGCACCGGAACGGTGCCAGGCACCGGTCGTCGTGGCCGCCACCGGGGACTGTCCCCGGGCGACCGTTGGCGAGCGGTGAGGGGAGCGACTCCACCGCGGTATCGTGCGGCCTCGTGTCGCTTCACTCCCCGGCGGAACCTGCTCCGGCCGACGTCATCCGCACGGTCGATCTGACGAAGATCTACACGGGCGGGCGTCAAGGCGGTCGACCGGCTCAACCTCACCGTGGCCGGCGGGCGAGATCTTCGGCCTGCTCGGCCCCAACGGCGCCGGCAAGACGACCACCGCGAGCATGCTCACCACGCGCGTGATCCCGACCTCCGGCGAGGCGTTCGTCGGCGGCATCGACGTCGTCCGCCACCCGGCGATCGCCAAGCAGCTGATCGGCGTCGTCCCGCAGACGAACACGCTCGACCGCGCGCTCACGGTGTGGGAGAACCTCTACTTCCACGGCCGCTTCTTCGGGATGGGCGCGCGGCCTCGCGCGCCGCCGCCGACGAGCTGCTCGTCAAGTTCCATCTCACCGAGCGGGCCAAAGCGCCGGTGATGGCGCTCTCGGGCGGCCTCGCCCAGCGGCTGATGGTCGCCCGCGCGATCGCTCCACAACCCGGCGATCCTGTTCCTCGACGAGCCCACCGCCGGCCTCGACCCGCAGAGCCGGATCGGCCTGTGGGAGATCGTCGGCGGGCCTGCACGAGGCGGGCCAGACGGTCGTGCTGACCACGCACAACATGGAGGAGGCCGACCAGCTCTGCGACCGCATCGGCATCATGGATCACGGCACGATCCTCGCGCTCGACACGCCGGAGGAGCTGAAGGAGTCGGTCGGCGCCGACACGATCGTGACGGTCACCGCCGACGGCGACCTGCCGAGCTGGCCGACCGCCTGTGCGCCTCGGTCGAGGGCGTCGACTCCGTGACGACCCGCGACGGCTCGGTGCAGCTCGCGGTGCGCGGCACCGACCGGGTGCTGCTGCGCGTGATCGACGCGGCCGACGACGCCGGCTTCGTCGTGCGCGACGTCCAGGTCGCCCCGCCGTCGCTCGAGACCGTCTTCATCAACCTGACGGGCAAGGAGTTGCGCGACTGATGGCGCACCGCCGAGGACGTCGCCAAGCTCTTCCGGACCCGCTCGACCGTCACGTCGAGCCGGGTCGCGTTCGGCGCCCTGCTGCTGCGCGACCTCGTCGTGCTGCGCAAGCGCCTGCGCGAGTTCATCCCTCGCACCATCGTCCAGCCGCTGCTCCTGTGCTTCGTCTTCCTCTACGTCTTCCCGACGATCGGCACGGGCGTCGGCGGCGGCCGTGGGGCGGCCGGCGAGTCGGCGTTCGCGACGATCCTCGTCGCCGGCGTCGTCGGCCTCTCGATCATGTTCCAGGGCATCCAGGCGGTCGCGCTGCCGATGGTGCAGGAGTTCGGCTACACGAAGGAGATCGAGGATCGCGTGCTCGCACCGCTGCCGGTCTCGCTCGTCGCGCTCGAGAAGGTCCTGTTCGGCGCGATCCAGGGCCTGCTCGCCGCCGCGCATCGTCTTCCCGATCGCCGCCGTCGTGCACGTCGAGCCAGATCCACATCAACCTGCAGGTGCACTGGCTCGTGCTCGTCACGCTGATGCCGCTCGCGTGCATCACGACGTCGGCGCTCGGCCTCACGTTCGGGACGATCTTCGACCCGCGCACGGTGCCGCTGCTCTTCGGCATCATCATCCTGCCGCTGACGTTCCTGGGCGGCACCTACTACGCGTGGACGACGCTCTCGCCCGTGACGATCGGCGGCGTCCACTGGCTGCAGATCCTCGTGCTCGTCAACCCGCTCATCTACATCAACGAGGGGATGCGCGCGGCGCTCACGTCGTCGGCCCACATGTCGCTCTGGGTCGTCTACCCGGTGCTGCTCGGGTTCAGCGCGCTCTTTCTGTGGGCAGGGACGCGCAACTTCAGGCGCCGAGTGATCAGCTGAGCTCGCACGACCGCCAGATGAACCCGTTCGACCCCGAGGACTATCCCCTGCGCCCGACCGTGCGCCGCCTCACCCACCTGTGGTGGGAGGAGCGGCGGCTCGTCTGCGTGGGCCTGGCCTGCGCGCTCGCCTACACCACGCTGACGTTGTCGGTGTCGGTGCTGATCCAGCGGGTGATCGACCACGCCATCGTGCCCAAGCACCCGAGCGCCCTCTGGCCCTACGTGGTTGCGATCCTCGCGCTCGCGCTCGTCCGCTTCTGGATCAACTTCACCCGCCGCTACGCCACGGCGCGCGTGGGCGTGCGGCTCGAGGCGCGGCTGCGGGAACTGCTCTACGCGGGCTATCTGCGCTTCCCGCGGGCGTTCTACGACCTGCACCCGACCGGTCAGGTCGTCTCACGGGCGACGAACGACCTCTTCCCGATCCGCTACTTCATCGGCTGGGGCGTCGTCCAGGGCTTCCAGAGCGCGATGATGATCATCGGCGGGGTGATCGTGCTCGCGCTCGTGAACCCCCGCCTGACCCTCTACTCGGCGGTCGCGACGCCGCTGATCGGCGTTCGTCGCCTGGCGCTTCGCCCACCTCGTCATGCCGATCTCGCGCCGGGTGCAGGCGGCCAAGGGCGACGTCACCGAGGCGGCCGACGAGGCAGTCGTGGGCATCGAGATGGTGCAGGCGTTCGGACGCGAGGACGACGTCCGCGAGCGCTTCGGCGGCAAGGCGGCGGGCGTGCGCGACATGGTCGTCCGCCAGGCGGGCGTCGAGGCCCAGCATCTGCCGGCGCTCTTCTTCCTGCCCTCGCTCTCGATCGCCGCGGTGGTGTTCTTCGGCGGCCGCGACGTGATCGACGGGCGGCTGACGATCGGCCAGTTCGTCCTCTTCAACACCATCCTGCTGCAGCTCACGTGGCCGCTGGAGGCGCTCGGGCTGGATCCTCAACCTGGCCCAGCGCGCCATCGCCTCGGCGGGGCGCACCTTCGCATGGCTGGAGGAGGTGCAGCGGCTGCCCGAGCCGGAGCACCCGCGCGAGCTGCCGGCCGGGCCGCTCGGGGTGTCGTTCGCCGGCGTCCGCTTCGCCTATCCGGGCGAGGAGGAGGTGCTCGAGGGGATCGACCTGGCGCTCCGGCCGGGCGAGATCGTGGCCGTGTGCGGCGGCACCGGCGCCGGCAAGAGCACGTTGCTGAACCTCCTGCCGCGGTTCTACGACCCCACCGAGGGAAGCGTCCGGCTCGGCGGCGTCGACCTGCGCGAGGTGTCGCTCGCGGCCGTCCGTGACGCCGTCGCCGTGATCACCCAGCGGCCGATCCTGTTCTCGATCACGCTCCGTGAGAACCTGACCGCCGGCCGGCCGGACGCGCCCTGGGACGAGGTCGAGGCGATGTGCGTCGCCGCCGGGGTGGCCGACTTCGTCCCCGACCTGCCCGACGGCTACGACACCCTGATCGGCGAGCGGGGCGTGAACCTCTCCGGCGGCCAGCGACAGCGGGTCGCGCTCGCCCGAGCGCTCATCGCGGACGCCCGCGTGATCGTGCTGGACGACCCGCTGTCGGCGGTCGACACGCACACCGAGCACGACCTGGTGGCGCGGCTGCGGCCCGCCGTCGAGGGCCGCACCGTGCTGGTCGCCGCGCAGCGGCTCTCGACCCTCGCGCTGGCCGACCGGGCGGTCGTGATGGAGGACGGCCGCGTCGTCGAGGACGGCCGGCCGGCCGATCTGCTCCAGGCGAAGGCCGCCTTCGCCGCCCTGTTCGGGGACGAGGTCAGTGTCGCGTAGGCCTCGCACCGGGCTCTCCCGCCTCGGCCGCTACCTGCGCGGCCGCTGGCTGTTCGTCAGCCTGCTGGTCGTGATCGCCACGGGCAGCGCCGCCGCCCAGTCGGGCGGCTGGCTGCTCGTGCGAGCGGCGATCGACGACGGCATCGCCAAGCACGACGAGCACACGCTCACGATCGTCGTCATCGCCTACCTGGTCGTGAACGCGATCGGCTGGCTGTGCCAGCTGACGCTGATCCGCGGCCTCGCGAGCGTCGGCCAGGGCATCGTCCTCGGCCTGCGCCGCGACCTCTTCGACCACCTGACCTCGCTCTCGCTGCGCTACTTCTCGGAGCAGCGGGCCGGCTGGATCATCGCCCGCGTGACCAGCGACGTCGACGCGATCTCGGACGCGCTCTCGCAGGGCCTGCCGACGCTCGTCTCCAACGTCGTCCTGCTGCCCACGACGATATTCGTGCTCTTCGTCGTCGACTGGCGGCTGGGGCTGGTGGCGATGGTGATCCTGCCGCCGACGATCGTCCTCACGCGCTGGTTCCAGCGCAGTCCGCGGTCGCCCAGCTCGACGTGCGAAACCGCATCGCCGCCGTCACCGCGCAGGTGGCCGAGTCGGTCTCCGGCATGGCGATCATCCAGGCGTTCAACCGCGAGCGCCAGTTCCAGGGCCAGTTCGACGAGCTGAACGGCGAGAACCGCGTCTCCAACGTCTACGCACAGAAGCTGTTCTCGGTCTTCTTCCCGTCGATCGAGCTCCTCGGCGCGATCTCGACCTGCGCCGTGCTCGTCGTCGGCGCGCACCTGCTCGACGGGGGCAGCCTCACGATCGGGACGCTGATCACGGCCATCTACCTGCTGCAGCTCGTCTTCCAGCCGCTGCAGGACCTCTCCGACGTCTACGGCCAGCTCCAGGCGGCGGCAGCGGCGATGGTGAAGATCAGCTCGGTGCTCGATACCGAGGCCGAGATCGGCGACCGTCCCGACGCGCGGCCGATCGGGCCGCATCGAGGGCAGCATCGACCTCGACGGCGTCAGCTTCGCCTACGGCGCAGACCGACGTCCTGCACGAGCATCGAGATCCACGTGCCGCCGGGCGGCTGCATCGCCCTCGTCGGGCAGACCGGCGGCGGAAAGTCGACGCTCGCGAAGCTGATCGCCCGGTTCTACGACCCGCTCGCCAGGGCATCGTGCGCGTCGACGGCACCGACCTGCGCGAGATCGCAGCTGCGCGGCTACCGCCGGCAGCTCGGCGTGGTGCTCCAGGACCCGTTCCTGTTCTCGGGGACGATCGCCGACAACATCCGCTTCGCCCGGCCCGATGCCACCGACGACCAGGTGCGCGACACCGCCGCGGCGATCGGGCGTCGACCGGCTGCTGCGGCGCGCTGCACGGCGGCCTCGAGCACGAGGTGCGCGAGGGCGGCGCCGGCCTCTCGGCGGGCGAGCGGCAGCTGATCTCGATCGCACGCGCCCTGCTCGCCGACCCGCGCATCCTGATCCTCGACGAGGCCACCTCCAACATCGACCGGCCGACCGAGGTGGTCATCGAGCGCGCCCTCGACAGGCTCCTGCACGGGCGCAGCTCGATCATCGTCGCCCACCGCCTCGCCACCGTCCGCCGCGCCGACACCGTGCTGGTGGTCGATCACGGCCGGATCGTCCAGCGCGGCACGCCCGCCGAGCTCGCCACCGTCGAGGGCCCGTTCCAGCGCCTGGCCGGCACGCTCGAGACGGCGACCGAGCTGGGGCCCGCCGCCGGACGCAGGCGCCGTTCGGCCGTGTCTGCACGCGGCCGCCGATAGGCGTAGCATCACGCGGCTTCGTGTCGAAGGCCACGTGAACGAGGGCGGGAGGTCAGGGTCGTGGAACACCATGGTTCCGAGAGCTACTACGTGCTGGGCGAGGGGCTGCTGACCGAGAGCGGGGGCGGGCGCGCCCAGGCGCTCGCGCCGGAGATCGAGGGCACGGCGCCGCCGTTCCGCTTCTCGCGGATGGGACCGTCCGGCGCCGGCCACCAGGTCGGCGAGAAGACGCGCCAGAAGCTGGCCGGGGCGATGACGAAGGTGGAGGCCACGCGGGGGTCGCGGATCCCGTCGGGCTTCACCTACCTGGGCCAGTTCATCGACCACGATCTGACCGCTCGACAAGACGCAGGTCACGTTCGGCGAGGACGTGTCGCCGGCGGCGATGCTGCAGGGCCGCTCGCCGGTGCTCGATCTCGACTCGCTGTACGGCGCCGGCCCGTCCGACCCGGTGTCGGCCGAGTTCTACAGCGACGGCCTGCGGCTGAAGATGGGCACGACCGTCACCCCGGCGAAGGCCGGCTTCGACCTGCCCCGCGTCGGCAAGGGCGCGGCGGCCGCGCGGCGGAAGGCCAACATCCCCGAGCTGCGCAACGACGAGAACCTGGCGGTCGCCCAGACGCACGCCATGTTCATCCGCTTCCACAACCGCGTCTGCGCACCCTGCCGACAACGACGCCGCCGGGACAGCGCTTCAGCCGTGCCCGCCGCAAGGTGACGAAGCACTACCAGTGGATGATCCGCACGGACTTCCTGCCCCGCATCTGCCAGAAGTCGGTCGTCGAGGACGTCTTCAAGAACGGCCGCAAGGTGTTCGAGGTGGGGGCGGCGGCGACTGACATGCCGACGATGCCGCTCGAGTTCTCGGTGGCCGCCTACCGGCTCGGCCACAGCATGGTGCGGGCCGCCTACAACTGGAACATGAACTTCCCCGACGGCGGCGGGCACGCTCGACCTGCTCTTCCACTTCACCGGCACGAGCGGCAATCTGGACGGCCTTGACCACCTGTTCGGCATCTGGATCGCCGATTTCCGCCGGCTCTACAACTTCGGCGAGGCCGGCCGTGAGGACCTGGTCGTGCCCGAGTCCGAGTTCAACCGGGCGCAGCGCATCGACACGAAGCTCGTGTCGCCGCTGCACGACCTGCCGCCGGGATCGATCGGCGGCACGCCGGCGCCGCCGCCCGGCATCGACCGGAACCTCGCCTACCGCAACCTGACGCGGGCGAAGATGGTCTCGCTCGCAACCGGCCAGCAGATGGCCGCGCTCATGAAGAGCAAGGGTGTCGCGGTGACGCCGCTGACGAAGGCCCAGATCCGCGACGGCAAGGGCTCGGCGACGCTCGAGACGCTCACGAAGAACCAGCTGGCCCGTGTCGTCACCGACACGCCGCTCTGGTTCTACATCCTGCGTGAGGCGGAGCTGAACCAGGGCCGGCTCACCGGGGTCGGCGCCCGCATCGTGGCCGAGACCTTCCACCGGGCGATGGAGGGCAGCACCTTCTCGATCGTCCGCGACCCGACCTGGCGGCCCCAGCTCGGGCCGGACACGAACACGTTCCGCATGGTCGACCTGCTGCTCTTCGCGGCCAACGGCAAGGCAAACATCCTGAACCCGCTGGGAGGCTGACCCGGCGGGCCGCGTCCTCGTCTCCGCCTTCGAGCCGTTCGGCGGGCGATCGGTCAACTCGTCCGCAGCCGCGCTCGCGGAGTTCGAGGCCCGCCGGGCGGCGGATCTCGACGTGGCCACGGTCGTGCTGCCGGTCGTCTACGGCGAGGCCGTCCGGGCGCTCGCGGAGGCGATCGCCGCCGCGCGGCCCGCGGCCGTCGTCGCCCTGGGGCAGGCGGACGGCCGCGACCGCGTCAGCGTCGAGCGGGTGGCCCTGAACCTGGTCACCGCCGCAGAGGCGGACGAATCCGGCCGCGCACTCGCCGAGGAGCCGGTGCTCGCCGGCGGGCCGGCCGCCTACTGGTCGACGCTGCCGGTCATGCGGATCGTCTCCGCCCTCGTCGTCGCCGGCGTCCCCGCCGCGGCGTCCGCCGACGCCGGCGGCTTCGTGTGCAACCACCTCTTCTACGGCCTCATGCACCTGATCGCGACGGAACGGCCCGGCCTCCGCGGCGGCTTCGTCCATCTGCCGTGCCTGCCCGAGCAGGTGGCGGGCTCCGGCGGCCCCAGCATGGGCCTTGACACGCTGGGCCGGGCCGTCGAGGTGGCCGTCACCACGGCGGCAGAGGAGTAGGCATACGGGTGCCTGGCACCGTGCCCGTGCCAGGCACCCATCCCTGAGCGCCCTCCGGCCGGTTACGCCCGTGCCGTGACGGGTACCGGGGCGGCGTGGAGCGCCGGAACGATCCGATCGACGCGGCTCGGCCGCCGCGGCGGCGGTCGAGTCATCTCATCGACCGCCTCAGCGACCTGCTCGGCCGCGAGGCGACGTTCGCGGTGATCGTGGTCGCCGACCTCGTGGTGGTGGCGGCGATCGTCACCGTCGGGGTGCGCGACACGGCCGTCGTCTCCGCGATCTCGCTCGCCGTCTCGCTCGTGACCCTTGTCATGGTGTGCGCGGTCCAGCACACGTCGAGCCGGGAGTCGAAGGCGCTCAACCTGAAGCTCGACGAGATCATCCGCGTCTCGGAGGCCCGCAATGAGCTGATCGGCGCCGAGGACGAGTCCCACTCCCAGCTTGCCACGCACGCGGGGCGCCTGCGCGAGCGCCACGGGCGCCCGGCGGGCGACACGCGGTGACGACGGGTCAGGCGGGGAGCCGCTGTGCGAACCGAACGACCCTGCCGGAGCCGTCGCTGTGGGGCTCGATGTCGATCCGCGAGCACAGCTTCTCGAGCAGCTGGACCGCCAGCATGTGGCCCTCGGCCGGGTCGGGCCCGCGGTCGCAGACGCACACCTCGATCTCGCCGGCCGAGCGCCGGAACCCGATATCGACGGTGCCGTCCGCCGCGTGGGTGCGCTCCATGGCCGCGCCGCACACCTCCGACAGGACGAGCTTCAGGTCGTCGAGCCGCCGGTCGGTGATGGGAAGCCCGGCCACGGCGCCCACGAGCGTCGTCCGGCAAAGTGACAGCATCCCGACGTCCGCAGGCACGACCAGCTCTGCAACCAGCTGTAGCCTCGTGCCCTCCATGCGATGCAACCTACCATCACGCTGAGATTGCTAAACGACCCGTCGCGCGACGAGATCGCCCGTCACGCGACGACCGCGCTCGCGGTCCGGGCGGGCCTGCCGCCGCTCGCCGCCGACCGGGCCGGAGGCGCCGTGGCGGCCGCCGTGGCCGCGGCCGGCGCCGACGAGGTCACGCTCACCGCGTCGCTCGAGCCGGCGGCCGCGGAGGTGACGCTGACCGCGTGTGGAGGCTGGGCCGGCGACCGGGCGGAGGTGCTCGCGAGTCTCGACGCGACCGTCACCGACGACCGCGTGTCGTTCCGGTTCGCCCGGACCCCGCTCCGGCGGGTGTGAGACCCCCAGGGCGCGGGTATCGACGAACCGCGGGAGGCGCGTCAGCGCCAACTGGCCCAACGCGCGGCGCAGGCTTCGTCGCGGGCGCGCCCGCCGGCCGCGGGGGCCCGGCTCCTCCGGGCCCCCGCGAAACCGGCTAGGAGCGGCCGGCCGCGGCGCGCTCGCGCTGGGCGGCGTGCGGCCCTTCGGCGAACTCCTCGACGATCTTGGCGCAGAACGCCGGCAGGTCGTCGGGCTTTCGGCTCGTGACGAGCCCACCGTCGGTCACGACCTCCTCGTCGACCCAGTCGGCGCCGGCGTTGCGGAGGTCGGTCTGGAGGCTCGGCCACGACGTCAGCCGGACGCCGTCGACGACGCCGGCCTCGGCCAGCATCCACGGCGCATGGCAGATCGCCCCGACGGGCTTGCCCTGCTCGAAGAACGCGCGCACGAAGTCGACGGCGGACCGGTCGGTGCGCAGCGCGTCCGGGTTGGCGACGCCGCCGGGCAGCACGAGCGCGTCGTAGTCCGTCGGATCAACGTCCCCGACGGCCCGGTCGACCTCGAAGGTCTTGCCCTTGTCGTGGTGCTCGAACCCCTGGATCCGGCCGTGGGCGAGCGACACCAGCTCGGCCTTCGCACCGGCCTTCTCGACGGCCGCGAACGGCTCGCTGAGCTCGACCTGCTCGACGCCGTCCGTGGCCAGAAACGCGATCCTCTTGCCCTGTAGCTGAGCCATGTCTCGTCCTTCCGTGGCATTTGCGTGTCGGGTCCGCTACCCCCGCGCGAATGCCTGCAAACGCCCCCCGGGGAGGTAAGATCGTGCCTTCCGACGCCGATTTCGGAGGGGACGTGCGTACCGGGCAGATCGGGATCGAAACCGTGGGGAGCGTTCAGGTGCTCGTCCTGCGCGGCGAGCACGACCTGTCGACGGCGCCCGACGTACGCGCGCACATGGAGGAGGCGGTCGGGGCGGGCGGGGACGTCATCGTCGACCTGTCCGAGACCAGCTTCATCGACTCGAGCATCCTCGGCGTCCTCGTCGCCGGCTACCGCAGCGTGACGACCGCGAGCGGCACGCGCGGATTCGCGGTCGTCGCCGTCCCCGGGAGCAGCGTCACCCGCCTGTTCGACCTGGTCTCGGTGTCCGACGTGATCCCGATCCACGCCACGATGGCAGACGCCGTCTCGGCGCTGAACGGGAACTCCTCCTGAGCTAACGCTTCGTGACCCGGACGACGAGGAGGGCGATGTCGTCCTGCGGCTCCGTCGCCGAGAAGCGGACGACCGCGGTCTCGATCGCCTCGGCGATCTCGCGCGGCGTCCGCCGGCCGGCCGACTCGAGCAGCGCCCGCAGGCGCTCCTCGCCGAACAGCTCCCCGTCGCCACGGCGGTCGCTGACGCCGTCGGTCCACAACACGATGCCATCGCCGGGCCGCAGCACGATCCGCTCCTCGTACACCCGAATCTCCGGCAGGATGCCGAGGAGCGTGCCCGACGTCCCCGGCTGCTCGACGGACCCGTCGCCGCGCAGGACGAACGGGAGCGGATGCCCGCCCGAAGCGACGATGAGCTCGAACCCGTCCTCGCAGGGCGTCGCGTAGGCATGGGCGACCGTGCAGAACTGGCCGCTCCCGGCCCGCTTGATGACGGCATCGTTGAGCGCGCGCATGACGCCCTCCGGCCGGTGGTCCGGGAGGGTCAGCGAGGCGGTGCGCACCGTGTGCCGGGCCAGCGCGGTCAGCGCGGCGGCCGCGGCGCCCTTGCCGCAGACGTCGCCGATCGCGAACCCGAACTGGCCCTTGGAGCCGATCTCCCACAGGTCGTAGAAGTCGCCGCCGACCATGTTGTGTGCCCCGGCCGCCCGGTAGGTCGCCGCGATCTCGATGCCCGGCGGCTCGGGCATGCGCCGTGGCAGCAGGCTGCGCTGGAGCGTCTGCGCGATCTCCTGCTGCTCGGTGTAGAGCCGTGCGTTGGCGACGGCGAGGGCGGCGTGGGTGGCGATGTCCTCGGCGAACGCGAGGTCGCGGTCGTCGAACACGCGGTCGGACTCGGCCGCCACCAGCGTGAGCGCGCCGAACACCTGGCCGCGGGCCCGTAGCGGGACCGTCAGCGCCGAGCGCAGACCGAGCTCGTCGAAGATGATGCGGGTGAAGTCGGCGTCGGGCGCCGCCACGTCCACCATGTCGCGCGTGATCCGCGCGGTGAGCTGCGACTCGCCGCTTGCGATCACGCGGCCGACGCCGCCGTCCAGATCGGTCGGGTAGCGGCGCTCGAGCTCCCGCGCGAGCTCGACCCGGTCGGGGTCGCTGTGCTCGATCGCAACGGTGCGTAGCCCCGGCCCCTCGCGGATGTAGACGACGCACCAGTCGGCCAGGCGGGGCACGACGAGCCCTGCCAGGCGGCGCAGCGACTCGTCCGGGTCGAGCGACTCCGCCAGCAGGTCGCTGGCGTCGGCGATGAACCGGGCCTCGGTCTCACGCCGGCGCGGCTCGGTCACGTCAACGAGCGTCGTCACGGCGCCCAGCACCCGGCCGCCGGCGTCCAGCACCGGTCGGGCGCTGATGTTGACCCAGCCGCGGGTGCCGTCGCCGAACTCGACCTCGATCTCCTCGCCGTCCACGACCTCGCCGGTCGCGAGGCTGCGGGCGATCGGCCAGTCGTCGGTCTCGAACCGGCGTCCGTCGGAGTGGTAGGCGACGTACGGCGTGACGTCGGTGATGGGCTCCGGGCCCGCCGGCGGCACGCGCCAGATCTCGGTCGCCTTGTCGTTCACGGCGACGATGTGGCCGCTCGGCGCCTCGGCGATGGCGACGCCGACGGGCAGCTGCCGCATGAGCGCCTCGAGCCGCTGCCGCTCCGACTCCGCCACCTCGAACAGGCGAGCGCGGTCGAGCGCCTGGCCGTAGTGCTGGCCGATCGTGTGCAGCGCCGAGCGGTCGGCCGGCTCGAGCCGGCGCCCGTCGCCGAAGCGGAAGGAGATCCCGCCGATCACGCCGCCCCGGCCCCGGATCGGCACCGCGGCGATCGCATCCCCCACGCCGAGCCCGGGCAGATCGGGATACCGGCGGAGGCGGTCGTCGGCGGAATCGAGGAACACCGCCCGGCCCGATCGGACGGCGTCGCCCATCGGCGTCTGCCGGGCCAGGTCGAACCGCTCCCACTCGCGCTGCGTGGCCTCGTCGAACCCGGCCATCCCGGCCATCTCGAGCGCCGTGCCATCCTCCGACACGAGGGCGGCCGCGACGGTTTCCGCGCCGACGAATTCGCGGGAGCGGCCGACGACGAGCCGGGTGACGTCGGCCTGGGTGAGCGCGCCGGAGAGGTCGACCGCGAGCTCCTCGATGCCGCCCATCCCCCGCCGCCAGGCCATCAGCTCGCCCACGTCGCGGACGAGGCACGCGACGGCGGCCGCGCCGTCGCTCGACGACAGCGGGCGCACGCCGACGGCGAAGCGGCCCGGTCGCCCGGCGGAGGACAGCTCGAGCTGCTCGGCCGTCCCGGACGCGAGCGCCCGGCGCACGTCGGCCTCCGGGATCCAGGGGAGGACGTCAGCGAGCGGCCGGCCCAGATGCGCGGCCTCGTCGCCGCCGGCGAGCTGGCACAACGCGGCGTTCGCGCGGACGACGCGCAGGTCGGCATCGAGGATGAGCACGCCCACGGGCACGCCCTCGACGACGGCGTCCAGCAGCTCCGCCGCAAGTTCGGGTCGCGTCGGAAGCGCGCTCACTCGGGCACCCACTGCATGCCCCTCGCATCGTAACGATTGGCGGGCGCGGGCGGCAGCCGCGCACACAACGACCGCCAGGGCGTTTCGCGGCGGGCAGCCCGTGGGTACGCGGAGCAGACGATGCCCACAGACACCCAAGACCCGCGCCCGGATCCGACTCCGGACGAGCCGAATCCGCCGTCCCCGCCGCACCCGGACCCGCCGGAGCCGACCGCCTAGCCTGGCTGGTCGGCCGCGCGGACGTGCAGCCTGATCGTCGTCCCCGCCGGCGACGAGCGCACCTGGACGAGGTCGCAGACCTGGTTCGCGAGCCAGAGGCCGTAGCCGCCTACGCGGCCAGGGTCCGGCGGCTCTCGGCCGGCCAGCGGCTGCTCGATGTAGCCGGCGTCGCGGATCTCGCAGACGGCGCTCCCGGAGTCGAACCAGACGCGCAGGCTGCCGCGGCCGCCACCGTGGCGGACGCTGTTCGCCGTCACCTCGCCGGCCGCCAGGATCAGGTCGGCGACGCGGGCCTCGGGCAGGCCCCAGCCGCGGGCGGCGTCGGACACCCGGGCGCGCACGGCGCGCAGATCGCCGAGCATGAAGCTCGTCTCCTGCACGAGGGCGGGCGGATCCGGAAGCGGCGCCACGAACGGCTCGGTGCTCGCGAACCGGCCGCGGTACTCGGCGCTCGGCTGGCCGCAGCGCTCGCCCCAGACCAGCGGGTGGGTGCAGCGCGCCTCGGCGATCACCCCGGCCGGGAGGGCGCCGGTGTCGTACGGGCAGACCAGCCACCACGCGCCGCCGCCGTCGAACGCGAGGTTCAGGAGCGCCTCGTGCCGGTGACACTCGACCAGCTCGGCGGCCGACCGGTCGGGCGACACGGGCTCGCCGACGCCACGGATGCGGCGGCCGGCGGCGAGGTGCGGCGCGGCGAACGTCCGCCACGCCGGCAGGATCCGCGCGGGGTTCACGCCGAGCGCGTCCATGTCGACGAAGCTGACCCATCGAGCCGTGCCCCCAAGAGCCTTGCGCAGGAGCTCGATCTTGGCCGCGTTCACCGCGACGAGGACCGGCTCGCCGGCGTCGACCCCGTCGCGCACGAAGCCGCCGACACGGTCTGCGAAGTCGGCCTCGCCGGCATAGAGCAGCGCCTCGTGCCGGAAGGACGATCCGGGTGCGTCGGCGTGCGCGGGGGTGGCGGTCGTCACGGGGACGTGTTGGTCTCACCGGCACGGCTGAGGGCTGCCGGCCGCACGGAGGGTATCGCGACCGCCCGGATGCCGGGCTGAATCCCGCGGCGCTGCGGTTTCCCGGGCCGTCCCTCCGGGTACGTCTGTGAGTTCACCAGTGAGTTCACCACGAATCCGATCGAAGGCGGTACGAGATGGGTGACAAGCTCCGAGGCAAGGTCGATCAGGCCACGGGCAAGATCAAGGAAGCCGCCGGCAAGGCCGGCGACGACGAGGGCCTCGAGAACGAGGGCCGGCGCGACCAGTCCAAGGGCGACCTGCGCGAGGCCGCCGGCAAGGTGAAGGACGCGGCCAAGCGCTAGCGCGTCGACGTCCCGGCCGGAGGCGGCGCCCGCCCCCGGCCGGGACGGCATGATTCGAGCGATGGCGGCTGCAGAGACACCAGGCACCTGGCTCGCCACCGTCCATCCCCAGCCGCCCGGCCCGGCGTCCGAGTCCACGGTGGCGCGCGTGGCCCGTATCGGCGGGGGCATGCCCGCACCGTTCCTCATGGTGGCGGCGATGCTCTCGTTCCAGCTCGGGGCGGCGGTCGCGACGAGCCTCTTCAGCCGCGTCGGCGTGCCCGCGACAGCATGCCTGCGGCTGGGCGTCGGCGGGGTGCTGTTGCTGGCGATCTCGCGGCCGAACCTGCGCCGGCCGGCGTCCGAGCTGATATGGCTGGTCGCGTTTGGCGCCGAGCTCGCGGTCATGAACTACGCCTTCTACCAGGCACTCGAGCGCATCCCGCTCGGCGTTGCCGTGACGGTGGAGTTCCTCGGCCCGCTCACCGTCGCGCTGCTGCATTCGCGCCGCGTACGGGACGTGCTCTGGGTGATCCTGGCGGGAGCCGGCATCGCGATCTTCGCCGGCCCGTCCAGCGGCAGCCTCGACCCGGCGGGACTCGCGCTCGCCGCGCTCGCCGGGGCCGGCTGGGCCGCGTACATCCTCACCGCCCAGCGGGTCGGGCGGGCGTGGAAGGGCAGCCAGGGACTCGCCGGCGGCATGGTGGTGTCGGCGATCCTGCTCACGCCGTTTGCGGCAGGCGGCGTCGGGTCGGTCGCCGCGGGCAGCGGCCTTGAGATCCTCGCCCTCGGCGTGCTGTCGACGGCGCTCCCGTTCTCCCTCGAGATGGCCGCGCTGCGGACGCTGACCGCGCGCGCCTACGGCGTCCTCGCGAGCCTCGAGCCCGCGATCGCGACCGTGGTCGGTGTCGTCGCGCTCAGCCAGTCGCTCCACGCGACGGATGTGCTCGCGACGCTGCTCGTCGTGACCGCCTCGGTCGGCGCGACGTTCGACACCTGACCTAGGCTGGGTGGCCCGGCTCGATCTCGGCGAGGTCGCGCTCGCTGAGCTGGGCGATCGGCTCGCCGCCATGCCAGCGCTCCGGCTCGAGGACGCAGCCGACGTGGTCGCCCAGGTCGACCCGGGCGACGACGCGCCCGAGAAACCAGGTCGGGCAGTCGGACAGGATCGGCGTGCCGTCGCCGGCCGGCGTCCACCGGCAGCGGGCGAACTTGTCGACCTCGTCGCCCGTCTCGCCGCCGAAGAGCTCCGCCAGCCCGCGCTCGCCCTCCGTCACCGCGTGCACGCAGAGGCGGGCCGCCGCCATCGCCACCGGGAAGGTGGCGTTCGCGCGCGAGATGCAGGCCATGAACCGCTCCGGGTCGATGCTGACCTGCGCCGCGAAGCCGACGAGGCACCCGGCCCGGCGGCCGTCCGCGAACGCCGTCACGATGTAGACGGGGCCTGTGAACGCGCGGGCCAGCGTCGGGTCGCCGTCCCCCACGGCTACAGGTGCACCACGAACACGAGGATCGCGACGATCTCGACGGCGAGCACGGCGGCGCACGCGTACGCCCAGGTCAAGAGCATCCGCCGGCGTTCGGGCAGCCGCTCATCACGCAGCAGCGAGAGCGCGATGACGAGCCCGATCAGGCGCCCCATCGGCGCCACGATGGTGAGCGCGGTCATCCCGGCGATCTGGCCGCCGCTGTAGGGACCGCGCAGGTCGACCTCGGCGGCGGCCGGTCGGGCGACCGCCGCGCCGGGGAGGTTGGCGCACACGAGGTCGAGATCGCGGAGCGTCCGCGCCGCGTGCGCCTCGCCTGTCAGGTGGTCGAGCTCCTCGACCGTGAGGCGGCCGTCGACGTGGGCCTCGGCCAGCCGCCCGACGACCCGCTCGCGGTCGCCGTTCGAGGCCAGTGTGGAGCCGTCATCCATACCGCGCGAAGTCTGCCACCTGGGAACGCGGGTAGACTCGCCACAATGCTACGAGGCAGAGACACCGGCGATGCTTGACGCCCCCTGGGGCCGCCGGTTCTCGGGTCGCCTCGAGGAGCATGTGATCGACAGCGATGTCCTGCGCCCGAACCCGCTCGGCGACCCGGCCGAGCGACCGCTCTGGGTCTATGTCCCGCCGGGGTACGACGACGCGCCGGAGCGGCGCTACGCCGCGATCTACGTCATCCAGGGGTTCACCGGCCAGCTCGACATGTGGCGGGCGCGGACGCCGATGCGGGCGACCTTCCCGGAGGCGGTCGACGAGCTCTTCTCCGACGGGGAGACGCCCCAGTGCCTCGTGGCGTTCGTCGACTGCTGGACGTCGCTCGGCGGCAGCCAGTTCGTCGACTCCGCCGCCACGGGCCGCTACCACACCTACCTGTGCGACGAGGTGGTGCCCTGGGTCGACGCCCGCTACCGCACGCTGGCGGCGAGCGCCCACCGCGGCATCGCCGGGAAGTCGAGCGGCGGCTACGGGGCGATGATCACGCCGATGCTCCGCCCCGACCTGTGGGGCGGGCTCGCCACCCACGCGGGCGACGCGCTCTTCGAGTGCTGCTACCAGCGCGACTTCGCGCACTGCGCCCGCCTGCTGCGCGACCACTACGACGGCTCGTACGGCCGCTTCCTGGACGACTTCCGGAGCCGGCTCCCCTTCAGCCGCGAGGGCGACGACATCCTCCTGAACACCTACGCCATGGCCGCGTGCTATTCGGCGGACGACGACGGGACGGTGCGCCTGCCCTTCGACACGGCGACGGGCGAGCTCGTGCCCGAGATGTGGGAGCGGTGGCTCGCGCTCGACCCGGTGCGGATGGTGCCCGGTCACGCGGACGCGCTGCGCTCGCTGCGCGCGATCTACATCGACGCCGGCACCCGCGACGAGTACTTCCTCGACCTCGGCGCGGAGGCGTTCCGGGCGGCGCTCGCGGCGATCGGTGTCAGCGACGTCCGCTTCGAGCTCTTCGACGCCACCCACGGGAACATCGGCTACCGCTACCCGATCGCCCTGCGGTACCTGGCGGAGCGGCTGTCGCCCCCCGCCCCGTGACGGAGCGGAGGGCGACGCGCCGGTGCTGCGCTAGCTGGTCGCGTTGAACTGGACGGCGGGAACGAACCCGGCCCAGCAGCGCCGCCGCGTTGTCCAGGTTGAAGTCGCCCGTGACGAACGGGGGACCGCAGCTGAAGCCGGCGAACCGCGTATCCCAGAAGATGCCGCCGGGGAAGCGCTGATGGCCGGCCCGTACGACTTCGGGGCGAGGCCGACGTTCAGGGAGTCCTCGGGGGCGTTCGTGCCGCCGATCGGCTCCGGCCCGGAGTTGTCGGAGTTGTACGAGACGCCCCAGACCACGTCCCTGGGCAGCTTCGTCTTCAGGCCGGTGAGCGTGAAGCCGATCGTGTGCGCGAGACCGTTGAAGCAGCCCTGGCCCGTTCTTGAACCACTCGCCGGCCTCGGCGCCGATGCAGTGCGAGCTGGCAGATGGGCGGTACGGGATCGTGAACGTCCTCGTGACCGTCGCGATCAGCGCGCCGGGGGTCGTCTCGCCCGTCGTCGATCGGTGGACGATGGCCCGGTAGAGGTTCAGGGTGATCGGCGTCGTGAACGTCGCGCCCGCGTTGGTGTGGCAGTCGCCGGTGTTCCACGCGCCGGTCTGGCATGCCCAGCTCGAGAGCTGGACGGCCACCGACTTGATCTTCGCGACGCGGCGGAGCATCACCTCGTCGCCGATCTGGTTGAAGCTGTACGCCTCCACGCCGACGCTCGGGATGTTGCCGACGCCCGGGGCGGTGCTGGTGTAGAGGACGGAGTGCGGGATGGATGCCGCCGACGCGCTTGCGCCGGTGAGCCCCAGGACTGCCGCAGTCGCGAGCAGCCCTGCGACAAGGGGTCGAACGTGCATAAGTGCCTCCTATGGGAACTGGGGTTCGGATGCCCAGGCTGGGAACCCCGACCAGCCCGCCGAGCATCGTACACCGATTGACAGGAGACACGCCACCGATTTGGGGATTTTCTTACAGCACCCGGCAAACCGGTCCCGCCGGACGGTCGTAGGCGTTTCGAGATGACGGCAGGCGTGCCACGATCGACGAGCTGGCCCTCGCCGACTGGCGGCGCGAGATCTTCGCCCTCTACGCCCGCGTGCGCGCGAGCGACGATCCGCGCGCCGCCTGGGACACGTGGCGGCGGACGCGCGACCGTCTGTTCTCGGAGCATCCCCAGTCGCCGCTCGACTGCCGCCGGCCGGGCCGCGTTCGGCGGGCTCCCGTATCACCGCTACGACCCGGCCGCCAGGGTGACCGCCGACGTCGTGCCGACCGCGGCCGCGGAGCTCGAGATCGCGACGAGCACGGGGACGCCCTACCGCTTCCGCCGCTTCGGGATCGCCCGCTTCGCGCTCGCGGGCGACCGACCTCGAGCTGCCGCTCTACTGGCTCGAGGGCTACGGCGGCGGCCTGTTCCTGCCGTTCGCCGACGGGACGAGCGGCGGCACGACGTACGGCGCCGGGCGCTACCTGCTCGACACCGTCAAGGGCGCCGACCTCGGCAGCGCCGAGGGCCGGCTCGTGCTCGACTTCAACTTCGCCTACAACCCGTCGTGCGTCGTACGACCCGGCGTGGACGTGCCCGCTGGCCCCCGCTCGCGAACCGCCTCGCCGTCGAGGTGCGCGCCGGCGAGCGCGTCTCTCCGGCTGAGCCCGGCGCCGCCGAACCCCGTATCCTGGCACCGTGCCGCTCTACCGACTGGCCGACGACCTGCCGGAGCTGCGCGACGCGGTGCTCGTGGCGTCGTTCGACGGGTGGGTCGACGCCGCCGAGGCGGCATCGCGCGCGGTCGGCCAGGTGGCGGGCGAGCGCGACGGTCGTCGCCACCTTCGATCCCGACGCCGTGTTCGACTACCGGTCGCGCCGCCCCGTGCTCGACGTGCAGGACGGGCGCCTGTCGGAGCTGCGCTGGCCGGAGCTCACGATCCGGCACGCGCGCGCTCGACCGTCGCGACCTCCTCATCTTCTCCGGTGCCGAGCCCGACCTGCGCTGGCAGGAGCTCGCGGCCGACGCCGTCGCGCTCGTGCGGCGCCTGGACGTCACGCAGTGGGTCAGCCTCGGCGCCGTCCCCGGCGCGGTCGCGCACACCCGCCCGGTGCCGGTGATGGCGACCGCCTCCCGGGAGGGGCTGCTCGACCCGGCGAGGCGCCGGGCCCGGAGGGGCTCCTGCGGGTGCCGTCGGCGGCGCTCTCGGTCCTCGAGATGGCGGTCACCGAGGCGGGCACGCCGGCGCGTCGGCTTCTACGCGCAGGTGCCGCCCTACGCCAGCATCGGCTACGCGGCGGCGAGCATCGCGCTGATCGACCGGCTCGCCCGGCACCTCGACGTCTCGCTCGACGTCGAGGAGCTGCTCGACGACGAGCGCCAGCAGCGCGCCCGCTACGACGCCGCGGTCGCCGGCGACGCGATGCTGCGCGAGACGGTCGACGCGGCTCGAGTCGGCGCGGGCGACACCGAGAGCCGAGCAGCTGCCGTCGGGCGACGAGCTCGCCCGCGAGATCGAGCGGTTCCTGCGCCGGCGGGCGACGACGGCGAGACGCCCGGCGGCGTGACGTCACCGCCGGAACCCGTAAACCTGCACCGGTGACGCTACGCCGGCACGGGAGGCGGCGTGCAGCAGCTCGACCGCGTCGAGTGCGATCGGCTCGGCGCCCTGGAGCACGTCGTAGCGCCACGTCGCGGCCGCCGCGCGGGCCTCGGTCGGCGAGTCCGGCGGGGATCGTGAACTGCCACCGTGACCTGATCGGTGAGCGCCACGTGGACGGTCGGATCCGAGTCTGGGACTCGATCTCGAGCACCGTGCGGATCCGGCCCTCGACGCCAACGGCTGCCGCGCCCGGCACGTAGGCGGTCGCCGTGAGGCGATATCTCGGTCTGAGCCAACACGCGGCCATGCTGTCACACGACGGTCGAGATTTGCCGTACGATCTGCCGCGACGTTGCTAATAACCTGTAAAGCTCTGGTCTGCCGTCACGCGTCCGCACGACCGCGGCGTCGACCGCCTCGAGGTGGACGAGCAGCGCCTCCGACCACCCGCGGATCGAAGTCGACGGCGGCCAGTTCGCGCAGCCGCTCGCGTGCGGCATCAGGCGGACATCGCCGCCTGGTAGCTGCGCTCCTCGCACATCGCGTGGTAGGCGTCGCACGCGAGGATGATGCGCGCGCCGAGCGGGATCTCCTCGCCGGCGAGGCCGTGCGGGTAGCCCTTGCCGTCCCAGTGCTCGTGGCAGGCCCGGATCAGCGCGGCCGCGCCCGACAGCGCGTCGACCGGGTCGATGATCTGCGCGCCGAGCTCGGGATGGGCATGGATCAGCCGCCAGCCCTCGCTGTCGAGCGGCCCGCGATTGCCGAGCACGCGCTCGGGCACGCCGATCTTGCCCAGGTCGTGCAGCGCGGCGGCGAACGTCGAGGTCGCGCAGCCCTCGCCCGATCACCCCAGAGCGCGCGGCCGACCGCCGTGCAGTCGGACGTGAGCCGGTCGGAGTGCTCGGCCGTCTCGCGGTGGCGCAGCGCGAGCGCGCGGCCGAGGCAGGCAACCGTGCCCGAGAGGGCGTCGCGCTGCGTCCGCAGAGCAGGCGCTCGTTCGCGAGCGCGAGCAGACGCCTGGTCGGCGACGCCCACGAGCAGCGCCTCCTCGGCGGCATCGAACGCGCCCTCGCGCTCGACGACGAGCAGCGCGTGGTTGCCCTCCCGCTCGCCGATCGGGCCGACGCCGGCCAGCGGCCCGCGCACGAGCGCCGGCGCCTCCTCGCGCGTCAGCACGCGCAGCCGGCGCGAGGCGGCCAGCTCGGTCGGCAGGGCGCCGCCGGCACCTGCGCGCCCATGGCCGAGCGGCGCCGGCCGGCGAACCCGTGCGCGGACACGAGCGTGAACGTGCCGTCCGCCGCCTGCCACGCCGACACGCCGTCCTGCTCGATGAGCCGCGCCACCGCCAGCGTCAGCAGGTGCAGCACACGGTCCTCGCCGTGCTCGAGCGAGAGCGCCTGGCCCAGCTCCACGAGCGCGCGGCCGGTGCGCGCGGCGGTGCGCTCCTCGTTCACTCGGCAGGCCTGGGCGGCCGCGACGAGGGCCGTGTCGCACGCCATCGCCAGGATAGGACAGCCTCCTCCTCGGTGGCCGCCGCGCTGCGCGCGCACACGACCACCCACCGCGGCGTCGCCGCCGCGGCGTAGCCGAAGCCGCCGGGCGGCGCCGCGCCGGTGCGCACCGCTGCGATCCGCGGCGCCAGCGGCGGCTTCACCACCCCGCGCTGGGCCCAGGTGTGGTTGCGGCCGGCCAGGTGCTCGTGCACGAGGACGCCGTCGAGCCGCAGTCGCGCGTGCAGCTCGCCCGCGAGCACGTCGGCGATCGCGCGCTGGTCGTCAGCCGCCGCGAGCGCGGTCAGGAAATCGCCCGTGAACCGAAGCGGGGTGACCGCCACGTCGCCCACCATCGCGCCAAGGCTACCACTTGCCGCAAAATGCGAGGATTTGTGGCGTCATCGAACCGAGCGGCGATGGCCGGAGGATTACCGGATATCTCGCGGCCGTGCTCACAATTTCCTGGCAATTCCCTTGGAAATGCACGCACGTCTCCGGACGGTCGCCCGGATCCGTCGAGACACGTTTTCCAGAACGGCCGCAAGCGTCACGGCAGGCCGCCCGGAACCGCGGTATGATCGCCCTCGACTGGAGTGTGCTTCCAGTCGGTGTCAGGGGGTGGGAGGCGCAGCTTGACGCGTTGTCAGGCTGGAGTAGGCTGGAAGTGATTGACATCTCCGGCTCGAAGGTAGCGGTGGACGTGGGGATTTCGAGATCGAGCATTGGGCTTCGTGCGCTTGCGGCCGCGTGTACCGCGGCCGTGTTCGCGTGCGCCGGCGCCGCTGCGGCGCTGGCATCGAGCCCGCCGCCGCCGCCCGCCCCCACCTCGGGCGGAGGTTCGCCGCCGCCCCCGTCGTCGACGTCGAGCGGGACCTCGAGTGGGACGTCGAGCACATCCACGACCCCGGCACCCCCCGCCGACACACAGGCGCCCGGCCCGGTCTTGGGCCTGCGCGCGATCACCAGGGTGCCGGGCAAGATCACGCTGCGGTGGACGAACCCGCACGCCTCCGACCTCGCCGGCATCATGATCCGCCGCGCCTGGGTCGCCTGCCCGGCCTCGCCGCACGACGGCGTCCAGGTCGGCGGCACGAGCCTGCGGTCGGTCCAGGTGGACACCGGCGCGGCCGACAACACCCGGTACTGCTACGCGGCCTTCGCGTTCGACGGGCACGCCAATTACTCGCAGCGCCGTGCTCGACCGCGGCGTCCTCAACCCCGGCGACCAGCACGGCGCCGGGGCCGGTCACAGGCCTGGCCGTGGCGACGAACGCAAACGGCCAGATCGTCGTGTCGTGGCACAACCCCCAGCGGGCCGGGATCGCGTTCGACGCGGTGCGCCGCGCCGTCTCCCCGAACTGCCCGACCGGTCCCGCCGACGGCTCCGCAGTCGGCGGCGAGTCCGTCCGCAGTTCGCAGGTCGACGCTTCCGCCGAGCCCGGCGTCACCTACTGCTACCGCGTGTTCGCGCTCGACGCGGCCGGCAACGCCTCATCCGCCGTGCCGGTCCGGGATGCGACCCCGCCGAAGCCGGCGGCCGTGCACCACAAAGCACCTGCCCCGCGCCCGGCCGCGCACGCCAGCAGCGGCAGCAGCCTCACCTCCACGCTCACGCGCGTCGTGGCGATCGCCGGGTTCCTGATGCTGCTCGTCATGGTCGTCGCCACGGTCGTGACGCGGCGGCGGACCCACTCGAGCGCCTACATCCCCGCCGCACGCGGCCAGTTCGCCCCCGCCCGCCAGTTCGGGCCGCGAATGGCGATCGGCGCCTCCGGGCCGGGCGCCCTCGTGATCCCCGCGCTCGCCGTGCTCGGCTGCAGCGCCGCGATCGCGCTCGTCCTGCTCAACCTCTGACCTGAAGGGCCAGCTCATGCGCCGTCGTCTCGCTCTCGCGCTCACCGCTCTCGCGACCGTCGCGATCGCGCTCGCGGTGACGGGGTCGGGTGCGATGGCGTTCGATCCCGGCCCGCTGGGCGCGCAGCCGGATCCGGTCCAGTTCAACACCCAGGCGGTCGGCGTGACGACGCCGGCGAGGACGGTCACGTTCAGCGACGACTCCGGCACCGTGCCGATCCTGATCCAGAACGTCACGGCGTCGTCCGACTACAACGTCGGCAACGACAACTGCAGCGGCCAGACGCTGAACCAGAACGACACCTGCACCGTCACCGTCACGTTCACGCCGGGCTCGGCCGGGAGCGATGACGGGACGCTCACGATCACCGACGACGACACCACCGACGGCAACCCCAGCCAGTCGCTCGACCTGCGCGGCACGGGCGTCGCCGACCAGTTCTCGGCGGCGGGCGGCCCGCTCGACTTCGGCGACCAGCGCGTGGGGACGACCTCGACGAACCAGTCGGTCATCGTCACGAACAACACCGACTACGACGCGAACCCGGCCAACCCCAACGTCACCGGAGCGAATTCGGGCGACTTCAACGCGACCGGCTGCACCAGCACGGTCTCGGGCGGCGGCGGCACGTGCACCGTGAACGTCGATTTCACGCCGGGCGCCACCGGCTCCCGCTCGGCGACGCTGAACGTCGCCGGCCAGCAGGTCAGCCTGGGCGGCAACGGCACGAACCCCAACGCGAGCCTCTCGCCGGGGAGCATCAGCTTCGGCAACCAGCCGCTGCACGTCATCTCGCAGACGGAGACGATCACCCTCCAGAACACGGGCACCGCGCCGCTCAACTACACGAGCACGACCGTGGGCGGGGCGAACGCCGGCGACTTCTCCGTGAGCGACAGCGACTGCGCGGCCACGCTCACCCTCGCCCCGAACGCCACGTGCAATGTCACCGTCGCCTTCAACCCGACCGTGACCGGACCGCGCACCGCGACGGTCACGGTGCACGACGACGACCCCCAGAACGGGACGCAGACCGTGAACGTGTCCGGGACGGGCACGCCGTCGTCCGTCGGCTTCGCGCCGGCGAGCGTGACCTACACGAAGCCGATCCCCGCCGGCACGGCGTCGCCGGGGCACGTCGTGACGATCCGTAACCTCACGAGCAGCCCGATGCCGATCACCGCGACGGCGCTCGGCGGGACGAACCCGAAGAACTTCATCCGCTCGGCCGACACCTGCTCCGGCACGACGCTCCAGCCGAACGCCACGTGCACGATCCACGTCTCGTTCACCCCGTCGACCGCCGGCCGGCGGACGGCCGTCCTCGCCGTGACCGACAACGGCGCAGTGAGCCCGCACAAGCACCAGGTGACGCTGACCGGCACGGCGACCGCGCCGAAGAACCCGAAGAGCGTCCGCGCGACCGTGGGCTGCAGCTCGGTGACCGTCACCTGGACGTCGCCGACGGCGACCCGTTTCGCCGGCACCGTCGTCGTGCGCAACCACGCGCACTACCCAACCAGCCCCGGCGACGGCACGAGGGTGGCCCACTCCGCGGGCGTCGCGCGCGACGGCGGCCTCAAGCACTTCTCGAACTACTACTACCGGGTGTTCGCGAAGTACCGCTCGCTCACACACAAGGGCCAGGTCAACTACTCCAAGGGCGTCCGCCTGCGCGAGCACACCGGCGAGATCTGCACGCCGCAGAACGGGGCGCGCCTGCGCAACCTCCGGCCGAGAATCACATGGCTCCCGTACCCGACCCAGAACGGCTACGCGTTCGTGCTCCAGCGCGGGCAGGGGACGATCTGGATCAACTACACGAAGAAGACGTCGTGGCAGATGCCGTCGACCTGGCGCTACCACTCGAGCACGCACCGGCTCGGCCGCGGCCGCAGCTACACGTTCTACCTGTACGCCTACCCGGCGGCGCACCCGAAGGGCATCTTCGATCGGCAAGACCTCGTTCAGCGAGCGCTGACCCCGGTCACGGCGGCCGGTAGCCGAGCGCGACCGAGGTGAAGAAGACGATCTGGGCCGTCGGGGCGAAGACGACGTAGGCCCGGTGCCACGACTCCCGCCGCAGGCCGATGTCGGCCATGGCGAACACGAGCGGGAACGCGACCAGGCCGAAGCGGCCGACCGACTGGAGCACCGAGGAGAGCAGCGGCATCGCGAAGACGCCGGCGACGAAGAGCACGTCCTCGGCCCGGGTCGGCGGAACCGCTCCTGGCGGAGGAGCGGCACGAGCAGCGCCAGGTAGGCGATCACGGTCACGCCCCGGGCGAGGAAGAAGACGTCGCGCGTGGTGGCGAAGCGCCAGAACTGGTCGCCGAGGCTGATCAGCGGGAAGGCGGGATGCCCGCCCCACTGGCGCCTGCACGTGCACCATCCCGAGCGGGTCGCCGACGGCGTGCTGGAGCCAGGCGGCCTGGGCGCCGAACGCGGCCAGCGGCGCGACCGCCAGCACCCACGCCGAGACCGTCCGCCGCCGCCACGCCCGCAGCACGAGCGGCGCGACGAGGGCGAGGCCGGTCACGCGCGTGAGCCCGGCGGCGAACGCGAGCGGCACGGCCGCCAGGTCGCGCTCGCCGGTCGGAGAGCACGAAGAGCCACACGATGAACGCCAGGAACGGCCCCTCGCTGTAGGCCATCGCGAGCGCGAACGCGTACGGCGACAGCACGAGGTAGAGGACGCTGCGGCGGGCGTGGTCCTCGGACAGGCGGTCGCGGGCGAGGACGTACAGGCCGACCATGGCCGCCGAGCACCGCCAGGTTCGAGACGAGCGAGCGCGGCGACCGCGTCGCCGACATGGACGACGTCGCGCACGGCCCGGATCG
This sequence comes from uncultured Actinomycetes bacterium, assembly GCA_963746115.1. Lineage (GTDB taxonomy): Bacteria > Actinomycetota > Thermoleophilia > Gaiellales > JAICJC01 > JAICJC01. The sequence goes on along the minus strand of CAVVAA010000004.1, from coordinate 644,290 downwards.
CGGCGGGTAGAGCGGGAAGAACGCCTCGAGCTTGCCGGGGTGGTAGCCGACGTGGGAGATGCGGATGTAGAACACCGAGTCCCACCCGGTGACGACGCGGACCAATTGGTCTGCCACGGCTGCGAAGCCCGATGCCAGCCGAGCTCGCGTCGTGAGCAGCATATCCGAGGCTCAAGACCGCGAGGCGGCTGGCCGACCATACGACGAGGACGCGCCGCCACATGAGGCGGTATCGTACTGAGCGGGGTTCGGCGCGTCGTCCGTGCACCCGCCTCGCATCCGGGAGAGGTGGCCGAGTGGCTGAAGGCGCCCGCCTGCTAAGTGGGTCTGGGGGGTAAACCTCCAGCGAGGGTTCGAATCCCTCCCTCTCCGTATTCCGCCAATCGGCGCGACGTTCCCTGGCCCGACACCTCGCGGACACGCGATCGCTTCGGGCGCAGAGGTCGAGCTCGGCTGCCCCGGCCCCGGCCCGGCCCCCGATGATGGGGCCGGGCCGGTCTCGGCGGCTGCCCACGCGCCGCCGACGTCGTGCTAACAGCTGATCCTGTGGTTGACACCCAGCGTGTCGCGGCAGGTGTCGTTCCCCAGACCGCCGTTCATGGTGTCGTTGCCTGCTCCTCCGGCGAGGAAGTCCGCTCCCCGGCCGCCGAGGAGACGGTCGTTGCCGGCCAGGCCGCGAAGGACGTCGGCACCGCGCAGGCCAATCAGCGTGTTGTTGCTGGCGTTCCCTACGAGCGTGTCGCGGCCCGTGCCGCCGCTGGCGTTCTCGACGTCGCCGTTGATGGTGTCACCCTCGCCGTTGGCGCCGTTCGTGCTGCTCGCGCCGGTCAGGTTGACGGTGATGACCCCGGTGCGGTGGCTGTAGTCGATGGTGTCAACCCCGGGGCCGCCGGAGATGACATCGGACCCGTCCGGTGCGGCGCCCATGGCGAACGTGTCGTTCCCCAGCCCGCCGGACTCGGTGTCGTTCCCGGCGAGGCCGGCGATGCGATTGTTCTCCGAGTTACCGGTCAGCGTGTCGCTGAAGGCCGAGCCCACGATCCGCTGGATGTTCTGGAACGTGTCGCCGCCGCTCCCCGTTCCGGCCGCGAGATCGACCGCCACGGCCGCGGTCGCGTCGACGTAGCTGACCGTGTTCACGCCGGCGCCGCCGTTCATCGCATCGCTGGCGCCGCCGCTCACGAGAAGGTCGTTGCCGTCCGCACCGAGCAGCGTGTCGCCGCCGGATGCGGCGCCGTGCAGGATGTCGTGGAAGGGCGAGCCGAGCACCGTCGCGATGCTCGTCAGGGTGTCGCTTCCACCCTCGCCGTCGCTCGCCGTGCCCGCGGTCAGGTCGACGTGCACGCCCGACTCGGATCCGCTGTAGTCCGCCGTGTCCGTACCGTTTCCACCGGCGATGGTGTCATTTCCGGCGCCGCCGACGAACCTGTCGGCTCCGGTCCCGCCGGTCAGTGTGTCGTCTCCGGCGCCGCCGTTCAGCGAGAGCGCCGTCCCGAACGCCGCGCCGGTCGCCGTACTACCCGCACCGGACACCTTGTCGTTGCCGGCGCCGGCGTTGACCGCGAAGTTCTCGACCCCTGTCGTCGTGACATCGAGGCTGCCGTCGTTCGTCAGATCGACGCCGTTCGCGCCGAAGACGATGTTGTTCGCCGTCGGGGCTCCGGCGATCGTGAACGAGTCGCCGGCCGGCCCGTTCGTATTCATCGCGAGGTCGAACGCGATGTCGCCGTTGGCGTTCGTGAACGCGCCCCCGCCGAGATCGAGCGTTACGCTCTCGGAGCCGGTGTTCCCGGTGACCGTCACGGTATCCGTGTTCGTCACCGTGGCCGTCTGACACTGGGCGCCGTTCACATCGAGCGCCGTCCCGGAGAGCATGATCGTCGCCGAGTCCCCGACGCCCATCGTGATGGCGGCGGTTCTCGTGCCCCCGGTATACGTGCATGCCACCGTGGCGGCCGCCGGGGTGATGCCGAGTGGCGCTGCTCCCACAACGATCCCGGAGAGGAGAAGGGTGAGCGCCAACACACGCCGCGGTCTGCGACCCTGCCTTGTCATTGTGTCCTCCTTTTTTGGGACTCCGACAATAGGCAACGCCGACCCTACCACACTAGGTGTCGTTTGACACGAATAGGTCCGACGCCTGGACGTGGCCCCGTGCTGCGCCCGGGCCCTCCCCCGGATCGGGGGTATGATGTGGAGGACTTCTGACTTCGCGCAGACCCATGCTCTCCGTTTGTGACGCGGACGGTCGTTAGATCGACGCCCCACCCGACGAGGAGAGCGGAAGCGGAGGCCGTGATGGCCGACGCACCACAGCGCGAGGACGGCCCGGATGCTGCCGAGGTGCGGCTGAACCGGCTGCTGAACATGATCCTGGAGACGGCGGTGGAGTCCCTCGGCTTCGACGCCGCCACGATCAGCGCCCGCCACGACGACGACCTGGCCACCATCGCGGCGACCGATCAGCGCATGATCGCGCTCGACGACGCGCAGTACGAGACCGGTGCGGGGCCGTGCCTCGACGTGCTCGAGCCGCGCGACCCGATCTCGCTGGACGACGCGGCACAGGCGGGTGATCGGTGGGAGAACTTTGCCCGCACGGCCGGGCATCTGGGCGTCCACTCCACGCTGTCCGTGCACCTGCCCGTCGACAGCGAGGGGCTGGCGGCGTCGCTGAACCTCTATGCGAAACGGCACATGACGCTGAGCGGCGAGCAGGTGCGCCGTGCGGTGCCCTTCGCCGAGCAGCTCGCCGGGGCGATCCTCAGCGTCGACGCCTACCGCTCGACCGCCAAGCTCGCCCGCGACATGGCCGCGGCGATGCGCTCGCGGGCGGTGATCGAACAGGCCAAGGGCATCATCATGGCCGAGCGGCGGATCGATGCAGACGCCGCGTTCGAGTATCTCGTCGATATCTCCCAGCGCGCGAACGTCAAGCTCCGCGACGTCGCCCACCGGCTGGTCGACGAGCGATCCAGGCCGGCGTAGACGGGCGGTTTACCGGAGCAGCCATTGGGTACCATCGAACTTCGGCCCCGGTATCCCGGTCGGCCGGTTTTCGACGAAGGGACGGCCACTGTTGGCCGCGCCGCGGATTCAGAGACGTGTCCGGGCGGATGCTGCGCAAATACCGCGCCTGCGGGCGGCGGTGACCAGCTTCGCCGCTGCACATTGCGACCACTCCGAGGCGACCCGGCAAGCTGTCGCGCTTGCGGTGACGGAAGCGTGCGCCAACGTCGTCCGCCACGCCTACCCGGAGACGGGGGGCGAGCTGACGCTGACGGGCTGGGTCGAAAACGGCGAGCTCATCCTCGTGATCGTCGATCGCGGGATCGGCCTCAACGGGGCGTCGGACTCGGACGGGAGCGGCCTCGGCCTGTTCCTGATGCGTGAGCTCGCGAACAGCGAGATCGTCTCGGACGAGCACGGCACGCGTGTCCGCCTCAGCTTCGCTCGGAACTGAGCCCGCGCGAACCTCTATCCGAGGCGCAGGCCGTGCCGCTCGGCAAAGGCCGGGATGCCGGCGTGGTCGATGTCGAGGCCGCCGCGGCGTGCCTGACGTCTCGATGAGCGCCGCCGTCGACGGCGCGGCGCTCGTGTTCCTCGACGCCAAGGTCGGGGCGGGCCCGGCGGGCTTCCAGCTCATCGGAGGCACCAGCGAGGCCTCGCCGCTCTTCGCCGGCGTCGTTGCGATCGCCGATCAGTGGGCGGGCCACGGCCTCGGCCTGCTGAACCCGGCGCTCTACCGGCTGCTGGCACACAACGCCGCCGGCATCGTCGACGTCACCAGGGGCACCAACACGGTCACGTTCCCACAGGGCGGGAGCACCCACACGGTGAAGGGCTTCAACGCCCGCCACGGGTTCGACCTCTCGACCGGCATCGGCACCATCAACGCCGCCAGGTTCGTCCCCGAGCTCGTCGCCGCCTCGGGCGGCTGATCCCGCACGACCGCCGGCCGCCGCGCCGTTCGCGCGGCGGCCGGCGGCGGTGTTACGAGTCGAGGTTGCCGCGGCGCTCGCGGTACTCCTCGATCCCGATCTCGCCTCGGGCGTAGCGCTCCGCCAGGATCGTGTGCGGATCGGGCCCGGCGTAGCGCCGGCCCCACGGGCCGGGCCGGCCCCGCCACACCACGAAGCGGGCGAAGAGGATCAGCACGCCGATCCAGAAGAGCGGGATCAGCGGCCAGAGCAGGAACCAGCCGTGGTGATGCCAGCCGGTGGACAGGAACAGGGTCATCGGGTTCTCCTTTGGTCGGTTGGGGGTGAAAGGACGGTCATGCCCGGCTCGGGGACGCCCGCAGGACGCGCGCGAGCGGGCGCGGCAGCCACCAGTTCCAGCGGCCGAAGAGGGACACGACCGCGGGCACGAACAGCGCCCGGATGAGCGTGGCGTCGATCAGGATCCCGGCGCCGAGGCCGGTCGCGATCATCTTCACGCTCGTGTCCGGCGCGGACGCCATGGCGACGAAGCCGAGGAAGAGGATCAGGGCGGCGCTCGTGACGAGCCGGCCGGTGCGGCCGATGCCCTCGACGACTGCGGCGTCGGTCGAGCCGGTGCGGTCGTACTCCTCGCGCATCCGGGCCGAGGATGAACACCTCGTAGTCCATCGAGAGCCCGAACAGGAACGCGAACATCATGAGCGGCAGCCACGACGGGATCGAGCCGGACGCCGAATCCCCCAGAGCGCCTGGGAGCCCCAGCCCTCCTGCCAGACGAGCGTGACGACGCCCCAGGCCGCGCCGACGCTGAGGAGGTTCAGGACGATCGCCTTCAGCGGCAGGAGCACCGACCGGAACGCGCGCGCGAGCAGCACGAACGTGAGCACGACGATCAGCGCCGACCACCAGCGGGAAGTTGCCGTAGACCGCCGAGATGAAGTCGCTGTTCTGGGCCACGATCCCGCCGACGCGGACGCCGTCGCCCGGCGCGCGTGTGCGACCGTGCGGACGCGGTCGACCGTCGCGCTCGAGTCAGAGTGGGCGAACACGTCGACCAGGGCGGTCGACCGCTGCGGTGCCACTCCGCCGCCGCGGGCGCGACGGCGCCCTGGACGCCGGCCACGTCCTCGACGCGCGGGGCGAGCCGCCGCCGCCTGGCCGCGGCCGGCGAGGATCTCGATCGGGGTCAGCGCGCCCCGAGCCGATGCCCGAGCGCTCGAGCGCGTCGAGGCCCTGCCGCGCGTCGCCGGCACGGCTGAGCGTGTTCGGGTCGCCGGTGGCCGCGCCGAGGTTGATCGTCGTCGCGGCGAAGACGAGCGCCGCCGAGCACCGCTGCCGCCGCGGCGGCAGCCGCGATCCGATGGCGGACGACGAGCGTGCGCCCACGCGCGTCCACGAGCGGCTGGCCCGGTCGTCGGTGCGCAGGTGCGGCCAGTCGAGCCGCGCGCCCGATCTTCGACAGGATCGACCGGCAGCAGCGTCGTCGACGACGGCGACGCTGACGAGCGGGATCAGCATCCCGCCGTAGCCGACGCTGCGCAGGAACGGCACCGGCAGCGCGACGAGCGCGAGCAGCCCGATGGCGACCGTCGTGCCGCTGAAGACGACCGCCCGGCCGGCCGTCGCCATGGCGTGCACGACGGCGTCGTCGCCGGTGTGGCCGTGGTGCGCGCTCCTCGCGCCAGCGCACGACGATGAGCAGCGAGTAGTCGATGGCGACGCCGAGACCGACCAGCGCGATCAGGAACCCGACGATGCCCGAGACGTCGGTGACGGAGGTGAGCGCCCAGACGAGCAGGAAGCTGGTCAGGATCGAGATCACGGCGACGAGCAGCGGCACGAACGCCATCAGCGACGCGAAGACGAATGCGAGCACGAGCAGCGCGCCGAGCCCGCCGAGGAGCGACTCGGCCAGGAGCCCCGCGCCGCCCTTCTCGCCGGTCGAGGCCGCGAGCGCGTTCAGCCCCGTCAGGTGCACCGGCGCGCCGGCGACGGTGGCGCCGTGAAGCGCCGCCTTGGCGGCGGTGACGGCGTGCGCGTTCTGGCCGAAGCTGCCCGGCGTGGGCGGTGGGTAGGCGAGCGACGAAGGTCGTGCGCCCGTCACGCGACACGAACGCGCGGTCGCCGGTCGACGCGTAGGAGGCGATCCGCGCGTGCGGGACGGCTCCGGCGATCCGGCGGGAGACTCCGGCGAGGCCGGCCCGCACCTGCGGCGAGGCGACGTCCGTGGCCGCGGGCAGCGTGACGACGGCGACCAGCGGGGCGCCGTCGCCGCCGTTCCCGAACATGCGCTTGATCTGCTCGTTGGTGACGTAGCCCTCGCGGCCCGGCACGGAATACTCGGCGCTCAGTGCACTGGTGGCAGGGCCGGTCGAGACGATGCCGGCGACGGCGATGGCCAGCCAGAGCAGGGCGACCAGGCGGCGGTGCCGGAGTGCGAATCGGGTGAGGTGGATCATGCTGTTCGACCCCCTCGGGGTGGGCGTTTCAATTCCACTGAAGCCACCCTAGGAGCGGGCTCCCGAGCCCGAAACGCCCCCCGGGAGGAACATCGCCGTCCTCCCGCGGGAGGACGCGGATCCTCCTGCGGTGCGACTCGGAGGCGCCCGGCGGGCGTTACCCTCGGAGTGCGATGCACGCCCCGGACACGCGCCCGTGGACAGCTCGCGACGTGGTCGTCGCGCTGGTCGCGTTCGCGCTCACGCTGGGGCTGCTCGCGCACGGCCACGGCTCGACACGCGGCATCGACGTGCCCGGCGTCGCGCTGGCCGCCCTCGCCTGCCTGCCGCTGGTCGCCCACAGGCGCGCGCCTCTGGGCGTCTTCGCCCTCACCACCGCGGCCAGCGCCGCCATCAACGCCCTCGGCTATCAGGCCGGCCCGCCGTTCGGGCCGACGGTCGCGCTCTTCTACGTGGCGAACGACGATCGCACCCGCTCGCAAGTCGGCCGCACCGCGGCAGTCGTCTTCGGCATGTTCGCCGTCCACGTCGGCGCGACGGCGATCTCCGACGGCGGCTTCCCGACGACGCCGATCCTGTTCGGGGTCGTCGTCTGGGGCGCGGCCTGGGGCATCGGCGACGGGCTGCGCGGCCGCCGCCGGCGCCGGGCCGACCTGGCCGAGCGGGCCGCCCGGGCCGAGCATGACACCGCCCGCGAGCGCCGGCTCGCCGCCGCCGAGGAGCGCACCCGGATCGCCCGCGACCTGCACGACTCGGCCGCCCACGCGATCAACGTGATCCTCGTCCAGGCCGGCGCCGCCCGGCTGCTCCAGGAGCGCGACCCCGAGGCCGTGCGCGCGGCGCTCACCACGATCGAGGACGTCGCCCGCGAGACGATCGGCGAGATCGACCAGCTCGTCCGCGGCCTGCGCGAGGACGCCGCCGGCGAGCGAGGCGGTCGAGCCGCCGACGGGCCTGGCGCGCGCTCGACACGCTCGTCGAGCGGCACCGCGCGGCGGGCATCACGGTCGATGTGCGGGTCGAGGGCCCGGCGGCGACCGCTCCCGCCCAGCCTCGACCAGGCCGCCTACCGCATCCTGCAGGAGTCGCTCACGAACGCCGCCCGCCACGGGAGCGGCGAGGCGAGCGTCGCAGATCGCCTACGGCGAGTCGGCGCTCGGGCTCGACGTCACGAACCCGGTGGCGCCCTCGGCCGCTCCGGCGCCGATCGACGGCGGCCACGGCATCCTGGGCATGCGCGAGCGCGCGGCCCTGCTCGGCGGAAGCCTCGACGTGGAGACGCCGGGACGGGCGCTTCGGCGTCCGCGCCAGCCTGCCGTACCAGCCCGCGGAGGACGGGCGATGAGCCGCGCCGTCCGTGTGCTCCTCGTCGACGACGACGACCTCATGCGCGCCGGCCTTCGGGCCGTGCTCTCGAGCGACGCGGGCATCGAGGTCGTCGGCGAGGCGGCGACCGGGCGAGCGGCCGTCGCGCGCGTCCGCGCCCTGCGACCCGACCTCGTGCTGATGGACGTGCGCATGCCCGACCTCGACGGGATCGCCGCGACGCGGGAGGTGCTCGCGACCTCGCCCGACGTGAAGGTCGTGATCCTGACCACCTTCGAGCAGGACGACTACATCTTCGGCGCGCTCAGCGCCGGCGCGTCCGGCTTCCTGCTCAAGCGGACGAGCCCGGAGGAGCTGCTCGCCGCGATCCACACCGTCGCCGCCGGCGACTCGCTGCTCTCACCGTCCGTGACGCGGCATCGTGATCGAGCGCCTGGCCCGCCAGCCGGCGCCGCGAGTCGCACGGACGCGAGATGCGATCGCCGAGCCTCACGCCGCGCGAGCGCGAGGTGCTCGGGCTGGTCGCCCGCGGCCTCTCGAACGGCGAGATCGCGGCGGCGCTCGTCATCGAGGAGACGACGGTGAAGACGCACGTCAAGCGGATCCTGCATGAAGCTCGGCCTGCGCGACCGCATCCAGGCGGTGATCTTCGCCTACGAGACGGGGATCACACAGCCCGGCCCGGTCCGAACCGGTCGGGGGTAGCCCGGCGAATCCGCTCGCGATGTAGCGTTGCCACATCCGAGCGAGGAGACCGGGATGAGCGTGTTCATGATGCTGCAGGTGGAGGGTGACCCGAAACGGCTGCAAGAGGCCATGGCGGCCAACGGGGCACGGTTGGAGAAGATCAACGCGAGCGCCAAGGAGAACGGCGCCATCCACCACCGCTTCTTTGCGAGCGCCGACGGCGGCACCCTGGCGGTGTTCGACGAGTGGGAGTCCGAGGCCGGGTTCAAGAAGTTCTTCCAGTCGAGCGGGGAGATCCCCCAGCTGATGCAGGAGGCCGGGGTGACGAGCGAGCCGCGCATCACGTTCTGGCACCCGGTCGATACGCCCGACCAGTTCTAGATGGCGGACCTGCCCCTCACCGGCGGCTGCCTGTGCGGGGGCGTCCGCTTCCGGGTCGACGCGCCGCTCGTCGTCGCGACCTATTGCCACTGCACACGCTGCCAGCGCCGAACGGGCACGGCGGCGTCGGCGCAGGCCCGGATCCAGCCGGGGTCGCTGACCGTGACCCAGGGCGAGGAGCTGATCCGCACGTACGCGCCGCCCGACGGCTTTCCCAAGCTGTTCTGCGGCGCGTGCGGATCGGCCCTCTGGAGCCGCAGCCCCGACGACGCCGAGATCATGAGCGTGCGCCTGGGGGCGTTCGACGCGATCCCGGCATCCGCCCGTCGCTGCGCCAGTTCGTCGCCTACGCGGCGGCGTGGGAGGACATCCCGGACGACGGGCTCCCGCGCTACGACGAGCGCCCGTAACCGGCGCACCCTGACACGCGCGTCCAACGCGCCACTTGGCACTGGTGGCATGTGCCAATTGGCCGATCGGACACTGTTTGCACTCAACCGCGTGTCAACTATTCTTCTTGTAATTCTTACAAATGACCCGAACGGGGGAATCGCGCGCCCACCGGCTGCGGCTAGATGAGAGGGCCTTCTCAACCCCCTCTCCCCCCGGTGAGGTGCCGCATGGATTCCCCTGCTCCAGGTGTCCCCCGCAACGCGGTCGACGAGCGCTTCTTCCATGAATGGGTCGCGTTCGGAATGCTCGAGCTGGCGGTCTACCTGACCCGCCACGCCCAGTTCACGGCCTACTGCATCGAGCGCGACCTGCGCCGGGCCTCCCGGCGCGGCGCGAAGTAGCCAACTAGATCTTGCGGACGCGCACGGCGGTGCCGTAGGCGCAGATCTCGGTCCACGTCCCGCCCATCTCGGACGTGTCGAAGCGCATCGCAAGGACGGCGTTCCCGCCCCGGCTCTGCGCCTCCTCGGTCAGCCGGTCGATCACCTGCTCGCGGCTGTCGACGAGGGCCTTCGTCATGCCCTTGAGCTCGCCGCCGACGAGCGACTTCAGGCCGGCACCGATCTGCGAGCCGACGTGGCGCGAGCGGACGGTCAGCCCGAACACCTCGCCCAGCACCTCCTCCACCTCGTAGCCGGGGAGGTCGTTGGTCGTCGTGATCAGCATCGGGCGAGACTCTAGATGATGGATCAGGCGGGCGGGATCTTGCGTCCCGGGTTGGCGAGGTGGGCCGGGTCGAGCGCGTCCGCCACCGCCCGCTGGGCCTGGAGGAGCGCCGGCGGAAGCGCCGCGGCGGCCTCGAGCTTGACCAGGCCGATGCCGTGTTCGGCCGAGAGCGAACCGCCGAGCGCCCGCGGCACCGCGTGGAACGCATCGGCGACCGTCTCGGCCCACTGCAGCGCGGCCCGGTCGGCGCGGTCGACGAGCACCGAGGCGTGCACGTTGCCGTCGCCGGCGTGCCCCCAGCACGCCACCTCGGCGCCGTTCTCGCGACCGATCCGCTCGATCATGTCGAGGGCCTCGCCGAGCCGGTCGAACGGCACGGCGAAGTCCTCCGAGACCTTGCCGCCGCGGACTGCGACGACCGCCGGCGAGACGCCGTCGCGCCACGACTCGAGCGCCCGCTGCTCGCCGGGCGAATCGGGCGCGTCGACCGCGGTCGCGCCCGGTGTGAGCGCCTCGACCAGGATCTCGCGCTCGGCCCGCGCGATCGCGGCCGGCCCGGCGGACTCGGTGATCACGGCGAACGCGCCGCGGGCGGCGTGGCGGGGATAGGTGGCCGCCGCCGCGGCGAACGCGCGCTCGTCGACGAACTCGAGCGCCGTCGGCACGCACCCGCACGCCATCGCCGCCTCGAGCGCGGCGACACCCGCGCGGCGGTCGGGGTAGAGCGCGATCAGCGGCAGGATCACCTCCGGCCGGGGCAGAAGCCGCAGCCACGCGGCCGTGATCACCCCGAGCGTCCCCTCGGAGCCGCAGGCGAGCCCGATCAGGTCGAGGGTCTCGACGTTCTTGCGCGCGGCGCCGCCGGCGACGAGCACCTCGCCCGAGGAGAGGACGAGCTCGACCCCCGTGACGAACGACCGCACCGTGCCGTGGCGGAACGAGCGCGGGCCGCCGGCGTTCGTCGCGATGTTCCCGCCCAGCTGCGACTGCTCGGCCGCGCCCGGGTTGGGCGCGAACCACAGGCCCTCACCGGCCGCCGCCTGGTGCAGGCGGCGAGTCGTGAGGCCGGCCTCGACCGTCATCCGCCACGCCTGCGGCACCGCCTCGCGCACCCGCGTCATCCGGGCGAGCGCGATGACGAGCGACCCCGCGTCGGGCATCGCGCCGCCCGCATAGCCGGTGCCGCCGCCCCGCGGCACGAACGGCACGCCCGTCCGCGCGCACCAGCGCACGACGGCGGCAACCTCGTCGGTCGAGCCCGGGAAGGCGGCGCCGAGCGCGTCGCCGGCGAGCCCGCGCGTCTCGGTCATATCGCGTAGGAGCGACCGGTCGGCGACCGGGACCTGCACGGCGTCGGCGCCCACGATGCGGGCGAGGTCGCGCCGCGCAGTGGCGGCGGTCCGGCTCATGGAGCGGCTTTCGCCGCGCCCGCTCCATCGCCTGCGCGTAGCATGGGCCGGTGGCCGGCGAGCCCGCCATCGCAGTCCGCGACTTGCTCGTGCGCCGAGGCGGCGTGGACGTCCTCCACCGGATCAGCCTCGATGTCCCCCCGGGCACCGTGACCGGCCTGCTCGGGCCGAGCGGCTGCGGCAAGTCGACGCTGATGCGCGCGATCGTGGGCGTGCAGATGGTGGCGTCGGGGACGGTGACCGTGCTCGGCGAGCCGGCGGGGTCGCCGGTCGCTGCGGGCGCGGGTCGGCTACGTGACGCAGGCGCCGTCGGTGTACGTCGACCTGTCGGTGCGCGAGAACCTGCGCTACTTCGCCGCCGTGCTCGGGACGGCGCCGGAACGCGTCGAGGCCGTCATCGCAACCGTCGACCTGGAGGCGTTCGCGGGCCGCGTCGGTCGGGTCGCTGTCCGGCGGCCAGCGCGCCCGCGTCTGCCTGGCGACCGCACTCCTCAACGACCCGCCGCTGCTCGTGCTCGACGAGCCGACCGTCGGCCTCGACCCGGTGCTGCGGCGCGACCTCTGGGGCACGTTCGGCGGGCTGGCCGAGGCGGGCACGACGCTGCTCGTCTCGAGCCACGTGATGGACGAGGCCGACCGCTGCGACCACCTGCTGCTGATGCGCGACGGCGCGCATCCTCGCCGCCGAGACGCCCAGCAGCTGCGCGCGGAGACCGGTGAGGACGACCTCGGCGAGGCGTTCCTGCGCATGATCGAGCGCTGGGAGACGGAGGCGGCGGGATGAGCCCCCGGATCACGCTGGCGACCGCTGCGCGGGTGCTGCTCCAGCTGCGCCGCGACCCGCGCACCGTCGGTCTGCTGCTCGTCGTGCCCGTGCCTGCTCGAGGTGCTGCTGCGCTACGTGCTCGACGGCCAGCCGCTGCGCGTTCCAGCGCATCGGCGACGCCGCTGCTCGGCATCTTCCCGTTCATCAGCATGTTCCTGGTCACCGTCGATCACGATGCTGCGCGAGCGCACGACGGGCACGCTCGAGCGGCTGATGTCGATGCCGCTCGCCAAGCTCGACCTGCTGTGCGGCTACGGCATCGCCTTCGGCGCCGTCGCGGCGGTGCAGGCGGCGCTGACGGCCGGCGTCGCGTTCGGGCTGCTCGACCTGCACGTGGCCGGGTCGGAGTGGGTCGTCGCCGGGCTCGCGATCGCAAACGCCGTGCTCGGGATGGCGCTCGGCCTGTTCGTGAGCGCGTTCGCGACAACCGAGTTTCAGGCGGTGCAGTTCATGCCGGTCGTCGTCATCCCACAGCTGCTCCTGTGCGGCCTGCTCGTCCCCCGCGACGAGATGGCCGGGGCGCTGCAGGCGGTCTCGTGCGTCCTGCCGCTCACCTACGCCTACGACGGCCTGGCCCGGGTGACCACGGCTGGATTCGATTCCACCGTCCTGCGCGACCTGCTCGCGGTGATCGGCGCGACGCTGCTCGCGCTGGCGCTCGGCGCGACGACCCTGCGCCGGCGCACGCCGTAGCCGCCGCCTCAGGCGACCGCGTCGGCGGGCGGCGACACGTAGTTCGGGCGCAGGTACGCGGGCTCGAACCCGGCCCGCAGGATGTTGCGGTAGGAGATCGTCGGGCGGTCGTCGACGATCTCGCCCGTCTCCGTGACCACGACCTCCGCCCCGGCCGCACGGGCAGCGCCGATGCGGGTCGCGATGAGGGCGGACTGGGCGCCGCGGCGGCGGTGCTCAGGAAGCGTCGCGGCCTGCCCCAGCCAGCCGTGTCGGCCGCGCACGAAGAGCGCGCCGCAGGCGACCGGTACATGGCCGTCGTGGGCGAGGTACCAGCTCCACCCCGGCCGGCCGGGGAGGTGGGACAGCATCGCCGTCACCGACTGGGGGATCTCGAAGCCGGCGGCGAGAACCGCCGTGAAGTCCTCCGCTCGGTCTGCGCCGATCCGCTCGATGCGCAGGTCGGTGGCCGGAGCCGGCGGCTCGGCGGCCGTCCGGGCGAACTTCACCCAGGCGTGGGCGGGCTCGTAGCCGCGCTCGCGCAGCATCGCCGCGACGCCGGCGGGGCGGGCGCCGGGCGCGAGGGCGATCGAGTGGCGCACCGAGCCGTACACGTCGGCGATCCGGTCGAGGACCGCGTCGGAGGCGGGCTCCGAGACCCCCAGGCCGATGACGCGGTTGATCGTCACCTCCTCGAGCCGCGGCGCGACGGCGCACACCGCGTCGCCCAGACGCACCGCGTCCGCGCCGAACGCGTCGGCGACGGCGGCCGCCTCGACGAGCTCGAGGCCGGGATCGGCGCCGGTCACCGCTGCGGCGGCTGCAGTGCGGGCATGTAGCCCTCCTGCTCCAGCCAGTGGCCGCCGTCGATCGTGAGGTTCTCGCCCGTGATGTAGGCCGCATGGCGCGAGCACAGCGCCGTCGACCACCACGCGATCTCCTCGACGGTCGCCAGCCGTCCGGCGGGGACGCTCGCCGCCACCCGCGCCTCGTCGGCGGGCGTCGGCCAGAGCGCCGCGCCGGCACCCTCCGTCGCGGTCGGGCCGGGGCAGATCGTGTTCACCCGGATGCCGTGCGGCGCCCACTCGACGGCCAGCGTGCGGGTCATCGCCAGCAGGCCCGCCTTGGCGGCGGCCGAGTGCACCGTCCCCGGCCCGCCAGTCCAGGCGTAGCTCGCGATCACGCTCACGATCGCGCCGCCGTCGCCCTGGCGATCATCTGCCGGCCGGCGGCGCGTGCGCACAGGAAGCCGCCGTCGAGCACGATCGAGGTGACGGCACGCCAGCCGTTCGGCGACAGGTCCTCGGCCTGCACGACGAAGTTGCCGGCCGCGTCGTTCACGAGCACGTCGACCCGGCCGAACTTGTCGACGGCCGCAGCGACGAGCGCGTCGACCTGCTCGGGCTCGCGCACGTCGGTCGGCTGCGCGAGCGCCCGGCCGCCGGCGGCCTCCACCAGCGCGACGGTCTCGGCCAGCGGGTCGGGCCGGCGGCCCGCGACCACGACCGCGGCCCCGAGGCGGGCGAACTCGACCGCCATCGCCCGGCCCATGCCGCTGCCCCCGCCGGTGACGACGGCCACCTGGCCGTCGAATCTGCCGCTCAGCGAGCATCGCCCTCTCCCTTCTCCCGCGCGATCACGCGGGCATCGAGCGCGATCGCCCCCGACGGGTGTGACCAGGAGCGGGTTGATCTCGATCTCGGCGATGTCGGGACGCGCTGCCGCCACCTGCGAGAGCGCGGCCGCGACGCGGGCCGCCGCGTCGATATCGAACGGCGCGCCGTCCGCGCACACCGGCCAGGAGCGGCGCGCCGCGCAGCGAGCGCAGCAGCCGCTCGGCGGCGAGCGAGTCGAGCGGCGCGAGGTCGACGGCGACGTCCTCGAACACCTCGGTGTAGATGCCGCCCAGCCCGACCTCGCGACCGGCCCGAAGCGCGGGTCGGTGCGAGCGCCGACGATCAGCTCGACGCCGTCGTGCGAGCGGGGCCATCCGCTCGACCGAGACCGAGCTCGGCGCGAGGCGGTCGATCAGGTCGTCGCACCGCCGCGACCAGGCAGCGGGGTCGGCGATGCCGACGATCACACCGCCGAGCGTCCGACTTGTGGAGCGCGTCGACCGCCTTGAGGACGACCGGGTAGCCGAGGTCGCCGGCGGCCGCCGCGTCTCCTCGGGCCCGGTAACGCCGGACTGCGGGCGCGAACGGGACGCCGGCCGCCTCGAGCAGCGCCCGGCGCCGAAGTAGCCGGCTCGATCGGGTCGGTCGCGGGCGGCGGCAGCGGCGGCGCTCCCAGCGCGCCCGGCCGCGTGCGCAGGCCGGCGAGCGCCCCGACGGCCGACTCGATCGTCGTGTACACCGGCACGCCACCGTCGCGCAGCGCCGGGCGGTGGGCGAGTCGGCGTACATCGAGTGGGCGACCATCGGCCGCCCGGTCTCGGCCACGGCGGCCGTGATCGCACGGGCGACATCCACCTCGGCCGCGGCGAAGTGCTCCGAGTACTGGCTGTAGCCGCCGAAGTACCCCGTCAGGAGCACCCCGTCGACCTCGCCCGACTCGAGCAGAGTCCGCGAGACGTGGCGTACGAGTTGAAGTCCTGCTCGCCGCCGCCGGCCAGGTCGACCGGATTGCGGGTGGCGGCGGTGTGGGGAAGCGGGGCGGCCAGATCGGCCGCGAGCGCGTCGGAGAGGCGGGGGAGCTCGAGTCCGACCCCCGCGGCGACGTCGCAGGCGACCGCTCCGTGGCCGCCGCCGTCGCCGACGACCGCGATCCGGTCGCCGCGCAGCGGGTGCGTGCGCACGAGCGCCTGGATCAGGTCGATCATCTGGTGCGGTGTCTTCACGACGTGGGCGCCGGCGGCCCTGGCCGCCGCCGCGACGACGGCGACGTCGCTCACGAGCGCCCCGGTGTGCGAGCGGGCGGCGCGGATGCTCGCCTCGCGCCCCCGACCGTCAGCAGCACGACCGGCTTCCCGGCTGCGGCAGCGGCATCGACGAACGCGCGGCCGTCGCTGAAGTCCTCCGCGTAGACCGCGATCACCTCGGTCTCGTGGTGCTCCGCGAACGACGTGACGAGCTCGGCCAGGTCGACGTCGGCCTGGTTCCCGATCGACGCGAAGCGCGAGAAGCCGAGGTCGGCTTCGCGCGCCAGGATCCCCAGCTCGAGCGCAAGGTTGCCGCTCTGGGAGATGAGCCCGATCGAGCCGGGCGGGAACTCGTTCGACGCCAGGCCGAGATCGGAGGCCGAGTCGTACACGCCGAGGCAGTTGGGCCCGAGCAGCACCGCCCCGGCGGCGCGCACGCGCGCGACCAGCGCCCGCTCGCGCAGGCTGGCCTCGCCGCCGAGCTCGCCGAGCCCCGCCGTGATGCCGATCAGCGCCCGCGCGCCGACGGCGAGCGCGTCGTCGACGGTCTGCTCGAACGCGGCCGGAGGGACGGCGACGACGACGAGCTCGGGCGCGTCCGGGAGGTCGCCCAGCGAGCGGTAGGCGCTGCGGCCGAGCACGCTCCCGCCGTTTCGGTTCACCAGGTAGACGGGCGCGGCGGTGCTCGCCCTTGAGCGCCCCCCGGCCGAGCCAGTTGCCCCACTTGGCGGGGTCGTCGGACGCGCCGACGACGGCCACCGAGCGGGATCGAACAGCGGGCGCAGATCTCGGGCCATCGCGTCGTATGCTCGCATGAACCACCCGCCATAGGGTCAGACCCCATCCTGCTGGTCCAGGCGCCGCATCGGCGCGAGCGCGCCGGATGCCCGGCGGCTCATCGCTCGACGGGATCGACCCCGTGTATTCAGCGCGCCAGATCGCCTTCGCGGCGCGGCCTGTGCGCACCGCGCCCTCCATGTAGCCCGCCACCCAGTGGTCGGACCCGGCGACGTAGAACGGGGGCTCGTGGGTTCCGTGCAGCCGCCCGACCGCCATGACGTCGCCCGGCGCCCACTGGGCGACGTAGCCGAGTGTCCACGGATCGACGCCCCAGTCGCGCTGCAGGTAGGCGACCGGGTCGCGGGCGCGCCCGTCGAAGATCCGCACGAGCGCATCCAGCACCTCGGCCCGCCGCACCTCGTCCGCCGCCGACAGGTGATGCAGCAGACGCTCGGGTGGCACGAGGATCGAGAGCACGCCCTCGCCCTGCGGCCAGGTCGACCCGAACAGGTTCTCGCTCTCGCACAGGCCGTTCTGGCCCAGCTCGCGCCAGAAGGACGATGCGGTAGGCGACGACCGCCTTGCCGGCGCGGGCGTGGCGCTGGCGGCGCAGCGAGGCGAGCCGCTCCGGCGAGATCCCCTCGACGCTCGATGTCGCGTAGCGGCCCGACGGGCACCGCGCACACGACAGCGTCGCCCGCCACCCGCGAGCCGTCCGCCAGGAGCACCTCGACCCCGCGTCCGACCGCGATCCGGCGCACGGGCGCGCCGAGCCGCAGGCGTCGCCGAGCTCGTCCGCCATCCGCAGCGCCACCGTGGCGGAGCCCTCGGTCACCGTCTCGTTCTCCCACACGTCGAGGTCGTATTCGCCCAGCGAGCCGGCGCCGCGTCCATCCGGAGGACGGCGAGGAGCGACGTGCGCTCGCCCGACCCGCCGGAGAGGCTCAGGCCGCCACCTCGCGGGCCGCGGATCACCGCGGGCGCTGCGCCCACCTCGCGCAGCCAGCCGTTGAGCGAGAGCCGATCGAGCCGGTCGGCGTCGGGATGGCTCCACGGGTCGTCGGGGTCGACCGTCGCGCGAGAGCTCGACGAAGAGCGCGCCCACCCGGGCCGCGTCCCGCTCCGCGTCGGTCATCCAGGGGAGTCGTCGCCCCGCCATGTCCCCGTCGACCAGGTCGAACGTCATCTCGCCGGGCTCGGCGACGTAGCTCGGCCGGGTGGTCAGGCCGAGCTCGGCCACGAGCTCGAGGTAGGCGGTGTGGAAGTCACCGACCAGCTCCCCGCCGAGCTGGACGACGCGACCGTCCGGAATCTCCGCCTGCTCGACCCGTCCGCCCGGACGGTCGCGCGCCTCGAGGACGACGACGTCGCAGCCGGCGCGGTCGAGATCGCGCGCGGCCACGAGCCCGCCGAGGCCGGCGCCGACGACCACCACCTTCGTCACCGCGCGTCTCGGCCCGCGGACTCCGGTGCAGCGGCCTGCACGCGGTCGCGCTCGGCTCGACGACCGTCTCCTCGCCGGGCACGGTCAGCGCGAGCAGGTAGTGGTTCCAGAGCACGTCGACGACGAGGCGGCGAGCGCATCGGCCCCGAACCGGTCGATGTAACGCGCGAGCAGCTCCCGCCGCTCGCGCAGATAGGCCAGCCAGTCCGGATAGGCGCCGTGCACGATGATCCACTCGACCCGCTCGTCTCGGCCGCCTCGCCTCCGGCCGGGCTCGCCGAGCGCGGCCGCAGCGCGGCCACGGCGGCCGGCAGCTGCGACTCGCCCTCCGGGGTCAGGAACAGCCACCGGTCGCGCCAATCCTCATCATGCGTGAACGGGGTCTTGGGGTGGGGACGTTGACGCTCATCGGTCGGCGCGGTATCCTGACTGATCAGTCAGTCAAACACCACCGCCATCATGACCGAGCCTACCGTGATCGCAAGCACCTATCCTGGACGCAGCCTGCCGGGTCATCGCCCGCACGGCGCCGCCGCCGTGCGCGTCGTCCGACGTCGCCCAGAGGCCGGCGTCTCGACCGCGCTCGTGCACTACTACTTCCCCGCCCGGGCCGACGTGATCGACGCAGGCGTTCGCGCACGCCGACGACCTGGCCGACGCCGTCGCGGACGACCACGCTCGCGGGCGATCCAACGGGCGCGGGCGGGTCGAGAAGCTGATCGCCACCTGGGCGGGCGACGACCCGGCGATTCGCGCCAACTGGGCGGTCTGGAACGAGATGTGGCAGTACGCGGCGCACAACGACGGCGGCCCGCGCGATCCTCGACCGACTCGCACCGCCGCTGGCTCGACCAGATCGCACGACCTCATCGCCGAGGGCGATCGACGACGGCTCGATCACGGCCAACGTCGACGTCGACCGGCGGCGCCGCCGCCTCGCCGCCTGCGTCGACGAGTGGGGGCGCGAACGCTGATCGGCATGCGCACGGCGGCGACCTGCGGCGGCGCTCGTCGCGACCGCACGCACGCACGAGCTCGGGCCGATGTCGCGGGCACAGGGGCGGGCGGCATGAGCACGGCGAGTCGCATCCGCACCCTGCCGGCATGGGCGTACCGCAGCCCCGAGCTTCTTCCAGGTCGAGCGGCGCGACGATCTTCGCCCGCAGCTGGCTCCTCGTCGGCCACGTGAGCCAGCCTGCGCGAGCCCGGCGACTACGTCTCGATCACGATCGCCGGCGAGCCGATCGCCGTCGTGCGCGGGCAAGGACGGCGAGCTGCGCGCGTTCTCGAACGTCTGCCGCCACCGCGGCGCCGCGCGTCCTCGACGGCGCCGGCAACTGCGGCAAGGCCATGCGCTGCCCCTACCACGGCTGGACGTACGGGCTCGACGGACGCCTGCTCGCCATCCCCGAGAAGACCGGCTTCCCCGGCTTCGACAGGACGCGAACGGCCTGTGGCCGCTCTCGGTGGGCGTCGCCGCCGGCTTCGTCTTCGCAAGCCTCGCGCCGGACCCGCCGCCGCTGTCCGACTACCTGGGCCCGTTCGAGGAGTGGCTCGCGCCCTACCGGCCCGAGCGGCTGGTGAGCAACGGCGAGGCCACCGACGTCCTCCCGATCAACTGGAAGAACTCGATCGACAACTACCTCGAGGGCTACCACATCCCCGTCGGCCATCCCGGCCTGCTGCGGATGCTCGACTACAAGCGCTACCTGGTCGAGACCACCGACTCGCGGGTGTCGATCGCGCGCAGCCCGATGCGCGACAAGGTGTCGCAGAACCTCCAGGAGCGCCTGTACCAGCGGCTGATGCGGCCGATGCCCGGCCTGCGCGAGCCGGAGAACCGGGAGTGGAACTTCATCTTCGCCTTCCCGGCGATGACGTTCAACCTCTACCCCGACCAGATCGACTTCTGGGTCAACTACCCGCTGGACGAGCGGCGCACGCTCTCGTGCTGGAACTCGTTCCGGCCGCCCGAGACGATGGGCCGGCGCGACCGGATCGTGCGCCAGCTGAACACCCGCATCAACGGCCTTGTCCAGCACGAGGACAACGACCTCACCGCCCGCGTGCAGGAAGGGCTCGGCTCGAGCCTCTACCGCGCCGGCGTGATCGGCGCCCGCGAGAACGGCCTGCTGCACTTCCACGACCTGATCCGCGACGCCATCCCGGCGCGGCGATCGACGACGAGGGCGAGGGCGTCCGTGCCCTCGCCGCCGGGGCGCCTGCGTGACCGAGCGCACACCACCCGGAGCGCCAAACCGGCGGGGTGGGAGTATCGTCGTAGCGAGCGTGACCCATCACGGGAGGGATCGATGACGTTGCATCCGAAGGAGCCGCGCGGCCACACGCGGCGCGACCTGCTGGCCCGCGCCGGGGGCGCCGCACTCGGCCTCTCGAGCGCCGGGTCGATCCTTGCGGCCTGCTCGAACAGCACCTCGACGGGCGGCGGCGCGAGCTCGGGCGCCACGGGCGCGAAGCCCGTCGGCCCCGGCGGCCTGCCCCTCGCCCGGCCCGACCGCCGTGTCACCCTGCCGCTGTGGGAGCAGCCCATCGAGTCGGGGCTCAAGCCCGAGACCGGCGGCACCTTCACGATCTTCAACTACCCGAACTACCTCTACACGAAGCTGTTCAAGGAGTTCTGCGCCAAGTACAACGTGACGCCGCAGTACACCGCCTTCGACAACATCGCCTCCGGCATCCAGCGACTGGCCTCGGGCTCGGTCCAGCCCGACGTGATGGAGATGACGCCGGACAACCTCGACCAGGTCGTCGCCGGCAAGCTGATCAAGCCGCTGAACCTGGACTACATCCCGAACCTCAAGAAGAACGTCTGGCCGCAGCTCGTGAGCCCGTTCTACGACGGCGGATCCCGCTACACCGTCCCCTACACGACCTACGCCACCGGCATCTTCTGGCGCAACGACCACGTGACCGAGGACATCGCCGGCATGACGCAGCCCTGGGACATCTTCTGGGAGTCGCAGAAGTACAGCGGCAAGGTGGCCCTGCTCTCCGAGGACCGCGAGACGATCGCGATGGCGCTCCTGCGGCGGGGGATCACCGACATCAACACCGAGGACCCCAAGCTGATCAACCGGGCCGTCGACGACCTGAAGCAGCTGTACGGGATCTGCAACGTCAAGGTCGGCGACTCCCAGTACCAGACCGTCCCCGAGGGCACCGCGTGGCTGAACCAGGCCTGGTCGGGCGACCCGCTCTCCGGCTACTTCTACTACCTGCCCAAGGGCACCTCGGCCAAGGTGATGAGCTACTGGAAGGCGCCGAACGGCAACGTCCCCGTCCAGAACGACTGCTGGTCGATCTGCAACACCACCAAGAAGCCGGTGCTCTCGCACCTGTGGCTGAACTACATGCTCGACAACGGCGTCGCCTACTCGAACTTCGTCAACTTCAACGGATACCAGCCGCCGCTGAACGAGATCGACCCCGCCACCCTGGTCACGAAGGGCGTGATCCCGGAGAACCTGCACACAGCCGTGCTCACGAACGAGGACTTCGGGCCGACATCGATCCAGGAGATGACCCTGACCGACTCCGGCCGCGTGCTCTGGCAGAACGGATACTCCGACTTCCTGGCAGGATAGGGCCGTGTATCCACGCTGGCTCTGGCAGGGGGTGTCGCTCCCCGGCGTCCTCTGGCTGATCGTCCTGTTCATCGTGCCGTTCTACGCCGTGACGGCGGTGGCGTTCGGCTCGGTCGACCCGATCCTCTACACGCCGATCCCGGCCTGGAACCCGCTCGACTGGAACATCGGCTGGGTCGGCGACGCCCTCAGCCGGCTCGAGCCGGGCGGCGACCTGTGGGTCGTCTTCGTGCGCACGTGCGAGTACGTGGCCGCCTCGCTCGCGATGTCCCTCGCCATCGGCTACCCGGTCGCCTACTACATCGCTCGGCACGCCTCGCGGACGAAGAGCCTCCTGCTGATCCTGCTCATCCTGCCGCTCTGGGTCAGCTACCTGATGCGGATGCTGGCGTGGGTGAACCTGCTCGCCCCGGACGGCTACGTGAACCGGTTCCTCCAGTACACCCACATCATCAGCTCGCCGTACGGGTGGCTGGACGGGCGCCCGATCACGGTGATCTTCGCGCTCGTCTACGGCTACATCCCCTTCTTCATCCTGCCCCTCTACGCCTCGCTCGACCGCATCGACAAGAGCCTCATGGAGGCCGCGCGCGACCTCGGCGCGAGCCCGTTCCGCACCTTCCTGCACGTGACGCTGCCGCTGTCGAAGACGGGCATCCTGGGCGGCGGCCGTCCTGATCGCCCTGCCGATGTTCGGCGACTACTACACGCCGAACATCGTCTCCGGCGCGCCGACCACGTCGATGATCGGGAACCAGATCGACCTCTACTTCCACTTCACCTCGCAGCCGACCGTGGGCGCGGCGCTCACCCTGCTCCTGTCGGCCTTCCTGGTGATCCTGATGGCCTACTACATGATCACGGTCGCGCGGGCGACCCGCGAGCAGCGGGCATGACGGCCGCGACCGTCACCAGCGACCGTCCGGGTCTCTTCGGCCGCATGCGCAGCTGGATCGCGAACCCGTGGGGCCGGCCGCGGTTCCTTGCGCTGATCACCTGGGCGTACATGCTGTGGGCGCTCGTCCCCGTGCTGATCGCGGTGCAGTTCTCGTTCAACGACAGCCGCTCGCGGACGATCTGGGCCGGGTTCTCGACCCGCTGGTACGACAGCGACCCCGACTCGGTGATCAACTCGCCGGGGCTCACGCACGCGCTCCAGCAGAGCCTGAAGCTGGCGACGCTCGACGTCATCATCGCGACGCCGATCGGCGTCCTGCTCGCGCTCGGCCTGGCCCGGTGGCGGGGGCGCGGCTCCGGCGTCTCGAACTTCATCATGCTGTTCCCGCTCGTGACGCCGGAGATCGTCATGGGCGTCTCGCTGCTGCTCGTCTTCACTCACCTCTTCACGTTCGTGCACACCGGCACGCTGGCCCAGGTGCTCGGGCACGTGACGTTCTCGATCTCCTACGTGGTGGTGATCGTGCGCGGTCGCCTGTTCTCGATCGGCAGACAGTACGAGGAGGCGGCCGCCGACCTCGGCGCGTCGCCCACGCGTGGCGCTCATGAAGGTGCTCCTGCCGCTGCTCACGCCGGCGATCGTGGCCGGCGCCGCGATCTGCTTCGCCATCTCGATCGACGACTTCGTCATCTCCTACTGGCTCTCGAGCGGCGCCGGGACCGACACCGTGCCCATCGTCATCTATGCGGCAACCCGCGCGGCACCGCTGCCGTCGACGAATGCGATCGCCGCGATCCTGTCCCTGATCACGCTCTCGTCGGTGATCCTCGGCTACATCGGCTACCGCTTCTTCACTCGCGGCGAGCGCTCGGCGGGGTCAGGAATGGTCGGCGACATGGCCGCATTCGACATCTAGTGACTCGGCTCGATCGAGATGCCCGGAGAAGTCTCACTGGTCGGTCTGGTCAAGCGGTTCGGCGAGGTCGCCGCCGTCGCCGGAATCGATGTCGAGATGCCAAGTGGCGAGTTCTTCTCGATGCTGGGGCCGTCCGGCTGCGGCAAGACGACGACGCTGCGGATGATCGCCGGGTTCGAGCAGCCGACCGAGGGCAAGATCCTGCTCGACGGCGCGGACATGGCCTACACCCCGCCCCACAAGCGCAACGTCAACACCGTCTTCCAGAACTACGCGCTCTTCCCCCACCTGAACGTGGCCGACAACGTCGCGTTCGGCCTGCGCCGGCAGAAGGTCGGCAAGCAGGAGCTGCGCCAGCGCGTCGGCGAGGCGCTCGAGCTGGTCCAGCTGTCCGGGTTCGAGAAGCGCAAGCCGGGGCAGATGTCCGGAGGCCAGCAGCAGCGGGTCGCGCTCGCGCGGGCGCTCGTGCTGAAGCCGGCCGTGCTCCTGCTCGACGAGCCCCTCGGCGCCCTCGACGCCAAGCTGCGAAAGGCGCTCCAGATCGAGCTCAAGGCGCTGCAGCAGCAGGTCGGGATCACGTTCGTCTACGTCACCCATGACCAGGAGGAGGCGCTCACGATGAGCGACCGGATCGCGGTCATGGCCGACGGCAGGGTCGAGCAGATCGGGCCGCCGCAGGAGGTGTACGAGGCCCCGGAGACCGTCTTCGTGGCCGACTTCCTGGGCGTCTCAAACCTGATGGACGCCGAGGCCGTCGGCGGCGCGAACATCTGCCGGCTGATGGTGGGCGACTTCGAGCTCGACGCGCTGCAGGGCAAGACCGACGCCCGCGGGCCCAGCAAGGTCACGATCCGGCCGGAGCGCGTCCGGCTCGAGGAGCAGGACGCGAGCGGCCCGAACCGGATCCCGGGCATGGTCGAGCGGCTCGTCTATCTGGGCAACTCGGTGCAGGTGATCACCCGCCTTGCCATCGGGACGTCGATCCAGGTGCTGGTGCAGAACTCCGGCGGCGAGATCCCGTGGAAGCAGGGGACGCCCGTCCAGGCCTACCTGCCGCCCGAGGCGCTGCGCGTGCTGACGGACACCGGCGCCGCGCTCGCCCGGCTCGACGAAGAAGCCGTCGAGCCCGTCTAACACCGTGGGGGCGCCGGACGAGGAGACCGTCGCCGTCCGCCGCGAGGGCGCGGTCGCGGTGATCGAGCTGCGCCGCGAGCGCAAGCTGAACGCGCTCTCGACCGTGATGGAGGAGCGGCTGGACGCGGCCGTCGCGAGCACGGAGGTGCGGGAGAGCCGCTGCGTCGTCTTCACCGGCGGGCCGCGGGCGTTCTCGGCCGGCGCCGACGTGACCGAGTTCCGCGACGCCGACGCCGCGTCGGTTGCCGCGTACTACGCCGGCACCGGTGGTGTGTACGAGCGAATCGCGCGCTTGCCGCAGCCGACACTCAGCGCGATCGCCGGCTACTGCCTCGGCGGCGGCCTCGAGCTGGCGCTCGCGACCGACATCCGCGTCGCCGACGCCTCCGCCACCTTCGGCCTGCCCGAGGTGGGCCTCGGAATCATCCCGAGCTCCGGCGGCGTGCTGCGGCTCACCCGCGCCGTTGGCCCGGCCCGCGCGAAGGAGCTGATCCTGCGCGGGCGCCGCTTCGACGCCGCCGAGGCGCACGCGATCGGCCTCCTGGCAGAGGTGGCCGACGACGCGCTCGCCCGCGCGCTCGAGATCGCCGCCGAGCTGGCCGCGCTGCCGCCGCTCGCGCTGCGAACGGCGAAGGCGACGATCGACCTGGCGGCCGAGTCGTCGCGCGAGGCGGCGATCCTGATGGAGCAGCTCGCCTACGGCATGCTCGCCCAGACGCCGGACGCGCAGGACGCCGTGACCGCGTTCACCGAGAAGCGCCGCTGACGGTGTGGGGACAGTCCCCGGTAATCGGGGACAGTCCCCGATTCTCGGTCAGCGCGGCCGGCCGACCAGGACGCCGCCGCCGTAGAGGCCGACGTAGATGCGCCGGTCGGTCGAGACGGCCAGGTCGCTCGGGTTGACGCACGCGGAGCGGAAGTAGTCGCGTGGCGACGTCCGCGCCGCCGACGAGCATCCGCCGCGGGTTCGCGAGCGACACCTCGTAGCGCACGCCGTTTCGGCTGCGCACCAGCGACGGCGGGTGCAGCCGGGGCACGTCGTGCGCCGCCTGCTGGCAGGTCTGCCAGTGGTCGAGCGTGTGGATGCCCTTCCAATCGGTGTCGGTCGCCCATGCCTCGCCCGTCCGCGGCCCGGCCTGCACCTGGATGATCTCGGAGCCGTCGAGCCCGTTCATCGCCGGCCGCCAGGTCCTGCCGCCGTCGCGCGTCGCGACGATGCCGCTGCGCCCGGCCGAGTAGCAGATGTTCGGGTTCACCGGATCGACGGCCAGCTGGCTGACGGAGTAGCCGCGCTTGTCGAGGCCCGGCCAGGACGACTCGAGCCACCAGCTCCGGTTCGCCCCCATCACGGAGTTCGAGACGTTGGCGGGCTTCGTCGTCCAGGCGAAGGTGCGGCCGGCGTTCGTCGACTTCGCGATGTAGCGGTGGTCGCTCATCCCGATCCCGTTGCCGACCCACAACACGCCGCCGTGTCCGGCGACCGACGAGAGGTGGCAGCCGCGGAACGTCGCCGGGGCGAGCGCCGTCCACGCACCCGAGGAGTTCACGCGGTAGAGCCCGAACGTGCCGCAGGCCGCGTAGACGACGCCGTCGACGACGGCGATGTCCTCGACCACGGCAGGCGCCCCTGGGACAGGCGCCACCGTGGCCGTGCCGCGAGGATTCGTGATGCGCCACACCTGTGAGCCGGCCCGGTCGCTCGTGCGGAAGCTGGCCGCGAGCAGCGACCCGTCCGGGCAGACGCAGAGCGCCGACCAGGCCAGCTGCGGCGCGACGGCCGGGAGGCCGAGCGGGTGCAGCGTGACGCCGCCGTCCTGCGAGCGCATGAGCCCCTGGCGAGTCAGCATGTAGACGTACTCCTTGCCGGAGGCCGCGTCGTAGTCGACGGCGATGAGGTTGCCCACCGCCCGGGGAACGTCGCCGGCGGTGCCGCGGGGCAGGTACGTCGAGAAGCCGACGCTCGTGTTGCGTCGCTCGAGGGTGAGCGAGTTCGGCCCGACGACGCCCAGGTAGCCCTGCGTCCATGCGTCCTTGAGGACGCCGATCCCGAAGTAGCGCAGGCCCGGGGTCTTGCGGGAGTACGCCACCGCGCGACCGTAGATCGCGCCGATCGACGTCGCGCCGGTCATGGTCGGGTACCACAGGTCGCCGCCCGTCCGGGTGGCGAACTCGCCCCAGACGTCGCCGGCCGCGGCCGCATGGCCGGGCTGGAGCGGGTCGGTCGCCATGGCGTTGCAGTAGCCGCCGCCGTCCATCGCGCCCTTGCTCCAGGTGTAGGACGGCCGGGTCGCGGCATGGGCAAGCGCCGCCGCCAGCAGGTTGGTCTGTGCCACCATGCCGGCCGCGCCCACGAGCAGCCCACGACGATTCAGCCTCACGCCCCGGGGATCGGCCGGGAGCCCCGGATTTTTAGCCGGCGGAGGCTAGATGATTGATTCCACGCCCCCGCGCGCCTGGACGTCAGGCTGTTGGCGGTAGTTCGGGTCGTTGGGGGGCTGCGGGTGCGAGCCGTCGCATCGCAGCGTCCTCGGTCGCGCCCGTAGTTCGCCCACTATGAACACTCGCCTCGCTGCTCGGTTCGCACCCCCCAGAACATCACAGGGGCGTGGAATCAATCATCTAGGATCGAGCCATGAGTGGCCGGGTGCTGATCTGCGATCCCGAGTTCCCGCTCGCGACCGCGCGCGAGATCCTGCCCCAGGCGGAGACGGGGCGGGTCGCGGACACCGGCCCGGGGGTCGTTGCGATCCTCGTCTCGCCGGAGGCGCCGGTGGGCGCCGGCGACATCGCGGGCGCCCCTGACCTGCGTCTGATCGCGACGGCCAGCGTGGGCACCGACCACATCGCGGTGGGGGCCGCCGAGGCCCGCGGCATTGCAGTCGTGAACGTGCCGGACTACTGCATCGAGGAGGTGTCCGACCACGCCCTCGCGATGGTCGTGGCGCTGCGGCGCGGGCTGATCGCCGGCGACCGGTCGGTGCAGGCGGGGGCATGGGACTGGACGGCGGTCGGCGGCCTTGGGCTGCTGGCCGGCACCCGCCTCGGAATCGTCGGGTTCGGGCGGATCGGCCGCCGCCTGGCGGCGAGCGCGGAGGCGCTCGGCATGGAGGTGCGCCACCACGATCCGTTCGTCCCCGGCGGCGCCGAGCTCGACGATCTGCTCGCCTGGGCAGACGCGGTCTCTCTGCACACCCCGCTCACCGACGACACCCGCGGCCTGATCGACGCACGCCGCCTCGGCCTCATGCGGCCGGGCGCCATCCTCGTGAACACCGCGCGCGGCGCCGTGGTCGACCGGGAGGCGCTGAAGGCGGCGACCCACGTCCGGGCTGCCTTCGACAACGTGTGGGAGCGGCCGCCGCGCGGCGACCTGCTCGGCCTGCCACACCTGACGATGACGCCCTACGTCGCGTGGTGCTCGGAGGGGAACGAGCTCGAGCCGTTCCTGCGCGCCGCGGTTGCCGTGGCGGAGGCGCTCAGCCCCGGCCGATGAGGCTGCGGGCGATGATCAGGCGCTGGATATCCGACGTGCCCTCCTCGATCTCCTCGAGCTTCGCGTCGCGCATCCACTTCTCGACCGGGTACTCGCGCGAGTAGCCCCACCCGCCGAGCGTCTGCACCGCCGCCCAGGTGCACCAGGTGGCGGCCTCGGACGCGAACAGCTTGGCCATCGCCGCCTCGGCGGGGACGTGCCGCCCGGCGTCCATCGAGCGGGCGGCGCGGTGCGTCAGCAGGCGGGCCGCGTCGATCCGCGTCGCCATGTCGGCGAGCCGGAAGCCGACGGCCTGGTGGTGCCCGATCGGCTTGCCGAACGCCGTCCGCTCCCGGGCGTACTCGGTGGCGTACTCGAGTGCGGCGCGGGCGATCCCGATCGCGCCGGCCGCCAGGTGCACGCGCGATTCGTCGAACGTGTGCATGAGGCTGTAGAAGCCCTTGCCCTCCTCGCCCAGAAGCCGGTCGGCGGGCAGGTCGACGTCCTGGAGGAACACCTCGGTCGAGACGATCGCGCGCTGGCCGTGCTTGCGCATCGGCTCGCCGAACGAGACGCCGGCGTCGCCCTTCTCGACGACGAACGCCGTCACGCCGCGCGAGCCGGTGCCGGGCGCGACCGTCGCGAAGATCACGTAGTACTCGGCCAGGCCGCCGTTCGAGATCCAGGTCTTCTGGCCCTGGAGCCGGTAGCCCGACTCGGTGCGTCTCGCGGCGGTCGTCATCGCGGCGGCGTCGGAGCCGACGCCGGGCTCGGTCGAGGCGAGCGCGGTCAGCGGCGGCCGCGGGCCGCACAGGGGCCGCAGCCAGCGGTCACGCTGCTCCGGCGTCCCGACCTCGATCAGCGGCCGCGCGAAGAAGCCGGCCGACGTGATCAGGTTGCCGATCCCGGCGCAGCCCCAGTTCAGCTCCTCCTGGACGATGCACCCGGTGAGGACGTCGCCGATCCCGCCGCCGCCGACCTCCTCGGGCAGCATGAACGAGGTGAGGCCGACGTCGGCCGCCCTGTGCACGACCTCGACCGGCGAGACGATGTCCGACTCGTCCACCTCGGCGGCGATCGGGCGGATCTCGGAGCGCGCGAACTCGCGGGCGAGCGCCTGGATCTCGCGCTGCTCCTCCGTCAGATCTGAGGTGTTGGCCGCCGGCGTCGCCATGGGCCGCAAAAGCGTATCTGGTTAGAATGCGCCGGCCTCCCGGAGGGGTGGCAGAGTGGTTGAATGCGGCGGTCTCGAAAACCGTTGTGCGTCGTTAGGCGTACCGAGGGTTCGAATCCCTCCCCCTCCGCCTAACCAAGCCGGAATCTCGCTCCTAGAGCGGGGTTCCGGCACGTGGTAGTGATGCGGGCGGCGCCCGCCCTGCCACCCAGATCGACCTAGATCGACCCGCAGGAGCGCCCCCTGCGGTGCCGTTCTTGGTGCCGCTGCGCGCAGCTGCCTCGGGGCGCCAGACGGGCAGGAGTCCCTCTCACCAATGGGGCATGATCCGTCCGCGTGCAAGCGCGACTGTCTCGCCGGTCTTCAGTGTCACGCACGCGGAAAAGCCGCTGGCGGCGAGCTGCTGGTCCGAGCTCGAACGAGCGAGCTTCGCGTCCGCCGGGGCGCCGTCCCGCGGCGGGTACACTCGGGGCGTGGGTGTCCTGCGCGGGGTCGTCGAGGCGGATCTGCCGGTGTTCTACGAGCACCAGCGCGATCCCGAAGCATCGGCGATGGCCGCGTTTCCTTCGCGCGACCGTGACCCGTTCATGGCGCACTGGGCGAAGACGCTCGCGAACGACTCCGCGCTGACGTGGACGATCGTCTGCGACGGCGAGGTCGCGGGCAACATCGGCTGCTGGGAGGCTGACGGGCGCACGCTCGTGGGCTACTGGATCGGGCGAGAGTTCTGGGGCCGCGGGCTCGCGACGAAGGCCCTCGCCGAGCTCGTGGACATCGTCGATGCGCGCCCGCTGCACGCGGAGGTCGTGGACACCAACGTCGCCTCGATCCGCGTGCTCGAGAAGTGCGGGTTCACCCAGGTCGAAGCACACGTGGGCGACGACGGGGTCGAAGAGCTCGTCCTGGAGCTGCGCTGATCCGAGCGGGGCTGATGTGCCGCTGTGGGGCCGCAGGCGTACCGAGGGTTCGAATCCCTCCCCCTCCGCTCGACCAGGCCGATCGGCGTGACCAGGCACCAGAAATGA
The DNA here is from genome assembly GCA_963746115.1 of uncultured Actinomycetes bacterium. Classification (GTDB taxonomy): domain Bacteria; phylum Actinomycetota; class Thermoleophilia; order Gaiellales; family JAICJC01; genus JAICJC01. The sequence continues at coordinate 614,162 of CAVVAA010000004.1, read as the reverse complement.
AGAGCATGCCGCCGCTTCGCCCACAGATGCCGGATAGGGTGGTGACACCCTAAAGAGGATCAGTCATGAGCATCGTTGTCCGATTCCATCCGGCGAACGTGACCATTGCGCAGTACGAGGATGTGGTACGTCGCGAGCGAGGCACCGGGGACAAGTTTCCACCGGACGGCAGGGCCTACCACACCTGCTTCGGAACTGATGGAGACCTGCAGGTCAGTGAAATCTGGGACTCCCAGGAGCAGTTCCAGGCGTACGGCGACGTCTTGATGCCGATCCTGGCGGATGTGGGAATCCAGTTCTCAGGCGAGCCAGAGGTCTTCGAGGTTCACAACACCATCGAGCGCTAGGAGATTCCGACTCTCGGGCGCTCTGAACGACCGTGAAGCGCGGCTTCGGTCCGCTCCTCCTGCCGAAGGGACCGAAGCCGCCACACCCGAGTGCCCCACCTAGCACTTGGCGTAAACCACTGGGGACCCTGGGTATTCGGCCGGAATGGCGAGCGGGCATCGATCGGGGCACCGGAAGGTCTGGGCGCGCATGGAGTGCATCGTGCGCGGAGACCGCGGCCCGTATCACTGGACCGAGGCCTGCCTGTCCAGAGCCGAGTCCCTGGTCGCGATCGACCTCGAGCGGGCCGCCGCGATGTCGAACCTGCGCCCGTGCAAGCTCTGCGCGTCGCGCGGCCGCCGCTGAGCTGGTCGCGATCGCGACTGGCACAGGTGAGTCCCTTCCCGAATAGGGCGACACCGACGGCGCATTTGTCTCCAGTCAGCGAGACGCGTTATCGTCCATGCGGGCCAGCTCGGGCGCTCATCCACCCTCCGCCTGACCTGGCATTTGGGCATCATGAAGGCCGCCGCATGCCCCGGCCTCCCCCACGCAGACGAACGCGCGCGGTATGCGGCGGCCTTGCCCCCACCTCACCCCATGGCAGACGAAGGCCGCCGGGCTCGAGGCGCTCCCTCGCGGGCCGGCGGCCTTCATGTCTAGACCACCCCGGCGTCCGCACACCGTGGCAGGCCCGGCGAGCCTACGCCCGGTGCCGCCCCTGTCTCAATGGGGATTAACCCCCAACCGCGCGCGGGTCAGTTGGTGTGATCCTCGCCGGTGAGATGCTTGATCTCGCTGCGGGCCCGGTCGACGAGCGACGCCTTCTCGGGGATGATCTCGGCGCTCTCTGGCGGGTCGTGCACCGGCAGGTGGCAGGCCTCGGCGGCCGTGATCGTCAGGTTCACGCGCTCCGAGTCGTCGATCTCTCCGACCTTCGCCGCCTCGACGTAGTGGGGCAGATCGGCGTAGTTGTGGAACGCGAACCCGCCGTGATGGGTGATCGCGAGCCCGTCGAAGATGTCGATGTTCTCGTCGCCGACGACGAGGAAGACGACGCCGACCCGCTCGCCGTCGCTCGCGTGCACCGCCCACCCGTTCTGGATCATCTTCCACGAGACAGCCGTCACGAGCGGAATGCTACTCCAGGTGGCGACGTCTGATCATGTCGAGATCGCCGTCCGAGAATCGCCGTCGCCGCTCGACGTCGGCGGGGTCGACCATCTCGCCGTCGCGCTCCACGTAGCCGTCGCGGCCGCCGATCGCGAGGAGCACGAGATCGGCGTCGCCGGCGTTCCAGAACCGTCTGGGCGTCGTCGACTCGACGTGGACGGTGCCGCCCGGGCCGAGCTCGAACGACTCGCCGTCGACCTCGAACCCGGCCGTCCCGGCATGGACGAAGTAGACCTCGTCCTGGCGGTGGTGGAAGTGGTTGAACCACTCCGTGCCGGGCTCAAGGACGATCGCGTTCAGGCCGAACGCCGTCACGCCCAGCTCCTGCCGCAGCTTCCGGAAGACCCCGGGGCCGAGCGCATCTACCGTCGCGACGCGGTGTGCCATGGGGAAACTCTAGATCGAGGTGGGGGTATGATCTCGCCCATGCGGAGGCTGCCAACGAGGGGGCGCTTCGGCGCGGCGGCGGCACTGGCGCTCGTGGCGATCGCCGGGGCACCGGCGGCAGCGACCGCCCACCACGCGCCGTCCTGGCGCGTCGTCCACCACGGCGGCAGCGCCGACCTGCGCGCGATCAGCCCGGTCTCGCGGCGCGTCGTCTGGGCGAGCGGCAGCGACGGCACCGTGCTGCGCACGACGAACGGCGGCCGCTCCTGGCGCAGCGTCGGGCCTGCCGGCACGAGCGCGCTCGAGTTCCGCGGCATGAAGGCCTTCGACGCCCGCCACGCCGTCCTCATGTCGATCGGCGATCATCCGGGCGACTTCCGCGCCTACCTGACGTCCGACGGTGGCCGCCACTGGCGGGTCACGAACCACAACACGAACCCGCAGGCGTTCTACGACTGCATGGCGTTTTTCGACCGCAGCCATGGGCTCATCCTGAGCGATCCGGTGAACGGGCGCTTCCGCGTGCTGATCACCGCGAACGGCGGCCGCAGCTGGCACGTCGACCCGGCCGGGAACGTCCCGGCGGCCAACTCGCCCAACGAGTTCGGCTTCGCCGCCTCGAACGAGTGCATCACCACGTCGGGCCGGCACGACGCCTGGTTCGGCAGCGGCGGCTCGGCGGGCTCGCGCGTCTACCGGTCGACCGACGGCGGGCACCACTGGAAGGTCTCGCAGACGCCGCTGCTCGGAAGCGACTCGGCCGGCATCTTCGCCGTCGCGTTCCGAAACAGCCTGCAGGGGCTCGCCATCGGCGGCGACTTCGCGAATCCCGCCACGGCGCCGCGGGCACTCGCACTGACGGCGGACGGCGGCCGCACCTGGACGCTCGTCGGCGCCGGCGCCGCACCGGGCGCGTACCGCTCGGGCGCGACCTGGATCCCGCACACGGCCGGCACGGCGCTTGCGGTCGGCCTGACAGGCAGCGACATCTCGACGGACGGCGGGTTCTCGTGGACGCGGTTCGACCGCGGCAGCTTCGACGCCGTCGTCTGCACGCCGCACGGCTCATGCTGGGCCTCCGGCGCGGACGAGCGCATCGGCCGCCTTCGGGGTTAGCGAGAGTGAGCTCCGGCGGGTGGACGGTCGCCCGCCCACCCGCCGTGCTCGGTCAGCCTGCCGCTAGGCGGGGCAGGGGTTTCCCCGGAGCGTCCTGCGGAAGTTCTCGAACCGCAGCTCCGGCTTGAATCCGGCGCCGGGGAAGATCATCGGGAACAGGTGGCCGTACTCGGTCTCGACGCTGCCGCCGAAGTCGTTGCGGTGCGGCATCAGATCGCCGCCCTGCTGGAACGTGCAGGTTCCGCCGACCATGCGGGTCGTCCAGATCGGGTAGAAGGCCGTGCCCGGCGCGGGCAGCGTGCAGCCGTCGCCGGTGCTGGTGTCGCAGACGCCGCCGACGTCGGGCGTCTCGTTGCTCGGCAGGTTGGTCTCGAACAGCACCCGGCGGTACTGGTGGCCGCGCGTCGTGGGGCTCGAGATCATGAGCGGCGTCTCGTGCAGCTTGCGATCGAGGTGCCGGTTCGCGAGCGTCCCCGGCCAGTCGCGCTGGTACGACGTGCCGTCCCAGTCGAAGTCGCCGGCCCCTGCGAAGCAGCTGGTCAGCTGGACCAGCGTCGAGGCGTCCCCGTCGAAGCAGAACGTGTCGTCGGCGTCGAGGGTGGTGTCGGGCGGGGCCGGCTTCGTGCAGTTGCCGCCCTCGCCGTCGATCGCGTCGCAGTACTCGAAGTGGCCGATCTCGTCCGAGAACGCGAGGTTGTTGGCGTGCGCCGCCCACGTGTTGCCGCGCGGGACGGCGGTGTTGTACATCGGGTGGAACGCGTACGGCCGCTGGTGGCACTTGGCCGAGTTCGGCTGGAACAGGACCTGGCCGAAGCCGTTGCGCTTGCTGGCCGTCATCGACCCGCTCGTGTCCGTGGTGAGGTCATGCATGTCCACCCGGACGCCTGCCCGCGTGTCGTGGATGTGCACCCGGATCGTGTCGCCGGGGTTCATCATCAGGTCGACCGACGGGTCGGGGTTGAGCGCCTTCGCCACGCCGTCGTCGAGCAGGTCGCGCGACGTCGACAGCGGGTTCGCCGGGCGCCTGCGACTTGCCGCTGCGCGTGACGTACGCCCAGTTGATCGGCTCCTCCCCGGCAAGCGGGAAGTTGTTGCAGTCGTTGTTGTTGAACTGACCCGTGTTCTGGTTGAACGGGAAGCTGTCGATCGTGAGCGCCGCGCAGTACTGCGTCGCGGTGCAGCCGAACCCGTCGAACTGCGGGACGTAGCCGGGCGAGTACCACTGCACCTCCATGAACGCGTTGCCCGGGTGCTTGCCGATGTAGTTCGGCGACTTCGGGTTCGGGCTCACCTTGTTGTTCGCGTCGGAGTCCGGCGCGCATTTGTGGGTGAACTCCGGCGCCGACTGGCTGTCGCACAGCACCATGCCGATCCAGAACGTCGGCCGCAGCATGAAGTCCCAGGTGCCGCCCTTCTGGTTCTGCTGGGGCAGCGTGGGCGGGTTCTTCGGCAGTCGCACCGTGTAGGTGACGTCGTTGCCCGACCCCTGCCGGTTCGACTCGAAGCCGACCGACGGCTCGTCGTGGCCGATGTAGTGGCCCGCGGGGGTCGAGGCCGGGTCCTGGCACATGACCTTGGCGGCCTCGCACACCTGCCCGTATTCGCTGTGCCCACTCGACGCGATCGCCGCCTGGCTCGATCCGAGCACGCCGAAGATCGCCGTCACCAGGACGGCGCCGAACCTGCCTCGCATCTCACACCTCCCTGCGCTGTGGCAGCCCTCCCCTCAAGGGCCGCATCGGCGGCATCTTCGCCGCTCAAGTGGCGTTCGCGACGTGGCCTGGATCACCGGTCAGCGGCACGCCCATGATCGAGAGCTCACGACCCCATTCGGACGTGGCCGTGCGCAGCGAGAGGCCCCCCATCCGCGCGTAGAAGCCGAGGGCGTTCGGCTCGGCCTCCCACTCCATGGCGGTCGCCCCGAGCGCACGGGCGCGGCCGGCCGCGTGGCGGAAGAGCTGCGACCCGACGCCGCGGCGGATCCGGACCGGTTCGACCCACAGGTGCTCGAGCACGCAGACGCCGGCCTCCGGCGGCAGGATCTCGGCCCAGCCGATCGCGCCTCCCCCCTCCTCGGCGACGAACGCGTGCGCGCTCGCGAGCCGGTCCGGCGAGAGGTCGAGCGCCGCCGCCCACGCCCGCACACGCACCGGGTCATAGCCCCAGTAGCCCTTGGCCGCGGCCGTGATCTCCCGCAGCCGCTCGCCCTCGTCGGAGTGGGCCGGCCGGATGACCATTGGAGCACCCTAACCACACGGCCCCGAGAGCCGTCCCGAGGGCTAGATTCTGCGCGATGGCAACGACCGCGCCGCCGACGGTGCTCCACCTCTCGCTGATCGTCGGCGGCACCCTGCGCGACCGCAACGGCGGCCGGCTGGGCAAGGTCGACGACCTGATCGTGCGGCTGGGCGAGGACTACCCGCCTGTGACCGGCGTGCTGGCGAACGTCGCCGGGCGGCAGGTGTTCGTCCCCGCGACCGAGCTCGCGGAGATCGCGCACGGGCGGGTCGACATGGTCTCGGACAGGCTCGACCTGCAGCGCTTCGAGCGCCGCTCCGGCGAGGTGCTCCTGCGCAAGGACGTGCTCGATCGCCAGCTCATCAACATCGACGGCGCCCGGCTCGTGCGCGCGAACGAGATCGAGATCGCCCGCCTTGAGGGCTGGTACCGGGTCGTCGGCGTCGACACCGGGCTGCGGGGCATCGTCCGCCGGGTGGTGCCGCGGCGGGTCGGCACCACCATGCCCCCGGGCGCGTTCCTCGACTGGGCGAGCGTCGAGGCGTTCACCGGCCACGTCCCCACGGTGCGGCTGCGCGTGCCTCACCCCAAGCTGGCCCGGCTCCACCCGGCCCAGCTTGCCGACCTGGTCGAGGCCGCGTCGCACAACGAGGGTCGTGAGATCATGACCGCCGTCGGCGACGACTTCGAGCTCGAGGCCGACGTGTTCGAGGAGCTCGACGCCCAGCACCGCCGCGAGTTCGTCGAGGAACGGCCGGACGACGAGGTTGCCCAGCTGCTCGAGCGGATGGAGCCCGACGACGCCGTCGACCTGCTCGGCGACCTCCCGGAAGACCGTCGCGAGCAGGTCATCCGCCTGCTCCCGGCCGTCCAGCGCAGGCGTGTGCGGGCGCTGGCCGGCTACGACCCGGCGACGGCGGGCGGGCTCATGAGCCCCGAGTTCGTGTGCCTCTACGCGCAGGCGTCGAAGCAGGAGGCGATCGAGCGGATCGAGCGCAGCCGCGCGCCCGCCGACACGCTCGCCTGGGTCTACGTCATGAACCTCGACCGCCGTCTCAAGGGCGCGATCGCGCTCGCCGACCTCCTGCGCGCGGGCGACGACCGGACGATGGGCGACGTCGCCACGTTCCTGCCGCCCCGCGTCTCGGCCGAGGCGGAGCTCGAGGAGGTCGCCCGGCTCATGACCGACTACGACCTCACCGTGGTCCCGGTCGTCGACGAGCGCGACCAGATCATGGGCGTCGTCAGCGTCGACGACGTGCTCGAGATGGTGCTCCCGCGCGGCTGGCGGCGCCGGTTCGACGTCCTGGGCGCGGACTAGACGACCGAGCTGGTATCGTCGCCGCCGTGCCGGTGACGGGGACAGGAACGAGGGTGGATGGCGGGCCGAGTATCGACGCTCCGGTCGTTTCGCGACCGCCTGCTCCGCGGCGGATCCGGCAGGGCACGTCGCGGCCCGCTTAGCCGCGGCAGCGCCCGCCTGCTCGCCGTCATCGGGTTCCTCGGGCCCGGCCTGATCGCAGCCAACGCCGGCAACGACGCCGGCGGCATCGCCACCTACTCCACCGTCGGCGCGCGCTACGGCTACGACCTCCTGTGGATGATGGTGGTCATCACGGTTTCGCTGATCGTGGTGCAGGAGATGGCCGCCCGGATGGGCGCCGTGACCGGTAAGGGCCTGGCCGAGCTGATCCGGGAGCAGTACGGCGTGCGCTGGTCGCTCTTTGCGACCACCTCCGTGCTGATCGCGAATGTGGGCATCTGCGTGTCGGAGTTCGTCGGCATCGGCGCCGCGCTCGGCCTCGCCGGCATCCCTGCGCAGGTGTCCGTGCCGATCGCCGCGGTGGGCGTCTGGCTGCTCCTGATCCGGGGCTCGTACAAGGTGGCCGAGCGGGTCTTCGTGCTGATGACGATCCCCTTCTTCGCCTACCCGATCGCGGCCATCCTCGCCCGTCCCGACTGGGGGGCGGTCGGGCACGCCGTCGTCGTACCGAACATCCACGCCTCGCGCGCCTATCTGTTCCTGTTCATCGCGACCGCCGGCACGACCATCACACCGTTCATGCAGCTCTACGTGCAGTCGGCCGTCGTCGAGCGCGGGGTCGGCACCGACGAGCTGAACGCCGAGCGGGCCGAGGTGACCTCCGGCTCGATCTTCGCCGACATGGTCGCGAGCTTCATCATCATCGCCACCGGCGCGACCCTCTACCTGCACGGCGAGCACCACATCACGTCCGCGGCCCAGGCCGCCAAGGCACTCGAGCCGTTCGCCGGGCAGTACGCCGAGGTGCTGTTCGCCGTCGGCCTGCTCGGCGCGAGCCTGCTGGCCGCGGCGATCCTGCCGGTCACCGCCGCCTACGTCGTCTCCGAGACCTTCGGGTTCGAGAAGGGGATCAGCCGCCGCATCCACGAGGCGCCGGTGTTCGTGGCCGTCATCACCGTTCTGATCGCGATCGGGACGCTGGTCGCGATCATCCCCGGCATCCCGGTCATCGCCCTGCTCGTGGGCGTGCAGGTCGTGAACGGCGCGCTCCTTCCGGTCCTGCTCGTCTTCATCTGGAAGCTCGCGAGCGACCGCGAGCTGATGGGGGACTACCGCAACGGCCGCCTCTTCAACGTCATCGCCGGCCTGACGGTGTTGGCGACGTCGGCGCTCTCGATCACCCTTCTGGCCGTGACCCTGGGGGCGCCGTTCCTTTAGAGTCGCGCATGTGAACGGGGAGGAGCCCTTCTCGGTTGCGGTCGGCGACGGTGTGCTCGCCGGCCATCGCGGCGGGGACGGCCCGCCGGCCCTGATCCTGCACGGCGGCCCGGCGTGGCCCGACTACACCGAGGGTCTCGCCGCCGAGCTCGCCGGCCTCCTGCGCACCCACCGCTACACCCAGCGCGGCGCACAGCCCTCGACGGTGGGCGGGCCGTACACCATCGAGGCGCACATGGACGACGCGATCGCCGTGCTCGACCACTTCGAGATCGAGCGGGCCTGGATCGCCGGCCACTCGTGGGGCGGCCACCTGGCCCTGCACCTGCTGGTCGCCCACCCCGACCGTCTGCTCGGCGTCGTCTGCATCGACCCGCTCGGCGCGTTCGACCGCGTCTTTGCGGAGTTCGGGGCGAACCTGCGCCGGACGATGAGCCGTGACGAGGTGGCCCGGATCGAGGAGATCGAGGAGAGCCGCCGCCGCGGGCAGGTCACCGAGGCCGACCTCCTCGAACGCTCGAAGCTCGTCTGGCCGCGCTACTTCGCCGACCCCGAGGCCGCGCCGCCCCACCCGGCGGGGCGCGTCGGCGTCGCCTGCTCGACCGGCACGAACGCGTCGATCTCCGACCACTTCAGCCGATTCACGCTCGCCACCGGCCTGCCGTCGGCGCGGCTGCCCGCGCTCTTCGTCCACGGCGAGCGCGATCCGCTGCCCGTGTCCTCGTCGCTCGAGGCGGCCGCGCTCATCCCCGACGCGCGGGTGGAGACGATCCCCGACTGCGGCCACTTCCCCTGGATGGAGCGCCCCGGCGAGATCCGCACGGCGGTCGAGCGCTTCCTGCCCGGCGCCTGAATACACGGGGTCTGACCCCGTTTATTCATCGGGCTCCCACTTGGGGTGGTGGCGGCGGGCCCAGTCGCGGCGGACGGTCCCGAGCACCATCCCGCGCAGCGAGTGGCGGGTGGAGCGGTTGACGAGCACGAGGTAGAGATGGCCGAGGACGAGCGGCACGGCCACCCAGGTGGCGATGTCGTGCACGAGGATCGCGCTCGTGCGCCCGCGGACGGCCGCATCCGTCTCCTGCAGGTACATGAGCAGGCCGCTGACCGAGAACACCACCATGAGGCCGAACACGAACGCCGTGTTCAGCTTCTGGCCGGCGTTGAAGCGGCCCTGCGGCGGCTCGAGGCCGCGCCGGGTCACCGCCCAGCCCAGCCAGCGCACGTCGTCCTCGTCGAAGCGGTCGACCTCGGAGGCGGTGTGGCGCAGGCGCCCGCCGGTGTCGCTCGCGACGAGGATGACGAGGCCGGCCCAGAACGCGATCGCGGCGCCGAGGTGGATCGACTTCCACAGCCGCCGGTTGGCCGCGAGCTCGGCGAAGACCGGCAGATACAGGATGAGCCCGGTTGCGAGCAGGGTCAGGAACGTGACCGCGAGCAGCCAGTGGAGCGAGCGCTCCTCCGGCCAGAACCGGCGCACGTAGACCGGCCGTGGCCGGCCGCGGTCAGTACCCGTTCGAGCGGCCGACCCAGGCATCGACGTCGTAGCCGTTCTGCTCCCAGAACCCCGGCTCGAGCCTGGAGACCAGCTCGATCCGGTGGAGCCATTTCACGCCCTTGTAGCCGTACATCTCCGGGATCACGAGCCGCATCGGCGACCCGTGCGCCTGCGACAGCGGCTTCCGGTCCATCGTGTGGGCGAGCATCACATCCGGCAGCGTCGACTGCTCGAGCGAGAGCGAGTCGACGTAGGGCCGCTCCATCGAGACGAAGTTGACGTACCGGGCCGTCGGCAGCGGCTCGACCATGTCCCACAGCGTCTGCAGGCGCACCCCGCGCCAGTGCACGTTGGAGACCGTCCACCCGGTCACGCAGTGGAAGGTGCTCGTCTGCGAGGCGGCCGGGAGCGCGCGCACGTCCGACCACGTGAGCGTGACCGGCTTTCGCACCTCGCCGCCGATCTCGAGCCGGTAGCTGGCGGGGTGGAACGTCGGCCACGGCGGGTTGATCGCGTAGATGCGCCAGCCGGACGGGAACACTCCCTTGATCGCGCTCGGGACGACGGAGCCGGCTTCGGCGATCGGCCCGCGCAGCGCCGAGGTGATGCGGTCGCCGAAGAGCATGCCGATCCCGCCGGCGCCCACGACCGAGAGGAAGGTGGCCCGGCCGATGCGTCGTTCGCCCATCCCACACAGTATGCGCCGCACTCGCCGGCGTTACACGCGCGCCCGTCACAGTGTTCCGGTTCTTGCAAGGAACCGGCAAGGGGCCGGAAAGACCGGCTCCGTAGCGTGCCTTCCCACGACGCCCGGCCTCCCGCCGGGCGCACCGACCCGGAGGGAGCACGCAGATGAAGAGACGATGGTTGATACCGCTAGGGGCGCTGGCCGCCATGGCGTTTCCGGCGACGGCGGCCGCCCACGCCGGAGGCGCGGCCGTGTTCACGCTCTCGAACCAGACGTCCGGGAGCCGCGTGCTGGTCTTCGCCCGCGGACACGACGGCACCCTCTCGCCGGCCGGCTCGGTCTCGACGGGCGGCGACGGCACCGGCGTCGCCGCCACCACACAGGGGTCGCTCGCGCTCAGCCCCGACGGCCGCCGGCTCTACGCGGTGAACGGCGGGTCGGGCACGATCGCGATCTTCGCGGTGCACGGCACCCACCTCACGCGCCTGGCGGTCGTGCCGTCCGGCGGCGCAGGCCCGGCCAGCCTGACCGCGGGTCACGGCCGCGTCTACGTCGTGAACGCCGGCGGTCTGAACGTCGTCGGGTTCCGCGTCACCGGCGGCGGCCTGCGCCGCATCCATCACGGGTCCGTCGCGCTCGCCTCCGGAGACGCCGGGCCGGCGCAGGTCTCGCTCAACCCGGCCGGCACCGCCCTCGCCGTGACGAACACCACGTCGAGCACGATCGACACCGTCACGCTGCGGCGCAGCGGCGCCATCCGGCGCCTGCGCTCCTTCGCGTCGACGGGCACGACCCCGTTCGGATTCGGGTTCACCCGCAGCGGCGTGCTGGTCGTCTCGGACGCCCACCAGGCGCCGACGAGCGCAGCGAGCTCGTACCGGATCGGGCACACGGGGGCCCTCGAGCTCCTGTCCGGGCCGGTCGCGGCGAACCAGCTGGCCGCGTGCTGGGTGGCGATCAACGGCCGGATCGCCTATACGGCGAACGCCGGCAGCGGGACGATCTCGGCCTTCCGCATCGGCGGCGACGGCCGTCTCCACCTGCGCGGCGTCGTCGCGAGCCCCGGATCGACCAGCAAGCCGCTCGACGAGTCCGTCACGCCGGGCGGCGGCTATCTGGACGTCCTGACGAGCGGCCTGAACAGCATCACCAGCTACCGCATCGGCCACCACGGCACGCTCGTGCCGATCGGCTCGGTCGGCGGCCTGCCCGTCGGCGACGTGAGCGTCGCCTCGTCCTAACCTCTCATCCCGGGCGCCGGCCCCGCCGGCGCCCGGGGAGGGGCGCGCTTCGGCCGCGGTAGCCTCAGGCGATGCCGTGGCACCACAGGGACGGCCGGATCGTCGCGACCGCGTTCGTCCTCCACGCCGCGCTCGTCGGGACGTGGGCCGGGCGGGTGCCTGCGATCAAGCACGCGCTCGATCTCTCCGACACCGCGCTCGGCGCCGCGCTCTTCGGCATGGCGGCCGGGACGCTGCTCGGGAGCTGGTGGGGCGGCCACCTGGCCCGGCGGCTGGGGCCGGCGACGGTCGTCCGCGGCGGCATCCCGGCGATGGCGGCGGCGCTGGTCGCGTCGGCCTTCGCCGGCGACCTCGCCCTGCTCACCGCCGCGCTTGTCTGCTTCGGGACGCTCGGCGCGATCGTCGATGTGGGCATGAACACGATCGCCGTCGCGGTCGAGCGCGACCGCATGCGGCCGCAGATGTCGGGGTTTCACGGGGCCTGGAGCGTCGGCCTCCTGCTCGGGGCGCTCGGCGCCAGCGCAGCGGCAGCGGCCGGGGTCGGGCCCAAGGCGCACTTCGCCGTCGTCGCGGCCCTCGTCGCCGGCACAGCCGTCACCGTGCTCGCCGGGCTCCCGCGCGCGCAGTCGCCTGCCGCCGCTTCCGCCCGGGGGCGGGCGGCGTGGTCGGCCGAGCTCGTCGTCCTCGGCGCGATCGCCTTCTGCAGCTTCTTCGCCGAAGGGGCAGCGGCCGACTGGAGCGCCGTCTACATGCACGACGGCGTCGGGGCCGGGGCTGCCGTCGCCGCCGCGGCGTTCGCCGGCTTCTCGCTCGCGATGGCCGCCTCGCGGCTGGTGGGCGACCGGATCGTCACGGCAATCGGGCCCGTCGCCCTCGCGCGCCGAGCCGGGCTCACGGCCGCGTCCGGGCTCGCGCTGGCGCTGGCCGTCCCCTCGCCGGTGGCGGGAGTCGCCGGGTTCGCCCTCATGGGAGCCGGCCTGGCCCCGATCGTGCCGCTCGTCCTGAGCGCGGCGGGGAGGGCGGCGCGCGGAGTCGAGGCGGCGCTCTCGCGGGTGCTCCTGATCGCGTACAGCGGATCCATCGCCGGCCCGGCCGCGATCGGGTTCGCGGCCGGCCACGTCCAGCTCCGGACCGCGCTCCTGATCCCCCTCGCCCTCATCGTCTGCATCGTCCTCGGCGCCGGCCGCATCGAGCCGGCCCCGAGCGGCGAGCTTGCAAGAAGCTGAACAACCCGCCGGACGGGGCGCGCGACGGTACGCTGGTGGCATGGCGTCGACCGCACCATCGCCGCGCGTGCTCATCGTCGACGATGAGCCGGTGGTGCGGGACGTCCTCACCCGCTATCTCGCCCACGAGGGCTTCGAGGTGGACGCAGCCGCCGACGGGCACGCGGCCCTGAGCGCCATCGAGGCGCAGCCGCCGAACGTGATCGTGCTCGACCTGATGCTGCCGAAGCTGAGCGGCCTCGAGCTCTTGCGCCTCGTCCGGCTCGAGAGCAGCGTGCCGGTGATCATCCTGTCGGCCAAGGTGAGCGAGCGCGAGCGGATCGCGGGGCTCGAGCTCGGCGCCGACGATTACGTGACGAAGCCGTACTCGCCGGGCGAGGTGGTCGCGCGCGTGCGGGCCGTCCTGCGCCGCGGGAGCGGGGAGGCGCGGTCGCCGCTTGAGTTCGGCGATCTCGTGATCGACCCGGTCCGGCGCGAGGTCAGCCGCGCCGGGGAGGTCGTGCGCACCACCCGCAAGGAGTTCGACCTGCTCATGCGACTGGCGTCGAATCCCGGCCGCGTCTACACGCGGGCGGAGCTCGTCGAGTCGGTGTGGGGCTACGTCTGGAGCGGCGACACCGAGACCGTGACCGTCCACATCCGGCGGCTACGGGCGAAGATCGAGGACGACCCCTCGCGACCGCGACGGCTCGTGACCGTGCACGGGGTCGGGTACCGGTTCGAGGCATGAACGAGACGGTCCGCCTGGTCGCGCTGCTCTGTCCGATCGCCGTCGCGACGATCGTCACCTCGCTGATCGCCCGGCGCCTGGCCACCCGCGTCGGGCTCGCGTACACGCTCATCGCGATCGCCGTCATCGCCTCGCTCGTCACCGTCGTCGACCTGCTGGTGCTGAATCACTTCATGCTGATCTCGCCGGGCAACCCGACCGAGCTCGTCTCGGTGGCCCTCTACTCCGTCACGGCGGGCGTTGCCGCGGCGCTTATCGTCAGCCGTTCCAACACGCGCGCCCTGGCCAGGCTGGTCGCGACGGCGCGCTCGCTGGGCGAGAACCGCCTCGACGCGCGGGCCGGCGAGCTGCGGGCCGCGCCGGAGCTGCGGCTGCTCGGGGAGACACTCGACACCGCCGCGGCGCGGCTCCAGGCCGGCATCGAGGCCGAGCGCGCGGTCGAGGCGCAGCGGCGCGACCTCATGACGTCGCTCTCGCACGACCTGCGCACGCCGATCGCCAACCTGCGCGCGATGGTCGAGGCCATCGACGAGGGCATCGTGCGCGACCCGGAGACGGTCGCCCGCTACACATCCGAGATGCGCCGCTCGGTGATGGCGCTCGTGACGATGGTCGACGACCTGTTCGAGCTGGCCCAGCTGGACGCGGCCGAGTTTGCCCGGGACGCGCGCTCGATGGCGCTCGCCGAGGCCGTGCAGGGGGCGCTCGACCTGTGCCGTCCCGAAGCGGCCGACAAGCGGATCCGGATCGACGTCGACCTCGGCGGCGCCGGGGCCAGCCTGTGCTCGCCCAAGCTCGCCCGGGTCGTCCACTCGCTGCTCGACAACGCCGTCCGCTACACGCCCGCAGGCGGCTGGGTGACGCTGCGCGCGCGAGCCGGCGGCGACGGCATCAGCCTGTCCGTGGAGGACAGCGGCCCCGGGATCGCCCCGGACGAGCTGCCGCGCGTCTTCGAGGCGTTCTGGCGCGCCGACCCCGCCCGCTCGAGCCGCGGCGCCGGGCTCGGACTGACCCTCGCCAAGCGCATCGTCGAGGCTCTCGGCGGCAGGATCGAGGCGTCGAGCGGACCCGAGCGCGGGTCGCGCTTCGACGTCTCGGTGCCCACCCGGGCCTAGCAGGCGCCGGGCGGCTGCGTTCGGCTGCAGGGCGGCCCGGTAGGCTTTCGCCGTGGGCTTCCGTGCGATCCCTCCCGACGAGCCGGCCTGGATCACCCGGCCGCACGAGCCCGGCGAGCCGGCCCGGCACGTGGCGGAGCTGAGCGAGCTCGCGGGCTTCGCCCACTCGCGGGCGAACATCTGGCGCTACGAGCCCGGCGCCCGGGGGCGGCGCCACCGCCACCCGACCCACGAGGAGACGTTCGTCGTCCTCACGGGCACGCTCTCGATGTACCTCGGCGACGAGCCCGAGCGGTGCGACATGGGGACGGGTGGCGTGATCCACGTCGAAGCGGGAACGGTGCTCCAGGCTGCCAACCACGGCGAGGACGACCTGCTCGTCTACGTGTACGGGGCGCCGCCCGAGACCGAGAACGAGCGCGTCGAGCTGCTCGACCCGGCGGTCTAGCCGGCTGTCGTGACGGTCGCGTTCTCCGCCCACGATCTGGCCAAGCGCTACGGGCGCACCGTCGCGCTCGACGGCGTCAGCCTGCACGTCGACGCCGGGGAGCTGGTCGGCCTGCTCGGCCCGAACGGCGCCGGGAAGTCGACGCTCGTGAAGATCGGCTGCGGGCTCGTCCGCCCGTCGGCGGGGAGCGCGACGGTCTGCGGCGCGCCGGCCGGGTCGGCGGCCGCGCGCGCGAGCCTCGGCTACCTGGCCGAGCTCTTCCGGTTCCCCGGCTGGATGACGGCCGACGAGCTCCTGCGCGTCCACCAGGGCCTGACCCGATCGGACGGGCGGCGCCGGGGAGCGCGGCCGGCTGCTCGAGCTGGTCGGGCTGGCAGACGTGGCCGGGCGCCAGATCGAGTCGATGTCGAAGGGCATGCAGCAGCGGCTCGGGATCGCCCAGGCGCTCGTCGCCGGCCCGCGCATGCTCGTGCTGGACGAGCCGACGAGCGCGCTCGACCCGGCCGGACGGCGGACGGTGCGCGGCATGCTCGAGGAGCTGCGCGCCGGCGGCACGGCCGTGCTCCTGAACTCGCACCTCCTGAGCGAGATCGAGCTCGTCTGCGACCGCGTGGTGATCATCAATCGCGGCCGGGTCGTCGCGCAGGGCACACCGGACGAGCTGACCACCGCCGGCGGCGTCGAGATCGAGACCGGCTCCGGCACGCGCCGCTACCAGGCGGGGCGCGAGGACGTGCCGGGCCTGGTCGCCGAGCTCGTCGCCGCGGGCGAGCGGGTCTACGAGGTGCGCACGACCCGCTCGACGCTCGAGGAGGCCTACCTGGAGGCGGTCGAGGGGGAGATGGGGTGAGTGCCGCAGGGGTGATCGTGCGGGTGACGCTGCGCGAGTGCCTGCGCCGGCGCGTGCTGGTCGTGGTCGCGCTCCTCACGCTCGCGTTCCTCGGCCTCTTTGCCGTCGCCACCCACCTCGCGTTCGCAACGGTCGGGGGCGCACAGGTGCGTCAGGGCGGTACCCTCGTCGACCAGAAGGCCCTCGCGGGCGCGACCCTGCTCGGGCTGGCGATGTTCGCGACGCTCTTCCTCGGCGCGGTGCTCGCCGTGTTCCTCACGTTCAACGCCATCCGCGGCGACGCCGAGCAGGGCCTGCTCCAGCCGATCGTCGTCCGTCCGATCGGGCGCACGGCCTTCGTCGCCGCCCGCTTCGGCGCCGCTTGCGGGATCTGCGCCTCCTACACCGCGCTCGTGTATGCCGCGAGCGTCGCGATCACCGGCCTCGAGGGCGGTTGGTGGCCCGACAGCATCGTCGTGCCGGGCATCGCGCTCGCCGCCGCCGTGTGCGTCGTCGCAGCCATCTCGCTGCTGGGCTCGGTGTACATGTCGACGATCGCGAACGGGATCGCCGTGCTCATGATCTACGGCGCCGGGCTCGTCTCGGGCCTGCTCGGGCAGATCGGCTACGCGCTCCCGTCCGAGCGGCTGCAGCAGATCGGCCGCGATGCCTCGTGGTTGCTGCCGTTCGACGCCCTCTACCAGGCAGGTCTGCACGCGCTCACCGCCGACACGAGCGGCATCACCGGGGTGATCGTCCACCTCGGCCCGCTGGGCGGCGCGCAGGGCGGGGGGCCGCTGCTCGGCGTGTGGGCGCTCGCCTACGTCGCCGTGGTGCTCGCAGCCACGGCGGTCGGCCTGCAGCGCCGGGATTTGTAGAGCCGCCGCCGCGTCAATCGTGCCGGGCGAGCCAGTCGCCGACCACGCGCATGTACAGCTCGCGCTCCTCGACGTGCGGCATGTGCGACGACTCCTCGAAGACGACCCACTCGGAGCCAGGGATCCCGGCCTTGAGCGTCTCCTGCAGGGCCGGCGTCGCCTCGTCGTGGCGGCCCGAGACGAGCAGCGTCGGCACCTCGATCGAGCCGAGCCGGTCCTTCGACTGCCAGTCGCGGATCGAGCCGACGACGTGGAACTCGCTCGGCCCGTTCATCGTGTGGTAGACGGTCGGGTCGCGCTCGAGCCACGAGAACGCCTCGACCACCTCGGCCGGCATCGGGTCGAGCCGGCACACGTGGCGGGCGTAGAAGACCTGGCACGCCTCCATGTAGGCGGGGTCGTCAGTCGTGCCCTCGTCCTCGTGGCGGCGCAGCGTCGCCTCGACGTCGGGCGGGAGGTCGGCGCGCAGGCGATTCGCCTCGGCGACGAAGTCGGGGAAGGAAGCGGCGGTGTCGGCCAGCACCAGCGAGCGCAGGCCGGGCGGGCTCGTGAAGGCGTACTCCTGGGCAAGGAAGCCGCCCCACGACTGGCCGAGCACGTGGTGGCGATCGGCGATCCCGAGCGCCTTGACGAGGCTGTGCAGCTCGCGCACGAAGAGGTCGACCGTCCAGAAGTCGGCGCCCCGCTCCGGGTAGTGGGTGCTGCGGCCGTTGCCGAGCTGGTCGTAGTGGACGACGGCGCGGTCGGCCGCAAGGTCGGTCATCGACAGGAGGTAGTCGTGGGTCGCGCCGGGCCCGCCGTGCAGGAGGACGAGCGGCACGCCGCCGGCCTCGAGGTCGCCCGTGATGCGGAACCAGGTCTCCGCGACCTCGCCGTTCGGAAGCTCGAACTGGACGGTGCCCTCGCGCGTCTCCTTGGCCGCCTGCGCCACGTGGCGATCCTACACGGGCCGGGATCGGGGCACGAGGAACGGTAGCCTTGCCGGATGTTCTGGCTGTTCGGGGTCGTCTCCGGCCTTCTTCAGGCGCTGGCGTGTGTGCCCTATGTCCGGGACATCCTGGCGGGCAAGACGAAGCCCCACCGCGGAACGTGGGCGATCTGGTGCACCCTCTCGCTGATCGTGCTCCTCTCGCAGCGTGCCGACGGGGCTGCGTGGAGCCTGCTCATGGCCGTCGCGCAGCTGCTCGGAACGCTGCTGATACTCCTCCTGTCGATCCGCAGAGGTGTCGGCGGCACGAGCCGGATCGAGATCCTGCTGCTCGCGATCGCCGCATCGGGTGTGGTCGGTTGGTACGTGGCAGGCGACCCGACCATCGCCACGCTCTGCGTTGTGCTCTCGGACTTCGTGGCGGTCGTGATGATGATGCCGAAGACGCACGCCGACCCGTACTCGGAGACGCTCTCGGCCTACATCCTGAGCGCGTTGAGCGGGCTCTGCGCGCTCGTGGCGGTCGGGTCATTGGACTTCGGGCTCATCGTCTATCCGGCCTACATCGTCTTCGCCGACCTGGCGGTGGCCGTGGTCGTGCTCGCGCAAAGGCCGCAGGTCCCGCGCCCAGCCGAGTAGCACGCGGCGCCCGCCCCACGTGACGTGCGAGGTGCCGGGCACCGGTAGACTCCGACGCTCACGCGCCCGTAGCTCAGGGGATAGAGCGCTGCCCTGCGGAGGCAGAGGCCGCACGTTCGAATCGTGCCGGGCGCATGGCTCAACCAAGCCGTTTTCGAGAGTCCGAAATGCCGAAAAGTGCACCATTCGTACCTCGTACCCTGCCTCCGCTGCCGCCGGAGAAGCTGAAGAGCCGCGCGCAGCGCGAGCGTGAGGCGAAGGCGCTCGCTGACTGAGGCCCAGGAGGTCTGGCACTTCGGAAGATGGGTTACTTCAAGGATCGGGCAGTCCAGAGAGCCGCGATCTTCATCTGCCCCAACACACCTACTGCACGAACTGGATCAGATCGGCGTCGTGTCCTCCGGCGCCGGGGTGAAGTCGATGTTCTCGTCAAGAGGCGGTACACCGTGGTGCTGAGCGGCGTAGGCCGCCGCGTTAGCCACCTCCGCCGGACGTAGTAGCCGCACGGCTGCAAACCAGACGACCGAAAGCACCACAACCCCAAGCGCCCAGTACAGCGCGAGCCAGTTGAGGTTCGTCGTGTCGTGGGGATCCGGGTTGAGCGCACCCCAGAAGCCGAGCACCGGCGTGGCGACCGCGACCAGCACCACGAGGTACTGCCACCACACGGCGTTCGTCCGCACCAGCACGCCGATGGCTGCGACGGCCAGGATCAGGTAAACCAGCTCGACTGCGAACGAGCCGGCCGTGGCCGCCACGAAGAACGCCGCGAAATCCCGCGGCAGGCCGAACCGATCGAGCGTGTGGCTGTAGAGCCCAACCAGGATCAGTCCGCCACCGCCGATGGCGATCACGAGGTTCCCGACCCATGGCGTGTTGTGCCGCGACGTCTTTGCGAAGAACGAGGGCAGCAGGCCGTCACGCCCGAGCGCGAAGTAGCCACGGCCGATCGTGACGCAGATCGCCAGCGCGAGCGCGGTCGCGTCGAGGATCACGACCAGGTCGATGATCGTCGCGAACCACGAGCCGATGTATTGGGTGGCGAGGTTGTCGAGCGCGGTCGGGTCGAGCCAGGCGCCCTTCTCGACCGCCGTCTGCCCGAGGCCGATCGAGATCGCGTACGACATGATCACGTAGAACAGCGCCGAGGCGCCCACGGTGCCGATCAACGCCCGTGGGATCGACTTGGCCGGGTCGTGGCTCTCCTCGCCGAGTGACGCGGCCGCCTCGAAGCCCACGAACAGCAGGATGCCGAGCATCACGCCGTTGAAGACGGTGTGAACCGACGTCGTCGAGGGGTTGAAGACCGCAAGCGTGTTGTTGGCCTGGAAGATGATCGCGACGGCCAGGATCAGCATCGGGGTGAACGAGAGTGCGGCGAACGTGAGCATCGCGCCGATCGCGATCCGCACGCCGATGTAGTTCAGCACCAGCACCAGCGCCATGAACAGCAGCGCCAGCAGCCACCAGGCGGGCACGTTCGACTTCGAGATGTGCTCCGTCCAGAAGCCGTTCGTGAGGATGCCCAGGCCGAGATAGATGCCGCCGCCGCCCAGGAATAGCGTCCCCATGAAGAAGACGCCGGCCGTGAGGATGCCGACCGCCGGGTGGGCGCCCCGCACGAGGTACTCATAGACGGCACCCGCACCCTGGTATTGGCGGGCGAAGATCGAGATCGCATACGCGATCGCCAGCACGCCGAGCCCGGCGACCAGCACGGCGAGCGCGGTATTGAAACCAGCCCCCGTGACCGGGGCCGAGACAAAGCCGAGAACGACCGCCGTCGAGAACATCGGGCCGATCGCAAGTGCCTGCGCGACGGCGTGGATCGTGCCGAGCCGTCGCTCGCCCAGCTGCCCTCCCGTGGTTTTCGCAGAAGCCACGTCTGACATGGAACGCCCTCCTCAGTCGGAACGATGGAAACAATCACACTCAACTGCGTCGAGGTCAAGCACGCTGCGGCCTCCTCGAGGCGTCGCACAGTGCCATACTGCGGGCCGGTGACGCGACCCTCGCCGAAGATCTCACCCGGGGGTTGTCGCGCACCGCATCACGTACGGCGCCCAGCGGAAGATCCCGTGCTGCCCGTAAGACTCCGTCACCTCGGCCGCAGCCGTCACGACCACGGCGAGCAGGGGCGCGAGGTAGCGATCGACGGCGCTTCCGCAGGTGCGAGCCGCGAAAACCGCGCCGGCCACGCCGACCGCCGTATAGAGGGCAGAATGCCGGTGGCGCCGACCCGGAGCAGCCAGCCGAAATACGTGACGGCGTCGATCAGCGTCGGGCCCGGCGACGGGGTCGGCACGTCGCGCCGCCGGACGATCGCCAGCGTGCACGGCTCGGCGTCGACGAGCGGCACGTAGGCGCCTTCGGGCTACGCTTCAGGACGTACGCTCATGGACAGTTTGGCGAGCAACTTGCCCTGTCCGAGCTACGGTCGCCGGCCGCGGGCGCTGCTCGCGCGGTCGGACGCCACCGATGGAGAGCAACTGGAGGGACTTGATGCGGGCACTTATCGCAGGTGGAGGCATGGCGGGGCTGATGACCGCTCTGGCGCTGCGGGAGTCGGGCGTCTTCACGACGATCGACGTCTTCGAGCAGACGCGCACGCCGAGCACCGCGGGAGCGGGGCTGAACATCCCCCCGAACGCCGCACGGCTGGCGCGGTGGCTGGGCGTCGACCTCGACGGCGGGGACCCCAAGGGCCCGCACGGGGCAGTCGACGGCGGCAGGGCGGCGATCCTCAGCGAGACGCGGATGGTCTGGGAGGACGGCTCCATCACGCGGAAGCCGCTCGACCACAACACGTCGGCCAACGATAACGCCGGCTTCCACCACATGCACCGCCTCGACCTGCTGATGTGCCTCTACAAGCGGGTCCTCGAGTTCGCGCCGGAGACGGGCGTCAACTGCCCGATCCAAATCCACATGGCCAAGCGCCTGGAGGCCGTCAGCCAGGACGAGGAGTCCGTGACCGTGACGTTCTCCGACGGCACGACGGAGACCGGAGACCTGCTGATCGGTGCCGACGGCGTCGACTCCCAGGTGCTGGAGGCGGTCTGGCCGGGGGTGTCGACCAAGCGCTGGACCGAGGTCGTCGTCTACCGCGGTCTGGTCCCGAGGGACAAGGTCGCCGCGGCGCGCAAGCCCGACGGCAGCCCGCTCGACTACAACCCCATCGAAACGATGTCGATGGACACCCGCGAGACCCCAACGGCGCAGCATCTCACGTACTGGGTCCGCGGCGGCGAGCTGCTCAACGTGTGGCTCGCCTATTACGAGCCCAACGCCGAGGAGTTCGAGCGGCAAGAGGGCGACTGGTTCCCCGCCGACCGCGATGAGATGGTCGGCAACATGAGCAAGGCGTTCGAGGGCGACCCCCGTCACGACGACGTCGTCGCACTCACGAGCCTGATGGAGAACCCGACGAAGTGGGGGCTCTACGACCGGGACGCGCTCGAGAACTGGACGGAGGGTCGCGTGGGCCTGGTGGGTGACGCTGCTCACCCGATGCTGCCGACCTTCGGCCAGGGTGCCGCGCAGGCCTTCGAGGACGCCGCGGCACTGGGCAAGTGCTTCGAGCTCCACGGTACGGACATCTACCGCGCGCTGTTGCACTACGAGCGCGTGCGCTACTACCGCGCGACGCGCTTCCAGTTCGCGTCGAAGTTCCTCTTCAAGCACCTTGAGCCGGAGGACTCACCTCAGCGCCGGAAGATCCTCGCTGCGGTCAACGAGCGGGACTACCCCGTCTTCGACCACACGGAGCGTGCCGGCAGCGACGACTCCTGGATCTACGCGTTCGACGCGCGCGAGATCGGCGACAAGCTCCCGATCAGGAAGCTCGGGCCGTGGCACTTCCGCTCGCGGAACGAGGCGCTCAAGGGCGCCCGCAGGGAGGTCGCCACCAGCCTCTGGAAGCCGGCGAAGCCATGTACCGGCGACCGGCCCGTCACGCGCGAGGAGCTCGCACAGCACGCGACGTTCGACGACTGCTGGGTCGTCATCCGCGGCAAAGTCTACGACTTCGCCGAGTGGAAGGACCACCACCCGGGCGGGCCCTTCGTCGCGCGCATGTACGGCGGCAAGGACGCCACGGCGGAGTTCGGCGACTACCACAGCCGGCTCGCCGAGCGGCACATGCAGTACTTCTGCGTCGGGCCGCTCGTCGGAGCCCCCGCCGAGCGCGCCGGCGACGCGTCGGAGGTCGAGCCGTCCACGACTTGACCGGGCGACGCCCTAACAGGGACACAGGATCGCCGGCGGCAACCTGACCCTCGACAATGTCCTCTACGCCAGCGAGATGAACACTTCCCTCGCTGGCCAGAATCTGACCCGGCGTCGCGACCGAACACAGCCGCGCGGCCAGGTTCAGCGCGCCGCCGCGATAGCCGCCCTCGGTCGGCACTGCCTCGCCCGCATCCAATCCCACTCCCACGCCGACCGGGAAGACGTGCCCGTCCTCGCCCGAAGGCGTTCGCAGCCGCCGCTGCAGCCCCACCGCGGCCCGCAACGCCTGCCGCGCCGACCCAAACACGCACAACGCTTCATCACCGCGAAGCTCGAGGAGCTCGCCCCCAAACCGCGGCACCGTGCCTCGGACGATCTCGGCGTACGACGAAAGCTCGCCCGCCAACGGCCCGGGACAGGTCTGTGTCAAGGCCGAGCCGACTCCTGTGCGCGCCTGTCGGTGGAATCGCGTTGACGGCAGCTGCCTCAAACGCGAGGAGCTCTCTTGCGTCGCGGCGTTAGTGGGCGGCGCGGTGGATGGTGGATTCCGTGCGGTCCCAGGTCATCCACAGCCATGCTGCGAAGCCGAGCGCAACGGCGGCAGCCGCCAGAAGGATCCATTCGACCGGTGCAGAGGCGTTCGTCGCAGACACTTGGCGTGTTACCTGCGGGAGCGGGCCGGACAGTGTCGGGCTGATGTTCGGGTGGTGCGTGGACGTGGACAGTCCGATCCGCGGCTCCCCGGTGATGAGCAGGACCGCCGCGACGACGAGCGTCAGCGCAGCTGCAGCGGTGAAGGCGACAGCACGAGCGGCTTGCGACGGTGGGGTTCTCGGCCGGACGATGCGGGGATGATGCCCCGCTCAAAGGCCCACGAGGCCGCGAACGCTTGTGGATCCGCTGCGCTGGCTCCCAGATACTCCTCGGTGGACATGCCCGCGGCCTCAGCGTCCCGAAGGTCGGCCGTGAGTTCTGTCGCCATCTCCTGCGCGACCGGGCCGTGGACACCAAGCCGACTCCACTCTTGCCGGCACTGTTGGACGAACTCGCTCATAAAGCCACCTCAACTTTGACCTGGGCCAGCACCGCGTCGACCGCGTCGCGGACCTCACGCCATTCGAGCACACCCGCCCCCAGCGCCACCTTGCCCGCCCTCGACGGCCGGTAGTACTTCCTTGGAGGGCCACCGTTGCTCGCGGCGCGATACGTGTCCGACGAGCCCATCGCGCTCCAGCCGTCCGAGGAGCGGGTAGATCGAGCCCTCACCGACGATCCCAAGGCCACGCTCGCGCAAACGCTGGGTCATCTCGTAGCCGTACGCCGGTCCCTCATCCATCACGGCCAGGAGACAGAGATCTAGCACGCCCCGAAGCAGTTCGGTGCGGCGCTGGGGAAGCGGTGCCATGCGTCGCATGATAGCTGCCAGACCCTTGCGTCGCAAGGTGTGCGCGGGACAAGAACTGGTCGACACGGGCGTGGTTTACGGGTGCGAGAACCTGTAGAGTTACAGTGGGCTCTCGGATCTTCTAGGGGCGCAGGTCGAAAGGTGGGGTCGATTATGCGTTTTCTCGCTCGCGCCGATGAACCGGCAGAAGGTCGTCACCGCGTGCTTGCGGTTCGGCGCTGCCGGAATCTTCTGCTCGCGGCAGCCGCACTCTGCGCGTGGGTGGCAGCTGCTCCGGCCGGCTCGCTCTCAGCTGCGGCCGGCGTATCGGGCGCGACCGCCGCTGCCGCGTCCGATCCGGTCGTCGCCACCGCAGGCGATATCGCCTGCGACCCCGCCAGCTCCAAGTTCAACGGGGGTAAGGGGACGAGCAGCGCCTGTCGCGAGCTCGCGACGTCCAACCTGATCGCTGCCGATTCGAGCATTGGCGCCGTGCTTCCGCTGGGCGACAACCAGTACGGGTGCGGCGGCTATCAGGCGTACCTCAAGTCGTACGACCCGTCGTGGGGCCGCTTTCTTGCGATGACCCATCCGGTCGCCGGGAATCACGAGTACCAAACCAGCGGCGGCACGGACTGCGCGTCGGGGGCGGCAGGCTACTTCAAGTACTTCGGCGCCGCCGCCGGCGACTCGCGTGGCGACTATGCGTGGAACCTCGGCGCATGGCACCTGATCGCGCTGAACGGCAACTGCGGCAAGGTTGGAGGCTGCGGCTCCGGCTCGCCGCAGGGGAATTTCCTGACGCAGAACCTCGGTTCCGCCACGTGCACGCTGGCCTACTGGCACCAGCCTTACTACAACGGCACCAGCACGCCCGTCAGTAGTTACAAGTACTTCTGGCAGACCCTCTACAACGCCGGGGCGGACGTCATCCTGGCCGGGCACCTGCACACGTATGGCCGGTTCGCGCCCCAGGACGCCGCCGGCCACGTGGACTCGAGCCGGGGAATCCGGCAGTTCATCGTCGGCACCGGCGGCGAGGACCTGTTCTCGCTCAACGGCAGCCACAACGTCGAGAAGACGACCAAGACGTTCGGCATCCTCAAGCTCACGCTTCACTCCACCAGCTACGACTGGCGGTTCGTGAACGCGAGCGGGGGCACCGTCGACTCCGGATCGGCGCCGTGCCACTGACCGTCGCCTCGCACTGAACGGCAACCGCGCAGACGCAACGGCCTAACTTGGTCCGACGCGCCGATGTCCGCCGCTGACCCAGTCGGCGACGAGGCGGCCGTATTCGTCGGCTGCTTGCTCCCAGGCGAAGTGGCCGGCGTCGAGGGGGTGGATCTCGCTGTTGGGGAGGAGGTCTTGGAGGTACTGGTTGTTCGACCACGGCACGAGGTCATCGTCGCGCCCGGCCACGATCTGGGTCGGCGTGGTGATCGTCGGCAGCAGATCGCGCAACACCGGGTTCTGCTCGGGGTAGTGCCGCACGAACCGGGCAGACTCCGCGAAGCGGCCAAGGTCGTAGGCGCTGACATAGTCCTCGTGGACTTCCGGCTCGCGTCTCGCTCGCGGCGCCCGACTCGACGGCGTAGCCGATGTTGGTTCTGGCGTCCAGTCCGCGCACGACGTCCAGGCTCGGCGCCTCGATGATGTCCTTGAGCGCGCCGCCGGCTTCGATCGGGAAGCGGACAGCGCCGCCGCCGACGGTCAGGCTGGTGACGCGCTCCGGGGCCTTCGCGGCCAGGAACAGCGCCGCGGCCGTGCCGACGTCGGGGCCGACGACGTGCGGAGCTCCCAGGCCCCACTCGTCGATCAGGCCGGCCAGAAACGCTCCCGAGGCGTCCGGGGCGATCAGCTCCGGGCGACCGTCGGAGTGGCCGAACCCCGGCAGGTCGATGGCGACCGCCCGCCCGACTGCCGAGACGCGGTGCCAGATGCGACGGAACGCCCAAAGGCTTTCCGGCCACGGCGCCAACAGCAGAACGGTGACGTCCGAGTCTGCCTTGGTATCGGCGAACCTCACTCGCACGCCGTCGCAGACTCGGAAGTAGGTGGTGATCGGCGAACCCGCCTCTGCGCTCATCTGACTGTCAGACCGCATCGAGCGCAGCCCGAGCGCTGGCCGCGATGTCTGCGTTCGTGTTCGCGTGCCCGCCGATCCCCCACCCGCCGTCGGGTGACTCGGTGATCAGCACCCATGTCCGCTGCTCGTAGCTCGGGTCGCCCGCCGCGGCGGCGACGATCTCGGTCAGCTCCTTGACGACTCCGAGCTGCTTGTCGCGGTCGAATACGCCGGCGGGCGTGAGCACCTGGACGCGGATGTAGTTGGTTGCGCCGGCGGCGTTGGCGATTGCTTCGGCGGGGAGATCGTGGATGAAGGCGGCGGTGTTGTCGGAGAAGAGCGGGATCTCCGGCACCTCCTCCCAGCGCATCACAGCTTGCGCGACGTCCCGAGCCAGCGTGTGCTTGTCCGGGAACGTGCCTTCAGCCGCGTAGACGTCGATCATCGGCATGACCGCGAACACTGTCAGGTGGTCGCCGTCCCGGCATCACACGATCACGCCATCTCGTACTCGCGCGCAAGGCGAGCGAGCTCCACCCGTGAGTTGATCCCGAGCTTTGAGAACACGTGGCGGAGGTGGCTGTTTACGGTGTGAGGGGACACGAAGAGCCGCTCGGCGACCTCCCGGTTCGTGAGGCCCTCGGCGACGAGCTGGGCCACCGTGCGCTCCGATGTCGTCAGGGCCGCCCAACCACTCGTCTCGGGCTCGGCGGTGACGAGCCGCCGGCGGACACCGAGCTCGCGCAGGCGCCTGCGCACACGGCGGGCATCCCATGTCGCTCCCAGTTCCGAGTAGAGCGTGAGGGTCCGACCGAGGAGGTCGATGGCGGCTTCGCGGTCGGTGGTCGTGAGCTCCACGCCGAAGTCTTCGAGTGCGGCCGCATGCTCGAGCGGTCGCGGCGCGCGTTCGAAGAGGTCGACCGCCTCTCGGAGATCAGCCCGCCCCGGCTCGAGCAGGCCGCGGACGTGCGCCGCCGTTGCCGTAATCGCGTGGATGCCGGGGTTCAGCTTTGCGCGTCGCTGGCTGTTCGAGAGGGCGAGTTGCGCGAGCTCGTCGTCGTAGGTCGCAAGCGCTATGCGCGCAAGAAGGACTTCGTCCGCGATGTCGAGTGGGAAGCGCGGGAGGATCGCTCGGCCGTCACCGTCCGAGGATCTCGGTGCGCTCAGCCAGCCTCGTGCTGCTTCGGCGTTGCCCCTGGCCATCGCGAAGATGGCGAGCAGCCAGCCGGCCTGACGCCTCACCGCGGGTGTGCCCTGTTCGAGCATGAGGTGCGCGATGTCGCCGAGGCGGCGAACCTGACGGGTGTCGCCGGTGTGGATCGCCAGCTTCCCGAGCGCGACGATTCCGGCCGCGTCGAGCACGGCGGCCACGTGGGTCCCGTCTTCGAGGGCGTAACGACCCTCGAGCACGGCCGCTGCCTCGGAAATCCGCCCCGTCCGCAGGAGCATGCGCCCGTGCCAGGTCTCGAACATCTCGTACGCCCAACCCTGCTGGTCGCGCTGGGCGGCGGCACGGCCGTCGGCGGCAATCGCGAGCGCCTCCTCGTATCGGTCGGTGACGCTCAGCAGCTCACCGTGCCACATATGTGCGAGCCGGAGGCGCTGATCGTCGCCGGCGAAGATCCCGGCGCGGTAGGCGGATGTGATCAGCTCGAGCGAGGGCCCGAACCGGTCGTCGGTGTACTCGAGCGCGCTCTCGGCGACCCGCAACGTGAACAACGCTCGAGCATCGTCGGCCGCCTCGACCGCTGCGCGTGTCTCCTCAAGCACCGCCCGCGCCTCATCGACGCGACCGGCGGTGACGAGGTTGTGGAAGAGACAGGCGAGATGGCGAGCGCGTAGCATCTCTGGAAGGTCGGGCAGATTCAGGGCAAGACGGCCCGCCGTGATCCTGATCTCAGGCGAGATCGCGAACATGCCGGCGATGCTCAGGCGAACCTCCGCCTCCTGCCGGGCGGGAAGCGTCTCGCGAAGCGCGCGGTCTGCAAACCCGATCGCGTGTTCGCTGTCGCCGGCGATGTGAAGTGCAATCGCCGTCGTGCCGACGATCTCTCCGCGCTTGGGATGGTGAGCCGGCGCGATCTCGAGTGCGCGCTGCCCGAACTGCGCGGCGGTGCCGGAGTCGGTCGTGACCAGGGCTCTTGCGGCATCAAGAAGCGTCGCGATCGCGACCTCGTCACCCGCCTGGGCGCTCGCCGCGAGCTGCCCGGCGACCTCAACCGGCAGATGTCCCGATTCGAGCAGGACGCCCACTGCTTGTCGGTCGAGCGCGCGGCGGGCGGTGACGGGCACGCTCGCGCGGACGGCTTCGCGCGTGATGTCGTGCCAGAAGGCCAGTCCAGCGTCGCGCTCAATGAGCAGATTGCATTCGAGGAGCTCCGCGACCGGCGCAAGCAGATCCGAAGCCGGCCGGCCGAGCGTACGCGCCAGCTCGTCGAATGTGAACGTGCGGCCAAGCGAGGCGGCAACGGTGGCGGCGTCGTTTGCATCATCGGAGAGCCTGCCGAGCCGCTCCCGCATCTTCTCGTGCACGCGCCGTGGAAGCGGGCCGTCGATCAGCTCGGCACGGCTCGTCGACCACGCGTATCCGGCCCTCCTCCTGCAGCCCGAGAAGCGTCTCGACAACCAGGAACGGGCTACCGTCGGCGTCCGCAAGCTGCCTCAGGATCGAGTCGTCGGGCCTTGCGGTGAGCATGTCCGCCGCCAGCCGCACGAGCGCGTCTTCTTCGAGCGGGCCGAGCACGATCGTCCGCGCGCCGTCTTGCTTCAGCCGTTCGAGGGCATGCACGAGAGGCGTCGCTTCGCGCGGCGGGCGAAGCGCGATCACCCAGGCGATCGGCAACCCCATCAGTCGCATCGGCAGTGTGCGGACCGCCGCCACCGTTCCGCTATCCGCCCACTGTGCGTCGTCGATCGCGATCAGCAGTGGCGATTCGAGCGCGGCTCGTTCCAGCAGCTGCTGCAGGTCGCGCAGCAGCCAGAACCGCTGCTCGGGCTGCCCCGCGGAGAGCCGAAAGCCCGCCGGGATCGAGCAGCGGCTCGGCCCCGTCGAACAGGGCCGCCAGCAGCGCCGCAAGCTCGACCACCGTCTCGCTCGGATCTGCTGCGCTGCCGCCGACTCTGATTCCGCCGCTGCGCGCGATCGCCGAGACCTCGGCGAGCAGCCGACTCTTACCCATACCCGCGGCCCCCTCGACGATGAGCACCATCTCCGTCCCATCGGAAAGCCGTTCGAGCTCGCCCCGAATCAGCGCGAGTTCCGCGTCGCGCCCATGGAACTCCCGCGATGGGCCTTTCGACATGCGTTCCTCCGCGGCGGGCATATCTTGCAAGCGCCTCGAGCAGCTTACAGATCGCAGAAACGTGTGATGCGCGAGACGCCCCGGTCGCTCACACTCGAGCCCTCCACCCGACGAAGGGAGTCACGACGCATGAACGACCGGCCGAACATCGTTCTCGTCCATGGCGCGTGGGCCGACGGATCATGCTGGAGCGGCGTCATCGAACGCCTCCAGGCAGACGGCTTCGCCGTCCGAGCGCCCCAGTTTCCGCTCACCTCGCTCGCCGACGACGTCGCGCGGCTGCGCCAGGTGCTCGAGTTTCAGGACCGTCCCACGATCGTCGCGGGGCACTCGTACGGCGGTCAGATCATCACCGCGCTCGGGACCGACGCCCCGAACGTGGCCGGCCTGGTCTACGTCGCCGCCTTCGCGCTTGATGAGGGCGAGTCGCTCGGAGCGCTGCTCTCGCAAGGACCGGTGACGCCGGCGCTCGCCCATCTCTTCACCGACTCGCGCGGCTTCGGCTGGCTGTCCGAGGACGACTTCGTCGATCATTTCGCCGCCGACGTCGAGCCGACCCGCGCGCGAGTGATGTTCGCTGTCCAGCAGGCGCTGGCGTCGTCCGCCTTCACCGACGTCATGGGAGCCCCTGCGTGGAAGTCGCTCTCCTCCTGGTACCTCGTCGCGCAGAACGACGAGGCCATCCCGCCCGACGCCGAGCGGCAATTCGCCGCGCGGATGGGCGCGACCACGGTCGAGGTGCCTTCGAGCCATGTGGCGATGGTCTCGCATCCGCAAGAGGTGACCGACCTGATCGAGAAGGCCGCCCAGGCGGTTGGCACCGCCGTCCACTCCTGAGATGGCAAGGACAGACGACCAGACCCAGACCGAAGAGCCACTCACCTACACCGACACATCGACCCAGCGAGTGACGGCCGAGAACGCGATCGAGTACGCGTACCGCGACCTCGGTGGGGGCGAGGTGCCGCTCGTGCTGCTGCAGCACTTCCGCGGCAACCTGGACAACTGGGATCCGGCGCTGATCGACCGGCTCGCCACCGGTCGGCGGGTGATCACCTTCAACAACCGCGGAGTCGCATCGACGTCCGGCGCCGACGCCGAACACGATCACGGCGATGGCCCACGACGCGGTCGCGTTCATCGAGGCGATGCACCTGCAGCCGGTCGATCTGCTCGGTTTCTCGATCGGCAGCTTCGTCGCGCAGGAGATCGCGCTCATCCGCCCTGACCTTCTGAGGCGGGTCGTGCTCGCGTCCTCGGCACCACAGGGTGCCGACGGGATGCACGGGTGGGCACCGGACGTGATCGGCGCGGTCGGCGCGCCGGAGCCGAACCCGCAGGGGTACCTAGACGTCTTCTTCGCCCCGACGCAAACGAGTCGCGAGACAGGCCGGCAGGTCGCAGGGCGCATCTTCGGAAAGACGACCAACCGGGACGCCCCGACCACATGGCAGACCCGCCAGGCGCAGTACGACGCCGTCTGCGCATGGGGGGTTCCCAACCAGGCGATGCTCCAGCGCGTCGCAGCGATCGACCTCCCGGTCTTCGTCGCCAACGGCGACAGCGACCCGATGATCCTGCCTCGGTACTCGTACCTGCTGGCGGGACTCCTCCCGGACGCGCGCCTCACCATCTATCCCGACTCGGCCCACGGCTTCCTGTTCCAGCACCACATCGAATTCGCCGCGGACCTGGACGACTTCCTCTCAAAAACCGGTTGAGCCTCGTGCAGGGGCAGGAGAACGCGCATGAGCACCGATGTGATCGTCGGGCACGACGGGAAGCCACGCTGCGTGTGGGCCGGCGCCGGCGATACCGCCTTCGCCCGCTACCACGACGAGGTCTGGGGGACCAGTACCGACGACGAGTCGACGATGTTCGAGGCGCTCACGCTGGGCGTGTTCCAGGTCGGGCTCAGTTGGGCGGTTGTGTTCGGTAAACGGGATGCTTTCCGGAGGGCATTCCGGGACTTCGACGTCGCGGAAGTTGCGGCGCTGACCGAACAGGACGTCGACGCCCTCGTTCTGGACGCTTCAATCATCCGCAACCGTGGCAAAATCCAGGCGACGGTCGCCAATGCGCACGCGATGATGTCAGCGTCGCCGAGCCTCGTCGCCGTCGCGAAGTCCTACGAGATCGGCGCAAGCGGGCGCCGCGGTCCGTCGCCGAACTCCCGAAGTCGACTCCGCAAGCGGAAGCGTTCGCGAAGCAGTTGAAGTCGCAGGGGTACCGTTTCGTGGGGCCTACGAGCGTGTACGCATTCATGCAGAACGTCGGCGTCGTAAACGACCATATCCACGGGTGTTTCCGCGCATGAGCACCTCAGCAGCTTGGCGTTGCTGCGCCCGGCCACACCGTGCTGGGCAGCGGAGCGCGGAACTGCTGGGCAGCGGAGCGCGGAACAGCAGCGATTCGCAGCCAACGCCTCCGACGAGCTGCGCACTCCGCTGGCGATCGTCCAAACAAATCAATCGCAGATCCGCGCGAGCCCGAACCAGCACGCGGCTCCAATCGCCAACGCCGCGAAGGTGATGACGGCCTATCTCGTGCTCCGTGACCACCCGCTACCGGCCGGCCAGAACGGTCCGACGATCACGCTCACCGACCCCGATGTTCGCCGACACCGACCGCCGTGCCGGACAGCAGGAATCGGTCGTGCCCATCGCCGCCGGAGAGCAGCTGACCGAGCGGCAGGCGCTGCAGGCGCTGCTGCTCCCGTCGGCGAACAACATCGCCGAGGTCCTGGCGCGATGGGACGCCGGCTCGGCGGCCCGGTTTGTTGCCTCGATGAACGTGACCGCACGGTCGCTGGGTATGACCCACCCGCTGCACCGACCCGAGCGGCTACGACGACGCGACGGTGTCGACGGCCGCCGACCAGGTGCGCATTGTCGATCGGGCCATGCGCCTGCCGGTGTTTGCGAACATCGTCGCCACACCGAACGCGACGCTGCCGGTCGCCGGCACCGTGCAGAACACCGACACATTGCTCGGGCACGACGGGTTCGTCGGCGTCAAGACCGGCTCCGACGACGCGGCCGGCGGGTGTTTCGCCTTCCGGGCCATTCGCTGGATCAACGGCACGCGGACGACGATCACGGCTGTCGTATTGGGCCAGCCGGGCGACGACCAGATCGCGGCGGGTCTCGCGGCCGCCGACGCCATGGTCAGCCGCATCGTCGGTCAACGCCGACGACATCGCAATGACTCCCCGGTCGTGCCGTAGGGCGTCATGACGCCGTTGTTTCGGACCCGCGCGGTACCCGGGCCTGGCGTTGAGGCGGGGCCGACTGGGCGGTCAGTTCGCCGGGGGCGGCGCTGGGCGGCGGCTGCCTGGCTGGGTCGGGTCCAAAGGCGAAGCCAGCGACCGCACCGAGCGCGGCGAACGCCGCCGCGGCGAGCAACACGCTGTTAAGCCCGCTGGCGGTGCCGGCGCGGGCTGCGTGGGTGACTGCGGCGCGGCCGGCTGGCGGGATCACGGCCGCTACCCGGGTGCCCGCGCCGGAGGCAACGGCGGCGGCCAGCCGCTGGATTGCGCCGGGCGGAGCGGGCAGGCCCGCCAGGTCGTGCAGTGTGGCGGTGGTGACGCGCGAGGCGTAGAGGGCACCGAACACCGCCACGCCGGTGGCCGTGCCGACCTGGCGCAGCGTGTTCGTCAGGCCGGCGGCCATCCCGGCGTGGGCCGGCTCACCGCCGAGAGCGCTGCCGAGGCCAGGGCCGTGGAGGTGATTCCCAAGCCGATCCCGGCCAGGATGAGACCGGGGAGCAGCGCCAGCCATGTGGAGGTGGCGGTCAGGTGCGCCATCGCGGCCAGCCCGGCTGCGGCCGCGGCCATGGCCACTCCCAGCAACACCCGCATTGCCACTTTGCCGATCAGCCGGCCGGTCAGGAGGGCGACCGCGAAGGAGACCAGGGACAGCGGCAGGAACCGCAGCCCGCCCTGGACAGGCGAGTAGCCGAGGGTGTTCTGCACGTACAGTGACAGATAGGTGATCGTCCCGATGACCGTCGCCGAGATCGCGAACGCCACGAACCCGGTCGCGGCAAAGCTGCGCCGACGGAACAGGGTCAGGTCGGCCATGGGCGCGGCGGCGACCTGCACCTCGTAGATCACGAACCCGGTGAAGGCCACGGCGGCGGTCGCGAACAGGGCCACGATCGCCGGGCTCCCCCAGCCAGCGCGTTGCCGCGGATCAGCGCGAACATCAGCGCGGTCAGCGCCCCGACGATCAGCGCCGTGCCCACCCAGTCGGCCCGGCCGCCGGCCGGGTCGCGAGATTCGCGCAACCGGGCTACTCCCGCCACGAACGCCGCCACGCCGATGGGCAGGTTGATGAAGAAGATGTACCGCCAGCCCAGTGTGTCGGTCAGCACCCCGCCGACCAGTGGCCCGACGGCGCTGGCGCCGCCGATCGTGGCGCCGAAGGCGCCCAGCGCCCGGGCCAGGGCGGCGCCGGAGAACTCCGCACGCAGCAGCGGCGTCGCGGTGGCGAACAGGACCGCGCCGCCGACTCCCTGCAGCGCCCGGAACAGCTCGAGCTCCAGTGCGGTCGCGGCCAGCGCACACGCCAGCGACCCGGCGGTGAAGATGACCAGGCCGACCAGGAACAGCCGCCGCCGGCCCAGCCGGTCTCCCAGGGTGGCCGCCGGCAGTAGCAGCACGGCCAGCACCAGGGCGTAGGCGGCGCCCACCGACTGCAGGTCCGGCAGGCTCGCGTGCAGATCCCGCTGAATCGATGGCAGCGCCACGCTCACCACGGTGATATCCAGCAGCAGCATGAACGCCGCGGTGCACACCAGCACCAGGGTCCAGCGCTGCCGCGACGACATCCCCGAAGCCTCAGCCATCTCCCTCGACCTCACCGTTGATGCTCATGCTTGCCCTTCCCGATCCCGAGCCGACGATGATCAGGTTGTCTTCGAGGCTCGCCACTGAGAAACTCCCTCGTTGGCCGTCTGTGGTCGACCATGTTCGCGGCCGGTGATTCAGACGGCGCCCGTGATGACCCTGGTGCGCTCGCGGGTGCGAGGGATACGCCGCCCCGTTCCCCCCGTGAATGCCAGGTCCGATCGCGACGGAGCACAGCCATGACCTGACGATCATCCTGACAGGGGGTCGGTTTTCTTCTAGGATCGCCACATGGCGGGTGGTACTCCTGTGCCCCAGTCGATCCGCGTACGCGGGCGCACCTCGGAGTGCGCGCTCCTTGATGACATGGTCGATGCGGTTCGCGGCGGGGAGAGCCGCACGCTTCTCATACACGGCGAGGCGGGGATCGGCAAGACCGCGCTGCTGAACTACGTCGTCGACTCGGCGGGAGACATGGGCTGCGTCAGGCCGCGGGCGTCGAATCAGAGATGGAATTGCCGTTTGCGTCCTTGCACCAGCTGTGTGCGCCACTGCTCGAGGCCTCGAAGGACTCCCGCCGCCGCAGCGCGACGCACTCGGGATCGCGTTCGGCCTGAGCGCAGGGCCCGCGCCGGATCGATTCCTCGTCGGACTGGCGGTCCTGACCCTGCTGTCCGAGGCAGCCGAGAAGCGTCCGCTCCTCTGTATCGTCGACGACGCGCAGTGGCTGGACGACGTGTCGGCGAAGACGCTCGCGTTCGTCGCGCGGCGACTCCTTGCAGAGCCCGTCGGCCTGCTCTTTGCCGCCCGCGTCCCGACCGGCGATCTTCGCGGGACTGCCGGAGCTCCAGGTTCTCGGGCTCGCGGACAGGGACGCGCGTGCGCTGCTGCGCTCGGCGCGTCTTGTCTCCCCTCGACGAGCGGGTCCGAGATCGCATCGTCGCCGAGACGCGAGGCAACCCGCTCGCGCTTCTCGAGCTGCCCCGTGCATTGTCGACCACTGAGCCTGGCCGGCGGTTTCGGCCTATTGGATGCTCCAAGGATTCGTTGTCGGCTCGGCTCGAAGAGAGCTTCGACGCCGAGTGGAGGCGCTTTCGGCCCCTGCGCGACTCCTGCTGCTCGTCGCCGCTGCCGAGCCGGTCGGGCGACCCGGTCCTCGTCTGGCGGGCCGCCGAGAGCCTTGGGATCGACACCGGCGCGGTCGACACCACGGTGGGCTGCTGACGATCGCGGAACCGGTGAGGTTCCGTCATCCGCTCGTTCGCTCTGCCGTCTATCGATCTGCGCCGCTCGAGATCAGCGGCGTCGTGTCCACCTCGCGCTGGCGGAGGCGACCGATCGGGACGTCGATCCAGACCGTCGGGCGTGGCATCTGGCCGCCGCAGCGTTCGCACCAGACGAGGCGGTCGCCGAGGAGCTGGAACGATCGGCCGGCCGCGCGCATGTCACGCGGCGGCGTCGCCGCCGCGGCCGGTTCCTGCAGCGCGCCTTTGGGCTGACCGCCGACCCGGACCGGCGTGCGGACCGCGCGCTCGCCGCGGCGGAGGTGAGCTTTCAGGCGGGCGGGTTCGACGACGTCGCAGCGGCTCCTGACCACTGTGGAGGCGCGCCCGCTGGACGAGTTCCAGCCCGCACGGGTGGATCTGCTGCGCGGCCGCATCGCCTTCGCCGCAGCTTCGGAACGACGCGCCCCGGCTCCTGCTGAGGGCGGCG
Organism: uncultured Actinomycetes bacterium; assembly: GCA_963746115.1. Taxonomy (GTDB): domain Bacteria; phylum Actinomycetota; class Thermoleophilia; order Gaiellales; family JAICJC01; genus JAICJC01. The sequence goes on along the minus strand of CAVVAA010000004.1, from coordinate 578,454 downwards.
AGGCAACTCGAGCCGTTCGACCTGGAGCTCGCTCGCGAGACCTACCTGAGCCGCCTGGGATGCCGCGATCGGTCCCGGCCGCAACGATCGCGGGAGGCGGCGTTTTCTCTGGAGATCTCGCGCGCCATCAGGGCCTTCCTCGCTCCCGAGGGGCTCCGAGGGCAAGAGCCTGCTGCTCGAAGGGCTCGCGCGTGCTGCAACCGACGGACGCGCCGCAGCGACACCGACGCTGCAGCGCGCGGCGAAGCTGCTGGCGCAGACCTCCCGCTGGAGGACGTTCTGCGCTGGGGTGGATAGCGCCGATGGCCCAGCAACGTCGTGTGGGACACCGACGGCGCGTACGCGATCTCACGAGGCAACGCCCAGATCGTCCGAGCCGCCGGTGCGCTCGCAGAGCTGCCCCTCTATCTCCAGCCTCGGCTGGCGCGCGCGTGGAATGGCGACCTGGCGGGTGCCGGCCTCGCTCATGGCCGAGAGCGACAGCGTGGTGGCGGCGACCGGTGGCGTCAGCTTCCCCGTATCGCGCTGAGGCTCCGGTCGATAGGGCACGGAAGCGAGGCGTCGAGCGATCGCGGACCGCGATACGAGCAAGCCGCGGCCGGGCGCACGGCCTGGCGGTGCGGGTGGCCAGTGGGCGGCCGCCGTGCTCTACAACGGCATCGGCCGGTTTGACCAGGCGGCGGCCGCTGCGCGGCAGGTGACCGCGAACGACTTCGAGTTCCCGTGTCCGCGATGTGGGCGCTTCCCGAGCTCGTCGAGGCGGCCGCCCGCCTCGGCGACACCGATGTTGCGCGCAACGCGCTCAAGCGACTGGCGGAGATGACGCGACCGGCCGCGAACGACTGGGCGCTCGGCACCGAGGTGCGCTCGCGGGCTTTGCTGAGCGACGGCAAGCCGCGACCCTCTTTATCGCGAGGCGATCGAGCGGTTCGGCCGAACCAACGCTCCGTCCAGAGCTCGCCCGCGCGCATTTGCTGTACGGGGAGTGGCTGCGGCGCGAGGGGCGCCGCGGCGACGCACGCGAGCAGCTCCGCGCGGCCCACGAAATGTTCAGCACCATCGGCATGGAGGCGTTCGCCGAGCGGACTCGCCGTGAGTTGATGGCGACGGGCGAAAACGATCCGAAAGCGAGCGCCGGAGGCCCGCGACGACCTCACGCCACAAGAGGAGCAGATTGCCCGGCTTGCACGCGACGGCCTCTCGAACCCCGAGATCGGCGCGCAGCTGTTCCTCAGTGCGCGCACCGTCGAATGGCACCTGCGCAAGGTGTACGCGAAGCTCGGAGTCACCTCTCGAAGAGGGCTCTTTCGGGCCCTTGCCGACGGTTAGCCCGTCACCGTTACTCGTCGTCCGTCCGCGTTTGCCGGCGGAGAATCCTCGCCGCGTGTCCGGCATCCATGTCTGCAACGAAGAGGCTCGCGCCGCCCGAGCGGTCGATCCGATACTCACCCGACTCGGACGGAGCAAGCACGGCAGGGATTCCTGCTGCGGCGAGCAGCGACCGGGCGTGCTCAGCGTCGGCTCTCATCTAAATCGGCCAACCTCGATCATCGTCGTGCCCGAAGCATCGGCTGGTCGTGGAAACCGGGGCGTCCGTGAATACCCTGGTCGGCACCCTGGCATCGCGACGTATGGATTCGCTATGGGAGGAGCTGCTGCCCCCCGTCGATGTCGATCGTCGCGCCCGTGATCGCGGTGTTCGTCATCAGGTGGATTGCCAGCCCCGCGATGTCTTCGGGTTCCACAACCCGCCCGATCGGCAACGTCCGGCGAAGCTGTTCGCGGCGCTCGTCGAGCTGATCGCCGAGGTATGCGGCCGAAAGCGGCGTGTCGACGAATCCGGCCGCGATCACGTTGACCCGGATCGGCGCCACCTCGAGGGCGAGGTTTCTTGCCAGCGCGGGCACCGCGGCGGTGTGCGCCGTGATGAGCGCACCCGACGCGGCCCGACGGCCGCCGGTACCGGTCATGAAGAGGAGGGTGCCACCCGGCGCGTACCTTTCCCACCGCCTTGCGGGCGACCTGGACCGGCAGCAGGAGGTGCGCCTCGTAGGTGCGATGCGCCTGGGCGAAATCCAGCTCCTGCCAGCGGGGCGTAGTACGGCCCGGGACCGGTGACGAGCACGTGCTCGATCGCTGTCGGCAGCTCGTCGAAGAACCGCCCGAGCCGGTCGAGGTCGGTGGCGTCGAACGCGGCGATGCTCGCCCCGAGCTCGAGCCCGACGCCGTGCAGCCGTTCGGGGTCACGTGCCGTGATGATGACGTCCGCTCCCTCGCTCCGTGCGAGCCGCGCCGTCTCGAGGCCGATGCCCCTGGTGCCGCCGATGACCACGAGGGTCTGGCCGGCGAGTTGCGGCTTCGTGTTCATGACTCAACCTCCGGGGTTCAACCCGGCGAGCATGGAGCCGAGCGTCGAGCTCGCCGCTCCGGGGTCTGCAGGCCGTGCTCGAACGCGGTCGGATGCAGCCGCTGGGTCTCCGGCGTCGCCGACGGTCTCGCCGAAGAGATCGGAGTCGTGGCGGAAGTCCTCGGCCGGTGCGAGCGAGATCGCGTTGACCCGGTCCTTGACCGCGACGTGCCCGGCGGCCGGGAACGCCGCGATCCGATGCGCGAGCGCCCGACGAACGCGTCGAGCGCGTCGGCCGGCAGCGCGCGGTTGATCCAGCCGTAGCGCTCGGCGAGGTCCGCGTCGTAGTCGTCGGCGCTCAGCAGCACCTCGAGCGCCCGCGCGCGACCCATGACCCGCGTGAGGTACTGGGCGCCGCCGCCGCCGGGGATCTGCCCGAACGCCGGCTCGAACTGGCCGAAGATCGCCGTCTCGCGCGCGGCGAAGCGCATGTCGCAGGCCAGCACGAACTCGCTGCCGGCGCCGCGCACGCGGCCCTCGATCTGCGCGATGCGTGACGAGCCGGCTCGCGCTCAGGTGGCGGAACAGCAGCGCGATCGACGGCTTCGCCGGTCAGCTTCGCCGCCTCCGGCGCGGTACTCGGCGACCCGGGTCAGGTCGACGTGCGAGATGAAGTAGTCGGGGTCGCCGCTCGTGAAGACGAGCACCTTGACGCCGTCGTCCGCCTCGGCGCGCTGGATCAGCGAGACGAGGTCGCGCACCAGCTCGGGGCCGAGGAGGTTCATCGGCGGTGCCGAGATCTCGACGAACAGCACCGCCCCCTCGGCGCGGACGCTGCAGCGTCTCGAACGTCCCGATCGGTGCGGCTGCGCGCCGTCGTGCTCACGCGGCCGTCGCGTCGACCGTCGCGCGATCGAGTCGAGGATGATCGCGGCGTACTCCGCCGGCGCCTCCTCCCAGACGAAGTGGCCGGCGTCGATGATCCGACGCGGCTGTTGGGCAGCCGCTCGTCGAGGAACTCGGCGTTCGCGACCGGCACGACGCGGTCGTGGCGGCCGTTGATGATCGTGACCGGCGTCGCGATCTCCGGCAGGAGCTCGGCGAGCGCGGGCAGCTCCTCGGGATACCTGCGGACGTAGCGCATCGACTCGACGAAGCGGTCGCCGTCGTAGCAGGCGAGGTAGTCCGCGCGGATCTCGTCGGGGATGCCGCCCGCGATGGTGTCCAGCGGCCGCGTTGACGATCACGCGCGGGTCGATCCGGCGGTACTTGTCGAGGTCGGGGTCGAGCACCCACGACCGGAGCGGCTCGCCGAGCTCGATCGGGACCGCGGCGCCGCCCGTGCCGACGATCACGCTCGCGATCCGCTCGGGATGCGCCGCCGCCGCGAACAGCGCGGCCGAGGTCCCGACGTCCGGCGCGACGATGTGCGGTCGTCCCGAGATCGGCCTCGGCGATCGAGCCGGGCCAGGAACCCGCCCATCGCGCGCGGCGACAGGAGATCGTCCCGGCGCTCGGAGGCGCCGAATCCCGGAAGGTCGACGGCGAACAGGCGGGCGTGCTCGGCGAGCGTCGCCCACATCGGCGCGAACGCGTAGATGCTCTCCGGCCACGGGCTGGTCAGCAGCACGTCCGGCTCCTGCGAGCCGCCGCTGTCGGCGTAGCGGATCTTCAGTCCGTCGATCGTCCGGAACTGGCGGCTCGATCGATGTGGTCAGCGAGGTGGTCATGACGACTTCCTTCCGTAGTCGTGGGTCGGGTTCAGGTCGGCAGCTCGGTTCCGGCCTGCTCCGCCACCATGTACGCGGCGTACCAGTCGGCCAGTTCATCGTCGTACTCGCCGCCCGTCGCGCTGCTCGTGCTCGCCGTGGGCCACCGACGCGCGCGCATCGCGCTCGCCAAGTCGGCCATCGACGCGAATGCCGTCTGCGTCGCGTCGATCCGGCCGAAGCCGGCTCCGTCACCTCCTGCAGCAGCCATCCGTTGCCGTCCGGGTCGCCGAACGTGGCGAACGAGCCGTAGCTCGCATGCTCCGGGTCGGGCCCGGCGACCCGACCCGCGCCTCGCGGCGAACTGCGCGCCAGGCGCGCCGTGATGGAAGGCGCTCGCTGACCTCGACTGCCAAGGCCGACGAGCTCGGCGCGCGCCGCCTCGATGTCGCGACGATCAGGTAGAGGCCCTGGAGCGACGCCGGGCGCGGCCGTCGGTGATCCTCGCGCCGAACTGGACCGAGGCGCCGAGCCGGGCGGCGTGAACTGGACGACGCGGAAACCGTTGTCGAACGCGAAGTCGGCGTCGAGCCTCCATCCAAGCCGTCGTAGAACTCCTTCGACCGGTCGGCGTCGGCGACCGGGATCACGACGACCTCGAGCTTCAGGTCGACCGTGACCCCCTGCCGTCGCTCGGCGCGCCTTCACGGTGGTGACGGTGGTGCTCATCTGACGCTCCCGTTGCAGTGAGTTTCAGCGGCCGTCAGCAACGAGTACGCCGCCGCGGTGGCCGTGCCGAAGACGAGGTGTGCGCTCAGGTCCTTCGCGAGCGTCTCGAGGTCGTACTCCCAGATCTGCTCGTAGACCCCGAGCTGGGGCAGGACGACGTAGTCCGCTCGCCCAGACCGCGGCGCCGAACGGGAGCCCGTACCACACCTTCGACTTCCGCGAGCGCACGACGAGTCCGTACCCCGCGCCGGCGCGAGACCGAAGCCCCAGTGCGTGGCGTTGTTCAGGAAGCGGCGTACCGGGTGCGGAACGTCACGCCCGAGCGCGCCCTCGAGGAACCGCTTGGCGACGAGCGCCGGCGCCGGCGCGTTCTCCCAGCTCTCCAGGCCCTCGGACGACTCCCACGCGCAGGAAGGCGTTCGGCGCCACCGCTCGCCGGTAGCGGCGGTAGAGCAACGCGTCCATCGCGAGGGTGCCGACGGCGCTCGCCACGACGCCACGCAGGATGGCGCGTCATGACCCAGCTCCTTCCGACTACGCCGAGCCGGCGACCCTCGTAGTCGACGGTGCTGAAGTCGCGGTAGAAGCAACGGGTGGTGGTAGACGTCCAGGGCGAGGTACGGCTCCGCCGGGATCTCGAAGTACGCCCCGGTCTCGCGGTCCAGACGCATACGAGTGCGTCCAGTCGATGCCGTCGCGGCGCACCCAGATGAGCGTGACGTCGAGCCCGGCGCTCGAACGGTGGGCGAGCTCGGTGGGGTGCTTGTGAGCGGGGCTCAGCATGTGACCGCCGCTCCGTTGTCGCGGGCCTCGATCGCCTTGACGCTGTCGACGAACGCCTTGTCGAGCACGCCCTTGCCGACACTGCCGAGCACGAGGCCGAGGAACCGCCCCTTGGCGTTCTTGCCCTGCCGAACGATGACGACGTCCACGTCGGTCAGGCCGTTGGGCAGTTGCGTGAAGGTGTAGATGTAGCCCGACGCGCCGCCCCAGACGTTCGAGTCGGTCGTCGTGAGGACGACGTGGTTGGGATCCGACCAGTCGTAGTGCAGCCGCTCCCAGACGCCGCCGGAGCCCTCGGTGACGTCGGCTTCAGTGCGCTCCGACGTGGTGCACCTTCAGGTAGTCGTCGGCGCTGTTGCTGAAGACCTCCGAGCGGCCGGGGCCGAAGTCGGTGAGGCCGGCGATGTACTGCTCCGGGCGTGAGGCGTGGTGGTCTGGTGGAAGTGGATCTGTGGACACGACCTCTCCTCGTGGGTGGATGAGAGTTGTGCGATCATCCGGCGGCCCAGAACCCGCAGTGGTGAGTCGCGGCGAACGTCGCTCGTCGACGTGCGGCTGCGGCGGAGACGAGCGACAGCATCCGCTCGGCCGTTGCCGAACGACGGCCAGCGCACCGCTGCCGTCGACGGGTTGCCGCTGGCGGCGAAGTTCGCCCACGCCGCGCGCATGCTCGCTCGCGAGCGCCTCCTGATCGGCGTTGAGCGTCGCCCGGGAACGGCGCGTTCGGCTGGTCGAAGAGGTACTGGATCTCCGACGAGTGCGTCGCGATCGGCGGCAGCACCAGGCGGCGTGAACCGCTGCGGTGCGTTGTCGTCGTCGAACTGGTAGGCGAACGTCGGCACGCGCCTGGACGTCCAGCGGTCGACCTGCAGCGCCGGGCACGCGAAGTTCGCGTCGGAGACCAGCGTGCTCAGCGCCACCACCGGCGACCGCGTACGCGGCTGGCGGGTACTCGGCCGCGATCGCACGCGCCCGTGCCGGCGAGACGCCGAGCACCGAGGCGATCGTCGCTGGTAGTTCTCCGGCGTGACCGGCGACGGCACCGGGACGAACGTCCCGTTGCTCACGGCCACACCAGCCCGGCGACGAAGAGCCACTCCTCGTTGTGGTTGATGCCGTTCAGGACCGGCACGCGGGCGAATCGTCCCGCGGCGCAGCGCCGTCCCGATCGACTCGGTGAGCACCTTGCCGTCGACCACGCCGGGATCGCGGCGCCGGGGAAGTTCGTTGACGAGGTCTGTGACCGACAGCGTGGCGCAGGCAGCGCGCGGTCTGGTCGGGGCAGCCGACGCTGCGCCGCGAACGACTCGCCGAACGCCTCGGCGTCGGCCAGCGGCACGCTGGTGCAGCGCGAACGCGCCGCTCTGCACGATCGCCCGCTGGAAGAGCCCGCGGGAGCCGCGCGAGACGAGGTGCGCGAGCACCGACACGCCGCCGGCCGACTGGCCGGCGATCGTGACGTTTTGCGGGTCGCCGCCGAAGTGCGCGATGTTGCGCTGCACCCAGCGCAAGCGCGGCCTGCTGATCCATCAGGCCGTAGTTGCCGGACGGGCCGCCCGGGCTGGGAGGCGAGCGCCGGGTGGGCGAGGAAGCCGAGCGCGCCGAGCCGGTAGTTGATCGTGACGACGACGATGCCGTTGCGCTGCGAGCTTGGAGCCGTCGTAGTTGCGGCCGGCGTCCTGCCAGAAGCCGCCGCCGTGGATCCACACCAGCACCGGACGCTCGGCGCTGCGCCGCAGCGTCGGCGTGGAGACGTTGAGGTACAGGCAGTCCTCGGACAGACGGCCCGGCGGGATTGACGCGCTCGGGGCCTGCGGGCAGCTCGGGGCGAAATGGGTTGCGTCGCGGATCCCCTTCCACGGCCGCGGCGGTGCGGCGGCCGCCAGCGCAGTCGGCCGGTCGGTGGAGCGGCGTACGGGAGCCCTCGGAACGAGAAGACCCCGGCCACCGAGTCGCCGCGAACGGCGCCTCCGTCGATCGATCACGATCGGGCCGCGAACGGCACCTGACGCGACGCCCGCGACGGCTGCGGCTCCGCCGCTGGTCGACGGTCAGCGCGATGGCGGCCAGGGTGAGATTCGTCACGCGAGAGGGTTGCAGGAAGTTCACGTTCATGAGTTGGGCTCCTTCCGTTGAGAGTCCCGTCACGATCGCGGGATCGCCCGCCCAGTCGCACCCGCGCACTCACTGGTCGACACACGGGTGATCCGTTCGACCCCGCGGGCGCGGCTACGGGAGGCGAGTCCGCTGGGAGCCGTTGCCCCATCGGCGACGCCTCGCCGCGCTCGTATGGGCGACGCCGAGAACCAACGCACGCAACACCCGGGCCGCCTTCCCGGTCGACCCGCGATCACACCAGGGTGGTCACTGGCGCTTCGAGCCCCGGCGGAAGCGAACGTGGTCGGCGTGCGACTCGACGCAAAGGCGTCGGACGTCATCCCCGAGTACCCGTACTAACCCGCACCGAAAGGAGCAGCGATGAACGTCAAGGACAAGGTGAGCCGTCGTAACCGGCGGCGCGAGCGGTATCGGGCTCGCGCTGTGCACGCGGTTCGCCCAGGAGGGCGCGCACGTCGTGCTGTCGGACCTCAGTCAGGAGGCCTGCGAGCGGCAGGCCGCGCCGATCGGCGCGCTGCCGGTCGCCGCAGACGTCGGCCGCGAGGAGGACATCGCGAACCTCGTCGTCGGCCACGATCGAGCGTTTCGGCCGGATCGACCTGTTCGTCTCGAACGCCGGCATCGCGCATCGACGGCGGCATCGACACGCCTACCGACAAGTGGCAGAAGATCATCGACGTCAACCTGATGTCCGAGATCTACGCGGCCAAGTACGCGATCCCGCACATGCTCGAGCAGGGCAGCGGCTACCTGCTCAACGTCGCGTCGGCGGCCGGCCTGCTGGTGATCTTCGACACCGTCGTCCTACACGGTGACCAAGCACGCCGCGATCGGCTTCACCGAGTGGCTGGCCGCCGACGTACGGCGATCAGGGCATCGGCGTCAGCGTGCTCTGCCCGGCGGCCGTCAGCACGCCGATCCTGGCCGGCAAGGAGGACACCCCGGAGGGCCAGGACGCGATCACCACCGAGCAGCTCGCCGACATCGTCATCGACGGGCTCGCCGAGGAGCGCTTCATGATCAACACGCACCCGTGGGTGCTCGAGAAGTTCGCGGTCAAGGCGCGCGACTACGACGAGTACATCAACGATGCTGCGCGCCGACCGCGCCGACGGAGCTGGCCAAGGCCGGCGGCGGCGTGAGCCATGCACCGCGTCGTCATCGTCGGCTGCGGGTTCGCGGGTCTGTTCGCCGCCAAGGCGCTGCGGCGCGCGCCGGTCGAGGTGGTGGTGGTCGACCGCACCAACCACCACCTCTTCCAGCCGCTGCTCTACCAGGTCGCCACCGGAGTGCTGTCCGAGGGCGACATCGCGCCGCCGATCCGCGACGTCCTGCGCCACCAGCGCAACGCGCGGGTCGTGCTCGGCGAGGTCGTCGACATCGACGTCGACGACGCGCGAGCTGACGATCGACACGCTGGGGCGCGACGACGACGCTGTCGTACGACAGCCTGATCGTCGCGACCGGCGCGTCGCCAGTCGTACTTCGGCCACGACGAGTACGCGCGTCACGCGCCGGGGATGAAGACGATCGACGACGCGCTCGAGCTGCGCGGGCGGATCTTCGGCGCCTTCGAGATCGCCGAGCTCGAGCCCGACGACGCCGCGCGCGAGCCGTGGCTGACGTTCGCGATCGTCGGCGCCGGGCCGACCGGCGTCGAGCTCGCCGGCCAGATCGCCGAGCTGTCACGCCGCGCGCTGGGCGCGCAACTTCCGCCGCTTCGACCCGACGACCGCGCGGATCGTCCTGCTCGACGCGCTCGACACCGTGCTTCCGAGCGTTCCCCGAGCGGCTGCGCCGGCGGGCGCGGCGCGACCTCGAGCGGCTCGGCGTCGAGGTCCGCCTCGGCACCCGCGTCGTCGGCGTCGACGCCGACCGGCCTCGATCTCGACGGGCGACCGCATCGAGGCCCGCACGAAGATCTGGGCGGCCGGCGTGCAGGCGTCGCCGCTGGGACGGACTGCTGGCCGAGCGCGCCGGCGCCGCCGTCGACCGCTCGGGGCGCGTCGAGGTGCAGCCCGACTGCTCGCTGCCCGGGCCACCCCGAGGTCTTCGTCGTCGGCGACCTGATGGCGCTCGACGGCCTCCCCGGCCTGGCCGAGGTCGCGATGCAGAGCGGCCGCCACGCCGCCCGAACGATCGTCCGCCGACTTCGCGGCCGGCCGCCGAGCCCTTCCCTACCGCGATCTCGGCACGATGGCCACGATCGCGCGGTTCCGGGCGGTGGTGGCCAAGGGACGGCTGCAGATCGGCGGCCGCTCGCATGGCTGGTGTGGCTCGTCGTCCACCTCGCCTTCCTGACCGGGTTCAAGAACCGCGTCTCGGCAGTCGCCAACTGGGCCGTCGCGTTCCTCGGGCGCGGCCGGCGCCAGCGCACCATCACCAAGCAGCAAACCCTCGCACGGGTCGGCCTACCAGGGGTCGGCCTCGCAGTTGCCATGGGGCGCTCCAGCCCGATCGCCGAGACCCCCGACTGGCAAGGAGCCCACGATGACCTACGCAAGACACGTCGAGACCGCACCGGACGAGCAGAGCGCGCAGACACGGCTCGCAGTGGGCGCCAGGACGGGGTCGCCGCGCGGACCTCAATCGTGCCGAGGGGATCGCGGGCGAGGAGGCGGCGCGGTACGAAACGTGGCGGCGTGCACGAGCCGCGACCCCGGCGATCGTCGCGCTGCGCGACAACGCAGACGAGGCGCGCCAGTTCGTCCTCTCACGGCATGCGCCGCGCTCGCGCGGCTCACCCCCGACGAGCGGGGGCTCGTCGAGACCATCACCGCCCAGGTCGTCGCCAGGCTGCTTCACGAACCAACGATCGAGCTGCGCCAGATCAAGCAAGGGCATGCCGTGATCGACCCGCGACGGCACCAGGGTCTGCACGGGCGCAATAGCCCACCCGAAACGCGAGGCTCATACACGTCAGAACCACACGTAAGCGACACGGGAAGGAGAAGACAGACATGGCAACCGATGTGAAGACCGCCGACCATTCCTCCGACACGGAGGCCGGCGACCCGATCGAGCAGCTGCGTGAGCTGTTCGCCGACGCGCCGGAGGTCGGCAAGACGGCCCTCGAGAATGTCATCACAGAGATCCGTTCACAGGCGGCGACGAAGCCGCCGCCGCCCATCGCGAGCGCCGGACGCATCGGCAGCCGTTTGGGCAAGGTATCCGAGCTGACGATCATCGTCCCGTTCGCGCCCGGCGGAGCCGATCGGCTGCGCACCTTCCTGCGGCTGTTTGGCGGCAACCTCGCAGCGGCGCGGACGACGTCGGCACCGTCCACGACATGCGGTTCGTGTTCCTGGACAACGACACGAAGATGCTCTTCGCCACCGCCTACGACGGCGACTGGGACGCCTACATCGACGACTTCGCGACGAAGATCCCCGACTTCCTGGACATCATCGACTCCGCCTGGGAGGGCTGGCCGGGGATCCGCAGCCCGGAGGCGAAGGACTACCTCGCCAAGCACCAGGTCACGGCAGAGGGCTGGTACGTCGCCAACGATCTGACGGTGGCAGAGACGAGGCGCCTGAAGCGGATCGGCCAGGCACTCGACGAGTTCCTGGACAAGGTCGGCGACTAGCCCGTCCGGCCGGGACAGCCTGTTCCCCTCCGCAGGCTGTCCCGGCAAACCGGCTCACTCGGGAGACGCCATGACACTCATCGATCGCCTCGGCGCGGACACTGCCGCGCGGAGACGTCACCATCGAGCTCGACGACATCCAGGCCACGGTGCTGCGGTATCGGCCTGAGCCGTACTACGGCACCCATGTCACTCTGCATGTGGGCGACGCGCACGCCGGTCGGACATTCCTGCAGCGCATCGCTCCACACGTGGAGTCCGCAGCCGACTGGTGGCAATCCGGCGAGGCGTGGATCGCAGTCGCGATCACCTATCGGGGACTCGTCGCGCTGGGCGTGCCCGAGGAATCGCTGCGCAGCTTCCCGGAGGCCTTCCGGATGGGGATGGCAGCCCGAGCCGACGCGCTGCTCGACCACGGCGAGAACGATCCGACGCACTGGGAATCGCCGTTCGGCAGCGGGCTCGTTCATATCGGCATCAGCGTCTTCAGCAACTCGGAAGAGACGTGGCGCAGCACGCATGGACGCGGCCCGGCAGCACTACAAGGGCTATCCGGGTCTCAGGGTCCTCACCGCGGAGGACTTCGGCGCTCAGCCGGGCGACCTCAACCCGCTCGGGTATCGAGACTCGATCGGCCAGCCGGCGATCGAGGGCAGCGGCGTCGCCGCGTTGCCCGGCCAGGGCCGGCCGATCAAGGCCGGCGAGTTTGTCCTCGGCTATCCAGGAGAGGCCGGCGTGCCACTGCCCGCACCGCGGCCCGACATGCTCGCCCGAAACGGCACGTTCGTGGGCATGCGCAAGTACCAGTCGCGCGTCGGCGCATTCAATCGCTTTCTGCGGGCGCATGCTGAGACCGATACCGACCGCGAGTTGCTCGCGGCGAAGCTCGTCGGACGCTGGCGCAGCGGCGCCCCTCTCACGCTCGCGCCGACACACGATGACCCGGACATCGGCGCGGACCCGTTGCGAAACGACGACTTCACCTACGCCGCCGACCAGGACGGACAGCAGGTGCCGTTCGGTTCGCACATGCGCCGGATGAACCCGCGCGACACCAGGCTGGCGCTCCTGACCGACGTCAACGTGCACCGCATAATCCGGCGCAGCACAACCTACGGGGCGCCCTACGACCCGAACGCGCTCTCGGAGCGAGACGATGAGACTCCCCGTGGGATCCACTTCATCTTCATCAGCGCAAAGGCGATGGCCACGATGGAGTTCCTTCAGCAGGAGTGGATCAACAACGGCAACTTCATGAGCCTCGGCGGCGAGCGCGATCCCAACGTGGGGCTGCAGGAGAAGGGAGCGACGTTCACGATCCCGCGCGTGCCCGTACGGCGTCGCATCCACGGCATCGAGACGTTCAACGTGCTGCGCGGAGGCGAGTACTTCTTCATGCCCTCGCTCTCGGCACTGAGATGGCTCGCAGGCCTCACCAACGACCGGGAGGAGCATTGAGACATGTCACCCGATTTCGTGCACTACAGCCCTGATATCGAGACGATCGATCCCCGCATCGACGAGCTGATGACGCAGATCATCGAGTTCTGGGAGAAGAAGGGCCGCGAATCGCCGACGACCGAGGGCACGGGCCGGGCCGTCCGCGGCGCCCATGCGAAGTCGCTCGGCGTGGCGAAGGCGGAGGTGGAGATCCTGCCGGATGTACCTGCCCCCTACGCTCAGGGCATCTACGCTAATCCGAGCCGGCACGGCGCGCTGATCCGGTTCTCCAGCGCCAGCAATCACCTTGGCCCGGACGCGCAGCTCGGGGCCGTCCTGGGTTTCGCGATCAAGATCTTCGCCATCGAGGGAACCAAGCTGGTCGACGACGAGCCGGATTGCACGACGTTCGACCTCGTGCTGAAGAACAACCCGTTCTTCGTCGCCAATACGGCCAGGCACTATCTCGTCCTCCAGGGAGTCGGCAACGACGCGGGCCAGTATCTGGCGCGCGGCAAGGCAGGCTTCCGCGACTTCCTGACGGACATCCTCACGGGCAGGGGCACGTTCGAGCAGGCGGACTGGGCCTGGGAAGAGATGTTCGCGTTCGTCAAGACGGCGACGCAGACGCCCGTAAACAATCCGCTCCTGACCCCGTACTGGTCGATGGGCGCGGTGCGTCATGGTGACCATGTCGCCAAGATCCGGGTCGCGCCGGCTCCAGAGAGCGCCGAGCACGCGATCCACACGAAGCTCGACCTGAAGAGCGCCCCGGATGTGTTCGGTCCCGCGCTGGCGGACGAGCTCGAGGCACGAGCGTTCGACTTCGATCTGCAGGTGCAGCTGTGTGCCGACCTCGAGCGGATGCCGATCAACGACACGACCGTCGAGTGGCCCGAGCAGCTGTCTCCTTTCGTGACCGTCGGGAGGGTGCACATTCCACGGCAGGACGTTTCCCGGTCATCCAATCTGGAGGCGGCTGACGCGCTTGCCTTCAACCAGTGGCGGGTGACGGCCGAGCACAGGCCGCTGGGTGAGATCATGCAGGTACGCCAGATCTACACCGCCTCGGCCAAAGTCCGGCGCGCGCTCAATCACCAGCCGCAGACCGAGCCCAAGAACGCGGACGAGGTGCTGCCGGGTCCCGCGATCTCGGGGACCGGCTCCGACGGTCACGACCGCCGCCCCGCGGAGAATCCGTTGATCGGGTAGCTGCGCACCTTCTGAGGGACGAGCCAGAGCCTGTCGCGCATCGCCCGAACGGGATGACGGGGCGATACCTGGAGCCCGGTATAAGGTCGTACCCGAAGCGCAAGGGGGATCTGCTTGGTGGCGGCGCCTCGCGGACGGCGATCCGAGTGCGAGTTCCTTGACACGGTGCTGGCGGACGCGCTCGCCGGCCGCAGCCGCGCTGTCGTGCTGCGCGGCGAAGCCGGGATCGGGAAGACGTCGCTATTGGACTACGTGGCCGACCGCGCTGCCGGCTGGCGCACGGCCACCGCGGTGGGAATCCAGTCGGAGATGGAGCTCCCGTACAGCGGGCTGCACCAGTTGTGCGCGCCCATGCTGGAGCAGCTGGATCGGCTGCCCAGCCCGCAGCGCAACGCACTCGCGACAGTGTTCGGGCACGAGACCGGACCGGTCCCTGAGCGATTCCTGGTCGGGCTCGCCACCCTGACGTTGGTGGCCGAGACCGCCGACCAGCAGCCGTTGCTGTGCGTGGTCGACGACGCCCAATGGCTGGACGACGCGTCGGCGCAGGTCATCCTGTTCGTCGGCCGCCGGCTCCTCGCGGAGCGCGTCGCCCTCGTATGCGCGGCGAGAACCGGCATCGGCGACAGCGCCCTCGCCGGCCTCCCGGTCTTGCCGCTTGCGGGCCTCGGCGACATGGATGCACGCGCGCTGCTCCTGGAGAGCCTGCGCGCGCCGCTTGACGCGGCCGTCTGCGAGCAACTGCTCACCGAGAGCCACGGCAACCCGCTCGCGCTCATCGAGCTGCCACGAACGTGGAACGTGACAGATGTGGCCGGTGGGTTCGGCCTCCCGGCACGCCAGCCCGTCGCGAGCCGAATCGAGCACAGCTTCGCCAGGCGCCTCCTGCTGCTTCCGAGCGAGACGCAGTTGCTCGCCCTCATCGCCGCCGCCGAGCCGCTGGGCGATCCGCTCCTGCTGCACCGTGCCGCCGAGATCCTCGATCTCGGCATGGCTGCGTCGGCACCTGCGGTGGATGCGGGGCTGCTCGATGTCACCGGTCGCGTCAGGTTCGCGCACCCGCTCGTCCGCTCGGCCTCCTACCGCTCGGCGTCGACCGAGGATCGCCGCCGTGTGCACGGCGCTCTGGCCGAAGCGACCGATCCCGAGAGAGATCCTGACCGACGCGTCTGGCATCGCGCCTGCTCGACCCAGGCGCCAGACGAAGACGTGGCTGCCGAGCTCGAACGCTCGGCCGGTCGTGCCCAGGCTCGTGGCGGCGTCGCTGCGGCCGCGGCCTTTCTCGAGCGCGCAGCCTCGTTGTCCCCCGATGATGAATCACAGGCACGGCGTTCGCTGGCAGCCGCGAAGGCCAAGCAGCTCGCCGGAGCGCCACAGACCGCATCGACGCTCCTCGCGGCGGCGGTCGACGGACCGCTCGAGATGATTGATGGCGCGCTGGCCGAGCGCCTGAAGGGGCAGATCGCCCTCGACCTCCGCCGAGGCGGCGAAGCCCTACCGCTGCTGTTGGATGCAGCCGCTCGGCTCGAGGGACTCGAGCCGGGGATCGCGCGCGAGACATACCTGGAGGCGCTGACGGCGGCGAGCTTCGTGAACGCGGAGGCCCTCCGCCGCGTGGCCGAGGCCGCTCGCAACGCGCTCGCCCCCGAGGACGCATCGAGCGCCGACGACCTGATGCTCGCCGGCCTCGGTGTTCGGTTCACCCAGGACCATACGGCCGGCGCAGTCCTGCTCAAGCGGGCGCTCCAGGCCTATCGCGACGAGGACTCCAGCACCGCCACTGACGCTCGCTGGCCGGGGATTGCCCGGCGGGTCGCGCCCGACCTGTTCGATGACGACGCCTGG
Organism: uncultured Actinomycetes bacterium; assembly: GCA_963746115.1. GTDB lineage: Bacteria > Actinomycetota > Thermoleophilia > Gaiellales > JAICJC01 > JAICJC01. Next base: position 562,682 of record CAVVAA010000004.1, on the reverse strand, counting down.
CACGACCTCACCGTGCGCAGCGTGCAGCTGGCCCGTGACAGAGGCGCGCTCGGCGTGCTCCCGCTCGCGCTCAACAACCTCGCGGTGCTGCGCACCTTCGAGGGCGAGCTCGAGGCTGCAGCCGCTCTGGTTGAAGAGGCCGACGCGATCGCCGATGTGACGGGTGCCGGCCGTATCCCGTTCGGAAGGCTGATCCTCGCCGGCTTCCGGGGTGACGAGGCAGCCGTACTGGCGCAGACCGAAGCCGACGCTGCGACCGCGATCGCCAGAGGTGAGGGGTTGCTGATCACCGTCGGTGCGCAGGTCCGCGCACTGCTGTACAACGGACTTGGCCGGTACGACGATGCCGTCTCCGCGGCCGAAAGCGCAAGCGAATGGGACGCGCTGTGCACGACGGTGTGGTCGTTGACGGAACTCGTTGAAGCGGCCACCCGCGTCGGGGAGACCGGACGTGCGGCAGACGCGTTGGAGCGCCTGACGGAACGAACGCAGGCTGCCGGCACCGAGTGGGCACTCGGCATCGAAACGCGTTCGAGAGCGCTCATCGCGATGGATACGGCGGCCCAGGCGCTGTACCTCGAAGCGATCGACCGGCTGGGTCGCTGCCGCATTGCACCCGAAGAGGCCCGCGCGCACCTGCTCTACGGCGAATGGCTCCGCCGTGAAGGACGACGGGTCGATGCCCGGGAGCAGTTGCGCGCCGCCCACGACATGCTCACCGCCATCGGCATGGAGGCATTCGCGGAGCGCGCTCGCCGCGAGCTCGCAGCGACGGGCGAGAAGGTACGCAGACGCGTGGCGGAGACCCGCGACGAGCTGACCGCCCAGGAGATGCAGATCGCCGAGCTCGCCCGCAACGGCCACTCCAACCCCGAGATCGCCGCCCAACTGTTCCTCAGCGCACGCACCGTCGAATGGCACCTGCGCAAGGTGTTCGCCAAGCTCGGGATCCGCTCCCGCAGGGAGCTCGAGACAGCGCTTCCGCAAACCCAGCCGGCATAGCCCGGTAGAGTCGCTCGCAGACCCAGGGGAGGTCGGCTTGGCGGTGGGGCTTCGTGGACGGCGGTCCGAGTGCGAGTTCCTTGACGGAGTCCTGGCCGACGCGCTCGCCGGGCAGAGCCGGGCCGTCGTCTTGCGCGGCGAGGCCGGTGCCGGCAAGAGCTCGCTGCTCGACTTCGTCGCCGAACGTGGCTCCGATTGGCGTACGGCGACCGCCGTCGGTATCGAATCGGAGATGGAGCTCGCCTACAGCGGCCTGCACCAGCTGTGCGCGCCGATGCTGGATAACCTCGATCGGCTGCCCAGCCCCCAGCGCACCGCGCTGGCAACGGTATTCGGCTACGAGGGAGGATCGGCTCCCGACCGGTTCCTGGTCGGGCTTGCGGCGCTGACCCTGCTGGCCGAGACCGCCGATCAGCAGCCGCTCCTCTGCGTGATCGACGACGCGCAGTGGCTCGACAACGCTTCGGCGCAGATCGTCCTGTTCGTCGCCCGCCGACTGCTCGCCGAACGGATCGCCCTCGTGTGCGCGGCGAGAACGGGGATCGGCGACGGCGTCCTCGGCGGGCTCCCGGCCCTGCCGGTCACCGGGCTCGGCGACAGTGATGCGCGCGCACTCCTGCTCGAGAACCTGCCAGGCCCGATCGACGCGGCCGTTTGCGAGCAACTCCTTCTCGAAAGTCACGGCAACCCACTTGCACTTCTCGAGCTGCCGCGAACATGGAACAGCGCGGATCTTGCCGGAGGATTCGGTCTTCCCGCACGGCAGCCGGTCGTCGGCAAGATCGAGCTGAGCTATGCAAAACGGCTCCTGCAGCTCCCGGATGAGACGCAGCTGCTCGTCCTCACCGCGGCTGCGGAGCCGTTGGGCGATCCCCTGCTGCTCCACCGGGCCGCCGAGGTCCTCGCCCTCAACCCGGCGGCATCCGGCCCTGCGGTGGACGCAGGACTCCTCGAGGTGGCTGGTCGCGTCGAGTTCGCGCACCCGCTCGTTCGGTCGGCCGCCTACCGTTCGGCTGCGGCCGACGACCGTCACCGTGTGCACCACGCGCTGGCGGAGGCCACCGATCCCGAGCGGGACCCTGACCGTCGTGCCTGGCATCGCGCCCGCGCCACACCCGCGCCCGATGAGGACGTCGCCACCGAGCTCGAGCGCTCCGCCGGACGCGCCCAGGCTCGCGGCGGGGTCGCTGCGGCGGCGGCCTTCCTCGAGCGGGCGGCCGACCTGTCGCCGGATTTTGGGAAGCGAGCACGGCGCGCGCTCAGGGCCGCGGAGGCCAAGCAGCTGGCCGGAGCGCCCCAGGCCGCGTCGACACTCGTCGCCGCCGCGCTCGACGGGCCACTCGACGAGCGCGAAAGCGCGCTGGCGCAACGCCTCCGAGGCCAGATCGCACTCGGCCTGTGGCGCGGCCGCGAGGCGGTGCCGTTCCTCCTGGATGCAGCCAGGCTGCTCGAATCGATCGAGCCCGCGCGCGCACGCGAGGCGTACCTCGAGGCGCTGCGAGCGGCAACCGTCAGCGGTCGCTTCGACACTGAAAACATGCTGCTGCGAGCCGCGGAAGACGCTCGCCGCGCACCGCGCCCCGAGGGCACGCCCCGCGCCGCCGACCTGTTGCTCGACGGGCTCGCCATTCGGTTCACCGACGGCTACGCCGCGAGTGTCCCCGGTCTCCAGAGCGCACTGACAGCCGTTCGCGACGAGGGCGTCGGTCCGAACCACGACGTGCGCTGGCCGTGGATCGCTCGGATCGTCGCGCTCGACCTGTTCGATGGCGAAGCCGTGCGTGCGCTCGCCACACGCAGCGTGCAAATCGCGCGCGATGGGGGCGCTCTCGGAGTGCTCCCGCTCGCGCTCGGCTCTCTGGCGACGACGCATATGATCGAGGGCCGTTTCGATGCCGCGGAACGCGTGCTCGACGAGTCCGACGCGATCATGGATGTCATCGGCGAGACACGGGTCGGATTCGGACGACTGTCACTGGCCGGGCTACGCGGCGACGAGGCAGAGTTGTCCAGGCTCGTCGCCCGCGCCGAGGCTGAGGCGACCGAACGAGGTGAAGGTGCGGTGCTCACGTTCGCCGAGCACGCAGGCGCGGTCCTCCACAACGGCCTGGGTCGCTACGAATCGGCAGTCTTCGCGGGAGAGAGTGCAGTCGGGCGTGACGAGCTCGGTGCTTCGGTGCGATCACTTCCCGAGCTCGTCGAGGCAGCCTCGCGCTGCGGGCGGGATGAGTTGGCCGCCGACGCGCTCGGACAGCTCATCCCGGCGACGCAGGCGGCGGGGACGGAGTGGGCGCTTGGCCTGGAGGCGCGCTCACGGGCGCTCGTCGGCACGGATGCGGACGCGGATGAGCTGTATCTGGAAGCGATCGATCGGCTCGGCCGCAGCCGCATCGCAATCGAAGAGGCTCGTGCGCACCTACTCTATGGGGAGTGGCTGCGACGGGCCGGCCGGCGCGTCGACGCACGACTGCAGCTGCGCACGGCCCACGACATGCTCACTGCCATCGGCATGGAGGCATTCGCCGAGCGCGCCCGGCGAGAGCTTGCAGCGACGGGGGAGAAGGTGCGCAGGCGCGTGGCAGACACACGCGACGAGCTGACCGCCCAGGAGATTCAGATCGCCGAGCTGGCCCGCGACGGACACTCCAACCCCGAGATCGCCGCCCAACTCTTCCTGAGCTCACGCACCGTCGAGTGGCACCTACGCAAGGTGTTCTCAAAGCTCGGAATCAGCTCCCGGAGGGAACTCGACACCGCTCTCCCGGAACCGGGGCTCGCGTAATGGATGTTGGCCGCGCGGCTCACTGCTGCACACGTTGACGGGCCCGCGCGACCAGCTTCCGCGCGGCCAATACCAACACCGCAACCACCACCAGCGTGACACCGGCGAAGAGACCGTACCGGCTGACCGCCGCGGCGAGCGCCTTGCCGCCGAAGTAGGCCAGCAACCCGACCGCAGTCGCCCAGGCGATCCCCCCAAGAGCGTTCCAGAACAGGAACCGCGGCCATGACATCCCAGCGAGGCCGGCGACCCACGCGATCGTCTCGCGGAACAGTGAGACGAAGCGGCCAAAGAACACCGCCCGTCCCCCGTAGCGGTCGATCAGGGTCTCGGTTCGCGGAAGCGCACGCCGGGTACGGCGCTCGACCCATGGGTACCGCGCGATCAACGCGCGGCCGCCGCGGCGGCCGATCAGCCAGAAGCCCAGATTGTCGCCGACGATCGCGGCAGCGGCCGCGACGGCGATGACGATCGCGATCGGGTAGTGACCTTGCGACGCGAGGACGCCGAAGGCGATCAGCGCCGTCTCTCCCGGAACCGGGATCCCGAACGACTCGACCGCCACGGCTGCGAACAGGAGCGGGAGTCCGTGGTGGGTGAAGAACGACGTCACGGAGGCCCACCCTAAGCCACTGTGCGGGCGACCGACGATTATCCGAACGTGAACACATACGCCTCGGCGCCACGCTCGTCGAACGTGATGTGGGCGGTGCGTTCTCGGATCTCGCCGTGCTGGCGCAGGAGCTGGTAGAGGCGGCCGTCATCGAGGACACCGTTGCCCTGCTCGTCCGTGTCGTCCCCGTGCGAACGTCCAGGGGCCTCGCCGTCGACGAGTACCCGGAACGGGATCGGCTCGCCCCCGGCACGCGAGAGCACGAGATGCATGTCGCGGGCGTGGAAGCGGAAGGCGATGCTCCCGCCGGCTCGGTCGAGCACGGCCTTCTCCGCGGTGGTCGTCCACTCGCCGGCGAGGCCCCACTCGTTGAGCTGTAGACGATTGGGCAACTCCCTGCGCTCCCCGCGCGCGTGGCCGAGGTAGGTCTCGGGCGAGCGAAGGTTGTCCCAGTCTGCCTCCGCCTCGACGCCCGCACCTGCGACGGAGACGAGCTCACGCTCGACGCTCGAGCAGCCGCTGGATCACGCGCTCGAGCTCCTCGTAGCGTCCTTCGCCGAAGTGGTGGTCGCGGATGACGCCGTCCCGGTCGGCGAGGTAGAGCGCCGGCCAGTAGTGGTTGTCGAAGGCGCGCCAGATCGCATAGTCGTTGTCGAGCACGACCGGGTAGTCGATCCCTCGCTTCTTCGTCGCCTCCCGGACCAGCCCGATGTCGTGCTCGAACGAGAACTCGGGCGTGTGGACGCCGACCACCACGAGACCGTCGTCTCGATAGGCACGTGCCCAGGCCCGGATGTGCGGCTCGGTGCGCAGCCAGTTGATGCACGTCAGGGTCCAGAAGTCGACCAGGACCACGTTTCCGCGCAGGTCGTCCGGGGCGAGCGGCGGCGAGTTGAGCCAGCCGCTCGCCCCGTCGAAACCCGGGAGGTTGCCCTCTGCGCGCAACGGCGTGTGGCGGGCCCCGAAGATGCTCATCGCGCCGCACCGACCGTGATGATGGCGTCCGCGAACGCCTCCGGCGCTTCCTGGGGAAGGTTGTGTCCGATGCCGCCCTCGATCGTCCGATGCGAGTAGGTGCCCGAGAACCGCGCGGCGTAGCTGCTCGGTTCGGGGTGCGGCGCACCGTTCGCATCACCCTCGAGCGTGATGGTCGGCACGGAGATGGACGGGAGCGTCCGCGAGGCGTTTCTCCAGGTCGGCGTAGTCGGCCTCGCCGTCGGCCAGCCCGAGCCGCCACCGGTAGTTGTGGATCACGATGTCGACGTGATCGGGGTTGTCGAAGGCCACCGCGCTGCGCTCGAACGTGGCATCGTCGAATCCCCACCTCGGCGAGGCCGTTCGCCAGATCAGGTTTGCGAACTCGCGGCGGTACTTCTCGTAGCCGACCCGGCCCCGCTCGGTGGCGAAGTAGTACTGGTACCACCACTGCAGCTCGGCCTCGGGCGGCAGCGGCGCCTGCCCCGCCGCCTGGCTTCCGATCAGGTAGCCGCTGACCGAGACCAGCCCGGTGCAGCGCTGCGGCCAGACCGCCGCCAGGATGTCGGCCGTGCGCGCGCCCCAGTCGAAGCCGGCCACGATCGCGCGATCGACGTCGAGCGCGTCCATCAGCGCGATCGCGTCGACCGCCAGCACCGCCTGCTCCCCGTTGCGGAGAGTGTCATCGGACAGGAAGCGAGTCGTGCCGTAGCCGCGCAGGTGCGGCACGATCACGCGATACCGTTCGCCGCGAGGATCGGCGTGACGTCGGCGAAGCTGTGGATGTCGTACGGCCAGCCGTGGAGCAGGAGGACCGCGGGACCGTCCGCCGGGCCGGCCTCGACATAGCCGACGTTGAGCACGCCGGCGTCGATCTGCCGGACCGGGCCGAACCCGCTCCCGCGGGCGGTCGACGGACGCCGATGGGGTATCGACGGACACGTCAGCCTCCTGCGGTTCCGACCGGCGAGCCGACCGTCGCGACGGCTTCGAGGATGACGTCGGTCACCGCTTCGGGTTGCGAGATCATGATCACGTGGGAGCCGTCGACCTCGGTGATCCTGGCGCCGGCCCGCTCGGCCATCGAGCGGACGACGTCGGTGCCGGCTGCCCTGTCGCCGGTGGCGACGACGGCCCACGACGGGCGGTCCTTCCACGCCGGCGGGCCTGTCGGCTCCGAGAACCCGAGCTCGGCCACCGGCCGTTGGGTGGCGGCGATCAGCGCGGCCTGCTGGTCGGAGAGATCTCCCGCGAAGGCGTCGCGGGCCTTGGCGGGGTCGATGAAGAACTCCGTCGCGGCTCCGCCGTCCGCAGCCGGGTACTGCCGGGGGACGAGCGCACTGTTCAGCACGCTGTCCTTCGAATTCGCCTTGACTGCGCCGAGGGCCTCACCCTCGTCCGGGGCGAACGCCGCCACGTAGACGAGACCGACCACGTTCGTTGCATCCCTGGCGGCATTGCGTGATCACCGCGCCGCCGTACGAGTGGCCGACGGCGACCACGGGCCCGTCGATCTGCCCGATGAACGACGCGATGTAGGCAGAGTCCGCGGAGATGCCGCGGAGCGGGTTCGGCGGCGCCGTCACGGCAATGCCCTTGGCCTGCAGCCGTTCGATCACGCCGTTCCAGCTCGATGCATCGGCGAACGCCCCGTGCACGAGCACGACCGTGGCTGTGTCGTTGCGGGATTCGTCTGTCATCGGATGCCCCTCTTTCGGTTCGTTGCTCTGCTGGAGCACCCACCCTGACGCAAACCCCTTCCACGTCGCCCCCGTAGACACACTGGTCTTGCTGGTCCGGTGCACGCACTCGACCAGGAGCGCGGCCACACGATTTCGTCGACCCGCGTGCGCACCCGGGTCAACACGGGGGCGAACCATCGCCCCGAACGCCGAGCCTCCGCGTGGTCTTGGAATCGTGTCGGAAGGGAGATGTCATGGGAAAGCACACGTCGGGAGCCGGCTCAGTCGCCGCCACGCTGGACCCGCTCGCGGGCTCGTTCAGCAGCCTGATCCCGCACGAAGGGGTCGAAATTCGAGAGGGCTACGCCGACGTCGGCGACGTCAGACTGCACTATGTCGAGGCCGGCGAGGGGCCGCTGGTCGTTCTGCTGCACGGCTTCCCGGAGTTCTGGTTCGGCTGGCGGCGACAGATCGAGCCGCTCGCGGCCGCCGGTTTTCGCATCGTCGCGCCCGACACGCGCGGCTACAACCTGTCATCGAAGCCGGAGGGCTTCGAGGCCTACGGCGTCGACCTGCTCGCCGCTGACATTCGCGGTCTCATCGGAGAGCTCGGTGCCGAGTCCGCGCTGCTGGTCGGTCACGACTGGGGCGGCAGCATCGCCTGGACCGTCGCGATGAACCACCCCGAGGTGGTCGACCGGCTCGCGATCCTCAACGCGGCCCATCCGCGGCGGCTCTCGGAGGGACTGCGCAACCCGAACCAGCTCCGGAAGTCCTGGTACTTCTCTTCTTCGCGGTGCCGGGGCTCCCCGAGGACGTGGTGCACGCCAGAGACTGGCACTTCTTCCGGCACTTCCTGCACGACGCGAACCCGGCGTTCACGCCGGAGGAGATCGAGCGCTACATCGAGGCCTGGTCGCAGCCGGGCGCAGCGGCCGGGATGATCAACTACTACCGCGCATCGGTACGACAGTCCCAGAAGGAAGCCGTGGCGAAGCTTCGCCCGATCTCGGCGCCGACACTGGTCATCTGGGGGGAGCGCGATACCTACCTCGGCGCCAATCTGGCCGAGCCCGATAGCGACGACGTGCCCAACCTCGACCGCGTCGAGCGCCTCCCCGACGCGTCGCACTGGGTCCATCACGACGAAGCGCAGCGCGTCAACGAACTGCTGATCGACTTCTTCGCGAACCGGTAGCAGGAGGATCGCCGGGCGTGGCTCTACCGAGAAGCAGACACGATGACCACCGCAGTCATCGGCGCCACGGGCCGCGTCGGCAGCGAAGTCGTCCGCGGGATGCTCGAGCGCGGCGGTGCGGTCGCCGCGCTCGTCCGCGACCCCGACAAAGCCCGCCGCGCCTTCGGCGAAGCCGACGGGCTGCACATCCGGCTCACGCGCCTGGACGACCCGCGCGACCTCGCCGAGGCGTTCGACGGGGTCCGCACGGTGTTCATCACGACGGGATCAGTCGGGATCGAGGGCGTCCTGCAGCGGATCGCGATCAACGCCGCCGCCGGAATCTCCTCCATCGAGCAGGTCATCCGCCTCTCGGTGCTCAACGCCTCGGCGGACTCGCTCGGAATCAACCAGCGTGCCCACCACAGCATCGACCAGTTCGCCGCCTCGACCGCGGTGCCGTACTCGACGATCCGGCCCGCGATCTTCTCAGCGTCGCTGCTCGCCGCGGCGCCCGAGGTGCGCGCCTCGCGCACATGGACCGGCCTCGCCGGGAAGCGGCCGCATGGCCCTGATCGACCATCGCGACGCGGCCGAGGCCGGGCTGCGCGTGCTCACCGACCCGGCGCTCTGGGGCGCGCACCACGACCTCACGGGCCCGGTCGCCATGTCCTGGCCGGAGGCGCTCGAGCTGCTTTCGGCGGAACTCGGTGAGCCCGTCACCTTCCGGGTCGCCGCCGAGCGGGAGTTCCTCGAGCGCCTCATCCGCGCCGGGGTACCGGCGGGGACGGCTGAGCTGCTCATCGCGCGCGAGTGGGCGATCCTCGCGGGCGAGAACGACTACACGACCGACACCTTCCGGCAGATCACCGGCCGTCCGCGCGCGCTCGGTCGCCGAGTTCCTTCACGAGCACCGCGCGGAGTTCGTCTGATGCCCGGGCGCGAGACCAGGGTGGACACGGGCGCGACGCGCGCACGCGGCGGGCGATCCTGACGCCATGACCAACATCCCCAACACCCAGCGACCGACGGCATTCCGACCTACCTGGGACAGGGGCGATCCCGCCGGCAGGTTCGCGGACTACTACCCGGCGTGGGTGGACAACCTGGCCGGCGACGTCACGCTGGAGGGGTCGATGCTCGACGGCGCCGTGCAGGGCGCGGACGCCGTCCGCACCGTCATCGGCGGCGCCCGCGAGCTGTACGACCGCCAGGACTTCAACTTCGCCGGCCCCTTCGGCGACAACGGCTTTATCGAGGACTACACCACCGAGGTCCGCGGCAGGCCGCTCGGGGCCGTCCACCTGATCACCTTCAACGCAGACGGGCAGGCGCAGCACATCGCCGCCAACTACCGGCCGCTGAGCTCGGTGATGTTCTTCTCCCGCCTGCTGCGCGAGATGTTCGCCGACACACCCTACGCCGAGCACTTCCTCGCCGGAGAGGCGGAACAGACATGAGCGCAACGTCATCTCCACCGGCCGAGTACCTGACGGCTCCCAACGGAGTGGTCAGCGCCGCGAACGGGATCGACTACGCGTACCGCGAGGTCGGCGAAGGCACGCCGGCGCTCGTCCTGCTCCAGCACTTCCGCGGGAACCTCGACAACTGGGATCCCGCGCTGGTCGACGCACTGGCGCGCGACCGGCGGGTCGTGACGTTCGACAACGCCGGGGTGGGTGGATCGACGGGCACGACGCCGAGCACGATCAGGCAGATGGCGCGCGATGCCATCGCGTTCCTCGAGGCCCTCGAGCTCGCGCAGGTCGACCTCCTCGGCTTCTCGATCGGCAGCTTCGTCGCCCAGGAGATCGCGCTGATCAGGCCGGCGATCGTCCGGCGCCTGGTGCTCGCATCGTCAGCCCCGCGGGGCGCCGCCGGGATGCACGGCTGGGCGCCCGAGGTGATCGGAGCCGTCGGCGCGCCCGAGCCCAACCCCGAGGGGTATCTCGGCGTCTTCTTCACGCGCTCGGCCGCGAGCCGGCACGCGGGAGTGGAGACCTTGCGAGCGGATGACCGCCCGCCGCGACGATCGCGACGAGCAGACGACCTGGCAGACCCGGCAGGCTCAGTACGACGCCGTGTGCGACTGGGGCATCCCGGATCACGGCCAGCTGCAGCGGGTCAGCGCGATCGACATGCCCGTGTTCGTGGCCAACGGTGACGGCGACCCGATGATCCTGCCGCACTACTCCCACCTGCTCGCTGGCCTGATCCCGCAGGCGCGGCTGAAGATCTACCCGGACTGCGGCGCACGGGTTCCTGTTCCAGCACCACGCCGAGTTCGCCCGCGACGTCGACACGTTCCTGAGGGAGTGACGACGAGGACCTCCGCCGGCGAGCGACACGGCCGGCGCCGGCAAACCCCGTATTCTCCGTTGACGATGTCAGAGCTCCCGCCAAGCCGGGGCGACCAGGCCGAGATCCGGACGTTCCTGATCGCCGATGTGCGCGGCTACACGCGCTACACACAGGAGCGAGGCGATGAGGCGGCCGCCCGGCTGGCGAGCGCGTTCGCCGACACCGTCCAGCTGACGGTCGAGGAGCTGGGCGGACGGCTGGTCGAGCTGCGAGGCGACGAGGCGCTGGTCGTGTTCGCTTCGCCGCGGCAGGCGATCCGCACAGCGGTCGCGCTTCAGCAGCGCTTCGTCGAGCGGATGCGATCGGACGACTCGCTGCCGTTGCGGGTGGGCATCGGCCTCGACGCCGGCGAGGCGGTGCTGGTCGGTGAGGGCTTCCGCGGCGGCGCGCTCAACCTGGCGGCCCGGCTGTGCTCGATCGCGGAGCCCGGCGAGGTGCTGCTGACAGAGAGCCTCACGCACCTGTCTCGTCGCGTCGACGAGCTCACGTATCTCGATCGTGGACGGCGGAGCTTCAAAGGCCTCGAGCAGCCGGTGCGCGTCTTCCAGGTCGAGTTCCCACTCGAGATGCCGGAGGCGCCGAGCGGCGCCGCACCTGGCCGTGCTCGCAGGTATGTGCTGGCGGCCGTCGCGACGCTCGTCGTGCTCGTGGTTGCCGCCGTGGTGGCCGTCGAGGTGAGCGGCGGCGGCGCGTCAGCCGCGCCTCACATCGGCGCCAACAGCCTCGGTGCGATCGACCCGGCCAGTGGGAAGCTCGTCAGCCAGACCGCCGTCGGCAACGGGCCGCAGTCGATCGCGGTCGGCGAGGGCGCGACGTGGGTCGCAGACACGCTCGACGACACCGTCTCGCGCGTGCAGCCGGGAGGGGGCCGCGTTGCGATCCCGGTCAACGGCATCCCATGCGGGAGTGGCGACCGGCTTTGGCCTTGTCTGGGTGAGTGACTTCTCCAACCGCGCGGTGGAGCGGATCAGCCCGGGCGCCAACAAAGTCGTGGGCAGCGAGATCGCGGTCGGAAACGGTCCCGCGTCGATCGCGACCGGATACGGCGCGGTGTGGGTGGCGAACACGCTCGACGGCACCGTGTCGAGAGTGAGTCCCGGCGGTGGACAGACCGACCTGCTCCAGGTCGCCGGGCGTCCGGACGGGATCGCGATCGGCGGCGGATCGGTCTGGGTGGCCAGCGGCGACACCGCGACGGTGACCCAGATCAGCGCCGACGGGCCTAACGTGGTGCGAACGATCCCGGTCGGAAACGGCGCCACCGGCATCGTTTTCGGCAAGGGCGCTGTCTGGGTCGCAAACGCGCTCGACGGTACCGTCACCCGCATCGACCCCTCGTCCGGGGCGGTCACGGCCGTCTCGCACGTGGCGAGCGGGATCGCCAGCATCGCGGTCGCCGGGGACAGCGTCTGGGCGGCCAGCCCCCAGGCGGGCAGGGTGTATCGGCTCGACCCGGCCAGCGGCCGAGTGGCGGGGTCGATCGAGGTGGGCAGCAGCCCGACCGCGCTGACCGCTGGATCGAGCGGGCCACTGTGGGTGACGGCGCTGCCGCAGGCAACCGCCCACCGCGGCGGCACGCTGACGATCAGCACGCCGATGTCTCGCTGCGGATGCCTCGACCCGGCCTTCGTTTTCGAGCCCAACGAGTGGCGGCTACTGACGACGATGTACGACGGGCTGGTCGCGTACCGTAAGGTGGGAGGCGCAGGCGGCGCGACGCTCGTGCCCGATCTCGCCCGCCAGCTGCCGGTGCCCACGCAGGGCGGCCGGGTGTATCGCTTCGAGCTGCGAGCCGGGCATCCGCTACTCGGACGGGACGCCGGTTCGGGCCGCCGACGTGCGGGCCTCGTTCGAGCGCATGCTGAAGCTGAACGGCCGCAACCTGCCGGCCTTCTACGCCGCGATCAAGGGCGCACCGCAATGCGTCACCAAGCCGGGTGCGTGCGACCTCTCGAGCGGCATCCAGACCGACGATGCCACCGGTAGCGTGACGTTCAACCTGACCAAGCCCGATCCCGACTTCCTCTACAAGCTCTCGCTCCCCACGGCCTCGGTGCTGCCGACCGGCGCCCCGGTTCCGTCCGGGCCGCCCGCTGGTTCGGGCGCGATCAGCGAGCCGGTGATCCCCGGCACCGGGCCCTACCGCGTGCAGTCGTTTGCTCCCAACCGGCGGCTGGTGCTGGAGCGAAACCCGATGTTCCGCGCCTACTCGCCCGATGCCCAGCCGGCCGGCTACCCGGACCGCATCGTCGCCCAGATCGTTGACGGCGCCGACCCCAAGCAGCTGCAGACGGCACTCGCGGACGTCCAGAACGGCCGCTCGGACTGGGTCAACAACCTCAGTCCGACCGAGATCCAGCGGCTGGCGATCACGGCCGCCGGTCAGCTGCACTCGACGCCGTTCGGGGGCGTCTCCTACCTGATGCTGAACACGCGCCGTCCACCGTTCAACGATCTGCTGGCGCGGCGGGCGATCTCGTTCGCACTCGATCGCCGCAAGATCGTCGCGATCACCGGCGGCGAGCTGCTGGCGCAGCCCACCTGCCAGGTGCTGCCGCCGACCTTCCAGGGGTACCGGCCGTACTGCCCCTACACCAAGGGGCGCGACGCGGCGCTGTGGAACGGCGTCGATCTGACCAAGGCCCGGCAGCTGGCGGCGGCGTCGGGAACCCGTGGCGCGACCGTGAACCTGCTCGTCCAGGCGGGCGACTCGCCCGGCCTGCGCACCGCTCGCTACGTCGCCTCAGTCGTCGATCAGCTGGGATACCGCGGCCACGTGCTGATCAAGGGCGACGCGTTCGGAGCGTCGATCGATCCTCACGTCCAGTTCGCCGCGCTACCAGCTCGGCTGGCTGCAGGACTTCACCGCCGCGTCCGACTTCGTCCTGCCGCTGTTCAGCTGTGGAGCGCTGAACGGAAGCGGCGCCAACGTCTCGGGCTTCTGCAACGCCCAGATCGACCGGCTGGCGGCGAAGGCGGGCGCCGAGCCGAGCGCCGCGGCCGCGGGCACGGCCTGGGCCGCGGTTGACCGCGCGATCGTCGACCAGGCTCCGGCGGTGCCGCTCTACACGCTGCGCTCCGTCGACTTCGTCTCCAAGCGGGTCGGCGACTACGTCTACAACCCGGAGTACGGCGTGCTGCTCGATCAGCTCTGGGTGCGCTGAGCCGCCCGTTTGCACACGCCCCGCGGTGGTTTGACAACCGCGAGCCACGACGGCTAGGATTGTGACTTAGGGCACATTCCAGGTGGGGTCGGTATGCGGGCAACAGCTATACGGCGGGCTGACAATGGGCGACGACCGGACTCGGATGTCGTGTCCGGAGCGAAGACCCACTTCGGGCACTCCTTTCCTGAGCTTGTGTGGGCGCACCACCGCTGGCAGTGCGACCTCCATGCGAGCGAGACGCTTCACGTGCCTTCCGAGGCCGAGTACCGGGAGGTGCTGCGAGCCTTCGAGTCGCATCACGGCAAGATCGTGAATGCGTACTGGTGCCGGTACGAGGCCTCGGCGGTCGCGATCACGCGCAAGAGCCGCGCGGGCCGGTCGAGGGAGAGCGAGATGCATTTCCATTCCGCGACCCACTGGGCGACCGACCGGACACCCGGAGGTCGCAGACGTTCTCCAAGACTGCGACTCGCTCGCCATCAGGATCTCCGAGATCCTGCGCGGCACAAGCGAGGTCATCGCCCTTCAGCTCCTCCTGGCGTGCGCCGGGCATCTGCTGGCCGCCGCGGACTACGCCGACCGGCCGCCGGGTGCACGCGAGCGCACGGCGCTGGTTCGCCGACAGCGGGCCGAGCTCGGCGCGGTCTCTGCGTACTACCGCCGGGCCGGCGCGCAGGCGGCCCGCATCGTCTACGTCCGCGGCATGATCCGCGGCGCGCTCCTCTGCGTGGTGCTCGCCGCTCTCGCGGTTGGCCTGGCTCTCGTGTTCACCGGCCTCGGCGTGCACGACTCGGGTGTGGAGGGGTTCGTCGCCGTCTGTGCGGCAGGCTCTGTCGGAGCGATCGTGAGTGTCCTCTCCCGGATGGCGTCACCACGGCCGGATGCCTTTTCGATCGACTTCGAGGTCGGGCGCAAGTCGGTCCGATGGCTCGGGGCGATCAGGCCGCTGACGGGTGCGATCTTCGCGCTGGCCGCCTACTTCGCGCTCCGCAGTGAGCTTGTGGCCGTCTCTGTCCCGGCCGACGACAAGGCCATCTACTTCTACGTCGTCGTGGCCTTCACCGCCGGGTTCAGCGAGCGGTGGGCGAGGGTGATGATGAGCACAGCCGAGCAGAAGGTCGTCCCCGGGCTTCACACGAGCGCCACGCCCGAGGCGGAGGCTCGGCAAGCCGCCCGCTCCCCGTCCGCAGAGACGGCACCCGAGGCCGGATAGCGCGGAACGGCCGGGCGGAGGGGTCAGTCGCCTTGGTGGCGGGGCGCCAGCGAGATCATGACGTCGCCGTCATCTTCATAGCCGGGAAAGACGTCGGCGCGGACCTGTTTGGTCATGCCGGCGTGGTTGTGGATCGTCAGGTGCAGGTCGAGCTCGCGCACACCCCATTCCCGCGCGAACGCCACCGGATCGCGCCCGTCCTCGAAGCCGGCCAGCTGGAGTGCCTGGGACACGTGTCGTCCGATCAGATCGTGCTCGGCGAAGCCCGTCAGCTCAAACACGCCCTTGCCGACCGAGAGAATCCGGCCCTCCCGGTCGCACGTCAGAAATCCCGCCAACGCCGGTGGGAAGAAATCCTCCAAGATCTCGAACATGTAGCCGAAGCCGCAATGACTACACCCCAGCCGCTGCGACGAGAGACCCTCCAACCCATCCTCATCAATCGCCCGCGTCTGACAGTTGGGACAGATCCAGTGCCGCATCACCACCCCCCAACGACACACTAGCCGTACCACGGCGGACACGCCCAGATCGCCTGTTCACGGCGAACCGCCTTCCGCGGGCTTATGGCTCAGCCACGCGGTTGTCATGAGGCGTGTGGGCAGCCCGACCGGCGACTGGTAGGTCTGCCGGTTCACGCCGGTCGATGTCGTCCATCGACCCGACAGATGCATCGGCTCATTCGTCGCGGCCCGGAATCGGCTCGGCGATCGCAGCGCGCCGAGGAGCTGCGGGGAAGGGGTCGGCGAAGTACTGGGTCTCGTGCGTGACCAGACCGTCGGTGATCCCCATGATGCTCAGGGAATATGTGGGCACGCCGTCATAGGTGATCACAACCTCGCTCACCCAAAGGTCGCCGCCGCCCAGGATCCGCCTGATGGTGAAGTGGCGTTCGGCCGGATTCCCGCCGCGTTGCGCCTGGATCCTTGACCGGCCCCGGAAGCGCTCGCCGGACTGCGGGTAGTCCAGGATCGCATCTGCAGCGTAGATCGCGTGCTCAGCGTCGAGGTCCCCGCGTTCGGAGGCCTCCCAGTGCTGCTGGAGCCGGGCACGGATATCGGCGTCACGATCAATTGCGCTGCTCACGCGTCAGCCCCTCATGACTGGGAAGGATGTCGCCGGCTCGCACCGCAGATCGTACTCGAGGGTTCTCGTCCAGCCGGTCCAAAGCGCACCAAATCCGGCATGGCTAGCGTCCGGCGGGATGTCTCGGCCACTCCTCGAGCCCCGTCCGTCGACTCAGGAGCGGCTGGTGAGTCGGGTGCCGCAGATCATCGCCCTCTTCTGGGTGATCAAGGTGCTGTCGACCGGCATGGGCGAGGCGACCTCGGATTACCTCGTGCATGTGATGGCGCCGCCCCTGGCGGTCATCCTGGGCGCGATCGGCCTCGGAGTGGCGCTGAAGATCCAGTTCGCGCAGGGCCGCTACGTCGCCTGGGCGTACTGGTTCGCGGTCGTGATGGTCGCAGTGTTCGGGACGATGGCGGCCGACGTTCTCCACGTTGGCCTGCACATTCCCTACGCCGTGTCGACGCCGTTCTTCGCGGTCATCCTCGCGATCGTCTTCCGTGCCTGGTACCGCAGCGAGGGAACGCTCTCGATTCACAGCATCTTCACCCCTCGGCGCGAGCTGTACTACTGGTCGACCGTGATGGCAACGTTCGCGCTGGGCACGGCGGCCGGCGATCTGACCGCGAAGACGCTCGGTCTGGGCTGGTTCGCCTCGGGTGTGATGTTCACGGCCGTCATCGCGATTCCGGCCGTGGGCTACTTCAGATTCGGCTGGAACCCGGTCGTGGCGTTCTGGTTCGCCTACATCGTGACCAGGCCGCTCGGCGCGTCGTTTGCCGACTGGCTGGGGCTACCACCACACCTGGGCGGCGTCGGGCTGGGCCGCGGCACGGTGGCCGTCGGCGGCGCGATCGCAATCGCCGCGCTCGTGGCATACCTCTCGCGCACGAAGATCGACCTGCCACCACGGAGCGGCGAGAAGGTCGCGAGGGCCACCAGACCCGTGCTGGACGACGTCTGACCGCGGTCGTCCGGCGCGCACATTCCCCCGCGCTATTCGCGGAAGTGGTAGACGTGGGCGTCCCATCGGGAGAAGGAGTCGGTGAACGCCCCGCGCCGAACCGTGACTGGCCGGTTGCTGCGGTAATGCCTGCCCTGGGTGATCGTCTCGGGGAGTCCGGTGATCGTGACGTCTCGCGTCCCGGGGCCGCTGCGGGCGGTGATCACCCAGATGTCGGAATCGCCGACCCGGCGGCTGCATATCTCGGTGGCCGGGTCGTCGGTGCGTAGTCGGGGCCCGGTCTCCGGCACGAGGAGTGCCGGGTGGAGCCGCCCGTGCCGCGCCGATCTCGGCCACGAGGCGCTTGAGCACGTCGTTCCAGAACGTCCAGTTCCATCCCAGGGTCGCGTCGGCCGGGTGCAGGCAGTGGGGGTTGGCCCCTCCGAAGAAGATGAGCCCGCGGGCGCCGTTGATGATCGCGTCGTACGCCATGTAGCGTGCCTGCCTATGGGTCGGCAGTACGAACGCCCCGCTGCCGGCGGGGTCGTCGCTGCCGCTGAAGCAGATCTGCAGAGTGGTGAACACCGCCCGGCTGGGAGTGATGCTCCGGAGCGTTCGCGTCCATCTGCCCACCCGGCTCAGGTCGGGGTTGGCGTTGCCGAACCGCACGGGGTAGATGTCCACGCCGTGGCCGCTGCACACGGCGCTGTACGGGGCAAGGTCCGCCGCCGTGCCGCGCGGAGCCTCGATGATGACGAACAGGTGGTCGGGATCGATCGCGCTCGTTGCGTCAAAGGCGTGCTTGAGCGACGCCGCCGTCCGGCCTGTCTGGAACGGCTCATCCTGACCCTTCCAGATTCCGAAGCCGGGGCTATCTTTGAGGGCCGTCACGACCTGCTGCAGCTGCGCGTCCTCCGGGGTGTCTGGCTGCGCGTGGGCGAGCTCGCCGAGCGCGATCCAGGTGTGGATGCCCCGGGCCGCGGCCGCAGCGTTCCAGTTCCCGGCGTCTGCGATCGCGTCGTCGGTCCACACGCCATGACGTGGTCCGATCCGCAGGAAGTTGATCCCGGCGCCCACCACCTCGTCCAGCGCGTCGACGCCTGCGGGCGTGCGCCCTCCTAGTGGCGGCGGTGGCGACAGGGCGATGGGAAACCTCGCGACTCCGTCCACAAACACGGTTCCGTGCGAATTGTGGGTGGTCGTAGACACGTAAGACCGTATTCTGCTCCCCGGTCAGCAGGACGGTCGCGGAATCCTCTCGAGACGGCACAGGGCGGGCAGGCGGGTCGGCGAACGGCGCGGTCCAGCGATCGAGTGGGCGAGGGCTGGCAACGATCCCGCGCCGCCCGCGCTCGGGCCCCATGCGGGCTCGAGGATCCCGCTCAACTGGCCGGTCGGGATGCGGTGGACGTGCGTCCCGTCGGTATCGGCAACGAACAGGTCGTTGCAGCACAGGTCGGGGTAGCGACGGTCGGAGATGAAGGCGATGCGGTTTCCGTCGGGCGAGTGTGTGGGCGCGAAGTCGTTGTGCGGGTAGCGCCTGGTCGTCAGCCTGCGCAGGTGTGTGCGATCGGCGCGGACCTGGTACAGCGAGCTATTGAACCGTTGCGAGTTGCTGCCGAAATCGATCGTTCGCCCGGACGGCGCCCAGTCCGCCGCTCCCGCTTCGAGCCGCACCGGCGTCACCGGCCGGCCCGGCCCGCCGCCAGGCGGGATCACCCAGTCCTGCGAGGCGATGCCGCGCCAGAAGAACCGCGTGAACACGATGGCGCCCTGTGCGGACACGGACGGCTTGAAGTCGACAGCCTCGTTTCGTCCGACCCGGAACGGGGTGATCGCGTGCATGTGTGAGCCGTCGGCACGCATCTCCCAGATCGCGCACACACCGTCGTCGGGCTGGCAGCGGGCGAACACGATCCGTCGCCCGTCCGGTGTGAACGCGCCGGTGTAGTTCCGGAACCCAACTTGATCGTGTGACAGTTGGTGGGCGTGCGTGCCGTCGGCGTGCATGATCCAGATGCGGGCGCCGTCGTCCGGGGTATTGGATCGCACCAGGGTGAAGATGATGCGGCGTCCGTCTGGAGACCACTGGGGCCCGGTCGCCGCGTGGGCGGAGTCGACATCAGTGAGCTGGCGCAACCCCGAGCCATCCGGCGCCACCGTGTAGATCTGGCCGGTGGTGAAGTCCCAGAAGGCGATCCGGCCGTTGTGTCCCGGGAGGGTCGCGTGCGCCGCCGTGCTCCCCGCGATGCCGATCGCGGCTGTTACACAAGCCAGAAGCGCAGTGACTCGGCGACGGTTCATGGCGCCCTCCCCCAATCGGCGAGTTCGCCCGACGCACCGACGTGGGTGACACGGCGAGTGCCTGACCCATCCGCCCGCATCGTGTACAGGTCGTTGCAGCACATGTCGGAGAACGCGCGATCGCTCATGAAGACGATCCGCCGTCCGTCGGGCGAGAACCGCGCGAAGCCGTTCTGGTGTCCCGGCGCCGCATGCGTGAGCCGGGTGATGTGAGTCCCGTCAGCGTGCATCACGTAAACCTCGCTGAACGGCAGGCAACAATCGCTCGTGAATACGATCCGGGATCCATCGGGCGACCAGGCAGGAGCGAACGCCTCGAGCCGCGGCGGCGTGAGCCGGATGGCGCCGATCCCCGACGCCCGCACCTTCCAGACCGCGCTGAGCAACCCGCCCCGATCAGACCCGAACAGAATCCAGCGGCCGTCCGGCGAGAAGCTGGGCGATGTGTGGACTCGATGCCCGGCGACGACGATGTGCATCCCGGAGCCGTCGGCGTTGACGATGGCGATGTCGCACGCGAACAGCGGCGAGCATCGCGAGAAGACGAGCCGGCCCCCATTGGGCGACCAGCTCGGTTGCTCATCGTCCCATCCGGCATCGCGCAGGATGCGATGCTGCCCGCTCCCGTCCCGGTTCATCACCCACAGGTCGTACTCGCCGGTTGGGTTGCTCTGGTACGCAATCCGGCGACCGTCCGGCGACCAGGCGGGGTCGGCAGCGTCGTGCCCGCCGGCGACGTGCGTCAACTGCCGCGTGCCCGTGCCGTTCGGGTTGACGACGAACACCTGGGAGCCGACGTCGCGATCTCCGTACGGGAGCACGAACCCTGTCGAGAACGCGATCTGGCCGTTCGACGAACGCGCCCCCGCCGGGCCGGCTGCCACCAGCGCCACGGCCACGCCGAGTAGGGCCAGCCCCCACGGAGTCCGTCGCATCGCTCCCTCCCTGCAAGAGATCGAGGAGGCGACTCTACGCCATCCGCCGTGAGCTTGCAACGACTGGAACGAGGAGCGGGTGTCTCCTAGCGCGGCGGCCCGCTCGCGAGCGCGAGGTTCGCCGTCTGCGTCATCCCTTCCTGATCGACATAGGTGGCGGAGATGGACGCACCGGGATTCTGACTCGCGACGATCGTGGTGAGCCCTGTCGGCGACGAGACCGTGCGCCCGCCGACCGATGTGATCAGGTCGCCGGGGGTGAGGCCCGCCGCGTCTGCGGGGCTGCCGGGCACGACCGACGTGATAACCGCACCCGAGCCGCCGTAGCTGTTCGCTTCGACCTCGACGCCGAGGAAGGCGGTGTCGCCGATATGGATCGTGGCCGATGCATCGCCGCGCAGGATCTGCAGGGCGATCGACATCGCCTTGTTGATGGGGATTGCGTACCCGTCGCTGGGCGCCGCTTGCTCGACCCCGTCCCCGACGGACGCGGCCGTGTCCATCCCGACCGCCTGGCCGGACGCGTTCACAAGCGGTCCGCCGGAATCGCCGGGCTGCACGGAAGCGTTCGTCTCGATCATGCCCGTCAGGCTCTCACTCCCGCCCTGGTCGTCGCTGACGGTGATCGGCGCGGTCGATCCCGGTCACGGTGCCGGACGCGGAGTGGACCGAGCCGGTGCCGCCGGCGTTCCCGAGCGCCGTCACGGCCTGGCCGACGTTGAGCGTCCCCGAGTCGCCCGGGGAATCGTCTTCAGATTCGAGGCGCCGCTGGCCTGCAGGACGGCGACGTCATCGGATGCGTCGTAGCCGACAACCTTGGCGGTAAAGCTCCGGCCGGTGGTGGGCACGACGACCTTGATCGCCGTCGCACCGCGAATGACGTGGTTGTTCGTCAGCACCTCGCCCGACGACGTCAGCACCATGCCGGTGCCCGCTGCCCGCCCACCCTGGTAGGCGAGGTTCGTGTCGATGACGACGACGCCGGTACCGATTGGCGCCGGGCGTGTCGAGGCGAGGGCGATGCCGGCGGCGATGGCCGCGATGACGATCGCGACGAGCGCCACCAGGACGATGCGGGCGTGGAGGCGCCGGAGCGGGTGCATGCCCCGCGGTCGTTCAGTATCGCCAAGCTCCACTGCTTCTCCTCTGTCAGGTTGAGACGTCACGATTAGGCCGCAGTCGCACGGTCGGTTACGTCGCGAAGCGCGATGATGCGATGGTCAGGACATGACTGGTCGCACACCTGGATCGCCCGCTCCGGCGACTCCTCGAGGACGTAGTGGATGACCACCGCGCCGCCCCGCGAAGGCATGCGCGGCGCGAGCAGGAAGAGATAGCTACGAAGCGGGTCCGCGCTCGTGTGCTCGCGCCGAGCCGCGGCGATGGGGGTCTGGGTGGGTGTACTCATGAGAGCTGAACTCCTTGGATCGCACCGCCCGCCGACCGGCGGCGAGCATGTATGCGCGACCACAGTAGGAGGCGAACCTGAGATTTCCGTACGCGCCGGATAAACCGTCCCTAAGACTGTTGGGTCGTCGGCGGCCTCAGCGAGGGCGTGTCAGGTGCTCGAGCACCCGGGCTGTGGCCGGCATGTTCGGCGCCTGCCAGACATCTCGCCGCTCGAAAGGCCACGCGTAGACGGGGTTGCCGTGATGCACCAGCTCGAGCAGGCGTGGCGCCACGAGCTCCTCGGCTGACCACTCATACAGCGATTGCAGCCGCGGCGCGATCACCGCGTAGTCGAGCAGCCGGCCGAGACGTTGCTCATCGGCGGCATAGCGATCGACGTCGAGCTCGAGCGGATAGCGGTCTGGGAGCACGCGGCGAAGCGAGAGGAAGACGCCGGCCATCCCGAGCCGGGGGTCGCCGAACAGGCGGCCGAGCGGCGCGAGCCTTCCCAGCGCCATGCGCGGTGCCGCGGCAAGCGAATGCGCGTAGAGCACACGGAGCAGAACGACGTTCATGAAGAACCGCTCTGCCGGCCCCTCTGATTCGGCGAGGCTGCGGTGCTCCACGTATCCGCCCACGATGCTCGCGTTGTGTGCCCGGTACCAGTTGCGCCCCGACGGCGTTGCGCCGAACTCGAGCCAGAGCCGCACGGCCTGCGATGACGGCTCGCCGGCCGATCCACCAAGAAGCGCGACCGTCTCGCAGCCGTCGCGCAGCAGTCGCTCGTTGACCGCCCGCCACCACGCGCTGCCGGGCGGCGACCCGTCGAGCGGATTGAGCACGCCGCGCCGCACCTGCCAGCGCATGAAGGACAACGCCGCCCGTCGGTACGGGAGGTGCCGCGGTGCATGGCCGGTCGGTCCGCGGAACACCCGTGCGATCAGCGCCAGGCGCGCCGCCGGGTTGTCGCGCACGACCGCGACCTGCGCCGAAGCCGAGTCGGCCGCGTTTGCGTGGCGGCTCATCGCGAGTAGTGATAACCGACAGGAGCGGTGGATTGCGGGGCCGACCCGGATCTCTGTTGCACAGAGTCCAACGGAGGGAGAAGCAACATGGGCAGAATCGTTATCAGCGAGAACGTGTCGCTGGACGGGGTCGTCCAGGACCCGACCGGCGAGGAGGGGTTTCGGCTCGGCGGCTGGTTCGGCCAGGTTGGAGACAGGGATCGCGCCGACTGGGCCACGGTCGAGCTGGAGGAGGCGCTGGGTGCAACGGCTCTGCTGCTCGGCCGTCGGAGCGACGAGTGGTTCGGCTCTCGGTGGTCATCCCGGCGCGGCGAGTGGGCAGACAGGTTGAACAGCCTCCCCAAATACGTCGTGTCCTCCACCCTCGAACATCCGAGGTGGGCCAACTCGACGGTCCTGAGGGGCGACATGGTGCGCGAGGTCTCAAAGCTCAAGCAGGAGATCGATGGTGAGATCGTCGTCTACGCCAGCATCCAACTCGTGCACACGCTGATGGAGCACGACCTCGTCGACGAGTTGCGGCTGATGATCTACCCCGTCGTGCTCGGGGCCGGCGAGCGCCTCTTCGGCGAGACCGGCGTCAGGAAGCCCCTGCGTCTGGCCCACGCCCGGACGGTCGGTGACAGCCTCGCCTTCCTCACGTACGACCTCGTCAGGGGCGCGTAGCGAGAGGCGAGCCCAATAACGGCGGGCCGCAGGTTGGCGTTGCAGGCGATCGAGGAGTAGGTTTGAGTTGCAGGCGATCAAGGACACAGCCACGTGGCTTGCAGGAACTGTGGTCAGCCAGTCGATCCGGAGCATCGGTTCTGCCCGTGGTGTGCATCCCCGCAGCGACGGAAGGTCGTCGCCCTCTTTCCACCGCATCCGGACGTCGCGGCGTCCGGGCGGGGGCTTCGCGTATCCCGCTACTTCGATCCGATCGACGGCCCGCCGCACACGCGGGTGAGCATCTACGGCGCCGATGGCCGGGTCAGATGCGTGGTCGCGCTCGACGACGAGTCCACGGCCGGCCTTGCGCAGTTCCTGGTCAGTCCGAGGGTGCACGGCGGACTCCCGCATCCGGTGCGCCGCCGCGTTCTCGACCGTCTCGGCCTGGGGCGTGGCGCGGGCTGATGCGGCCTGTGCCGGCCCGGACGCCGGCACGTTCTGACCGTGCCGGGCTGCGAGCTTCGGTACGGTGTGGGCGGTGCGCATCGCGACCTGGAATGTCAACTCCCTGAAGCAGCGCATGCCCCGGCTCATGCCGTGGGTGGACGAGCGGCAACCGGACGTCCTCTGCCTCCAGGAGACCAAGCTTGCCGACGACGCCCTCGCTGAGCTGCTGGGCGACGAGCTTGCGACTCGCGGGTATCAGATCGCTGCCCACGGCGAGGTTGCGTGGAACGGGGTCGCGATCCTGTCGCGGGTGGGTCTGGACGACGTGACGACCGGGCTTGCAGACGCGCCCGGGTTCCCACACCCCGAGGCGCGCGCCGTGGCCGCCACGTGCGACGGCATCCGCGTGCATTCGGTCTACGTGCCGAACGGCCGCCAGCCGGACTCGGATCACTACGAGTACAAGCTCGCGTGGTTGTCGGCGCTCCGGGACGTGGTCGCCGCCGCGCCCGACGCCTCAGTCGTGTGCGGCGATATGAACATCGCCCCCACCGACGCCGATGTGTTCGATCCGGACGCCTACATCGGCCAGACCCACGTCACGCCGCGAGAGCGGGAGGCGCTGGCGGAGCTCCTGGCGGTCGGACTGCACGACGTCGTCCGCGACAGGTGGCCGACCGAGCGCGTGTTCAGCTACTGGGACTACCGGGCGGGGATGTTCCACCAGGACCTCGGCATGCGCATCGACCTGATCCTCGCCGGCGATCCCGTCGCCGCCCGCGTCCAGGCTGCGTGGGTCGACCGTCAGGCGCGCAAGGGCCGCGGGCCGAGCGACCACGCGCCGGTGATCGTCGACCTCGACCGGGCGCCGGACGGCGACATCGGGCCGGTGGTGCCGCCACCGTCGAACCCGGTCGTCAAGCGCGGCGCCAAGAAGCTCCCGCAGGGGTAGTCCGGCGACGCTGCAGGGCTACCCGGTCGCCGCCTGGCACCCGGCCTCGACGGCCTGCCGGAACTCCTTCGGATACTTGCCGACGTCGGCCAACACGGCGAATCCGAGAAGCTGTCCGTCTCCTTGCTGCGCCTCACCGCGAGCGTCTGCGTCGACGCTCGCATCAGAATCCGGCCGCCGATCGACAACCAGCCTCCAAGCCGGAGGCATATGCCGGCGGGTCTGTAGCGATGGCTCCTACGCGGATCACTTTGGTGCGCGGGCGAAGCCGGTGATGTGCCAGCCGCACCGTGTCGTGTTCAGACCACTCTTGCCTAGTCGGATGGAATCTCGGCGTTCGAGTAGTAGGGCGCGTGGAACGGGAACTCCGCCGAGACCCAGTGACGCAACGCCCGGTAGAGCTTCTGGTAGTCGCCGCGCGCATACGCGTCGGGAGTCACCCACCAGCTGACGTCGACGTCGTGCTCGAGCAGTGACTCGGTGAGCTCGGTGCGCCGTCCCATCGGATACAGGTAGCAGCAGCCGAGATAGGTGCCCGCCCGGTCGTACACGGCGTACGCGAAGGAGGCTGCCTCCCGGAACTCGAGCTCGTGCCAGACAAGGTCGACGAAGTTGAAATCCTCGGTCACCGGCTCGGTCGGCCAGCCGCCTCCGCGCGTGGCCTGGATCAGGTCGATGCTGGCGTTGATGCCGCGGACGTCGTCGTGGAGGTCGGTGCGCGTGAGCGCGTGTGCCACGATGTCCTCGCGGATCAGCCGGGTGGGCGCAACGAATCCGGCGGGTAGCTCGAGCTTCTTGATGAACTTCGCGTAGTCCACTACGCCGGCTCGCGCCCGAGGAACGTCTGGTCGAGGGCTCCCGCTTCGTGAACCGACACAAGCAGGAGCGGGCCGTCGCCGGTGTTGCGGAATCCGTGCGGCGTCTGCGGCGGCACGACAAGCACCTGGTTCGGCCGTAGCTCGACGACCTCCTCGCCCGCGGTCCAGCGTCCCTGTCCCTCGAGGAGAACGAACGTCTCGTGGTAGGGATGTGTATGCAGATCCACGCCCTTGCCCGGCGGGGTGCGAACGATGAACATGGACAC
Organism: uncultured Actinomycetes bacterium; assembly: GCA_963746115.1. Classification (GTDB taxonomy): domain Bacteria; phylum Actinomycetota; class Thermoleophilia; order Gaiellales; family JAICJC01; genus JAICJC01. Next base: position 536,915 of record CAVVAA010000004.1, on the reverse strand, counting down.
GCCGGCACCTGCACGTGGCCCTCCCTCGAAGAGCCAGGCGGTGGGGCTGAACTGCATGTCCTCGAGATCGAAGACCGGGATCCGGGAGCCGGTGGCCATCGGCATCTCCTCCTTGATCGGGGGTCGTGCTCCATGGGACCGCGGGTCGGGCGAGAACTCATCGGCACCGTCAGCGTGCGAGCGGCGCCTAGAGTGCTGCCATGCCCGAAAACTACTTCGGAGAGGACGTCGCCGCGCGCTACGACGATCCCTCCGACCGCATGTTCGACGCGTCCGCGATCACGCCGGTGGTGGACGTGCTCGCCGAGCTCGCGGGTGAAGGCGCCGCCCTCGAGCTCGGTATCGGCACCGGCCGGATCGCACTGCCCCTGTCCGAGCGCGGCGTCCGCGTGCACGGCATCGACCTGTCCGAGGCGATGGTCGCCCGGCTGCGAGCGAAGCCCGGCGGAGAGTCGATCGGGGTGACGCTCGGCGACTTCGCCGCGACGCACGTCGACGGAACGTTCACCGTTGCGTATCTCGTCTACAACACGATCAACAATCTGACGTCGCAGGACGCACAGGTCGCGTGCTTCCAGAACGTCGCCACGCACCTCGCCGCGGGCGGGCACTTCGTGATCGAGGTCGGCGTCCCCGACCTGCGGCGGCTCCCGCCCGGTCAGACCGCCGTCCCATTCACCGTCAGGCCCGACCGGCTCGGCTTCGACGAGTACGACGTCGTGCGGCAGGGCATGGTCTCGCACCACTACTGGCGCACCGATGACGGGAGCTTCGACGCGATGTCGGTGCCGTTCCGCTACGTGTGGCCGTCGGAGCTCGACCTGATGGCGCGCCTGGCCGGGATGTCGCTGCGCGACCGCTGGAGCGACTGGACGCGCAGCCCGTTCACCGCCGAGAGCACGAGCCACGTCTCCGTCTGGCAGAAGCCTCGATAGGGCATCAGGCCAGGTAGCGCCGCGGGCGTGTGTGCCGGCTAGTAGCGTCGCTCGACGAAGCGTCCCCGACCCGGTGCAACCTGCAGCTCGCCGTTCTCGACCAGCACCTCACCGCGGCCGATGGTCACGACCGGGTAGCCCACGACCGGAACGCCCTCATAGGTTGAGTGGTCGATGTTCGAGTGCAGGTTCGTATGCGAGAGGGTCACGCGATGCTCGGGATCGAACACGACGAGATCGGCGTCGTAGCCGGGCAGGATACGGCCCTTGCGGCTCAGGCCGAAGATCCCCGCGGGCCGCGTGCAGCAGACGTCGACCCAGCGCTGCAGCGAGAGGTGGCCGGCGCGCACCCCGAACGTGTACGCCAGCGGCAGCCGCACCTCCACGCCCGACGTGCCCGGCGGCGTCGTGACCGTTCCGTTCGCGGCGCGGATCAGGCGGCGAGGCCCATGGTCGGTCGAGATGATGTCGAGCACGCCCCGCGCGAGACCGTCCCAGAGGGAGCGGCGGTGCGCCTCCTCGCGCAGCGGCGGACCGATGTCGAGTGCGGTACCGCTTACCGGTTCGTCCACGGCATCAATGGTCAGCATCAGGTACGGCAGGACGGCCTCGCCGAACGCGACCTGCCCGCGATCCCTCGCCGCCGCGAGCTCGCGGACGGCCTCGGCTGCGGTCACATGAAAGATCAGCGTACGAGCCCCGGCAACATGCGCCATCGCCAGGCATCGGTGCACCGCCTCGCCCTCGAGCTCCGGCGGCCGCGCCGCGGCGTTGGCTCGCGGGCCGGTGCGGCCGGCGGCCGTGTTCTGACGCATCAGCTCGGCGATCATGACGTCGTTCTCGGCATGCACGATCGCGAGGCCGCCGAGCCGTGCGATCTCCTGCATGCCGGCAAACAGCACGTCGTCCGGCACCTTGTAGGTGTCATACGTCATGTAGAACTTGAAGCTCGGCATCCCGCGCGCCGCGAGCCCCTCGAATTCCGACACGCGTTCGATGTTCGCCTCACGCAGGTTGACGTGCAGGCCGTAGTCGATCACCGGCTTACCTTCGGCCTCGGCGAGCCTGCGATCGACCCCGTCCGTCAACGTCGTGCCCGGCTCGACCTGCGCCTGGTCGATGATCGTGGTCACGCCGCCGAAGGCGGCGGCGATCGTGCCGGTGTCCCAGTCGTCGTCGTAGACCGAGGTGGGCCGCTCGGTGCGCATGTGCACGTGCCCGTCAATCGCGCCCGGGATCACCAGCTTGCCCGCCGCGTCGATCTCGCGGGCCCCACGTAAGCCCGAGCCGATCGCGGCGATCGTGCCCCCGTGCACCGCGATGTCGGCGAGATAGTCCTCGTGCGCCGTTACGACGCGACCGCCGCGGACGACGAGATCGAATGTCATCGCAGCACCCTACGCCCTCACCCATCCCGGCGGTTCACGCCCACGGGAGCCGGGTACGGTCTCGAGATGCCCATCGGCTACCTGTGGACGGTGGTGGTCGCGGCCATACCGGTGCTCCTGGCGCTGAAGCCGCTGGCACGGTCGGGCAGGCTCGGACGGCTCAGCTGGATCGTGACCTGCGTCATCAACGAGTGGCCGCTCCTTGCGTTCTACTGGGTGCTCGCGGCGACGCTGCTCGCCTTCGCCCAGGGCGACATCGGCACGCCGGGGTCATGGGTGGCCGTCGCAATCGGCGCCGTCACGCCGGTCATTGCGGTGGTGCTCGTCCGGCGCAGCCTGCGGGCACCGGCCGTCGTCGCCGCTGCCCTGGAGATGCCGCCGGCCGCAACGCAGTGGTCGCGAGTCCTGTACGCCCCTCTGCCGCTCTCGCACCGCGGCGTGCAGCGCATCTCGAATCTCTCCTACGGCGACGCCGGGAGGCTGAACACCCTGGACGTCTACCGCCGCGGCGGCGGCTCACCGGGCGGCGGCTCACCGGGCGGCGGCCCGATCCTGATCCATTTCCACGGCGGCGGCTTCACGAGCGGCCGGAAGAGCTTTGAGGCGCGCCCCCTGATGCTGCACTTCGCCCGTCGCGGATGGGTGTGCATCAGCGCGAACTACCGGCTCCGGCCCGCGGCCACCTTTCCGGACTTCCTGGTCGACGCGAAGCGCGTCATCGCGTGGGCGCGGGCGCACGCCGACGACTACGGGGGAGATCCGGAGCGGGTGTTCATCGCGGGAAGCTCGGCCGGGGCGCATCTGGCCGCGACGGCGGCCCTCACGCCGAACGACCCGGCGTTCCAGCCGGGCTTCGAGAATGCCGACACGTCCGTCGCCGCCTGTGTCGGGATGTACGGCTACTACGGCCCGGTGACCAGCAGGAGCGCAGGCCTTCGATCCTCACCGTCTGACTTCGTCCACCCCGGGGCGCCGCCGTTCCTGATCGCCCACGGCTCGCAGGACACGCTCGTGCCCCCGCGGGGGGCGTCGGCGCTCGCCGAACGGTTGCACGAAGTCTCTCGACAGCCGGTCGTGTGGATCGAGCTGCCCGGCGCGCAGCACTCGTTCGACCTGCTCGACTCCCTCCGATACCGATCGTTGATCGAGGGCATCGAGGCGTTCGCGTCCCGCGTTCTGGATCCCGGGCGCGCCTGATCCTGGCAGCCGGTGTACGGTTGTGCGCCCCGACCGAGAAAGGGTTTGCCATGGCAATTGCCCGAGTCGTCGCATTCGACGGAGTCACGCGGCAGCGGATCGAGGATCTGCGGCAGCAGATCGGTGAGCAGGGCCGACCGGACGAGGTGCCGGCGACCGAGATCATGCTCCTCCACGATCCGGACGCGCAGTCCTCGCTTGCCATCCTGTTCTTCGCCAACGAGGAGGACTACCGCAAGGGCGACGCCGCCCTCAACGCGATGCCGGCCGGCGACACGCCGGGGAGCCGCGCGTCCGTGACGAGATACGACGTCGCGATCCGCGTAACGGCATAGCCGATTAACGCACACGTGCCCCGCCCCCTTTCGGGGACGGGGCACTGTCAGTGCTCCCTACGGCTACTCGGTGAACCGTGCGAAGTGGGAGACGTTCACGCCGGCGATCCTGGTGAACTCGCCACCGACCGCGACGCGACCGCTGTCTGCGCCGAGGGCCTCGATGCCCAGGGCGGTGTTGACCGCGGGGTTCCACGGCTGCAGCGCACCGGTGACCTCATCGAACGCGGCCAGCTTGTCCCGGCTTGCCGAGCCCGGGCGACCGTCGCAGAAGAAGTTGTTCCCGGGCACGGGCCCGCAGTAGGTGCTGTAGTGACCGCCTGCGTAGACGACACCGTCGGTCACACCCACGCCGACGACGTTGCCGTTGAAGCCCTCCTGCCAGTTGAGCGTTCCGTCGTCCATGTTCAAGCTGAGCGCCGTTCCGCCGTTGCCGGTACCCGCTGCGTACAGCGTGTCGCCGTCCTGCGCGAACCCGATCACCTGGAACGGGCGATACGGGAAGCCCGGGGGCGGGATGAACGTCGGCGGGCCGTGGTAGGCGAACGGCACGAACGAGCCGTCCGTCGTGGTCACGGCGCCGATGCCGATGCGGCCGTCGCAGCCGGATCCGACGGGGCACTGCTGGAAGCCGCCCTCGACGATCCGGGTCTGACTGCTGTCGGTCGCGAGCGCCCGCACTTCGGCGTCAACGACCGGCTGCCACGTCGGGATGTACGCGTTGGTGGTGGCGTTCACCTCGGCCATGTAGGCCCGAGGGCTCGTGAACGCACCGCCGAGGTACAGGTTGCCGTTCGCGATCACCATGGCGCGCACGGCCTTGTTGGGCCGCGACGTGTTGGCGAAGGTCGGGACGACCGCGCCGGTCGTGTTGTTCACGAGGGCGATGTTCTTGTGCGTCGCACCGCCCACCGCCGTGAACGAGCCGCCCAGGTACACGTTGCTGCCGCTGGGGAGGATCGAGTAGACGGTGCCGGTCACATTCGGGTTCCACGGCAGAACATTGCCCGTGGTCATGTCGATGGCTGCGACGTGATTCCGCGTGACCGTTGTACCCCCAGTCGCGGAGGTGAGCGCGGTGAAGCTGCCACCGATGTACGCCGTGTTCCCGACAACGACCATGTCGCGAACCGTGTTGTTGGGCTGGTACCCGACCAGCGGCCGCTGCTGTACAACCGCCGCCTCCGCTGCCGGGGCAACCATCATCGCACCTGCCACCGCGAGCGCAGCGGCAATCGCGACACGCCTCTTGCCTAACCGTCTCACATGCCCTCCCTTTGCAACCGAACGCATTCGACCGACGAGTGCCCCGCCGACCACACTCACTCCGTTATCCACGCAAATGGACAAGAAGGCAATGGGACCGGTCGACTGAACCAATCAACGAGTCGGCCCGAGCGTCCGTCGAACGGCCGCGGCTACGCGGATCGGCTAGACGCCGACCGGATCGCCGACGCTCACGCGGCCGGGCTCGACGACCTCTCCGTAGACGCCGAACGGCAGCGGTTCGGTCTGTCCATCGCGCCGGTAGCGGGCCAGCGCACCGAGCGTGTCCAGGTCGGGCTTCCCGGTGTCCGGATCGCACTTCGTCACCACGCAGCGGCCGACATCCCCCAGCGGCCGCACGACGGCGGCACCGATGCGGACGGCGGCGCCGATCCAGCTGTCCTCCTCGTGCGGGCCGACACCGTCGATCTCGAACAGCATGCGGAAGCGGCGGCCGTCCACCGGCCGATCGCCGACCTCCTTCCCCAGCCGATCGAGCGACGCGCGCGAGACGAGCGAGACCCAGCCGCCGCCACCCGCGCCACGGTCGACGGCACCCTGCTCGGACCAGAGCAGCGTCACCGGGAATCCCGCGAAGCGGGACAGCGCCTCCTGCCACGGGCCGAGCACCGTCCGGGACGCGTGGGCGTCTCCGTAGAGCGTCGCGGGAACGCGCTCGCCGAGCTCAACCGTGCCGGCGAGCTCGAGCCCATCGGGAAAAGACAACACCAGCCGCCGCGTCGTCTCGTCCCATGCCGAACGCACCTGCATCAGCTGGGAGCACATCTTGCCGTTCACGAGGCGCCCCTGGTCGTTGACCATCCAGAACCGGCGGTCACCGACGACACCGCTTCGGCCCAGCTCGACAGACTCGAGATGGGTCAGCCCGAGCGATTTCACGGGAGCGATCGAGACGCGCGTCACCCGCCCATTCATGGCCGGAGTATCGACCATCCGCGGTCGATGCGGCGCGGGTGACGTGACATTCTGCGCCGGTGCACGTGCCGTCCCAACGCGAGCTCCGCGACGAGGCGACCGCGCTGCTGCGCGAGCTGCTGCGCGTCGACACGAGCAACCCGCCGGGCGGGGAGACGCCCGCCGCAGCGCTCCTGGCGCGGTACCTCGAAGGGCACGGGGTCGACTGCGAGCTCATCGCCCGCAGCCCCGCGCGCGCCAACCTGGTCGCACGGATCCGCGGTCGCGGCACCGGCCCGTCGCTCGCGCTCCTCGGACACACCGACGTCGTCCCGGCAGAGGATCCGGACGGATGGACACACCCGCCGTTCGCCGGCCATGTGGACGACGCCGGCTACATCTGGGGCCGCGGGGCGGCGGACATGAAGAACGAGCTCGCGACGCGGGCCGTTGCGATGGCCGTGCTCGCCCGTGCGGGAGTGCGCGGGAACGGCGACCTCGTGCTGATCGCCGAGGCCGACGAGGAGGATGGCACCGAGGCCGTCGGTCTGCGCTGGCTCGTCGAGGCCCGACCCGACATCGCCACCGACTACGCGCTGAACGAGGGGTCGGCGGAGCGGCTCGAGCTCGGTGACGGGCGCACCGTCGTCCCGATCACGGTGGGCGAGAAGGGCGCCTGCGCGGCCGTCGTCACCGCCCTCGGCGCGGCGGGGCCGTCGTCGCTTCCCCACGCGGGCGCGAACGCTGTCCCGCTCCTCGCGCGCCTGATCGACCGCCTCGCGGCGTACGACCCGCCGCGGCGCACGACGCCCACAACCGCAGCAGCCCTCGCCGTCCTCGCGGGCGAGTCGGGCACCCTCGACGAGCGGCTTGCGCGCGCAGTCGAGCTGCATCCCATGCTCCGCGACCTGCTCCTGCCGCTCTACGCGACCACGATCGCGCCGACCCGCCTGCAGGGCTCAACGGCGTTGAACGTGATGCCGGCACGCGCAAGCGTTGAGTGCGACTGCCGCCCGGTCGCCGGCGCCCCGATCGACGAGCTACGTGCAGAGCTCGCCGCGGCGCTCGGCGACGACATCGCTTACGAGATCGCGTTCCCGGAGCCGCTCACCGGCGGATCCGTCTCGCCCTTCGAGACGCCACTCGCGGCCGCCTGCAGCGAGTGGTTCGCGCGGAACGACCCGGGCGCGACGCTCCTGCCGATGATCTGCAACGGGTTCACCGACTCCCACTACCTGCGCGAGGCGTTCGGGACGGTCGCCTACGGCATCTGGCCGATCAGGCACACGCCGACTGAGGTGCTGGCCGCCGGGATGCACGGCCGCGACGAGCGCATCCACGTCGACGACCTCGGCTACGCCACGGCGTTCCACATCGACGTCTGCCAGGCGATTGGCCGGCTCGAGCCATGACGGCGGCACACGGACGGGGCGGGATGCCCTCAGGCGTCGCCGGGCAACCCACCACGGTAGGGACCGTCCGCGGTCTCCGGCACGCCCGCGTAGGCGTCCTTGGGCATGGTCGTCCGCTCGGTAACGCCGGCGCCGTAGCGCAGGGCCAGGTCGGAGACCGTGTACACGATGCCGCCCTGAGGTGACCGAGCACCGACGCCCAGGAACGCGCACGGGCCGTCGCCGGCGCCGACGAGGATGTGCTCCGTCCCGGGCGGGCAGTGCACGAAGTCCCATGCGCGCAGCCGGCGCTCCTCGCCCTCGATCAGCAGCAGGCACTCGCCGCTCAGCACCAGGAAGTCCTCCTGGGCCTCCTCGGCGTGGTAATAGCCGTTGGGCTGGCCGGGCCACAGCACCTGGATGTTGACGCCGAGCTGGGGGAAGTCCGGCGTCCCCTCGAACGTGACGCCCGCGCCGAACTTGTCGTTGTGGAGCCACTCCGCCTCGCGGGCGTTCACGACGAACCAGCCGTCGGCCGACGGCTTGAGGCCGCCCGGCCGCTTCTCCATCGGGGCCTCCCGCACCATCCCGTCATGGTAGACGGCGCTCGGCCGCAGCCAGCTGCTACCAGCAACTTGACGAGTTCTGTATCCACGGGGGATACTCCAGCCGTTTGGCGCTCTCCGGAGCGCTGCCACGAATCGAGGGGGTAGGACTTGAGTACCGGATTCCATGGCAGACGGCGGGTGCTGCTCGCCGGGGCGGCCGTCCTGGCGACGGCGATCCTGGCCGGGCCCGCGACTGCGTCGTCGCCTTCCCGGCACCTCATCGCCGGCAGCGCTCCGCGCTGGGTGAGCCATGCCAACGCGGTCAGCGCGACGCCAAAGCGGCAGCAGGTCGCCTTCGGCGTGCTCCTGCACATGCGAAACCAGGCCGGCGCCGTGCGGACGCTGCAGGCGGTTTCGGAGCCGGCGAGCGCGGCGTACGGCAGGTGGCTCACGAATGCCCAGTTCAACGCCCGCTACGCCCCGGCGCACTCCCAGGTCGTCGCCGTGCAGCGGTGGCTGCGCGCGCAGGGCTTCGCCGTCACGAAGACGTTCCGCAGCGGCATGTACGTCGAGGCGAGCGGCACGGCCGCCCAGGTCGAGCGGACGTTCGGGACGAGCCTGCACGAGTACCGCTACAGGGGTGCGACGCTGCGCTCGAACGCGACGCCGCTCTCGCTCCCGGCCGCCACGCCGGCGGCCGTGACAGGCGCCGTCGCCGGCATCATCGGCATCGACCAGGGCTCGGCCCTGAAGCAGCCCGCCGCCACCGAGCCGGGGCCGCCCCCGGGCGCCCGCTACGGCGTGCAGCCGTGCTCGCGCTACTACGGCCAGAAGACGGCGAATGACAAGCCGCGCGCCTACGGGCACCACCAGCCCTACGTGATCTGCGGCTATGGGCCGCAGCAGTACCAGGCCGCCTACGGCGAGTCGGGCCTGATCGCCCACGGCATCGACGGGCGCGGCACGACAGTCGCGATCACCGACGCCTATGCGGCGCCGACGATCCTGAAGGACGCCCAGATCTACAACCGGGTGCACCACCAGCCGAAGTTCCGGCACGGCCAGTTCCGCCAGATCATCCCGGGCCCGAACGGCTTCGACCAGGTGAACCTGTGCGGGGCGCAGGGCTGGTACGGCGAGGAGACCCTCGATGTCGAGGCCGTGCACGCCATGGCTCCCGGCGCGAAGGTCGTCTTCGTCGGCGCGTCCGACTGCCTGAGCGGCCTGGACAACGCCTGGGCGGCCACGATCGACAACCATGTCGCGGACGTCATCACGAACTCCTGGACCGACGGCACCGACGACATCACCCTGCTCGGTCAGGCGTACGTGGACTTCTACAACCAGTTCTCCCTCGAGGCGGCGCTGACGGGCATCACCGTCAACTTCTCCTCCGGAGACGACGGCGACCACACCGCCGGCGGCACCGACCTCTCGGCGAAGACCGTCGAGTTCCCGGCCGACGTCCCGTTCGTCACCGGCGTCGGCGGCACCAGCGTCCTGATCGGCCGTCACGGCCAGTGGCTGAACGAGTACGGCTGGCAGACCGCGTACTCGACGCTGACCGACGGCGCGTGGGATCCCACGCCCCCCGGCGACTACAACTCGGGCGGTGGCGGCGGCACGAGCCAGCTCTACGCGCAGCCGTTCTACCAGGTCGGCAAGGTGCCCGCGAGCATCTCGAAGTTCTACGGCAGCACGCCCATGCGTGCCGTGCCCGACATCTCGATGCCGGGCGACCCGAACACGGGCTTCGAGGTCGGCGAGACCCAGGTGTTCCCGCACGGGACGTTCTGGGATCAGTACCGGATCGGCGGCACGAGCCTGTCGTCGCCGCTCCTGGCCGGAGTGGTGGCGGTCGCCAACCAGCGGGCGCACCACAAGCTCGGGTTCATCAACCCGCTGTACTACCACCTGCTGGGCACCCGTGCCCTGCATGACATCGTTGCCCCGCACTCGCCGGTCGCCCAGGCGCGCACCGACTTCGCGAACTTCCTGAACGCGGCGCAGGGCAAGCTGTTCCGGCTCCAGACCATCGACGTCCAGAGCTCCACGCTGCACGACACGCGTGGGTACGACGACGAGACCGGTGTCGGGACGCCTCGCGGCCCCGCGTTCTTCGCGGCCGCCGCGCGCAGGCACCACCACTAGACACACGACGGGCCTGGGCGGTCGGACCCCGACCGCCCAGGCCCACACGAAAAGCGCCCGGAGCTACGCCGTGTTGGCGACGACGTGGGCCTCGAGCCCGGCCGTCCACGGCGACGGGGTGCCGTGGCCGACGGCGAGCACGCTCCGCCACCACCCGGGCACCGTCGTCTTCACCCGCACGACGATCGTGCAGTGCGCCCCGGCCGCGAGGCGGGCGATCGGCACCGGTGCGGCGCCGCCCGTCGAGTGGCGCAGGCATGTGCCGCCGGCCACGTTGAACGCGTGGCCGTGGCCGCCCTTGATGTCCATCTCGTCCAGCGGCTGGGACGTGCCCGTGCCGTTGTGCAGCACGAGCGTCTTCGTCGGGTGATGCCCGGAGGGCACGGTGTTGAAGAACGTCCGCCCGGGCTGGATGGCGTTCTTGGTGCTTGCCTGCGCGCCGGCCGCGAGCGCCAGCGTCGCGAGGACGACAAGCGCCACCGCGAGTGGTCTGTTCATACGTATTTCTCCCTTCGTCGTTCGGGAGCGCCGCGGGCGCAGCCAGGCGGCGGCCGCAGACGGCCCTGCCGGGATGCGCTCACGATGCCGAGCGCGCGGGAGCGCGCTCGGTTCCCTCTCCCTCCTGCCTGGCCTGCACCCTAGAGGCCGTCCGCGCGCGGAAACGGGACCGGCACGGAATCCTTACGCCCCGCGAACATCCCCACGGGGCATGCCCATCTGGCGCGTTCGGGGGATGGACAGCGCCGCCCGGCGGACGACTACCGGCACAAATGCCCGGAGGCCTTCGCACAGTTGACTCTCCACCGGCGGTCGCCGCCGTCGTCGCCGTGCTCGTCGGCATGGTCGCGGCCGTCCAGTTCTCGGTACCGACCTCGCAGACCTATGGCATCGCCACCCTCTACCTGTGGCCGATCGCGATCGTCGCGCTCTGGTTCGGCGCGCGCATCGCCGTGGGTGTCGTCGGCGCCGTCATGGCGATGCAGGCCGTGTGGGTGCTGACGGTTGCGCCCAACTCCGCCACCGGCGGTCTGGTCTCCGTCGTCCTGCGCGCGGCCACCTACCTCTTCATCGCCAGCCTGGTCGGGCACTTCGCGACCCGCCTGCGCCGCGTCGCGCTCACCGATCCGCTGACGGGCCTCCCCAACCGCCGGGCCTTCTTCGAGGAGGTGCGCCGGCGCAGCCTGACCGTGGCCGCGATCGGGGTCGTCACCTGCGACGTCGACGGGCTGAAGCGAATCAACGACCGCGACGGGCACGACGCAGGCGATGCGGCGATCATCCGCACCGGGCAGGACATGAGCCGACTCCTCGGCGACGACGGGTTCGTCGCGCGCTTCGGCGGTGACGAGTTCCTGGGCCTGACGACGCCCGAGACGGCCGGGCGAATCACCGCGGCCCTCGATCCGATCCGGGGCGCCCGGGTCGGCGTCGCCGTCCACTCGACCACGGGCGAGGGGTCGATCGACGCCGCGATCGCGGCTGCCGACCAGTCGCTCTACCGCGCCAAGCGGCGCGCCGCGTAGCGCGCCAACAAGCAGTTCCAGATCCTGGCATCCGTACCCGCGGCGGCGTCATGTACGGTATCGGCGGATGGGCTACTCGACCCTGCTCTTCCTGCACGTGACGGCGGCGTTCACGATGGTGACGGCGGCGGGCCTCTTCCTCGCCATCGCCCTCGCCCTGCGCAGTGACCGCCACTCGGCGTCCGCCCTGCGCCTCGCGCCCGTCGCGGGCGTGCTCTGGCCCGTCGGCGGGCTGCTGGCCATCGTCTTTGGCGTCTGGCTCGCGCTGCACGACTCGCAGTACTCGCTGACTGACGGCTGGATCATCGCCGCCATCGTCCTGTGGGTGATCGGCTCGGGGATCGGCGGGCGGATCTCGGTCGACTACCGGCGGGTGGCGTCCTCCGAAGCGAGCCCGAATCCGGCGACGCTCATAATGAACCTCGCCCTCGTGGTCACGCTGCTCGTGATCCTGATCGACATGATCTACAAGCCGGGGGCGTCGTGACCGTCCTGCTCATCCGCCCGGACAGCTGGAACCTGCCGCTCCTGCTGCACGTCGGCGGGGCGATGGCGCTCGTCGCCTCGGTGACCGTCGCCGCCGTGGCGCTCCTGCAGGGCTGGCGCGCCGGCGACGACGCTTCGGGCGCCCAGCTGAAGCGCTTCGGCGCGAGGACGCTGCTCTACGCCGCCATCCCGTCGTTCTTCGTCATGCGCATCGCGGCGGAATGGGTCGCCTCGCGCGAAGGGCTCGAGAACTCGAATGCTGCCTGGCTCGGCGACGGGTTCATCGCCGCGGACGGCGGCGGCGTCCTGCTCCTCGTCGCCACCATCGTCGCCAACATCGCCGTCCGTCGCGCCCCGGACTCCGGGCTCGGCAAGCTGGCGAAGGTCGGCGCGAGCCTCTCGCTCGTCCTGATCGCCCTCTACGTCTTCGCGATCTGGGCGATGACGACGAAGCCCTCCTAGTCGTCGGCGTCGTCGTCGAGCACGGCGCTTCGAATCTCCGGATCGGCGAGCAGCGGCTCGATCGCCTCGCCGACGTCCGACTGGAGGTTGCGGTCGACCACGACCTCGATCGTGACCACGTCCTCCGCGCCGACCCGGACCTTGGGAAAGGCGCGATCCGTCACGGCGCCGACCTTGACCCGGACGAGCTCGGCAAAGCCCGCCTCCTCGTCCGAGGCCCCGATCGCCCGGCCGGTGATCTGCATTCGCACCTTCGGCATCGCCCTCTCCGTACCCGGGGACGGCCGCGCCGACACCCGGCCGGCTACTCGACGATCGAGAAGCGCTCCCACGAGCGCTCGGCGAGGAGCGGCACCACCCGGCCCTCGATGTACGTCTTGAAGTGCGAGGTCTCGCGGTGGGCCTGGAACGAGGCCTCGTCGTCGTACTGCTCGTAGAGGACGAAGCGGTCGCCGTCCTCCTGCGAGCGGTTGACCAGAAACGCCCGGCATCCCGGCTCGGCCGCCGCCTCGGGACCGTGCAGGGCGAGCGCGGCCGCGACCTCGTCGCCCTTGCCGGCGTTTGTCCGGTATTGCGCGATCACGACGAGCATGGGCTCAGCGTAGATCAGCCGGCAACCACGCCGGCACGGTCGTCAGCCTCGCGCAGGTACTGGTGGACGAAGGCGATCGCCATGCTGCCCTCGCCGACGGCCGCCGCCACGCGCTTCACCGGGCCGAGGCGGACGTCGCCGCAGGCAAAGATGCCGGGCACGCTCGTCTCGAGCAGGTACGGGTCGCGCTCCACCTCCCAGCGCTCGGTGGCGGCCAGGTCGGCGCCGGTGAGGACGAAGCCGCGCCGGTCGCGCGCGATCTCGGGCGGCAGCCAGCCGGTCTCGGCGTCGGCGCCGATCAGGATGAAGAGCCCGCCCGAGGCGAGCCGCGTCTCCGCGCCGGTCTGCGAGTTTCGGACGACGATCGCCTCGAGCGACCCGTCACCCTCGACGCGGGCGACCTCGCTGTGCGTGAGAACCTCGATGTTGGCCCGGGCCGCGATCTGGTCGAGGAGGTACTGCGACATCGTCCGCTCCGGCCCGGCGCTGCGGCAGAGGATCGTCACCGACCGAGCGTGGCTGGCGAAGTAGAGCGCCGCCTGGCCGGCGGAGTTGCCGGCGCCGACGATCTGCACGTCGAACCCGTGGCTGGCCGGCGCCTCGCTGCGGGCCGCGCCGTAGGCGACACCCTTCCCCGCCAGGCGATCGGCGCCGTCGATGTCGAGCCGGCGCCACGTGACGCCGCAGGCGAGGATGATCGTGCGCGCCCGCAGCACGTCGCCGCCGTCGAGGTGCACCTGGCGGGTGGCGGCGTCGATGCGCGTGATCGTCCGCGTGACGAGGATCTCGGCGCCCAGCCGGCGGGCCTGCTGCAGCGCCCGGCTGGCGAGCTCGTCGCCGGACACGCCCGAGGGGAAGCCGAGGTAGTTCTCGATCCGCGACGAGGTGCCCGCCTGGCCGCCCGGCGCCTCCCGCTCGATCACGATCGTCCGCAGGCCCTCGGACGCGCCGTACACCGCCGCGGCCAGGCCCGCCGGCCCGGCACCGACAATCACGGTGTCGTACTCGGCGGCCTCCGGCTCGGTGGAGAGCCCGAGCAGCTCGGCGACGCGGCGCAGCTGCGGCCGCACCACCGTCTTGCCGTCGACGACCCGCAGGAGTGGGCAGTCCTCGGGCGCCGGCACCGGGCCGTCCCACTCCTCGCCGATGTCGGAGGCGTCCGGCCGCAGCCACTTGAACGTCACCTGGTTTCGGTGCAGGAAGTGGCGCAGCTCGGTGCAGGCGGGATCCCAGCGCGCGCCGACCACGAGGGCCCGGGGCGCGGACGGCTCGGCGGAGATGCCCTGGAGGCCGCGTCCCCCGGAGATGCGGTGGCTCGCCAGCTTGCCGACCTCGCGGCCGACGTCCGGCGCGCCGGCGACCACGGCGTAGTAGTCGTCGGGGTCGAGCCGCATCACCCGGGAGGGCTCGGCCGCCCGGAACCCGACCGGGAAGGTCGTCCCCAGCGTGACCGGGACCTCGCCGAAGATGTCGCCCGGGGCCCGCTCGCCGACGACGCGGCCGATGCCGTCGACCTGCTTGACCGCCTCGATCCGGCCCTCGAGCAGCCCGAACAGCGCCCGCTCGCCGCCCTCGTAGGCGGCGTACTCGCCGGCGGCGAGACTGATGTCGGCCGCGGCCCGCGAGAGCCGCTCGCGATCGGCCTCGCTCAGCCCTGCGAACACGACGATCCCCGCGATCTCCTCTGCCGTGACCATGGTGGGACAACGGTACCTCGTTCGGCCTTGCCGGCGGGCTTGTGGTAAAAGTGACGTTGTGTCCCGGGAGGCGACCGTCGACGAGTCGCAGATCCTCGCGGCGCTCGGCAGCGTCCCGCTCTTCGCCGGCCTGGGCAAGCGCGACCTGCGCCGGATCGCCGGCGCGTCGACGATCGCCCACGTCCCGGCCGGGCACCACGTCGTCCGCGAGGGATTCAGCGCGGAGGCCTTCTACATCATCCTGGACGGCCAGGCGAGCGTGACCGGGCCGGCCGCGACCACGCACCTCCGGCCGGGAGACTTCTGCGGCGAGCTCGGCCTGCTCGACGGCTCGCCCCGCTCGGCGAGCGTCCTGGCGCAGAGCGACATCGTCGCGGTCAGGCTGCCCCGGCGGGAGTTCCTCGAGATGGTCGACCGGCGGCCGGAGATCGCGCGCGCCCTGCTCGCCGACATGGCCGGCCGCGTGCGCCGGCTCGAGACGACGCTCCGGGAGCTCGAGGTACGGAAACCGCAGGATTCTGGTGACATCCTTGATGATTCCGGAGGCATTCGGTAGGATTGTTGCCGATATGGCCCTGGATACGGTTGATCGCCGGCTGATCTCCTGCCTCAAGCTCGACGGCCGGATGAGCTACTCCGAGCTGGCAGGGCGGCTGCAGGTGAGCGAGGGCACGGCCCGCAACCGCATGCAGAAGCTCATCGACGCGGGCACGCTCCAGGTCGTCCCCGTCGTCGAGCCGGACACCATCGGCTACCGCCTGAACGTCTGGATCGGCGTGCGCTGCCTGCCCGGCGCCGCCCGCGCGATCGCCCAGGCTCTGGCCCAGTTCCACGCCGTGCGCTACGCGACCGCCTGCGCCGGCGTCTACGACGTGATCTGCGAGGCGGTGTTCCTGTCGCAGGCCGAGATGCTCGACTTCCTCGAGTCCGAGCTGCAGACGGTCGCCGGGATCACGGGCGTCGAGACCTCGATGGTGCTCGAGATCGCCAAGACCGGGTGGGAATGGGAGCTGCGCGAGGAGGATCCCGAGCCCGTCGCGCCGCCCGACCGCGAGGGCGTGTGACGGCGTGGTCGAGCCCGCGCTGATCGACCTTCCCGCGATCGCCGACGACGAGATCGACCAGCGCGTGCAGCGGCTCCAGGCGGAGGCGGCTCCCCGCGGCCTGCGCGCCGTCATCTGCTTCGGCGCCCACCGCGACTTCTGGCCGGCCGACCTGCGCTACCTGGCGCGCTGGTACTGCACCGACGAGGAGCTCTCGTTCCTGTTCGTGCCGGCGGAGGGGCCAACGACGCTCGTCACGAATGCCGGCTGGGATCTCGAGCGTGCGCTCGCCGAGGCGCGCGCCGGCGACATCCTGTACGACCCCGACCCAGGCGCGACCCTCGTGCGGCTCGTGCGCGAGCACGCCGGGCAAGGCGACCGCGTTGGCCTGAGCGGGATGGAGGTGTTCCCCGCCCCCGTCTTCGTCGCCCTGGCCGGTGGATGCCAGGGCGTGGCGTTCGAGGGGGTGACCGCCATGGTCGCCGCACTCCGCCTGGTGAAGTCCGGACCCGAGGTCGCACTGCTGCGCGCGGCGGCCCGGGCCACCGACCTCGGCATGCGCGCGGGCGTCGACCAGATCCGCGACGGCGGCAGCGAGCACATCGTCGTCGCGGCGGCCGAGCACGCGATCCGCCGGGCCGGAGCCGAGATCGCGTTTGCGACCGTGATGGGCGCCGGCCCCCGCACTGCCCTGGCGACGTTCTTCCCCTCAGACCGGCCGATGCGCCGGGGCGACCTGGCCGTGCTCGACTGCGGCGCCCGGGTGGGGGGCTACCACGGCGACATGTGCCGGACGGTCGCGATCGGCGAGCCGGACGCGGACCAGCGGCGCATGCTCGAGGCGGTGGCCGAGAGCGTCCGCGCGGCGACCGCAGCGGCCCGTCCCGGCGCCCGCGTCGCCGACGTGCACGCGGCCGCGCACGAGGCCGTCCGCGCCGCCGGTTTCGGCGATGTCTGGTGGGGCGCGTTCATGCCGCACGGCACCGGCACCGGGCAACACGAGATGCCCCACGCGCTCGCCGACGGCGACCTGGAGCTCCAGCCGGGAATGGTGATGTGCATCGAGCCGGGGATCGCCGTCCCGGACGTCGGCGCGGTGATCCTCGAGCAGATGATCCTCATCGGCGAGGGCGGGGCGGAGACGCTGACCGCCCTCCCGCTCGAGCTGTGGGACGGATGACGGGCGGACAAAGGAGCCAGAGATGACGTCTGAACCGATCGATCACTCCACGAGCCTCGCCGTCTCCGAGCGGCGCAAGCTGCGCAAGAGCCTGCGCCGGATCGACATGACGTTCTTCCTGATCTGCGCGCTCGTCGGCCTCGACACGCTCGGCCAGGTCGCGAGCTACGGGGCGCAGACATTCACGTGGGTCGTCGTCCTCGGGGCGCTCTTCCTGATCCCCTACGGCTTCGTGATGGCGGAGCTCGGTACCGCGTTCCCGCAGGAGGGCGGCCAGTACGAGTGGATGAAGCTGGCCTGGGGCCGTCTCGCCGCAGGGCTCGGGTCGGTGCTCTACTGGATCTCGAACCCGCTGTGGGTGGGAGGGTCGCTGGCGTTCGTCTCGACCGCGGCCTGGTCGGCGTACATCCACCCGATCGGGACGAAGACCGCCGGCGACTACGCGTTCAAGCTGCTCTTCATCTGGATCACGGTGGTCGTGGCGATCGTCGCACTGCGCCACGGCAAGTGGATCCCCAACCTCGGCGCGATCGTGCGCGTCGTCGTGCTCGCCTTCTTCTCGCTGACCGTGGTCATCTACGCCGTCGAGCACGGCATCCACGGCTACGGCGCGGGTGACTTCAGCCCGACGAGCGCGGTCTTCATCGGCCTCGTGCCGCTGCTGCTCTTCAACTACGTCGGGTTCGAGCTCCAGAGCGGCGCCGCGGAGGAGATGCAGAACCCGCGCCGCGACGTGCCCAGGGCCGTGGTCGGCGGGGGCGTCGTGACCGTGCTCTGCTACGCCGTCCCCATCTTCGGGATCGTGGCGGTGCTGCCCGCGGCCAAGGTGAGCGGGATCGGTGGCTTCCTCGACGCCGTGAACACCACCTTCACCGTGTACGGCTCGGCCCACCACTTCCTGCTCGAGGTGATGGCAATCGGGTTCATCTTCGCCCTGGCGACGGGCGGCGCGGCCTGGATCATCGGCTCCGACCGGGTGCTTGCCGTCGCCGGGTACGACGGCGCGTTCGCCGGCTGGTTCGGCGTGTTCAACGCCCGCCTGGGGACGCCGGTGCGGGTCAACGTGCTCTCGGGCGTCGTCTCGACGGCATTCATGCTCGCGGCGGAGTTCCTGAACACGGGCTCGAACGCGACCACGTTCGTCGTCGTGCTCTACATGGCGACGTCGACCGGGCTGCTGTCATACCTGCTGATCTTCCCGGCCGTGATCCGCCTCCGCTACACGCACCCCGACGTGGCCCGGCCCTACCGGATCCCGTACGGCAACGCCGGAGCCTGGATCGGCGGCCTCGTCACCCTGGGCTGGATCGTGCTCGGTTCGTGGATCGCCGTCTTCCCGGACACGATCGAGAACGCGGTCGGCGCCGGGTACAACTTCGAGAGCGTCTGGGGCATCTCCCGGCTGCGGTTCGAGGTGTTCACGCTGGGGACGCTCGCGGTCATCGCGGTGATCGGGCTGGTCGGCTACGCCGCGGGTGCCGCGACGCGCTCGGCGCCGGTCGACGTCCCGCTCGAGGGAGCAGTCGAGGGGCCAGCAGCGGTTTAGATGGTTGATTCCACGCCCCCGCGCGCCTGGACGTCAGGCTGCCTGCGGGGGTTTGGGTCGTTGGTGGGGCTGCGGCTGCGAACCCTCGCATCGCTTCGTCCTCGGTCGCGCCCATATTTCGGCCAATATGAACGCTTCCTGCGTCCTTGCGCTGCTCGGTTCGCAGCCGCCCAGGACATCACAGCGGCGTGGAATCAATCATCTAGACCGGGGCTCAACAGTGGGGCCGCCGCGCCGACTACGCGGGGGATGCCCACCGTGTCAGAAGGCCCAGCCGTGGTCCGGCTCATCCGGAACGAGCTCACGTGGATTGCCGCCGCGTGCGTCGTCGCGCTGCCCGCAGCCCGCGCCGCGCTCCCCGCCGGGACGCCGGCGATCGCGCGGATCGCGGTCGCCGTCCTCGGAGTGGCGATCGTCGCCCAGCACGCTCTCCGCGTCCGGCGGACGCGGGCGCTCGGCTCCGAGCTGCGGGCCGTGAACGACCGGCGTACCGCGGCCGTCGCCGAGCGGGACAGTGCCCTGAACCAGCGTGACGCGACGGCCGGCGAGCTCGATGCCGCCCGCGCCGCATACGCCGAGCTCGAGGCCGAGACCGAGCGCGCGCTGGCCGACGCGGCCGCACGGGCCGACCAGTCCCGGGCGCGCTACGCGGCCGAGGCGCAGCACGCGAGCGCCGAGGCGGCCGCCCACGCCCGCCGCACGAGCTCCGCCGCCGCCCGCGAGGCGCTCGACCGGATCAACGCAACGCTCGAGGTGCTCGCCGGCGCGAGCGACTCGATCGGCGCCGGCGCCCGCGAGACGCTCGTGGCCGCAGACGCCGCCCGCGCGCGGGTCGCGGAGGCGGTCGAGGGCAGCCTCGCGCTGCGCGGCACCACCGACGCCGCCGCCGTGATCACCCGCGAGATCTCCGCCGTCGCCGACCAGACGCGCCTGCTCGCGCTCAACGCCGCCATCGAGGCGGCCCGGGCCGGCGAGCACGGACGCGGCTTCGCCGTGGTCGCCCACGAGGTGGGGGAGCTCGCGAACACCGCCGGCGCCGCGGCCGCACGGGTGCTCGAGCACATCCGCGCAGTCACCGACCAGAGCACCGGGGTCGCCGCCTCGATCGAGGCCACCAGCACCGCGCTCGCCGCCGTCGGCGATGCGACCCGCCGCATCGAGGAGACGCTCGTCTCCCAGCGCACCGCCACCGAGCACAGCGAGGACACGCTGACCGCGGCCGGCGCCCGGCTCGTGGAGATCGCCGAGCGACGGGCGAACACCCGCGTCGACCTGCGGGCGCGCGTACGGGCGCTCCTCCTGGCCGCCGACGCCGCCGCCCGCCCGGTCGAGACGGCGACGATCGACCTCAGCCTCGGCGGCGCACTGCTCGAGAACCGCCCGGAGATCGGCGAAGGGCCGTGGCAGATCGAGCTCTTCCTGCCCGGCGACGAGCCCCCCGTCCGCTGTCTGGCCGTGCTCGTCCGCAAGGCCGGCGGCCATCTCGGCGTCGCGTTCGGCGAGGTCGGGGACGCCGACCTGCTCCGGCTGGACGCCGCGATCGCGCGTCATCACCAGCAGTAGAAACAAGATGTCTGACAACTGTGACCGGAATCACGGTCGCGCAAACCGACACCGCTCACCGCTGCGTAGTCGGCCCAACACATCGCCCTCCAGAGGAGATCGAAATGTTGGACATCTTCCGCGCCGGCGTGGCCGTCGCGACGCTCGGATTCGTCATCGCTCCTGCGGCGCTCGCACACCCGCGGCCCTTACCTGACGCCAAGGCCCCCACGGCGCCACCCGGCTACAAGATCGTCCGCGGCCCGCTGATGCCGGCGCCGGTCAGCTCGCTCGACTCGGGCGGACAGGTCTCCTGCCCCGCGGGCAGCGTCGTCTGGGGCGGCGGCACAGCGGTCCAGGGCGTCGGCGGGCCGACGGAGAGCATCAATACCTCGGCGCCCAACGGGCCGGCCGCCTGGCGGGCTCGGGTCAACAACACCGGCTCCTCGACCCAGCAGTTCGGCATCGATGCGATCTGCGCCAAGCAGCCCAAGGGCTACACGACGACGTTCTCCCAGATCGGGAACCCGCAGCACACCCAGGCGAGCGCGACGGCGACCTGCCCGGCCAAGACCGTCCTCCTCAGCGGCGGCGTCCTCTCGACGTCCGACTCCGCCCTGGCGGCGGTCACGAGCGCGTTTCCGGCCAGCTCGACGAAGTACACGGCGTTCGTGAACAACGGCACCGGTGTGAACGAGGTGCTGACCGTCTTCGCGATCTGCGCGCAGAAGCCGGCCGGCTACAAGATCGTGCGCACGAGCGGGACGACGATGCCGTCGGCGAACCCGGTCGCGATCGTCGGCGGCGCCTCCTGCCCGACGGGGACGTCGGTGATCGGCGGCGGTGTGCGGGTGGCGACGCCGCTCCCGAGCACGGTCATCAGGCAGTCGATCGTCGGCGGCTCGAAGGACTGGGACGGCGAGATCATCAGCACGAGCACGCAGCCCGTGCTGGACACCTTCGCCGCGATCTGCGCCGCGTGACAGACTGCCAGCGTGCTGCGCCCGTTCCGCCAGATCGACGTCTTCACGACCGAGCCGTACCGGGGCAACCCCGTCGCCGTCGTGCTCGCGGCCGAGGGGCTCTCAGAGGCGCAGATGCAGCGCTTCGCGCACTGGACGAACCTGTCCGAGACGACCTTCGTGCTGCCCCCGGCCGAGGCGGCCGCGGACTACCGCGTGCGGATCTTCACGCCGGTCGCCGAGCTGCCGTTCGCCGGGCACCCGACGCTCGGCACCTGCCATGCCTGGCTCGAGGCCGGCGGCGCCCCACGGTCCGGCGAGGAGATCGTCCAGGAGTGCGCGGCGGGCCTGGTCTCGATCCGGCGCACGCCGGACGGGCTCGGCTTCGCCGCCCCGCCGCTCATCCGCTCGGGACCGGTGGACGAGGACGAGCTCGCCCATGTCGCCGAGACGATCAACGTCGACCGGGACGCGATCGTCGCCGCCGAGTGGGCGGACAACGGCCCGGGCTGGGTCGCCCTCCTGCTCGAGTCCGCCGAGGCCGTCCTGGCGGTGCGCCCAGGGGTCGTCGACCACGACGTCGGCCTGGTCGGCCCCCACCCGGAGGGCTCCGATGCGGCCTTCGAGCTGCGCGCGTTCTTCCCCAAGGACGGGGCGACGACCGAAGACCCGGTCACCGGCAGCCTGAACGCCTCCGTCGCCGAGTGGCTGCTCGGCACCGGCCGGGCGGCGGCGCCCTACGTCGCCGCCCAGGGGACGGCGCTGGGGCGAGCGGGACGCGTGCACATCTCCGCCGACGACGCAGGGGCGGTCTGGGTGGCCGGCGGCACCGTCACGTGCGTCAGCGGCAGCGTCGAGCTCTAGCGTGAACGCGTCAGTAGCGCGTATGCATCAGCTCCTTCACCGCCCGTAGCGTCTCGGTCGCGATCTCGCGGGCGCGCTCGTTTCCCCGGGCGAGCACGGCGCGCAGGTGACCGCGGTCGCCGGCGAGCTCCGCGCGCCGCCCTCGGATCGGCCGCAGGCGCTCGTTGAGCGCGTCTGCGGTGAGCAGCTTCAGCGCCGCCGCGCCACGGTCGCCGATCTCGGCGGCAACCGCCTCGGCAGACACGCCACGGCAGATCGCGGCGATCCGGAGCAGGTTCGCCACCTCCGGACGCCGGCCGGGCTCGTAGGTGATCCGGCGCTCGCCGTCGGTCTTCGCCGCCCGGATCAGGCGCGCGGTCTCGTCCTCGGTTGCGCCGAGCGCGATCGCGTTTCCCCTGCTCTTGCCCATCTTGCGGCCGTCCAGCCCGAGCAGGAGCGGGGCCGTCCCCATCAGCGCGTCCGGCTGGGGGAAGTAGGGCGCGTCGGGGCTGTAGCGGTCGTTGAACCGGCGGGCGATCGTGCGGGCGAGCTCGACGTGCGGGAGCTGGTCGCGGCCGACCGGGACGAGGTTCGCGCGGCAGAAGAGGATGTCCGCCGCCTGGTGCACCGGGTACGTGAACATCAGCGCCGACGTCGAGCCGCCGCCGGCCGCGACCTCGTCCTTCACCGTCGGGTTTCGGCCCAGCTCCGAGACGCTGACCAGGCTCAGGAACGGCAGCACGAGCTGGTTCAGCTCGGCGACCTGGCTGTGGGTGAAGATGACCGCGCGGTCGGGGTCGATGCCGGCGGCCAGGTAGTCGGCGACCAGGCCTTCCACATCGGCGGGGAGGTGGGCCGGCGAGTCGCGGTCGGTGATCGTCTGGTAGTCGGCGATCAGGACGAGCAGCTCGACGCCGAGACGCTGGAGGCGGACGCGGTTCTCGAGCGTGCCGAAGTAGTGGCCGATATGGAGCGGCCCCGTCGGCCGGTCGCCGGTCAGGATCCGGAACGCCGCCGGGTCGGCGAGGACGTTCCGCTCGAGCTCGGAGCTGCGGCGCTCAGCCGCGGTGAGTGTGGGTGTCATGGGAGTGGTCTCCTTCGATCGGGGCGAAGGGTCGCCCTCGAGCGGGATGTCTCCCAGAGACAGATCGGGCCGCTCGAAGGCGGCCCGTCGCGCATGCAGAAGCTACGGCCGCCCTAGTGCGGCCACGACCAACGGGTGCGAGGTGCCGAGGTCATCGATCTCACTCTAGCGCACGTCTCTGCCGGTAGGCTGCCCGGCCATGCCCGCCCCCCGCTACGCCCACCCGATCGGCGTCTCGCTGGGCGACATGGTGCCGCCCGAGCGGATCGGCGCACGCGCCCAGCAGCTGGAGCAGCTCGGCTACTCGCACCTCATGATCCCCGAGGACTACTTCTACGAGCCCGCGCTCGTGTGCACGACCATCGCCCTCGGGGCCACCGAGTCCGTCCCGGTGGGGACGAGCATCGTCTCCGGCATGGTGCGCCACCCGGCGGTGCTGGCCATGGAGATCGCCGGGATCAGCCGTGCGTTCCCCGGCCGCTTCCGGCCCGGCATCGGCCTGGGCCTGCCCGAGTGGCTGCGGCAGATGGGCTTCATGCCCGACAAGCCCGTGGCCGCGCTGCGCGAGAGTGTCGGCTCGATCCGGCGCCTGCTGGCCGGCGAGACGGTGACCCTCGCGGGCACCCACTTCTCGCTCGACGAGATCGCGATCACCCATCCGGCGACCGAGGACGTGCCGATCGCGATGGGCGTGAGCGGGCCGATGCTGCTGCGGCTCGCAGGCGAGCTTGCCGACACGACGCTCTTCGCCGCGTCCGCGGGCGTCGAGTACTTCCGCTTCGGCCGCGAGCGGGTCGAGCGCGGCCTCGCCAGGGCCGGGCGGCCGCTGGATGCCATGGCGTACTCGACGATCGCCCTCACCTGCGTCGACCGCGACGGCCCGCGGGCGCGCGAAGCGCTGCGGCCGATCCTGGGCGGCTTCCTGGCCGAGTTCGGCGTGAACACCATGACCGACGCCTACGGGATCTCGGACGAGCTCACGGCCCTGATCGAGCGCGGCGGCGAGGAGGCCGTCACTGCGGAGATGCCGGACGAGTGGCTGGAGGACCTCACGCTCACCGGCTCGCCGGACGAGGTGGTCGCCAAGATCCGGTGGTGGCTCGACGCCGGCCTCGACTCGATCTGCATCTTCAACCCGGACCCCGAGCTCGAGGAGCGCACGATCGAGCTCGTCGCCTCCGACGTGATCCCCAACCTCTAACGGCCGGCAATCGGGGACTGTCCCCGCCGAGCGGGGACAGTCCCCAGCTGAACCACCTCGCGGCGGAAGGGCGGGAGCGTGTCGTCGGAGGGCGGGGCGTCCAGCTCCTCTGCGTAGCGGCGGCCGTCCCAGACGGCCGCGGCGATCGTCCCGGGGCTCATCGCGTCGCCCACCAGCCGTACGGCTGCGCCGGTTCCGGCGGCCTCGAGCTCCCCGGCGAGCGCGTCGTTCGGCAGCCGCCCGGTCACGAGCACGACCGCGTCGCAGGCGTGCTCGCGCTCGGCGTCGGTGAAGACGCAGGCGGTCACCGCCCGCCCGTCTCCGGCCCGCACGAGCGCCCGCGACACGACCACCTCGACGCCGAGCTCGATCAGCCGGCCCTGGATGCGGCCCTGCTCCATCGTGTTCGTCGTCCACGCCGAGGCGAGCGACTCCGGCGTCACGAGCGTGACCTCACGGCCGGCCCGCCGCAGCACCTCGGCCAGCGCACCGCCCATGAAGTAGTGGTCGTCGTCGAACACGAGCACGCGCTCGCCGTCAGGCAGGGTCCCCCGCAGCAGGTCGTCCGGCGTCAGCACCTGCACGCCCGCGGCGAGGTCGAGCGGGCGGGTGTGCCAGCGGCCGACGCCGTCGCCGCGCCAACGTGCGCCGGTCGCGATCGCGATGTGGTCGAAGCCGTACGAGGCCGCCTCGGCCGCGTCGAGCCGGCTGCCGAGGCCAACCTCGACGTTGGTCAGGCGGGCGAGCTGGCTGCGGCGGTAGTCGACGACCCGGATCCACGCCGCCAGACCCGGCAGGCGGGCCTCGAGCGCCACGCGGCCGCCGAGATCGTCGCCGGCCTCGGCCAGCACGACGTCGTAGCCGCGCCGTCCCAGCATCACCGCCGCCTCGAGCCCGGCCGGGCCGCCGCCGACGACGAGCACGCTCGCGTCGGACTCCCTGGGCCGGATCCGCTCCGGATGCCAGCCGCGGCGCCACTCCTCCCCCATGCTCGGGTTCTGGGTGCAGCGGATCGGCGTCGCCGTCGAGTCCCCGGTCACGCAGATATTGCAGCCGATGCACTCACGGATGTCGTCCCAGCGCCCCTCCTCGATCTTCTTCGGCAGGAAGGGGTCGGCGATCGACGGCCGGGCCGAGCCGATCATGTCGAGCACGCCGTCGCGCACCATCCGCACCATCGTGTCGGCCGAGGTGAACCGGCCGACCCCGACGACGGGCTTGCTCGTGAGCGCCTTGAGCCCGCGCACGTACTCCTCCTGCGCACCCTCCTCGGCGAAGCGGGAGCTGACCGAGTCGTTCTCCCACTCGCCGACCATGAAGTCCCACACGTCCGGCAGCTCGCCGACCAGGCCGAGCACCTCCTCGATCTCCGGCCGGTCGATGCCGCGGTCGCCGATCTGCTCGTGCACGCAGATGCGGCAGGCCACGGCCGCCCGGCCGGCGACAACCTCGACCGTGTCCTCGAGGATCTCTCGCAGCAGCCGCGCGCGGTTCTCGACGCTCCCGCCGTACTCGTCGGTGCGGTCGTTGTAGCGGCGCGAGAGGAAGTGCTGGAGCGTCGTCAGACCGTGCGCGGCGTACACGTAGACGAGGTCGTACCCCGCCCGCAGGGAGCGCTCGACCGCCGCCCGGTGCCAGCGGCGCAGGTCGGCGATGTCGCGCTTGCTCATGCGCCGCGCCTGCACCGGGTCGGTGGTCTGCACCGGCAGGTTGGCCGGCCCCATCGGCGGCTGGCGGACGTACAGGTTGGCCGCGGTCATGCCGCTGTGGACGAGCTCGATGCCGGCCAGCGACCCGTGCTCGTGCACCTTGTCGACGAGCAGCTCGTGCATGGGGATGTCGGCGTCGTCCCACAGGCGCCCCTCGATGTACCCGGCGACGTCGGTCGAGTGGTGCAGCTCGACCTCCTCCGTGCAGACGACCGCCCAGCCGCCCTCGGCCTTCACCCCCCGCATCTCGGCATGGGCGCTCGGGTGCGCGTGGCCCATCCCGTTGCAGTGCGGCACCTGGAAGAAGCGGTTGCGCGCCGTCACCGGCCCGAGCGGCACAGGCTCGAACAGGACGTCGTAGCGGGGGTCGCGCACTCGGGGCCCACCTATGCGGACGCGGGCCGCAGCGACGCCGCCGGCCGCTCCTTGCGCGGGTCGACGAACGGGATCGCGGCCGTGCGGCCGGTCACCCAGCCGTGCTCGGACTCGACGTCGATCGGCGTCCCCGGCCCGGCCAGGTCGATCGGCACCCACACGTAGCCGATGTTCTTCGAGAGCCCCGGCGACCACACGGCGTCGGTGACCCGGCCGACGGAGACGCCGGAGTGCGTCGCGGGCCAGGCCACGGTGATGCCGGGGAACGGCTCCTCGCGATCGAACTCGATCCCGACCAGCTTGCGGTCGACGCCCTCGCTGCGGACGCGCTCGAGCGCGGCCTTGCCGATGTAGTCCTGCGGCTGCTCCTCGACCAGGCGCTCGAGGCCCATCACGTGGTACGGCGTGTCCGCGAGCGTCATGTCGGAGCCGAGGTTGAAGATGCCCGCCTCGACCCGCCGGGCCTCGCTGGGCGCGATCGGCCGGATCGCGAACTCCGCGCCGGCCGCCATGATCGCGTCCCACAGCTCGGTGCCGCGGCTGCCGTCGAGCAGGTTCACCTCGAACCCGGGCACCGCCGACCAGCCCGTGCGGCTGATGACGACCGGGATGTCGCCGATCACGAACCGCTCGCACCAGTAGTAGCGGATGTCGTAGATCGCGTCGCCGACGAGCTTTGCCAGCGTCGCCGCAGCGTGCGGGCCCTGCACCTGCACCGGGTGGACGTCGGGATAGGTGACCTCGGCGTCGAGCCCCGAGGCCGCCAGGACGCCCATCGCGTAGAGACCGGCGTCGCTGTCCGCGAGCTGCATCCACCACACGTTGTCGTCGACGTGGAGGAGCACCGGGTCGTTGACGATGCCGCCGTCGGGCGACATGACGAGCATGTACTTGCCCTGCTTCACCGCGCAGCGGGTGAGGTCGCGGCAGGTGAGCATGTCGATCAGGCGGTCGGCGTCGGGGCCGCTCACCTGCACCGTGCGCTCGACGCCGACGTCCCACAGGGTGACGCCGTCGTTCAACGCCCAGTACTCGGCCTCGGGATCGTCGTACTCGGCCGGCAGATACATCTTGTTGTAGATGTCGTAGGCCTTGCAGCCGGCCGCGAGCGTGGCCTCGAAGTACGGCGAGCGCCGGTACCACGGGCCGAAGTAGAGCTTCGTCGTTGCGGGAACGGTGGTCACGTGACCTCCCAGGTGCGCGGTGGACTGACTGACGAGTCAGTCAGGACCGCGAGCGTACCAGAGGGCGCGGCCGGGCGCGGGTCGACCCCTCAGCCGGACGGCTGCTCGGGCAGGCCGAAGGCCGGGAAGATGGCGCCGTCGAGGAAGGCCGTGATCGCCGCGACCCGGTCGCCGGCGAGCGTGAGGACGTTGATGCTGTGCGCGCGGAAGCCGCCCAGCTCCTGATCCCACACGTAATGCCCGACCGCGGGCTGGCCGTTCGCCCATGTCCGGACAAGCGCGCCACCGCGCGCCGGGTTTCAGGGGACGGATTGCGAGGAACGCCGCCACGTCCGCGCGGCCCCGGAACCACACCGGGAGCGGCGGCATCGCGAGCGACGCGTCGTCGGTCAGCATCGCCACCACCGCGTCGACGTCGCACCGCTCCCAGGCGTCGACGTACGCGCTCGACGATCGCGCCCAGCGCCGCGTCGCCGAGCGCCCGCAGCGTCGCCTGCTGGCTGCGGTCGAGACGGCGCTCGGCGAGCGTTCGGTGCGCCCGCTGGAGCGCGCTGTAGACCGACGCGGGCGTCGTCTCGAGCGCCGCCGCCACCTCGGCGCCGGACAAGCCGAGCACGTCGCGCAGGATCAGCACCGCGCGCTGGCGCACCGGCAGCTGCTGGAGCGCGGCGATGAACGCGAGCTCGACGCTCTCGCGCTGCTCGTAGCGGGCCTCGGGCGCCGCGAACCCATCCTCGAGGCCCACCTCGCGGTCGGGGTACGGATCGATCCACACCGACTCGACGAGCGGCCGGCCGGGACCGTCGTGCGGGTCGCCGGCGGCCGCCGTAGTCGATCGGGAGCACTCGCTTCGGCCGGCGCTCGATCGCCTTCAGGCAGGCGTTCGTCGCGATCGTGTAGAGCCATGAGCGCAGCGAGCTCCGACCCTCGAACCGGGGCAGTCCGCGCCAGGCGCGCAGCAGCGCCTCCTGGAGCGCGTCCTCGGCATCGGGCACGGAGCCGAGCATGCGATAGCAGTGGGCGTGGAGCGCCGCCCGGTGCGGGCCGACGAGCCCGGTGTAGGCGTCCTCGTCGCCGCGCCGGGCGGCGGCGAGCAGGTCGCGCTCGCGGTCGGTCATCGGTGGCGGCAGCGTCGGCATCGCGGGGACTAGCGTAGGGGTTCCCAGAAGGCGATCTCACCGCCGGCGCGGCTGGCGACGACGCTCCGCCGCCCGCCGGGGCCGTCGCGCGGCTCGAGCAGCATCGCCGCGCCCAGGCGGCAGGCCCGGTCGGTGACCTCGTCGAGGCGTTCGACCTCGACGTACGGCAGCCACACCGGCCGGCCCGTGCCGCACTCGACGATGCCGCCGCCGAGCGGCCCGCCCAGGCCGAGCGCGTGGTAGCAGCCGCCACCGGCGACGATGCGCTCCTCCCGCCAGTGCAGGAGCTCCGCGTAGAACGCGCTCGCCCTGGGGCGGTCGCCCGTATGGAGCTCGAGATGGACGATCCGTCCCGGGTGCCGCCGCAGCCTCACGCGTTTACTCGCTCGCCGAGCAGCCGGTAGCTGCCGACCTCCGTGAGCTCGGTCACGACCGGGGCGACGTCGCAGCGGCCGCCGACGTCCTCCTGGAACCGGCCGAACGCCGCGACCCGTGCCAGCGGGTTGCGCCCGTCGTCGGTCTCGACGGACGCGACGTGGACGAACGTGACGCCGTCATCCAGCCGGAACGTCCCGTAGCGGATGCCTTCGGGGCCGGTGCGGTGGAGCTCCTCGTAGACGTCGCGCACGAGGCGCTCGTTCTCGGCAACCTGGTCGGGCTTGACCGTGTAGCGAACCATGACTCGTCGCATGCTGCGACCTCCTGAGGGTGGATGGTGCGGCCATGGACAGAGATCCCCGGCGCGGCAGCGATCCATCGCCGACCCGCCGCACCTACAATCGGCGGCCATGGCGTCGCTCGTCCTCGGACCGCTCCTGCGCTACGTCGGCCGCACCCAGGCGACGGTGTGGGTCGAGGTCGATGAGTCGTGCGAGGTGGACGTCCTCGGCCACACCGCGCCGACGTTCGAGGTGCGGGGCCATCACTACGCCGTGGTGGCGCTGACCGGGCTTCCCGAGGGCGCCGTGCTCGAGTACACCGTCCGGCTCGACGGCGACGAGGTCTGGCCGCTCCGCGGCGACGGCCGCCCGCGAAGCACGATCCACACCCGCGAAGGGGAGGACCGGGCCCGGCTCGTCTTCGGATCCTGCCGCGTCGGCGCGCCCCAGCGCGGGCCGTACACGCTCCCGCCCGGCGAGCACGACGAGGGATTCGGCACCGACGCGCTCTGGGCGTACTCGCGCCGGCTCCAGGAAGGGCTCGAGGAGTGGCCCGACGGCGTCCTCTTGATCGGCGACCAGGTCTACGCGGACGAGGTCTCGCCCGTCACGCTCGAGTTCATCCGCGCCCGCCGCGACACCTCCCAGCCACCGGGTGAGGAGATCGCGGATTTCGAGGAGTACACCCGCCTCTACCACGAGTCCTGGACCGATCCCGACATCCGCTGGCTGCTGGCGACGGTGCAGAGCGTGATGATCTTCGACGACCACGACGTGATCGACGACTGGAACATCTCGTGGGAGTGGCTACGCGATGCCCGCAGTCACGCGTGGTGGGACGCGCGCATCACCGGCGCGTTCATGTCGTACTGGATCTACCAGCACATCGGCAACCTGACGGCCGATGAGCTGGCCGACGAGCCGATGTACCAGACCGCCGTTACGAAGGACGGCGACGTGGGGCCGGAGCTCGAGGCGTTCGCACGCCGGGCCGACCACGAGTTCGCAGCCACCCGATGGGCGTCCCTGCGCGACTTCGGGCGCACCCGGGTGCTGGTCGTCGACTCGCGTGCCGCCCGCGTGCTCGAGCAGGGCCGCCGCCAGATGGTCGACGACGAGGAATGGGACTGGATCGTGGAACGCAGCCGTGCGGACGTCGATCACCTCCTGATCGCCAGCACACTCCCCGTCTTCATGTCGCCGGGCGTACACCACCTCGAGGCCTGGAGCGAAGCCGTGTGCGACGGTGTCTGGGGGCGGCCGGCGGCGTGGGTCGGGGAGCACATCCGGCGCGCCCTCGACCTGGAGCACTGGCCGGCGTTCCACACGTCGTTCGTCCGCATGATCGACCTGCTGCGGGACGTCGCCACCGGAGGCGGTGGCGAGCGCCGCCCGCCCGCGTCGGTGAGCGTGATCGGCGGCGACGTGCACAACGCCTACGTGGCAGAGGTGTCCCTGGGGCGACGCGACCCGGCCCGCAGCCGGGTGCACCAGATCGTGTGCTCGCCGTTCCGAAATCCGCTGGCCCCGTCGCAGCGGTGGATGGTGAAGCTGACGAAGACCCCGCCCGTCGTCGCCTGCCTGCGGACGGCCGCGCACCTGGCCGGGGTGCGCATGCCGGCCGTGCGGTGGCGGTTCAGCACGGAGCCGACCTTCGAGAACTCGATCGGGATCGTCGAGCTCGACGGCCGCCGTGCTGAGGTCACGATCTTCCGGGCGGAGCAGGGCGATCCCGCGGGCGCGCTCCGGCCGCTCCACTCACACGTGCTCTCGGACGGCCCGCGGGCGGACTGACCCGCGCCGGCCCGCCCGGGCTCGCCGACCGCTCGACCGGGGCGCCGAACTCGAGCAGCCAGCCGCCGAACGCGATCGCGCAGGCCGCGAACCATGCCCAGCCGAGGGCCAGGCCGGCGACGACGTCGGACGTCCAGTGCAGGTCGAGCATCACCCGGCTGCACGCCACGGCGACGGCGATGCCGACCGCGGCGGCGGCGAGGGCGGCTCGCGTGCCGGCGCTCCGCCGCCGCCCCGCGAGCAGCGCCAGCGCCGCGAAGAACGCGGCCGCCGTCGACGAGTGGCCGCTCGGGAACGACGGACCCAGCGTGGCCGCCACGGGATCGATTGCGGGCCGCGCCCGATCGATCGCGGCCTTCACCGCGTTCGTCGCCAGCGAGTCGCCGATCGTGACCACTGCCAGGAAGACCGGGATCATCCGGCTGGGCACCCGCACCCACTCCACCGCGCCGACGACGACCGCGATCACGACGACGCCCCCCGTCGTCGCGAGGGTCGAGACGTCCTCGAGCAGGCGGTGCTGCAGCGACCCGCCGTGACGGTGCGCCCAGAGCGCGGCCGCGGAATCGACGTCCGAGAGCCCTTCGATGTGTCGCACGGCCACGGCCAGACCTGCGACGACGAGCCCCGCGACGACGATGACGGCCAGCGCGACGGTGAGTGCGAGGCCCGTGAGCGCATCCGCCTCGAACCGGCTCCGGACGAAGCCGACGCCGCCCGTGTGAGCCTCGATCGCCTCGGCGGTCGCTGCGGCGGGAGCCCGGCCCCACCAGGTGCGAAGCGCCGCCCTGACTGCGACGAACGTCGCCCCGGCGGCGAGCGCCGAGACGGCAACGAGGACTGCGATCAGCATATGCGTCCGGCCATGCCCGCGGTTTGCCCAGGAGGCAATGCGGGAAAACGTCGGGTCATGCAGATCGACGAACAGCATCGAGCCGCGTCAACCCGGCCGCGCCCCGCCCATGAGCCCGCGCGTGGCGAGCGACGGCCCCCGCTTCCTCGAGCCGCGCCGCCACGGCATCTCCGTGCTCATCGGCCGGCGGTTCGACGCCCGGCCGGTGGTCGCGTTCATCGTCGCCGCCCTGGTCGGGTTCGCGATCCTGGCGGCGCTTGCGATCGCCGCCGGATGGGCGCTCAAGACCTACGTCCTCCCCGACCATGGCATCGGCCATGCGGACGAGCACGTGAACGTCTGGCTCTCGCACCACCGCACCGGGGCGCGCAACAACGCCTCGTTCTGGATGTCCGGCATCGGCGACGTCCTGGCCATCCCGGCCGTCGTGGCCGTGACGATGCTGGTTCTGGCCGTGCGCAGGCGCTGGCGGGCCGCGGCCTTCATCCTGACGGCGATCGCCGTCGAGGCGGCGACCTATCGCGCCACCACGCTCGCGATCCACCGCGAGCGGCCGCGCGTCCCCCGCCTCGACCATCTCCCGGTCGACGCGAGCTACTACTCCGGCCACACCGCCGCATCGGTCGCCGTCTACTGCGGCGTCGCGCTGCTGATCACAAGCGCGATCCGCAGCGCCGCCGCCAAACGCATCGTCTGGCTGGTCGCGATCGCGATCCCCCTTCTCGTGGCCCTGTCGCGGATGTATCGGGGCATGCACCATCCCACCGACGTCGCCGCCGGGCTTCTTTGGGGCGCCGGCTCGCTGGCGGTGGCAATCCTGGCCGCGCGTGCGTCGGCGTCCGCGCAGGCCGGACCCGGGCGGCGGGCGCCGTGAGCACGGTCGCCGTGATCGCACATGGCCGCAAGCGCACCGCCGATCTGCCGGAGCTGCGCCGCGCGCTCGCGCGCCAGGGCGTGCGCGACCCGATGTGGGTCGAGGTGCCGAAGAGCAAGCGCGCCCCCAAGGAGGTGCGCAAGCTCCTGCGCCGCGGCGCCGACCTCTTCTTCGTCTGGGGCGGTGACGGGATGGCGCAGCGCTGCATCGACACGCTCGCCGGGACGGATGCGGCGCTTGCGATCGTGCCGGCCGGAACGTCGAACCTGCTCGCCTCGAACCTCGGCATCCCCAAGGCGGTCGAGGCCGCGGTCGACGTCGGGCTGCACGGCCGGCGTCGCCGGATCGACGTCGCGTCGCTGAACGGCGAACGGTTCGCGGTCATGGCCGGTGCGGGGTTCGACGCCCAGATGATCGATGGCGCAGACGGCAAGCTCAAGGGCCGCCTGGGACGGTTGGCATACATCTGGACGGGCGCAAAGAGCCTGCGGGTCCGTCCGTTCGAGGCTCGCATCCGGGTCGACGGGAGCCCCTGGTACAAGGGCCCGGCGAGCTGCATCCTGGCAGGCAACATGGGCTCGCTCTTCGCCGGCGTCGAGGTATTTGCCGATGCCGAGCCCGACGACGGCATGCTCGACCTGGCGGTGATCACCGCCGACGGCGTCGCCCAGTGGGCCGGAACCGTCGGGCGCACGGTCACCGGCCACCCCGAGCGGTCGCCCAACTTCCGTGCCACCAAGGCCCGGAAGGTGAAGGTGAAGCTCGACCGCAAGGTCCTCTACGAGCTCGACGGCGGCACCCGCACCAAGGTCAAGGCCTACCGGCTCGCGGTCGAGCCGGGCGCCATCACGGTGTGCGTGCCGGCCGGCAGCAGAAACGGAGACGCAACCGCATGAGCAGCAGGATGGAGATGCAGGCCCGCTCGGCGGGCCGTACGACGACCCACAGCACGGCGTTCGAGGCGCTCACGCGGGCCGGGTTCGTCGCCCGCGGCCTGATCTACGTCATCATCGGCGCGCTCGCGGTCCAGGTCGCGATGCATACGACCGGCCATGCGGCCACCAATCAGCGCGGCGCGCTCGAGACGATCCAGAAGCAGCCGCTCGGCCGTTGGCTCCTGATCGCGGTGGCGATCGGCCTGGGCGCCTACGCCGTCTGGCGGTTCGTCCAGGCCTATGTCGGCCACGGCCCGGAGGGAGGCGGCGACGCGTCCGCGTTCGGCCGGCTGGCCGCGGCGGCGAGTGGCTGCGCATACGCGGCCATGTGCGCCCTCGCGGTCTCGATCCTCGTGGGCGCCTCGAGCCAGAGCTCGAGCAACCCGCACAAGTCCGCCGCGGGTGTGCTGGGATGGCCGGGAGGGCAGTGGATCGTCGCCGCCGCCGGCGCCGCCTTCCTCGGAGTGGCGCTCTACCAGGGCTACAAGGGCGTGTCGCGCAAGTTCCTCGAGGAGGACAAGACCGGGCAGATGAGCCCGTTCGTCAAGCGCTGGTTCACGCGCGCCGGCGTGGTCGGCCACCTCGCCCGCATGGTGGCCTTCGGCCTCATCGGAGTCTTCGTGCTGAAGGCCGCGATCGACTACGCGCCGAGCAAGGCCGTAGGCCTGGACGGGGCGCTCGAGAAGCTCGCCCGCCAGACCTACGGCACGTTCCTGCTCGCGGTCGTCGCCGCGGGGCTCATCGCGTTCGGCCTCTACTCGATCGCCGACGCGCGCTATCGACGGATCTGAGTCAGCCTACGGCGTGAACTCCGCGTAGCGCTGCTGCGACCGGCCGCCGATCGTGGTGAAGTCGCCGCCGGCAAAGAGGTTGCCGGTCGCCGAATCCCCGGCGAGCGCGAACACACCCAGCGAGCTGTTCGCCCCGGGGTTCCAGGGCAGCAACGTCCCGGTGGCCTCGTCGACCGCGAGCAGCTTCGGCCGCGGGGTCGGGTGCGGGCAGGTGTGCGCCCCAGCCGTCTGGCCGCAGTAGTTCGCCCAGTGGCCGCCCGCGTAGACGACGCCGCCGACGACCGCGATCGCCTGGACGTTTCCGTCCGTGCCGCCGATCCACTGCCTCGCCCCGTTCGACGGGCTGAGGCTCGCGAAGTTCCCGCCCCCACCGCCGCCGGCGACGAAGACGCCACTCGCATCGACGTCGAGGTCGATCACCGTGTAGGAGACGTGAGTGGCCCACGGAAGCGCCGCGCCCGTCGAAGGGTCGAGCGCCGCGATGTGGCTCTGCGAGGTCCCGTTCACGTGGGTGAAGTCGCCGCCGACGATCACCTTCGACCCGTCAGCGGTGACCGAGAGCGCCTTCACGAGCGCGTCGGCCGACGGCGCCCACGAGGTCAGCGAACCGGTCGACGTGTCGAACGCCGCCAGGCGCGTGCGCGCGGAACCGGCGACGGTCGTGAAGTCGCCGCCCACGTACAGAGTGCCGTTGATGTGGCCGATGTCGAGCACCTGGTTGCTCGGGCCCGGATTCCACGACTGCACGGCTCCCGTTGAGCTCGCGTCGACAGCCGCCAGGTTGCGCCGGCTCGCTCCGCCGACGCTCGTGAACGACCCGCCCAGATACGCCGTCGACCCGACGATGTCGATCGCCCGGACGTTCCCGGAGACGTTCGGGTTCCAGGGCAGGAGCGCGCCCGTCGCCTCGTCGAACGCCGCCACGCGGTTCCGCGTGGTCGAGGTCCCGCC
The DNA here is from genome assembly GCA_963746115.1 of uncultured Actinomycetes bacterium. GTDB lineage: Bacteria > Actinomycetota > Thermoleophilia > Gaiellales > JAICJC01 > JAICJC01. The sequence continues at coordinate 501,364 of CAVVAA010000004.1, read as the reverse complement.
CGAGCCCGCCGGCCGCACACTTGTGAACGAGCCGCCGATGTACACCGTCCCGTTCGCGACCGTGATCGTGTACACCCGCCCGTTCGCCTGATACGTCGGGATCGGCGAGGTGCCCACGACCCCGAACGCCGTCCCCGAGAACACCAACCCCAACATGCCCACTGCCATGCCCACGCCCACTGCCCGCCTCACGTTGCGCCGCATCTATCCGCTCCCTGACTCGCCAACAGATCCGGCTAACGCTACAGCCGCAACGTGTCAAGTCAAGTGCCGCGTGAGAGCGCACACCGGGCGGCGAGCCGGGCTACGCGTGAGCCTCGGCTCGCGCCCGCGCACGGCCCCGGGAGCGGTATGCGAAGTAGGCGAGGCAGACGCCGACGATGACGGCCAGCGGCGAGATGACCAGGAGCTCGAACCCGACCCGATCGCCTTCGAACCCGGCCGGAAGCGCGGCGTCCGGGTTCGCCGTGCCGATCCCGGGCCAGAGCAGGCTGACGGCCGCGAGCAGCGACCAGGCGGTCGACACGCCCGAGATCAGCCAGGCGCCGGCGAGCCCACCCGGCGCCCGGAACGGCCGCTCGATGCCCGGGTGCGAGTAGCGCAGGCGCACGAAGGCCGGGAAGATGAACAGGTAGGCGAGCACGATCAGGGCGATCGAGACCGTCAGCGCCGCGGAGAAGTAGCGCTGGCCGTCGCCGTTCGTGAGCGCGAGGGCCGCGGCCATCGTCGCGAGCGCGGCCGCCCCGGACACGATCGCCATCACGACCGGGACGCCGGAGCGCTCGCTGATCCGGCCGAGCACCGCCGGGCCGCCCCCCTCGAGGCAGGCCGCCGCCTGCGCCCGGCCGGCTCCCATGATCCACGCGGATCCGCTGGCGAGCAGCACCCAGATGAAGAGCGCCGCCATGATCGAGCCGAGCAGGTCGGCGGCCGGCCCGTAGACCGTGAACACGGCCTGCATGGCATCGATCATCCCATGCAGCGAGGAGATCTCACCGCGCGGCAGCACGAACAGGATCGCCAGGATCGGGACGCCGTACATGAGCGCCTGGGCGATCCCGGCCCGCAGGATCGCGACGGGGATGTCCCGGCGCGGGTCGACCATCTCCTCGCCCGCGGTGGCGGGCAGCTCGATGCCGACGAAGCTGTAGAGCAGCACCGGGGCGACTGCGATGAAGATCGTCGCGTCGGGCGCGAACCGCCCGGCGTCGAGGCCGTGGACGCCGTGCTCGATGCCGTAGATCGCGACCGAGGCCGTGAACACGGCGAGCAGGACGACCTGCCCGATCGCGCCGCTCGACGGCACCCACTTGCCGTAGCGCAGCGGCGCGACGGCGGCGACCGTGGCGCCGGCGACGAAGACCGTCCCGAACACCAGCATGCCCACGGTCGAGAGGTCGGAGAAGAACTCCTCCCACACGGCGATGGCGACGATGGTGACCGACCCTCCCAGCCACATCGGCGTTCCCGCCCAGTAGAGCAGCGACGTCAGCGCGCCTGCCAGCCGGCCGAACGCCATCCGCACCCACACGTACGCGCCTCCCTCCTCCGGGATCGCCGCCCCGAGCTCGGCGCTCGCGAGCGCCGACGGGACGAAGAACGTCAGGAACAGGACGGCGAGCCAGGTGAACGCCTGCTCGCCGCCGATCGCGATCGCCCCGACGGTGTCCACGACGACCATCGCCGACATCAGGAAGAGGACGGTGTCGAGCCTGCGCAGCTCGCGCCGGAGGCGTGACTTCTGTTCGACGGCGGCAGCGGTCATGCCGGCGAGCATGCCGCGGCCCGCTTTCAGACCGCTTTCACGCCCCGATATCCTCCCCGGGTGGCCGCGGAGTACCGCATCCTGGGGCCGCTCGAGGTCGTGCTCGGCGACCGGGGGGCGGCTCGGGTGCCGGCCGGGAACGTCCGCCGGCTGCTCTGCCTGCTCCTCGTCCACCGCGACCGCGTCGTCCCGTTCGACGCGATCGTCGACGCGCTCTGGGCAGACGCACCGCCGGCGAACGCGCGAAACGCCGTGCAGATCGCCGCGTCCCGCCTGCGGGCGGCGATCGGGACGGATGCCGTCGCGGCCCGCGGCGGCGGGTACAGCATCAGTGTCGATCCCCAGGCGCTCGACGCCGACCGCTTCGCAGCCCTGCTGGGACGGGGCCGGTCGGAGCTGGCGGACGGGCAGCCGGCGGAGGCGGCCGCGACGCTTGCGGCCGCACTCGCGCTGTGGCGGGGGCCGGCCCTGGCCGACGTCCGTGGCGAGCCCTTCGCCCAGGCCGAGGTCGCGCGCATCGAGGCCCTTCGCCTGGAGTGCGCCACCGAGCGCATCGCGGCCGACCTCGCCTCGGGGGCGGACAGCCATCTTGCGGAGCTCGAGGCGCTCGTGCGCGCGCATCCGCTGGACGAGCGCGTCCGGGAGCTCCAGATGCTGGCCCTGTACCGGTGTGGACGGCAGGCCGACGCGCTCGCCGCCTACCGGGCGGCGCGCCGCGCGCTCCTGGACGGCCTCGGCCTCGAGCCCGGCGCCGCGCTGCGAACGCTCGAGGCCGAGATCCTCCGGCACGACGTCGCCGAGCCGGTGCAGCGCCCATCCTCGCCGGCGGAGACCATGGGCGACCGGCGCCGGGTCACGTGTCTCGTCGCCCGCCTCGTCCCGCCCGCCCGGACCGCCGGCATCGACCCGGAAGCGCTGCGGGCGCTGGTGGGCCGATATCACGGCGAGGTGGACGGCGCGTGCCGGCGGCACGGCGGGACGGTCTCCGAGCTTCGCGCCGACGGCGCCCTGGCCGTGTTCGGCATCCCCGCCGCGCATGAGGACGACCCGCTGCGAGCGGCGCGGGCCGCACTCGAGCTCGAGGCCGCCGCGCCGGCGCTCGGCGAGGGCCTCGGGTCTGCGGCGGGCGTGTGCAGCGGCGTCGTCGCCACCCCGGGAGGCACGGCCGCGGCTCCGCTCTTCGGCGATCCGGTCACGGCCGCCGAGACGCTCGCCCGCGGACATCGCGAGATACGCCTGGCCGGCCCGACCCACGCGCTCGTGGAGCACGCCGTCCGCGGCGAGCCGCTCGGCGACGGCTCCTACCGGCTCCAGGGCCTGGTCGCCGACGCACCGGCCATCCGGCGCAGCCTCGACCGTCCGCTGGTCGGCCGCCGGCGCGAGCTGGCTGCGCTGGCCCGGGCGTACGACCGCGCCCGCGACGAGCGAAGGTGGGTCGTCGTCTCGGTGATGGGCGACCCGGGGATCGGCAAGTCGCGGCTCGCCGGCGAGCTCGGCTCGGCGCTTCCCCCCGGCGCCACGATCCTCCGCAGCCGCTGCCCGCCGTACGGTGAGGGTGAGGCCCGCCGCCCGCTCCGCGACATCGTGTTCCAGGCGTGCGCCGGGCGGCCCCCCGCCGAGGCCGCCGAGGCGCTCGGCCTCACGGCTGAGGTCGGCGAGCTGCTTGCCGCGATCGCGGGCCTCGGGCCGGGATCGGCCGGCGAGGAGACGCCGTGGGCCCTGCGACGGCTGTTCGGCGCGCTCTCCAGAGAGCTCCCGGTCGTGGTCGTGCTCGACGACGCGCAGTGGGCCGGGCCCGGGCTGCTCGAGCTCATGGAGACGATCACAGGGCTGCCGGGAGAGGGCGGAGGGATGCTCGTCTGCCTGGCCCGACCCGAGCTGCGGGAGTCCCATCCGGCCGGGGTCGGCGGCCCCGGCCACGACGTTCTCGACCTGGGCCCGCTCTCGGCCTCCGAGAGCAGGCGCGTCCTCGAGACCCTCGCCGGGGAGCCGCTCGACCCGGACGCGCTCCGCCGCGTCGCCGAGACGGCCGCCGGCAACCCGCTGTTCCTGGAGGAGCTCGCCACGTACGCGGGCGAACGGCCCGGGGACGACGCCCTGCCGCCGGCGATCCACGCGCTCCTCGCCGCCCGCCTCGACGCGCTCGACCCGTCCGAGCGGGCCGTGCTCTGCTACGCCTCGATCGGCGGGGACGAGCTCTCCGCGGAGTCGGTGCACGCCGTGGCGCAGGGCGTGCCCCTGGCCGAGATCGAGGCGGCGTGCATCTCGCTCGAGCGGCGCGGCCTTCTCGCGGGCGATGGGCCCCACCGGTTCCGGCACGAGCTCGTCCGGGAGGCGGCCTACGACTCACTCTCCAAGACCGCCCGTGCCCGCCTGCACGAGCGGCAGGCACGCTGGCTCGCCGGCCGCGACGACCCCGGGCCCGGCACCGAGGCCCTGATCGGCCATCAGCTCGAGGCGGGGTACCGGTGCCTGGCCGAGATCGGCGCCCCGGAGGCGGCCGAGCTCGGGGTTCGCGCCCGGCGGGCGCTGGCCGCAGCGGCCGCACTCGCCCACCGGCTCGGCGATCTTCCCGGCGAGATCGGCCTGCTCGAACGCGCGATCCGGGTGGCGGTGGCGCCGGAGATCGAACGTGCCGAGCTGCTGCCGGCGCTGGCGGCGGCGCTCTTCGCCGCCGGGTCGTTCGACCGGGCGTCCGCGATCGCGGACGAGGCCGTCGGCGCGGGGGAGACGCTCGCCGACCCCGTCCTCCACGCCCGCGCACTGGTCGAACGCGAGCGCCTGCGCGTGTACCAGGAGCAGGCGACGATCGACGCGGCCGCGTCGCTTGCGGCCGCCGACCGTGCGCTCGCCGCGCTGACCGAGCTCGGCGACGACCTGGGGACGGCGAGGGCGCACTACCTGCGCTGCGAGCTCCTGTGGATGGGCGGCGACCCCGAGGCCGGATCCGCCTCGGCGCGACGGATGCTCGAACACGCCCGCCGCGCCGAGAGCGGCTTCGAGGCCTCCGCGGCGATCGGGTTCATGGCATGGTCGCTCGTGCAGGGGGTGACGCCGGTGGACGAGGCGCTCGAACGCTGTGACGCGCTCGCCGGGGAGCTGACCGGCAACCGCGTCGCCGCGCTCGAGGTGGCGGGCTTCCGGGGAGTCCTGCTCGCGATGGCCGGGAGGGCCGAAGACGCCCGCGCCGAGATGGCGCACTCGCGGCGCGGCCTCCTGGAGCTCGGCCTGCGCCAGGCGTGCGCGTACATGGCGCTCTTCGATGCCCAGCTCGAGCTCCTGGCAGGCGACGCCGCCGCCGCCCAGCTGGCCGCGCGAGACGCCGAGCTGATCACATCCGAGACGGGCGACCGCTGGTTCCAGGCGACGGTGAGGGTCGATCTCGCCCTCGCCCTGCTCGCCGCCGAGGCGGGATCGAAGGCCGCGGCCGCCGTACGGGCGATCGACGCGCTCCCCGCGCCGGCCGATGCCGAGTGGACGATCAAGCGCCGCCGCGCGCGAGCCCTGCTCGCGGCCGGGCGCGGAGCGCTCGACGAGGCCGTCCGGGAGGCCCGCGCGGCCGCGGCGGCGGCCGACCCGACGACGATGCTGCTCTTCCGCGCCGATGCGCACCGAACCCTCGCGGAGGTCCTGGGACTGGCAGGGGACGGGGCCGGCGCGAACCGCGCGGCCGAGCAGGCGCTCCAGCTGTACGAGGCCAAGGGCGTCGCCGTCGGCGACCGCCGCCATCGGCCGCGACGGGGCCTACGTCTTGCCGCGCACCGCCTTCGAGCGCTGACTCGCCTCGCTCAGACGCCGATAGCACGGCCTTGCGCAGGCGCACCTCGTCCGGCGTCACCTCGACGGACTCGCCCTCCTGGATGTACTCGATCGCCTGGTCGAGGCTCATGCGGTGCGGGGGGTTCAGGCGTACGAGCACGTCGGCGTTCGAGCGCACGTTCGTCATCTGCTTGGCCTTGGTGACGTTGACGTCGAGATCGCCGCTGCGGCTGTTCTCGCCGACGATCATGCCCTCGTAGACGTCCTCGCCGGAGGCGACGAAGAGGATCCCGCGCGCCTGCAGGTTCTGGATCGAGTACCCCGTCGCCTGGCCGCTGCGGTCGGCGACGAGCGAGCCGTTGGGCCGGCTCCTGATCTCCCCCGCCCACGGCCCGTACTCCTCGAACACGTGGTGCAGCTGGCCGGTCCCGCGCGTCTCGGTCTGGAACTCCGACCGGAACCCGAGCAGCCCGCGGGCGGGCACGAGGTGCTCGAGCCGCACCCAGCCGGTGCCGTGGTTGGTCATGCTCTCCATCCGGCCCTTGCGCAGCGCGAGCGCCTGGATGACGACGCCGGAGTACTCCTCGGGCACGTCGATCGACACCCGCTCGATCGGCTCCTCGAGCTTCCCGGCGACGGTGCGCGTGACCACTCGCGGCTTGCCGATGGTGATCTCGTAGCCCTCGCGGCGCATCATCTCGGCCAGGACGGCGAACTGCATCTCGCCGCGGCCCTGCACCTCCCATGTGTCCGGCCGGTCGGTGTCGAGCACGCGCAGGCCGACGTTTCCGAGCAGCTCGCGGTCGAGCCGGTCCTTGATCATGCGCGCCGTCAGGCGCGAGCCGCTGCGACCCGCGAGCGGGCTCGTGTTGATCGCGACCGTAACGGCGAGGCTGGGCTCGTCGACGACGATCAGCGGCAGCGGCCGCGGGTCGTCGGGATCCGCGATGGTCTCGCCGATCATCACCTCGTCGAGGCCGGCGACGGCGATGATCTCGCCCGGCCCCGCCCGCTCGGCCGGGACGCGCTCGAGGCCCTCGGCGACGAGCAGCTCGGTCAGCCGGATCGACGTCAGCGTGCCGTCGCGGCGGCACCAGGCGACGGCCGATCCGCGCGCGATCTCTCCGTGGCGCACGCGGCACAGGGCGAGCCGGCCGAGATACGGCGACGAGTCGAGGTTCGCGACCTGGGCCTGGAAGGGGTGCCCCGGGTCGAAGGTCGGCGCGGGCATGTGCGAGACGATCAGCTCGAGCAGCGGCCGGATTGTCTCGCCGGCGACATCCGGGTCGAGGGTCGCCGTGCCCAGCCGCGCGTTCGTGTACACGATGGGGAAGTCGATCTGCGACTCGTCGGCGTCCTCGTCGAAGAAGAGCGCGTACACCTCGTCGACGACCTCGGCGATGCGGGCGTCGGGGCGGTCGATCTTGTTCACCACGAGGATCACCGGGAGCCGGCCCTGGAGCGCTTTGCGCAGCACGAACCGGGTCTGCGGCAGCGGCCCCTCGCTCGCGTCGACCAGCAGCAGCACGCCGTCGACCATCGAGAGCCCGCGCTCGACCTCGCCGCCGAAGTCGGCATGGCCGGGGGTGTCGATGATGTTGATCTTCGTGTCGCCGAAGCGCACCGCCGTGTTCTTGGCCAGGATCGTGATGCCGCGCTCGCGCTCGAGCCCGGCGTCCATGACCCGGTCGACGGCCTCCTCGTGGGCGGCGAACGTCCCCGACTGGCGCAGGAGCGCGTCGACGAGCGTCGTCTTGCCGTGGTCGACGTGGGCGATGATCGCGATGTTGCGGATGTCGGCCCGGGCCTGCATGTCGCCGGGCAGGGTAGCGACGACCGCGCTGCCTAGAGCACGAGCCCGTAGCGCCACTCACGGCAGAGCTCTCCGCGGAACATCGCCTCCTCCTCCGCTTCGAGCGTCATCCCGAGCCGCTCCAGCAGACGCGCGCTGGGAGCGTTGCGGACGTCCGTGATCCCGATCAGGCGGCGGACGGCCGTGTCCGACCGCAGCCCCGCGATCAGCGCCCGGGCGGCCTCCTCGGCCAGGCCACGGCCCTGCGCGGCCCGGGCGAGGGTGATGCCGAGCTCCGCCTCCTCTCCCGACTCGGACACGTGCAGGCCGATGTCGCCGAGGAGCGCGTCGCTCCCGGCGTCCGCGATCGCGATCTGCACCCACCCGCCCAGGGTCGGGCAGGGCGCCGCGGCCATCTCCGCGATGAGCGCGCGCGCAGCGGCATCCGTCGTCGGCTCCCAGCCCTGGTAGCGGCCGACCTCGGGGTCTCCGCGATACGCCTGGAACCCGGCCAGGTCGTCAGGGCGAAGTCGCCGCAGCGTGACCCTGGCGGCCCGCCACGGCAGCGGGTCGGGTGGGGGCGGCCCGCTCAGGTCTTGCGCGCCCGGCTGGGCGCGACCCGGGCGGGCTCGTTGGGCATCTTCGGGTAGACCGGCGGCCAGGGCGCATCCTGCAGGCCCGCCGCCATGTCGCGCTCGTGCCACTCGAGCAGCGGGTCGAGCGGCTGCGGCGTCGCCGACATCGGCTCCCAGGGATCGCCCGACCCGGCCACCCGCGCCGGCACGTTCGCGAGCGTGAGCTCCTCGGGCGCGATCGTCTCGAGCTCGTCCCAGCGAAACGGCGTCGACACCTGGCCGCCGACCCGCGGGCGCACGCTCCACGCCCCGAGCACCGTCTTGTGCGGCGCGTTCTGGTTGAAGTCGCAGAACACCCGCGTCCCCGCGCTCCTCCTTCCACCATGCGGCGGTGATCAGGTCGGGCCGGCGCCGCTCCAGCTCCCGCGCGAGCGCCACCGCCGCGGCCCGGACGGCGAAGGCGTCGAACCGCGGCTCGAGCCGCACGTACACGTGGATGCCGTTTCGGCCGGTGGTCTTCGGCCCGCACGCCAACCCGAGCTCGTCCAGCAGGCGCCTCGTCTCGGCGGCGGCCTCGCGCACCATCGCGAACGTGACACCGGGCGACGGGTCGAGATCGATGCGCAGCTCGTCGGCGTGGTCGGGATCGGCGGCGTGGTACGGCCACACGTGGAAGCCGAGGCAGCCCAGGTTCACCGCCCAGGCCAGGTGGGCGACGTCGGCGACGACGAGCGCGCGCGACGGGGTGCCGTTCGGCGTCTGCACGCGTCGTCGTCTGCAGCCACTCCGGGGCGTTCGCGGGCACGCGCTTCTGGAAGAACGACGTGCCGCCCGCGCCCGTTCGGGTAGCGCTCCATCAGCACGGGCCGCCCGCCCAGCGCCCGCATCACGGCTCGTCCTCGACGGCGAGGTAGTAGCGGATCAGGTCGAGCTTCGTCTCGCCGCGCTCGGCGAAGAAGACCTTGTCCGGGTTGGACACCGCGACGGTGCGGCCGGCGGCGTCGAGCTCGATCGGCGTGGAAGCTGGCATGGGCGGTCGCCCTCGATCATAGGCGCCGCCGCGGGATCTGCGAGGCTATGTGCGTGCCCGACCTCGACCGGACGATCCGCCGGAACACGCTCGTCCTGGCCACCGTCACGGCCGTGAACTCCGTGGTGCTGCAGCTGGCATCCGCGGTCTCGTCGATCACATTTGTGCTCGTCACCGGCGAGCGCGGCCTGCTCGGGCTCGGGCCGGCGATCTTCCTCACGTCCTCAGGGCTCACCGCGGTCGTCGCCGGGCGGACGATGGACAGGTACGGGCGCCGGCCCGTCCTCGCCGCCGGCTTCGTCGCCGCGGCCGCCGGCTGCGCGCTGACCGCGCTCGCCACGCACACGTCGTCGGTGCCGGTGCTCCTGGCCGGCTTCGTCCTGATCGGCATGGGCCAGGCCACGTCGCTCCTGATCCGGGCGGCGGCGGGCGACATGTACGCGGCCGCCCACCGCGCGCGGGGGATCTCCTACGTCCTCTCGGGCGCGGTCGTCGGAGCCGTGCTGGGGCCGGCGGTCTTCAGCCCGATGTTCGCCGACCGCAAGCTCGACGCCGCCGAGCTGACGGTGCCGTGGCTCGGCCGCCGGGATCGCGCTCATCGCGCTCGTGGTCGTCCTGCTCGTGCGCCCGGACACGCGGGTGATCGCGCAGCTCCTCAGCGACCGGGCCGGGAAGCGACTCCGCCCACCGCGGCGCCGCTCGCCGAGATCCTGCGCCGGCCCGGCGTGATCCTGGCGATGGTCGCGAGCCTGGCCAGCTTCGGCGTGATGGTCTCGGTGATGAACCTGGCCGGGTACGTGGTCGTCGAGGAGCACCACCATTCGCAGGACTCCGTCTTCCCGATCATCGGCGCGCACGTGCTCGGCATGTACGCGCTCGTGCTCGTGGTCGGCGCCCTGATCGACCGCATCGGCCGCACGCCGGCGCTCAGTCGCCGGGCTCGCCGTGATGGGCGCATCGACCCTCTGCCTGCAATGGTTCGGGAGCGTGCCGATGACCGCCCTCCTGCTCTTCGGGCTCGGCATCGGCTGGAACATCTCCTTCGTGGCCGCGACGGCGCAGATGGCCGACAGCACCGCGCCCGGCGAACGGGGCAAGCTGCTCGGGTTCAACGACCTGGTCGCCGCACTGCTCGGAGCCAGCCTGGCCCTGATCGGCGGCTACGGCCTGGAGTCGGCCGGCGTGGGCGCGCTGGCGGTCGGGGCGACGATCATCGTCGTCTCGCCGATCGCCTGGATCCTGTGGCGGGTGCCGCAGCCCGACGCCGCCGGCGCCTGACGGTCAGCCGGGGCTGGCGGCGAACGTCTCGGCGTGCACGGCGGCGACCGTCGCCCGCATCCGCTCGACCATCTGCTCGAGCTCCGCGTCGGTGGCGTTGAACGCCGGGGCGAGCAGCGTCTGGTCGCCGGCGTAGCCGTCCGCGGTGGGCTGGGTGGAGTAGACGATGAGGCCGCGGCGCAGCGCCTCCTGGTCGATGCGCGGGGCGATGCGAAGCGCCGGATCGAGGAACGACTCGGCGTCGGCCGGGTCCGCGTACTCGATACCGAGCAGGAAGCCCTGGCCGCGCACCTCGGCCACCATCGGGCTCCCGGCCAGCGCGTCGGCCAGCGCCGCCCGCAGCTCCGGGCCGCGCGCCGCGACCCGGTCGACCAGCCCCTCCCGCCGCAGATGCTCGATCACCGCGAGGCCGACAGCGCACGAAAGCGGCGCGCCGTCCCAGGTATGGCCGAGCTCGAAGCTGCGTGACCCTCCGGCGACGGCGGCGTAGACGTGCTCGCGACAGAGCACTGCCGCGACCGGGGCATAGCCGGCGCCGAGGCCTTTCGCCGTCGAGACGATGTCCGGCTGCAGCGGCAGCTGCTGGGCGTGGAACCAGGTGCCGGTGCGCCCCATGCCGGTCACGACCTCGTCCAGGCAGACCAGGAAGCCGTGCTCGCGGCGCAGCTCCTCCAGTCCGAGCCAGAACGCGTCGGGCGGCCGGAACGCGGGCATCGCCGCGGCCGAGACCGGCTCGCAGAAGAACGCCGCGATCGTCCCCGCACCGTGCTCGGCGATCGCGTCGCGGATCGCGGCGAGCGTGCGCTCAGCCGTAGGGTCGAAGCGGCGCGTGGGCGGCGGAACGTGGATGAACCCGGGCAGGTAGGGGCCGTTCGGCCCGTGGAGACCCGGCCGCCCCGTCAGCGCGAGCGTCGCCATCGTCGGCCCGTGGTAGGCCTGCGCGAACGAGATCACGTTCCAGCGCTCCGGCTCACCGCGCTCGACGTGGTAGGCGCGGGCGAGCCGCAGCAGCGTCTCGTTCGCCTCGGCGCCGCCGCTCGTGAAGTGGACGCGCGCGAATCCGGGCGCCAGCGCGATCAGCTCCCGGGCCAGCCGCTCCTGGGCCGGGCTCGTGAACTGCTGGTTGTAGATGAACGCGAGCTCGCCCAGCTGGGCGGCGGCGGCCGCGACCACGTCGGCCGCCCCGGCGCCGAGCGAGGCAACCATCGCCCCGCCCCCGACCGCGTCCAGGTAGCGGTTGCCGTCGGCGTCGATGAGCCACATCCCCTCGCCCCGCTCGATCAGCGGGTAGCCGCGGTCGAGCTCGCGGTGGAAGACGGCCGACTCGGCGGCGTGGACGAGGACGGGGTCGATGCGGTCGCTCATGCCGGGAGCATCGTGCCGAAGGCCGCGGGCGCGGTCAAGCGGCGACGGGCGTCGCCGGCCGCACCCGGAAGGCGACGAGATAGAGGACGACGGTGGCGGCGATCAGGATCGCCCAGCCGACGCTCAGGTTCGGGGTGAGCACGTCCGGAAGGCCGTGGGATGTCCACCGCCGCTTGACGATCTGCTCGTTCCAGCCGTCGTTCGCCGACACCATCACGCCGTAGCCGAGCAGGAGCGCGAGGTATGCGCCGAGGACCGGGCGCAGCCGCGTCGGCCGCATCCGCACGAGCACCGGCCGCAGAAGCAGCGCCGTGACGGCGAGCAGCCAGCCGTCGAGACCCTCGTGGTTTCCGAGGTGGACGGCGTGCAGATGCGGATGCCCCGGCTCGGGCAGGACCTCCCTGGACATGAAGACGGGGTGCAGGCCGGGGACGTCACCGACGTAGACGCCGAGGTTCGCGAAGATCCAGGGCAGGGCGGCGAGCGCGTAGACCGCTGCGACCCAGAGCGCGATCCGGTCACCTCGACCGCGCTCGGCCGGGGGCCCGGCGCCGGTGCGGCGCAGGGCGAACAGCGTCAGCCCGAGGGCCGAAGGACACCGATCCCCGCGAGCAGGTTGGCGGGTTTCGCGTCGAGGTCTGACTGCTTGATCACGCCCGGAAGCGCAATCGTCGCGCACAGCACCGTCGCCGCGACCGCGGCCGCCGTCACCGCCCGGCGCAGGCCCTGATCGAGCCGGGCGGCGAGCAGCCGATCGACCGCCACCGCCATGAGCGCGACCGCCGCCAGCGAGATCGGCCAGCCCGCGAGGACGAGCACGCGGGCCGCCCCCGACCAGACGCCTGTCCCCGTGACGTTGTAGAAGTCCCGCGACGGCAGGCGGGAGTAGGTCACGAACACCGTTGCGGCGACCACGCCCCAGATCGCCCACGCCCAGAGCGCCTCGCGGAGGCCGGGACCATGCGAGCCGGCGGTCACGCCGCCCTCGCCTCGGGCCGCATCCACAGGCCGTCGCGGGGGCGCAGCGAGACGCGCGCCTGCGGCACGACCGCGTGGCCCGGATCGGGGCGCAGCCGGAAGCGCCGCCCCAGCTCCGCCATCACGAGCACCGCCTCGAGCATCGCGAAGCCGACGCCGATGCACTTGCGCGTGCCCGCGCCGAAGAGCGGATAGGCCCAGTCGGGCCGGGCCGCGGCAGGGGCGCCGAGGAATCGCTCCGGGTCGAACCGGAGCGGATCGGGGTAGAGCCGCGGGTCGCGGTTGGTGACGAACGTCGGCATCAGCACGGCCGCGCCCGCCGGGATGACGTACCCGCCGATCTCCTGGTCGCGCACAGCCCGGCGCTCGATCCCCCACGCCGGCGGGTAGAGCCGCATCGACTCGAGCAGGACCGCCTCGGTGTACTCCAGGGAGGCCGCGTCGTCGACCCCCGGCGAACGGCCTCCCAGCACCCGCGCGAGCTCGGCGTGGAACCGCTCCTCGACCTGCGGATGCCCCGCCAGCAGGTGCCACGTCCAGGTGAGGCCGTTGGCGGTCGTCTCGTGGCCGGCCGTGATCAGCGTCAGCGCCTCGTCGCGGACCTGCTCGTCGCTCATGCCGGTGCCGTCGCCCTCGACGTCGCGAGCGGCGAGCAGGATCGAGAGCAGGTCGCCGTCCGCGCCGGCGTCCGCCGACCGGCGGCCGGCGATCACGCGCGCCGTCGCCCCCTCGAGGTCGTCGATGCCGCGCCGGAACCGGCGCACGCGCGGCAGCGGCGTCCGCAGCAGCACCGGCAGGAGCGCGATCGTCAGGTAGTCGAAGAACTCGCCCACCTCGGCGACCGCGCGGCCGATGTCGCGGGCGTCGTCGTCGAGCTCGGCGCCGAAGAGCGCCCGCGTCACCACGCGCAGCGCGAGGCCGCTCATGTCGACGGCGACGTTGCGCACCTCGCCGTCGCTCCACGCATCCCCGACGCGGGCCGCCTCCTCGACCATGATGCCGGCGTAGGCGGCCACCCGCCGGCGATGGAAGGCCGGCTGCAGCATCCGCCGCTGGCGCAGATGGAAGTCGCCCTCGCTGGTCAGGAGCCCGTCCCCGAGCACGATCCGCGCCGCCTCGAACCCGGGCCCCTTCTTGAACGACTTCTGGTGGTTGACCAGCACCGCCCGGATCAGGTCGGCCCGCAGGACGACGAAGACGTGCTGCGGGCCGATCCGGAAATGCACCAGGTCGCCGTGGCGCCGTTGCAGGCCCGACATCACGGCAAGGGGGTCGCGGTGGAGGCCGGCCATGACGCGCAGCGATCCTGCGGGTCCCGGCCCCGGCGGAAGACGGTGATCGTGCACCAAGGTGCGGTATTGTCGCCAGCCGGCGATCATGTTGCAACCATCACCAACTGGCGTCCCCTGGTGGCTCCGCGCGTACCTCCTGATCGGCGCGGTGCAGGGCCTCGCGATCGGGCTGACGGGCCTGTTCCGCCCGGCGCACGTGGTCGGGTTCCCGTTGCAGACGACCCCGCTCAACACCCGGTTCGTCGCCTCGTTCTACCTGGCCGGGGCGGCCGGGCTGATCGCATCCGCCGTCGTGCGCCGGGCGGTGGACGCCCGCATCTACCTGTTCGGCTTCGTCGCCGTGACGACGCTGCTGCTGGCCGCCACCATCTGGTACTGGTCGACCTACACGGCGGACGGCATCCCCTATCCGTGGCTGCTGTCCTACGTGCTCGAGCCGATCGCCGGGGTCGCGATCCTGCGCGCCCTGCACCTCGCCCGTCCGGCCCGACCCGGCCGGCATCGCACGACCCCGGTGTTCATCGCCCAGGCCGTCGTATTCGGGCTGCTCGGCGTCATCCTTGCCGCGGCGCCGAGCCTGGCCGTGCGGATGTGGCCGTGGGCGCTCACCGCGGTGCTCGCCCGCACCTACGCCGCGATCTTCCTGGCGTTCGCGCTCGGGGCGGCGCTCGCCGCCAACGAGTCCCGCCCCGAGGCGGTGCGGCCGTTCGCGCTCAGCTCGCTCGTCCTCGTCGCCACGGCGGCGGTCGCCTCGCTCGTCCACCACGCAAAGTTCGACGGCGGCCCGTCGACCTGGGTCTGGGCGGCCGGGCTGGCCGCGGGCCTGGCCGGGTTCACGGCGGCCGGCGCGGCCTCGCTTCGGCGGGACGTGGAGCCGACGTGACGCCGACCCTTCGGCCCTACCTCATCATCCTCGGCGCCACGCTCCTCGGCCAGGGCCTCGTGTCGTGGGCGCTCGACTGGAGCGGCAACGCCTCGAACCAGCTCCCCAACCGCTTCGCCAACTCGGATCCCCGGCATGCCTTCATCCACGTGGCCTGGGGGGCCGTGATGCTGGTGCTGGCCGGCCGGGGGATGAGCGAGCGCGGGTACGCCCAGCTCACGCTCGCCTTCGGCGTCTTCTACACGGCGCTCGCGGTGCTCGGGCTCGCCGTCCACCACCCGTTCGGCCTCCGGCTCGACCGGGGCGAGAACGTGTTCCACCTCCTGGTCGGGCCGATCACGCTCGCGCTCGGAATCGTCGCGATGCGCGTGCAGCGGCAGACGGCATGACGACGGTCATTCCCGTCGTCGCCGTGCTGGCCGTGCTCGCCGCGGTGAAGACGCTCGAGCGGCGGCTCGCCCCCGTCGTCGTGCGAGCCGCGATCGCGGTGTTCGTGATCGGCCCGCTGCTCGCCGCCGCCTACGCGATGTGGGCGCTGTGGCAGCGGGCGTTCGCGCCGGTCGACCTCGTGCTCCTGGTCGACGTTCGCCGTCATCACCGGCCTGGGGACGTCGCTCGGCTACCACCGCCTGCTCACCCATCGCAGCTTCCGCACCACGCCGTGGATCGCCGGAGCCGCGCTCGCCGCGGGCGCGATGGCCGTCCCCAGCCGCCCGATCGACTGGGCCGCCCGCCACCTCGAGCACCACGCCCACGCCGACCGCGAAGGCGATCCGCACAGCCCGGTCGACGGGTTGCTCCACGCCCATGTCGGCTGGATGTTCGCGGTCAGCCCGGCCAAGCGCGACCGCTACTGCCGCCGCCTGATGAACGACCCCGTGGTGATGGCGATCGAGCGCACGTCGGTGCTGTGGCTCGCGCTCGGGCTGGCGGTGCCCGCCCTCGTGGATGGGTGGCGGGGGCTGCTCTGGGGCGGCATCGTGCGGATGGCCATCCACAACCACTCCATGTTCGCGGTCAACTCGATCTGCCACACGTTCGGGTCGCAGCCGTTCGCCACCGGCGACGAGAGCCGGAACAACCGCCTGATCGCCGTCCTCGCATTCGGCGAGGGGTGGCACAACAACCACCACGCCTTCCCGGCCGCCGCCTACCACGGCATGGGCTCCGGGCCGGACGTCACGGGCCTCGTCATCCGCGGGCTCGAGCGGGCCGGCCTCGCCTGGGACGTGCGCCGTCCCCACCCGGCGGCGGTGGCCCGGCGCCGCCTGCCGGCGGGCGGGCTGCCGGCGGCACCCACTCCTCGCTCCGGGTGATTGCGGCGCCGTCCGGCCCGTGAGAACATGACACGCCGACGAGGCGGCCGCCACGACCGATCATCACCCGCACGGATCCCTGGACGACGATTCCGGCACACCATCGGGCGACCCGGAACCGCCCTGGGCCGCCCTGATCGAGACGCTCCCGGCCGCCTTCTACATCGACCGCCTCGACGGCACGTCGGTATGGGTGAGCCCGCAGATCGAGGCCGTCGTCGGGTGCACGCGGGCCGAGTGGGCGAGCGGCTACGCAGTCTGGTCGCAGCGCATCCACCCCGACGACCGCCAGCGGGTGGTGGCCAAGAGCGAGGAGTTCATGCGCACCGGCGGGCCGCCGAGCGACGAGTACCGGGTCGTCCTGCCCGACGGCCGCGAGCGCTGGATCCACGAGCGCTCGCTGCTGCTGCGGCCGGATCCCGACGCGGAGCCGCTCGTCCACGGGATCATCGTCGACGTCACCGATGAGCGCACGTCCTACGAGATCGCCGACCGGGCGGGCCGGCTCTTCAAGGCGCTCGTCGAGCACGCGGGCGAGGCGGTGACGATCGTGAACGAGCGCGGGATCGTCGTCTACCAGAACCCGAGCATGGGGGCCGTCGTCGGCCGCCCGCCGGAGTGGTTCGAGGGCCGCACGCCGCTCGACCTGATGGGGCCCGAGGACGCCGCCCGCGCCCGCGAGATCCTGGCCGAGCTGCACGAGCGCCCCGGCGAGCAGATCCAGGCCGAGTTCCGCCTCCGCCACCGCGACGGCAGCTGGCGCACCGTCGCGGGCGTCGCCACCAACCTGCTGCACGATCCGGCGGTGCGCGGGATCGTCCTGAACTATCGCGACGTCACGGTCGAACGGGACATGTCGCGGCAGCTGCGCGAGGCCGAGAGCCGCCGCCAGGCGCTGCTCGAGAGCATGATCAGGGCCGAGGACGAGGAGCGCGGCCGGATCGCCGCCGAGCTGCACGACGACACGATCCAGGTGATGACGGCGTCGCTGCTCGAGCTCGACCGCTGCGACCGCCACCTGCGCCAGGGCGACGCCGATGCCGCCCGCGAGGCGATCGCCGCGGCCCGCAAGGTGCTCGCCGACGCGACCGAGCGCACCCGCCGGCTCACCTTCGAGCTGCGTCCGCAGCTGCTCGAGGCGGCCGGCCTCTCGGCGGCCGTGCGCGACCTGGCCGCGGCGCTCGCCCGCGAGACCGGCGCCGAGGTGAGCGTGCGCACGCGCTCGCGCCGCTACCCCGACGAGGTCGAGACGCTCGTCTACCGGACGGTGCGCGAGGCGCTCATCAACGTCCGCCGCCACGCCCGCGCCACCCACGTCGTGATCCGGCTGGGCGAGCGCCGCGGCGCGCTGCACGGGCGCGTCGCCGACGACGGCCGCGGCTTCCGCACGAACCAGCGCCGCTCGCGCCGGGCGATGCACATCGGCCTCGAGACGACCCGCGAGCGCCTGCGCGCGGCCGGCGGCGCGCTCCAGGTCACCTCCACTCCGGGGGAGGGGACGACGCTCGAGTTCCACGTCCCCCTGCCCGAATAACCGGGGTCAGACCCCGTGTATTCAGGGGGCGAGCATGTGCAGGCGCAGCGTGCGGCCGCCCTCGCTGCCGACCAGCCGCCCGCGGGCCGCGCGCACCTGCAGCGACCACGCCATCCGCAGCCGCTCGACCGTGCCGCCGGCACGGGTGACCACGGTCGCGCGCACACGGCCGGTGGAGTAGCGCCAGCGGACGGTGCCGCTCACCTTCACGCCGGGGACGAAGGCGACGTCGTGGAGGGTGAAGGTGGTCAGGTCGCCCCCCGAGTAGGACCAGCGGCCGCCGCGCAGGCCGACCCCGCTGCCGCTCAGGTTCGCCCACCACCGCTGCAGCACATCGGCGACCGCGGACGCGCTCGCAGCGGCGATGCGGCGGTCGTTCAGGGTCGACTGGTCGCCCGGAGAGCGATGCGCGGCAGCCATCCCCGCGAGCGTGAGCGGGAACGACGGCACCACCCGCACCTCGGGCGTGCGGTGGGCGCAGGACGTGTCGCCCGGGCTTCGATCGCGCACGAAGCGCTCGTAGATCAGCGACGCGCAGTCGTTCTGGTCGAGGAGCGCGGTGACGTGGCCGCTGTTCTGCATGACCACGAGCGTGCTGTCGGGGAACCGCGACGCGACGACGCGGGCGTCGGCGAGCGGCGTGATGTTGTCGAGGTCGCCGTTCAGGATCAGCGTCGGCACGTGGGGGTATGGCGCCGACGGCGAGACCGGCGGGTCGGGGAACGCGGCCGGCGGCCAGTTCAGACACGCGAGCGCGCCCTCGTAGTCGAGCCCGGTCCACTCCTTCGCGGTGAACGGCGCGAACGTCCCCGGCGGGTAGGCGGCGAGCGCGGAGCGGATGAAGGGCGCGCGCTGGGAGACGGGCGTCCCCATCGGCCACAGCTCGGGATAGTCGTGGCAGATCACCGACAGGTAGAGCGACTCGGTGAACTCGCGCGGGTCCCCGTTCGGGCCGTCGGTCGTCTCGGTCTCGGCGACGAGCCGGAGCAGCGGCTGCGTGTCCCCGGCGAAGGCGGAGCGCGTGGCAGCGAAGATGTCGCGCCACACGCCCTGGTAGTAGAAGCCGGACTGGACGAGCTGCCCGAGCGTGTCGGGATCGGCGCGGACGTGGGTCATCGTCCCGTCGGCGTCGGGGGCCGTGCCCACGATCGGGTGGCGGCGCACCTGCCGCAGGAGCCTGCCGAGCAGGGCCAGCGGATGGCGGCCGGCGGGGCAGCCCGGGCGGCGCTCGCATGCCAGCCGCAGCGAGCTCTGCGTGCTCTCGGCGAGGTCGGCCAGCGCGGGGTCTGACCCGGGCAGCTGGTAGGTGCCGTCGAGGACGAGGGAGCGCAGCAGGTGCGGATATCGGATCGCGAACGCCTGCGCGGCGTACGACCCGTACGAGTCGCCGTACACGTCGAGGCGGTGGATGCCGAGCGCGGCGACCACGGCCCTCAGGTCCTGCACGGACTGCGAGGTGTCGTAGTCGTCCCGCTTCGGCCCGATCTGGGCCGCACACCGGCCGGCGCGGACGACGTACGGCAGGATGTGGCGCCGAAACGCCGGGCAGTTGAGCGCGCCCGAGCGGCCCGTGCCGCGCAGGTCGACGAGCAGCAGGTCGCGACGGGCCGAGACGGGCCGCCAGAGCTGCAGGCGCGCCGCCCGGTCGGCGGTGGTCGAGAACCCGGGGCCGCCCTCGATCGAGAGCACCGTCGACGTCTGCGGCCGCGACCGCTGCGTGCGGAAGTAGCGCTCGAAGTAGATCCGGATCGTGCGCCCGTTCGGGTGGCGGCGGTTGAGCGGGACGCGCAGGAACCCGCACTCGCCCAGGGGCCGTGTCCGGGGGCAGGCCACCCGGACGATCGCCGGCCGCGCATCGACATGGGCGGGCGGCGTGGCCTGCACACTCAGCATGCCCCGAGTGTACGGCTTCTCCCGCCGAGGCGCGCGGGCAACGATCACGTCCCCGGGTACCATCCGCGCCGGTGACGGGTCGCGACATCGAGGTCTGTGTCTCGGGTGCCCTCGGCGCCGTCGGCCGCGAGCTCGTCGCCGGGGTCGTCGCCACCGCCGGGTACCGGCTGCATTCGGCCGTCGCCCGGCGCGAGATCGGGCGCGACGTCGGCGAGGTCGTGCTCGGCGCGCCCGTCGGCGTCGCGGTCGAGGACGACCTCGCCCGCGCCCTCGACCGCCGCCCCGACGTCCTGATCGACTACACGCACCCGGCAGTCGTCCGCCGCAACGTCGACCTCGCCCTCGAGCGATCGGTGCCGGTGGTGATCGGGACGACCGGCCTCACGGACGCGGACTTCGACCGGATCGACGCCGCCGCCCGCGCCGCCGGCGTCGGCGTGGCGACCGGCAACTTCTCGGTCACCGCGGCGCTGATGCAGCACCTGGCCCGCTTCGCGGCCCGGCACGTCCCCGACTGGGAGATCATCGAGTACGGCTCGGCCGCCAAGCCGGACGCGCCCAGCGGCACCGCCCGGGAGCTGGCCGAGCTGCTCGCGCACGAGCGCGCCGGCGAGCCCACGCCGGCGGTCGCCGAGCCGGTCGGCCCACCGGAGGCGCGCGGCGCCGAGATCGGCGGCGCCCGGGTGCACTCGGTGCGGCTGGCCGGATCGAATCCCGCCGTCGAGGTCGTGTTCGGGCTGCCGGGCGAACGCCTGATCCTCCGCCATGACGAGCAGGGCGACTCCGCCATCTTCGTGGCCGGCTCGCTGCTCGCCGCCCGCCGCGTCCGCGAGCGGGCCGGGCTCGTGCGCGGCCTCGACCGGCTGCTGTTCGACGCCGCTTAGCCGGGTCAGACTCCGGGGGCCGGCGCGCAGCTCGCCCGCGGGGTGAACTGGATCGCGACCGACGACGTCTCCGGCGGCCCACCGCCGATGCGGGCGAGGAGCAGGCGAGCCGCCTCCCGCCCGACCGCCACCGGGTCGCGGTCGAACGCGGCGATGGGCGGCTCCACGGCCTCGAGCAGCGGCGCGTCGTCGAACGTCACCACCGAGAGGTCGGCCGGGACGCGAAGCCCCCGCGCGCGGGCGGCGTGCAGGACGCCGGGCAGGATCGCCGCCGAGCCGGAGACGACCGCGGTCGGCCGGTCGGACCGGTCGAGCACCCGCGCCGTCGCGGTCTCCGCAGCGGCCGGGTCGACCACGTCGCGCTCCACCGTCGCAGCGATCGAGAGCCAGCCGCAGGTGGTCTCGAAGGCGCGTGCCAGCTCCCGGGCCGGCCGCGACGCCACCCGCCCGGCGACGAGCGCGATCCGGCGGTGGCCGAGCCCGCGCAGCTGCTCCACGACGCGCTCGATGCCCGCCGCGTGGTCGCACAGGACCGCGCTCGTCCCCGCCACCCCGGCCAGCTCGCAGTCGACGAGGACGACCGGCGCCTGCAGACGCCGTACCTCCTCCTGCGTCGCCGCGTCGGACTCGTCGGCGACCGAGAGCAGGAGGCCGTCCACGCGCCGGCGCCGGAACTGGACGATCTGTGCGGCGTCCAGCTCCGGCGAGCCCTGCGAGCTCGACACGAGCATCGCGTACCCCGCCTCGCGCAGACCGCCCTCGGCCGCGAGCGCCATGGCCGCATAGAAGGGCGCCGAGACGTCGCGCACCATCGCCGCGACCGTCATGGTCGAGCCCCGGCGCAGGCTGGCGGCGAGCATGTTCGGCTCGTAGCCCAGCTCCTCCACGACGGCCATCACCCGCGCGCGCATCGCCACGCTCACGTCCGGATGCCCCGAGAGGACGCGCGAGACCGACGACATCGCCACTCCGGCGCGGTCGGCGACCTCGCGCAGGCTGAGGCTCGGCGGGCCGCTCACGTCATTCCGCAGTGCTCCAGAGTGGCGCCCCCAACCTGCCCAGATCCACGTCGACCCCCAGCCCGGGGCCGGCCGGCGCCGACCCGCGCCCAGCCGAAGACCGGGGCTCGTACCCGGCCACGTGCTCGTTGGTCCAGTCGTTCATGAACGACACCGTGAAGAGCGTACGTGCCCTCGTGCTGGCCGCAAGGTGCGAAACGGCCGCCGTCACGAGATCGCCGCCCCACGTGTCCTCGATCGTGACCGAGAGGCCGAGCGCGTCGGCCAGGTCACGCATCTGGCGTGCCTTTGTCAGACCGCCCACTTTCGAGATCTTGAGGTTGAACGCCTCCATCGCCCGCGCGTCGTGCGCGCGCACGAGCGACGGGACGTCGGAGATGCACTCGTCGAGGACGAACGGGAGCGCCGAGCGCTCGCGCACGTACCGGCAGGCCTCGAGCGTGGGGCAGGGCTGCTCGACGTACACGCGGTCGAGCCCTGCCAGCAGGCCGACGGCCGCGACGCCCTCCTGCGTCGTGTAGCGCCCGTTCGCATCGGCGATCACGACGTCGTCCGGCCCGCACCTGGGGAGCACCGCCCGGACGCGCTCGGCGTCGACCCGGGGACTGTCCCCGACCTTGAGCTGGAACCGCGTGATGCCCTCGGCCCGCAGCGCCGCGACGTGGTCGGCCATCGCCGCCGGGTCTCCGAGCGGGATCGCGACGTAGAGCGGGAACGACTCGTTGCGGAGGCCGCCGAGGAGGGTCGTCACCGAGACGCCCTGGGCGCGGGCGGCCGCATCCCAGCAGGCGACATCGATCGCGCTCTTGGCGTACTCGTGCCCGGTCAGGGCGGCGTCCATGCGGTCGCCGAGGGCGAGGAACCCGGCCGGGTCGGCACCGACCACCGCGGGCGCGAGCTCGCGCAGCGCGGCCCGCGCGCCCTCGGCGTGCGCGGCCAGATAGGTGCTCCCGAGCGGGCACGTCTCGCCGTAGCCCTCGACCCCGTCCTCGGTGACCACGCGCACGACCGTCGAGTCGAGCGACGCGATCGAGCGCCCGCCCGACATCACGTACTCCTCGCCGACGTACGTCAGCTCGTAGCCGTAGACCTCGACCCGCGCGATCGCCGTGCCTCCCACGGCCCGACTCTACAGGTGCCTGGCACCGCGTCGCGGTGCCAGGCACCGGCCCTCTCACCCGTCGTCTGCGGTGCCAGACGTCGAAGTGGCGCCGGTGCGTGTCGAGGACGGCGCCCGGCCGGAAGAACCGGTCGTAGAAATCGAGGTCGAGGTGCTGCGCCTGGAGCACGTTCATCACCCACACGCTGGGGACGGTGCCGGGGAACTTGCCCCACGTCTCGAGCGTGTAGTCGCACTGGAGCGTCACGCACGCCTTGAACTCCTCCGAATATGGCTCCGCCGATGCCCGGATCGCCGACGACTCGGTCCACGCCCCGGGCGTGTCCGGGTGGTACGGCCCGCCGGGGCCGAACTTGCGCTCGGCGAACGCCTCGACCGCGGCGGCCATCGTCGGGAAGTGCGGTGGGCAGAACGCGTGGAAGGTGCCGTCGGTGCGCCCGGTCGGGTTGGGCGTGCCCCAGCGCGGGTCGGTGTCGAAGCGGAAGCCCAGGCCGGGCACGTCCGGCTCGCCCGACGCGCCCAGGAGCGCCATGTGCTCGATCCCGTCGTACGACCAGCCGCCGAGGCCCATCGCCTGGAGCAGCAGCGCGCCGTTGTAGCTCGACACCATGAGCTCGGCGGTCGCCTCGGTGAGCGAGTACTGCTCGACGAACGAGAGCGGCACGGGCTGCGTCGTGTCGACGAGGCCCTCGAACTGCTCGATCCCCGGGATCGGGCGGCCGTGCAGGTCGTCGACCAGGCAGAAGCCGTTCTGGGTGAAGAAGCAGATGTTGGCGATGTGGTGCTGGGCGATGTCGGCGACCGGGATGGCGAGGAGCGAGCCGGGCTCGTTCGCGATCCAGGTGTTGTGGCCCTCGAGGTAGGGCTCCTCGCGGGGCAGGTGCAGACGCTCGCCCGAGAGCTTCACGATCCGGTCGCGGTGGCGCTCGATCATGAGCGCCGGCGTGATCTCCTCCTCGGCCGGGTCGACCAGGGCGCCGGCGTCGCGGGTCGGAAAGTAGTAGAGGCCGGAGTCGTCGGTGTAGAAGAGCTCGCTCGTGTGGAACCCGGCCGCCGAGGGGATGGTGCGGCCGGCGGCGGCGCCGTTGTAGTTGGCGAAGTGCGGCGCGTAGCGGGCGTGGCGGGTGATGCCGTAGTGCCACCCGGTCGTGCCCGCCATGGCGGTCAGGATGAGCAGCGTCTCGAGCTCGCTCAGGGGGACGTGCTCGTGCTGCGAGGCATAGGCGAGCGGGCCGTCGGGGATGCTGCCGCCCATCGGGAAGCGGCGCGAGCGGCGGCCGTAGAGCGAGTCGAGGAGCGGGAACCGGGCCAGCTCGGCCAGGGCCGCGTCGACGGCGTCAGTCTTCATAGGGTCCTCCTAGAAGAGCGGCTTGAGAGCAGCGTAGAGGCGCCGGTGGCGCGCGTGCAGGTCGTCGTAGAGCCCGCGCCGTTCCGGGTCGGGCAGGGCCGGCTCGACGCGGGGCCCGGCCATCGCCAGGCTGGCCGTGCGGGCGTCCGGGTGCAGACCAGCCCCCGATGCGGCCAGCATCGCGGCGCCGCGGGCGGTCGTCTCGACGTCGTAGGGGCGGGTGACGGGAAGGCCTGTGACGTCCGCCCGGATCTGGCGCAGGAGGCCGCCGCGCGCACCGCCGGCGACGCAGACGAGCTCGGTCGCGCGCAGGCCGGCGGCGCCCATCGCCTCGAGCACGTCGCGCAGCGCATAGGCGTTGCCCTCGAGCAGCGCGCGGGCCATGTGCGCCCGGCCATGGGCAGCCGTGAGGCCGAACCAGCCGGCGCGAGCATCGGCGTTCCACTCGGGCGCCATCGCACCGGCCAGCGCCGGCACCCACAGGACGCCGTCCGCCCCGGCGGGCACGCCCTCGGCGAGATCGTTCAGGAGCTCGTAGACGTCGGTGCCAGTCGCTGCGGCGCGCGCCGCCTCGACCGAGCCGAGCTCGTCGCGGAACCACCGGTACGCCCCGCCGGAGAGCCAGCCGGGGTTCTCGAGCAGCCAGCCGCCGGGGTCGGCGTGCGGATGCAGCTCGGTGACGCCGTCCGGGTCGAGCGCGGGCCCGGGCGCGACGGCGCACACCGGTTCGGCCGTGCCCATGACGTCGCACACGGCGCCCGGGTCGACGACGCCTGCGCCGAGCGTCGCCGCCATCTCGTCGCCGCAGCCGAGGACGACGAGGGTCGAAGGGTCGAGGCCGGCCGCCTCGCGCAGCCAGGGCGCGACGGGGCCGAGCACCGAGTCGGACGGGCGCACCGGGGCGAGCGAGCCGGGATCGATTCCGAACGCCGCACACGCCTCGCCGCACCAGTCCCCCGTCTCGACGTCGAGCAGCATCGACGACGAGGCGTTGGAGTGGTCGACGGCCACCTCGCCGGAGGCCCGCCAGGCGACGAACGACCCCGGCAGCAGGAACCAGCGGGCGGCGGCGTGCTGGTCGGGCTGGTTGCCCGCAAGCCAGGCGATCTTTGCGGCCACGTGGCCGGGGTCGAGGTTGCACCCGGTGAGCGCGCGCAGCCGCGCGGGCTCGATCCGCTCCTCGGCGGCGGCGCACTCGGCGCCCGCGCGCCGGTCCATCCAGATCAGCGCCGGCCCGAGCGGCTCGCCGGAGGCGTCGGCCGGCACCATCCCGTCGAGCTGCGAGCCGAACGAGATCGCCCGCAGCGGCCGGTTTCCGACCTCGCGGCGGATCTCGGCCAGCGCCTGCGCGACCGCGCCGAGCCACTCGCGCGCGTCCTGCTCGGCCCAGCCCGGGTGCGGGTAGGAGAGCGTGTGGGGGACGTAGCTCGTGGCGATGTGCGTCCCGTCGGCGGCGATGGCCTGGGCGCAGGTGCCCTGCGAGCCGACGTCGACGCCGACGACGAGATCGGCGTCGCTCACCGCGGGTCCTCGGCGCCGTCGCCCGGCCCGCGCCGGTAGACGGAGATCTCGAACGCGTCGGCCAGGTGGTGCTCGCGCGAGACCATGGCGACCGCGCCGTCGGAGGTGCTGTCGACCTGCCAGAGCGTGAGGAGCAACGTGCCCCGGGGCACCCCCAGCCGCAGGGCGACGTCGCCCATGGCGATGTCGGGGGTGATCGTCGCAACGCCGTGGTGCACGGTCGCGCCCCGCTCGGCCAGCGCGGCGTACACCGAGCCCTGCGCCGCGGCCGCCATCGCGGGCGGCGAGAGCAGGTCGCTGCGGCACCAGTCCGTCTCGTCGACGACCCGGCGACCGCCCGCGGTGCGGACGCGGCGCAGCATGCTCGTCGGCGCGCCGAGCTCGATCCCGAGCGCCGTCGCGACCTCGGGCGATGCCGGCTCGGCGGCGCAGGTCTCGTCGACGGTGCCCGGCTCGAGGCCCATCGCCGCGATCATGGACGAGACGCCGAAGTTGCGGCTGAGGTCGTTCCGCAGCAGCGGCCGGTCGGTGACGTAGGTGCCCGACCCGTGCAGCCGGCGGACGAGGCCGTCCTCCTCGAGCAGCGCGATCGCCGCCCGCAGCGAGCTGCGCGACACACCGAGGCTGCGGGCCAGCTCCGGCTCGCCGGGGAGGCGGTCGCCGGGCCCGAACTCGCCCGCCACCACCCGCTCGCGCAGCCCCTCGGCGATCGAGTGGCGCAGCGAGCGGCGGTTCAGGGTGGTCATCGCCGGGATCCTACGGCCCTCAGGGCTCCACGACGACCTTCAGCACCTCGCCGGCGCGGATGCGTCCGAACGCGGCCGGGGCGCTGTCGAGGTCGACGACGTCCGAGACAACGGAGCGCAGGCCGCCGATGTCGTCCGCGAGCATGTCGAGCGCGTGCACCTGGTCGCGGTGGCGGGAGGCGTAGGAGCCGTGCACCTGCACCTCCCGGTAGTGCAGGACGTTCGAGGGGAAGTTGATATGGGTCGTGCCCTTGGGCAGGCCGCCGAAGAAGAGCACCCGCCCGCGCGGCGCGGCCATCTCCATGGCCTCCTCCTGGGCGGCATCGCTCGAGCACGCCACGATGACGACGTCGGCGCCGATGTCCTCCGTCGCGGCGCGCACCGCCGCGAGCCCGTCGGTGCTCGACGTGTCGACATAGGCCATGCGCTCGTCGCCGAGGATCTCCCGGGCCAGGTCGAGCCGGGCCGCGGCCGTCTCGACGAGCAGCACCTGGCCGGCGCCCTCGAGCCGGGCGATGGCGGCGTGGGCCGTCCCCACCGGGCCGGCGCCGATGACGGCGACGGTGTCGTCCAGGCCGACGGCGATGTCCTTGTGGCCGCAGATCGCGTCCGAGAGCGGGTCGGTGAACGTGGCGTGCACGTCGGAGAGGCCGTCGGGGATGCGGAAGAGGTTCTTGAGCGCGACCTCCGGGATGGCGACCAGCTCGGCGTAGGCGCCCTGGTAGTCGAACCCCATCAGCCCGCCGTTCCCGCACAGGTGCTCGTTGCCGCTGCGGCAGAGGCGGCAGCGGCCACACCAGAGCGTCGAGATGCAGTGCACCCGGTCGCCGACCGAGAGCCCCATCTGGCCGATCTCGGCGGCGGCGCGCGCCCCGATCTCGACCAGCTCGCCGCTGATCTCGTGGCCCAGCACCCACGGCGGCGAGATGCGGCGGTCGCCGTTGTAGAAGGTGCGCACGTCGGTCCCGCAGATGCCGCAGGCGGTCACACGCAGGAGGACGCCGTCGTCGGCGCAGCGGGCGTCGGGCACCGTGCCCACCGACATCGTGCCCGGGCCGTCCCAGATCGCTGCTCGCACTCCACCCTCCCGTCGTCACACACCGTTGTCGTGAGCCAGTATCATACCGAGTTGTCCTACAACTTGGAGGATCTGGTGATCGAGTTCATCTTCATGCTCACGCGGGACGACCTGACGCTCACGGACGCCAGAGCCGTGTACGCCTCGATCGCCCAGAGCGGCGTCACCCACGTCGGCTGCAAGGACGTGGGCCTGCCCCGCGACGAGCTCTCCGCGCTCATGGACGACATCCGCCGAAACGGCCACACGACCCACCTCGAGGTCGTGTCCGAGACGCCCGAGGATACGCTCAAGTCCGCCCGAGCGGCCGCGCAGATCGGCCCCGACTACCTGATCGGCGGCACGCTGATCGAGCCGGTGCAGGAGATCATCGCCGGCACGGGCATCAAGTTCTTCCCCTACGTCGGCCAGATCGTCGGCCACCCCTGCCTCCTGCGCGGCTCGATCGAGGACATCGCCGAGGACGCCCGCAGGGCCGAGAGCCTCGGCGTCGACGGCATCAACCTGCTCGCCTACCGCTACGACAAGCGACGTCGACGCGCTCGTCGAGGCCGTGGTCGGCGCGACGTCGCTGCCCGTGATCGCGGCCGGCTCGGTCGACTCGCCGGCCCGGATCCAGGCGCTGGCCGAGCGGGGCGTGTGGGCCTTCACGATCGGCACCGCCGCGCTGGACGGCCGTCTGGTCGAGGGCGGCTCGCTCGACGAGCAGCTGCGCTGCGCGCTCGACGCCGCCGCGGCGGTGGTGTAGGGGCGCAAGCCCCCACACCACCGCGTGGGCTGCCTAGTCGGCAGTGTCCATGCCGTCGTTGATCAGACGGCCGATCACCTCGTACTTGGCCCGGTCGTTCGACTTCACGTAGAACGCGTAGGCGATACCGCCGAGGAAGATGGCGAGATCGGCCCAGCACAGCCACTTCGCGTACCAGTAGCCGGCGCCCAGGAACGTGAGGTTGTCGATGGCCAGGTAGAGCACGTAGGCCTGCGTGACCGCGGCGATGATCGGCGCGGTCATCGTCGTCCACCAGTGATGGTCGCCCGCATGGTGGGTGCGGAAGTAGTTCACGATCGCGATCGAGACGAGCGCCTGGATGGCCAGGATCGAGACGACCCCCATCACCGCCATCAGGCCGTACACCTGCAGGTAGGCGACGGAGAACGACGCAGGGTCGCCGCCGGTGCTCGCCAGCGTCACGAACAGCACGCACGATGATCAGCGCGATCACCGACTGCGTGATCGATGCGATGTGCGGACTGCGGTGCTTGGGGTGCGTGCGCCCGAGCGCGCGGGGCAGGACGCCCTCACGGCCGAGCGAGTACATGTACCGCGCGGTCGTGTTGTGGAACGCCATCCCGCAGGCGAACGAGCCGGTGATGATGAACCAGCTGAGCGCGTCCTTCAGGAACTCGTTCCCGAACTCCTTCGCCGGGATGAAGAAGAACTCGGCCGACTGGTTCTGGGCCACGAAGGCCGCTTCCTGGGTGGAGTGATACCCCGAGATCGCGGCCCATGAGGTGACCGTGTAGAAGATCCCGAGGCCGATCACCGAGATGTACATCGCCCTCGGCACGATCTTCTTGGGGTTCTTCGACTCCTCGCCGTAGTTCGGGGCCATCTCGAAGCCGACCCACGACCAGAAGGCGAAGAAGATGCCGATCCCGGCGGCGCCGGCGGCGACGGCCGTGTTGCCGGAGCCGCTGGCTCCGAGCCCCTTGAACGCGTTGACCGGGTTGATCGCGGCGAGCTGGATGTTGTTGCCGCCGTGGCCGAAGACGACCAGGTCGAACACCAGCAGGAGCACGATCTCGCAGATCAGCGCCACGCCCAGCACCCGGGCGGAGATGTGCACGTCGAAGTAGGCGAGCACCGAGATCAGGACGATCATGAACAGCGCGGGCCAGTACCACGACGGGTTGTAGCCGTACTGGTTCAGCTTGAGCGTCGCGAAGTAGGCGAACCCGCCGATGAGCGATACCTCGAACACGGAGTACGCCACGACCATGGACAGTCCCGACGCCATCCCGAGCTCACGGCCGAGGCCGTGGCTGATGAAGCTGTAGAAGCCGCCCGCGGCGGTGACCTTGCGGGCCATCGCCACGTAGCCGACCGAGAAGATGGTCAGCACGACGGTGGCGATCATGAAGCCGGCCGGTGTGCCGAGGCCGTTTCCGAAGCCCATCGAGATCGGCGTGTTGAAGAGCATCGCCGAGATCGGCGCCGATCCGGTCACTGTGAGGAAGAGCACCCCCCAGAGACCGATCGCGCCGCCGTGCAGCTTGTGGACGTCATCGCGCGCCGAAACGTCGACGCTGTCGACCACGGGAAGCATGCCCTCGTGATGCTCGTGCATGCCTCCGCCTTCACTGCTCATTCGACCACCTCCCTCTAGGTGTTCCGGCCTCAAGCCCGCCGGAAGTTGTCAGACAGCTATGGAGCCGTTTGTACCATTTACGGCGCGCGGAGGTCAAGCCCTGCAGAGGGGCTGCTAGGCCGTGACGGGGTCGAGCAGGGCTCCCGGAGTGCGGTCGCCGCCCGCGCCGAGCACCTCGACGAGCAGCGCGGAGACGCGCTCGCGCCAGCGCTCACGGTCGAGCACGGGCGGCCGGAAGCGGCGCTGCTCGACGGCGTACTCCGCCCGCGCGAGCTTGTCGAAGGCCGCGATCACGTCGATCACACGGTCGTAGTCCTTGCCGGCGACGCCGCTGACCCAGGCCCGGGCACGGCCGTCGTCGGCGAAGACGCCGTCGGCCACGCCCTGCCAGTAGGCGTGCTGGAACAGGCATCCGGCGTCGCCCTTGCGCGTCCAGCAGCCGGAGACGAGCTCGTGGTCGCCGCGCTCGATGCTGCGGAGGGCGAGCTGCAGAAGCCGCCTCCCGCCGTCGTGCTCCGCCAGCCGCTCGAGGGACTCTCTCATCGCCACGTCGTGCATCACGCGACCTCCTGGTTGGTGAACACCGCGTCGGGCATGAAGCAGCCCACCATCCAGTTTGGCGCATCGACGACCTCGGTGACCTTCAGATCACCCGCAAGCGAGCACAACATGTAAGCGTCCTCACGTGTGAGGCCGCGGCGTGCGACCAGGTGCTCGATCATCGCGCGGACGGCCGAGCGGGACGCCTCCATCAGGTCGGGCTCGACGCCGGTCGTCGCGAACCAGCCGCCGCGGTCGACGCGCGGAGTCAGCGGACCGGGCCGCCGCCGCAGCGCCGGGGCGCGCAGGTTCATGCCCCGCTCGACGGTGATCCGCAGCGTCGTCCGCATCGCGCACTCGACGCCGGAGATCGCCACCTCGCCGTCGCCCTGGGCGGCGTGGGCGTCGCCCAGCGAGACGAGCGCGCCCGGCGCGCCGACGGGCAGGTACAGCGTCGTCCCCTTCGTCAGGTGGCGGCAGTCGATGTTGCCGCCACCGGCGTGCGGCGGCGGGATGGGCACGCCGTGCATCCCGGCGCCGGGCACCCCCGTCGTGCCGCAGAACGGCTCGATCGGCAGGCGCACGCCGGGCGCGAAGTCCATCTCGGCGCCGCCGGTCAGGTCGAAGAACTTGATGTACGGATCGGTGAACTCGCCCGGCGGGAGCAGCCCGAGGCCGGGGATGATGCAGGCCCAGCCCCACTCGGGGAGCTCGAACTCGAGGAACTCGATCGCGACCGCGTCGCCGGGCTCGGCGCCTTCGACGTAGATCGGCCCGGCGAGCGGGTAGATCAGGTCGAAGTCGAGCCGGGGCAGGTCGGCCGCGGTGGAGGTGCGGGTGATCTGGCCGCCCGCGAAGTCGTCGGTCTCGGCGGTGACGACGTCGCCGGGCCGGATCCGCACGACCGGCTCCGTGTCCACGTCCCAGCTGCGGTGGGTGGGCGCGTCGCGGGTGATGACGTGCTCGGCCATCGCTTCCGGGGAGTATGGCACTTTGGGCTACCGTGGACGGATGGCGACCGCCGCCCGCATCCTGCGCACGCTCGACCGGCTCATCTGCCGCGTCGGCCGCTCCTGCTGCGTGGCCCGCTCCCAGGCCGCCTGGCGCCCCCCAGCTGAATAAACGGGGTCAGACCCCGTTTATTCAGCGATGGCGCGCTCGTACCAGGTGCCCGGCTTTCCGCCGATGTCGGCTGGATCGGCCGGGCCGACCGCGACGAACCCGGCGTTGGCCAGCACCTTCCGGGAGGCGACATTCTCACAGGCGGTGGCTGCCCTGAGCCTCCGCAGGCCGTGACGGGTCGCGGCCAGCCGGCAGAGTTCCCGCACGGTCTCTGTCGCCACGCCGCGTCCGGCGACGTGCTGCGCGACCCGGTACCCGAGCTCCGCCGTCCCATGGTCGACAAAGACCAGGTTGAACCGGCCCAGGACCGAGCCATCTTCGGCGACGAGCACGTAGAACGCGCCGATGCCGGCGTCCTGCTCGTCCAGCAGGGCGCGGTGCCGTGCGGTGAACTCGTCAAAGAACGCATCGCCCCGGTCGGAGATCGACGCAGCGAAGTACGCGCGGTTTGCCAGCTCGAAGGCGAGAACCGCCACTGCATGGTCGGCTCGCAGTTGCTGTAACTCGGTCACCACCCACGCCCCTGCTAGCGGACGACCTCGACGGCGCTTCCCAGCGAATGCGGGTCGCGCGTGCGCACGCGCACGACGATGCGCACCCGGTCGGCCCGGAACAGGTCGTTCGAGCGCTCGAACGGGCGGCCGTCCTCCGACCAGGCCGTGCGGGCGATCGACACCAGCGGCGCGCCCGCGCGCACCTCGAGCACGCGGGCCTCGGCGGCCGTCGCGCCGACCACCTCGACCCGCTCCTCGGCCTCGCTCGGGCGCAGGCCGTAGCCGGACTCGAGCAGCTCGTACAGCGATCCCGACAGCGAGCGGTCGAGCAGCCCGGGGAAACGGTCGGCGGGGAAGCGGGCCCGCTCGAGCGAGATCGGCTGCTCGTCGGCGAGGCGGACGCGGACGACCTCGAGCACGAGCGCGCCCTCGGGCACGTCGAGGGCCGCGGCTGCCTCGGCGTCGGCGCCGACCGTGGCCGTCGAGAGCACGCGGGCGCCGGACTGGAACCCCTGGCGGCGCATGTACGCCGGCAGGCTGGTGAGGCTCGTCAGGTCGCGCTCGACCCGCCGCTCCGAGACGAAGATGCCGCCCGACCGGCCGCGGACGCGGTGCACGACCCCCGCCGTCTCGAGCGCATCCAGGGCGGCGCGCAGCGTCGAGCGGCTCACCCCCAGCCGGGCGGCGAGCTCGCGCTCGGCGCCCAGGCGCTCGCCCGGGCCTGGCGCGCCGGACTCGATCTCGGCGGCGAGGCGGTCGCGCAGGCCCGCCGCCGCCGGCCCGAGCGGCGCGAAGGCGGCGGGCAGTCCGGGGACGGGCTCGGTCACGGCGCCCCTACCGGGCGGCCTCGAGCGCGGCCAGCGACTCGGGCTGTATCTGGCCGCCGTCGACCACGATGGTCTGGCCGGTGATGTAGCCCGCCTCGTCGGTCGCCAGGAACACCGCCGCCGCCCCGATCTCCGACGGGTAGCCGAGGCGGCCGAGCGGGATCGACGCCTCCATCGATGCCCGGTACTCGGGGCCGAGCTCGTCCATCCCCTCCGACTCGACGTTGCCCGGCAGGACGGCGTTCACCGTGATCCGCTTCGGCGCGAGCTCGATGCAGGCGGTGCGCAGAAAGCCGAGCTGGGCCGCCTTCGTCGCGCCGTAGTGCGACCAGCCCGGGAACCCGGTGATCGGGCCGGTGATCGAGCTCGTCAGGATCACCCGGCCGTGGCCGGAGCGCTCCAGGTGGGGCAGGCAGGCCTTCACCGTCAGCATGGTGCCCTTGACGTTGGTCGCGAAGATCGTGTCGATGTCGTCCTCGGTCATGTCCGCCAGCTTGACGTCGGGGAAGACGCCGGCGTTGGCGCAGACGATGTCGATGCCGCCGTAGCGCGAGGCGACCTCGGACGCCACCCGCTCGCAGTCGTCGGCCCTGGCGACGTCGCCCTTGTAGAAGGAGACGTGGCCGCCGCGCGCTTCGAGGTCGAGCACCGCCTGCTCGCCGGCATGTTCGCCGCGGCCGCTCAGGGCGACGTTGCAGCCCGCAGCTGCGAACTCGCCCGCGATGCCCTTGCCGATGCCCTTGGTGCCGCCGGTGACGAGCACCGTCCGGCCGGTGAGTGGGGTGAACATCATCTCCTCCTCGTGCGATCGGTGGAACCGGGCGGCCCATTCTACGGTCCAAATGCCATGAATTGGTCCCGCGCGGTCGTGCTGCTCGCCGTCCTCCTCGTCTCCGCATGTGGAAGCGGATCGACCGCGAGCTCCAGGCCGGTCCACACGCACGGCACGCTCGTGCGCATCGGCGGCCCTGCAGCGGGCGGGCCGGTCGCGATGCCCGGTGTGCGCCTGGAGATCGAGGGTGATGGCGAGTCGGCCGACGTCCGCACCGACCGACAGGGCCGGTTCGCCTTCGACGTGGCTCCCGGGACGTACACGGTCAGCATCAGGACGGGCGGCCTACCACCGGTGACCGTGCCACACGTGATCCACGTCCCACATGCGGGTCGCCTGCGGCTCGTGGTCAGCATCAAGTAGCCGGCTCAGCCGTATGCGGAGAGGTACCGCTCGGCGAGCGCGCAGGTGCCGGCGGTGAATCCGGCGCCGAGCTCGGCGGCCTCGGTGGCGAACTGGTGGTGCGAGCCGATCCAGGCCACGAGCAGGAGCCGGCGCAGCATGACGAAGGTGTCCAGCTCGGCCTCGTCGGCCGGGTCGAGCTCGGCGGCGGAGCGGTAGCCCTCCACCCAGGCGGCCTTCAGCCGGGGCACGTCCGGGTGGTCCTCGATGAACGACACGGTCGTGGCGAAGTCGTACATGAACCACGACCAGCCGCAGTCGTCGAAGTCGATCACGCGCACGTGCTCGCCGTCGACGAGCAGGTTGGCGAGGCGGATGTCGGCATGGACGAGGCCGAACCGCTCGGCCCCCTGGCCGTAGGCGTCGAGCCGTTGCCGTAGCGTGGCGTCGAGCCGGCCGAGCAGCGCGAGCTCCTCCGATCCCATCCCGAGGCCGTCCTGCCACCGGCCCCAGTGGCCGTTCGCGCCGAGCGTCGTGTCGTACTCCCAGCGGAAGCGGGCGAACCCCGACGGCGGCGCCCAGCTGCGGGAATGGCGGTGCATCCGGGCCGAGACGGCGCCGAGCGTGCGGAACCCGGGCATGAGGTCGTGCGCGTCGGCGTCGGGCATCTCGCCCGCGAGCCAGTCGAACAGCACGACGTTGCGCTCGCCGAGCTCGTCGGTGCGCACCTGGCAGACGCGGTCCCCGCCCCGGCCGGCGACGGCATGCGCCGTCTCCACCACGCCGTCATCGCGCAGCGCGTCGATCCAGTCGAGCTCCGAGGCGATCTCCTCGGCCGTGTGGTACGTCGGCCGGTGGACGCGCAGCGCGAACGCGCGGCCGCCCGGCTCCTCGATCCGGTACGTCCAGTTCTCGGACACGTTGATCAGGGCGACCGTGGCCGCCGGGTCGAGGTCGTACGCGGGCAGCGCGGCCTGGGCCAGGCGGTCGATCGCAGCCTGGTCAGTGCTCACGGCCCTCCACCGACTCGAGCACGCGCGTGATCTCGTCGCGGGCGCGCACGACGCTCTCCGTGTCGCCGGACATGTAGATGCGGCCGGCGGCGCCGATCATCGAGACGGTGACGAGCGTCGCCTCCGGCGCGGCCCGCTCGGCGGCGTTGGCGGCCATGGCGGCGTGCAGCGCGGGCACCACCTCGTACACGAGCAGCGTCTCGCCCGGCAGCACCATCGACGCCTCGCGGTTGCGGTTGATGATCACCGCGTGCTGGTCGGTGATGTCCTCGATCACGTCGGCGTAGAGGATACGCGGCCGCAGCGCGTCCGCGGCCGTCGCCCCGATCCCGTCGAGGATGGCCGCGCCGGCCCGGTCGACGAGCGCCTTGTCCCGGTGGTGCACCTCGAGCACGCCGAACTGGCGCTCGACGTAGAGGATGCCCGGCTCGATCTCCGGCACCGACCGCAGCGCGAGGTCGGTCACCCGCTCGATCGCGAGCGCCGGCGCCACCTCGACGATCAGCGCGTGGTCGCCCTCGATCGGCGGGTATCCACGGGCACGCGTGGGCGTCCCCAGATAGGCCGCGAACTGGCGGCCGAGCCTCGGGATCGGCAGGTAGACCCGCAGCTGGACTGCGGAGTTCTCCATCCCCGCTAGCCCGCGTGCACGAAGTGCTTGTCGAGCTCGGAGTGCGGGCGCGGGATGACGTGCACCGACACGAGGTCGCCGACGCTCGAGGCGGTCTCGGCGCCCGCCTCCGTGGCGGCCTTCACGGCCCCGACGTCGCCCTGGATCACGACGGACACGAGGCCGTCGCCGACCTGCTCGCGGGCCACGATCGTGACGTTCGCGGCCTTGACCATTGCGTCCGCGGCAGCGATTGCCGCCACGTACCCCTTGGTCTCGATCATGCCGATTGCGTTCTGTGCCATGACTCCTCCTCTTACTCGTTCTCGTCGATGGATCCGATGATGAGTGCGTCGATGGGCGGATGGTCGTCCCCGAGCCAGCTCGAGGCGACCGAGCCGGTTGCGACCAGCACGCGCTCGCCGACGCCGCTTCCGAGCACGTCGAACGCGACCGCGCGGCCGCCGCCGTCCATCTCGACCTCGAGGAACGCGCCGTTCGGGATCCGGTCGACCCGCTTGGTCGCCCACACAGCGCCGGTGACGGTCGCTCTCAGCATGGTCGCTCCTTCTCGATCTCGACTCCCAGGCTCCGGGCGCGGTCGCGCGCCATCGGCGTCAGCACCGCCCGCGGCGCCAGCACGAGCCGGGCGCCCTGGGCGGCCGCGTCGCGCACGGCCCGCTCGGTGACGGCGCCGCGCTCGATCCGGATCGCCGGCGCGGACGCAGGCTGCGAGGTCGTCTCGGCCGTCGCGCCCAGCCGGAAGCGCAGCTTGCCGGACCGGATCGCCATGCGGTCGCGCGGGTTCTCGAACCGGTGCACGAGCGAGCGCACGAACGCGTCCAGGTCGGCGTCGCTGCGCAGGTCGACCCGCTCGACGGCCGCGCCGGCATCCGTCTGCGCCGACACGGGCGCCGGTGCCGCGGGCTGCGGCCGGGTCGTATCCGACTCGGGCGGCGGACGCCACCCGGCGGGGCGATGCACGGCGGCGATCGGCGGCCCCGGCACCTGGGGGACGGTGCCTGGCCGAGAATCGGGGACAGTCCCCGGATGGGGACTGTCCCCATGCCCATTCCCGTTCGACGTCGTCAGCGCCTCCGACAGCAGCTCGGGCAGGAGGTCGGCCAGCACCTCGCGAGTGACGCTGCGCAGCACGTCGGCGTCTTCCGGGGTGCTCACACCGCACCTCCCAGCGCCGCGACGGCGGCGTCGCCGGCCGTGCGCACGTCGGCCTCCATGCCGGCCAGGTACACCCGGCCGGTGGCGCCGATCATGCGGTAGTCGACCACCTTGATCCGCGCCGCCTTCTCGGCCTCGTTCGTGGCGAGGATCGCGTAGGAGGCGGGCTGCATCTCGAGCACGAAGAGCGACTCGCCGGGAAGCGCCATCGACCCGAGCTTGTTGCGGTTGATCAGGAAGGCGTGCTGGTGGTCGAGCCGGGTGATCAGCTCCGACGCCAGGATCTGCGGCCGGGTCGCGTCGGCGGCCGTCGCGCCGAGCGCCTCGAGCACGGCGCTGCTCGCGGCGTGCACCTCGGCGGTCGAGCGGGAGTGGATCTCGAGGTAGCCGAACTGGCGCTCGACGACCAGGATGCCCGCCTGCACCTCGGTCGACTTGAGCGCGACGTCGGTCAGCGGCTCGATGTCCAGGCCGGGCGCGATCTCGATGATCTGCGCCGCCATGTTCGTGCGCGGGAGCCGGCCGCGGATCCACGTGCCGAGGTAGCACATCGTCTGCGGCTGGAGCTGGTCGATGAAGATGAACGATCTGAGCTCGGCCATCAACGTCTCACCAGCTCCCGCAGCTCCTCGAGCACGATCCGGCGGATCTCGTCGCGGGCCTCGGCGACGGCCGCCGGACGCTCCGGCGCCGCGACGGGTGCGGCCTCGGGCGCGGCGCTCCACGGCTCGAGGTCGGCGAAGTCGCCGAAGGCCTCGGACGGGTCGGAGGAATAGGCGACCCGGGTCATGTTGATCAGATGCCGCGGCTCCAGGTTCTCGCCGAGCGACGACCGCCCGAAGAAGCCCGTGCCGATCGTCATCGTCGGCGCGAGGTTCGTGTCGAGGCCCGCCGAGCCGGTGCTGCCGCCGACGTTCACGGCCACCCGCAGCACCTTCACCGCGGCGCCGTAGGCCATGATCGTGCGCGGGTCGCGCGAGTGGATCACCGCCGAATGGCCGGCCCCGCCGATGCGCAGCATGGCGCACGCGGCGTCGATGCCGCGGCGCGCGTCCGGCACCCGCACGAGCCCGAGCAGCGGGAAGAGCTTCTCGCGCGCGAGCGGCTCCTCGGGGACGACGAGCGGGAACGGCGCGACCAGGACGCGCGTCTTCGCCGGCACGCGGATCCCGCACTCCTCCGCCAGCCGGGCCGCGTCGCGCCCGGCCAGGTCGACCCGGATGCGGCCCTCCGGGTAGAGCTTCTCGCGCACCGCCGCCACCTCGTCCGGCGCGACCACGTGGCCGCCGTGGCGGGCCAGCTCGCGCTCGAACTCCGCGGCGCAGCGCTCCTCGACGATCGCGCACGACTCGTTCGTGCACAGGATCGAGTTGTCGAAGCACTTCGAGTCCATCAGCCGTTCGGCGGCCGCGGCCAGGTCGGCGGTGTGATCGACGAGCGCGGGCACGTTGCCCGGGCCGACGCCGATCGCCGGGTTGCCGGAGCGGTAGGCGGCCCGGACGACCGCGACGCCGCCCGTCGCCAGGATGACGTCGGTCGTCGGGTCGCTCATGAGCGCCTCGATCAGCGGGATCGTCGGCTCCTCCACGGCCTGCACGCACCCGTCGGGGGCGCCCGCCTCGACGGCGGCCGCCGCCAGGCGGTGGGCGGCGTCGGCCGACGACTCGCGCGCGAGCGGATGCGGGCTGACGACGACGGCGTTGCGGGTCATCAGCGCCAGCAGCACCTTGAAGTAGACGGTGGCGATCGGGTTCGTCGACGGCGTCAGGGCGAGGACGACGCCGGCCGGCCGGGGCAGCTCGACGATCTTCGCCTCGGGATCGACCCGGGCGCTCACGTAGTCGCGGCCGCCGTACCACTCGAGCAGCCCGCGCGAGCAGGCCTCGTTCTTGCGCCGCTTGTGCTCGACCACGCCCATGCCGGTCTCCGTGACCGCCCACTCGGCATACCTTTCGGCGTTTCGGTATGCCTCCTCGGCGACTGCCTCGACGATGCGGCGGGTGCGCTCGTGGTCGTACGCGGCGAACGCCGTGGCGGCCCAGTGGGCGCGCTGGAGCATCATCCGCGCCCGGGGGACGCCGGCCGGCTCGGCGGCGACGGCGCTCATCGCGCCCCCACCGCGGCCCGGCCGCCGCGCACCTCGGCGAGCGCCTGCCCGATCGACACCTCGGTGCGGTCGAGCACCTCGTCCACCAGCTCCGGGCCGAGCAGGATCCCCGGCTTGAACTGGAGCACGCGCGGGTCGAGCGTCGAGAAGATCGCCCACACGCCGTTCTCGTACAGCTGCTTCATCACGATCTTCGCGCCCTGGGGATGGTCGAACTCGAGCCCCATGACCACGCCGTCCTGGCGGATGCCGACGAACCAGTCGGGGTAGAGCTCCTGGATCGCGCGCAGGCCGCGGCCGAAGCGGTCGGAGATGTAGTGCACCATCGAGCGCACCTCCGGCCGGCCGCAGATCTCGAGCACCTTGAGGGCGACGACACAGCCGAGCTCGGCCCCGCCGCCGGTGGAGATGTGGCCGAAGCCGTCCTCCTTCAGCCACGCCGAGCACTCCTCCGAGAGGACGACGCACGAGATCGGGTACATGCCGCCGGTGATGCCCTTGCCGATCACCATGATGTCCGGCTCGACGCCGGCCTTGGAGATGCCCCACATCTCGCCCGTGCGCATGAGCCCGGTCTGCACCTCGTCGGCGATGTAGAGGGCGCCGAACCGCTCGCAGAGCCGTTTCACCCCCTGGAGGTAGCCGGGGTCGGGCAGCGGGAAGCCGTACGTGGCGGGGATGGTCTCGAGCAGCACGGCGGCCACGTCGCCCGCGCGCAGCGCACCCTCCATGGCGCCGAGGTCGTTGAACGGCACCTGCACGAACTCGTCGGGGCGGTCGGCCAGGAAGAGCTTCGAGAAGCGGTCGTCCCCGGCGGAGACCGCGAGGCCGGTGTGGCCGTGGTAGCCCTTGAGGATCGAGACGATCTTGCGCCGCTGGCGGGTGTGGCGGGCGGTCTTGATCGCGATGTCGGTGGCCTC
Source organism: uncultured Actinomycetes bacterium (assembly GCA_963746115.1). Lineage (GTDB taxonomy): Bacteria > Actinomycetota > Thermoleophilia > Gaiellales > JAICJC01 > JAICJC01. The sequence goes on along the minus strand of CAVVAA010000004.1, from coordinate 461,833 downwards.
GCCGCCGCCCGCGCCGTAGACCACCCGGCGCATGTTCGGGGCGCACGTCTTCACGAGCGCCTCGGCCAGGGCGGTGCGGGCGAGCGCCGGGAAGTGGTGGTTGCCGATGTCGAAGCGCTGCATCGCCTGCTCGAGCGTCGCGATCAGCTCGGGATTGCGGTGGCCCAGGTTGTACGTGCCGCCGTTCAGGTGCAGGTCGACCAGGCGCCGCCCGGCCATGTCCCAGAAGAAGTAGCCCTCGCGGCGGTCGATGACGAGGTCGACCCCGGCGTCCTGCCAGAAGTCGGTCTTGTCCGGGTTCCAGAACTGCCGCGACCGGTCGAGGAACTCGTCCTTGGACTCGTAGGAGAAGAAGCCGTAGTCGTACATCCCGATCGCGGCGGAACGTACCGAATACCAGACCAAAAAGCAAATCGGGCGTATTGGTCTGCCGATGGCGCACCGGTGCCTGGCACCGGACGCGGTGCCAGGCACCCATCGCAGAAGTCGGCGGGTGTAGCGTTGCCGCCGTGCCCGACTCGACCGACATCGCCATCGTCGGCGCCGGGATCACCGGCCTCGCGACGGCGCATGCGCTCACCCGTGACGGCCACCGGGGCGTCGCCCTCTTCGACCGCGGCTGGCCCGGCTCGGGCGACTCCGGCCGCTCGTTCTCGATGGTGCGCCGCCACTACTCGAACGCCGTCACCGCTCGCCTGGCCATGGCCGGCACGCGCACGATCGCCGACTGGGAGAACGAGGTCGGCGTCGCCGACGCCGGCTACGTACGCTGCGGCTATCTGCTGACGGTGCCCGAGCGGCTCGCAGCTGCCTGCCGCGACAACGTCGCCCGGCTGCAGCGGATCGGCCTCGAGACACACTTTCTCGAGCCGGACGAGATCGGCGAGGTCGAGCCCGAGCTCTCGCTCGACGGGGTCGCCGGGGCGGCGTACGAGCCGGACGGCGGCTTCGCCGACGCGCAGAAGATGTGCCTGGGCTGGTTCGCGGCCGCGTCGTCGCGAGGTTTGCGCCACGAGCTCGGATGCGCCGTCCGCGGGCTGCGCGTCGAGAACGGGCGCGTGACCGGGGTCGAGACCGACCGCGGGCTCACCGCCGCCGGCACGGTCGTCCTCGCGACCGGCGCGTGGACGAACGACCTACTGCGCCCGATCGGCGCCGAGCAGCCGATCGAGCTGCGCCGGCTGCAGGTGGTCGTCGCCCGCCGCGAGCCGGGCGCGCCGCTGCCCTCGGCGGTGTGCTCGGACGGCGTCACGAACGTCGTCGTGCGCCCCGACCGCGGCCGCCGGTTCTGCGCCGTCGCCTACGCCGGCGAGGATCCGCTCGACCGGGCCGACGACTGCGACCACGAGGCGTCGGCCGGGTACGCCGACATCGTCCGCAAGGCGGTGGCCGTGCGCTACCCCCGCCTGGCCGACTTCGCCGTCGAGCGGGCGTGGGCGGGGCCGTACGACATTACGCCGGACTGGAACCCGATCCTGGGCCCGTGCCCCGGCATCGACGGCCTGTATCTGGCGGTCGGCTGGAGCGGCCACGGGTTCAAGCTCTCCCCCGCCGTCGGCGAGGTGGTCGCGGCCGAGGTGACCGGGCGGACGCCGCCGGTCGACGTCTCCGAGCTGCGCCCGGGTCGGTTCGCCGCCGGCCGGCTGCTGCGCCTGGCCTACGGGCCAGGCGCGCGAGCCTGATCGGCCCGACCTGCCGTCAGAGCGGCAGCCGGCCGTGCACGACGGGTGAGACCGTGATCGTCCCGCCACACGGCGCGATGGCGAGCTTCAGCGTGAAGTGGTTGGCGTCGTTCGGCGGCGTCACCTCGACGGAGGTCGAGACGCGGCACGTCTGCGCGCCGGTTGGGACATCGGAGTAGCCGGCGTAGAACGACCCGTGCTGTCCGGGCGTCATGACGACGTCGGCCTCGGGCTCGGGCGGGACGACGCTGCTCGTGCCGCGGTGGACGTACGTCGGAAGGGGAGCGTTGCGTGCGTTCAGGAGCTCCATCCCTGCGAAGCCGAAGAGCTTGCACGTCGCCCCGCTCACATTCGTGAACACGAACCGCATCCGAACGCTCCCGGCCGCACCGCTCGACTTGGGCTGTGCCAGCGCGAGCTGGCTCAGCCGGCAGCGGGGCACGCTTGCGGCAGATCCCGCCGCGGCGTGGGCCTCGGCGGCGCCGGCCGCGCCGACCGCAGCCGCCGCCACCAGCACCGCCCCGAGCTTCGCCGCCCGTCGTTCCCACATCATCTGCATGACCGCCTCCTGTTCGATTGACCGCTCTGGATTCAGCGTACGAGGCGGCGGATCAAGGCGGGGTGACGATCCTGCGTCAGATGGGTGAACCCGGCCGTAACGCGTGTCACTGCCAATAATGTGTAAGGTTGCGCGTATGGTGACAAGGTGCCGCGTCCGCCGCCTGCTCGTCCTCGCCGGAATCGGCATGGCGCTCCTCACGGTGGGCGAATCCCAGGCGGTCGCCGCCCTCCCGCTCGTCCCCGACGTCACGTGGGGGACGAACGGCAAGGTCGACGTCGTGCTCCGGGTCGGCAGCACGATCTACCTCGGCGGGACGTTCACCGAGCTGGACGACACGGCGAGCACGGCCACGGCGCCCGCGTCCAACCTGGCCGGGATCGACGCAACCACCGGCCAGCCGACCGGCTTCGCGCCGACGGTGGACGCCGAGGTATTCGCCCTGGCCGCATCGCCGGACGGCTCCCGCCTCTACGTCGGCGGGAACTTCAACACCGTGAACGGCAAGACGCAGAAGAAGATCGCGGTCTTCAACACCGCCACCGGAGCCCTGATCGCGTGGAAGCCCACGGGCGGCTGGCCGAACAACGTCATCCGGGCGATCGCCGTCGGCCCCAGCACCGTCTACATCGGCGGCGCGTTCACCAAGATCGGCCAGACGGCCGTGTCGCGGGTCGACGAGCTGAACGCCGCCGACGGCTCGTTCACGCCCGGGTTCACCACGAGCGCCGACAACCTCGTGCGCGCGCTCGTGCTGACGTCCACCCGGCTGTATCTGGCCGGCAACTTCGCCACCGTCAACGGCACGTCCCAGAAGAGCCTGACCGCCGTGAACCCGACCACCGGCGCCTCGATCTCCGGCGTCTACCACCCGACCTACCCCGTGCTGGCGCTGGCCCCGGGCAGCACCCGGCTGTACGGCGGGGGTGGTGGCAGCGGCGGCAAAGCGCTCGCGGTCAGCCTGACCACCGGCGCCAAGGTCTGGGAGCAGACGACGGACGGCAACGTCCAGGCGGTCGCAGTGCTCGCGGACGTCCCCTACTTCGGCGGCCACTTCCTCAAGTACAAGAGCACCGTGGTCAACCAGCTCGTGCGCGCCAACGCGTCCACCGGCGCCCTGGACACGAGCTGGCTGCCCGCCGTGACGGCCGGGTTCCTGGGCGTCTTCGCAGTCGACGGGGAGGGCTCCAACAAGCTCTACGTCGGCGGCGACTTCACCCGCGTGCAGGATCAGAAGCGGCCAACTTCGCCCAGTTCACCGACTCGGCGGCCGCGGCCTCCGCCGACCTCTCGCTGTCGCTCGCCGGCTCCCCGTCGAGCCTGGACGTCGGCGAGCAGGTGACGTTCACGGCAAGCGTCGCCAACGCCGGCCCGGACACCGCGCCGGCACGACGGTCACCGACGTCCTCCCCGCCGGCCTCACGTTCGCAGAGCGCGCCTGGCTGCAGCTACAACGATCCCGCCGCACCGTGAGCTGCACCCTGGGTGCCGTGAGACCGCCGGGCGCGAGCGTCGCGATCACCCGCGACCGCGACACCGCGGGCACGATCGCGAACACCGCGTCGGTCTCGTCGACGACGGCCGACCCGGACGCGAGCGAACAACTCCGCCTCGGCCACCACGACCGTCACCGCGCGCGGCGGCGCCGACCTCGGCGTCTCCACGGCGGTGTCCGCGAAGGTCGACCAGGGCGCCGGCTTCGCCTACATGCTCACGGTCGTCAACCACGGCCCGGCCCCGAGCCGGACGCGACGTTCACGCGACACGCTGCCGACGACTCCGCTGCCGGAGCGTCACCACGACGGCCGGGTCGTGCTCGGCACGACGACCGTCAGCTGCAACCTCGGGGCGCTGACCTCGGGCGACTCCGTCACGATCACCATCCCGATGACGGCGCCCGGCTCGCCGCAGACGCTGATCAACCCGCCTCGTCGCCGGCACGCAGTTCGACGCGGTGTCGGGCAACAACAACTCCGTCACGCGACGTCGGTGACCGCGATCCGTCGGCGGTCGGCGACAAGACCCCGCCCGCCTGACCGGCATGACATGCTCGACCACGGACGAGGACGGCTTCGTCGACCGGGTCGCGGTCACGTTCAACGAGCCGCTGGCCACCTGTGCCGCGCCCTGCACGGCCAGGGCTGGACGCTGACCGAACGTGCCCCGGCGGCGTCGCTGCAGTCCGTGAGCACAGCGGGAACACCGCGACGCTCGTCATCGGCGCCTGGACGGATCAGCCCGACACGCGGTCGAGCCTGTTCCAGGTCGGGCTGCAGTCGGGGAACGAGCATCCAGGACATGGGCGGGAACCGCGCGTCCTTCGCCGCGTCGCCCCGGCCGACGGTGCCGGGCCGGTGGCGGTCGGCTTCCGCCACCAGCACAACACGAGGGTGCCTGCGCGGGGACGGTGAACACGGCGGGCGTTCCCGAGGCCTGCGACGAGATCACGCCGAGTGGAGCGAGTCGCTCCTGCCGTCGTCGATCCCGGCGACGACGACAATCACGATCACCGATCCCACGGGACCGGGCAACGACACGCTCACGATCGGGAGCTTCATCGCCGGGTCGCTGGATCTGGGTAGCGACGGCTACCTGACCGCCGACGGCACGAGCGCGAGCTGGGCGTCGTCGGTGCTCTCCTACTCGAGCGCTCAGGTGTCGCTGACCGCCCGCATCTTCGGGCCTGCGCAGGTGCCGGCTGCACCGCCCTCGGCACCGTCAAGAACGTCACGGTCACCTACACGCCGGCGCCGACGATCACCGACCCAGCGGGGAACCCGGCGGGCGGCTCGTTCACGAAGACCCAGACGATGTTCTGACGCGCCAGGTGGGGTCAGACCCCGTCTGGTGCGCCGAGCACGGCCCGGTAGCGTGCGCGGGCGGTGGCGTCGTCGGGCGCGTCCTCGGCGGCAGCCTCGGCGTCGCGGAGCCGGACGTAGCGGGCGATCTCGTCAGCCACCCGCGCGTCCGACCAGTCCAGCGCGGGCGCGACGAGCGGGGCAACCTCGGCGGCGGCCGCCCGGCCGCGGTCGGGCACCTCGATCGAGACCCGCAGCCGCCGGGTGAGGACGTCGTCCAGGTCGAGCGCGCCCTCGTGCGTGCACGCGTGGACGGCGTCGGCGGCCCTGTGCCGGGTGCCCGCGATCGGCTCCCCCAGCGCCGGGTCGGCGGCGACCAGCGCGTCGACCTCGCCCGCGGCGTCGACCAGCGGAACCTCGTGCGTCCGCGAGGGCGCAGCGCCACCGAGGTCGCGGGCCGCCGCATCGACCGCATCGCGGGCCATCACCCGGTAGGTGGTGTACTTGCCGCCGGCGATCGCGGTCAGCCCCGGCAGCGGCGCGAACAGCCGGTGCTCGCGGGAGAGGCGGGTCGTCGTCGCCGCCCCCTGGGCCGCGACGAGCGGGCGCAGGCCCGCGTAGACGCCGCAGACCTGCGCCTTCTGGACCGGCCGCACGAGCACGCTGTTCACCTTCGCGAGCACGTAGTCGACGTCGGCCCGGTTGGCCACGGGCGCGTCCGGCGTCGCCGTCCCACTCGGTGTCCGTATCGCCCAGCAGCCAGTGCTCCGTCGCCCCACGGGATGGCGTGGAAGATGCTCTTCTCGGTGCGCATGAAGAGCCCCGTCCGCATCGGGATCGCCGCGCGCGGCACGAGCAGGTGGATCGCCCTTCGACGGGCGCAGGGCGTGGTGCGGGCTTCCGGTCGCAAGCTCGAGCACGCGGTCGGTGCCAACGCCGACGGCGACGATCGTGTGGCGAGCGCGCACGTCGAGCTCGCCGCCGGCGAGGCCGTCGCGGACGCGCGCGCCGGCGACCCGTCCGCGCTCGTCGCGCGCGAACGCCGTGACCGCCGCTCGCGTCGCGATCGCGGCGCCGTGCGCGGCCGCCGTGCGGGCGACGTGCACGGCGAAGAGGGCGTCGTCCTCCTGCGCGTCGTGGAACCGCACCGCCCCGACCAGCGAGTCCGGGCGCAGCGCCGGCGCCGAGCGCAGCGCCGTCCGCTTCGACAGGTGCTGCGCCCGCGGAACGTGGCGGGCGCCGCCCATGGTGTCGTAGAGCAGAAGCCCGGCGCCCAGGTAGGGCCGCTCCCACAGCCGGTGCCGCAGCGGGAACAGGAACGGCACGGGACGGACGAGGTGCGGCGCCAGGGTCGTCAGCAGCAGCCGGCGCTCGCGCAGCGCCTCGCGGACGAGGCCGAAGTCGAGCATCTCCAGGTAGCGCAGGCCGCCGTGGATGAGCTTGCTGGAGCGGCTCGACGTCCCCGCGGCGATGTCGTGCGCCTCGACGAGGGCGACCGACAGGCCGCGCGTTGCCGCGTCGAGGGCGATGCCGACGCCGGTGATCCCGCCGCCGACGACGAGCAGGTCGAACCGCTCCGCCCGCATCCGCCCGAGCGCCGCGGCGCGCGCGGCGGGCCCGAGCGCGGCGTCGCTCACCCCGGCTCCGGGCGCATGTGCACCTCGAGCGCGTCGCGCCACCGCGCCCGCTCGCGCTCGCGGCCGGTCGCGTCGAGCGCGGGCTCCACCCGATGGGCCACCGCGTGCCCGGCCGCGCCGGCGTCGAGCACGCCGACAGACGCGGCGGCGAGCGTCGCGATCCCGCGCGCCGTCGCCTCGAGGTCGGCGGCGACCTCGAGCACGACGCCCGGACAGGTCGGCGACCGCCTGCAGGAGCGCGCGGTCGGCCGCGAGGCCGCCGCCGACGCGCAGGACGTCGATCCCGCCCGACGACTCCTGGGCGGCGAGCGCGTCGGCGACCTGATGGGCGACGCCGGCCACCCATGCCTCGGCGAGGTCGTCCGCCGTCGTCGCGCTGCTCGCCCCGACCACCGTCACGCGGTCGGCGCCGTGCCAGTGCGGCGTCCCGAGGCCGGCCGGCGCGGGCACGACGACCGGGTGCGGGCGGGCCCAATCGGGTGCACGTGACTGCCAGCCCGCATCGACAAGGCCGCTCCCGCGCAGCACGCCGAGGGCGTTGCCCGCGTTCGCGCCGAAGGCCTCGAGCGCATAGGTGCGGCCCTCGCCGGGCCGTCTGCCAGGCAACGGTCGCGAGCACGCCCTCGGACGGGTCGGGCCGGTCGGGGCCGGCGTTGAGCCACACGAAGGCGCCGGTGCCGAGGGTGAGCGCCGCCATCCGCGGAGCGGTGCAGCCCTGGCCGTAGAGCGCCGACTGCTGGTCGCCGAGCATGGCAGCGACGGGCGCCTCGAACCCGACCATCTCCGCCGAGGTGACCAGTCCCGAGCCGTCGGAGTCGCGCACCTCCGGGCAGCAGCGCCGCGGGCACACCGAACAGGTCGAGCAGGCCGTCGTCCCACGCCATCGCCCCGATGTCGAGCACGAGGGTGCGGCAGGCGTTCGACGGCTCGCTGACATGGCCGGCGCCGCCGGACAGGTGCCACGCGAGCCAGCAGGCCACGTCGCCGAACGCGAGCTCGCCCGACTCCGCCCGCGCGAGCAGCGCCGGGTCGCGGCCGAAGAGCCACGCCAGCTTCGGCGCCGAGAAGGTCGGATCGAGCGCGAGCCCGGTCACGGCCCCGATCCGCTCTGCCGCGGGCTCGGGGGCGAGCGCCCGGCAGAGCTCCTCGGCCCGCTGGTCCTGCCAGCTGATCAGCGGCGTGACCGCGCGCCCCGTGTCCCGCTCCCACAGGACGAACGTCTCGGTCTGGTTGGCGACGCCGATTCCGGCCACGTCGCCCCCGCAGGCAGCGCGCGCCTCGGCGATCGCGCCGAGCGCACCGGCCAGGAGCGCGTCCGGGTCGTGCTCGACCATGCCCGGGCCGGGGCGCGACGTCTCGACCCGCGACACCGCCGTTGCGACCTGGCTCAGGCGCGCGTCGTAGGCGATGCAGCGGGTGCTCGAGCTGCCCTGGTCGAGGGCGAGGATCACGGACGGCGCGGCCACGCGCGGGACCGTATCGGCTCAGCCGCGCACGCGCAGGTGCTCGGGGTCGTAGAGCACGTCGGCCGCGACCCGGGCGGCGACCGGCTCGCCCAGCACCTCGACCTCGACCGCCGTCCCCTCGCCCAGCTCGGCCGGGAGATAGGCGTAGGCGATGTTGCGCCCCACCGTGAAGCCGTAGGCGCAGCTGCGGACCCGGCCGGCGGTGCGGCCGTCCACCCGCACGGCCTCGCCGCCGTAGAGCGGCAGGTACTCGTCGCCGCCGACGACGAGCGTCCGCAGGGCGCGCTTGCGTGGCTTCGCCGCCGCGGCGGCGAGCGCCTCGCGGCCGTTGAACTCGCCCTTGTCGAGGGCGACGCAGAAGCCGAGGCCGGCGTCGTAGGGCGTGTCGCCCGCGGAGATGTCGGTGCCCATGTAGCGGTAGCCCTTCTCCATCCGCAGCGACTCGAGCACCCGGTAGCCGCCGGGCTCGATGCCATGCTGGCGGCCGGCGGCGAGGAGCGCGTCCCAGGCCTGGACGGCCCACTCGGGCGCAACGTAGAGCTCGAACCCGAGCTCGCCGACGTAGGTGATCCGCTGCGCCAGCACCGGCGCGGGGCCGAGGCCGATCTCGGCGGCGCGGCGAAACGGCAGCGCGTCCGCGCCGACAGTCGTCGGCCGTGCACGCGGCGAGCACGTCGCGCGCCCGCGGCCCCCAGATCCCGATCACGGCCAGCTCGGCGCTCGCCTCGCGCAGGCGGACGTGCTCGCCGTCGCGACGGTTGAGCAGAAGCCAGCCGAGGTCGGAGTCGACCACGCCCGCCCCGGTGACGACGCGGAAGCGCTCGTCGCCGAGGCGGGTGACCGTCACGTCGGCGACGATGCCGCCGCGCCGGTCGCACCACTGCGTGTAGATGACGCTCCCCGGCGGCCGGTCGATCCGGTTCGCGCACACCCGGTCGAGCAGGGCCAGCGCGTCGGGCCCCTCGACCTCGATCTTGCCGAACGACGTCATGTCGATGATGCCGACCCGCTCGCGGAAGGCCTCGTGCTCGACCGCAAGGCGTGCGAGCTCGGGCGGGCGCGTCCACCCGTAGGCGCGCTGGTCTTCGCCCGCGCGCCGCCAGGCCTGCCCGGGCCGGTAGTAGTCCGGCCGCTCCCAGCCGTTCTTCGCGCCGTAGACCGCGCCGAGGTCCTGGGTGGGGCCGTGCAGGGGCGAGACGCGGCCGGGGCGGCCCCACTCGGACGTGTCCAGCGGATAGCGGAGGCGGTAGTAGTACTTGTAGGTCTCGCGCCCGGCCGCCTCGAGCGCGTCAGGGTGCCGGTGCGCCTCGCCGAACCGCCAGGCCCGGTAGCCGTGCACGTCCCACTCGGTCTCGCCGGCGGTGATCCACTCGGCGATCGTCTTGCCGATGCCGCCGGCGCCGCCGAACCCGTTCAGCGAAAGCCCGGCCGCCATCCAGAACCCGGGCACGCCCGGCATCGGGCCGAGGAGCGGATTGCCGTCCGGAGTCATCGCGTCGGGGTGGCAGACGAGCGCGACCACGCCGGCGTCGTCGAGGAACGGGAACCGCCGGGCCGCGCCCTCCATCAGCTGCGCGAACCGCTCGGGATCCGCGGGCAGGGTCGTGCCGGCGTGGCCCCATGGCACGCCGTCCACCCACCGCGCGACCGGGTTCGGCTCGTAGCCGCCGAAGAGGACGCCGCCCGCCTCCGACCGCCCGTAGACCAGGTTGTCGGTGTCGCGGAAGCAGGGCATGTCGCGGTCGAGCTCGTGGCCGGCCACGGCATGGAGGGCGATGTGCTGGTGGTCGACGGGGACGGACGGGGCGAACGCGCCCACCATCGCGGCCACCTGCGGCGCCCACATCCCGCACGCGTTCACGATCATCTCCGTCTCGATCCGGCCCGCGTCGGTGGCGACGGCCCGGACGCGCCGGCCCGGCCCGAGCTCGATCCCGGTGACGCGCGTGTGGGTGAGGATGCCCGCGCCGAGGTCGCGGGCGGCGTTCGCGAGGGCGTACGTGGCGGTGTGCGGGTCGACACAGCCGTCGTCCGCGATCCAGACGGCGCCGTGCAGCGACTCCGGCGACGCGGCCGGCATCAGCGCGACGGCCTCGGCCGGGCCGATCACCTCGACGTCGAGGCCGATCCCGCGCGCCCGGCTGGCGCCGCGGCGCAGCTCGACCAGGCTCTCCGGCGTCGAGGCGATGCGCAGGCTGCCGATGCCGTCGAACACGCCGAGGCGGTTGTAGAGCTCGACGCTGTAGCGGCGGAACGCCATCATCGCCGGCGACGGGTTGAACTGGGTGACGAGCCCGGCGGCGTGGCAGGTGGAGCCGCTCGTGAGCTCGTCCTTCTCGACCAGCAGCACGTCGCGCACGCCCGCCGCGGCCAGGTGGTACGCGACGCTGCAGCCGGTGACGCCGCCGCCGATCACGACCACGCTTGCCCGCTGCGGCTGCATTGGCGGTGACTATAGTGGGCGGCCCGACGACGGACCGAGGAGGTTCCGGTGGCCGAAGATCCGGCGCTTCGAGAGCTGCTCGACATGGTTCCGGCGCTGCGCGGCGAGCGCACCGTGGCCGAGCTCGCGGGCGGGCTCACGAACACGAACTACAAGGTCGTCACCGGCGCCGGGGCGTACGTGATGCGCGTCTCTGCCAAGGACGCCGGGCTGCTCGCGATCGACCGCGAGAACGAGTACCGAAACAGCGTCTCGGCGGCCGAGGCGGGGGTCGGCGCGAAGGTCGTCGACTACGTGCCGGAGCACTCGCTGCTCGTGCTCGAGTTCATCGAGGGCTCCACCCAGAGCGCGGAGGACCTGCGCCGGGGCGACAAGCTCGAGGCGGTCGCCGCGGCCTGCCGGCGGCTGCATGCCGCGGCGCCGTTCCGGGACGACTTCAACATGTTCCAGATCCAGCGCCGGTACCTGAAGCTCGTGCAGGAGCGCGGCTTCCGGCTGCCCGAGCGCTACCTGGAGTTCGAGCCGCAGGTGCGCCGCATCGAGGCGGCGATGGCCCTCCGGGACGAGGGCACGGTGCCCTGCAACAACGACCTCCTGGCGGAGAACTTCATCGACACCGGCGGCGAGTTCCGGCTGATCGACTACGAGTACTCGGGCATGAACGATGCCTGCTTCGAGCTCGGAAACGTCTGGAGCGAGTCGAACCTCTCGCTCGATCAGCTCGAGGAGCTCGTCACCCACTACTACGGCCAGAGGCTGCGAAACCGGATCGCGCGGGCCCGCCTGTGGGGCCTCATGTCCAAGTACGGGTGGACGCTCTGGGCATCGATCCAGGACGGCGTCTCGGACATCGACTTCGACTTCTGGTCGTGGGGCATGGAGAAGTACGAGCGCGCCCTCGCCGAGTTCGACGGGCCCGACTTCGACCGGCTCCTGGACGAGGTCGTGCGCGAGGACTGAAGAGGAAGCGGGGACTGTCCCCATGGGACAGTCCCCTGGTTCCGGTCTGTCAGCGGAGGAACTCCGCAAAGCGGGCCTGGTGGTTACCGGCGACGGTCGTGAAGTCGCCGCCGGCGACGATGTGGTGCGCGTCGGCCCGCAGCGCCCAGACCCCGTAGAGGCTGTTCGCGCCCGGGTTCCACGGCTGGATCGTCCCGGCCGCGTTGGTGGCGAAGAAGCGGTCGCGCTGCACCGGGACGGTGCACACCCACGGGCTGCCGCCGCCCTGGTTCGTGCCGCAGGCGTTCAGGAAGTGGCCGCCCGCCAGCACCTCCCCGCCGGCCAGGGCGACCGCCTGGACGTCGCCGTCGGCGAACCGGTGCCAGCGGCGCGTGCCGGTCGCGGCCGTGTAGGAGTCGAGCTGGCCGCCGAGGTGCCCGCCGACGGCGGCGTAGAGCGGCCCGCCCGGGTCGAGCGCGAGCGACCACACCTGTCCGAGCGGCGCGCTCGACCACCGGAACGCGGCACCGCGACGCTCGCCGACGGCGCCCAGAAACGGCCGCGACAGGCCGTCGATCCGAGCGAAGTTGCCGCCCACGTAGAGACGGCCCGTGCTCGCATCGCCGAGAAGCGTGTTCACGACACCGCTCGTGCTCGCGCGGAAGCGCCCGCGCAGCGCACCGGTGGCGAGCGACACCGCCCCCAGGCTGCGCCGGGCAATGCCGTCGACCCGGGTGAACGCGCCGCCGAGATAGAGCGTCGAGCTCGATGCCGCCAGCGTGTTCACCGTCGCGTTGGCGGAGCCGTGGAAGCCGGCCACGACGCGACCGCCGGCCCGGCCGATCGCCGCCACGTTGCGCACCCGCCGCCCGCCGACCGACGTGAAGCTCCCGCCGATGTAGACGCGCTTGCCGATCACGCGGATCGTCTGCACGTTGCCGTTGACGTTCGGGTTCCAGGCCGTCGGGGCTCCGGTGGCCTCGTTCATCGCCGCCAGGTGGTGACGCACGATCGTGTCGCGTGTCCCGTGCGAGAACAGGGTCGTGAAGGAGCCGCCGAGGTAGACGACGCCGTTTGCGATCGCGAGCGCCCGCACCCGGCCCTGGGCCTGCCAGGTCGCAAGCGGCGCGCTCTGCGGGCCGGCGGCCGGAACGGCGGAGGCGGGCGCCGGCGCCGCGGCCCCCACGGCTGCAAGCGCAACGACGAGCGTGCATACGGACGACCTCGACATGACCCTCCCACGTCTGGAACGACACCGGCGCGCTGCCTCCGCGCCAGGGCCAAGGGTAGGAGGCATCACGGGAGGCGCAAACCGCCCGCCAACCCGGCTCCAATAACCCGCTAGCGCGGGCGGACGTCTCCCTGGCGGTGGATGGGGACGGTGAAGCGCACCGACGTGCCCCCGCCCGGCGTCGACTCGATCGCGAAGGTGCCGCCGGCCACGCGGACGCGCTCGATGGTCGCGTCGAGCCCGAGGTGGAGCCGCATTCCCCGCCGCCCGGTGGCCCGCTCGATCCCGCCCGCGTCGAACCCGACGCCGTCGTCGCGCAGCGTGCACACGACCGCCGAGCGCTCCTCGTGCAGGTCGACCTCGACCCGCCCGGCCCGGGCGTGCTTGCGCACGTTCGCGATCAGCTCGCGGACGGTGCGGTAGGTGAGGATCTCGATCTCGGGGGAATAGCGGCGCAGCGAGACGTCGACGCGGCGCTCGAGGCCGCACTCCGCCGCGACCTCGTCCACGAGGTCGGTGACGGCGGGCCCGAGGCCCTGGGCGTCCAGCAGCGGCGGCCGCAGCTCGAAGCTCATCCGGCGCACCCGGTCGACCGCCTCCGACAACGTGGCCCGCGCCCGGGCCATGCTCTCGACCGCACCGCCGGGGTCATCGCGGTCGATCGTCGCCTGGCAGGCGTCCATGCCGACGAGCGCGGCCACCATCACCTGCACCGTGTCGTCGTGGAGCTCGACCGCGATCCGCTGGCGCTCGGCCTCCTCGGCCCGCAGCATCGAGCCGAGCAGCGACCGGCGCCGCTTCTCGCTCGCCTCGAGCGCCCGCTGGCTGCGCAGTGCGCTCGAGCGGGCTACCTCGGCGTCGCGGCGGCTCTCGCGCTCGGAGACGAGCAGCCGCTCGCGCTCGATCGCGTACTGCACCGCACGGGCGACCAGATCGCGAGTTGTCCGTCCCTTCAGGAGGTAGTCGCTCGCGCCGGCGCCGAGCGCCGCGAGCGCCAGCTCCTCCTCGTCGCGGCCGGCCAGCACGAGGATCGGCAGGTCGGAGGCGCCCGCGCGGAGCCGTCCGAGCGTCTCGAGGCCCCCGGCGTCGGGCAGCGACAGGTCGGCCACGACGGCGTCGGTCGGCGCGGTCGCAAGGTGGGCGAGCGCCGTGCTCAGGCGTCCGGCGACGGCGACCTCGAACCCGGCGCCGAAGTCATGCAGTTGACGCTGCAGCTGGTGGGCGGCGACCTCGTCGGCGTCGACCAGCAGCAGCCGCACGCGGCCGGCGGCGGCATCGCCGGCGGCCGCGCCGATCCGGCGCGCGGAGACGACCGGATCGCGCGCCGGCAGCGGCGACCTGGCGTCCTCGGTCGTGGTCCCGTTCATGGTCCGGGATGCTAGATCGCCACGCGGACGCCGACCCTCCCCGAAACGGCGTACACGGCCTCCGCAGCCTGGGGGGTTTTTCCAGGTATTACCGGTCGGATCGCATGCGGCCCGTGCGCCCGCCCGGATCGGCGAGCATGCGTCCGATGTTCCGGCGGGGAAACCGCATCGTCACCGTGATGGTGCTTGTCGAGATCCTCACCAGCCTCGCGCTGGGGGCGACGGCAACCGCCATCGGATGGCAGGCGTACGCCCGCGTGCACGACCCGCTCGTGCTGGGGCTGCTCGGCCTGGCGGAGTTCGTCCCGGCCGTCCTGCTGGCCCTGCCCGCCGGGCATGTGATCGACCACCACGACCGCCGCGTCGTCGCGGGCCTCGGGCTCGTCTGGGGCACGGTGATCGCGATCGTCCTTGCGCTCGACGCGGCCGCGGGGGACACGGCGGTGTGGCCGCTCTACCTGCTCGCGTTCGGCTGGGGGATCGGGAACGCCTTCGTCGGCCCGACGCTCGGGCCGCTGCTCGCCGCGGGCGTGGCCGCCGAGAACCTGTCGCAGACGTTCGCGGTCGTCACATCGGCCGGCCAGGCGGCGATGATCGCCGGCCCGGCGATCGGCGGCATCCTGCAGACGATCGGCGCGCCGGCGCCCTACCTCTTCGCGGCGGCGTGCTCCGGCGCCGGGGCGGCGCTCCTGCCGATGGTCCCGTCGGCGATCGGCGTCGCCCATGTCGGCGACCACGAGCCCCGGCTCGCCGACGTGCTCGACGGCGTGCGCCTGATCTTCCGCAGCCGGCCACTGCTCGGCGCGATCTCGCTCGACCTGATGGCCGTGCTGTTCGGGGGCGCGACGGCGCTCCTGCCCGTGTTTGCCCGCGACATCCTGCACGTCGGGGCGGCCGGGAACGGCGTGCTGCGGGCCGCGCCCGGTGTGGGGGCGGTCGTCGTCGGCGCCCTCATCTCGGCCCGGCCCCTGCGCCGACGGGTGGGCGAGACCCTGTTCTGCGTCGTCGCGCTGTTCGGCGTGTTCACGATCGTGTTCGGGCTGTCGCGCAGCTTCGTGCTCTCGCTGTTCGCGCTCGCCGCGCTGGCGGGCGCGGACATGATCAGCATGGTGGTGCGCAGCACCCTCTCGCCGCTGCTCACGCCGCCGGCGCTCCGCGGCCGGGTGAGCGCCGTCGAGCGGGTCTTCATCGGCGCCTCGAACGAGCTCGGCGCGTTCGAGTCCGGTGCCGCCGCCGCCATCATCGGCGCCGTGCCGGCGGTCGTCCTGGGCGGAGTCGCATCGATCGCCGTCGCGATCGTGTGGGCGTGGCGGTTCCCGGAGCTGCGCCGGATCGACCGCTTCGACGACCTCAGCCCCGAGCCGGTCTCGGCCGACGCGTAACGGATGGGGACTGTCCCCGTGCGGGGACAGTCCCCGATTGCAGCGGCTAGGGCTGGACGAGCGCGACGCTGTAGTCGCGGCCGCCGGCGACCTCCTCGCCCCCGGTCACCCCGGGGACGCGCACCGGCCGCAACCGGTCCGTCGTCGTGCCGTCGCCCAGCTGGCCGAAGTCGTTGTCGCCCCACGCCCACACCGACCGGTCCTTCTCGATCGCGAGCGAGTGCAGGCGGCCGGCGCCGATGTTGATGGCGTTCGCGATACCGGGCACCCTGACCGGCACGAGGCGGCTCACGCCGGTGCCGTCGCCGACCTGGCCGAAGCTGTTCTGACCCCAGGCCCACACGGTGCCGTTCGAGAGCCGGGCGACGCTGTGGTTGGCGCCCGCGGCGACCTGCACCGCGCCGGTGATCCCCTGCACGCGGACGGGCACGAGCCGGTTCGTCTTCGTCCCGTCGCCGAGCTGGCCGTACTGGTTCCAGCCCCACGCCCACACCGAGCCGTTCTTCTCGATGGCGAGGCTGTGGTCGCGGCCGCCGGCGACGAAGATCACGTTCGCGAGGCCCTTCACCTGCACGGGGACGTCGCTGTTCGTGGTCGTGCCGTTCCCCAGGTTCCCGAACTGGTTGTCGCCCCACGCCCAGACCGTCCCGTCGGACTTCACCGCGAGCGTGTGGTCGCGCGCGCCGGCGATGCGGATCACGTTCGTGAGCCCCTTGGCCCGCACGGGCACGGCGCTCGTCTTCGTGGTGTCGTTGCCGAGCTGGCCGAAGTTGTTCAGGCCCCAGCACCACACCGTGCCGTCCTTCTTCAGGGCGATGCTCGAGTAGTGGCCCGTGGCGACGTCGCGGACGTTGGTCAGGCCTTCGACCTGGACGGGCGCCTGGCGGTTGATCTTCGTCCCGTCGCCGACCTGGCCATCGTTGTTCATGCCCCAGGCCCAGACGGTGCCGTTCTGCTTCAGCACGATGACGTGCTCGCGGCCGCCGTCCATCTGGACCACACCCGTCATCCCGGGCACCGCCCCGGCCTTGAGATGGCCGCCCGCGGCCCCGTTCCCAAGCTGGCCGTCGGCGTCGCTGCCCCACGCCACCATCACGCCCGGATTCGCCGCCACGGCGCTCCCGCCGCCGAGCACGCCGACCCCCGCCGCCGCCAGCACGACGGCCGCGGCCGCAGACGCGCGCACGCGTCGCCCTCCTGCACCCATACGAGCCCCACCTCCCGCCTTGACACGTTCTCGCTCTAGCCTACCAGCGTGTTTCGCGCCTGACGACCCTGGCGCGGCGGAGGACGACCACGAGTCAAGGAGGGTGGATGGGAATCGAGGAGCGCTCGCTCGACGGGGCGATCGGGGAGGGCTGGTCGGGCACCGATCCCGACGGCTGCCACGTCAACGTGATCCTCGCCCGCCGGGGCGGCACGACCGCCGCGGCGCTGATGACGGCGTTCACCACGCCGCGTCAGGGCCACAGCCCGATCCTCGTGTGCGTCGGCCCGGACAAGGATCACTACGAGCCGATCTGGCCGCCGACCGTGATGATGAACAAGTCGACGCTCGCCGGCGACCGCCACGCCAAGATCACCTATGGCGCGACGCAGCTCGGCGTCGGCCAGGGCGTGCTCGACGCCGTCGCCGATGACCTGCTCCCGCCGACCGACGAGACCATCGTCTTCGTCGCCGTGTGGATCGACACCGGCGCAGCCGACGAGACGGCCGTCCGGGTGGCCGCGCGGAAGGCGACGCGCAAGGCCGTCGGCATGGCGGTATCCGGCCGCGATCCGGATGCCGCGCGCGACCTGGCCGGGCGCCGCGAGACCGTGCGCAACCCGTACTACTCCGGCAGCTGACGCCCGTCGACGACGGAGGTTGGCGAAGGTCGGTGCCTGGCACCTCGCCGCGGTGCCTGGCACCGGTCGCGCTCTATTCGGCGGCGGCGTAGCCCTCGCTGCCCATGATGTGCAGCGACACGTATGGCTCGTCGCCTACGACCCAGCTGTCATGGCCCGGCGGCACGTAGAAGAACTCGCCCGCCCGCATGACCCGCTCGGTGCCGTCGTCCATCGCCGCCATCGCCTGGCCGCTCAGCACGAGCCCGACGTGCTCGACCTGGCAGGACGCCTCGCCCGTCTTGGCGCCCACGTGGGTCGACCAGCGCCAGCCCGGCTCGTAGGTGGCCCGGCCGAGCGTCATCGGCCCGACGCCGTAGACCTCGAACCGGCCCTTCTCGAACGTCCGCACCTCGGTCGGCGCGTCCAGGCTCACGAGCTCGAGGCCCTTCACGAGGCGGCCCCGCGCGGCGGCCACGACGTGCCGCCGTCCCAGCCGAACCAGCGGTCGATCCGCACCCACGCGCTCCAGCGATGCTGGTGGCGGGCGCCGAAGGGGTTGCCGCTGTAGTGCGTGGAGAGGCGGTCGATGTCGTGGAGGTCCGGGTCGGGCTCGATCGACACGACCTCGCCGATGAGCGTCACCTGCCGGTACCACTCGTCCTCGGAGAGCGCGGTCAGCGACACGCGCGGGTCGCGGCGCATGTAATCGAGTCGGCGGCGGGTCTCGTCCATGTTCACGAGCACGCGGCCATCCTCCCACACGTACCACGTGGCGGCTGTGTGCGGGAAGCCGTCGGGACGGATCGTCGCGATGACCGCGGGGTTCGGCCGGGCGAGGAACTCGCCGACCACATCGGGGATCGGTGCCTTGGGCACCAGCCCAGGGTACCGCGACCGGAGATCAGGCCCTCCATCACAGTCCTCCTTGCGGCCTGGTCCGCTGATTAACGGTGTCGCCGGTACTGCAGCTCGAGGACCCCGGTCGACCCGAAGGGGGTGCTGGAGATCAGATCGAGCCGGTAGGACTTGGGGACGTTGTCGAACAGCAGGGTGCCCTCGTCGGCAACGTAGGGGTGTAGGCCCAGGTGCCACTCGTCGATCAGGTCGAGCCGCATCAGCGACCGCCACAGGCTGACGCCGCCCCACACCACGATGTGGCCGTCGCCGCCCTGCCTGAGCTTGTCGATCTCCTCCGTCGTGTCACCGGCGGCGATGGTGGTGTTGGCCCAGTCGGCCGTCTTCAGCGTCCGCGAGAAGACGACCTTACGCCCGGCGTTCATGATGTCTGACCACGGATGGTCGGGGTTGGACGGGAGACTCGCGGCCATGCCCTCGTACGCGTTGCGGCCCATGATGTGCGCGTCCGCGCCCTGCAGAAAGTCGATGGACTCCTGATCGTCGCTCGGGCCGCCACCCTCGTCGAGCAGCTCGAAGCAGAACTTGAGGTACTCGGTGCCCTCGTCGGCCACAAGGCCGTTGAGCGAGTAGTGGAACACCAACGCCATCAGCTTCCGCATCTCAGAACTCCTTGCTCTCGGGTCGTCTGGGGGTCAGACGCCACTCCCGCCCTGAAATTCATCGGTGCCCGGCCGACTGGTCGGTTTGGGCGAGGGCGCGTAGTCGCGGTGCCAGGGCCGGGTGCTTGGCCGTTACCCCGGAAGCACGGTCAACGTACGCGGCCGCCGGGAGAGCACCTCGATGCCGTCCTCGGTCATGAGCAGCGTCTCCATGTAGCTCGCCGTGAACCCCGCATCGCGGTCGAACAGGATGTTCTCGTAGTTCGTGACGTACCCCGGCTCCCAGGTGAACTGCTCGAACGCGTCGTTCGACAGGTACGTGTGCCCGACCCAGTTCGGCGCCATGGCGATCCCGAGCGCGTAGCCGCCCACCCACCACACCTGCTCGCGTGGGAAGCGGGAGAACACGAACTCCTCGGCCGCGCGCTGGGCGACGTCGAGCGGATCGCCGGGCCTCACCGCGCGGCGCACCTCGTCCACGCTCCCGGCCGTCACGTCGAGGATCGCCCGGGCCTCGGGATGGTCGCGGCCGATCGCAAACGTCCGGCACACGTCCGCGTGGTAGCGGTTGACCACGCCGCACGCGTCGACGTACATGACGTCGCCGACCCCGACCGGCCGCGGCGACGGCGGCGCGTGGGTGCGGCACCAGACGCCGGGCCCAGCCGAGACCATCGTCTGGATCGCGGCCCGCTCGCCGCCCTGCTCGGCCATGACCGTGTCCAGGCGGGCCGCGATCTCGAGCTCGGTCTGCCCCGGCCGCAGGTACTCGACGAGGTCGTCGAACGCCGCGTCGACGATGGCGCCCGCGCGGCGCACGCACTCGACCTCGGCGGGCGACTTCACCAGCCGTACCCGGTCGACGACCCAGTCTCCGGCAACGATCTGCCCGCCGAGCTGGCCGAGCCGGGCGGCGAGGGCGTCGAGCAGCGGCGCGCCCGGCGCCGGCGACCAGCGCTCGAGCCCGATCGCGCCGTCGAGCCATCCCCGTGCGCGGAACGAGTCCGCGATTTTGTCGAGGACGTCCTCGTAGCGGTAGAAGACCGCGTCGTCGTAGTGGGCCGTCTCCCGCACGAGCGTCTCGTGGCGCTCGTAGTCGCAGAACACGAGCCGCTCGTCGGCGGCGCACACGACGACGCCGACGGGCGCCCGGGGCGGGTACCAGACCGACTCGAACCCGGTCAGGTAGCACAGGTTCGCCGGGCTGGTCACGAACAGGACGTCGACCCCGCGCTCCCGCATCCGCGCCCGGACGCGCTCGGCGCGGCCGCGGTACTCCTCGACGGGGAACGGCAAGCCCTCGCGCACCCCGCGATGGTACGCGAGCGGCGCGCACGCCGTACGCTGCAAGGGAACGGACGATGGTGAAGACCAGGGTGCTGATCGTGGACGACGACGGGCCGGTGCGGCGGACGCTCGCGCGGACGCTCGGCGCCGAGGGCTACGAGACCGCCCTTGCGTCCGACGGCGGGGCCGCGCTGGTCGAGGTCGAGCGCGACCCGCCCGACGCCATCGTCCTCGACGCGATCATGCCCGGGCTGGACGGCCTTGCGGTGGCGCGGCGCCTGCGCGAGAAGGGCGTGCCCGTGCCCATCCTCATGCTTACGGCCCGCGATACCGTGGCCGACCGGGTGGCCGGGCTCGACGCGGGCGCCGACGACTACCTGGTGAAGCCGTTCGCGACGGAGGAGCTGCTGGCCCGGCTGCGAGCGCTGCTGCGGCGGGGGAGCGAGACGCCCCTGCTCCAGTTCGCCGACCTCTCGCTCGACACGGGCTCGCGCACCGCCGTCCGAGGCGGGCGCGCGATCGAGCTCACCGGCCGTGAGGCTGCCCTGCTCGAGCTGCTGCTGCACCACCCCGGCCGGGTCGTCTCTCGCCGGGTCGCGCTCGCGTCCGTGTGGAGCGACGGCTCCGCATCGACCGAGAACGTGGTCGACCGCTACGTGGCGTACCTGCGCCGCAAGCTCGGCGACCCGCCGCTGATCCACACGATCAGGGGCGCCGGGTTCGTCCTGCGGCGATGACGGGACGCCTGCGCACGCGGGCCCCGCGTCTGCGCACCCGCGTCGTGGCGGCCGCGACGATCTCGATCGTGGCCGCCGTCGTCGTCCTCGGGGCGGCCGTGCAGGTGCTGCTCTCCCGCCACCTGCATCAGGCGCTCGACAGCACCCTCCGCGACCGGGCCGCGCAGGTGGCCCAGCTCGCGGCCACCGCGCCGGCGCTGCTCACCTCCCCGCCGGTGCTCGAGGCGTCGGTCGAGGCCCGCCGCCTGGAGGTCGAGGTCGTCGACCGGCACGGCCGCAAGCTGGCGGGAACGACGCTGCCCGGCGGGACGCTCGCGCGGCGGGCGATCCGCGGCGGCCGCGGGGTGTACGGCGACGGCACGCTCGCCGGCGAGCGCCTGCGCCTCTACGCCGCGCCGCTCGCCGCCCTCGGCGGGCCCGCCTCGGGCGGGGCAGTGGTCGTGGCGTCGACGACCGACGAGGTCGACTCCACCCTGCACGAGTCGCGCACGCTGATCGTCGCCTGCGCGTTCGCGGCCGCGCTGCTCGTCGCGCCGATCGCGTACGTCCTCACCGGCCGCGCCCTGCGCCCGCTGCAGGCCCTGGCCGAGGGCGCCGAGGTGATCGAACGCCGCGGCGATCCCTCGCTGCGCCTGCCGGCGGCCGACGGCGGCCGCACCCCGGACGACGTCGCCCGCCTGGCCGAGACGCTGAACCGCATGCTGGCCGCGCTCGAGCGCTCGCGAGAAGGGGAGCGGCGCTTCGTCGCCGACGCCTCGCACGAGCTGCGAAACCCGCTCGCCGCGCTGCGCGGGAACGCCGAATACCTCGCCCGCCACGGCGCCGACCGCGAGGCGCTCGCCGACCTGCAGGCGGACGCCGACCGGCTCAGCCGCCTCGTCGACGAGCTGCTCGCGCTGGCCCGCGAGGACGCCGCCGCCGTCCCTGACGCCGAGGTGCGCCTGGACGCCCTGGCGCTGGCCTCAGCGGGCGGCCGCGTCCGCGCGGAGGCGCACGATCCCGGGATCGTGCGCGGCGACGAGCAGGCGCTCGAACGGGCGCTCAGAAACCTGGTCGCAAACGCGCTCGCTCACGGCCCGGAGGACGGCCCGGTCGAGGTCGCCGTGACCCGCGCCGGCGACGAGGTGCGGCTCACCGTCACCGACACCGGGCCGGGCATCCCGCCCGACCAGGTCGAGGCGGCGACGACGCGCTTCTGGCGCGGCGAGGATGCGCGGGCGCGGCCGGGCTCCGGCCTCGGCCTGGCGCTCGTCCGGGCGACCGCGGAGCGCCACGGCGGCCGGCTCGAGATCGCCGGCCCCCGCATCGCCATCGTCCTGCCCGCTCTCAGACGCCTTTCAGGCGACGCGGATAGAACTCGGCGTGACGGACCTGGAGGGAACGGACCATGAACATTCTGCGAAGGGCATCGACCAGACAGCTCATCATCGCGATCATCGTCGTGGTGGCGGTCGCGGCCGGGAGCGCCGTCGCCCTCGCAGGCGGCGACAGCCCCAAGCCGCCGCACCGCTCGCTCGCAGCCGCGATCCACGATGCCGCGGCCGCCCGGCCCGTCTCGGGCGTGACGGCGCGGGTGCAGTTCACGGACCACCTGGTCGCGAACAGCTCGCTCGGCTCGAGCTCACCGCTCATCACGGGCGCGACGGGACGCGTCTGGGCCGGCGGCGGGAAGCTGCGCCTCGAGCTGCAGTCCTCGGCCGGCGACACCGAGATCGGTATCGACGGGACGACCGCGACCCTGTACGACGTCTCCTCCGGCACCGCCTACGTCATGCCGATCCGCCACCACGACCACGGCGCGGGATCGGACATGCACGGCCACGCCGTGCCGAGCATCTCCCAGATCCAGCGGGCGCTCGCGAAGGTCACGCAGCACGTCGATCTGAGCGGCGCGATCCCGGGCGACATCGCCGGCCGGCCCGCGTACACGGTGCGGGTCTCGCCGCGTCACAGCGGCGGCCTGCTCGGATCCGTGCAGCTCGCCTGGGACGCCGCCCACGGGATCCCGCTGCGCATCGCCGTCTACAGCCGCACGGACTCCTCGCCCGTGCTGTCCCTGACCGTGACCGACATCAGCTACGGCGCCGTGTCGAGCTCCGACCTGGCGGTGCACCTCGCTCCCGGCACGAAGATCGTGCGCGTGCACCCGCCGAAGCACATGGCCCGGCCCGCCGGCATGCGACCGGCCCACCATCCCGACGTCAGTGGCATGGCCGCCGTCGCGCGGGCGCTGCCGTTCCGGCTGAGCGCGCCGGGCTCGCTCGTCGGCCTGCCGCGGAAGTCCGTGCGGCTGATCGACTGGTCGGGCACGCCGGCCGCCGTCGCGGTGTACGGCCAGGGCCTGGGCGCGATCGCCGTCCTCGAGCAGCGGACGCCGGCCGGCGCCGACCACTCGCCGCTCGCCGCGCTGCCGCGCGTCTCGATCGACGGCGCGTCCGGCCACGAGCTCGACACCGCCCTCGGGACACTGATCCAGTTCGACCGGAACGGCGTGCGCTACACCGTCGTGGGCTCGCTGCCCTCCGCCGCGGCGATCATCGCCGCGCGGGGGATCGGCTGAGGTGACGGCGGAGAACGCCGAGCCCGCGGGCACCGACCGCCCGGTCGCGGCCCGCGGGCTCGTCAAGCGTTACGGGCGCCTGGTCGCCGTCGATCACGTCGACCTCACGGTCGAGCACGGCGACGTGTACGGATACCTGGGGCCGAACGGCGCCGGCAAGACGACGTCCCTGCGCATGCTGCTCGGGCTGATCCGCCCCAGCGAGGGCACGGCCCACCTGTTCGGGCGTGACCCGGTGCGGCTCGGCCGCCGCGCGCTCCAGGGCGTGGCCGGGTTCGTCGAGGCGCCCCAGTTCTACCCCTACCTGACCGGGCGCAAGAACCTCGAGCTGTGCGCCGCCTACGACGGCGGCGACGCCCGCTCGCTGGTCGACGAGATGCTCGCAACCGTCGACCTGGCCGAGCGGGGCGGCGACCGGGTGGGCAACTACTCCCACGGCATGAAGCAGCGGCTCGGCATCGCCGCCGCGCTGCTGCGCCGGCCGCAGCTGCTCCTGCTCGACGAGCCCACCACCGGGCTCGACCCGGCCGGGATGCGCGACATGAAGACGCTCGTGCGCCGGCTGTCGTCGGAGGGGATCACGGTGATGCTCTCGAGCCACCAGATGGCCGACGTCGAGGAGCTGTGCAACCGGGTCGCGATCATCAACAAGGGCCGGATCCTGTACGAGGGGCCGGTCGTCGACCTGAAGCGCTCGGTGGGGAGCTGGTACGGGCTGCGGACATCGGATGTCGAGGGCGCGCGCCGGGTCGCCGAGGAGTTCGCGCTCGGCGACGTCTCGGTCGCGGACGGCGAGCTGCGCTTCAGCGCCGAGGAGCCCGTCGTCGAGCGGTTCATGATCGCGCTGGGCAAGGAGGGGATCGGGGTGCGCGCGCTGGTGCCGCAGCAGGCGACGCTCGAGCAGGTCTTCTTCGACCTGACCGAGTCCGACGGGGCCGTCCCGTCCGAGCCGGCGCCTCGGCTGGAGCCGGTCGCCTGATGCCGACGTTCCTGACCGCGTACCGGTGGGAGCTGCGCAAGCTGTGGTCGCAGAAGCGCACGTACCTCGGCCTGGGGGCGGCGGTCGCCGTGCCGATCATCTTCGTCACGGCCCTCGCGCTCCAGAGCGGCTCGCCCAACGACGTCGCGTTCGGCAAGTACGTGCGCGAGTCGGGGCTCGCCATCCCGCTCGTGCTGCTGCTGTTCGCGTCGGTGTGGCTGTTCCCGCTCGTGACGGCGCTCGTCGCGGGCGACATCATCGCGTCCGAGCACCACAACGGCACGCTGAAGACGATCTTCACCCGCTCGCTCGACCGCGGCCAGATCTTCGCCGGGAAGCTGCTCGCCGCCGTCACGTATGCGCTGCTCGCCCTCGTGCTGATGGGCGGGACGGCGCTCGTCGCGGGCACCGCGAAGTCGGGCTTCAACGGCCTCGTCAGCCTGTCGGGCACGCACGTCTCGGCGACCCACGGGCTGCTGCTCGTGCTGGCGAGCTTCGCCGTCTACCTGATGCCGACGGTCGCCGTCGTCTGCATCGGCCTCTTCCTCTCCGCCGTCACCCGGAACAGCGCGGCGGCGGTCGTGGGGACGCTGATGGCCGCGCTCCTCATGCAGCTGATCGGGATCCTGCCCGGGCTGGGCGGCGCCGAGCCCTACCTGCTGACGACGCAGTTCCAGGCCTGGCAGGGGTTCTTCCAGGATCCGACCGACTGGCTGCCGATCGGCCGCGCGGCCTGGGTGTGCGCGGTCTACGCCGTGCCGCTTGGTCTCGCGGCGTACCTGGTGTTCCTGCGCCGCGACGTCGCCGGCGGGTAGCTGCTCAGCGGTTCACGCCGGACATGTCGGCGTAGCGCTCGCCCTGGGCGACGCCCACCTCCTCGAGCGCGGCGAGGTCGCCGGCGGTGAGGGCGATGTCGAGCGCGGCCACGTTGTCCTCGAGGTAGCGGCGCCGCTTCGTGCCGGGGATCGGGACGACGTCCTCGCCCTGGGCGTGCACCCAGGCCAGCGCTGCCTGGGCCGGCGTCGCCCCGTGAGCCTCGGCGACGGCACGCACACGCTCGACGATGGCGAGGTTCGGGTCGAGGTTCTCGCCCTGGAACCGGGGCTGCCCCCGGCGGAAGTCGTCGGGGTCGAGGTCGTCGAGCGTCGTGAACGACCCGGTCAGGAAGCCGCGCCCGAGCGGGCTGTAGGGCACGAACCCGATGCCCAGCTCGCGCACCGTCGGCAGGACCTCGGCCTCGGGGTCGCGGGCGAACAGCGAGTACTCGGTCTGGAGCGCCGAGATCGGGTGCACCGCGTGCGCGCGCCGGATCGTCTCCGGGGCGGCCTCCGAGAGGCCGAGGAAGCGCACCTTCCCGGCGGCCACGAGCTCCGCCATCGCGCCGACCGTCTCCTCGATCGCGACGTTCGGGTCGACGCGATGCTGGTAGTAGAGGTCGATGTGGTCGATGCCGAGGCGCTCGAGCGAGTCGTCGCAGCGAGCCTTCACGTACTCGGGCCGCCCGTTCACGCCGCGGGCCGCCGGGTTGTCCGGGTCGCGCACGATCCCGAACTTCGTCGCCAGC
The DNA here is from genome assembly GCA_963746115.1 of uncultured Actinomycetes bacterium. GTDB lineage: Bacteria > Actinomycetota > Thermoleophilia > Gaiellales > JAICJC01 > JAICJC01. The sequence continues at coordinate 435,855 of CAVVAA010000004.1, read as the reverse complement.
ACCACCCGCTCGCGGCGATCGGCGATCGCCCGTCCGACCAGGCGCTCGTTCGTGTGCGGCCCGTAGACGTCGGCCGTGTCGAGCAGCGTGACGCCGAGCTCGAGCGCGCGATGGATCGTCGCGATCGACTCCGCATCATCCCGCGGCCCGTAGAACTCCGACATCCCCATGCACCCCAGCCCCTGCCGGGACACCGTCAACCCCTGACTGCCGAGCGCCACCTTCTGCATCGCGACCTCCTCTTCCCGGATGGGGCGAACGGTAGTCACGGCGAGCCGGTCGGGGCGGCGGGTGAGGCCGGCATCGACACGGGCTCGTACGCGGCACCGCAACGATCGTGGGCCTCGTCGCCGTGCAGGCCCAACGGCGACCGACCGGTGGATCCGACGGGTCACCGTCGGGAGCGGCTCCGCGGCGTCCCAGGGCCGCACGTCGCGACGGGGCGGGAGCGGCAGCCGTTCAAGACGTTTCCGTTTTGGCCGGCGGCGGGCGGCGCTCCTTGGGAGAGCTGGCCGGTCGGCGCCGGCGGGCATGCGGTGGGGTGGCGGGTGGTTCTTGGGGGAGGCGCCATTTGGCGTGTGCGACATGTGTCATTTGCACTTCCCCGACAAACCCCCAACACCTCGACACCCACCGGGCACACCTTGACCGCCACACTCAAACCCATGCCGTGGATCTCGCCGCCCACCTTGTACAAGGCACGCCAGGTGCCGACCAAGCAGCCGGTGTGTGCGATCTGCGTGGATCGCACCCGCGGAACGACGCAGCGCCTGCAGCTGACCCATCGCGTGTCGGTATGGCTCTGCGCAGATCACGCCAGCCGCGAGTTTCAGACGCGTCGCAGCGGCCGCGACTTCGTCACCACCCTGGCCGCCATCTGGAAGGCGAACGACTGCCTCACCACCGCCCGCGACCGGGCGCTCAGGGCACACCTCGAGCGCCTGCGCGACCCCGCACCCCACCGGCCCCGCCCCGGCAGCTACGCCTGGCCCGACCTGCGCCGCACCGTCGAACACGGATACGCGGCGGGCGCGACCCCTGCGGAGGTCGCGCCCGCCGTGCGTGCCCGATATGCGGCCTGTCCCGCCCGCCCGCCCAGCCGGCGGACAATCCAGCGCTGGCACGCCCAGCGCCGGTGGTTGGTCAGGCCGCCCTAGCCGGCCGCTAGGCCGCCGGCTGGATGTTCTGGTTCACGCGGAAGAGGTTCTCCGGGTCGTAGTCGGCCTTGATCTTCGTCAGCCGCTCGTAGTTGCCCCGGTAGGTGGCACGCACGCGCTCCTGACCCTCGTCCATCATGAAGTTGACGTAGGCGCCGCCCGCCGAGTGCGGGTGCGTCGCGTCCCAGTAGCCCTTCGTCCAGGCGGTGATCGCCGCAGCGTTCGCCGGATCGGGGTCGACGCCCACGATCACCTCGGCCCACGTGACGTCGCGGTAGCTGAACGGCGTCGCGTCCTCGGCGACGTCGTGCACCGCGCCGTCGATCGGGTAGAGGTGCATCGTCGACTGCCCGGTCGGCATCTGCGGGCCCCAGTCGCCGTGGGTGGCGATCGCCGCGTCGGAGAGCGTCCGCACGAAGTCGGCACGCCAGTACCACTGGTGCCCCTTCGGGTAGAGCCCGTCGAACGCCCCCTGGATCATCGGGAACGGCATCGGACCGGCGCCGTGCATGAGCGGCGTGCCCACGGCCAGCATCGGCGCCATCGCGGCCGCCGCCTGCTCCTCCGTGCCCAGGTGGCACCACACGATGCCGCAGATCTGGCGGCCGTGCAGCTCCTCCGGGAACGGCGGCGCGGGCGGCACCGAGCCGAACAGGAAGAACCCGTTCAGATCGCGATCGGCGGCGGGCAGGAACTCACGGTAGGCGCGCAGCACCTCGCCCGACTGCTCGATCGGCCAGAACGTCGGGCCGGCGACGACCGTGCTCACCGGGTGCAGCTGGAACACGAACGCGGTGACGACGCCGTAGTTGCCGCCGCCGCCGCGGATCGCCCAGAAGAGATCCGGGTTCTCCCGCGCGCTCGCGTGAGCACGCGACCCGTCGGCCAGCACGACCTCGGCCTCGAGCAGGTTGTCGATCGTGAGCCCGTGCCGGCGGCTGAGGTAGCCGATGCCACCGCCGAGCGTCAGGCCGCCGACGCCCGTGGTCGAGATGATCCCGCTCGGGGTCGCCAGGCCGGCCTCGTGGGTTGCCCGGTCGACCTCGCCGAAGGTGCAGCCGCCCTCGACGCGGGCGGTGCGCTTGTCGGCGTCGACCTTGATGCCGCGCATCAGGCCGAGGTCGATCACCACGCCGTCGTCGACCGTGCCCAGGCCGCCGCCGTTGTGCCCGCCTCCGCGCACCGCCAGGATGACGTCGTGCCGGCGGGCGAAGTTGACGGCCGCCGCCACGTCATCGGCCGATGCGCAGCGGGCGATCAGGCCCGGGCGCCGGTCGATCATCGCGTTGTAGACGGCGCGGGCCTCGTCGTACCCGGGCGATCCCGGGCCGATCAGCTCGCCGCCGAAGCCGGCCAGCTCGCGCTGGGCGAGATCTGCCAGTGATGCTGTGGTTGCCACAGTGGATCTCCTTGTCCAGTGAGAGGTGTTCCCCTCGAGACGTGGACGTTACGGGCGCCGCGCGCCGCCCGCATGACCGGGATTGATCCACTCTCGACGCGCGCTCGCGGAGCGTGGGATGATCAGATCTGACTATGCCGGCGCTCGACCCTGCAGCTGAGCTTCCCGGCTCGCTGCGGCTGACGCCGTCGTTTCCGTTCGTCGGCAGGCCCCGCGAGCTCGCACTCCTGCGCTCGTTGATGCCCCGCGCGGGCGGCGAGGGCCGCCGCGTCGCGCTCGTCGCCGGGGAGGCGGGCTCGGGCAAGAGCCGGCTCGTGCGCGAGTTCGCCCACGAGGCCGCCGGCGACGGCGTGCTGGTCCTCTACGGAGCCTGCGACGCCGTCGTGCACATCCCCTACCAGCCCATCGCAGAGGCGCTCGGCCACCTGACACGCGTGACCGAGCCCGGGCAGCTGCGCCAGGACCTCGGGGCAGCAGGCGGCGAGCTCACCCGGCTGATCCCCGACCTGGCCGCCCGCGTGGGGTCGCTTCCCGAACCGGTGACGGCCGATCAGGACACCGAGCGCCACCGCCTCCACCAGGCCGTCGCAGAGCTGCTCGTGAACACCTCCCGTCGGCGGCCGCTGCTCGTGATCCTCGAGGACGCCCACTGGGCCGACAACCCGACGTTGAACCTCCTGCGCCACCTGTCACGGGCCGCCGCCGACGCCCGCATGCTGCTCGTCGCGACGTTCCGCGACCTCGAGGCGGACATGCCGACGGAGCTCTCCTCCGCCCTCGTCGACCTGCGCCGCACGGAGGGCGTCGTGCCGATCCGCCTGACCGGGCTCACGAGCGCCGAGATCGCGGAGCTCGTGAGCCAGGCGGCCGGGGGCGACCTCGGCGCCGAGCTGCCCCGGCTGGCCGCATCGATCCACGAGCTCACCGAGGGGAACGCGTTCCTGGTGATCGAGCTGTGGCGCGCGCTCGTCGAGACCGGGACGCTCGTCCTCGCCGACGGGCGCGCCCGCCTGACCCGGGCGCCCGAGGAGCTCGGCACGCCGGACACCGTGCGTGAGGTGGTCACCGAGCGCGTCGCCCGGCTGGGCGAGGACACGACCGCGGTGCTCGAGCTCGCCGCGGTGATCGGCCCCGACTTCGACCTCGCCGTCCTCGCCCGCGGCACCGGAAGAGACGAGGCCGAGCTGCTCGGGTCGATCGACCTTGCCCTCCGCAGCGGCATGGTGGCCGACCTGCCGGAGCGGCCGCTCGTCTACCGCTTCGCCCACGAGCTCGTGCGGCGGGCGCTCTACGATCGCCTGCCCGCGGCGCGGCGGGTCGAGCTCCACCTGCGCGCGGGCGAGGCGCTCGAGGCGATCTCGCCGGAGCCGTCCGCACGCACCCTGGCGGACCTTGCCTACCACTTCACCGCCGCGGCGCCGCTGGGAGGGCGGACGCGCCGTGGAGTACAACCTGCGCGCGGCCGAGGCGGCGACAGCCGCGCTCGCGTTCGACGAGGCCGTTGCCGCCCTGCGGACGGCGCTTCGGCTCGGCATCGCCGACCGCCGCGAGCGGGCCGAGGTCGAGCTCGCGCTCGGCACCGTGTGCTACCGCGCCGGCCGCGGCTCGGAGGCCCTGGACGCCTACCGCGGCGTCGCCGACATCGCCCGCGAGCAGGGCGACGGCGAGCTCTTCGCCCGCGCGGCGGTCGGCTTCGAGAACTCGTGCTGGCGGATGGCGGCGGTCGATGCCGGCGCCCTCGAGTTCCTCAACGAGGCGGCGGCGATGCTCGGCGCCGAGGACTCCGGTCTGCGCGTGATGGTGCTCTCCGGCCTCGCCCGCGCATGCGCCTTCCTCGGCGACCACGATCGCAGCGCCCTGCTTCGGCACGAGTCGATCGAGATGGCCCGCCGGATCGGCGACCGTCCGGCGCTCGCGACAGTGCTGATGCGGGCGTACTGGGCCCGGGGCACGACCGGCCTGGACGAGATCCTCGACATGCTGACCGAGTCGCGCGACCTCGCCGGCGAGCTCGGCGACACCGAGCTTCAGGCAGAGGCGATGGAGTGGCGCATCTCGGCGCTGATCGCCCTCGGGAACCTCGACGCGGCCCGGCAGGAGCTGGCCGTGGTCTACGAGATGGCGAGCCGCGTCGGCCAGCCGTTCATCATCCACGTCGCCCAGCACTACCGTTCGACGATCGCGCTCTGCGACGGGCGGCTGGCCGAGGCGGAGGCGACAGCGGAGCGGTCGTTCGAGTGGGGCCGGCTCCTCACGGGCCGCGACCCCACCGCCACCTACGGCGTGCAGATGTTCGGGATCCGGCGCGAGCAGGGCCGGCTGGCCGAGCTCGCCCCCGTCGTGCGGATCCTGGCGGCGAGCAAGGACCGGGGCGGCGCGTGGGGCCCCGGCCTGGCGGCGGTGCTGGCCGAGCTCGGCATGCACGACGAGGCCCGCCGCGAGCTCAACCGCGTGCGCGACCGGGGGCTGATCGAGCTGCGCACCGGCCTCTGGCTGGCGTCGCTCGTCTACCTCGTCGACGCGGTCTCCCTCGTGGGCGACGATCGCCTGGCCGCCGAGGTCTACACCGAGCTCCAGCCCAATGCGGGCACCATCGTGACCGTCGGCCACGGCGTCGCCTGCTACGGGTCGGCCGACCGCTATCTCGGCATGGTCGCCGCCACCGCGGGTGAGCGCGACCTGGCCCGCTCGCACCTCGAGGTCGCGCTCGAGGTCGAGCGGGCGATGGGCGCGTGGACGTGGCTTGCCCACAGCCTCTATGCCCTCGGCAAGGTGCTGGTCGACGCCGGCGGCGACGATCGCCGCCGTGGCCGCGAGCTGCTCCAGGAGTCGGCGTCCCTCGCGGAGCGGATCGGGATGCCGACGCTGCTCGGGCGCGTGCGCGCCGAGGGCGGCCTGGCCGCCCGCCGGCCGCCGCCGGACGGCCTCTCCCCGCGCGAGCTCCAGATCCTGCGCCTGGTGGCCACGGGCCTCAGCAACCGCGAGATCGGTGAGCGGCTCGTGGTGAGCGAGCACACCGCCGCGAACCACGTGCGCAGCATCCTGCGCAAGACCGGCTGTGCGAACCGCACCGAGGCGGCCGCGTACGCGTACGGGCGCGGCCTCACTGCGGCGCCGGCGGGGCCGGAGTAGCATTCCGGTATGCCCCTATTCCTGATCGAGCGCAGCTTCGCCGAACAGCTCGAGCTGACCGATGACGACGTGCGCCTCATCGTCGACGTGAACGCCGACGAGGGCGTGCGGTGGCTGTTCTCGTTCCTCTCCGCCGACCGGCACCGCTCGTACTGCCTGTACGAGGCGCCGTCGGCCGAGGAGATCATGGTCGCGGCCCAGCGCGCGAACGTCCCGGTCGACCAGATCGTGCCGGTCGATCGCTTCGTGCCCGAAGTCGCCAGCGCGTAGTCGCGAAGGAACCACCGCCGAACCGACGATGATGCGGGCATGACCGACGCCTGGAGCGCCCGCGCCGACGCCTACCGCACGAGCCCCACGCACCGCGAGGGGGACGATCTGGACGCGCTCGTCGCCTGGTGCGACCCGCGCGCGGGCATCTCGGCGCTCGACGTGGCGACCGGCGGCGGCCACGTCGCCCGGCGGCTGGCCGAGGCCGGCTGCCGCGTCACCACCTGCGACGCCGCCGAGGGGATGCGCCCGGACGTCGTCTGCCCGGCCGAGGCGCTCGCGTTCGGCGACCGCAGCTTCGACGTCGTGGCCTGCCGGATCGCCGCCCATCACTTCGCGGACGTCGCGGCGGCGGTGCGGGAGATGGCGCGGGTGACGCGCCGGCTGGTCGTGATCGAGGACACGCTGTACGCGGACGAGCGGGTCGAGGAGGCCGAGCGGCTGCGCGACCCGACCCACGTGCGCTCCTACAGCGAGCCGGAGTGGCGCGCGCTCCTGGAGGCCGCCGGCCTGGTCGTCGAGCGGGTCGAGCGCTTCGGAAAACGCCACCCGATCGAGCCCTGGCTGGCCCGGGTCGGCTGCACCGGCGAGACCGCGGCGCGGGTGCGCGAACTCCTGGCCGACCGGATGGCGGCGGAGGAGCCGGTGTGGCTCGACACGAAGGTCCTGCTCCGCGCCGCCCGCGAGAGCTGAGAGCGTGCCCGAGCGGGTGCTGAGCGAGCGGGGGCTCAACCGCGCCCTGCTGGCCCGGCAGATGCTGCTCGAGCGGCGCCGGCTGCGCCCGGTCGAGGCGGTCGAGCGGCTGGGCGGACTGCAGACGCAGTACGCCCCTTCCGGCTACATCGGCCTGTGGTCGCGGCTCGAGGGATTCACCCGCGCCGATCTCACGCGGGCCCTCGAGCGGCGTTCGATCGTCCAGGGCACGCTCATGCGGGCGACGATCCACATGGTCTCGGCCGCCGACTACCCGCTGCTCGCGGCCGGCGTACGCGACGCCCGCAGGGAGTGGTGGCTGCGCGCGCACCGGCGCCGGATCGAGCCTGGCACGGTCGCCGAGGCGGCCGCGCGGGCGCGCGCCCTGCTCGCCGGCGGGCCGCTGCGGAGGGCCGAGCTCGTCCGCCGGCTGGACGTGACATCCGACCTGTGGGGCGGGATCGGGCTCTGGGTCGACCTGCTGCGTGCGCCCCCGTCCGGAACGTGGGAGCAGCGCCGCGCCGACCTGTACGTGGCCGCGGCCGACTGGCTCGACCTGCCCGAGGCCGCGCCGGCCGCCGGAGTCGAGCGTCTCGTCCGCCGCTATCTGGGCGGCTTCGGCCCCGCCTCCGTCCGCGACATCGCGAGCTGGGCCGGCCTGCCGCCGGCGGCCGTCGAGGCGGTCGCGGAGCGGATCGCCCCGCGCCGGTTCCGCGACGACCAGGGGACCCCGCTCTTCGACCTCGCCCGGGCGCCGATCCCCGACGCGGAGACAGCCGCGCCGGTGCGGTTCCTGCCCACCTGGGACGCGATGCTGCTCGTCCACGCCCGCCGCACGGGGATCCTGCCAGAGCGGTTCCGCCCGATCCTCTTCAACACCAAGACGCCCCAGTCGATGCCGACGTTCATGGTCGACGGCCGGGTCGCGGGCAGCTGGCGGCACGAGGACGGCCGGGTGGTGACGACGCCGTTTGAGCCGCTGCCCGCAGTGGCGATGCGCGAGGTCGCCGCCGAGGCGGAGCGCCTGGCGGCCTTCCTGGCCTGAGCGGGTGGCTCAGGCGGTTCGCTCGAGCAGCGCCCGCAGGGCCGCCTTCGGGTCGTCGACGAGCGGCGGCCCGTGGTCGAGGCAGAGCACCGAGAACGGCAGGTCGAGCAGGCCCTCGACGCTGCGCCGGGTGGCGGCAGGGTCATCGTGGTACTCGAGGGGGACGAAGTCGAGCTCGCCGCCCTCGCGGCGGCTGAGCAGGTCGGAGCACAGGAGCACGCCCTCCTCGCGCTCGAGCAGGAAGCAGAAGTGAACGTCCTCCGGCCCGGGCGTGTGCACCGCGCGCAGGCCGCCCGGGAGCGTGTCGCCCGGGCCGTAGCGGTGGTCGGGCTCGGCGTCCATGGCGGCCGTCCCCCGCGGCGCCCACACCGGCGCGGCCAGCTCGTCCCGGTAGTGCCACGCCGAGCGCTGATGACACTTGGCGGTGAGGCACGTCGCCGTCGGCCGCGGCAGCGCGGCCATGGCCTCGGGGGCGAGCCGGACGGGGTCGACGAGGACGACTTCGCCGTCCGCGGCGACCGCCTGCGAGCTCGAGATCGACCCGCCGATCGCGCGGTTTCGGATGCGCCAGTGCCACACGCCGGAGGCAACCTCCTCGCACCCGGTGGCGATCTCCACCGGCTCCGTCATCGCGTCCCTCCGTCGAGAATCATGTAACGCAGGCCACAATCCGCTCCGCGTTCTCGTTCGTACTCCCCTCGTCCTCCGGTGCCCGCGGAGGTACCGGGTGAAACCCAAGGAGGGGGTACATTGATGCATCGCTCAAGAAAGGGGCGGCGGTCGTTCGCGGCCGCAGCCGTCGCGTTGGTCGCATTGGCAATTCCGGCGACCGCTCTGGGGCACGGCTACCGGCAGACGAACCTGGTCTCGGACCAGCCGGGCGTCGCCCAGATCATGGATCCGAACCTCGTGAACGCGTGGGGCCTCGCGGCCGGGCCGACGACGCCGCTCTGGGTCGCCGACAACGGCACCGGCGTGGCCACGATCTATCCGGGCGCGGTTCACGGGATGCCGATCTCGATCGCGCCGCTCGTCGTGTCGATCCCGGCCATGGACCCGACCGGCCAGGTGTTCAACCCGACGATGGGGTTCAGGCAGGACGTGGGGGGCACGGCGACGCCGTCGCTCTTCCTCTTCGACACCGAGACGGGCTCGATCGCGGCCTGGGCGCCGGGCACCACGACGGCGATCACCGAGTGGACGACGCCGGGCGCGATCTTCAAGGGGCTCGCCCTCGCCCGGGTGCACGGCCATGGCCCGATGCTGTTCGCTGCCGACTTCGGCAACAACGCAGTGGACGTCTTCAACAGCCGGTTCCACCCGGTGAACACCCACGGCCGGTTCCGTGACCCGGGTCTGCCGCACGGCTTCGCGCCGTTCGGCATCCAGGCGATCGGCGGCCGGATCTACGTCAGCTACGCCAAGCAGGGCACGCCGCCGGACGAGGTCGACGCACCCCACCTGGGCTACGTCGACGTCTACACGCCCCGCGGCCACCTGATCCGGCGGCTGGTCAGCCGCGGCGCGCTGAACGCGCCGTGGGGACTGGCGCAGGCACCGCAGCACTTCGGCCGCTTCAGCGGCGCGCTCCTCGTCGGCAACTTCGGCGACGGGCGTATCCACGCCTATGACATCCGTACCGGCCGCATGCTCGGGACGCTCCGGCGCCCGCACGGCGCCCCGGTCGTCATCGACGGCCTGTGGGGGCTGCGGTTCGGCAACGGCGTCACCGGCGCCCGCAACGCGCTGCTCTTCAGCGCGGGCCCGGACGGCGAGGCTCACGGTCTGCTCGGCATGCTCCGGGCGGCTCACTGACAGACGAATGGGGCGGGTCGCTGCGCGATCGGCGCGCGGCGACCCGCCCCTCGGTGCGGCGCTAGCGCCGCGTCGGTGAGAGCAGCGGGCCCGCCGCGCGGCGGAACGCGTTCAGCGCCGCCGGGACGTCGGTCGCGGCGCCGGTGAGGTTGTAGACGGCGACGTCGATCACGAGCGCCGCGGAGGCGCTGTGCCCCCCGATCTCGGTGGCGGCGTCGTACCCGAAGACGCGCGCGCCCACATCGAGCGCCGAGACGGCCTCGGCGTACGCCTCGGGCGCCACCTCGCCGGCCGGATCGGCCAGGTCGAGCGCCGCGCAGAGCGATCCGGCGCACGGAACCTGCCTGCGGCCCTCCCGCAGCAGTCGCACCGCCGCCGCGGTGTGCGCGGTGGGAGCGACGGAAAGCTTGAGCCGGGGGGCCACGCCTCCAGCGTACGGGCGCAGGCGACGCCGCTCAAGCGCGCATCCCGGCGGCGACCGCGCCGATCAGGAACCGGTAGCTCTCGTCGAGGTCGAGATCGATTCCGAACCCGCCGAGGCGCTCGAGCTCGACGAACCCGTGCATCGCGCTGCGCAACGCCCGTGCGGCATGGATGCCGGCGTCACCCTCGAGCCCGAAGCCCGCCAGCACGGCGAGCACCGGCTGGAGCAGCCGGGCGGCGGCCGCGGCCAGGTCGTCGTCGCCCGGCTCCGGCGCCCGCTGGAGCGCCCGGTAGAGCCCAGGGCGTTCGCGGGCGTACGCGCGGTAGGCCGCGGCCAGGGCGAGCAGCGCGTCCTCGCCCGCCCGTCCGACGGCCGCGTCGCGGATGCGCTCGCCGAGCTCGGTCACGCCCGTGAGCGCGAGGTCGCGCCGCAGCCCGGCCAGGCCGTCGACGTGGTTGTAGAGCGACGGCGGCCGCACCCCGACCTCGGCCGCCACCGCTCCCAGCGTCAGTGCGTCGTAGCCGTCCCGGTCGGCCAGCCGGGCGGCCGTCTCGACGACCGCCGCCCGGGTGAGGCCGCGGCGGGCCACCTATGCCACCTCGGCGGGGACGGTGCCGACCGCCGCCAGGGCACGCTCGATGGCCGCGGCCGGATCGGCCACGACGCGGCCGTGCCCGGCCGCGAGCGCGGACGGCGCGAGGGTCGCCAGGCGAGCGGCCGTGCGGTTGGCGGTGGCGCGGTCCCACGTCGCCATTCCGACGAGCGGGAAGCGCGGATTCGTGCGGCCGCCGCTGGAGACGCCGCCGAGCGTCGAGAAGGCGTCGCCGGCGATGAGGGTGCCGTCGCGCTCGTCGACGAGGGCGATGTGTCCGGGGGTGTGGCCCGGCGCGGCGACGACTCGCAGCGAGCCGACGCGGTCGCCGTCCTCGAGCAGGAGCGACGGGCGGGTCACGACGTCCTTCCAGCCGCCGCGGAGCTTTGAGGGGGGCTCGTCGGAATCGAGCGCATGGTCGCCCGCGAGCAGGCGGCTCTCGCGAACCGAGGACGCGACGACGGCATCGGGCAGCGCGTTCGCGAGCTCGTCAAGCGAGCCGACGTGGTCGCCGTGGCCGTGGGTGAGGACGATGCGGACGATGGGACGTCCCATCCCCGCGGCGGCCGCAACGATCGCGCTCGCGCTGCCGCCGATCATCGTGTCGACCAGCGTCACGCCGTCGTCCTCGGGAACGAGGTAGGCGTTCACGAAGCGCAGCCGGGTCAGCTGGGTCAGGTTGGGTCGAACGTGGGTCACTCGCATGGGATGCTCCTGAGTCAGACTTTCGAGATTAGTTTGAATACTAACACTCGTAGTTTATCCATGCAAGCGCCTCCCCGGAATGGGGGAGGGCGGTTACGTCAAAGCGTGGGCGGACCGCGACCCCGGCGTGTCGATAGTGGCTCGAGCATGGCGGCCCCCCTCGAAGTTGCTCTCGGCCTGGTCCTGATCGGCGCGATGTACTCGCTCCTGCTCTGCGCGCGGCGGGTGCACGCCGGCCGCAGCGAGGAGCGGAGCGCGCTGGCCCGCGGCCGGGTCGAGCCGGTCGCCCACGCGCTGCTCGACGGCGAGCCGGCCGGGCGCACCGAGCGCCGGGACGAGCATGCGCTGACCGAGATCCTGGCCGAGCTGGCGCCCTCGCTGACCGGCGAGTCGCGCGACGCCATCGCCGGCCACTTCGAGTCAAGCGGCGCGATCGCCCGCGTCAGCCGCCGCCTCGCCGACCCCCGCGCACACCGCCGCGCCGAGCACGCCGCCCTGCTCGGCGACATGTGCAGCCCGCTCGCCGAGGTGCCACTCCTTCAGGCCCTGAACGACCGCGACCCCGACGTCCGCCTCGCCGCTGCCCGCAGCCTCGGCCGGCTCCGCCCCCGCAGCGCCGCCGGGCCGCTCCTGTACGCGCTCGTGCAGGGGCTCGTCCCGCGCGCGGTCGCCGCCAACGCGCTGATCTCGATCGGCGCGGCCGCCCTGCCGGGCATTCGCAACCTGCTCTCCGACGAGGAGCCCACCGCCCGCGCGAACGCGGTCGAGTTGCTCGGCCGGCTCGGCAACCCGCGCGACAGCGTCACGCTGCGCGAGCGGCTGGCCGACGACGCCCCGCTCGTGCGCCGCCGGGCCTGCGAGGCGCTCGCCCGCCTCGGCGCCGACGACGCCGGCGACGCACTCGAGGAGCTGCTCGCCGACGAGATCGCCGACGTGCGCATGTCCGCCGCGGAGGCCCTGGCCGCCGTCGGCGACGAGCGCAGCGCGCCGACGCTCCTGCGCCTCGTCCACCACGACAGCGTCGAGGTGGCCGAGGTGGCCGCGCGCGCCCTCACCACCGTCGCACCCGGCCTCGTCGTGGAGCTCGGCGGGGACATGGACGCCCACCCCCAGCTGCGCCACGCCGCGAGCCTGATCGAGGCCGGAGTCGCGTGAGGACGGGCGTCGAGGTCATCGGGCTCGTCTCGACCCTCTACGCCCTCTGCCTCAACCTCTCCTATTTGTTGCTCTGGCCGCTGGCGCGCCGTGGGATGACCCGCACGATCCGGCGCCGGCGCTGGGCGTGGCACGAAGAGGCGTTCGCGTCGCCCCTCACGCCCGGGATCTCGATCGTCGTCCCGGCCTACAACGAGGAGACCGTCATCCTCGAGTCCGTGCGCTCGCTGCTCGCCCAGCGCTACTCGCTGTTCGAGGTCGTGGTCGTCGACGACGGCTCGACCGACGAGACCGCCCGTACGCTGATCGACGCGTACGACCTGCGCCAGGTGACGCCCGCACCGCGCAACAAGCTCCGGTACGAGCCGGTGACCGAGATGTACCGCGGCGCCGCCCCGCACGACATCACGCTCATCCGCAAGGCGAACGGCGGCCGCGCCGACGCGCTCAACGCCGGCCTCGACGTGGCCCGGCACCCGTACGTGATCATCACGGACGCCGACTCGATCATCGACCCGGACGGCCTGTCCGTCATGGTGCGGCCCGTCCTCGAGGATCCCGAGCGGGTGATCGCCGTCGGCGGGACGATCCGGGTCGGCAACTCCTGCCGCATCGAGTCGGGCCGGGTGATGGAGGCGCGGCTCCCGAACGGGCGCCTGGCCGCCTACCAGGTGGTCGAGTACCTGCGCGCGTTCCTGTTCGGCCGGGTGGCCTGGGACTCGATCGGCGCGCTCGTGATCGTCTCCGGCGCCTTCGGGCTCTTCCGCCGCGACGTCGTCGACGAGGTCGGCGGCTACTGGACGGACACGGTCGGCGAGGACCTGGAGCTGACGGTACGGCTGCACCGGCACATGCGCGACCAGAAGCGGCCCTACCGCGTGACGTACGCCCCCGACCCCGTGTGCTGGACGGAGGTGCCGTCGGACATCGGCTCGCTGGGCCGGCAGCGGCGGCGCTGGCACCGCGGACTGTGGGAGTGCCTGTGGCGGCACCGGTCGATGATGCTGCGGCCCCGCTACGGCACGCCGGGCATGATCGCCCTGCCCTACTTCCTCACCTTCGAGTTCGCCGGGCCGCTGATGGAGCTCGCCGCATGGATCGCCTTCCCGGTCGGGCTCGCGCTCGGCATCGTCAGCTGGCACCTGGTGGCGGCGTTCATCCTCTGCTCGTGGGTGCTCGGATCGCTGGTCACGCTCGTCGCGTGCGGGCTCGAGGAGCAGGGCTACCGCAACTACCGCCGCGTCCGCGACCTCGGCCGGATGATGTGCCTGGCCGTCTTCGAGAACATGTGGTTCCGGCAGCTGATCGACTTCTACCGCCTCGCCGGCGTCTACGACATCGCCCGCCGCAAGCGGGGCTGGGGCGCGATGCGCCGCACCGGCTTCAACGAGTCGTAGACGACGGGCCGGACCGGCTCCGAACAGTTCGCTAACGGGTTGCCCACACCCCCTTCACGGCCGGATCGGTAGCGTCTGCGCCGTGAGTCACGCCGGGGGGACGATGACGAGCGCTCCATCCTCACGCGACCTCGCCTCCGAGGACCTGTGGCGCTATTCGCACGAGCGCGCGCAGCGACGGCGGGCAGCGGCCCGGCATCGGCGCACCGTCAAGCGCATCAGCGTCCCCCTGGCCGTTGCCGCGACCGCCGTCGGCGCCAACGCGACCGGCTTCGCGGCGCCGGCGCAGGCGGCGAGCGGGAAGACGCGCTCGCGCGTCCATCCCCGCCGGATCCTCCGAGCGGGCGCGAACGGGCCCGAGGTCGCCCACCTGCAGCGCCTGCTGGGCGTGCACGGGGATGGCCACTTCGGCCCGTCGACGCTGCGGGCCGTGCGCCGGTTCCAGGCCGCGCACGGCCTGCTCGTCGACGGACAGGTCGGGCCGCAGACGTGGTCCGCGCTCGAGGCGGAGTGGCGCGGCTTCGCCGGCGAGGCGGTGCTGCGCGAGGGCGACGCCGGGCCGGCGGTCGCGGCGGTGCAGCGGCTGCTCGGCGTGACGTCCGACGGGGACTTCGGGCCGATCACCCTCGCGGCGGTGCGCGGGTTCCAGGCCCGCCACGGCCTGGTCGTCGACGGCCAGGTCGGCACGCACACGCTGGCCGCGCTGCGGCGGCGCCGGGTCGCGCCCGACCGGGGCCGCGGCGCCCCTCCGCGCCGGGCCGAGAGCGTCGGCGCCCGCGCCGTCTCGATCGCCGAGCGCTACCTGGGCGTGCCCTACCGCTGGGGCGGCGCCGACCCGAGCGGCTTCGACTGCTCCGGCCTCGTCATGTACGTGTACGCGCAGCTCGGCGTGCACCTGCCCCACTTCGCCGCCGCCCAGTACCGCGACGGCCGCCACGTCCGCATGGATCAGCTCCGCCGCGGCGACCTCGTCTTCTTCGACGACCTGAACCACGTCGGCATCTACATCGGCGGCGGCCGCTTCATCCACGCGCCGCACACCGGCGACCACGTGCGCATCTCGAGCCTGGCCGGCGGCTGGTACGCCGAGCACTATGACGGGGCGACGCGGGTCGCGTAGGGGCGGGTTGGCGGCGGGGCCGCCAAATGACACATGCCGCACGCGCCAAGTGGCGCGTCGTGCGGGGGCCGCCAAATGACACATGCTGCACACGCCAAGTGGCGCGTCATGCAGGGGCCGCCAAATGACACATGCTGCACGCGCCAAGTGGCGCGTCATGCAGGGGCCGCCAAATGACACATGCTGCACGCGCCAAGTGGCGCATCCCGCGGCGTACCCTTCGTCCGTGCACCTGCGCGAGATCAGGCTTGCATCGGCGCGCCTCGACGAGCAGCGCGCGCTCTACGCGGGGGCGTTGGGGCTCCCGACGGCCGAAGAGGGCGATGCGCTCGCGGTCGGGATCGGCGACGCGCGGCTCGTGCTCGAGCCGGGCCAGCCGTCGCCGCAGCACTTCGCGATCCGCATCCCGTCGGCCGCGTACGCGGACGCGCTCGAGTGGCTGGGCGAGCGCGTCGAGCTCCTGACCGGCGAGGACGGAAGCCGCGCGTTCGCGTTCCCGGACTGGAACGCCGACTCGGCCTACTTCGCCGATCCGGACGGCAACATCGTCGAGCTGATCGCCCACCACGACCTGCCCGAGCCGTACGCCGCGCCGTTCGGCCCGTCCGCGCTGCTCGGGATCTGCGAGGCCGGCATGCCGGTCGACGACGTTGCCGCGTTCCTCGACGAGCTCGAAGGCCGCACGGGCGCGCGCCCTTGGAGCGGCAATCGTGAGACGTTCGCCGCGGCAGGCACGAAGGCCGGGTCGCTGATCGTCGTCCGCCGCGGCCGGGTCTGGTACCCGACGGAGGCCGCCGTCGCGACACGCCCGCCGCTCGCGATCGTCACGGACTCGGGGACGCTGCCGTGGTAACCGTGGACGACGTCCGAGCCGTCGCCCTGACGCTCCCGCGCACGACCGAGGCGCTCGTCCGCGGCCGCATCAAGTTCCGGGTCGGGCAAATCGTCTACGTCGCCTTCTCCCGCGACGAAACCCTGATGGGATTCGGCTTCCCCAAGGAGGAGCGGGAGTGGCTCGTCGGCACGGAGCCGGAGAAGTTCCTCATGCCCCGCGAGTCCGACATGCGGTTCAACTGGGTGGTGGTGCGGCTCGCCGCGATCGACGCCGAGGAGATGCGCGGCCTCGTGATCGACGCCTGGAGCCTGTGCGTGCCGAAGCGGCTCTCGGCCGCCTACCGCGAGACCACCTAGGTCTAGGCCGTCGCGAGCTCGCCCCGGCGCAGCCGCACGCCCATGCCCGCGCAGACCAGCACGACCGCGCCGGCCGCGATCAGGACGTCCCCGACCGAGTACACATTGCCCATCGGGATCCAGGCCGGCACCGGCCAGCGGTCGATCAGCCAGGGCAGGTTCGGATGCGACGCGATCGCGCTGTTGTTGTGCACGCCCCGGTAGAGGACGCCCGCCGCCCGCAGCGCCGACACGCGCGCCGGCATGTGCCCGCCGTTGCTGACGACGGCGGCGAGGTTCGAGAGCATGCCGAGCCCGACGATCGCGGCGCCGGGCAGACGCACGTTGACGGCGACGGCCCCGATCAGGAGCGCGTAGGAGACCATCCAGAGGCCCGTCGCGAGCGAGTCGCCGATGCTCCACGGAAGGACGCCCGACGGATAGCCGGCCACCTGGAATGCGATGGCGGCGTAGAAGAGCCATGGCGCCCGGATCGGGATGCCGGCCAGCGCCGAGACGCGGCCTCCCAGCAGCCGCCCGAGCCCGAGCCCGACCAGGACGGCGAGGGCGAGCACCATCAGCTGGCCGCCCGCACGTCGGCGATGTTCGGCTCCTCGGCCTGGCAGGCGCTCGAGCGCCGCGACGACGCGCGCGTCGAACTGCGTCCAGCAGCGCTTGCGCAGCTCGGCGATCGCGGCCGAGGCCGTGCCGGCGGCCCGGTAGCAGCGGTCCGAGGTCATCGCGTCGAACGCGTCGGCGACGAGGATGATCCGCGAGCCGAGCGGGATCTCCTCGCCGGCGAGGCCGAGCGGGTAGCCGGAGCCGTCCCACCACTCGTGGTGGTGGAGGATCCAGCGGTCGACCGGCGAGACGCCCAGCCCCTCGAGCAGGCGCGCGCCGAGGACGGGATGCTCGCGCATCACCCGCAGCTCGTCCGGGTCGAGCTTGCCCGGCTTCTGCAGGATGCGGTCGGGGATCGCGATCTTGCCGAGGTCGTGCAGCAGGCCCGCCAGGCGCACCTGCTCGACCACCTCGACGTCGAGGCCCATGGTGCGCGCGATCCCCTCCGCCAGGCGCGAGACCGTCTGGGAGTGGGCGCCGGCGTACGTGTCCTTGGCGTCGACGACCCGGATCAGGCCCTCGGCGGCGCGCAGCCGGGCGTGGCGCTCGGCGGCCTCGGCCAGCTCGGCCGGCGTGTAGGAGCGCACGACGGACGGGCTGTAGATGCACGAGCGGTTCTTGCCGTGGTTCTTGGCCCAGTAGAGCGCGGCGTCGGCGACGTCGTAGAGCGTCTCGCGATCGCGCCCGTGCTCGGGGTACACCGCCAGGCCGACGCTGACCGTGACCGCCTCGCCGTGGGGGAACTCCGTGGCGGCCAGCTGCACGTGGACGCGGTCGAACACGGTGTCGGCCGCCCAGGACGTGTGCCCGGGCAGGAGTACCGCGAACTCCTCGCCGCCGATGCGGTAGGCGCTGCCGTCGCCGCACTGCTCGCGCAGCACGTTTCCGACCAGCCGCAGCACCGCGTCGCCGACCGGGTGGCCGAAGCGGTCGTTGATGTCCTTGAACGCGTCGAGGTCGATCAGCGCGAGCGACAGGAGGCCGTCCTCCTCTGCGGCGGCCTCGAGCTCGCGGCGCAGGTCGATCTGGAACGAGCGGTGGTTGCCGAGCGACGTCAGGGCGTCGGTCTCGGCGTCGCGCACGGCGAGCACCGTGCGGTAGGACGAGCGCAGGTAGAGCGCAAGGGCGAACACCGGGCCGGCCAGGAGCAGCTCGAGCGGCGGGTCGACCTTCCACAGCGACACGGCCAGCGCCGAGATGAAGGCCATGATGGCGAAGGCGGGCCCGGGGTGGCGGAGGTAGCCGCGCGGCGCCTCGCGCAGCGGCACCCCGGTCGCAAGCGCGACCGCGACCGCCACGAGCGCGACGTTCGTGACCACGTAGGCGGCGCCGCCGGCGAAGGCGAGGACGGTCAGCTTGGCGGCGTCACCGGGGCCGATCGTGCCGCCGTTCCAGCCGAGCAGGAAGGCGGGCAGGGCCGAGGCGAACGCGGAAAGCGCGTAGGCGGAGGCGTTGAACGCGCCGCGCAGCGACAGCCCGCGCTCGCAGTACTCCACGATCGCGGTGGCGGCGAGCGCGGCGATCACCGCGTACTGCCACCCGAACAGGATCTGAGCGGCGAGCAGGAAGACGAACGCGAGCGAGACCTTGCGCGCGCCCTGCTCGTCGAGCGGCACCGGCTTGAACTCGGCGGCGAGGGCGGCGAGCGCAAAAACACAAACGCCCGCCAGGGCGTCCTTGGCGGGCGGAGATGCGGCGGCTGTCAGGGCCGCCCCGACTGCCACCGGCACGGTCACGGCGATGACGGTGACGACGTAGCGAAGCAGTCGGGGCGGCAAAAAGGCGGTCGGGGGAGCGGTGGAGGTGGTCACGAAGGTTCGATCCCGTTATCGGCCGGGACGGGCACCCTCGTGAGGGGCGCCTCCGGCGCTCGTGCCGGCTACTGCCAGCGAATGCCGGCGCCGGAAGCGATCACAAACGAGGCGATCGCGCCCAGGGCCAGGACGACGCGCAGGGCGGGGTAGTTCCACTTGATCATCAGCGCACCTCCCTAGGGGCGGGTGGGGTCAGGGCAGGGGACGTCCGCGGCCGTCGGATGGGGTGTTACCGGCCGCTGGTCCGGGCTTCGGGGGGCCACGGAGGCGTCTATCTCGTTATGGGGGAGACGGGGTGCCGACGGGAATCCCCCGCCGGGGGGATCACACCCAGTTCCTTACAGGCGTACGTCCTCCGGGGCCGTCAAGGCGGCGCGATCCGGCCCGCCGGCGCCACCCGGACAGCCCGCGCGCCGAGGTCGTCGCGGGAGAGCTGGGCGATCAGACCCGCGCCCGTCCCGGCGGGGTCGGGTACCGGCATGCCGGCGTCGATGAGCCGCACGGAGCTGATCCGCCCGGAGCGGAAGGCGCCGCTCGCCGCGAGCCGCACGTGCAGCACGGCCGAGTCGGCCAGCACGCCGTCGAGGCCGAAGTTGTGGTATCCGGCGAAGTTGCCCAGGCTGTAGGCGATCAGGCGGCGGTGGTAGATCTCCATCCCCCGCAGGACGTGCGGGCCGGAGCCGAGAACGAGATCGGCGCCGGCGTCGACCGCCATGTGCGCGAAGGCCTCCGGGTCGCCGCGATCCTCGCCGACGTAGGTCTCCTCGGCGCCGGTGACGTGCTGGGCGTCGGTGCCCTCGGCGCCGGCGTGGATGGCCACGACGACGATGTCGGCCATCGCGTCGGCGCGCTCGATCAGCGCCCGGGCGGCGGAGAGGTCGAGCAGCGACGCGGTGGAGGAGTAGGGCGCGAAGCCGAGCATGGCGACCCGCAGGCCGCCGGCGGGCACGACGGTGATCTCGCCCGGCAGGCCCGTCTGGGCGACCCCGGCCGCGTGCAGCGCGTGCACCGTGTCCGCCTGGCCGGCCGGGCCGAAGTCGTAGGAGTGGTTGTTGGCGTTGTTCATCACCGTGAACCCCGCGGCGCGCAGGTCGGACGCGAAGTCAGGCGGCGCCCGGAAGGCGAAGCAGTCCTTCGCCTTGGGACGGCACTTGCCCGACGTGGCGTCGGTGAGCGTGCCTTCGAGGTTGCCGAAGACGATGTCCGCGCGGAGGTCGGCGCGCATCGCGGCCAGGTAGGTGCCGGGTGAGGGCGGCAGGTCCGGGGTCGAGCCGAGCATCGTGTCGCCGACCGCCGCGATCGAGACCGTGCGCCGGTCGGGCGGCGGCGGAGCCGGCGCCGTCGTCGTCACGGTCAGGGTCGTCGTCGGGGCAATGTGCGAGGTTGCCGGCGCCGCTGAATCCGGGCCCGAGACGAGCGCATGGGCGCCGTAGCCACCCGCGACCGAGACGGCGCAGAGGCAGAGGATGGCCGCGATCCGGGCCCACCGCCGCGGCTTGCGCCGGCGGCGGGCGTATGCGTCGGTCCAGTTCCACCCTTCACTATCATCGCCCACCGTGACGTTGGAGGCACGCATCCTGGATGCGGTCACCGCCGGCAGGGAGGAGCTGGTGGAGCTCACGGCGCAGCTGGTCGCGTTCGACACGACGGCCCGTACACCGACCGACCCTCCCCGCCAGGAGGCCGATCTGCAGGCATACCTGGGCGATCGGCTCGAGGCCGCGGGCGCCGCCGTGGACATCTGGGAGCCCGCGCCCGCCGACATCGCCGGCTCGCGGCAGATGCCGCCCGGTCTCGGCTTCGACGGCCGCCCGCAGATGGCGGCGCGGGTCGCGGGCGCAGGCGGCGGGCCGAGCCTGCTCTTCAACGGGCACATCGACGTCGTCCCGTCGGAGCCGCGCGGCCGCTGGACGAGCGACCCCAACCGGGCCGACGTGCGCGACGGCAACCTGTACGGGCGCGGCGCCTGCGACATGAAGGGCGGCGTGGCCTGCATGGTCTACGCGGCCGAGGTGCTGCACCGGCTCGGCGTGAGGCTGCGCGGCGACCTGATCGTGAACACGGTCACCGACGAGGAGTCCTCCGGCGCCGGCGGCCTGGCCGCAGTCCGCCACGGCGTCAAGGCCGACGCCGGGATCGTCACGGAGCCGACGGCGTTCGAGGTCTGGGTGGCGTGCCGCGGGTCGCTGACCCCGACGTTCCGGGTCACCGGCCGGCCCGGCCACGCGGAGATGGCGCAGGCGCACTGGCGCGACGGCGGGGCCGTGAACGCGATCGAGAAGATGGGCATCGTGATGGACGCCGTCGCCCGGCTGCGCGACGAGTGGCGCGGCAGCCCCGCCCAGCGCCACGACCACCTCCCGCCCGGCGACATCGTCCCCGTCAAGATCGGCGGCGGCGAGTGGACGGTGACCTATCCGGCGTCGTGCTGGATGACCTGCGAGGTGACCTACCTGCCCGGGCGCGCCGACGGTGAGGGCTGGGGCCGCGACGTCGAGGCCGAGATCGCCGACTGGGTCGCCCGGGCCGCGGCCGCGGACGCCTGGCTGGCGGAGAACCCGCCCGTGATCGAGTGGGACCTCGACATCCCGCCGGCCGCGGTCGACCCGGCGCTCCCGATCGTCGAGACGATGATGCGGGCGACCGCGGCGGCCGGCCAGCCGGGCGAGCTGGGCGGGCTCGACTCGTGGTTCGACGCCGCCACCTTCACCCGTTTCGGCGATACCCCCTCGATCGGCTACGGGCCGCGCAGCATCGCCTGGGCGCACACCGTCGACGAGTACGTGCCGGTCGACGACCTGGTCGCGTGCGCCGGTGCGCTGGCCCTGGCGGCGGTCGACCACTGCGGGGTGGCGGAGTGACCACCGCGACCCCCCGGATCGCGAACCCCGACGATGCGGCGGCCGTCACCCGGCTCCTGAAGGCGTTCTTCAGCCACGAGGGCCGCGAGGTGCGCCACCTGCAGCAGAACGTCGAGGCCATCCTGTGCGATCCCGGTCGCGGGTTCTTCACCCTCGCGGGCGACGCCGCCGTCGCCACGACCACGATCCGCATCTCGGCCAGCGGCGGCGCGAGCGCCGAGATCGAGGAGATCTGGGTGCAGCCGTCGGCGCGCGGGCGCGGTCTCGGTGCGAGCCTGCTGCGAAACGCCGTCGACGAGTGCCGCCGGCGCGGCATCGAGTCCATCGAGCTGCGCGTCACCCCTGACGATCGCGAGCTGGGGATCCCCGACTTCTATACGAAGCAGGGCTTCCGCCACCGCGGCCTCCAGATCATGGAGTTCTGCGAGGAGTAGGATCGCCCTCCCGAGAGTTGGGAGGAGCGGCATGAGCGTACGAGTGCAGGGCGCCGGCTGGCAGGTGGCGGAGGTGAACGACGTCCCGCCCGTGAAGCCTGACTGGCCGCCGACGTGGAAGTCGATCCGCCACTATTTCGGCATCACGGCGTTCGGGATCAACGCCGTCACCAAGGACGCGGACAAGGTGCTCATCCCCGAGCACGACGAGCGCGAGTCCGGCCAGCAGGAGGTGTACTTCGTCCACGCTGGCGAGGCCGTCGCGACGCTCGCCGGCGAGCGGGTGACGGTCCCGGCCGGCGGGCTGATCGCGGTCGAGCCGGACGTGACCCGCAAGATCGAGTCGGCCGCATCGCCGACGACGCTGCTCGTCGTCGGCGGCACGCCGGGCGCCGCCTACGAGATCGGCGCCTGGGAGCAGTGACAGCAGCCGGCTAGGAGAACGGCAGCGCGGCGACGGTGAGCGGCGCGCCGCCGGCGTCGCCCTGCGCGCCGTCGGTCACCTCGCGGCGCAGGACTGCCAGGCCGATCGCCCCGAACCGGGGCGAGTCGGCCGCCGAGGTGATCCGTCCCACCTCCGCGCCGTCCACGGTCACCGCCGTCCCCGGGGCCGCCGCCGTGCCGTCGAACCGCACGCCGCGCACGCCGCGATTGGCGTGTCCGCGGTAGTGCAGCCGCGCGACCGGCTCCTGACCCGGATAGCACCCCTTCGTGAAGCTGATCGCGCGCGTCTCGAGGCCCGCCTCGGCCGGCATCGACGTCACCGTCGAACTCGTGCCCGAACCGCGGCATCCCCGCCTCGATCCGGGCCAGCTCCCAGTCGGCCTCCGCCGCCGCGCCGTTCGCCGGCGCTGCCGCCAGCAGGCGCTCGACGCCGGCCGGCGTCTCGAGCTCGGCCAGCGCATCGTCGGCGTCGCCCCAGACGAGGGCGTAGTCGGCGGGGTCGAGCGCGACCTTCTTGCGGAACCGCGCCCGCACGAGCGTCTCGAGCACGTCGCCGGCGGCCTGCGGCGGGCAGGCCAGGACGAGGTCGGCGTCGACCCGGAACACCTCGAGGTCGGAGATGACGCGCGCCTTCGGCGTCAGCAGGAGCGCGTAGGTGCCGCCGCCGGGCGCGACGGCCTCGACGTCGTTCGAGACCATGCTCTGCAGGTAGGCCACCGCGTCGGGCCCGCTGGCCCGTACGAACGCCCGGTCGAGCACCGCTGCCATGCCCGCAGCGTACACCCGCATACCCGGTGCCAGGCACCGGATATTCAGTAGAGTCACCGGCGCCTTGGCCGCCTCGCTCAACGACGTCTTCTGCGACCGGCTGCAGGCCCTGGTCGACATCGACTCGCCCTCCGAGGGCACCGAGCAGGAGGCCGTCGCCGAGCGGATCGGCGCCTGGCTCGCGCCGGCGGGATGCACGCAACAGTGGGTGGACGAGCCGGACAACCCCGCCCGCAGCCTCGTCGTCACCCTCCCCGGCGACGGCGGCCCGGCGGTCGCGCTGCTCGGGCACCCCGACACGGTGTTCCCGGCGGGGACGACGGCGCGGTGGTCGTTCCGGCGTGACGGCGACCTGTGCACCGGCCCCGGCGTCGCCGACATGAAGGGCGGCCTCGTGCTCGCCGCGATGGCCGTCGAGCGGCTGGCGGCGATGCCCGAGCGCCCGTTCTCGGAGCTGCGTCTCCTGATCTGCGCCGACGAGGAGGTGCGCCTGCGCGCGCCGGCTGCAGCCGGGCACGCCCGCGGCGCGGCGGCCGCGCTCGTGTTCGAGTGCGGCCGCCGAAACGGCGACATGGTCTCCGCCCGCAAGGGCGCGCTCTGGCGGACGCTGCACCTGCACGGCCGCCCGGCCCACGCCGGCGCGGACACCGCCCTCGGCCGCAGCGCCGTCTCGGCGCTCGCCCGCGAGATCCTGCGGATCGAGGGCCTGGCCGAGGGCCGGCCCGAGATGACGTCGGTGGTCACGACGGTGAACGGCGGCGACTCGGCGAACACCGTGCCGGGCATGGCCCGGGCGACGCTCGACATCCGCTCGAGCGTCGCCGCCGACCTCGATCACGCCGCGTCCGAGCTGGAGCGCCCGAGCCCGTACGACGGCGTGCGCACCGAGCTCTCCGACCGCGGCACGTGGCCGCCGATGCCCGTCGCGGAAGCGCTCGTCCGGACGGCGCTCGGGCATGCCCGCGACCTTGGCCTCGACATCGGGACGGAGCTCTCCGGCGGCGTCTCGGACGGCTGCTGGACGGGCGCCTGGGGCATCCCCACGCTGGACGGCCTCGGCCCCGTCGGCGGCGACGACCACACCGAGGCCGAGTGGATCGAGATCGCAACGTTCGAGCGCCGGCTGGAGCTCGTCGCGCGGCTCATCTCGAGCATCTGCGCGGCGGGCTAACCGGCGGCGGCCAGGAGCTCCCCCACCCGCACCTGCTCGGAGAGCAGCTGCCGGAAGCGGGCCGGGTCGGCGCCGACGTAGGCCGCGCAGAGCTCGCGGCCGGCCGGGTAGCAGATGACGTAGCCGCGCGCCCTGCGCCCGCGGATGAACCGGATCGCGTGCGCCGAGAGCTCGGCGTCCATCACGCCCCAGTGCTCGAGGTAGGCACGCACCTCGGCCTCGTCCCTGCCGTCCGCAAAGAGCATGTGGGCGGCGTTCACCTCGACCCATCGCGACGGCTCGAGCGCCGACTCGACGGCGACGGCGCCGGGGAAGTCGATGTCGACCCCGGCCGCGTCGGCGAGGCCCGCGAACACCTCGGGCGTGCGATCGAGCAGGACGGACGGCGCCATCGACGCGATCCCCTCGGCGATCACCGACTGGGGCGTCGGCAGGAGCACGATCGTCTCCTCGAGCAGCCCGCGCTCGCGCACGAGCAGCTCGTCCTTCAGGCAGCGCTCGACGTGGTGGCCCGGATAGGTCTCGTGAATGACGAGCCGGATCAGGTCGATGACCGAGAGCGGCAGGTCGGCGTTGATCGAGATGCTGCTGCGCAGGCCGCCGACGTACTCGCAGTAGCCCATCCACGGCACGTCGTGCACGATCTCGAGGTCGACGCCCTCCCCCTGCGGCAGCTCGACCAGCGCGCGGGTGCAGGCGCGCGCGGCCTCGATCGCCTCGGTCGCCACCTGCTCGACACGCTCCGGAGGCACGAAAGCCGATCGGCGGAAGGCGTTGTAGCGCTCGCCAAGCGTGCCCGCGCCCGGAAGCAGGTACTCGAGCTGCTCGTGCACCTCGGCGAAGACGGCGTCGTCGGTGCGCCGCGGCCGCAGCTGGTAGCAGGCCTCGACCTCGTCGGCATACGGCCGCGCATCGCCCGCGAGCATCTCTGCGTAGGCGCCGAGCGCCGACACCTGGTCGCGCAGCCAGCCGTCTTCGAGCTCGGCCAGGAGCGCGTGCGCGGAGGCGGCCAGTCGCGCCGGGTCGACCGGATCGGCGGCGTTCACCGCGGTGGCCAGCTCGGGCGGGCCGAAGTACGCGTCGACGATGTCGTCGGCGTGGCGGCCGAGCTCGAGGCCCAGCCGCAGATACCGCTCGGCGTGGGAGTCCGCGTGCATCTGCGCCACCCTAGAGGACGTCCGGCCCCTTCGGCGCGTAGATCGGCACGCCCGCGACGGTCGCCACCCGCCGGTAGTTCGCGTCGAGGATGGCCTGCGTCTTCCCGGTCGGGTCCATGGAGGCGGGCGAGTTGATCCCGACGACGAGCGCCGGCGGGTGCGGGCCCGACAGCATCCGCCGCGCCTGCCCGAGCGCGCCCGGGATCGCCTGGATGTTGCGGAACCACATGTACCGGAACGACGGGTCGCGGCCTGACAGGTAGTAGAGATCCGCCGCCGCCCACATGACGAAGATGCGCTGCCCCGGCCTGGTGTGGGCGCGGATGTAGCGCACCACTGCGGCGTCGGTCTGCAGGTGCGGGTCGCCGGGGAAGACGTTTCGCGCCTGCGCGCTCGGCGAGTCGAACCAGAGCGGCGCGGTGACCGCGACGGTGGCGGCGAGCGCGACCGCGACGACGGCCGCGTACGCGATGCTGCGCCGGCGCAGGAGCTCGGCTCCTCCGATCCCGGCCAGGAGCGCGAGCGGCGGCACCATCTGCTGGTAATAGTGGTTGTGGAAGTTCCCGCCCCCGATCACGGCCAGGCCCGCGAACGCGAGCCAGAGCACGCCGAGGAGCGGCCACCGCCGCCAGCCCGCGATCGCAAGCAGTGCGAGCACGCCCAGCCCGCGGGCCGCCGCCGGCGCCGAGGCCCACGCCTGGTCGAGGCGGGCGTGGACGGAACCTGTGACGATCGAGTCGGCCTGGTCGCGGTAGGTCACCATCGCGTACCACCAGTCGTGGAAGCTCGGGGCGGTCGCGGCGGCGACGGCGACCGGGACGAACGCTGCCGCGACGAGCGCCGCCGCCGGGGCGATCCCGGCCCGGCGCCGCGTCCAGACCAGGTACACGGCGGCGGCCGCCCCGGCGTCGAACGCGGACTGCTTCACGAGCACGGCGCACCCGGTGAGGACGCCGGCCGCGACGAGCCACGGCGGCGCGCCGCGCTCGAGGTAGCGGACGAACGCCAGCATCGCGGCGACGGCGGCGAGCGACGCGAGCAGCTCGCCGGACAATGTGAACGATTCAATGAACGGCGACGCGCCGACGGTTGCCATCGCCAATCCGGCGATGGTTGCGGGTATCCTCCCCGCCAGCCTGGCGGTGACGACCATGGTCCCGGCCACCACCAGCGCCGCTGCGACCGCCGCAAGCGCTCGGAACGCCTCCGCGGAGCCGCCATCCACATGGAGCATCGCCCGAAAGATGATCAGCAGGCCCTGCGGGCGATCGACCCAGGCTCCCTGGTACAGAACGGCGCCGTGACTCCAGAGGCGGGCCACCTCGGCGTACCCGCCCTCGTCCGCGGTCAGGGGGGTGTGCAGGAAGGGCAGGCGGGTGAGCACGGCGAGCAGCATGGCGGCGGCGACGGCGAGCGCTGGGGCCCGCCCCGGCGCAACATCGACCGGCCCACGGCCGTGCTGGCGGCGGTCGCCTTCGCCGTCGCCCTCCTGGCGCAGCTGCTCACGTTCGGCGTCTCGCTTACGCCGGACCGCTACGTCCTGGTGCTGCTGGCTCCCGCGCTCGTGCTCGGGCGGGGCCGCCGGTTCCTGCTCGATTTCGTCCCCTTCGTGGCGCTGATCGTGCTCTACGAGGAGTCTCGCGGAATCGCGCACACCCTGCACCCCAGTCCCTTCTACCGGCCGCAGCTCGACGCCGAGAAGTTCCTCTTCTTCGGCCACGTCCCCACCGTCGTCCTGCAGGACTGGCTGTGGACCGGGAGCCTGCACTGGTACGACCAGTTCCTCTCGTTCATGACCCGGGTGCACTTCATCGTGCCGCCGACGCTCGCGTTCTGCCTGTGGCTGAAGCGGCGGGCGCTCTACTACCGGTTCGCCGCAACGCTGCTCGTGCTCTCCTACGCAGGCGCGCTCACGTTCTGGCTCTATCCGGCGGCGCCGCCGTGGGCCGCGGCCTACAAGGGGCTGATCCCGCCGCTGGCGAATCCCGCAGGTGCGCAGGCGGCGACGTCGCCCCTGCCGACCGACTCCGGGCCGCTCTACCACCTCGTGTCCGACAACCCCTACGCCGCCATCCCGTCGCTGCACGAGGGCTACGCGATGCTCGTGTTCCTCTTCGTGGTCATGCTCGCGTGGAACACGCGCTGGCGCTGGTGGGTGACCGGGGTGGGGCTGCTCTACCCGATCATCCAGTCGATCGCGGTCGTCTACACCGCCAACCACTACGTCGTCGACCTCCTGATCGGGGCCGTCTACGCGACCGTGGCCGTGTTCGGCATCCAGCGGCTGTGGCGGCGGCTGGGATGGCCGGAGTGAGCGACACCCTGATCGCCGCCCCGGCCGCGCCGGAGCCGGCGCCGGCGTCCGGCCTGCGCGGGCTGCTCGCGTCGATGCGCTACCCGCTGACCGTGTTCGCCGTCAGCCGCATCGGGGTGTACGGGCTGCTGGCGGCGGCCGGGTGGACGTCGCGCGTGCCGCGGGAGTCGGGCGTCTCCTACCACGGGCTCTTCGCTCCGCTCGGCCAGTGGGACGCGGTCTGGTACCGCTGGATCGCCGAGCACGGCTACGACCCGGCCATCGGCCACGGCAACGCGGCGGCGTTCTTCCCCCTCTACCCGCTGGCGTGGCGGGTCGTCGGCGTCCTGCCCGGGCCGATGACGCTCTGGGGCAGCCTTCTGTCGTCGGCCCTGTTCGCGGCCGCCCTGTGCCTGCTCTATTCCGTCACCCAGCGCCGCTACGACGAGCGCATGGCCCGGCGCACCGTCCTCTACCTGGCGATCTTCCCACTCACGTTCGTGTTCGCCCTGCCCTACGCGGAGAGCCTCTTCCTGCTGCTCGCGCTGGGCGCGTTCGTGCTCACCTGGCACGGGCGCTGGTGGTCGGGCGCGGCCGTCGGCGCGCTGGCGGTGCTCGCCCGGCCGGTGGGGATCGCGCTCGTGCCCGCCCTGGCCTGGCGCCGGTACCGGACGGAGGGGCTGCGCTTCAGGGCCTACCTGCCGCTGCTGCTCATGCCCGCCGCCGAGCTCGCGTTCTTCCTCTACCTGGGCTGGCGCACGGGCAACTTCATGGCCAACCCCGACGCCCAGGAGCGGGGCTGGGGCCGCGGCGTCTCGATCCTGCCGTGGGTGGTGGTGCACACGCTGTGGCACGACGTGCTCGAGGGCGGGCACCTGCGCTTCCTGATCCACATCGGCTTCACCCTGCTCTGGTGCGGGCTGTTCTACAAGGCCTGGCGGATGCGGATGCCCGGCGAGTACCTGATCTTCGCGGCCCTGGCCGTCCTCCTGCCGACCAGCGGCGGCCTCCTGGTGTCGATGGGCCGGTTCGGGATGGTGGCGTTCCCGCTGTTCTGGGCCCTGGCCGAGCTGGGCGAGGACGAGCGCATCGACACCTTCGTGAAGACGAGCTTCCCGCTCCTCCTGGGGGCGCTCGTCATGATCACCTACACGGCGCGCACGTTCACGCCCTGACGGCGGCCGCGACGGCCGGGGCGAGCAGGTAGTGCACGGCCAGGTTGGCGTGCTCCCCGAACGGGGCGATCGCCTCGCGCACGCGCGCCTCGGGCCAGATGTCTGCTTCCGAGAACCAGCGCGCGACGGCCTTGCGCACCCCCAGGTCGCCGGGCGCGAACGCGTCCGGCCGGCCGAGGCAGCGGGCCAGGAACCAGTCGACCGTCCAGCCGCCGATCCCGGGCAGCGCGGTCAGGCACTCGCGCACCTCGGCGTCGTCGAGGCCGGTCAGTTCGAGGTCGGCCTCGGCGAGCGCGGCGATCGACCGCATCTTCGCCCGCGAGAGCCCCAGGCCCTCGAGGTCGGCGCCGGCGACGTCCTCCTGCCCGGGAAAGCGCCACACCTCGACGCCGTCGAGCTCGTGGCGGCGGCCGAGCCGGCGCACGAGCCGGCTGCGCATCGCGCAGGCCGAGTGCAGCGAGACCTGCTGGGCGGTCACCGACGTCACCAGCGACTCGAACGGGTCGAAGACGAGGGGCGGCCGGAACCCCGGCGCGCGGGCGGCGATCTCCGGCTGGGCGTGCGCGAATGCCTCGAGGTCGAACGCCGCGCCGAGGATGTGCAGCACCTCGGCCTCGTCGCGCGCTGCGGTCGGGCCGTCGCTCGAGATGCCGTTCGCGTCGACACGGACCACACGGCCGGAGCGCAGCACGCGGTAGAGGCCGTCGTCGTGCCAGACGCTGGCGGCGTCGCGCCCGAACGTCCGGAACCGGAACGTCGAGCGGTGGAAGTCGTAGGGCTCCGGCAGCGCGATCGCCACGCCCGACAGGGTACTGGTGGCGCCCGGTAGGGTTGGCGGCATGCCTGACAGACTGCTCTCCCTGCTCGGCCGCCTCGACGCGGCCACCGGCGTCTCCGGCGACGAGTCGGCGGTCGCCGACGTGATCGCCGACGAGCTCGCCGGCCACCACGACACCCACGACTCCGACCCGCTCGGGAACCAGTTCTTCACCCGCACGGGCACCGAGGGCGCGCCCACGGTGATGCTGTGCGCGCACATGGACGAGCTCGGCTTCGTCATCCAGCACGTCGAGGACGAGGGCTTCGTCCGCATCGCGCCCGTCGGCTACCACGACGACCGCATGGTCATCGACCAGGACCTGCGCATCCACGGGCGCAAGGGCCCCGTCGACGGCGTCACCGGCGCCAAGCCCGCGCACGTCCTGCCGCCCGAGGAGGCCAAGAAGGCGATCCCGCTCGAGGAGATGTTCATCGACGTGGGCACCTCGAGCCGCGCCCAGACCGAGGAGCTGGGCGTGCGCGTCGGCGACCTCGTCACCTTCGCCCGCCCGGCCGGCCTGCTGAACGGGACGCGCGTCTTCACCGGCAAGGCGGTCGACGACCGCTCCGGCTGCGCCGTCATGATCGAGGCGATGCGGCGGCTCCCGGCGGACGTCGCCGCCACGGTGTGCGCGACCGCCGCCGTGCAGGAGGAGCTCGGCATCCGCGGCGCCGGCCCGGCCGCGCTGCGCGTGCAGCCGGACGTGGCGCTCGCGATCGACGTGACGCTGTGCGGCGACACGCCCGGCGTCGAGTTCTCGCGCCTGCCGATCAAGCTCGGGGCCGGGCCCGCGATCAAGTACTTCGACTGGGCGCCGGCGGCGGGCTACGGCACCGCGGTGCCGCGGCGGCTCACCGACCGCCTCGAGCGGGTCGCCGAGGGCGCCGGGATCGCCTACCAGCGCGAGGTGCTGCTGGGCGGCGCGACCGACGCCTACGGCATCCAGCTCTCCGGCACGGGCGTGCTCACCGGATGCATCTCGGTGCCGTCCCGCTACATCCACTCGGCGGTGGGCTGCGTGCACCTCGACGACGTCGACCAGGCGGCCGACCTGATCGTCGCCTTCATCGCCGACATCAGCACAAACGGCCTGCCTGAATAACCGGTGCCAGGCACCGATCCTCCGCGCTCGCGCCGTTTTAAACGGCTGAGGCCCGGAGCTGAGCTCCGGGCCTCTCACCGACTATCGGGTGCCCCCTGTGGGGGGCTCGTGGGGGGAGCCTGCTCCCCCCACGTTGCTACATCATGTCCGGCATTCCGCCGCCGCCCATCGGAGCCTTGTCCTTCTCCGGGGCCTCGGCGACGACAGCCTCGGTGGTGAGGATGTTCTTGCCGATGGAAGCAGCGTTCTGCAGCGCCGAGCGCGTGACCATGGCCGGGTCGATGATGCCCGCCTTGACCATGTCCACGACCTCGCCCGAGTCGACGTTGAGGCCGAAGCCGCTCTTGGCGGAGCGAACCTCGTTCACGACGACCGAGCCCTCCAGGCCGGCGTTCTCGGCCAGCTGGCGGAGCGGCTCCTCGAGCGCGCGCTCGACGATCCGGGCGCCGGTCTTCTCGTCACCCTCGAGCTTCGAGGCGCCGACGGCCTTGATGGCGTGCAGCAGCGCCACGCCACCGCCCGGGACGATGCCCTCCTCGAGGGCGGCCCGGGTGGCCTGCAGCGCGTCCTCGACGCGGTGCTTCTTCTCCTTCATCTCGGTCTCGGTGGCAGCGCCGACCTTGACCACCGCAACGCCGCCGGCCAGCTTGGCCAGCCGCTCCTGCAGCTTCTCGCGGTCGAAGTCGGAGTCCGTGGACTCGATCTCGGACTTGATCTGCTTGATCCGGCCCTTGATCCCCTCGCTGTCGCCGGCACCGTCGATGATCGTGGTCGCGTCCTTGTCGACGACGACCTTGCGGGCCTTGCCGAGCTGCGCGAGCGTGGTGTTCTCGAGCTTGAGGCCCATCTCCTCGGTGATCACCTCGCCGCCGGTGAGGATGCCGATGTCCTCGAGCATCCGCTTGCGGCGGTCACCGAAGCCCGGCGCCTTGACGGCGACGGCGGTGAAGGTGCCGCGGAGCTTGTTGACGACGACCGTCGCGAGCGACTCGCCCTCGACGTCCTCGGCCACGATCAGCAGCGGCCGGCCGTTCTGGATGACCTGCTCGAGCACGGGCAGGAGGTCCTTCACGGCGCCGATCTTCTGGTTGGCGATCAGGATGTACGGGTCGTCCAGCACCGCCTCCATGCGCTCGGAGTCGGTGATCATGTACGGGGACAGGTAGCCCTTGTCGAACTGCATGCCCTCGGTGAACTCGAGCTCGAGGCCGAACGTCTGGCCCTCCTCGACGTTCACGACGCCGTCCTTGCCGACCTTCTCGATCGCGTCGGCGATGACGTCGCCGATCTCGCGGTCGCGGGCCGAGATCGTGGCGACCCGGGCGATGTCCTCCTTGCCCGAGATCTCCTTCGACTGGCTCTTGATGTCCTCGACGACGGCCTCCACGGCGGTCTCGATGCCGCGCTTGAGCGCCATCGGGTTCGCGCCGGCCGAGACGTTCTTCAGGCCCTCGCGGACGATCGCCTGGGCGAGCACCGTCGCGGTCGTCGTGCCGTCGCCGGCGACGTCGTTGGTCGCCGTGGCGACCTCGCGGACGAGCTGTGCGCCCTGGTTCTCGAAGACGTCCTCGACCTCGATCTCACGCGCGATCGTGACGCCGTCGTTCGTGATCGTCGGGGCGCCGAACTTCTTGTCGAGCACCACGTAGCGGCCCTTCGGGCCAAGCGTCACCTTGACCGCATCGGCGAGGGCATCGACCCCCCGCTGAAGCGAGCGACGCGCTTCCTCGTTGAACTTGAGCTCCTTATGTGCCATTCGGGTGTTCCTCCTACGCCTTCGCGGCGACCTTGCTGGTGACGACCTTGGCCAGGATGTCGGACTCGCGCAGGATGAGGTACTCGTCCCCCGACAGCTTGATCTCGGTGCCGCCATACTTGGAAAAGATGATCTCGTCGCCCTTCTTCACGTCGAGCGCGACGAGCTTGCCGTCCTCGTAACGGCCGGGACCGACGGCCAGGATCTTGCCGCGCTGCGGCTTCTCCTTTGCCGTGTCGGGGAGGACGATCCCGCTGTAGGTGATCTCCTCCTCGTCCAGGACCTCGACGATCACACGATCGCCCAGAGGCTTCAGATCCATGCAACCCTCCTCAGGAATGTTTCGCCTGTAATGCTGGCACTCTCACTTGGTGAGTGCCAGGAAGCAGACTAGCAGGGTCCGGTCATGCGTTCAAACGAGAAGGTTGGCACTCTCGGTAGGACAGTGCCAACGGACGCAGCGCGAGCGCGACCAGAAGCGAGAGGACGACGAGCACGGCGTAGGTGAGCCGGTCGGACGTCGCCTCGGCCAGCGCGGCCCCCGCCGCCGGCCCGATCAGAAAGCCCGCGCCCCAGGTCAGGTTGAGCAGGCCGAAGACGTTGGCGTGCGCCAGCCCCTCCCCGTCCGCGCCCTCCGCGCACAGCGGGAACGCGACCGCGTACTGGCCGCTGATCGGCAGGGTCGCAACGACGAAGAGCACGGCCAGGACGAGCGCCGTCGGCGCGGCGGCGAGGCCGGCGACCACGGCGGCCATGCCGACGATCGACGCGACGGCGATCGAGATCCCGCCGAAGCGGTCGAAGATGCGGCCGACGCCGTAGTTGGCGGCGCTGGCGAGGACGCCCGCCGCGCTCAGGACGACCGTGATCGCGACGGCCGAGTAGCCGTCGACGCCCAGACGCAGGGGGACGAGCGTGTCGATCGTCCCGGAGACGATGGCGACGAGCAGCATCATGGAGAGCGCCGCGACCATCGTCCGGCTCCGGCCCACAACCCGCAGGAGATCGCCGATGCCGACTGGCGCCGGCGCGGGCGGGCCGGCCGGCGCGCGGGCGACGATGAGGGTCAGCACGAGCGTGGCGATCCCGAGCAGGACGAACGGGGCGCGCAGCCCGTAGGCGCCGCCGAGGACGCCGCCGATCACCGGGCCGACCAGCGTGCCGACGGTCGCAAACGACATCGCGGTTCCGAGCACACGGCCGCGGACGTTGGGCTCGCTCGCCTCCGAGAGCCACGCCATCCCCGCAGTCCAGGACACCGCGGAGGACAGCCCCTGCCCCGTCCGCGCCGCCAGGAGCGCCCAGAACCCGCCGGCGAACGCGCAGCCGAACGTCGCCACGGCCAGCAGGGCGACGCCGAAGATCGTGAGCCGGCGGGCGCCGACCCGCGCCGCCAGGTAGCCGACCGGCACCGAGCCGACGAGGACGGCGCCGCTGTAGATGCCGACGACGAGGCCGACCTCCGTCTTGGAGAGGTGCAGGTCGCGCACGTAGCCGGGCAGGAGCGGCACGATCGCGAACATGAGCAGGGCGTCGAGGAACACCACCCAGTAGAGCGCGCGCGGCTGCCGTCTCATCGGCCGACAGTAGCGCAGCCACCGTGGCCGGAGCGGCCGGGTTCACCCGCTCCGGCCTGGTTATGATGCACGCGCCGTGAACGCGCTCAACTTCTACTCCCCCGTCGTCGCAGACCAGCTGCGCCACCACCGCAAGACGGCGACGATCCGCCTCGGCGACAAGAGCGGGAAGTACAAGAAGGGCCAGGTGGTGTCCGTGCTCGTGGGGCAGCGCTTCGGCGTGCGCGAGAAGGTCTTCGACGCCGTCATCGACAAGGTCGAGGTGAAGCAGCTGCAGGAGGTCTCGCCGCGGGAGATCCAGCACGACAACCCGGAGATCCGGCACATCGACGAGTTCACCCACTTCCTCGGCCAGCTGCTACAACCGCGAGGTGACCGAGCAGGCCACGGTCACCGTCATCCACTTCTCCGAGATCCGGGGCTAGCCGCGGTGGTACCAGGGCGGCCGCTCGACGGCCGCACGTAGCGCGGCGCGTCCGCCGCCCACGGCCGCCGGCCCGTGCGTGACGAGGACGTGGTCGAAGGGCTCGTCCAGGAGCGGGACCACGGTCGGCGCGAAGCGCTCGGCGTAGAAGCGCAGCCGGCGTTCGTCGAGCGGCTCGTTGCACCACATGCGCAGCCCGTCGTCGGTGCCGACGATCGCGTCGCCGAAGGCGAGTGCTGCGTGCGACTCGACGAGCACCGGCAGCTCTGCCCGGCGGGGACGGCCGATGTGGTAGGCGCGCACGCCGGGCGGGGTCGAGTCGGGGGCGAGCTCGCGGAAGGCCGAGCGGTCGGCCAGCCGGCGGCCGGCGTTGCGGTGGCCGTACACCGCCGCGCCGGGGTACCGGGCGCAGACCGCCTCCGTGCTGCGCACGTGGTAGCCGATCGTGATGAGCACGGTCACCGGGCCGGTGACGACGCCGTCGAGCCGCGTCCAGAACCCGTCGTCGTCCTCCGGGGCGAGCGGGTCGACCAGGAGGGTGCGCCCGCCGCCGGGCAGGGCGAACGAGGCCACCTCGGCGCCGAAGACGCCCGGGTGCCACTCCGGATGCCGCGCCGTCCACCGCCAGATGCCGTCAGCGATCCGCTCCACGCTTCCAGCCTACCCGCCACCCGTCAGCGCGGCTCAGAGCCGACGTCCGGGCAGCCCCGCCAGGGTCTGACCCATGGCTGACGTTCAGTCTTCGTCGTCCCAGACGGCCATCGCGACGGGCACCGTGCCCGGCTTGATCGGCTCGTCGCGGACGGCGCGGCGGGCGCTGCGCAGGGCCGACCCGGCCCGCTCGACCAGCTCCTCGAAGGACTCGGCGTGGGCCGGGCAGGCTGGCGATGCCGACCGCGGCCTGGGGCGTCGAGCCGCCCTCGGTGCGGGCCCGGGCGATGGCGCGCAGGACGCGCTCGGACGCGACGGATGCCGATCGGGAGTCGGTCTCCGGCATGATCACGCCGAACTCGGTCGTGCCCACCCGGCAGGCGACGTCGAGCGCCCGCACGCTGCCGCCGATGGCGGCGCCCAGCGTCCGCATCGAGGTGTCGACCTCGTCGGCGGCGATGTCGTCGACGCTCGCGAGCGCGAGCGCCACGGGGCGGTCGTAGGTGCGCGACCGCTCGATCTCGCGCGTCAGCGCCTCGACGAAGAAGCGGCTGTTCCAGAGACCGGTGTCGTCGTCGCGGCGCTCGAGCAGGGTCGCCTCGGTGCGGGCGGTCTGCAGCTCGTCGGCGAGCGCCCGCGCACGGCGGTGCTCGCGGACCGCGAACAGGACGGCAGCGACCAGCGCCGCCGCCGCGCCGGCCAGTATGGGGAGGAGGATCGCGAGGCTCACGAGGGTGTTCTCTCGTTATCGCGCCCGGCGCGGGGAGAGTCAAGGCGGCGATGCCGCTCCGGCTTGCGTCGGATCTCGGTGCCGAAGAGGTGCGCGGGCCGCAGCTCCTCCCCGCAGCCGGCGCAGGTGAGCGCCATCATCGAGGCGATCCCGGCTCCGCAGCTGGGGCACGCGGTGATCACCTCGCCGCCGCAGTCGGGGCAGACCGACGGCAGGCTGTCGGCGTTCGGCCCCATGAACCTGCGCCCCCATCCGCAGCGCAAGCAGAATCCGCACCGGTCTCCCAGCTCTCGGCTGCGGTCGTATCCCACACGCCGATTCTTGCACACCGCCCCGGTCGCGCCCGACACGAACCGCGGGTGTGCCGCGTTCGGGTGATGTGGCGCGTCGCGCGCACCCGATAGACTGCGCAGAAGCATGGCGGTAGCCCGTGAAGCCACCCCGGTCTCCTCGGCGGCGGACATCAAGCAGGCGGATCTCGACCGCGAGGACCTTCTCAGCATCTACCGCAACATGCTGATCACGCGCGGCATCGAGGAGCGCGGCCACATCCTGTACCGCCAGGGCAAGATCCCCGGCAGCTTCTACACCGGCCGCGGCAACGAGGGGGCCGCGGTGGGCGTCGCGACGGCGATGCGGGCCGACGACGTCGGCACGCCGATCCAGCGCGACATGGGCGTGCACGTGAC
Source organism: uncultured Actinomycetes bacterium (assembly GCA_963746115.1). Classification (GTDB taxonomy): domain Bacteria; phylum Actinomycetota; class Thermoleophilia; order Gaiellales; family JAICJC01; genus JAICJC01. Next base: position 399,294 of record CAVVAA010000004.1, on the reverse strand, counting down.
CCGCGGCACCGAGCCGTGGCGGATCCTCGCCCAGTACATGGGCCGGTCAGACGGGCTCGCCGCGGGCAAGGACGGCAACGTGCACATGGCCGACTTCCGCCTCGGCCTGATCGCGATGGTCAGCCACCTGCCGGCCCTGATGCCGGTCGGCGTCGGCTGCGCGCTCGCGTTCAAGATCCGGCGCGAGCCACGGGTGGCCGTGACCTGGAGCGGCGACGGCGCGATGGCGCGCGGCGACGCCCACGAGGCCATGAACCTGGCCGGCGTCCATCGCCTGCCGGTCGTCTTCATCTGCGACAACAACCAGTACGCCTACTCGACCCCCAACCGGACCGAGTTCGGCGTCGACCACCTCGCCGACCGCGCCGCCGCGTACGGGTTCGAGGGCGTCGTGGTCGACGGCACGGACGTGCTCACCGTGTACCGGGAGGCCCACGCCGCCATCGAGCGGGCGCGGGAGGGCGGCGGCCCGACGCTGCTCGAGCTCGTCACCCTGCGCATGGAGGGCCACGCCGTCCACGACGACGCGTTCTACGTCCCCCGCGAGCTGCTCGAGGCCTACGCCAAGAAGGATCCGATCGAGCGCTACCGGCGCTGGCTGAAGGAGCAGAGCGTGCTCGACGAGGTGCGCGACGACGAGATCAACGTCGAGGTCAAGAAGCTCCTGAACGACGCGATGAAGCGGGCGGAGGAGAGCCCGCTGCCCGAGCCGGGCGACCTGCTCAAGGGCGTCTATGCGGAGCCCGAAGAGCTCGACACCCCCCATCACCGATAGCGAGGTCACGTGGCCACGAAGACGTACCTGCAGGCGATCTCAGACGGGCTCCGCGAGGAGATGCGGCGCGACTCGCGCGTGTTCCTGATCGGCGAGGACATCGGCGTCTACGGCGGCGCGTTCAAGGTCACCCAGGGCTTCCTGCAGGAGTTCGGCGAGGACCGCGTGATCGACTCGCCGCTGTCCGAGACGGCGATCGTCGGCTCGTGCACCGGGGCCGCGCTCATGGGGATGCGGCCCGTGTGCGAGATGCAGTTCTCCGACTTCGTCTCCTGCGCGTTCGACCAGCTCGTCACCGTCTCCGCCAAGCAGCACTACCGCGTCGGCACGCCCGTGCCGATGGTCGTGCGCCTGCCGTCCGGCGGCGGGTTCTCGGGCGGGCCGTTCCACTCCCAGAACCCGGAGGGCTTCTTCGCCCACTGCCCGGGCCTCAAGATCGCGTGCCCGGCGACGCCGGCCGACGCCAAGGGGCTCCTGATCCAGGCGATCCGCGACCCGAACCCGGTGCTCTACTTCGAGCACAAGCACCTGTACCGCCGCATCAAGGGCGAGGTGCCCGACGGCGAGCACACCGTCGAGTTCGGGAAGGCGCGCCTGCACCGCGAGGGCACCGACCTGACGGTGGTCACCTACGGGGCGATGGTCTACACCGCCGAGGAGGCCGCCGATGCCCTGTCCGAGAAGGACGGCACGTCGGTCGAGATCGTCGACCTGCGCACGGTGACGCCGTGGGACCGGCAGGCGGTGCTGGACTCCGTGGCGAAGACCAGCAAGGTGATCGTCCTGCACGAGGACACGCACACGTCCGGCTTCGGCGCCGAGATCGCCGCCACCATCGCCGAGGAGGCGTTCGAGCTCCTCGACGGCCCGGTCGTGCGCGTCACCGCGCCGGACACCCCGGTACCGTTCTCGCCGCCGCTCGAGAAGGCGTTCCTGCCCCAGGTGGCCGACGTGGTCGCCGCGATCGAGAAGCTGTCCGCCTACTGATGACCCGGAGGAGCTGACCTCACATGGCCACTGGAACACTCGTCGACGTCGTCATGCCGCAGATGGGCGTGAGCGTGTCCGAGGGAACGATCACGCGCTGGGCGAAGGCCGTGGGAGAGACGATCGAGGCCGACGAGACGATCGTCGAGATCTCGACGGACAAGGTCGACACCGAGGTTCCCTCGCCCGCGTCGGGCGTCGTGCGTGAGCTCTTTGCCGGCGAGGGCGACACCGTCCCCGTGAACACCCGCATCGCCGTGATCGACACCGGCGGCGAGGGCGGCGGCGGCGACGCTCAGCCCGACGAGCCGCAGGCGACGGCGGAGCCCGAGGCGGCCGCGCCTGCCGAGCCGGCGGCCGAGGCCCGACCTGCGCCCGCTCCGGCCGCGCCGGAGGCGCCATCTTCCGAGGGCAACGGCCATAACGGCGATGGGCGCACGTTCGTGAGCCCGGTGGTCGCCCGGATGATCTCGGAGCACGGTCTCGACATCAGCGCCATCCCCGGCACCGGCCGCGGCGGCCGCGTGACGAAGAAGGACGTGCAGGGGTTCATCGACTCCGGCGGCACGGCCGCACCGGCCCAGGCGCCCGACGTGCACGACGTCCCCCACTTCGCTCCGCCGCCCGAGGCGCCGGAGACGGTGACGCCCGCAGCCCCGGCGCCGGCCCCGCCTGCGGCGGCCCCGGCCGCGCCGTCGGTCGAGGTCGCGGCCCCCGGCCAGGCGGGCCCCGGCGAGGAGCTCTATCGCTTCAACACGATCCGCAAGGTGATCGCCCGGCACATGCGCCACTCGCTCGAGACGGCCGCCCAGGTCACGACCGTGATCGAGGTCGACATGACCGGCGTCGTCAACCTGCGCAAGAAGTGGAAGCCCGAGTACCAGAGCCGCTACGGCGTCAACCTGACCTACGTCCCGTTCGTCGCCCGGGCCACGATCGACGCGATCGGCCGCTGGCCGTGGGTGAACGCCGAGGTGCAGGGCGAGAGCGCGCTCATCAAAAGCTACGTGAACCTGGGCATGGCCGTCGCCGTCGACGACGCCAAGGGCCTGATGGTGCCGGTGATCCACCACGCCGAGGAGAAGAACCTCGTCGGCCTCTCCCGCTCGGTGATCGAGCTGGCGGACAAGGCGCGGACGAAGACGCTCTCGCCGGACGAGATGAGCGGGGGCACGTTCACGATCACGAACCCCGGCGTCTTCGGGGCGCTGATCGGCACGCCGATCATCCCCGAGGGCCAGGTCGCGATCCTCGACGTCGAGGCCATCGTGAAGCGGCCTGTCGTCGTCACGGACGAGCACGGCAACGACGCGATCGCCATCCGCCACATGATGTTCCTGTGCCTCAGCTACGACCACCGCCTGGTGGACGGGGCATATGCGGCCCAGTTCATGGCCCAGGTGAAGCTGAACCTGGAGCGCTGGGACGAGCAGGCCTTCGGGCTGTAGCGCCGATGGCCGGCGCCTACCTCTACGACCTGCACGGCCTGACGCCGTACGCCGACGCGCTGCGGCTGCAGCAGGAGCTGGCGGCGGCCCGTTCGCAGCAGGCGATCCCCGACACGGTCGTCCTGCTCGAGCACGAGCCCGTGATCACGCTGGGGTCGCGCGCGGTGCGGGCCGAGGAGCTCCCGCTTACCGGCGATGAGTACGCGGCTCGCGGCATCGAGATCGTCGAGGTGCCGCGGGGCGGCCGCTCGACCTACCACGGCCCGGGCCAGCTCGTCTGCTACCCGATCCTCGACCTGAACGCGCGCGGCCGCGACCTGCGCCGGCACGTGCGCGGCCTCGAGCGGACGATCGTGCGCACGCTGGCCGCGTTCGGGGTCGAGGGCCGCGGGCTCGAGGAGCCGCATCAGAGCGGCGTCTGGGTGGACGACCGCAAGATCGCGTCGATCGGCGTGCGCTGCGCCCGCTGGGTGACGAGCCACGGCCTGGCCGTGAACGTCGACCTCGACCTGGGCGTCTACGACCTCTTCGACGCGTGCGGCCTCGGCGACGCCCGCTTCACCTCGATCGCCGCCGAGACGGGCCGGCCGGTCACGACCGACGCGGTGCGCGGGCCGCTGCTCGAGGCCCTGTGCGAGGCGTTCGACCTCGAGCTCGAGCCGGTGCCGGCGGAGGACCATGCCCTGGTCTGAGCTTCAGAAGGCGCGCCCCGGGTGGATGACCGTGCGGGCGCCGTCGCCGAACGGCCGCTTTGCGGAGCTGCGCGGGCTGATGCGGGAGGGCGGCCTCCACACCGTGTGCGAGGAGGCGCGCTGCCCGAACATCGGCGAGTGCTGGGGCCGCGGCACGGCCACGTTCCAGATCATGGGCGACGTGTGCACGCGCGCCTGCCGCTACTGCGCGGTCACCTCCGGCCGGCCGGAGTCGGCACCGGAGCCGCTCGAGCCTCTGCGCGTCGCCCGGGCGGTGGAGCGGATGGGCCTGCGCCACGTCGTCGTCACCTCGGTCGACCGCGACGACCTGCCCGACCGGGGCGCGGGCCACTTCGCCGCCACGATCCGGGCGATCCGGCGCGCGAGCCCCGACTGCGGGGTCGAGGTGCTCGTGCCCGACTTCCTCGGATTCCGCGAGGAGGCGCTGCGGACCGTGCTCGAGGCGGCGCCCGACGTCTTCAACCACAACATCGAGACGGCCGCGCACCTGTACCGGCGGGTGCGGCCGAAGGGCGACTACCGCAAGGCCCTCGACCTGCTCGACCGGGCCAAGGACGTGTGGGCCGAGCTCCATCCCGCCCGCCCGCCGCTGATGACGAAGTCGGGCATCATCGTCGGCATGGGCGAGTCCGACGACGACATCGTCGGCGTCATGCGCGACCTGCGCGCGCACCGCGTCGATGTGGTCACGATCGGCCAGTATCTCCAGCCCACCGAGCGGCACCTGCCGCTCGACCGCTGGGTGACGCCGGAGCAGTTCCGCCGCTACCGCGAGGAGGGCGAGGCGATGGGCTTCGGCTCGGTCTTCGCCGGCCCGCTGGTGCGCTCGAGCTACCGGGCCGAGGAGCAGCGGCTCGCGGCCGAGGGCGGCTCGCGGGCGGTCGCGTACTAGATGATCGATTCCACGCCCCTGTGATGTCCTGGGCGGTTGCGAACCGAGCAGCGCAAGGACGCAGGGAGCGTTCATATTGGGCCGAAATATGGGCGCGACCGAGGACGAAGCGATGCGACGGTTCGCAGCCGCAGCCCCACCAGCGACCAAACCCCCCTTGCAGCCTGACGTCCAGGCGCGCGGGGCGTGGAATCAATCATCTAGCGGACGAAGACGGTCCGAGACCCGCGTCCTGTAGCTGACCGGCGATCGCAGGCAGCGCCGCGACCGTGCGCTCCCACGACCCGCGTGCCGAGTAGGCGTCCGAGTCGTGCAGGAGCAGAATGTCTCCGGCCGTGACGCCGGCCGCGACCCGGCGCGCGATCGCGTCGGGGGCGGCCCGCGGCTCCCAGTCGCGCCCCCAGCGCGACCAGCTCACGAGCGGCATGCCGCTCCGGGCCGCGAACCGCAAGGTCGCGAGGCTGGCGGCGCCGAACGGCGCCCGCAGGGTCGGCACCGACGCGCCGGCGATCTCCTCGATCTCGGCCCGGGCGCGCCCGAGGACGCGCTCGAGCGCGAGCGGCGGCAGGAGCGCGTGCGGCAGGTGGGGGCCGCCATGCAGGCCCAGCTCGTGCCCGGCGGCGACGATCTCGCCCACCACATCCGGGTGGCGGCGGGCGCGCGCCGCGATGACATAGAACGTCGCCCGCAGGTCGTGGCGGTCGAGCTCGGCGAGCACCGCGGGCGTGCCGGCGGGGTGGGGCCCGTCGTCGAAGGTGAGCGCGACGGCCGCGCCCGCGCCGTCCAGGCGGCGCACCACGCCCGGGTAGCGGAGCCGGCCGACGGCCCCGATTCCGGGCGATGCGTAGGCCGCGGCCGCCGCGACCGCGACCGCCGCTAGCGCCCTTCCCACTGCTGCACCACGGCGCCCTCGTGAGCGTGCGCGGGCGCGACGGCGACGGCATCGGCAACCCGGTCGGCCATCCCGAGCGCCATCACGGTCGCGGTGACCGCGGCGACCCGCCGGGCGCGCCTGAGGGCGCGGTTCGGCCCCGCCGCAGGGCGCAGTCCCGAGAGGTGGTCGGCCGTGCAGGGACGCTCGAACAGCGCCCGGGCCGTCGCCGCGGTGCGCGGCGCGGAGCCGATCCAGAAGCGCTGATCGGCGAGCAGCCTCCGGAGGTCGGCCTCGCTCGCGGCGGCGGCGACCATCCCGGCCCGCTCCATATGCCGGCCGTTGTCCTCGCCGTGGCCGGGCAGCGGGTCGAACATGACGACCGGGAGCCCGGCCGCGAACGCCTCCAGGCACGTGAGCCCGCCGGCGTTCGCGACCAGGACGTCGCAGGCGGCCATGAGGCCGGGCATGAGCCCGGTGAACCCGAAGACGATCGCGCCCGGCAGCGACACATCCGCCTGGAGCCGGCGCCGCAGCCCGGTGTTGTGGCCGGTGACGACGACGGGGCGCATCCCCGGCACCGCCGCCACGGCCCGGGCGGCGCCGTGAAGGTTCCCCACCCCCCAAGCACCGCCGACGATGAGCACCGCCCGCTCGCCGGCGTCGATCGCGAGCCGCGACCGCATCCGTGCGCGCAGCCTCGGATCGTCCGGCGGCACCGGCACGGGCGGGCGCACCGGGCGCATCGGGCCGAGACAGACACCGCCCACGCCGAGGTTCGCGTCGAGCTCCGGGTGCACCCAGGCCGGGTGCGGGTCGAAGTCGGTGACGAGCGCGCAGCAGGGCACATGCAGCCGCCCGGTCCGCCGCAGCCGGGCGAGCACCATCGACACCACCGGGTATGCGGACACCACGTGGTCGTAGCCGCCGGACTCGATCCGCTCCCGCAGCCGCCGACCGCCCGTCACCGCCAGAGCGGCGCCGGCGAACCGGATCAGGCGCCGCGAGCGGGTGGCGCGGTACAGCACGCGCCACGACCAGGGTGCATACTCGATCTGGCAGTGGTACCCGTCGACCACCAGCCGGTGCACGCAGCGGCCGATCAGGGCGAGCCCGTCGTCGATGTCGACCTCGGCACCGCGCGCGCGAAGCTCGGCCGCGACGCCACGCGCGGCAGCATCGTGCCCGGCACCCACCGGGGCGGAGAGGATCAGGACCCTCACGATCGGTTCAGGGCGCCGCTGACCGCAGGAGTGATCACCGGCATGAGGCGAGAGCTTAGACGGTCGCTGCCCGCCGCGTCCGGCGGGCGGCCGCGACGTCAATACAGCCCTAAACTGGCGGCGTGAGCAGGTTCCGCATCCTGGTGTGGGGGGCGGCCGACCTGCCGCCGGTCGTGTGCATCCATCGGGCCCGGGCGCACGCGCGCCGGTTCGAGCGGATGGCCCGCATGATGGCGGACGAGCGCCGGGTGATCGCCTACGACCTGCGCGGCCACGGCCGCTCGCCCTGGTCGGGGCCGCACACGCTCGCCCAGCACACCGCCGACCTGGACGAGGTGCTGGAGGAGGTCGGCGCCGGTCAGGTGGTGCTCGTCGGCGACGGCTTCGGCTGTCGCGTGGCGCTCGCCTACACCGCCGCGCACGGCGCCCGCGTCACGGCGCTCGCGCTGCTCGACCCGCCGCTGCGGCCCGACCGCGACCGGGTGCTCGCCCTCGCCGCCGCCGAACGGCGCAGCCGCGTGTACGCGAGCGCCGACGCCGCCATCGCCGAGTGGCCCGGCTACGCCGGCCGCCACCACACGCCCCGCGCGCTGATCGAGGAGGACGTCGCCGAGCACCTCGTCGTCGACCAGGACGGCCGCCTGCGCTTCCGCTACAGCCACGACGCCGCGGCGGCGGCGCTCGAGGCGACGGCCGAGCCGGCCGAGGGGCTGAAGGAGATCGTGTGCCCGGTGCTGATCGTGCGCGGCGAGGAGTCGGACATGCTGACCGCGGCCGACGCGGCGTGGGCGGCCGCGGGCCTGCGCCGGTGCCGGCTCGAGGTCGTCCCCGGCGGGCACGAGCCGCTGTGGGACGCGCTCGCCGAGACCGGCGCCCTCGTACGCAGCTTCGTCGCCGCTCAGCGGGCGACGGCGTAGACGATCACGCCGGCGAGCACGAGGATGAGCACGCCGATCGGCACCCACGACGAGCCCGAGCGCATGTCGGACACACGCTGGGAGGGCTCCGGCAGCGGGTACATCGGCTCGTCGCCCGCGGCGATCCTGCCCGCGAGCGCCTGTGCATCGTCGGCGCGCACGAGCGCGGCGGCCACCTCGGGCTCGACGTCGAGCTGCGCCGCGATCTCGGCCTCGCCGGCGCCGCCGTCACGCAGCTCCATGTAGCGGCGCACCTGGGCGTCGCTCATCCCGAAGTCGGTCGCGTCCTGGGCCGCGAACCGGAGCGCCAGGAAGCGGTTACCGGGCGACGGGGACGGCAAGCTCCGCCCAGCGCTCGAAAATGGCCCGGCCGGCCGCGCGCATCTCCGCCTCGGCGCCGTCGAACTCGGCCAGGAGGCGCCCCATCCCGCCCTCGCCCAGCACGCGGTCGGCGTATCCGGCGTACTCCGGGACGAGCGCCCACTCACGCGCCATCTCCGGCAGCACCTCCATGTGGAACTGGATGCCGTACGCCGCCCGGCCGTACCGGAACGCCTGGTTGGGGAACGCCGGCGACGACGCGAGCAGCGTCGCGCCCTCGGGCAGATCGAACGTATCGCCGTGCCACTGGAGCGTCGGGAAGGACGGCGGCAGGCCGGCGAAGATCGGGTCGGCGGCCCCCTCCGGGGTCAGCGCCACGGGCAGCACGCCCACCTCCGGGTCAGGCCCGGCGTAGACGCGGGCGCCGAGGCTTGCCGCCAGGAGCTGCACGCCGAGGCAGGCGCCGAAGTACGGCACGCCGGCCCGCACAGCCTCGCCGATCGCCCGCTTCTCAGGCGTAAGCCAGGGCAGCTCGGCGTCGTCGTTCACGCTCATCGGCCCGCCCATCGCCACGATCGCGTCGAAGCCCGTCAGGGTCGGGGAGCGGCTCGCCCTCGTCGAGCTCCACCCGGTGGAGGCGGGCGCCGCGCTCCCGCAGGACGGACTCGTACTCGCCGGGCGGCTCGCAGGCGATGTGCTGGAGGACGACGACGTCCATGCTCACGCCCCGTCGGCCTGGTTGCCGCGGGCGATGGCGCGCAGGTCGAGCGCGGTGTCCAGGATCTCCTCGTCGACGCCATGGGCGCGGGCGACCTCGCGCAGCGAGCGGCCGGACGCGGCCGCGTCCTTCACGATCGCGGTGGCGCGGTCATAGCCGATGTACGGATTGAGGGCGGTCGCGACCGCGAGCGTGCTCTCGGCGTGGCGCTCGCAGTTGGCCTCGTTCGCCTCGATGCCCTCGACGCAGCGCTCGGCGAGCAGCCGGCAGGCCGCCGCGAGGAGACCGATCGAGCCGAGCAGGTTGCGGGCCATGAGCGGGATCTGGACGTTCAGCTCGAAGTTGCCCTGCAGGCCGCCGACGGCGATGGCGGCATCGTTCCCGATGACCTGGGCCGCCACCTGGCAGGCCACCTCGGGGATGACCGGGTTGACCTTGCCCGGCATGATCGAGCTGCCCTTCTGCAGCTCCGGCAGCACGATCTCGGCCAGGCCGGCGCGCGGGCCGGAGCTCATCCAGCGCAGGTCGTTCGCGATCTTCGTGAGCGACACGGCGACTGTGCGCAGCGCGCCGGAGGCCTCGACCAGGCCGTCGCGGTTGGCCTGGGCCTCGAACGGATCGGCGGGTGGGTGGATCGCGAGGCCGGTGTCGGCCGTGAGCAGCGAGCGGACGCGGGCGGCGAACTCCGGGTGGGTGTTCAGCCCGGTGCCGGTGGCGGTGCCGCCGAGCGGGATCTTGGCCAGCCGCTCGAGGGTCGCGTCGACGCGCGCGCCGCCCTCGCGGATCTGGGCCGCGTAGCCGCCGAACTCCTGGCCGAGCGTGACCGGGACGGCGTCCATGAGATGGGTGCGGCCCGACTTGACGACGTCGGCGAACTCGTCCGCCTTCGCGCCCAGCGCGGCGGCGAGACGGTCGAGCGCAGGCCGGAGGTCGTGAACGATGCGGTCGAGCGCGGCCAGGTGCACGGCGGAGGGGAAGACGTCGTTCGACGACTGGCCCATGTTCACGTGGTCGTTCGGGTGCACGCCCTCGCCCGCGAGGGTCGCGATCACCTCGTTCGCGTTCATGTTCGACGACGTGCCCGAGCCGGTCTGGAAGACGTCGATCGGGAACTGGTCGTCGTGTTCGCCCCGCGCCACCTGGTCGGCGGCCGAGGCGACCCGGGCGGCGACGTCGGCGTCGAGCAGGCCGAGGTCGGCGTTCACCCGCGCGGAGGCTGCCTTGATCCGGCCGAGCCAGTGGATCACGGCCGCCGGGATGGGCTCGCCCGACACCGGGAAGTTCTCGACCGCCTTGCGCGTTTCCGCGCCCCAGAGCTCGTGTTCATGCGCGATCTCGGCCATGCAATGGACATTACTCCCGCCGGCCGTGAGCGGGTTGCAGATCGCTACGGCTCGGGCGGGCGGGTGAGCCAGCGGCGTTCGGCATGCCAGCGCTGGAGCGTGCGGCGGCTAGGAGTGTGAGCGGTGCAGCTGCCGCAGGGGCGATCGCCCAGCTGCGACGGATCGAGCGGCGCCGCGCCGGTGGCGTACCGGGCCTCGAGCCGGCGGCGCAGCTCCGGCCACGCGTAGCTCCCCGGCCTGGTGCGCGGTGGGTGGGCGCGCAGCTGGGCGAGGTGCGCGTCCAGGCGCGATGCCGGGCCGCGGTCATGCACCCGTTCGCCTGCCACACCCCCATCAGCGTCCGCACGAAGTCGCGGCCACCGCGTCTCGTCTGGAACGCCTGCGCCGCGTGCCCGGGACACAGCCAGACGGTGACGCGGTAGCCCAACCGCACCTCCTCCGTCCGCCCCCGCGTCCGATCCACGCAGATCGCACACACCGGCCGCTTGAGCGGCAGATTCCGGGCCTTGTAGAGCGTGGGCAGTGCGTACATCGCGTCTACGAGTGTGGCGGGGCGAGCGTCACACGTGGGTGACGACGTGTTGCGAGGGTGTCGGGGAACGCCAAATGACACATGCCGACGGCGCCAACTGTCCGTCCGGAGAGAGCCAGCGTCTCGGTGAGAGGCGGCGTGATTTAGGCTGCGAGGAGTGAGCGTGATGGTGACCCTCGAGCCATGGGCCAGCGGTGACCTGCCGCTGCTTGAGCGATTGATGGGCGACCCGCGCATGACCGAGCACCTCGGCGGCCCCGAGAGCCCGGACGAGCTGCGCGAGCGTCAGAGGCGATACGAACGGCTCGAGGGCGGGGACCGTATGTTCAAGGTCGTCGACGTGGCGAGCGGCGCCGGCGTCGGCTCGGTCGGCTTCTGGACGAAGGGGTGGCGCGACGAGCAGGTCTACGAGGTCGGCTGGATGGTCGTGCCGGAGTTCCAGGGCCGCGGCGTCGCCGTCGCAGCGACCGGTCAGGCGATCGAGCTCGCCAAGCGCGACAACGAGCACCGCTCCATGCACGCCTTCCCGAACGTCGAGAACGCGCCGTCGAACGCGATCTGCCGCAAGCTTGGCTTCGAGCTGCTCGAGGCCTGCGAGTTCGAGTTCCCGGCGGGGCACTTCATGACCTGCAACGACTGGCGCCTGGACCTGCGCGCCTAGCTGCGGCGGGCCGCCCGCAGGGCCGGTCGTCTATCGGGGAACCCCAAATGACACATGGTGACGGCGCCAACTGCGCGCTTCGGGACGACGACGCTCCCAGGCCACAAGAGCCCTGCGGGCTCTCCCGACGCCGGCCGGCCAGCGCTTCGAAGGGCGCGCCGGCCGGCGTCGGGCCTCACGGTTGGGCGAAACGTGGTGAGTAGGCGGTATCCGCCGCAGCGCAGCGCTCCTTAGGAGAGCTGGCGGAGCTGCGGCGGGCGGGCCGCAGGGCCGCTCAACGCCGGCACAGCGCCGAGTTGCGCGTCACGACGCCGGCAGCTCGTCACGGCGTACGAGCGCGTGGAGCAGTCGAAGCTCGACGGGGTCAGGTTCCAGCTCGCTCGCGACCGCCGCCACGCCGACGAACGATGCCCCGCAGCACTCGATGAGCCGCTTGGCCGCCCGCGCCTGGCTGCCCGTCTCGATCCAGTCGTCCACGAGCAGGACGCGGTCTTGCGCCGTCAGCGCTGCCCGCTGCACTCGCAGCGTGTGCCGGACGCCGCGGTAATCGGCCTCGCTCTCGACGACGGCTTTCGGCCCCGGGAAGAGTCCCGCCGCCTTGCGCACCGGCACGAACCCGACTCCGAGCGCGAGCGCCGCGGCGGTGCCGACGATGAAGCCCCGCGACTCGACGCCCGCCACCTTCGTCACCTCGCCACGGAACGGCTCGACCAGCGCCTCCGCTACCCGGCGCAGGCACTCGACGTCGTCGAACAGCCGCCACACGTCGGCGTGCCCATCGACGAACGCGATCTCGACGCAGGCGCCCGCCGCCGCCCCTACTCGGTCGAATACTTCGGCTGCGCCTTCTCCCCGCGGATGCGGGCGACGGCGTGGTTCGCCGCCAGGGCGGCCTCGGCGAAGCCGACGGTGATGAGGGTGATCTTGCCGTCGAAGCCGGCGACGTCGCCGGCGGCGTAGATGCCGGGGAGGTTGGTCTCGCAGGTCTGGTTGACCGCGATCTGGCGCTTGTTGGCGAAGTCGAGGCCCCAGTTGGCGATCGGGCCGAGGTGCGAGACGAACCCGAGCAGCGTCACGAGCTCGTCGCAGGCAACCTCGTGCACCTCGCCGGTCTCGGTGTTCTCGACCGTGATCTGCTCGAGCCGGCCGTTGCCGGCCGCCGCGCGCACCTCGCACGGCACCAGGATGTCGACCCGGCCCTCGCCGGCCAGGCGGCGCACCTCGTTCACGGATGACTCGAGGCCGCGGAAGCGCTCGCGGCGGTGGATGAGCGTGATCGGCGCCGCCGCGGTGTCCTGGAGGCCGAGCGCCCAGTCGAGCGCGGAGTCGCCCCCGCCGACGAGCACGACCCGCCGGCCCGCGAAGGCCTCCTTGCGCTTCACGAAGTAGTGCAGCCCGTTGCCCTCCCACCGCTCCAGGTCGGGCAGATCGAGCTTGCGCGGGTTGAAGGCGCCGTGGCCGGCCGTGATGATCATCGTGCGCGTGAGCAGGGTCTCGCCCGCCGCGGTGTGCAGCTCGATCACCTCATCGTCGCGGTGGGAGATCGTCTCGACCACCTCGCCGAGGCGCACGTCGGGCGCGTACTGCATCGCCTGATCGGTCAGCCGGTCGATCAGCTCCTGGCCGTTGATCCGGGGGTATCCGGCGACGTCGAAGATGTGCTTCTCGGGGTAGACCGCCGACACCTGGCCGCCCAGCTGCTCCAGGCTCTCGACGATCCGGACGCTGGCGTCGCGGTGGCCGCCGTAGTAGGCCGCCGCGAGGCCGGTCGGACCGCCGCCGATGATCGTGATGTCGACGATCTGCTCGGAACTCACGATCGGCAGTCTAGTCGTGGCCCTCTGACCGAGGCTTGTGACACCCGCCACCCCACGCGAATCCGCAAGAATATGCGGATCGTGACGGCGCGGAAGCAGAGCTTGTGAGCGGTGCTATAGTCGCCCTCGGTGCTCGGCGACTGGGCAGCTCTGCTGGTGTTTGCGGCGATCGCATTCGTGATCCCGTTCAGTCTGTTGGCCGCCACGTTCTCCTTCTCCACGCGCACCTCCCGGCACGCCGGCGACAAGAGCATCCCGTTCGAGTCCGGCGTCTCGTCGCACACCTTCGTGCCGGGCCGCTTCACTGTCAGCTACTACATGACCGCGATGCTCTTCATCGTGTTCGACATCGAGATCGTCTTCCTCTACCCGCTGGCCCTCGAGCTGCACGCGCTCAAGTGGTTCGGCCTCGCGGAGATGGTCGCGTTCGTGGTGCTGCTCGTGGTCGCATACGTCTACATCTGGCGCAGGGGGGCACTGGAATGGCGGTGACGCCCGTCCACATCGACCGCGCGGTTCGCTCCGAGGATCTGGAGCAGTACGTGATGCTGACGACGGTGGAGAAGGCGCTCGCGTGGGCGCAGTCGAACTCGATCTGGCCGGCGGGCTTCGGGCTCGCCTGCTGCGCGATCGAGATGATGTCGCTGCCGTCGCCGCGCTATGACATCGCCCGCTTCGGCGCCGAGGTGTTCCGCAGCTCGCCCCGCCAGTCCGACCTCCTGATCGTGTCGGGCCGCGTCTCGCACAAGATGTCGGCGCCGCTGCGCCAGGTCTACGACCAGATGCTCGTGCCGAAGTGGGTCATGGCGATGGGCGCGTGCTCGAGCTCGGGCGGCATGTTCGCGAACTACGCCGTCCTCCAGGGCGTCGACAAGATCGTCCCGGTGGACGTGCACATCCCCGGGTGCCCGCCACGGCCCGAGGCGGTGCTCGACGGCTTCCGGCTGATCCAGCGCAAGATCCGCGCCGGCATCCCGCCGGCGTACGAGCAGGAGAAGTCGAAGGCGTGACTGCGGCGCAGCTTGCGGCGGCGGTGCGGAAGGCGGTGCCCGGCTCCGTGGTGGGGCACGAGAAGGGCATCGACATGCCCACCCTCACCGTCAAGCCCGAGCGGCTGGTCGCGGTCTGCACCTACCTGCGCGACGAGCAGGGCAAGAACTTCCTCTCGGCCGTCTCGGCCGTCGACCACCTCGGCTACGGCGACGCGGTCGCCGGCTACTTCGGCACCGAGCGCGGCCGCGACCTGAACGCACCGGGGAGCTGGGGCGCGGCGACCACGCCGGAGCCACCGCCGAAGCGCTTCGCCATCCGCTACCACCTGGCCCACGTCGGCGACGGCCCCACCGACCGCGTGCGCGTGCAGGTGTGGCTGGACGACGGCCAGGAGGTCGCGAGCGTCGTCCCGGTCTGGCCGACCGCCGACTGGCACGAGCGCGAGCAGTACGACCTGATGGGGATCGTGTTCGCCGGCCACCCGAACCTGCGCCGCCTGATCCTGCCCAACGACTGGGACGGGCACCCGCTGCGCAAGGACTACCCCATCGGCGGCGAGCCGGTCCAGTTCACGGACGCGGTATGAGCACCGTCGAGCGCCCACCCGCCCCGGTCGAGCCCCTCTTCGCACCGGCGCAGATCCCGCCGGGCGCGCCGTCGAAGGTCGACCCGCCCCCCGGCGAGGACCTGATCACCGTCAACTTCGGGCCCAACCACCCCTCGACGCACGGCGTGCTGCGCCTGATCGTGACGCTCGACGGCGAGGTGGTCGTGGGCCTCGACGCGGACATCGGCTACGTCCACACCGGCTTCGAGAAGAACTTCGAGCAGAAGACGTACTGGAAGGGCATCCCCTACGCCCCGCGGATGGACTACGTGGCCTTCTTCGCGAATGAGCTGGCCTACGTCGGGGCGGTCGAGAAGCTGATCGGGATCGAGGTGCCGGAGCGGGCCCAGTGGATCCGCACCCTCTTCGCCGAGCTGAACCGGATCCACAGCCACCTGATCTACCTGGGCACTTCGGGTGTGGAGATGGGGGCGATGTCGGTCTTCTTCTACTGCCTGCGCGAGCGCGACACCGTGCTCGACCTGTTCGAGATGGCGACAGGGGTGCGCATGCACGACCGCTACCCCCAGTTCGGCGGCGTGGCGGAGGACCTGCCCAGGGGCTTCTATGCCGAGTGCCGCAAGTTCTGTGAGTCGATGCCGCGCCACATCGACGAGTACCTCGACCTGCTGGCGGGGAACCCCGTGTGGAAGTCGCGCTACCGCGGGATCGGCACGATCTCGGCCGAGACCGCGATCGCGATGGGCCTGTCCGGGCCCAACCTGCGTGCGAGCGGGGTCCCCTACGACCTGCGCCGCACCGACCCCTACCTGGCCTACCCGCACCTCGACTTCGACATCATCGTCGGCGAGCGCGGCGACGCGTACGACCGCTTCCTGTGCCGGACGAAGGAGATGTACGAGTCGGTGCGGATCATCGAGCAGTGCCTCGACAAGATGCCGTCCGGGCCGGTGATGGCGACCGACCGCAAGTACGTGCTCCCGCCGCGGGACGAGCTGCACACGTCGATGGAGGCGCTGATCCATCACTTCAAGCTCGTGACCGAGGGGTTCCGCGTGCCGCCCGGGCAGGTGTACTACCCGGTGGAGTCGCCGCGGGGCGAGTTCGGCTGCTATCTCGTCTCCGACGGCGGGCCGCGGCCGTGGCGGGCGCACTTCCGCGCGCCGAGCTTCGTCAGCCTCCAGGTGACGGCCATGATGTCCGTGAACCGCTACGTCGGCGACATGATCGTCGTCGTCGGATCGCTCGACGGCGTGATGGGCGAGGCGGACAGGTAGTGGACCCGGCCACCGCCGAGACGCTCGCGGGCGCGCTCGAGACGCGTCCGGACATGCCCGCGCCGCTGCGCCCGGACGACGCGAGCGCGCCGCTGCGCGACCGCATCCTGGCCGTCGTCGCGATCTACCCGGAGCCGCGCTCGGCCCTGATCCCGGCCCTGCGGCTGGCGCAGGAGGAGTACGGCTGGCTCTCGACCGAGGCGTACGAGCAGGTGGCCGACGCCACCGGGTTCACGCCGGCGCTGTGCAAGTCGGTCGCGTCGTTCTACGACATGTTCCGGCTGCACCCGGCCGGGACGCACGAGATCTGCGTGTGCACGAACATCTCCTGCGCGCTCGTCGGCGCGGGCGACACGCTGCGCGAGTTCTCCCGCGAGCTCGGGATCGACCCCGGCAGCACGACGGCCGACGGCAGGTTCACGCTGCGCGCGGTCGAGTGCTACGGGGGCTGCGGCTGGGGCCCGGTCGTCTCGGTGGACGAGCGCTACCACGAGCCGTTCGGCCCCGACCGGGTGAAGCCGCTCCTCGAGGAGCTGCGGAGTGAGGCCCGATGAGCGACGTGAAGCGGATCCTGCTCGACTTCGAGGGCGACCGCCGCGACGCCCACGCCTATGAGCAGGCGGGCGGCTACACGTCGCTGCGCACGGCGCTCGGCATGGAAGCCGCGGACGTCGTCGGCGTCGTCGACGGGTCGGGCCTGCGCGGCCGCGGCGGCGCCGGCTTCCCCACCGGCCGCAAGGCGTCGTTCCTGCCCAAGGGGCGCACGCCTGCGTACCTGTGCGTGAACGCCGACGAGTCGGAGCCTGGAACGTTCAAGGACCGCGAGATCATGCTGCGCAACCCGCACGCGCTGATCGAGGGCATCCTGATCATGAGCTACGCCATCTCGGCCACGTCGGCGTTCATCTACATCCGGGGCGAGTACCGCACCGAGTTCGAAGTGCTGAAGCGGGCGCTCGAGGAGGCGCACTCGCGCGGCTACGTCGGCCGCAACGTGCTCGGGTCGGGCTACGACGCCACGGTCGTCCTGCACCGCGGCGCCGGCGCCTACATCTGCGGCGAGGAGACAGCCCTTTTGACCTCGCTCGAGGGCGAGCGCGGCCAGCCCCGCTCGAAGCCGCCGTTCCCCGCCGTCGCCGGCCTCTACGCCGCGCCGACGCTGGTGAACAACGTCGAGACGCTGGCCTCGGTGCCCTACATCGTGAAGATGGGCGGCGAGGCCTATGCCGCAATCGGGACGGAGCGGTCGAAGGGCACGCGCGTCTTCTCGCTCTCCGGCAACGTGAAGCGGCCCGGCAACTACGAGCTCCCGCTGACCTCGACGCTGCGCGACCTGATCGAGGGCCTCGGCGGCGGCGCGCCGACCGGACGCACGATCAAGGCGATCATCCCGGGCGGCTCCTCCACGCCGCTGCTCATGCCCGACCAGCTCGACACCGGCATCGACTACGAGTCGATCGCCGCCGCGGGCTCGATGGCCGGATCGGGCGCGGTGGTCGTGATCGACGACCGCACCTGCATGGTGCAGCTGGCCCTGCGGGTGGCGGAGTTCTACCGGCACGAGAGCTGCGGCAAGTGCACGCCGTGCCGCGAGGGCACGAAGTGGGGCGTCGACATCATCCGCCGCATCGAGGAGGGCACGGCCGCCCAGGACGACCTCGACCTGCTGCTGAACGTGTGCGACCGCATCCTGGGCAAATGCCTGTGCCCGCTCGGCGACGCGATGGCGATGCCGGTCGCGAGCTACGTGACCCACTTCCGCGAGGAGTTCCAGCGCCATATCGACGAGGGCGGATGCCCCTTCGTGGAGCAGAGCCCGATCGCGAGCCTCTACCACGACACCAGTGGGGTGCCGGCGTGAACACGTTTCACGACGCCTTCCTCGACGTCCGCCGCCGGATCGAGGAGGGCGAGGATCCCGAGCTGATCGTGCCCGAGCTCATGCGCCTGGCCGCGGCGCAGGACGAGATCGACATGGCGGAGGCCCTCTACGAGGACGAGGCCGACGATGAATAGCCGGTGCCTGGCACCGGTGATTTACGGGGGGGCGCGCTGATGGCGACCGTCGAGACCACCACCGTCACGCTCACGGTGAACGGCCGCGAGATCACCGTCGCCAAGGGGCTCTCGGTGGTCGAGGCGGCCGCCGAGGCCGGGGTCGAGATCCCCGTCTTCTGCTACGAGCCCCGGCTCGGCGCCGGCGTCGGCGCGTGCCGCATGTGCCTGTGCGAGATCGAGGGCCTCCCGAAGCTGCAGACGGCCTGCACGACGCCGGTCGCCGACGGCATGATCGTGAACTCGCACTCGGCCCGGGCCAGGGAGGGCCAGGACGCGGTGCTCGAGTTCCTGCTCCTGAACCACCCGCTCGACTGCCCGGTGTGCGACAAGGGCGGCGAGTGCCCGCTTCAGGACCTGACGTTCCGCTACGGCCCCGGCGTCACCCGCATGACGCTGCCGAAGCGCACGCAGGAGAAGCCGATCCCGATCTCCCCGCTGATCAAGCTCGACCGCGAGCGCTGCATCCTCTGCTACCGCTGCACGCGCTTCTCCGAGGTGGTCTCCGGCGACATGCAGCTCGTCCCCGAGAACCGCGGCGCGAGCTCGATCATCACCACCTTCGAGGGCCGGCCGTACACGAACGAGTTCTCCGGCAACGTCACCGAGCTGTGCCCGGTCGGCGCGCTCACGTCGACCCCGTACCGTTTCCTGGCCCGGCCGTGGGAGATCCAGAACGTGCCGACGACATGCGCCGGGTGCGCCGTCGGCTGCAACACCTACGCGACGATCCGCGAGGGCAGGGTGGCGCGGGTGCTCTCCCGAAACCACCCCGAGGTGGACGAGGGCTGGCTGTGCGACAAGGGCCGCTACGGGTTCGGGCACCTGCGCAGCCCCGAGCGGGTGACGCAGAACCTGATCCGGGGCGGGCGCGGGCTCGAGGCGGTCTCGACGACCGACGTCCTCGACCACGTCGCCGACCGGCTGCGGGCGACCGTCGAGCGGTTCGGCCCGGGATCGGTCGCCGTGCTTGCCTCCGGCGAGCAGACGAACGAGGAGGCGCACGCCTGGGCGCGGCTGCTGGCCGAGGCCCTGGGCGGCGGCGCCGGCGTGTGCGGCCCCGAGGGCGGATCCTGGTGGAGCGACCTCGAGCCCTACGCGGCCTCGATCGCCGACCTGGCCGGCGCGAGCGCGATCGTGGTCGCCGGCGACGCCGACCTCGGCCACCGCGCCCCGGTGCTCGAGCTGTGGATCCGCAAGGCGGTCGGCAGGGGCGCAGGCGTCTACACCGTCGGCCCCGGCGCGACCCGCCTGGACACGCTGCGCGGCGCGGCGCACATGTCGGCCGCGCCCGGCACCGCCCACACGGCGCTGCTCGAGGCGGCCAGCGGCGACGGCCCGCTGGCGGACGCGCTCCGGCGCGAGGGCGCCGTGCTGATCTGGTCGGGCCCGATGCGGGCCGAGGTGGCGTCGGTGCTCGCGCACGTCGCCCACACGTCGGGCTGCCGCGTCCTACGCACGCCGCGGGCGGCGAACGAGATCGGGATCGCCGCGGCCGGCCTCGGCACGGCCTCGCCCGAGCAGGCGCTCGAGCTGGCCGAGTCGGGGACGATCAAGGCGCTCGTGCTGCTCGGTGCCGACCCGGTGGGTGAATGGCACGCCGGCGAGCGGTGGCGAAACGCGCTCGCGCGCTGCTTCTTCGCGCTCCAGGTGGCCGGGTTCCAGAACGACTCGTCCGGCTGGGTGACGACGCTCGTGCCCGAGTCGCAGACGCTCGAGAAGGACGGCACGCTCGTGAACCTGGAGGGGCGCGTCCAGCGCCTGCGCGCTGCGGCGAAGGCGCCCGACGGCGTCTCCGACGGCTATGCCTGGGCGGCCGAGCTCGGGGCCCGCCTCGGCGTCGAGCTGCCGCACGACCCGCCGGCCGCGTTCGCAGACCTGGCCGAGCGCCGGCCCGCCTTCGCCGGCCTGTCGTGGTCGGGCATCGGCGAGCGCGCGCCGCTCGGCGAGCGGGCTTCAGCCGGCGACGCTCCGCCGGCTCCGCAGGTCGCCGCCGCCGTTGTCCCCCAGACCGTCGTCGTCGGCTACCGCGAGCTGATGTCGGGCGCAGCCGTCGACCACACCGAGGCCCTGCACTTTCAGCGCCGGCGCGGGATCGAGATCTCGCACTCCGACGCCGAGACGCTGGGCATCGCCACCGGCGATCGCGTCCAGGTCACGCACGACGGCCGCACCGTCACCGGCCCGGCGCTCGTCCAGCGCGGCCTGCGCCCGGGGGTCGTGCGCATGGCCTCCCGCGTGCCTCACGTCGGCCCCGGCTCGTTCGCCGCCGCACCGGCGGAGGCTCTGGATGCCTGACGGCTTCATCGTCACGCTGATCAAGTCGCTCATCCTGGCCAACCTGGTCATGGCGGTGTTCGCCCTGCTCACCTGGGCCGAGCGCCGCCTCCTCGGCCGGTTCCAGGTGCGCCTCGGCCCGAACCGGGTCGGGCCGTTCGGGCTGCTCCAGCCGATCGCCGACCTGGTCAAGCTGATCCGCAAGGAGAGCCTGCTGCCCATCGGCGTGAACCCCGTGCTCTACCTGGCGGCGCCGCTCGTGTCGCTGTTCGCTTCGCTCGCGGTGTTCGCCGTCATCCCGTTCGGCGGCCAGGCCACGATCCCGGGCACCGACTTCCAGATCTTCCTGTGGATCTCCGACCCAAGCGTGGCCCTGCTCGTCGTGTTCGCGCTGGGCTCGCTGAGCTTCTACGGCTTCCTGGTCGGCGGCTGGTCGTCGAGCTCGAAGTACAGCCTGCTCGGCTCGATGCGGGCGGTGAGCCAGCTCATCTCCTACGAGGTCAGCCTGGCCCTGGCGGTGATCGGCGTCGTCATGATGAGCCACACGCTCTCGCTGACCGGGATCGTCGAGGCCCAGCACCGCGACGGGCTGCCGTTCATCATCCCGCAGTTCCTCGGCTTCGCCGTCTACGTCGTCGCCTCGACGGCGGAGACGAGCCGGATCCCGTTCGACCTGCCCGAGGCCGAGGGTGAGCTCGTCGCCGGCTATCACACCGAGTACGGCGGCATGCGCTTCGCGATGTTCCAGAACGCCGAGTACGTCGCGCTGATCGCCTTCTCGGCGATCGCGTCGGTGCTGTTCCTGGGCGGCTACGGATGGCCGTGGCTGCCCGGCCCGATCTGGATGCTGCTCGAGATGGCGATCTTCATCTTCTTCGCGATGTGGCTGCGGGCGACGCTGCCGCGCGTGCGCTACGACAAGCTGATGTCGATCGGCTGGAAGGTGCTCCTCCCGGCCGCCACCCTCAACCTGCTGGTCACGTCGGTCATCGTGGCCTGGCGCGCCTAAGGACCGAAGACATGCCTGTCACCGACTCCGTCAAGGGATTCGCCGTCACGTTCCGGCACCTGTTCCGGAAGCCCGTCACCCAGCAGTACCCCGAGTACAAGCGGCCGGTGTACCCCCGCTTCCGCGGCCGCCACCGGCTGCACCGGCACGAGAACGGCCTCGAGAAGTGCGTCGGCTGCTCGCTGTGCGCCGCCGCCTGCCCGGCGGACTGCATCCGCGTCGTCGCCGCCGAGAACACCGAGGAGGAGCGCTACTCGGCCGGCGAGCGCTACGCCCGCATCTACGAGATCAACATGAGCCGCTGCATCTTCTGCGGCTACTGCGAGCTGGCCTGCCCGTTCGACGCGATCACGCTCGGCCACGACTACGAGCTGGCCGAGATGTCGCGCGAGGCCATGGTCTACTCGAAGGACATGCTGCTCGAGCCGATGCACCCGAGCCGCACCACGCCCGTCGCCCCGGTCGACCCGTTCGACGTGGTCGAGCCCGCGGGCGAGGGAGGGCCGGCGTGACGTACGACATCGTGTTCGTCGTCGCGTCCATCGTGGCGATCGGCGCGGCGCTCATGGTCGTGCTCTCGGGCAACCCGTTCATCTCGTCGCTCTCGCTGATCGCGAACCTGCTCGCGCTCGCCACCTTCTACATCCTCCTGCAGTCCGACTTCCTGGCCGCCGCGCAGGTGATCGTGTACGCGGGGGCGGTGATGATCATGTTCCTGTTCGTCACCGCCTACCTGGGCGGGCGCGCCGACGAGCCGACCCGGCGAGCGGCCGATCTGGCAGACCCTGGCCGCGCTCGTCGCGGCGGCCGGGATCGCGGCCGAGATCATCTTCGGAGTCGAGCGCCAGAGCTTCCTGCACGGGGCCGTCGTGAGCGACGCGTTCGGCTCGCCGCAGGCGATCGCCGCCCGCTTTCTGGGCCGGTATCTGCTTGCGTTCGAGGGCACCTCGGTGCTGCTCCTGATCGCCGC
This sequence comes from uncultured Actinomycetes bacterium, assembly GCA_963746115.1. GTDB lineage: Bacteria > Actinomycetota > Thermoleophilia > Gaiellales > JAICJC01 > JAICJC01. Next base: position 376,927 of record CAVVAA010000004.1, on the reverse strand, counting down.
GGTCGGCGGCGTCGTGCTCGCCACCCGCCGGGCGGCGCCGCGCGGCGCGGACGAGCCGGGCGCGTTCGAGGTCGTGCAGCCGCAGCGCGTGCGCACGTTGCAGTCCTCCGTGATGGCGGCCGAGACGGAGTTCGAGGTCGTGCGTTCCGGCACGGGCGGCGACGAGAAGGACGGCGCCTGAATGCACGTCGGCGTCGAGTGGTTCGTCTCGGTCTCCGCGATCCTGTTCGGGATCGGCCTCTACGGCGTCTTCACGCGGCGCAGCCCGCTCATCCTGCTGCTCTCGGTCGAGATCATGCTGAACGCCTGCAACCTGGCGCTGATCTCGTTCTCGCGCTACGTCGGCCAGCAGTCCGGCCAGGTGTTCGCGCTCGTCGTCATGGCCGTGGCGGCCTCGGAGGTCGTCGTCGGCCTCGGCCTGGTCGTGGCCGTCGCCCGGCGTAAGGCCGACCTCGACGTCGACCGGATGACGGGGCTGCGGCACTGATGGAGGCGTTCGCCTGGATCTGCCTGTTCACGCCGCTTGCCGGCGTGGCCGTGCTCACGCTGGCCGGCTCGCGGATCTCCCGCCAGGCGGCCGCCTGGGCCGGCACCCTGTTCGCGTTCGTCGCGTTCGCCGCCGCGATCGGCGAGCTGATCGCCATGCTCGGCGAGAACGCCTCGCAGCGCGCGCACACCTACACGCTCTACACCTGGGCCGGGTCGGGCACGTTCCGGGTGCCGTTCTCCGTGCTCGTCGACCCGCTGTCGGTGACCGAGATGCTGATCGTCGCCGGCGTCGGCGCCGTCATCGTCATGTACTCGATCGGCTACATGCTCGGGGACGTCAAGGAGCGGCGGTTCTTCATCTACCTCGACCTGTTCCTGTTCTCGATGCTGCTCCTCGTCATGGCCGGCAACTTCGTGCTGCTGCTGGCCGGCTGGGGCCTGGTCGGGCTCTCGTCCTACCTCCTGATCGGGTTCTGGCACGAGCGCCCCGAGCCTGTGGCGGCGGCGAAGAAGGCCTTCGTGATGAACGCGATCGGCGACGTCGGGATCGCGATCGCCATCTTCTTCATGGTCCGCGACCTCGGCACGACCGACTTCGGGACGGTGTTCGCGACGGCGTCGCAGCACTGGGCGAAGGGCTCGCAGGACGCCAACTGGGTCGCGTTCGGGCTGCTGCTCGGCGCCGTCGCGAAGTCAGCCCAGATCCCGCTCCACACCTGGCTGCCCGATGCCATGGAAGGCCCGACACCGGTCTCCGCCCTGATCCACGCCGCCACGATGGTGACCGCCGGGGTCTACCTCGTCGCCCGGACGCACGTGCTGTTCCAGAACGCCCCCGACATCCAGACCGTCGTTGCGCTGCTCGGACTGGCGACGCTGCTAATGGCGGGCGTCATCGCCCTCGTTCAGACCGACATCAAGCGGATCATCGCCTACTCGACGATGAGCCAGATCGGCTACATGTTCACCGCAGTCGGCGTGGGCGCCTATTCGGCCGGCATGTTCCTGCTGCTCGCCCACGCGTTCTTCAAGGCGCTCCTCTTCCTCGGCGCCGGCATCGTGATCCACGCGCTCGACGGTGAGCAGGACGTGCGCCGTATGGGCGGCCTCGGGTTGGCGCTTCCGAAGACGAAATGGATGATGTGGATCGGCACCGTCGCCCTGATCGGGTTCTGGCCGTTCAGCAAGGATGACGTGCTGGCGGCGGCCCTGCAGAAGGGCGGCGCGACCGCCGACATCGTCTGGGTGGGCGGCCTCGTCGGCGCGTTCTTCACGGGCATCTACGCCACCAGGCTCATGCGGCTCACGTTCTACGGCGAGCGGTCGCAGTTCGCCTCCGAGCACCTCCACTCCGGCCACGGCGAAGCCCCCTGGGTGATGTTCTGGACCGTCGGATTGCTCGCCGTGGGGACGCTGCTCGTCGGCTTCCTGGAGATTGGGTACGGCATCTCGAACGCCTTTTTCGACTGGCTCGCGAGCACCGCGCCCACCATCGAGCCCTCGGATGCCCGCGACCTCGCCACGACCGCTCTCGCGTGGGTGGCGGGTGGCGGTGCCGCCCTGCTGACCTGGCGCGCCTACAGCCACCCCCCGCTGCTCGCCCGGCTCAAACGTCCGTGGGGCGCGATGGCCACGGCCGCCGAGCACAAGTTCTACTGGGACGAGCTGTACGACCGGATCGCCTACATCCCGGCGGCGGCGATCGCGACGGCCGTCTACCGCTTCTTCGAGCGCTGGGTGATCTGGGGCACGATCGACCTGGTCGCCTACATCGTGCGGCTGGTCGCCCGCGGGACGGCCGACGCCCAGAGCGGCGTCGTCCGCCAGTACGCCACCGTGCTCGTGGCCGGCGGGGCCGTGCTCGGCGTGTACTTCCTCTCGAGGGCGACGCTGTGACCACCGCGCTGATCTTCCTGCCCCTCGCCGGCGCGCTCGTCGTCGGCCTGCTGCCGCTGTCGCGGCGGCTGACCGAGTGGCTGGCGCTGGCCGTCGCCCTGGCCGAGGCCGTCCTGGGCGCGATCGCCCTGATCGGGTTCGACACCGGCGGCGGCATCCAGTACGCCCAGAACACGCGCTGGATCTCGGACTTCGGCGCCGGCGCGCCCATCCGCTACCACGTCGGCATGGGCGGCCTCTCGCTGTTCATGGTGCTGCTCTCCGCCGTCGGCATCGCCGCGGCGATCGGGGCGGCGATGGTGGCCGGGCGCGAGCGCTCGCGCGTCTACCTGGCGCTATTGCTCCTGCTCGAGTCGGCGCTCGTCCTGCTCTTCACGGCCCAGGAGCTCGTCCTCTTCTATGTCGGGTGGGAGGTCATGATGGTCCCGCTCTACGTGCTCATGGGCGTGTGGGGCGGCGAGAACCGGCGCCGGGCCACCATCCAGTTCGTCGTCTACACCCTGGTGGGGTCGCTGCTCATGCTGGTGGCGATCGCGGTGCTCGGCGTCTCGGCGCACACCTTCGAGCTCTCCGCGCTCACCGCGCACCCGCACGAGTCGACGTGGCTCTTCCTCGCCTTCGCGGCCGCGTTCTGCATCAAGGCCCCGCTGTTCCCGCTGCACGGCTGGCTGCCGAGCGCCTACCGCGAGTCGACGCCCGAGGTGACGGCGCTCCTCTCCGGCGTGATCTCGAAGGCCGGCGCGTACGGCCTGATCGTCTTCGCCGTCCCGCTCTTCCCGTCGGTCGCCCACGATTGGCGCTGGGTGTTCCTCGGTCTCGGCCTGGCCGGCCTCCTGTACGGCGCGATCGTCGCCTTCCGCCAGCCGGACGCGCGCGGCGTCGTCGCCTACTCCAGCCTCAGCCAGATGAACCTGATCGTGATCGGGATCTTCGCGTTCAACACGAACGGGGTGACCGGCGCCATCCTGCAGATGGTGAACCACGGCGTCGTCTCGCTGGCCGCGTTCCTTTTGATCGGCCTCGTCGAGCTGCGCGCAGGCACGGATCGCTTCCGCTTCCTCGGCGGGCTCGCCAACGGCCGCCCGGTGATGTCGACCGTGCTGCTGATCGCGGCCCTCTGGGCGCTGGCGGTGCCCGGCTCGGGCATCTTCGTGTCCGAGCTCTACATCCTGATCGGCGCGTTCCAGCAGCAGGCCGTGCTCGGCGGCGTGGCGGCGTGCGGGATCGTGCTCGCGGCCATGTACATGCTGCGCTGGTACTCGGCGCTCGCGCACGGCGACGACGGCGAAAAGGTGTCAGCCGACACGCCCGACCTGCGCCTCCCCGAGCTCGCGATCGCCGTGCCGCTGATCCTGATCCTGTTCGCGATGACCGCCTATCCATGGGGCGTGATGCAGCGCGTCACGACGTCGCAGGTGGCGTTCGAGACGCCGGCGAAGGTGCAGCAGCTGTGATCTCCACCATCCCCGTCTCGTTCACGGCCATCGGCCCCGAGATCATCCTGATCGGCACGGCCGCCTTCCTGCTCGTGGTCGCGATCTTCCTGCCCGACGAGCTCGCCCGCAGGCTCTCGGCCGGCGCGACGGTGATCGCGCTCGCGGCCGCGACGGTGTTCGCCGCGGCCGAGTTCCACGACCACGCCCGCGCCCCGTTCGACCACACGCTGCGGATCGACGCGTTCGGCCAGAGCGGCCGGATGCTCGTCTTCGTGGCGGCGATCGTGACCGTCGCGTTCTCCTGGGGCATGGGCCACCTGCGCGAGCGCGGGGTCGAGTACCACGCACTGCTCCTGTCCGCGACGGCCGGGATGTCGCTGCTGTGCGTGTCGAACAGCTTCGTGACCGCCTTCGTCGCCCTCGAGCTCTTCTCGCTGGCGCTGTACGTCCTCGTCGCGATCGAGACCGACGACCTGCTCTCGCTCGAGGGCGGGTTGAAGTACCTGATCATCGGCTCGGTGGGGGCGGCGTTCCTGCTCTACGGGGCGGCGCTCACCTACGGGGCCAGCGGGCAGCTCGAGTTCGACCGCATCCGGGCCGGGCTCGCCGCGGGCGACCACCACGACGTGCTCGTGCTGATGGGGCTCGCGATGGTCATTGTCGGGCTCGGGTTCAAGGCCAACGCCGCCCCGTTCCACATGTGGACGCCGGACGCCTACCAGGGCGCGCCGACGCCGGTGACCGCGTTCATGTCCGCCGCGACGAAGGTGGTCGCGCTCGTGTTCGCCCTGCGGGTGCTGGTGACGGCCTTCCCGCGCCAGTCGGACGTGTGGCAGATCGGCCTCGCCGGGATCATCATCATCTCGTTCGCGGTCGGTAACCTGGGCGCGCTGCGCCAGGCCAACGTGAAGCGCATGCTGGCGTACTCGACGGTCGGCCACTCCGGCTTCCTGCTGACGGCGGTCGCCGCCCACAGCGCCCTCGGCACCCGCGCGCTGCTCTACTACCTGACCGTGTACGGCGCGATGAACCTGGGCGCCTTCGGGATCGTCGCCGTGCGCGAGCGCGAGCTGGGCCGCCCCGTGCTGATCAGCGACTTCGCCGGCTGGGGCTACCGCCGGCCGCTGCTCGGGATCGGCATGCTGATCTGCATGCTCTCGCTCGCCGGGTTCCCGCCGACCGGCGGGTTCCTCGGCAAGCTCTACGTGTTCTCGGCCGCGGTGGACAACGGGCAGACGTACCTCGCAATCGCCGGCGTGATCGCGACGATGGTCGGCCTCGTCTACTACCTGCGGGTGCCGTTCGCGCTCTATGACCGCGATGTCGAGGTTCCGGCAGTCACCGCCGGCCCCGGCTTCGGCCTGACGGCGGGCGCGGCGAGCGCCGCCGCCCTGGCCGCGCTCGTGCTCGGGATCGTCCCGACGCCGCTGATCGACCTGGCGCGGACGGCCTCGAGCTCGCTGTTCTGACCCGCCAGAAGGGGTCAGACCCCTTCTGGCGGTGCCCCTGGCCGACCGAACGTATGTTCGCTATGATGCGGCGGTGGACGCCGACCAGATGCGCCTCTTCCCCGAGCCCGACGGCATGGGCGACGGCCGCACGCTCCGCGACGTCGAGTACCTGCACGTCCGGGCCAAGCGGATCGTGAACCGCGTGCCCGAGGCGTCGCAGATGCCCTTCCGCTACACGATCAACGCCTACCGTGGCTGCTCGCACGCCTGCACCTACTGCTTCGCCCGGCCGACGCACACCTACCTGGGGATGGACGCCGGGAGCGACTTCGAGCGGCGCATCGTCGTGAAGGTGAACGCGGTCGAGCGCCTGGCGGCCGAGCTGCGCGACCCGCGCTGGGGCGGCGACCACATCGCGATGGGCACGAACACCGACCCCTACCAGCCGGCCGAGGGCCGCTACCGGCTCACCCGGGGGCTGATCACCGAGCTGATCGCGGCGGGCAACCCGTTCTCGATCCTGACGAAGTCGCCCATGATCATGCGCGACATCGACCTGCTGGCGGACGCTGCCCGGGCCGGTCTCGTCCGCTGCAACCTCTCGATCGGAACGCTCGACACCGAGGCGTGGCATGCCAGCGAGCCGGGCACGCCGCCCCCGCGGCGGCGGGTCGAGGCGGTCGCACAGTTGAATGCTGCCGGCGTCCCCTGCGGCGCCCTGATCGCTCCCGTGCTCCCGGGCATCTCGGACTCGCCCGAGCAGCTCGCCGACGTCGTCGAGGCGTGCGTCCAGGCCGGCGCCGTGTCGGTGAGCCCGATCCTGCTCCACCTGCGCCCAGGCGTGCGCGAGATCTTCATGCCCTGGCTCGACGGCTACCGCCCCGACCTGGTCGCGCGCTACCGCGAGCTCTACCCCTCGTCCTACGCGACGCCGGGCGCGCGGGCGCGGTTGTCGCACCAGATCGACGACATCGTCGACCGGATCGGCGGCACGGCGGTGCCGCCCTCGCGCACCCGCGAGGCGGCCTGACCTGCCGACGAGCCAGAACTAGATGCGGCGGGTGAGCCGGGCGAGGCCGGCGTCGCGCAGGTGCCACAGCTCGCGCAGGTGCTCCCGGGCCAGCGAGGAGGCCGCGGCCGTGCCGGACACGGCGAGGGCGAGCCACGCCAGCTTGACGGAGGCCGACGGCGTCATACCGGAGACCACGTCGGGGAAGCGCAGGCTGGTGCCGGCCAGGGTGAGCAGCGCCGCGACCGTGCACGCACCGAGCTCGAAGACCGCCCACTCGGCCGGCTCATCGACGACGGCGAGGTAGGCGGCGAAGGCGGCGCCGAGCATCGCGGCGGTCGCGACCATCGCGATGTAGAACCCGGTGAGCGCCGGGCCCACGAGCGCGACCACGACCGCGATCGCGGCGAGCGCGGAGACGCGGGCGGGGGTGACATGACGCGGCAGGCGGGGCATCGTGACACCGGAGTTCTGGCCCGGCCGGGCGACTCCTCCCTGTGGGTCGTCAGGTGACGTTGTTGGTGTCGACGGCGAGCGAAACCCGAGCAGCGCAAGGACGCAGGGAGCGCCGATACTTGACGTATCGGCGCGACCGAGGACGCGGCGATGCGACGGGTTGCAGCCGCCGGAACTCGGCAAACGTTGCCTGACGACCCACGAGGTTCGTCCACTCGGGGTGATGTCGCCCGGCCGCCCTACGGTGAGGCTTTGTCGCCATGCGCCTGGAGCTCGGGAAGCCCATCCTCTGCACGGACGGCGAGGTCGGTGAGCTGGCCGACGTCGTCATCGACCCCATCCAGCGGCGGGTCACGCACCTCGTCGTCCAGCCGCACGGCAACCTCGGTCCGGCGCGGCTCGTCCCGGCCGACCTCGCGAGCGGTGACGAAGGCGGGATCAGCCTGCGGTGCACGCGCGCCGAGGTCGACGGCTACGCGACCGTCCGCGAGTCCTCGTACCTGCGGACGGACGAGCTGCCGACCGACGATCCCGACTGGGACGTCGGCGTGGAGGACGTCCTGGCCATGCCGTACTACACGACGCCGGACGTCGGCGTCTACCCCGCCTTCGACGAGCCCTACATCATGACGTACGACCGTGTGCCCAAGGGCGAGGTGGAGATCCGGCGTGCGAGCGCCGTCGTCTCGGCGGACGACCAGCAGCTGGGGGAGGTCGAGGCGCTGGTCGTCGACGGAGGCGAGATCACCCACTTCGTGCTCGAGCGCGGCCATCTGTGGGGGCGCCGAGACGTCACGATCCCGATCGGGGCGGTGGCGAAGGTAGAGTCTGACACCGTGACCCTGCGCCTCTCGAAGGACGACGTCGGCGACCTCCCGGCCGTGCGAGTGCACCGCTGGTCGCGCTAGGAGCGGCGCGCGCACTCGCCCTGGCGGTCGCGGGCACAGCCTGCGTGCTTGCGGGGTGGACTGACCCGGCCGCCGCGGCCACATCGCCGGCGGCGAAGGAGCTGGCGGAGCGCTACGCGCCGATCGTCGTCCTGAAAAAACAGCGCAAGGCGTGTGACACCCACGGGGAGGCGTACGAGCCCGTCGCCGTGAACCTCGTGCTCGGCCGCAACGACGTCACCCTCCGCGGGCCCGACGGCTTCGCCGAGCAGGCGCCGACGATGCGCGACATCTACGGCAAGGGACCGCGGTATTTCCTGGACTTCCCCGGCAACCCGCTCCGGCCGGGCTGCTCGTACGAGCGCTGGTTCCAGAAGATCTCGCGCGGCAAGCCGGCCACCGTCTACGCGCACATTGCAACGCAGGCGGACAAGCCCGGGCGGCTCGCGCTCCAGTACTGGCTCTACTACGTCTACAACGACTGGAACAACAAGCACGAGGGCGATTGGGAGATGCTCCAGCTCGTCTTCGCAGCCGACTCGCCGGCCGAGGCCCTCGACCGGCCGCCGCTCGAGGTCGGCTACTCCCAGCACTCGGGGGCGCAGAGCGCGGCCTGGAGCGACTCCGACCTCGAGCGCAAGGGCACGCATCCGCTCGTCTACTCCGCCTCCGGCTCGCATGCCCAGTTCTTCCGCTCGTCGCTCTGGTTCGGCTACAGCGCCGCGGCCGGCGTCGGCTGCGACGACACCCGCGGCCCGTCGCGGGAGGTCGATCCGGATGTCGTGGTCGTCCCGACCGACCCGCCGGGGGCCGCCAGCCCGTACGCGTGGCTGAACTTCGACGGCCTGTGGGGGCAGCGCCTGCGCAGCCCCAACGGCGGCCCGACCGGCCCGAACGTGAAGACCCAGTGGCGAAAGCCCATGACCTGGGCGCAGACGACCTGGCACGACACGGCGCTCTCGGTGCCCGGGGGGACGTCGCTCGGGCCGAGCGCGACCGGGTTCTTCTGTGGATTCGTGGCCGCCGGGTCGAAGGTCTACCTGCGGACGCTGTCGTCCCCGGCGCTCGTCGGCGCGGTCCTCGTCGTGCTCGCGGTGGCCGCGGTCGTGCTCGTTCGCCAGACGCGCTGGCGGCCGCGCGGCCCGACCCCGATCGACGGCCGCCGGGCCGCGGGCGAGATGTTCGTGTCGGCGTGGCGGATCAACGCCGCCCACTGGCGCCGGTTCCTCGCCGTCGGCGCCGTCTTCGTCCCGCTCGGCGTGCTCGCCGCGGGCGTGCAGGCGCTCGTGTTCGCCCACTCCCCGTTTACCGATCCGCGCGGCATCGAGGGCGGCGACCGGTTCGTGTCCGGCGTCGCGGCACTGTTCGTCGGCAGCGGGATGACGGCCCTGATCCCGGGAGTCCTGGTGGCGGCGGCCGTGGCGATGTCGGTCGACGAGCTGGCCCACGGCCGCTCCGGCGGGATCGACCTCCGCGCGCTGGGGGGACGACTGCTGCCGCTGGCCGGTGCGACGCTCATCATCCTGGTCGTGGTGGCGCTGCTGACGACGACCGTGATCGGGCTGATCCTCGCCGTCGCGTTCCTCGTGTGGCACGGGATCACCACCCAGGCGTGCGTGATCGAGGACCGGTCGGCGCGGGCGGCGCTCGGCCGCAGCCGCGAGCTCGTCCGCCACCATGCCTGGCGCGTCTTCGCGATCACCGCGGCCGCCACCGGCATCGGCCTCGCCACCGGGCCGATCGTCGGGCTGGCCGTGCTCTTCATCTCGTCCGCCTCGCTGGGCACGATCGACATCGTGAGCTCGATCGTCTACGCGGTCGTGATGCCGTACGTCTCGATCGTGCTCGCGCTGCTCTTCTTCGACCTACGTAGAGCCCACGCTCGCTAGCGATGATGATTGATTCCACGCCGCCGTGATGTCCTGGGCGGGTGCGAACCGAGCAGCGCAAGGACGCAGGGAGCGTTCATAGTGGCTGAAATATGGGCGCGACCGAGGACGCCGCGATGCGACGGTTCGCAGCCGCAGCCCCACCAACGAACCACACCCCTACCAACAGCCGGACGTCCAGGCGCGCGGGGGCGCGGAATCACTCATCTATAAAGCCCGCGGATGGTCCGCCGGAGGCGGACGCGCAGGGGCTCGCCGGCCTCGGGACCCGGCGGGGCCGACCACGCCGCCGCCACCTGCGCGCCGAACAGCAGCGCCGAGGCGTACAGGTAGACGGAGTAGAGGAACACGAGCGCCGAGGTGAGCGACCCGTACACCACGCTCAGCCGGGTCACGTTGTCGTAGATCCGCCCCGACGCGTACGAGATGCCGAGCAGCAGGATCGCCGTCGTGACGGCGCCGACGAGCGCGTCGGTGCGTCGCAGCCGCCGGCTGGGGACGAAGCGGTAGAGGAGCATGACGATGATGACCGAGGCGAGGAGGGCCGCGACGCGGGGTGCGCTGACGCCGGCGATCGTGCCCGTCAGGCCGGCCAGCGCGTCGACCCGGCGGATCTCGTGCTGGGCGAGGCGGTCGAGCACCGTCACGGCGACGGTCGCGAGCACGAGCAGCGCACACCCGACCACGAGCACGAAGTCGACGAGCTTCGCGCGCGCCGCGGGCCGGCCTTGCTCGGCGCCGAGCACGACTTCGAGCCCGGTGCGGATCGCCGCCATCATCCCGGTCGCCGCCCACCCGAACAGGAGCAGGGGCACGAGCCCGACGAGGCCGGACGGCGAGGCGATGTCGGAGATGGCGGAGGCGACATCGTCGCGGCTGGCGACCGACGACGGCAGCGTGCGGACAACCGTGTCGACGACGGCGTCGTGGACGTCCTGGTTGCCGAGCAGCAGGCCGAACACGGCGACGACCACGATCGCGAGCGGGACGATCGAAAAGAGCACCCGGTAGGCGATACCGGCAGCGTGCTGCGGGCAGGCGTCGGCGAAGTAGCGGTCGACGGCGGTCGCGAGGACGCGGGCGACGTGGCCGGCCGCGCGGGCGCACGCCGCGCGGACACCCCCGCGCGCGGGCGTGGGATCCGGGCCCGGTCGCGCCGGTGCGGACATCTGTGCGAACGCTAGTCCGCCGTCTCCATGCGCCCCGAGCGCACGGCGGCGGTGAACACGTCGTAGTCGCGCTCGTTCTGGTCGGCGTAGGCCACGGAGAAGTCGGCGATGGCCCGGTCGAATACGTCGCCCTTACCGAGGTAGGCGGCGATCGCGATCCGGTCGCCCCAGCGGGCGTGCGCGCGGGCCAGGGTCGCGCCGCACAGACGGGCGTACAGCGTCGCGCCCTGCACCTGCAGCCGGTCGACGTCGGCCCCGCCCTTCCAGTCATGGAGCTGGCGGACGTAGTAGTCGCGATCGCGGCCGTCGAGCCCGCGGATCCGCTGCCATCCGAGGAACACATCGGTCGCCGCCTGCATCACGTGCTGGCCGGCGACGACGCGGGCTCCGTGGTTGCGATATCGGGGGCCGTCCAGGTGCGCCTCGAGCACCGACGGCACCGCCTCCTTCACCTGCAGGAACAGCGGGTCACGCTGGTCGCGGCCTGCGAGCAGAAGGATGTAGCAGCGGGTGCCGACGCTGCCGACGCCGACGACCTTGCGCGCGGCATGCACGAAGCGGAATTCCTCGAGCGGGTGGTGCTCGCGGCTGAGCGTCCGCCGGTACGACTGCAGGAGCGCCTTGATGAGCCCCTCGGCGTCCTCCCATTCCGTCCCCGGGGCAACCAGCTCGTCCAGCGGCACGATCAAGGGCGGCTCGGCGCGGATGCGCAGGTCGCCGTCGACCTCGGCCGTCCGTCGCGCGAGCAGGCGCACGCTGTCACGCGTCCGCGCCTTGGCGACGTCCCCCTCGGCTCGCCGCGCCTCCTTCTTCGTGAGCTGGCCGCGCCGGACCTCGCGCCGGACCTGGGCCAGCAGCCGCTCGACGTCGACATGGTCGTACCACGCGGCGAGCGTTCCCATGTCTGCGGTCCGGCGCATCTGGTTGCGGTACGCCCGCGCGCACTCGAGCACGATCCCACGCCGGTCGGGCGGGCGGAACCCGCGGTCGCGCCCGCCGACCTCGAAGCTCGCCGCGAGCCGCTTGACGTCCCATTCCCACGGGCCGGGGTAGGTCTCGTCGAAGTCGTTGACGTCGAACAGCATCCGCCGCTCGGGCGTCCCGAACACGCCGAAGTTCGACATGTGGGCGTCGCCGCAGAGCTGGACGGTCACGCCGGACACCGGCGTGCCGGCCAGGTCGCCGGCCATGATCGCGGCGGCGCCGCGGTAGAAGGTGAACGGCGAGACGGCCATGCGGGCGTGGCGCACCGGCACGAGCTCGGGCACGCGGTCGCGGTCCTGGCTCTCGAGCAGCGCGACCGGGTCGGCCCGGCCGGTCGCCGGCTCCCACGCCCCGTGAGCCGAACGCGGCGCGGTGGTGCGCGCGGCCCTTCCCCGCGCGATCCGCTGCTCCGGCGTCAGCCGCCGCCTTCGCCATTCGGACGCGAAGCGCCTTTCGAGAGCCTCCGCCACGCCCGGATCGTACGCCTCCGCGTCGCTCGTCCCGGTCATCCGGGCAGCATGATCCGCGTGAACAGGTCGCCCGCGCCCTCTCCGCTATGTTCTGCCGCGTCCCACGACAGAGGGAGGGCCTCTATGTCACTCGGAAACGGCGTCAAGCTCACCTGGATCGGGCATGCGTCCTTCATCCTCGATACGCCCGGCGGGAAGCGGGCCCTCATCGACCCGTGGATGACCGGGAATCCGGTCTGCCCCGAGGCCCTCCACGATCCCGGCGACGTCGACCTGATCCTCCTGAGCCACGGCCACTCCGATCACACCGCCGATGTCGTGCGGCTGTCCAAGGAGAAGAGCCCGGCCGCGGTCATGTGCATGATCGAGCTCGGTGACCACCTCACCTCCAAGGGCGTCGAGAACATCATCGGCGGCAACAAGGGCGGCACGCTCACGGCCGAGGGCGTGAGCGTCACCCTGACCCACGCCTTCCACTCGTCCAGCTACGGCGAGGAGGACGGCACCATCGTCTACACGGGCGAGCCGGCGGGGCTGATCATCACGCTCGAGAACGGCTACCGGATCTACTTCGCCGGCGACACGACGGTGTTCGGGGACATGGCCCTGATCGGCGAGCTCTACAAGCCCGACCTGGCGATGCTTCCGATCGGCGATTTCTTCACGATGGGCCCGATGGAGGCGGCGAAGGCCGTGGAGCTGCTCGGCGTGAAGCATGTCGTGCCGATGCACTACGGCACCTTCCCGCTCCTCGTGGGCACTCCGCAGGGGCTACGGGACGAGCTCGCCAAGCGCGGCCTCACGGACGTGGTCGTCGAGGAGCTGAAGCCCGGGGACACGCTGGCGTGACCTTCTCACTGGTGGCGTGCGACCTGGAGGCACGCCAGTGGGGCGTTGTCGTGGCGTCAAAGTTCCTCGCCGTCGGGGCGGTCGTGCCGTGGGCGCGGGCCGAGGCCGGCGCCGTGGCCACGCAGGCGTCCGCCAACGTGTCGTACGGGCCGCGCGGCCTCGAGCTGCTGGCGTCCGGCGCGAGCGCGCAGGAGACGCTCGACCGGCTCACCCGGGACGACCCGGGCGGGCGCGAGCGCCAGATCGGCGTCGTCGACGCCCGCGGCGGAAGCGCGACGTTCACGGGGCCGGAGTGTTTCGACTGGGCCGGGGGCAGGGCCGGCCCGGGCTACGCCGCCCAGGGCAACCTGCTCGCGGCGGCCGCGGTGGTGGAGGAGCTCGCGGACACGTTCGCGGGCACGGAGGGGCCGCTGGTCGAGCGGCTGCTCGCCTCCCTGGCCGCCGGCGACGCCGCGGGCGGCGACCGCCGCGGGCGCCAGTCCGCGGCCGTCATCGTGCGCGAGGCCGACGGCGGCTACGGCGGCGGCACGGACATCCTGATCGACCTGCGGGTCGACGACCACGCCGACCCGGTCACGGAGCTCCAGCGCCTGTACGCCATCCAGGACCTCCTCTTCGGCCGCACGCCCGAGGATCAGCTGATCCCGCTCGAGCAGGTGCAGGCCGAGCTCTCCGACCTGCTCGGGAAGGTCGGGCACACCGGCCCGATCGAGCCCGGGCTGCGCGAGTGGGCGGGGATGGAGAACCTGGAGGAGCGGCTCTACGACGGCCGCGTCGACCCGGTCGTGCTGCGCGCCCTACGCGAGCGTGCGGAGGGCGGCGCCTGACAGCTCGCCGGCGGCCGGCAGCTCGACCGTCGCGATCGTCCCACCGCCGGGGCGATCGTCGAGCATGACGGCACCCGCCTGCGCCTCGGCCAGCGCCTGGGAGATGGCGAGGCCCAACCCGATCCCGTTGCCGCCGTGGGCGAAGCGCTCGAACGCGTGGCCGCGGATGCGCGGGTCGATTCCCACGCCCCGGTCGGCCACGACGACGCGCACGCGGTCGCGGTCGCCCGAGGTCGTCGCCGAGAGCTCGACGGGCGCATCGGCGGGACTGTACTCATCGGCATTGCGAGCGAGGTTGAGCACGATCTGACGCAGCGCGTCGGCGTCGGCCGACGCCGACAGGCCCTCATCTGCGACGACCTGCCACTGGCGGGATCCCAGCCGGCTGAACTGCCCCGCGACGTCGCGCAGAAGCGGCGCGATCTCGACCCGCTCGATCACGAGCCGCTCGACCTCGCTCGCGCGCGCGAGCTGCAGAAGCCCTTCCACGAGCCGCGCCACCCGATCGATCTCCTCGATGGCGACGTCGATCGCCTCCCGCCGCTGAGCCTCGGTCGCGACAGGGTCATTCTCCAGTAGCTCCAGGTGGCCGCGGGCGATGGTCAGCGGAGTGCGCAGCTCGTGCGAGACGTCCTCCAGGAAACGATTCTGCGAGTCGAAGGCGACCTGAAGCCGGTTGAGCATTCGGTCGACGGCGGCGGCCACGGCGCCGATCTCGTCCTGCTTGTCGAGTCCCGTGCGGAGGCTGAGCGCGTCCGGCGCGACCTGGTTGGCGAGGTCGGAAATCGATTCCAGCGGCCGGAGCCCGCGGCGGGTGGCGAACCATGCGCCGACCGCCGTGAGGGCGATCCCCAGGCCGCCCGCGATCAGGATCGCGTGCAGCAGGCTCTCCTCCGCCTCCGAGACGGTCTCGAGGGAACCGGCCGCGACGGCGTATTCGCCGCGGTCGGCGGGGACGATCGACACGCGGAAGTCGCGGCCGTTGAGCGACAGTGTGACCGTGTGGGCAGCGCCGTCGAGCACGCCACGCTCGCGCACTAGCGCGACCAGCCGCGGGATCACCGCCGCCGAGCCCAGCACGTGGTGATCGTCCACCAGCGCCAGCATGTGCCCCGAGAGCACCGCCTCGCGGGCGTTCACGAACCGCTCGCCCGAGCCGCGCTCGCCGTGCTGCTCGGCCCGTTCGGCGTTCCGCTCGAGCAAGGCGGCGTCGGATCGCAGAGAGTTGTCGAGCCGGCTGAGCGCCTCCCGCCGGGTCACCTGGTAGACCGCAAGCATGCTCAGCACGAGCACGACCACCGCGAGACCTGTGTACAGCAGCACCAGCCGGGTTCGTAGCGTCACTCCGGGCTCACTGGATCGGCATTCGGTACCCGACCCCGCGCACGGTCTCGATCGCCCCGGGCGGGAGCTTCTGACGCAGGTAGGCGATGTAGACGTCGACCATGTTGGAGCGCGCCGCGCCCACCGCGTTCCATGCGCCCTCGGCCAGCTGCGCTCTGCCCAGGATCCGCCCGGCCGAGCGCATCAGCATCGCGAGCAGCGTGAACTCGCGATCCGAGAGCGTGAAGACCCCCTGTGGCGATTCCAGCTCACGCGTGTAGATGTCGAGTCGGGCGGCGCCCACCTGGAGCACCTCGGTGCGCGGCTCGATCTCGCGCCGCAGCTGCGCCCGGATGCGCGCCGTCAGCTCGCCGAACGAGAACGGCTTGACCACGTAGTCGACGGCCCCGAGCTCGAGCCCATGGATACGGTCCTCGACGCTCGTTCTCGCCGTCAGCATGATCACCGGGACGCCGGGGACGACGCCGCGCAGCGCCTCGAGCAGCTCGAACCCGTCGGGGCCGGGCATCATCACGTCGAGCACCGCCAGGGTGGGCGGATCGGCCCGGGCGAGCGCCAGCGCCGCGTCTGCACCCCCTGCGGTCTGCACCTGGAAGCCCTGCGCCCGCAGCCCGCGGTCGAGCAGATCGCGCAGGCGGGGTTCATCCTCGACGACGAGCAGGTGCATCGTTCGACGGTACCGCCCAAATCCCGGCGGTTCGTGAGAACACGCTCATGAATCGTTCTCCAAAGCGCTGGCCCACGGTGAGAGTCCCTTCATCTTGTTCGGCCACCCTGTGATGCATGACCCGATCAGGAATCGAACGGCGGGAGCGCGGACGGCGGCGGGTCGTCCACCTCACGCGACTGGTGGCGGCAGGGGCCGCGGCCGGATCGCTCGTGGTGTCCGTCGCGGCGGCCCGCGCGTTTCCCGGGAAGCACACGACACCGCCGGTGAGGCGCTCGAGCCACAGCGCCGGTGCCGCCCAGGTGTCCCGTACGGGCGGGGTCGCATCGCAGACCCAAGCGCAGCCGCAAACCGGGAGCCAGGCACAGACGCAGTCCCAAGCGGCGCCGCCGGTAACGACCACCAACTCACCGCCCGTGGTCACGTCGGGCGGGTCATGACCGCCGTATACGAGTTTCCGGCGCTTGGAACGACTGCGGCGGTGGCGGTAACGGACCCGGCCGCGCTCGAGCGCGCGGTGATCGCGGTCGAGACCGAACTGGCGGCCGTGGACGCCGCCTGCAGCCGCTTTCGCCCCGACTCCGAGCTCATGACCATCGATCGCGAGGTACCGGTCCAGGCAAGCCCGCTTCTGGCCGGCGCGCTCGCGATCGCGCTGCGCGCGTCCGACGAGACCGGCGGCCTGGTCGATCCGATCGCCGGCTGCAGCGATGACGGCCGGCCGCGCGTTTCAGTCGATCTCCTGACCGGCACCGTGCGGATTCCCGAGGGCGTGACCGTCGACCTGGGCGCGACCGGGAAGGCGATGGCCGCGGATCGCTGCGCGGCGCGGGCGGAGGCAGCGGCCGGCTGTGGAGTACTGGTCAGCCTGGGGGGCGATCTCGCGGTCGCAGGACCGGCACCCCGCGGGGGCTGGGCCGTGGGAATCGCCGACTCGCACCGGGCCGAGATCGCCGACCAGACCGTTGCCGTGAGGGGAGGCGCGCTCGCCACCTCAAGCGTCACCACCCGCTCTCACGGCGCCGCGGGACATCACATCCTGGATCCGCGCACGGGCCGGCCGGCGAATGTCGTGTGGCGCACCGTCAGCGTGGCGGCGTGCACATGCGTGGCGGCCAACACGCAGACCACGGCGGCGATCGTCGCCGGCGTCTCGGCCGTGAACCGGTTGAGGCTCGCGGGCGTTCCCGCGCGGCTGGTCGCGGCCGATGGTCGAGTGACGACCCTGGGCGGCTGGCCGCAGCGCCGGACGGCGGCGTGAGCGCGGCCGTCAACTCGCAGATCCTGTGGTACCTGTCGCGCGGGACCGGGATCGTCACCCTCGCCCTGCTCTCGCTGACGCTGGTGCTGGGCGTGACCAGCCGGCGGCAAGGCGGGTGGCTGGCGATGCCGCGGTTCGTGGTCGCCGGCCTGCACCGGAACCTGGCGCTCCTCGTGTGCGCCTTCGTGTCCGTGCATATCGCCACGGCGATCATCGACCCGTACGCCGGCATCCACGTCGTCAGCGCGTTCGTCCCGTTCACGTCGAGCTATCGGCCGCTGTGGGTCGGACTGGGGGCGGTCGCTCTCGACGTCGTGCTGGCGGTGGTGATCACAAGCGTGATCCGCGTCCGCCTCGGCGTCGGCGCATGGCGCACCGTGCACTGGCTGGTGTATCCGCTCTGGCCGGTGACCGTAGCGCATGCGCTCGGGGTCGGCTCCGATGTACGGACCGGGATCCTCACGGTCGTCGCGGCGCTGGCGACGGCGCTCGTTGCGATCGCTGCCGCGGCCCGCCTCTACGGCGTGTTCGCTCCACGCGCCCCGGTGACCGCCGAGCGGGGTCTGCCTTGAGCGTCGTCGCGGCGACGCTCAACGGCGAGACCACGGGATCGGCGCCGGCGCCTGCCGGGGTGCCGCGGCTCCTCGCGGGCCTACGGGCCCACCGCGGCCGTATGAGCCTCGCCGCACATCGCCGATGGTACGGGCCGCTGCCGCGCGGCAGCCGGTCGACCCGAGGTGCGCTGACCGACGCTGTCCACCGGGCCGGGCTGACCGGGCGCGGAGGAGCCGGTTTCCCAACCGCGGTGAAGCTCGAGTCCGTCAGCGGCTCGCGCACCCGGCCGGTGGTGGTCGTAAACGGGATGGAGGGGGAGCCCGGGAGCGCCAAGGACCGCCATCTGCTCGCCAACCTTCCTCACCTCGTGCTCGACGGCGCCGCGGCGGCCGCCGGGGAGGTCGGCGCCGAGGCGGTGATGCTGGCGGTCCGACGCGACCGGGTCGAGGCGGTGGAGTCGCTCTCACGAGCGGTGGCGGAGCGCTGCCGCGACCGGATCGACCGGGTGCAACCGGAGGTGCATCCGGGTCCGCCCCGGTACGTCGGAGGCGAGGAGACCGCGCTCGTGCACTGGCTCAACGGAGGACCGATGCGGCCGACCTCGCAGGCCGAGCGCCCGTTCCGGCACGGCGTGGACGGCCGGCCAACGCTGATCCTGAATGTCGAGACGGCGGCTCAGCTCGCGCTGATCGCCCGCTACGGCGGCGACTGGTTCCGATCGGTCGGGCTGCCCGCCGCCACCGGCACGGCGCTCGTGACGGTGGGCGGAGCGGTGGCGCATGGTGGAGTTGCCGAGATCGTGCTCGGTGCGCCGCTGCGTGCGGTCGTGGAGGCGCACGAGCCGGTGCTCGAGCCGTCGATGGTGCTCGCAGGTGGGTACTTCGGCGGCTGGATCCCGTGGCGGCAAGCCGCGGGTATGACGGCTGATCCGGCGTCCCTGCGCGCAGCCGGGGCGGGCTTCGGTGCCGGCGTCCTGATCGTCGCACCGGCCGGAGCCTGCGTGATCGACGAGACTGCGCGGATAGTCGCCTACCTGGCCCGCGAGGGCGCGGGGCAGTGCGGCCCGTGCACCCATGGCGTGGCGGCGGTCGCCCGCGACCTGGGGGAACTCTGCACGCCATACGCGAGCGGGCGCACCACCGACCGCCTCCGGAGGCGGATAGAGATGATCGACGGCCGAGGCGCGTGCGCGCTCCCTGACGGCGTCCGACGGCTGATCGCGAGCGTCCTCACGGGATTCGCGACGCACGTCGAGCTGCACGAGCGCGGGTCGGCGTGCTCCGGTCTCACGGGGGTGCCGCTCCACCTCCCGGCGGGCCCACGCTCGGAGGACGACTGGCGATGAGGGAGCGAGTCGTCGCGTGTCAATCCGATCACCTGCGACGGCCACGGCCTGTGCGCCGACCTGCTGCCCGAGCGGATCCGGCTCGACGAGTGGGGATACCCGCTGATCGACCGAACCCCCATCGACCGTGCGACCGTGCCGCACGCGCGCCGCGCCATCGCCGCGTGCCCCACCCTCGCGCTGCGGCTGGAGCGGAGGCGGTGAGCGCCCTCGGGCGGCTCGATCTCGACCGCGCGGCGGCACGAGCGGAGGAGTCACCCGGCGTCGAGGGGAACCGCCGGCTCACGGCCGCCCTGGGAGTCGTGCTGCTGGTACTGCTCGCGGTCGAGGGCGGAACGATCCCGTTTCTGGGCCCGCTCGAGCCCGTCCACGTGGTCGTGGGACTGGTGCTCATCCCCGTGGTCCTGCTGAAGCTCTCCACCACGTCCTACCGGTTCATCCGCTACTACCTCTCCACCCCCGCGTACCGTCGCGCCGGCCCGCCCCACCCGATCCTCCGGATCGACGGGCCGTTCGTCGTCGTGCTGACGATCGCCGTGCTGGCGTCGGGTGTCGCGCTCGCGATCGTCGGCCGCGCCCACCAAGACGTCTACGCGATCCACAAGCTCAGCTTCATCGCCTGGTTCGTCGCGATGACGGTGCATGTGCTCGGGCACGTCGTGTCCCTTCCGGTGGTGGCCGGACGCGACTGGCGGCCGCCCTCGCGAATCGCCGGCTCGCGGATGCGGCGGCGTGTGACGGTCGGCGTCGTGATCGCCGGGCTCGCTCTGGCGGCAGTGGCCTACCCGGCGTTGCCGGCGTGGGGGCACGGCTGAGGCGAGCGGCTACCCCGCAAAGACGGCCCGGGCGCTGGCGTGCGAGGCGCCGCGGCCGTCCGAGACCGAGGCCGAGATGAGATAGCTGCCCTTCGGCGTCTTCGCGGTCACCTTCTGGCGCAGGGTCTCGCCGGCGAGGCGGCCAGGACGCAGCGGCCCGGCCAGGGCGGCGCCGATCCCGCTCGCGGGCGTCGACCACGTGAACGACCACTGGCCGTGGAGCGTGCGCTTCGTCAGGTTGGTGATGCGGAACGTGGCGACGACGGTCTGGCCGACTCGAGGGTGAGCCGGAAAGATCGTGACCCGAACGCGGAACTGCGGGTTCTGGCTGCCCGCGACCGTGGTCGCATACGCAGCGACAGCGAGGACCGGCGTCAGAACGGCCACACAGAGCAATACGCGAAGTGCTCGCCCAAGCACGCGCCGGAGTGTAGCCGGGCCCGTCGGACGTCCCCCCACCCCGGGGGTCTGACCCCGGTTTTCGGCTAGCGAACGCTGAGGCGGCGGTCGATCCGCTCGGCGCCGCTGCGCGGCCGCAGCACCCCCGGAAGGGCGGCGGCCACGTCGGCCACGGCCCGGGCGGAGGCGGCGTCGGGTTCGTCGAGCACGAGCGGCCGGCCCGCATCCGATGCCGTGCGCAGCGGCTCGTCCAGCGGGATCTCCCCCAGCAGCGGCACCCCCAGGCGGTCGGCCAGCGCGCGCCCGCCGCCCTCGCCGAACACGTGCGAGCGCTCGCCGCAGCACGGGCACACCAGGTAGCTCATGTTCTCGATCACGCCGGCGACGTGCATCCCCGTCTTGCCCGCGACCTCGGCGGAGCGCTCAGCCACCTGCTGGGCGGCGGGCTGGGGGGTGGTCACGATCACGACGTCCGGCGAGGGCAGCAGCTGGCCGAGCGAGATCGAGACGTCGCCGGTCCCCGGCGGCATGTCGACGATCAGGTAGTCGAGGTCGCCCCAGTGGACGTCGGTCAGGAACTGCTCGAGCGCCTTGTGCAACATCGGCCCGCGCCAGACGACCGCCTGGTCGGGCTCGAGGAAAAACCCGATCGACATGATCCGCAGGCCGTGGTTCACCGGCGGGACGATCATGCCCTCGACGACCACCGGCCGGCGGGTGATGCCGAGCATGCGCGGGATCGAATAGCCGTAGATGTCGGCGTCGACGACGCCCACCTCGGCGCCGCCGGCGGCGAGCGCGGCGGCCAGATTGGCGGTCACGGTCGACTTGCCGACGCCGCCCTTGCCGGACGCGATGGCGACAACGCGCGTGCGCTGGGCGATCGCGATCGGCTTGGCGCCGTCTCCGCCGGGATGCAGCCGCTGCCGCAGCGCGGTGCGCTGCTCGGGAGTCATGACGTCGAAGCTCACGCCGACGGACTCAACGCCCTCGACCGCGCCGACGCGGCCGCGCACCTGCGACTCCAGGTCGGCCTTCATCGGGCAGCCGGCGACCGTCAGCGCGATGGTGACGTCGACGTGGCTCGCGCGCACGTCCACCGAGCGCACCATGTCGAGCTCGACGACGCTGCGGCGCAGCTCCGGGTCGATCACCCCGGCGAGCGCCTCGCGGATCGCAGACTCGGAGACCATAGAAGCAGTGTAGAGGCTGCCTTCAGCCGGGCTCGCCGGCGTACACGAGCTCGGCCAGCCGGGTCGACCACTCGCGGTCGCGGGCGGCGGTCGCGCGCGTTCGGGACTGGAGGTCGAGCCGGAGCGCCGGGTCGTCGACGAGCAGGACGTCGGCACCGGCCTCGCGCACGATCAGCCACGCCGCTGCCAGGTCGACCGAGCGGGAGGGCTTCAGCGTCGCCACGGCGTCGACCCGGCCGTCGGCGAGCTGGCACAGCGCCAGGGCGAGCGCCCCCATCAGCCGGATGCGGCCGACGTTCCCGTCCATGCGCGCGGCCGCGGCCGCCACGAGGGCGGCGTTCGTGGCCTCGAAGTCGACGATGCCGAACCGGGCCTTCGGGCGCACACCGCCCAGCCGGCGGCCGTCGACGGTCGCGCCGCCGCCCGCCTCGGCAACCCACTCCTCGCCGCTGCCGAAGTCGCGCACGTAGCCGAACTTGACGTCGGCGATCGTCGGCCCGTCGGCGAAGGCGATCGACAGGCAGTAGAACGGCAGCCGCCGCTTCGCGTTCAGCGACCCGTCGATCGGGTCGACGACCACCACCCAGGGGCTGTCGCCCGAACCGAACGTCCGCTCCCCGAGCTCCTCGGAGACGAGCCGGAAGTCGATGCCGCGGGCGTGCAGCGCCTCGAGCTGGGTGACGGCGGCCTGTTCGGCCCGTTCGTCCATCACCGTGGTGTCGTCCCCGCCGCTGCCGCGGCCGACCACCGGCTCACGGTCGTCGCGAGTGGGGAGGTCGGCGAGTGCGACCTCGACGTCCGCGGCCACGCGGCGGCAGAAGTCGAGCCACGCCTCCCGCATCACGCGTCCAGCGGATTGAACAGGAAGCCGCAGAAGAGCTTGGGGAAGAAGTAGGTGGACTTCTGCGGCATGACCGCCCCGGCCGCGGCGACGGCGCGCACCCGGTCGACGGTCGGCGGGCGGAGCAGGAACGCGGCCGACGCCTCGCCCTGGTCGACGAGTGCGGTGGCGGCGCCGAGCTCGCGCACGTACTGGATCGAATCGGTGGTCGCGAACTGGGCCGGGTCGAGCAGCCCCAGCAGCGGGGCCAGCACCACGGCCTCGAGCACCGCGGCGTCGATCGAGCGCAGCGGCGCGGGCGTGCCCATCATGGCCATGCCGACCGCAGCCCGGTCGCGCAGCGTGCACAGGAGCGCCGGGCGGCCGGCGCCGCGCCATACCGCGAACGCCACGGTCTCCGCGGGCACGAGCCGCAGCGCGTGCTCGACCTGGGCCGGCGGCGCGTCGACCTCACGCACGTCGAACGCGTGCAGCACCTCGCCGGTGACCTCGCGCCGGCCCATGACGACGCGGTGGGTGGGGTAGATCTCGAGCCCCTCGCCCTCGAAGTTCACGAGGTGCATGAGCATGAAGTCGTAGGCCTGGTCGCCCTCGGGATTCCCGTCGCGGACGCGGCGCTCGTCGCGGTAGGCGAGCGCCGTCTCGTAGCGGTGGTGGCCGTCGGCGATGACGATCTCGCGGTCGGACATCGCCTCCTGCGACGGCGGCGATCGCGTCGGCGTCCGTGACCGGCCAGAAGCTGTGGGTCGTGCCGTCGCCGTCGCGCACCTGCATCGCCGGCTCGCCGGAGACATGCGCCAGGAGCGCCTCGCGCGGCGCGGACGAGGGGTCGTCGTAGAGGCCGAACACGGGCGAGAGGTTCGTCGCTGTCGCGCGCATGACCTCGAGCCGGCCGGCCCGGGCGGTGGCGTGGGTCTGCTCGTGCGGGCGCACCCGCCCTTCGGAGTAGTCGGACAGGCGGACGGCCGAAAGGAAGCCCGACCGGCTGCCCTCCGCCCCGTCGGGGCCGACGTAGTCCTGGACGTGCCACCACACGGCCGGCTGCTCGTCCTGGACGACGATGCCATCCTGGCGCCACTCGTACAACAACCGGCCGGCGCGGCTGGGCGAGTCCGGCAGCACCAGGTGCACCGCCGAGTATTCGCTGGCCGCGGCGTAACGGTCGCGGTCGGCCGGCGGGATCACGTCGTACGGCGGGACGACGACGTCGGCGAGGCGGACGCGGGAGGGGTCGTAGCGGAGCGCCCGCAGAGGGCGCAGGGCGGCGCGCGTCACGGGCTCGGATGCCATCGGGCGGGAGTCTAGAGCGACGGGTGGAGGCCGCCGTCCGCCACGGCCGGTGTGCCGCGTCGCCGCCCGATAAAGTGTCGCCAGATGGCGGGGGACACCTACGTGGCCGATCTGAGCGAGGGGACGCTCGTCGACGCCATGTTCGCCGTCCAGCGCAAGCAGCGCCGCCACACCCGCAACGGCGACCCGTTCCTCTCGATGGAGCTCGCCGACCGCACCGGCCGCGTCCCCGGCGTCGTCTGGAATGACGTCAACCTGCTCGGCGCCCGCTTCGACCAGGGCGACACCGTGCGCGTGCTCGGGCGGGTGGAGAGCTACGGCGGCCGGCTCCAGATCGCCGTCCGCGACGTGGAGAAGATCGAGGCCGGCGACCCGCTCGACCTCGTCCCCGGCGCCCGCCGCGACGCGGAGACGCTGGACGGCTTCGTCGAGTTCCTGGCCGGCGAGGTCGCCCACCCCGGCATGCGCGGACTGCTCGAGCGGTTCCTGACGGACGCCCGCTTCCGCGACCGGCTGCGATCGACCCCGGCGGCGGAGACGCACCACGACTACGCCGGGGGCCTCCTGGAGCACACCGTCGCCGTCGCGACCCTGTGCCGCGAGGCGACCCAGCTGCACCCGCGCCTGAACTCCGACATCCTGGTCACGGCCGCGCTCCTGCACGACGCCGGCCGCACCGAGACCTTCCGGCCGGGCGTCACCATCGCCGTCTCCGAGCAGGGGCGCATGCTCGGGCACGTCCTCGCCGGGGTGCGCATGATCGACGCCGCGGCGCGCGAGACCGGCCTGGCCGATGACGTGCTCCTCCCGCTCCTGAACGCCGTCGCCGGCCACCACGGCCCGATCGAGGGCCGCCGCCTGGAGACCGCCGAGGCGGTCGCTCTCTACCACGCGAACTCGCTGGACGCGCGCCTCGGCGAGGCGCTCTCCGGCCCACCGCCCAGGGGGCGTGAATAACCGGTGCCAGGCACCGGAGATTCACGCGTCGTCCTCATCACCGGGGCCTCGACCGGGATCGGTGCAGCCACCGCCAGGCGCGCCGTCGCCGGTGGCGACCGGGTCGTCCTCGCAGCGCGGCGTAAGCAGGCGCTCGACGCGCTCGCCGGCGAGCTTGGGGAAGGAAACGCGCTCGCCGTCGCCTGCGACGTGACCGAGTGGGACCAGGTCGAGGAGCTGGCGGCCGCGGCGCTCGACCGGTTCGGCCGCACGGACGTCGTCTTCGCGAACGCCGGCTTCGGCGCCACCCGCGGCTTCCTGGAGGAGTCGCCGGAGCACTGGCGCGCGATGGTGCTCACGAACGTGCTCGGGGTCGCGCACACCATCAGGGCGACGCTGCCGCACCTGCTCGAGCGCGGCACGGGCCACTACGTTCTGACCAGCTCGATCGCCGGCCGCCGGTCGCTGCCCGGGTCGCTCTACTCGGCCACGAAGTGGGCGGTCACCGGCATCGGCCAGAGCCTGCGCGGGGAGCTGCGCGAGATGCACGGGAACGCGCGCATCCGGGTGACGCTGATCGAGCCCGGCGCCGTCGAGACGCCCTTCTTCGACAACCCGGGCCAGGGGCGGCTGGAGGCCGACGACGTGGCCGGTGCGGTGATGTGGGCGCTCGACCAGCCCGAGCACGTCGACGTCAGCGAGGTGCTGATCCTGCCGACGGCGCAGGGCGCGATCAGACGTTGAAGCGGATGTTCAGCGTGTCGCCGTCGGCGACCACGTAGTCGCGGCCCTCGACCCGCACCCAGCCGCGCCGCTTGGCCTCGGTCTCCGACCCGGCCTCGACCAGCCTGTCCCACTCGATCACCTCGGCGCGGATGAACCCGCGCTCCAGGTCGGTGTGGATCCGGCCCGCCGCCTGCTGGGCGTTCTGGCCGCGGCGGATCGTCCACGCCCGCGTCTCCTTCGGCCCGGTCGTGAAGAACGGGATGAGGTCGAGCAGGCGGTAGGCGGCGAGCGTGACCAGGTCGAGCGCGGGCCGCTCGATGCCGAGGTCGGCCAGGAACGCCTCGGCGTCGTCCGGGGGCAGCTCGCGCAGCTCCGCCTCGATCTTGGCGTTCACGGCGATGCACTCGCTGCCGCGCTCCTGCGCGAACCGCTCGACGGCCGCAACCTGGTCGGCCTCGCCGCCCTCGTCGACGTTGGCGACGTAGAGCTCCGGCTTGGCCGTGAGCAGATCGAGCGACGGCCGGCGCCGCGACCGGGCACGACCGGGCCGGACGACCCTCCTCGAGCCACTCGCGCAGCGCGTCGAGCGCCGCTCGCTCGGCGACCGCGGTCGCCTCTCCGCCCTTGGCCGCCTTCCCGACCCGCTCCGCCCGGCGCTCGATGGCCGCAAGGTCGGCGAACACCAGCTCGAGCTCGACGGTCTCGGCGTCCTCGAGCGGGTCGATCCGGCCGGAGGGGTGGGCGACCGAGTCGTCGTGGAAGCAGCGCAGCACATGGACGACGGCATCGGTGTTGCGGATGTTGCCGAGGAACTGGTTTCCGAGCCCCTCGCCGTGGGACGCGCCCCGGACGAGCCCGGCGATGTCGAGCACCTGCAGCGTCGCCGGCACGAGCTTCCCCGACTGCGAGCTCGACACGGCGTCGAGCGCCTCCAGGCGCGGGTCGCGCACATCGGCGACGCCGTGCACGGTCTCGACCGTCGAGAACATGTGCGGGGCGACGACGGACCCGCCGCCGGCCAGGGCGTTGAAGAGCGTCGACTTGCCGCTGTTGGGCAGGCCGACCAGGCCGACCTCGACGCCCGCCATCAGATCGCCGCGGCCACCGTGCCGGTGACCGCTCCGACTGCCGCACCCGCGACGACGTCGCTCGTGTGGTGGACGCCTG
The DNA here is from genome assembly GCA_963746115.1 of uncultured Actinomycetes bacterium. Lineage (GTDB taxonomy): Bacteria > Actinomycetota > Thermoleophilia > Gaiellales > JAICJC01 > JAICJC01. Next base: position 350,576 of record CAVVAA010000004.1, on the reverse strand, counting down.
CGTACGCCCGGCTCCAGGCCATCGCGGCCGCCATCGCCACCCACATCGGCGCCAGCCGCGGCCGCACCCGGCACAACGTGATCGCCGCCGCCGTCGACATGGCGGCGTGGCTGGACGGGAACGACGACGACGACGGCGCGGGGACGAGCAGGTCGGCGTCCGGGTCGAGCGGCCGCTCGCGGCCCACAGCCTGCTTCACGGCGTAGTTCGCCCCCAGCGTGCCCCATACGGTCGCCGCCACCCGCACCGGCCGCCCGCAGGCGAGGCCGATCGCGACCCAGAGCAGGCCGTAGTCACCGGCCCGCGTGTACGGACGGACGACCCGGTCGAGCCCGGGATGCCGCCACCGGCGGGCGCCTCCGGTCAGAACCCCACCCGGCCGACGTGGGACTCGTGCTTCACGTAGCTGACCTTGGACACGTCGACGTGGTAGGTGGCGTCGTCGTCGCCCGCGAAGGTGACCACGCCCTTCCCGGACTTGAGCGTCTCCTCGAGGCTCGCCCACTCCTTGGCGGCGATCTTCGTGATCACGATCAGCCCGCCGTCGAACCCGATCTCCACCCGCGACACATCAGCTGCCATCGCCGTCTCCTCCGTATTGCACGTATTCGACCAGGACCCCGGCCACGCTGCCGGGATGGATGAACGCCACCTCGAGCCCGAAGAGGCCCGGGCGCGGCTCCGCGTCGATCAGCTCGGCGCCGGCCGCCGCCGCCCCGCGCAGCGAGGCGCGGATATCCGTGACCAGGTAGGCGACGTGGTGCATCCCCGGGCCGCGGCTGGCCAGGAACTTGCCGACCGGCGTGTCCTCGGCGAGCGGCCACAGGAGCTCGATCCGGCTCTCGCCGACCAGCACCGACACCGCCTCGACGCCCTGCGCCGGGACGATCTCGCGATGCTCCACCTCGGCGCCGAACAGCCGCTCGTACAACCCCACCGCACCGGGCAGGTCGTCCACGGCATGGCCGATATGATGGATGGCTTGCGGATGCATTGGACGGCATCCTACGAGACAACCGAACGAGGGGGTTTGCATGGGGTTCCTGGACAAGCTCAAGCAGGATGCGACCGGCGTCGCGACGACCGTCGCCGAGAAGACGCAGGAGGTCGCGAAGGTCGGTCAGCTGCACGTGCAGCTGCGCAATCTGCACGGCGAGGAGCGCGACGCGCTGGTCGAGTTCGGGCGCGAGGCTTTCAACCTGCATCAGGCGAACGCCCTGGCCGAGCGGTCGGGTGAGCTCGCCGGCGCCGCAGCGAAGATCACCGACATCCGCGCCCAGGTCGCGGCCAAGGAGCAGGAGGTCGCGGACCTGAAGAGCAACGGCTCGGACGATGCGGCCCCGTCATCGGACACGGTCGAGAGCTCGGCCGAGGAAGTCGCGGAGGCCCCGGCGGACGCGCCCTCCAACGGCGGCCCGGCCGCATAGCGGTCTAGACGGGCGGGGCCGGCGGCGCCATCGCCAGGGCCGCCTCGACGCCGATGTCGAGCGAGGAGTTCGATGCGGGCTCGAGCCCCTCGAGCAGGTGGTCGATCTCGGGGCGCTCGAGCGTCTCGGTCGCGAGCAGCGCCTGCGCGAGGCGGTCGAGGAACTCGCGGTGGACCTCGACCAGCCGCAGCGCGTCGCGGTAGGCCGCGTCGGTGATCCCGCGCTGCTCGGCGTCGCGCGTGCGCTTGGTCTCCTCGGACAGCGCGTAGTTGTCGGCCCGCACCTGCTGGTGCGGCATCGACTCGCCCATCCCCCATTCGAACACCATCGAGCGGGCGATGGCGGTGGCGCGCTCGAGGTCGTTGGCGGCGCCGTTCGTGATCCGGCCGAAGACGACCTGCTCCGCAGCCCGGCCCGCGAGGATCACCTTCAGCCAGTCGCGCAGCTCCTCGGTCGACTGCAGGTAGCGATCCTCCTCGGGCAGGTTCATCGTGTACCCGAGCGCCTGCCCGCGGGGGACGATCGTGACCTTGTGCAGCTGCATCGCGTCGCCCATCAGCCGGGCGACGAGCGCGTGCCCGGCCTCGTGGTAGGCGATGACGCGCTTCTCCTTGTCGGTGATCAGCTTGCGCTGCTGGAGGCCGGCCACGACCCGCTCGAGCGCGTAGTCGAAGTCCGCCTGCACGATCGTGTCGCCTTCGCGGCGACCGGCGCTGATCGCCGCCTCGTTGCAGATGTTCGCGAGGTCGGCGCCGGTCAGCCCGGACGTCTGCCGGGCCACCTCGGCAAGGCGGACGCCGTCGGCGAGCGGCTTGCCGCGGGTGTGCACCTCGAGGATCTGCTCGCGGCCCGCGAGATCGGGCGCGGCGACCCCGATGTGGCGGTCGAACCGGCCGGGGCGAAGGAGCGCGGTGTCGAGGGCGCCGAGCTGGTTCGAGGCGCCGATCACGACCAGCCGGTCGCTCTCGTCGAAGCCGTCCATCTCGACGAGGAGCTGGTTGAGCGTCTGATCGTGCTCCTGGCTGCCGCCGCCCGGGCCGCCGCTGCCGCGGTGGCGGCCGACGGCGTCGAGCTCGTCGATGAAGATGATCGCGGGCTGGTTCTTGCGCGCCGTCTGGAACAGGCGCCGGATCCGGGCGGCGCCGAGGCCGCTCCACATCTCGACGAACGACGAGGCACTCTGGAAGTAGAAGTTGGCCTCCGACTCGTTCGCGACCGCCTTGGCGAGCAGCGTCTTGCCGGTGCCGGGCGGCCCGTAGAGGAGGACGCCCTTGGGCACGCGCGCGCCCAGCTTCGCGAACCGGGCCGGGGCCTTCAGGAACTCGACCACCTCCTCGAGCTCGGCCCGCACCTCCTCGACGCCCGCCACCTCGTCCCAGCGCACGTTCGAATCCGCCCGCGCATCGAGTTGCTTCGGCCGCACGTTCGGCATCATGGAGATGAACTTCCAGGTCAGCCAGCACAGCAGCCCGAGGAAGATGAAGATGCCCCAGGCGACCAGGAAGTCGTGGAACCAGCCGACGGCGATGTGCAGCGCGTGCACTGCGTCGTGCAACCAGTCGTGCACGGTGCGCTCGTTGATCCAGTCCACCGCTTCCAGCGTACGGGCGTTGCGGTGCGGCGAACACCCTTGCGCCGGATTGCCTTCGGACATAGGGTCAGCCCCGGCAGGGATTCGAGGGGAAAGGTGGCCCGGTGGCACGTCCGCACACATTCCGAGCTCGGTTTGGTCTCGCCGCCAGGACGGTGGTGATCGCCGCGGCGGTGGCGGTCGCGGCCTCGGCGGGGACGGCCGGCGCGGCCGGCGACGGCAGCCACGTGATGCCGCAGGCCGCGGGCGAGCTCGACTGCAACGGGTTCAGCCCCATCCAGCGGGCGGTGAAGCCGACGCTCGTGTGCGCCGATCCGCGCACGTCGAAGACCGAGCGCTTCGAGGACCACGGCCACTACATCGGCCACGACGAGCCGTCGCTGCGGTTCCTCTCCTCGCGGCCCGGCTCGGCCAGCGACGTCACCTGGGTCGAGCGGCTCCCGGTCGAGCCGCACCGGCTTCCGACCGTACGGCGGCCCGGACACGACGTCGTCCACAGCTTCGAGCTGACCATCGCACCGTGGTTCTCGATGAACCTGTGCGACCCCAACTCCGACCCGCAGCTGCCCTGCAAGCCGCGCTCGGACAAGAACGCCGCGCACGGCTCGTTCCCGGGCGGCGGGTCGGCGTTCATGGAGCTCCAGTTCTACCCGCCGGGGTTCGCGCCGTTCGACGACTCGATCAGCTGCGACAACACCCACTGGTGCTCGGCGCTCAATATCGACAGCGTCGAGTGCGACGCCAGCGGGACCTGCAACAACAATTGCATCGAGCCCGTGAACTTCGCGTTCATCCAGACGGACGGCGTGCCCGCGGGGCCGCCCAGCCCGCAGGAGTCTGATCTCTCCACGTTCACGCCGAATGCGAAGACGTTCCTGATGAACCCAGGCGACCGCGTCGTGATCCACATGTTCGACGCGCCGGTGGCCGGCGGTCACGCGCTCGAGATCCGCGAGACCGACCTCACCACGGGCCAGAGCGGGACCATGGTCGCCTCGGCCGCGAACGGGTTCATGAACACGAGCCCCGCCGACTGCAGCGGCACGCCGTTCAACTTCCAGCCCGAGTACTCGAGCGCGAAGCCGCAGAACGACGTCCCCTGGGGCTCGGGCCCGTACAACATCAACACCGAGTTCGAGATCGGCCACTTCGAGCCGTGCACGCGCGTGACCGGCCGCAGCACGTTCACGGACGGGTCGTTCACGGACACCTACTTCAACCGCTGCCACGGCCCGTACGAGGCCGACGCCCCGCCGGACAAGGGGTCGAGCCTCGAGCCGGGCGACGCGCCGTGCTATCGCAAGGGCGACACACATGGCGGGGTCGCCGACCCGAACCAGGTGACCGGGTGCCCCGTGTTCTTCAATGCCGTGGGCGACCTCGACTACGACGGGACGTCGTACCGGGCGGACTGGCCGACATCGGTACATCCGAACCGGTTCCCGAGCCCGTTCGAGCAACGCTCGCCGACGAGCCGCGGAGCCGGGTACTCCGACATCCAGTTCGTGACCGACACGAGCGCGACCGAGGCCGGGTGCAACGTCAGCACCGGCGCGGGCTGCGTGCTTCCGCCGCCGGGGCCCGGCCACTTCTTCCCGTTCTGGACGCGCGCGCGCGTCGGCGGGGAGTGCGTCTGGGAGTTCGGCAACATGCGCAACGGCAACACGTTCGGCCGCGACCGCCAGTGGGGCCACGTCGGCCCGAACACGCGCCAGGCGTTCGTGAGCCGGATCCGTCCGCTGCCGAGCTGCGGATAGGCCAACTGGGGACTGTCCCCGGTCCTTCGGGAACCGGGGACAGTCCCCGCTTCCCGTCTGTGCTCAGGGCCGCGGCGCCCTCCAGGCGCAGCACCTCGTGCAGCGCCGCCTCGGCGACCTCCAGCTCGTCCGCGCTGGGCTCGCGCGTGGCGGCGACGCGCTGGAGCTCGTAGCCGGGCCGCTGCATGGCCTTCGCGAGCGGGTGGTCGCGATGGCGCGTCATCCACGCGAACGCCTCGGTCGCCGCGCCCATGGCCGCGAGGCTCGCCACCAGGCGGGCCGGGCCACGGCGCGAGGCCGGCAGCCGCGAGACGAGCAGGTTGCCGGCGGTGCTCGCGATCAGCAGCGGGCCGACCATGTGCGAGCCGCAGCGCTCGTGCTCCTTGGCGATGTCGACGGGGGCGCCGTCCTTCTCGTAGCCGCCGATCGCCTTGTGCTCGGCGCCGTGGTAGCCGGCGATGCGCGAGCCGCGCAGCGCCATCATCGCCGGAAGGAGCGCGGCGCCCGCCGTCACGACCTCGATCGTCGCCGGGTGCAGCCGGGTGCGCCGGATCACCTGGGCGAGCAGCGCCGACCCGGCCAGCGCCGCGCCCATGCCCGGCGACTCCATCGGCAGGCGGGACTCCGGCAGGCGGCGCTTGATCGTGGGCAGCAGGTAGGCGACCTCGAGCATCCGGGCCACGCCACGCAGGAGCGGCGTCCCGGTCACCACGGCGGGCAGGTCGGGCTTGCGGCCCGAGGCCAGCTTCACCTCGCCGTCGGCGCCGCGCACGGCCGCCGCCCAGTGGCCGTAGCTATGGACGAGGATCCCGTTCTGGAGGGCCATCCCGCCCAGGCGTACCTTCTCGGTGTCCGCGCTCATGCGGCCTCCCCCATCGTCCGGGCGAGGTGCAGGAAGCAGCGCACCGCCAGGTCGAGATCATCCATCAGAATGCGCTCGTCGGCCGAGTGCACGAGCGCGCCGGAGAGCATCGGGTCCATCCGCGTCGGCATGAACCCGTAGGCGACGGAGCCGAAGGCCCCGCGCATCCAGTGGCTGTCGGTGAACCCGGAGCAGATGACCGGCGCCGCCGTCGCGCCGGGCTCGATCTCGGGCAGGAACTCCTCGATCGCGGCAAAGAGGGGCGTGTCCGGCGACGACATGGTGCCGCCGTCGCGCTCGATGAACTCGAACTCGTACTCGAGCCCGGCGAGCGCCTCCCGCACGGCCGCCTCGATGTCGGCCTGGGTCATGCCCGGCAGGATGCGGCAGTCGCAGCGCAGCTGGGCGCGGCCGGGGATGACATTGATCTTCGTGCTGGCCGTCATCCCGGTGGGCGCGATCGTCGCGCCGAGCATCGGCTCGATCATCTCGGCCAGGAGCGGATTTCGGGCCCGCACGCGCTCCATCAGCCGCCGCGGGTCGTCGTCCGCGGCCCCGATCGAGCGCAGGAACGTGTGCAGCTCCGGCAGGTCGCGGGTCGGGCGGGCCATGCGGTCGATGCGCTCGAGCACGGGGATCAGCTTCAGGAGCGCGTTGTCGGACGCGCCCGGGACCGAGGCGTGTCCGCTCTTGCCGCGGGTGGTGACGGCGAATGCGGAGCACTGCTTCTCGCCGACGCCGACGGTGTAGGCGACCCGGTCGCCGTTCGTGATCCGCTCGCCGCCGCCCTCGTTGACGACGTAGTCGGCCCGGACCAGGTCGGGATGGTGCTCGGTCATCCAGGGCAGGCCCCAGCCGTCGCCGACCTCCTCGTCGGCGACCGCGCAGTAGATGAGGTCGCCGGCGCCGGTCCAGCCCTCGCGGGCGAGCGTCGCAAACGCCACCGCCTCGGCCGCCACCTGGCCCTTCATGTCGAGCGCGCCGCGGCCCCAGATGTGGCCGTCTCGCTCCAGGCCGGAAAACGGTTCCACCGACCATTCCGACGCGGTCGGCGAGGACGACGTCGGTGTGGCCGAGCAGCATCAGGGAGGGGCCGTCGCCGGTCCCGGGCAGGCGGGCGACCAGGTTGGCCCGCTCCGGGAACGCGGCCGCGCAGCGTGGCCTCGATGCCGGACTCGGCCAGGTAGGCGGCCAGGTGCTCCGCGGCCGGCGTCTCGTTGCCCGGCGGATTCGTCGTGTCGATGCGGATCAGGTCGGCCAGGAGCCGAGCCGTGTCCGCGCGAAGATCGTGTTCGAGCATGACCGCACGCTACACGACCTCCGTGTGAACGACCGCGGCGGTCGGAGTAGATTGAGCGCATGCCCCGCGACCTCTTCTCGGACTCCGCGGACGACCAGCTCCGGTCGGTCGCGCCGCTGGCGCAGCGGCTGCGGCCGCACACGCTGGACGAGTTCGTGGGCCAGGCCGACATCGTCGGGTCAGACAGCGCGCTGCGGCGGGCGATCGCGGCCGACCGGGTGCCGTCGATGATCTTCTTCGGGCCGCCGGGGAGCGGCAAGACGACGCTCGCCCGGATCGTCGCGGCGACGACGCAGGCGCACTTCGAGGAGCTCTCGGCGGTGCAGGTCGGCGTGGGCGACGTGCGCCGGGTGCTGGGCGAGGCCCGCGACCGGCTGGGCGGGAACGGCCGCCGCACGATCCTCTTCCTGGACGAGATCCACCGCTTCAACAAGGGCCAGCAGGACGCCCTCCTGCCGGCGGTCGAGTCGGGGCTCCTCACGCTGATCGGGGCGACGACGGAGAACCCGTACTTCGAGGTCAACTCGGCGCTCCTCAGCCGCTGCCAGCTGTTCGAGCTCATGCCGCTCGCCGCCCCGGACATGGAGGCGATCGTGCGCCGGGGTGAGGAGGCGCTCCACGTCGAGCTCGCGGCCGATCTGCGCGAGGAGGTCGTGCGCGCCGCCGGCGGCGACGCCCGCAGCGCCCTGAACATCCTCGACGCGGCGGTCGCGAGCGCGGCCGGCGGGCCGGTCACCGCCGACAACGTCCGCGACGCCGCCCGCAAGCAGCCGCTCATGTACGACAAGGGCGGCGACCGCCACTACGACACGACCTCCGCGTTCATCAAGAGCATGCGCGGCTCCGACCCGGACGCGGCCCTGTACTACATGGCCACGATGATCACGGCGGGCGAGGATCCCAAGTTCATCGCCCGGCGGATGATCGTGTTTGCCTCAGAGGACGTCGGCAACGCCGATCCGCAGGCGCTGCAGGTGGCCGTCGCAGCCGCCCGGGCGGTCGAGTTCGTCGGCCTGCCGGAGTGCCGCATCAACCTCGCCCAGGCGGCCGTCTACCTGGCCCGCGCGCCGAAGTCGAACGCCGCCTACGTCGGCATCGACGCGGCGATGGCCGAGGTGCGCGACCACGGCGCCCAGCCGCCGCCGGCGCACCTGCGCGACGCGAGCTACCGCGGCGCCCAGAAGCTCGGCCGCGGCGTCGGCTACCGCTACCCGCACGACTTCCCGGGCGGCGTCGTCGACCAGCAGCACCTCCCCGATACCCTGGCGGGCCGCCGCTTCGTCCCGGAGAAGGACTGAGCCTTCGCCCGCGGACCGGTGCCTGGCACCGCGTCGCGGTGCCAGGCACCCGTTCTGCCGGCGTTCGGGGTCAGACCCGATCTACAGGATGCGGGCGCCCAGCGCGGAGCAGACCAGCTCGACCGCGAGGCTCGCCGTGGCGTTGTGCTCGTCGAGCACCGGGTTCACCTCGACGACTTCGAGCGAGCTCACCACGCCGTGCTTGGCCAGGATCTCCATGCCCAGGTGGGCCTCGCGGTAGGTGATCCCGCCGCGCACCGGCGTGCCGACGCCGGGCGCCTGCTCGGGATCGACGACGTCCATGTCGAGCGAGACGTGCGTGAACGCGCCGCCGGAGGCGAGCTCGATGGCCTCCTCCACGATCGTCCCGATCCCGCGCCGGTCGACGTCGTACATCGTGAACACGTGCACGCCGAGGTCGCGCAGCCGCTGCTTCTCGCCCTCGTCCACGCTGCGCACGCCGATCAGGACGGTGCGGGTGTCGGTCAGCATCGGCAGGGGCCACACGTCGCTCGTGAAGCGCGGGTCGTCGCTCATGCCGAGGGCAATCGCGAGCGGCATCCCGTGCACGTTGCCCGACGGCGACGTCTCCGGGGTGTTCAGGTCGGTGTGGGCGTCGAACCAGATCAGGCCGCCCGGGCCGCCGTGCGCGGCCGCGAGCCCGCCGAGCGTGCCCACGGCGATCGAGTGGTCGCCGCCGAGGACGAGCGGGAGCTCGCCGGCGCGGACGGCGCGGACGACGCCGCGTGCGAGCTGCTCGCAGGTGGCCTTGATCGCGTCCCAGTAGCGGGCGGTGGGGTCGCCCTCGGACAGCGCCTCGGCCAGCTCGGAGTGCACGTTGCCAAGGTCGTCGATGGTGTAGCCGAGCTCGCTCACCCGCTCGCTCAGCTGCGCGTAGCGGATCGCCGACGGCCCCATGTCCACCCCGCGGCGGCCCGAGCCGAGGTCGAGCGCGGCGCCGATCACGGCGATGCGGCGGTCGGGATCGGCGGCTGCGGTCACGGCGCGCAAGCCTATCCGAGCGCCGGCCGCGACGGGACCCGGACGATCGAGGCTAAAGCCGAACGGGGGAAGCCCCGATAACCCTGAAGGACGACCCCCTCGTCCCAACCGCCCGACCGCGCCCGAGGAGTCCCATCCGAAATGATCGATCTCGCGAGCATCCGCAACGCGTCGTTCACGCTCACGCCCACCGGCTACAACCCGGAGGAGGTCGACCGCTTCCTCGCCGACCTCGCCGATCAGCTGGCCGAGGGCCTGATCGCGGCCGCGCCCGAGCCGCAGTACGAGTCCCCCCAGACCTTCGAGCCCGCGCCGGCGCCCGTCGTCGAGCTGCCGGTCTCCACCCGCGAGCCCGCCGACATCGACGGCCTGCGCGAGACCATCGAGCGCACCATCGGCGCGATGGACGCCTTCGTCGCCAACGAGCTCGCGACGCTCAAGTCCGCCACCGAGCTCGAGACCGAGGAGCTCCTGCACGAGCGCGAGCGCATGCTGGACGAGGCCGGCGAGGCCGCCCGTGCCCACCTCGAGGAGACCCGCACGCGCGCCGAGGCGATCCTGGCCGAGGCCCGCCGCGACGGCGAGGCCATGCGCGCCCGCTTCGACAGCGAGCTGCAGGGCGACCGCGATCGGTTCGAGCAGTCGCTCGCCGACCGTGACGCCCAGGCCCAGGCCCGCGTCGCCGAGCTGGTGGCCGACGCCGAGCGCCGCCGCCAGGAGGCCGAGGAGCTGGTCGTGAGCGCCAACCGCGTGCAGACGCAGGTGCTCGCCTCCCTCGAGCACGCCCGGGCGAGCCTGTCCCCCGCCGCTCCCGCCCCGGTCGCCGCCGACACGGCCCTCCCGGCCGACGCGCCGTCCTACGCGGATGACGCAAGCGACGTCTTCACGTCCGAGACGGGCGGCGACGCCGACCCGTTCGGCAACACGAGCGATGCCGCAGCTTGATGAGCAGCTGCCCGCATTTCAGCTGACGTCGCCCCAGGGCGACCGGATCGCAGTCGACGACCTCGTCCAGGGTGGGCCGGTCGTGCTGGCCGCGATCGAGGCTGACGGTGCGGGCGACCCGCGGTCGGAGATGCTCGCAGACCTGGCGGAGCGGCTCGGCGCGGGCCGCACGCTGGTCGTCATGTCCCCGGGCGCATCGACGCTCGGGAGCGGCCTGGCCGCGTCGGGCGGCGCGACCTGGCTGCAGGACCCGACGGGCGAGGCCTTCGCCTCGCTCGGACTGGCGTACAAGCGCATCGGGCGGACGAAGCGGCTGGGCGGCCTCTTCGTCATCGATCCCGAGCGGCGGCTGCGGTTCGCGTTCATGACCGCCGACCGCGACGCCTGGATCCCCGGCTCGTTCGTGCTCTCGCGGCTCGACCGCCTGGGCGCCGCGGCGCCTGCGCCCGCCGCGGCCGAGGCCGTCGACATCACCGAGGACGCCGCCGAGCCCGAGCTCGAGCGCCTGGTGGGCGCGGTCGCCCGGCGGATGGGCCTGACCGGCACCGAGCTCTCCGACCTGGCGACGGCGACCCGCGTACGCGACATCGGGATGGCCACGGTCCCGGACGAGATCATCACCAAGGACGGCCCGCTCGACGACCAGGAGTGGGCGGTCATCCGCATGCACCCGGAGCGCTCCGCCGACATGCTCGACCCCGCCCCCGCCTTTGCGCGCGTGCGCGAGATCGTCCGGGCGAGCCACGAGCACCTCGACGGCTCCGGCTATCCCCACGGCCTGAAGGCGGACCGCATCCCGGCCGGCGCGCGCATCCTGCTCGCGGTCGAGTCGTACCTGGCGATGGCCGGCGAGCGCGGCTTCGGCAGCCTGCTCAGCGAGCAGGACAGCCTCGACCGCATCCGGCTCGGCGCGGGGCGCATCTACGACCCGGCGGTCGTCGCCGCGCTGGTCGCCGAGGTCGCAGTCCAGGCGTCCGCCGGGTAGCGCCGGCAGGCCCGGCGCCCGCGGCGCCGCCCGCATGCGAGCATCTCGCAGTGCTCGCGGTCGCGCTCGCCCTCGCCTCCAGCGTCGTCTGGGGCACCGCCGATTTCCTCGGCGGCGTGTTCACCCGCCGGCTCACGCTCGCGCCCGTTCTGGTGGTCTCCCAGCTCGCCGGGCTCGTGCTCCTGGCCGCGGCGGCCGCGATCACCGGCGAGGTCGACACACGCGCCTTCGTCATCGGCCTCGCGGCCGGGGTGTTCGGGGCCGTCGGGATCGCGGCGTTCTACCGCGCCCTTGCGACCGGGACGATCAGCATCGTCTCGCCGGTGAGCGCCTGCGGGGCGCTCGTACCCGTCGTGCTCGCCCTCGCCCAGGGCGAGCGCCCGGGCGCGGTCGCCCTGGCGGGATGCGCGCTCGCGCTCGCGGGTGCCGTGCTGGCGTCGGTGCACGAGTACGCCGGCGCCGCGCCGAACGCGCGCAGCTCGGTGCTGCTCGCCGCGACCGCCGCGCTCGGGATCGGCGGGTTCCTGTACTGCATCGGCCACGCCGTGCGCGGGGGCCATACGCTGCCCGCCCTCCTCGGCAGCCGCTGCGCCTCCCTCGCCCTGCTCGTGGCCGGCGTGCTCGCAACCCAAAGCTCGATCCGGCTGCCGCCGCGCGAGATCCCGGCCGTCGCCGGCATCGGCCTGCTCGACGTCGGCGCGAACGCGCTCTTCGCCGCCGCCGCGACGCGCGGCTACCTCTCGATCGTCTCGGTGCTCGGCTCCGAGTACCCGGTCGTGACGGTGATCCTGGCCCAGACGCTGCTCGGCGAGCGCGTCTCCCGACCCCAGGCGGCGGGCATCACACTGGCGCTGATCGGGGTCGGCATCGTCAGCCTGAATTGAGCCTGGTGCAGGCAAAAGTTCCCCCAGACGGGGGACGCGCTGCCGCCAGGGATGGGCGAGGCTCCGTCTGTTGGACTGACCGGTGGGCCGCCGGGCGGCGTGTCATCTCGGACACGCCGCAGCGGGGACGGATACCACGTCCACCGCGCTCTCAGAGACGCGGTTGCACGCCCCGCAGACCGCTGCGCTCGACCCGGTCGAACAGCTCGTCGACAACCGCTGCGGTGACACGCGGCAGGGCAGCGTCGAGGGGTGGGAGTGCAATCGAGGCCGTGAGGCCCTCCGGCGGAGGCGTGTACGAGCCGGAGCGGGCGGCCAGAGCCCGGCTGCGGTGGAGCTCGAGCTCGTCGGTCGTGAGGCCGCCGGCGATGTCTTCCGCATGCGAGATCGCGGCCAGCCCACGGTCGCCCTCGCCGCTCACGGCCAGCAGCGTCGCAAACCGAAGCCAGGAGATCGCAGCATCGTGCGTTCGCCCGAGGCGTTCCTCGAGCTCGGCGTGGCGCCGCCACCACGCGGCCGCTTCGCCGTGGTCACCATCCAGCTCGGCGACGACGGCGGGGACCTGCAGACAGTCGAGCGCGATGCCGGTATCGCCGATGCCAAGGGCGCCGTCGGCGCTGGCGACGGCAGCACGCACCGCGCCCTTCCGATCTCCACCTGCGAGCCGCACCTGGGTCGCGTTGCCGAGCGTCATCGCCACCAGCCTGCGCGCGCCCAGTTGATGCGCGAGCGCAGTCGCCTCGTCGAGCAGGGCAGCGGCATCCGCCAGCCGACCGTTTGCGAACCGGGCGCCGGCGAGGTCTCCCGTCACGTGGGCCAGCCGCAGGAGGTCGCCCAGCTCGAGCGCGATATCGCGAGCCTCCTCGAGCACGGCGGAAGCCTCCGCGAGGTCGCCCTCCCGGTACGCCACGACGCCGATATTGGCGAGCGCGTCGAGCCGTCCCCGCAGATCGCCGTCGCCGGCCTTTCGCAGCTGCGCAGAGGCTCTGGCGCGAGCCTGATCGAACCTGCCCAGATCGCAGAGCGCCATCGTCAGCGGCCAGGAGACGGCAGCCCCATGCTCACCGGAGTCCTCGGCGCGCTCGAGATGCTCCACTGCCTCTTTCGGTCGACCCGTCTCGAACGCGATGCGACCCAGGAGCCTCTCGACGTCACCGGCGACCGCGGGATACCCCGCGAGTGCCGCGAGATGCCCCGACGCCAGGGTGTATTCACCGAGCTGCTGCTCCAGCTCGGCGAGGGCGAGGGTATCGGTGGACGCGTCGGTCGAGCTCGAGGACGCGGCGGCGAGCGTCGCCCAGTGCCGCGCCTCACCCAGAGCCCAGGTGGAGGTGGCTTCTATCCGTGCTTCTCGATACCAGCGGCCCTCGATGTCCGGCAGGCGGCACTGCTCGATGTGACGCGCGATCTCGCGCGCGGAAGCTCCACAGCCGATCAGGTGCCGGGCGACGCGCTCGTGAAGTGGTGTTCGATCGGCGTGGGACGCTCGGGCGAGCAGCGCCTCCGCGACCGTGGCGTGGCGCAGCCAGACCCGCGACGCACCTCCGACCTCGAAGGGCCGCACGATGCCCCTCGCCTCCAGGCCCGCCAGATCGCTCTCGGCGGCACCCTGATCGACTCCGAAGATCTGGCAGAGCTCCGTGGCCGACGTGGGCCGGCCGAGCGCCGCAGCGCAGAGAGCGGTGTGCTGCGCGGAGTGGCCGAGGGCGTCGAGGCGTGCGGTGAGGAAGGGGAACAGCTCATCGGGAAGGGGGACCTCGGGCAGCGGCTCTCCGGGGCGGAAGCTTCTTCGAACGAGCTCGGTCACGGTCTCGGCGAAGAGCGGCCTGCCCGCCGATCGCTCGACCAGCGTCTCGACGTACCCTGGCGGCAGTGCTCCGCCACCGAGCCGGCTCCAGGTGTCGCCGACCACCGTGGCCAGATCGTCGGGGGGCAGTTCGGCGAGCGTCAGCGTCCGGCCGCCCCGACGGTCGTCGCCATTGCGAGCGCCGGCTTCGCGACGCTCGGTGACGACAAGGGCCAAGGACGTGGCCGGCAGCCGAGGAGCCAGCTCGTCGATCAGGCGGAGCGACGCCTCGTCGGCCCAGTGCGCATCCTCGAGCACGATCAGCGTCGGGTCGGGATCGGAACAGAGGATGTCCATCACCAGCTCCCGGGCAAGCTGGGAGCGTTCCTCCTCGCTCAGCGCAGCCGTGAGACCTGTCTCTTCGAAAGTGAGATCGAGCAACGGCCCAAGCAGCGGGGCGAGCGCACCTCCGCCGGGGCGAATCGCCGCGATCGCCGTCGCGAGCCCGTCGCCGGTCGCGACGGCATGGCGACCGAGCCGCAGCCGCAGGAGCTCGGCGAACGGCCCGAGGGGCTGGCCGAGCCCGAACGCCTCGAACACGCCGAGCCGTACTCGCAGTCGCCGGACCCACGCCCGCCGAAGGACCTCCTTGACGAGCGATGATTTTCCCGAGCCCGCCTCACCGACGATGTACAGGATTCCGCCGGCGCCGCCAGCCGCATCGTCCATCAACCCCTCGGCGATCGCGAGCTCCGATCTCCTCCCGACAAGCGGCGTGTCCCCGCCGGCGTCGAACCTGCGGCCGGGCGCGGCCAGGCCCACGACCTGGGTGACCGCCACCGGGTCGGCCTTGCCCTTGATCGCCAACGTCTGCCGCCTGCCGAGGGTGACGGACCCGGCGACTGCGGCCGCGGTCGCCGCATCGACCAGCGTGTGGCCGGATCCCGCAGCGGCCATCAGGCGAGCCGCCAGGTTGGTGGTGTCGCCGAGCGCGCTCGGGAAGCTTCGAGTCTGACCGCCGAACGCGGCCGTGAACGCGAGACCGGTGGCCACTCCGGCGCCGAAACGGGCGCCCGTCGACGCTCGCAGCCGTTCGACGGCGTGGACGGCGCGCACCGGGTCGTCAGGATGCGCCACCGGAACACCGAACACGGCAAACAGGACGACCCCCTTGTCACCGCCCGTGCATTGGACGATGTCGCCGCCCGTCTCCTCGATGAGATCCGTCGCGGTCGAGACGAACCGCGCGAACGCGGCAAGCGCCTCGGCGTCCCGGTCATCGACGGGCGGCATGGAGAG
This sequence comes from uncultured Actinomycetes bacterium, assembly GCA_963746115.1. Classification (GTDB taxonomy): domain Bacteria; phylum Actinomycetota; class Thermoleophilia; order Gaiellales; family JAICJC01; genus JAICJC01. The sequence continues at coordinate 335,440 of CAVVAA010000004.1, read as the reverse complement.
GAACACCGATGTCACACGTCGGTGCTCGTCGGGTAGCCCGCCGGCGGCGACGACACGCGAGGTCGCCACCGGGTGCAGGACTCGGCCCGCCCACGGCGGCAGGTTGCCGCCGAGTTCGAGCACATCGATCGGCGACCCCTCGGCGGTGATGTCCACCACAACGGCGCCGGACGTCGCCCGCTCCTGCGCCGCGACGGCGGCATCCAGGCCCGGGCCGAGATGCACGACCACGTGTCGGGAACGGGTGGGGCATACCAGAGACGTCACACGCCCGCTCGCGACTCCGATCCGCACCGAGATGTCCACGGGGCCGATGAGCGATTGCGCGCCCACGGCGTCGGCGACGAGTCCGACCACGTCGTCCGCCGAGGCGCGAGCGTCGCGCCACCCCGACGGCGCACAGAACGCCGCAGTGATCGCGTCGCCGCCGAAGGCCAGCGAGTCGCCCCCATGCGTCCCCACCGCGTCGAGGGCCCCGCCGATCACGCGTCGCACGATCCGCCCCAGCTGTTCCGTTCCTGCGGTTCCGTGCCTGGCGAGGCGCTCGGACAGCCCTGTGAAGCCCGCGACGTCGACGAACATCGTCGCCGCGCACCGCGTGAGCGGGCCCCGACCCTCCGCCAGCGACGGATGACGAGCGACCCGGGCCAGGTACGGCTCAAGGAGGCCCGCCCCGCCGCTCTCGATCTCCGCCGATCGCTCGTGCACCATCGCAACCGGGTATTGTTACCGATTATTGATCGCAACCCGGGGGGCACACCATGCGGGGCAAGCTACTTCTCTGGCTAGGCGTCGCGGCGACAGTGCTCCTTGCAGTTGCCCCGTCGGCCTCCGCAAAATGGATCCTGGGCAATGGGCCCACCGACCTCGAGATCGCCACGCCCAGCGGGCTCACTGACGGCCAGGTCTGCACGACGAGTATCCAGGGACGAGCCGGCCTGAGCACATCGGACGACCCGAGCGACCCCGCCACCCCGCCCCCGCCCGGCCCGTACGCGCCGCTCGCGGTGCGCGTCTACACGGGCCCGCCGGGGAGCCTTGACGGCTCCTTGGGCGGTGCGTCGCCGATCGTCACGTACACCACCGCGGCTCCCACGGCCCTCAACCCGGCAGAGTCGTACTTCGGCGATTTCAGCGAGACGTTCCTGCTCTACGAGTACGCCGCCGCAAGCTTCACGATCCCGATCCCGCCCGGCGCAATCCAGGACGGAAACGAGGTTGCCGTACAGAACGGGACGCACTCGGCGTACGTGACGCTCAAGGCGATCGCCTGCGCGAGCGTCCACCCGCCACCGGTCGCAGCGGTGATCGATGTGCTGCCGGGCATCAAGCGCAACCCCGTGATCCCGTGGCTCAAGCATCCCAAACTGGTCGTCCGGCTGTTCGGATCGGCCGCGCTGGACGTACGCGCGGTCTCGAACGTGAAGTTGGGGAACGCCCCGGCGGCACCGATTCCGCACGCACTCGCCAGGCTGTTCGTTCCAAAGGATCGAAACGGCGACGGCTTCCTCGACCGCGACTTCCTCTTCGTGCCTGCGGCGACCGGAATCACATGCGCCTCGACCAGGGTCAGCATGACCGGCTCCATCGGCAGCGACAACACCTTCTCGGGTTCCGACGCGGTGAAGCCGGTCTGCTGACCTGAGACCGCAGATCGCGGGGAAAGGCCGAGCGCCTCCTCGGCAGGTAGCCGGTCCGCGGCCGCGGGAGTAGGGTCGCGCGATGGCCGACACGATCAGCGTTTTCAGGGCGGTCTTGCGGAACCGCGATCTGCGCCGCGTCGAGCTGGCGTACGTCGGGTTCAACGCGACCGAGTACGCGGTCTGGCTCGCGATGCTCGTGTACGCCTACCGGCACGGGGGCGCGACGACGGCGAGCCTGGTCGCCGTCGTCCAGCTCGCACCGGCCGCCCTGTTCGCCCCGTTCGCGGCTGTGGTCGCCGACCGGCACCCGCCCGTCCGGGTGCTGGCGGGGGCGTACGCCGCGCAGGCGCTGGCCATGGGGGCGACCGGCGTGGTGATCCTGGCGGGCGGACCGGCACCGCTCGCGTACGCCTGTGCCGCTGTGGCGGCGACGCTCGTCACGTGCACCCGACCGACCCAGGCCGCATTGACACCGGCACTGGCGCGGTCCCCCGAGGAGCTGACGGCGACCAACGTCGTGTCGGGGTGGGTCGAGAATACGAGCATCCTGGCCGCGACCGCAGCGACGGGTGTCCTCCTCGATCTGACCGGGCCGGGGGTCGTGTTCGCCGTTTCGGCCGGAATCGGCGCAGCGGCCGGGCTTCTGGTTGCGCCGGTCCGCGGCCCTGCCGGTGCGCCGCGAGGCGACGATGGGACAACCCCACTCGACGAGGCTCTGGCAGGTTTCCGCGCCCTGGCGCGGCATTCGGGCCCTCGGCTCGTCGTCGGGCTGCTCGGGGTCGAGCTGCTCGTGTGGGGCGCGCTCGACATCCTGTTCGTCGTGCTCGCGCTCGACGTGCTTGCGGTCGGAGCGGGCTGGGTCGGGTACCTGAACGCGGCGTTCGCGGCCGGCGGCGTCGTGGGAAGCTCGGCTGCGCTCATGCTCGTGGGCAGACGCCGCCTGGCCCCGCCGATCATCGCCGCAATGCTGGCGTGGGGACTCGTCTTCCTCGTGATCGCGGCCGCGCCGTCGCTGGCGGCGACGATGCTGCTCCTCGCCATCGGCGGCGCCGGGCGAGCGGTGTTCGATGTCGGCGCGCGGACGCTGCTGCAACGGATCACGCCCGCGGATGTCCTCGGACGGGTGTTCGGGGTTCTCGAAGGGATCGAGATGGCCGGGCTGGCCGCGGGCTCCCTTCTGATCTCGCTCCTCGTCGCCGCCGGTGGTGCCCGAGCTGCCCTGGTTGGGGTGGGCCTGCTCCTGCCGGCCGCCGCGCTCCTGTTCGCCGCGCGGCTGGCGGCGGTCGACGCCGGTGCGAAGGTGCCGGTCGTGGAGATCGCGCTCCTGCGCTCGATGCGGCTGTTCGCGCCGCTGCCGGCGCCCGCGATCGAGGGCGTCGCCCACGCGCTGCAGGCGGCCGATGCCGCCGACGGGACGGTGATCATGCGGGAGGGCGATCCCGGCGACCGCTTCTACGCCGTCGCCGACGGCGAGGTCGAGGTTTCACAACACGGGAGGCGCGTCGCCCGTATCGGCCGCGGCGACGGATTCGGTGAGATCGCGCTGCTCGAGGACGTGCCGCGCACCGCCACCGTGACCGCGATCGGCGCGGTCCGGCTGTACGCGCTCGAGAAGGAGCCGTTCGTCACGGCAGTGACCGGGCACGCGCCGGCAGCCCGGGCGGCCGATGAGATCGTCGCCGAGCGTCGCTCCCAACCGGGGCCACATCCGGCCGATGCACCCGGAGTCGAGCCGGCGCCACACCGACCGACTCCGTAGAGGTGTCGGTGCAGCCGGGCCGCCCGGCTGTGCGATGGCGAGGGCCAGGATCGAACTGGCGACACCGCGATTTTCAGTCGCGTGCTCTACCAACTGAGCTACCTCGCCGGGCGGCGGACAGTGTATCGCCCGGGCGTCCGCACCCGCGAACGTGCAACGGCCTCCGGGACGGTGCTACCGCTCCGCGAAGGCCGTTGCGATCCTCTGCATCACAGCACGTTTTCGGCCCGCGGTCAAGTCGATTCTCCGGACAGCGCCGGGGCGAGGTCGATGGCGATCTCGGAGCCGACCTCGGCCGCCGTCAGCTCGGCCGCGTTGCCGCGGTTGAGCGCGAAGGACAGGAGGCCGGAGGAGTCCTCGTAGAGCACGAACTCGCCCGCCCCGACGTCGGTGAACGTGTCCGAGCAGCGGGCGTAGTAGCGGTCGTCGCCGGTGTCGATCTCGGCCATCCGCCCGAGCTGGAAGAGCCCGTCGAGCTCGCCTGCGGAGACGGCGAGCTGGATGTTTCCGTAGCGGTCGATGTACTGCACCGGCGCGTGCACCGTCGACCCCTCGATGCGGTGGTCGGGCGTCTCGCGGCGGACGAGGTCGGCCGGGTCGATCGCCGGCCCGAGCTCCGACATCGGCATCCCGCCGGCCAGCCGCGCCGCGGCCGGCGAGAACACGTCCCGCCCGTGGAAGGTGCGCGACAGGGGCTGGAGCATGATCTGCGGGTTCGTGATCGAGACCGCCTCGACCACGCCGCCGCAGGCGTCGGCCGCGGGGATCAGGAGGCCGTTGTCGGGGCCGACGAACCGGCGCCCGTCGGCGGCCCGCAGGGCGATCGCGCGCCGCTCCGAGCCGACGCCGGGGTCGACCACGGCGAGATGGACGCCGACGGGCAGATAGGGGATCGCCCCGGCCAGCACGCGCGCCCCCTGCCCGATCGCCTGGGGCTGGATGCCGTGGGTCACGTGGATCACCCGCGCCTCGGGGCAGATCAGGTTGATGACGCCGTGGCAGATGCCGGCGAAGTCGTCCGAGGTGCCGAAGTCGGACAGGAACGTGACGAAGGGCGGTGCGTCCGCGGCCGGCATGCGCGCACTCTACCGGCGGCCGATCACCCCTCCGGCACGTGCACCGGCCAGCGCAGGACGACCGCCGCGCACCAGGCCGCGGCTGCCAGCAGGAGCGCGGCGAGCACGAACAGCACCTGCGGGCTGCCCGCGGCGGCGAGGATCCAGCCCGAGCTGACGGTGGCGGCGGCGATCACGCCGTACTCGCACACGTTCCAGGCGATGGTCGCGCTGGGGCGCCGGGAAGGCTCGGTGCGGGCGAGCGCCGAGTCGACGATCAGGGGCCACGCCCCCGTCGCGACGAACGCCGTGCCGACGAGCACGGTGACGAAGATCCCGGCCCGCCCGACGAACACCGCTGCGGCCAGCATGACGCTCAGGACGGCGGCGGCGATCAGGAGGAGCAGGATCGCCCGCCTGTGGCCGCCGGCCTTGGTGAGCATGCGGCCGGCGAACGCGCCGCCGATCTTGGCGGCCTGGACGCCCCCGACGGTGATTCCCACGATCAGCGGCGCGAGGTGGAACCGGCCCGCGAGCACGATCGGGGCCAGCGGCAGCAGCAGCGCCAGCGCCGCGACCAGCAGCAGATCGGGCACCTGGATCGCGACGCCGCGGGGCGACAGGCCCGTCGCCAGGCGCGCCCGCGGGCCGTCGGCGAGCAGCTCCCGCCGCGCCGGCCTCCACACCGCCACCGCGATGCCGGCACCGGCGATCCCGAGGATGTAGCTGTACCGCGACGCCGTGGCCGCCCCGACGCCCGCGTCGCGCAGGAGGGCGATGACGAGCCCGGCCCCGGTCGAGCCGGCGGCGACGCCGAGCGTGTACGACGCGTAGTGGGTCGCGAAGGCGCGCTCGCTGCCCGGCCCGCCGGAGGCCTCGCCGAGCAGGGTCTGGCTCGCGACCCAGAAGAGGCCGATGCCGCCGCCCACGAGCCCCGACCCGACCGCCATCGCGGGCGCGGCCGACGCCAGGAAGAGGAGGATCTCGCCCAGGCCCGACACGGCCAGCGCGGCCGCGAGCAGATTGCGGCCGCCGCCAACCAGGCGACCGACCCTGCCGGCGACCAGCGCCCCTCCCGCCACCGTCACGGTGCCGGCTGCGAGCACCTCGCCGGCGAGCGACGCGGGCCGGTGCAGCGCCTCGATGTGCATGGGCACGCTCAGCGCGAGAACGCCGAACATCATCCCGTCCAGCGCCGCCACCGCGTAGAACCGGCCCAGCCCGACCCGCCTCACGCCGCCACGTGCCCCAATGCCTCGGAGACGCGCGCCGCCGCCCGGAGGGCCATCGGCACGAGCTCGGACTCCAGCCGCTCGGGACTGACGCGGAACCGCGGCCCGCCGAGCGCGATCGCCGCGACGACGGCCCCGCGATGATCGCGGATGGGGACGGCGACGCCGGTGTACGCATCGTCGGCGTCGCCCATGCAGACGGCGTGGCCGCGGCGGCGGACCGACGCGAGCTCGACGTCCGAGAGGCCGACGGCGCCGGGTGCGGCCTCGTCGACCAGTCGCTCGATGACGTCGGCGGGCTGGAATGCGAGCAGCAGGCGCCCGGTCACGCCGTCGGTCAGCGCCTGGCGGCGGCCCACCCAGTCGACGTTCACGGTGACGTGCCGGTTCGACGCCTGGTCGAGGTAGATGACGGTGTGCCCGTCGAGCATGCCCAGCCAGGCGGTCTCGTTCGTCTCGTCGCGCAGCTCGCGCAGCAGCGGCCGCGCCAGCGCGCGCACCGGGAACCGGTTCAGGACGAGGCCGGCCAGCGTCACGAGGCCCAGCCCCAGCCGGTAGCGGCCGGGGATGTCGGTCTGCTCGAGCAGGCCGTGCCGCTCGAGCGTCGCCATCAGCCGCGACGCCGTGCTGCGGTGGACGTCGAGCGCCGAGACGACGTCGGCGATCGAGAGGTCGGTCGTGCGCTCGTCGAAGAGCTCGAGGACGGCGACGGCGCGATCCACCGCCTGCGTGCCGGTCGGAGATTCCATGGGCGCATGTTACACATGTCGCTCATATTGTGCACGCACAGTGCACATCCGTGCCAAAGCGGACGCCCAGGCTGGCCTCCGCGCCCACCCCTCACCGGTCAGACTACGGCGTCGCCAGCCTGATCAGGAGCGGTCTTCTGCAGCTCCTGGAGCTCGGCCGGGGCGATGTGGCAGCGGTAGCGGTGGCGCTCGCCGTCCTCCTGCCAGGGCGGCATCTCGGTCCGGCAGATCTCGCCCAGCACCCGCGGGCAGCGGGTGTGGAAGGGGCAGCCCGTCGGCACCTCGCTGGAGCTCGGCAGCACGCCGGTGAGCTTGATCCGGGGCCGGCTCTCCTCGACATTGAACGTCGGGATGGCCGAGAGCAGCGCCTCGGTGTACGGGTGGTGGGGGGCGGCGAAGACCTGGTCCGCCGCGCCGACGTCGACGAGCTTGCCCAGGTACATGACGCCGATCGAGTCGGCGACGTAGCGCACGACGGCGAGGTCGTGGGAGATGAAGACGTAGGAGACGCCCTGGCGCCGCTGCAGGTCGACGAGCAGGTTCAGGATCGCGGCCTGCACGGACACGTCGAGTGCCGAGGTCGGCTCGTCGCAGAGCACCATCGCCGGGCTGCCGGCGAACGAGCGCGCGATCGCGACCCGCTGCTTCAGGCCGCCCGAGAGCGCCGCCGGGCGCACGTCGAGGTGGCGCGGCTCCAGCCGCACCGAGCGGGCCAGCTCCGCCATCTGCTGGTCCTGGGCGTCGCGCCCGCGCACGCCGGCGAGGAGCAGCAGCGAGCGGCGCAGGATCGCGCGCACGCTGTGCGTCGGGTTCAGGGCGTTGTCGGGGTTCTGGAACACCATCTGCAGCCGCCGGCGGGCCTCGCCCGACCGCTTGCCGGCGGGCTTCGACACGTCCATGCCGTTGAAGGAGAGCTCGCCGGAGGTGACGTCGATCAGGCCGACGATGCACTTGGCGAACGAGGTCTTGCCGCTGCCCGACTCGCCCACGAGCCCGAACACCTCGCCCCGTTTCACCTCGACGTCGACGCCGCCGACCGCGAACACCTCGGTGCCCGAGAACTTGTAGGTCTTGACGAGGTCGGACACCTTCAAGAGCACCTCGTCGGGTACCGCCTCGACCTCCTTCTGGGCCACGGCGGCGGCCGGCGGGATGTCGGGCACCTCCTCCGGGAAGAAGCATCGGGCGGTGTGGCCGTCGCTCACCGGCACAAGCGATGGCGGCTCCTGCACGCAACGGTCTCGGGCGATCGGGCAGCGGTCGGCGAACACGCAGCCGGGCACGTCGAGACCGAGCGGCGGGAGCGAGCCCGGGATCGGGTCGAGCCGGTCGGTGTCCTTGCGCATGCCGAGCCGGGGCACGCAGCGCAGGAGCGCAAGCGTGTACGGGTGACGGGGGTCGCGGAAGAGCTCGCGGGCGTTCCCCTGCTCGATCATGCGGCCGGCGTAGAGCACGCCGACGCGCTCGCACATGCGGGCGACGATCCCGAGGTTGTGGCTGACGAACAGGATCGAGGTGTTGAACTCGCGGCGCAGGTCCTCGACCAGGTCGAGCACCTCGGCCTCGACCGTCGCGTCGAGCCCCGTCGTCGGCTCATCCAGCACCAGCAGGTCGGGGTCGGTGGCGAGCGCCATTGCGAACATCACCCGCTGCTGCTGGCCGCCCGAGAGCTCGTGCGGATACCGCCGCAGCACCCGGCCGGCGTCGGAGATCTGGACGGTCGAGAGCATGTGGGCCGCGGCGTCGCGCGCCTCCTGCTTGTCCATCCCGCGGTGAAAGCGGAACACCTCGGCGATCTGGTCGCCGATCCGGATCGTCGGGTTGAGCGCCGTTCCCGGATCCTGATAGACCATCGCCATCCGGTCGCCGCGCCAGCGCCGCAGCGTGCGCTCGTCGGCGGCGAACAGGTCGTCGCCGCCGACGGTGATGCTCCCCGACTCGACCACCGCGTTCGGCGGCAGGTAGCGCATCAGCGACATCGCAACGGTGGTCTTGCCGCAACCCGACTCGCCCACGAGGCCGTACGCCTCGCCCGGCTTGATCGTGAACGAGACATCCGTGAGCACGCGCAGAAGGCGGCTGCGGCGGCGGTAGCTGACCGTGAGGCCGTCGATCTCGACGGCGCCCGTCTGCACGGGTGCCGCGCTCACTCTTCCACCACCCGCTTCAGGCCGTCGGCGACCAGGTTCACGCCGACGACGAGCATCGCCAGGGCGGCGGCCGGGAAGATCACCATCCACCACGCCACCTGCATGTAGGCGCGGCCGTTCGCGATCTGGAGCCCCCAATCGGGTGACGGATCCTGCAGGCCGAGCCCGAGGAAGGAGAGCGTCGCGGCGGTGAAGATGGCGTACGCGAGGCGGACGGTCGCCTCGACCGTGATCGGCCCGGTGATGTTCGGCAGGATCTCCCACACCATGATGCGGATCCCGCGCTCGCCGCGCAGCCGGGCGGCGGCGACGTACTCGCGCTCGCGCTCGACCAGCACGGCCGAGCGCACCGTGCGGGCGATCAGCGGCGTGAAGATGATCCCGATGACGAGGATGACGTTGAGCGCGTCGCGGCCGAGCGACGCCAGCACGAGCACGGCGATGACGATCAGCGGAAAGGCCAGGAACGCGTCAACGATGCGACTGACGACGTCGTCGACCCAGCCGCGGTAGAAGCCGGTGATCAGGCCGACCGTCGTCCCCCCGACGAGGCCGAGCAGGGTCGCGACCGGCGCGATCACGAGCACGGTCGCCGCACCGGCGAGCACGCGCGAGAACACGTCGCGGCCGAGGTTGTCGGTGCCGAACCAGTGCGCGCTGCTCGGCGCCTTGAGGGTGCCGGTCGGGTCGACCCCCAGAGGGTCGTGTGGCACGATGGCGCGCCAGAAGATCGCGTCGAGCCCCCAGAAGATCAGGATGGCGGCGCCGACGACGAACGTCTTCGACCGCACGAGCGCGCGCAGGAACTCGCGCCGGCGGCGGCGGCGGTCCTCGCGCACGTCGACCACCGGCGCAGGGGCAGCGCCGACGTCGAGGTCGCTCCCGCCGACGCTGGCCATCGAGCTAGGCCAGCCTCACGCGCGGGTTGAGGAGGCCGTATGCGAGGTCGGCGAGGAGGTTCGCGACGCAGTAGATGATCGCGATCATCAGCACGCACGCCTCGAGCGTGGGCAGGTCGTGCCCGAGCGCGGACTCGAGGGTCAGCTGGCCGATCCCCGGATAGGCGAAGAGGGTCTCGACGACGACGAGGCCGCCGACCAGGTAGCCGACCTGCACGCTGACGACCGTGATCGTCGGGAGCATGGAGTTGCGCACGACGTGGCCCCAGATTACGCGCCCGCGGGGGAGCCCCTTCAGCACTGCCGTGCGGACGTAGTTCGACTGGAGCGCGTCGACGGTGCCTGCGCGGGCCATGCGCGAGATGTACCCGAAGAGGACGAACCCCAGCGGGATTGCGGGTAGGAGCAGCTGCCGGAACCAGTCGACCGGGTTCGTGCCCGGAACCTGCGACGAGGTCGGGAACCACCCGAGCTGGACGGCGAAGACGACGATCAGGATCACACCGACGACGAACTCGGGCAGGCCGAGCAGCGAGAGCCCCGTGATCGAGATCACGCGATCGATCGTCTTCCCGTAGTTCAGGGCGGCCCACACCCCCATGACGATCGAGAACGGGACGATCAGCACCATCGCGAACGCGCCCAGGATGAGCGAGTTCTTCAGGCGGTTCAGGACGAGCGGCCGCACCTCGACGTTCTGCACCGGCGAGACGCCCCAGTCGCCCTTCACGAAATCGGACGCCCAGTTCCAGTAGCGCACCGGCAGCGGCTTGTCGTTCCCGAGCGACTTGTCGAGCGCGTCCACCTGCTGCTGGGACGCGTACGGCCCCAGGATCGTGCGGCCGACGTCGCCCGGGAGCAGCTGGGACGCCGCGAAGACGACGAACGAGACGATCACGAGCGTGATCACGGTCAACCCAAGGCGCTTCAGGATGTACCGGCCCATCGTCTAGCTCGATCGTACCGCCTCGGGGGCCGCGCGAACAGGGCGCGGCCCCCGGGTCAGCGGCTCACGACGAGAGCCACATGGCGCTCGCGTCGAGGTGGAAGGTGGGGCCGACGGGCAGGCCGTGGACGTTGTTGCGTGTGGCGCGCAGCTCCTTGATCCAGTAGGCGATCACGTCCGGCGTCTCGGCCTGCTGGATCTTGGCGGCCTGGACGGCGAGCGACTGGCGCGTCTGCTGGTCGACCTCACCCTCGAACTTCTGGACGAGCTTGTCGAAGTCCGGGTCGCACCAGTGGGCCGAGTTCCAGGCCCCCGAGTTCGACAGGGCCTTGTTCGGCACCGAGCGGCACAGGTAGGCCGGGTCGATCGTCTGCCCGGCGGTGCCGCGTGCGCCCCAGTCGGTGATGCCGAACGGCACCTGCAGCCACGGCTGGTTCGCGCCCGTGCCGTAGAACTGGCTCTGCGGCTGGATGTCCAGCTTCACGTTGATCCCGGCCGGCGCGACCATCTGCTTCACGAACTGCGCGTACTCCGGGATCTCCAGGAACTGCTCGGTCGTGAGCGTGACGTCGACCGGCGACCCGCCGACGAGGGACTTGGCCTTGTCGATGTCCTGGACGCGCTGCGGCACCTGGTCGGTCGTCGGCGAGCCCGGGTAGATCGGCGCGAACGCGTGGTCGTTGCCGAGCTGGGCCTTGCCGTTGAAGAGCCCGGACACGAGTCCGGGCCGGTCGAGCGCATAGGCGACCGCGAGGCGCAGGTTCTTGTCGTTGAACGGGGCCTGGTCGACCCGCATCTGCAGCGTGCGGTACTCGCTCGACGGCGTCTCCGAGACGGAGATGTTCGAGTCGGAGAACAGCGCCTGGGAGCCCTGGTACGGCACCTGCGGGAAGACGTTGATCGTCCCGCCCTGGATGGCGAGCACGATCGGCGGCGTGTCCGTGTAGTACTTGATGTCCACGGCGTCGAGGTAGGGCTGCCCCTTCTGCCAGTAGTGCGGGTTCTTCGTGTACGTCACACCCTGATCCTTCGAGAAGGTCTTCAGGATGAACGGCCCAGTCCCGACCCCGCCCTTGGTGAAATCGCCGATCTGGTAGTTCTTGGGCAGGATCACCGAGTTGTAGTTGAACGCCGACACGAGGTAGGGGAAGTCGGCGTACGGGCGGTCGAGGTGGAACACGATCGTGTCCGGCCCCGTGCTCTCGACGCTGCCGCGCGAAAGCACCCCGGAGAAGGCCGAGAGCGCCGCCGACCCGATCTTCGGGTCGAGCATGCGGTCGAACGAGGTGACGATGTCGTCGTTCGTGAGCGCGCTGCCGTCCTGCCACTTGACGCCCTGGCGGATCGTGAACGTCCACGTGTCGGGGGTCGAGCCCGCCTCCCACTTCGTGGCCAGCTTCGGGATGAGCTTGTACTGCGGATCCGGGAAGACGAGGTAGTCGCAGGCCAGCTGCGTGGTCATGATGGCGCCGGTGTTGAACATGGTGACCGGGTCGACGTCGGACGCCGGGGAGGTGATGCCGAAGATGCCGGTGCCGCCGGGCTTGGGCGCGCCGCCGCCCGACGACGAGGCCGACGATCCGGACGAGGCTGACGAGCCGCAGGCGGCCAGGATCGTGCCGAGCGCCGACGCCGACACGCCGAGGACGCTGGCCCGGACCAGCACCTGCTGGCGGGTCATCCGGCCCGAGCGGGCTTCCTCGTAGAGGTGGTATTCAAGATCCTTCACAGCTGTACCTCACTTCGTTGGGGTGACCCGGGGCAGCGCTCCGTGCAGGAACGGCCGAACGGTCGGCATGCAACTCGCCTCGGCTTCTCCGATAGCTCCCTCCCACGCGCCGGGCCCTCGAGTACCGCTGGAAGGGGCCAAAGTATCACGGTGTCCGGCCATACCTCAATGAGACGAAATACGCTCGAGAAGAGTCAGGACGACTTCGTCATCCCCCGGCCGGGCCGCCACCTGGACGGCGACGGGCAGCCCCGATGACCCCGCCTCCGCGCGTCGTGCCGCCGCCGCCAGTGCGTCGCCGCCGCCGCGGTCGCTCTCCTCGCCCGGCCCCACCATGGTGACCGGCGCGACGCCCGCCGGCATGCCGAGCAGGTTGTAGAGCGACGTGTAGCTCTGGCCGGCGGCGACATCGAGCGCGGTGCCGTGCGGCACGGCGGCGAGCGCGTGGGCCGGGCCGATCAGCGCGTCCACGCCCTGGCGATCGAGCATCTCGGCGAACCGGCGCCGAAGCGCGCCGATGCGCTCCGAAAGCCGGTGAAGCTCCTTTGGGCCGAGGGCGGCGTCCGCGGCGGCCGCGAGTGCCCGCCGCACCTCCGCCGTCGCCCGGCCCCGCCGCAGGATCCGGCGCAGGCACCGGCCGCCGTCGGCGGCGAAGACGGCGTCGAAGAGCGCGAGCGCCTCCGGGGCGTCGGCCAGGTCGACGTCGACGATCTCGAGGCCGTCCGCGGCCAGCCCGCCGGCGATCTCGGCGACGGCGCGGCCGATCGCGGGCGCCGGAGCGAGCACGCCGTTGTCGCGCACGACGCCCACCCGGCGGAGGGACCGCACAGGCGCAGCCGCAGCCGGCCCGACGGCGAGGACGGAGATCACGAGCCGCAGGTCGGCGGCGGTGCGGGCGAGCACGCCCGGCCGGTTCTGGATCAGGGCCTGGCCGGCGAACAGCTGGTCGTCGCGGCTGCCGGCCACGGAGAGCCGGCCTGGGGTCGGCGCCATCCCGAAGACGCCGCACCAGGCCGCCGGGATGCGGACGCTGCCGCCGATGTCGGTGCCGACCGCGACCGGGACGACGCCGGCGGCGACCAGGGCGGCCTCGCCGCCGCTCGAGCCGCCCGGCGAGCGGTCGGCCGCCCACGGGTTGTCCGTGCGCCCGTACACCGGGTTGTCCGACTCCGCGTACCAGTTCAGCTGGGCGACGTTGCCCTTGCAGAGGATCACCGCCCCGGCCCGGCGCAGCGCCCGCGCGACAGCGCCGTCCGACCGGCTGCGGGAGCCGGCCAGCCGTTCGACCCCGGCGCAGCAGGGCGTGCCGCGCACCCAGAGCGTCTCCTTCACGCTGACCGGCACGCCCTCCAGCGGGCGACCGGCTGGGCGGTCGTCGATGCGGGCGGCGGCCGCGGCCGCCTCGGCGTACAGGGGGACGGCGACAGCGTTCAGCTCCCCGCCCCGCCCCTGCGCCCGTTCGGCCGCCGCCTCGGCGAGCTCGAGGGCGGCGATCTCGCGCGCCCCGACCGCGGCCGCAAGGCGGCCCGCCGAGGCGCCGTCCATCCCGTCTTCGGCGGTCGGCGCCGGCCTCGAGGCGTGCCCGATCACGGCGGCGATCCTACGCCCCGCTGGTAGTATCTGCAACACCTGTTGGCGATTCGGCACGTTGGAGGCACACGTGTTCCGCAACGAGATGCCGCGGTTCGAGATCCTCTCCGAGGGGGCGCTCGAGACGGTCGAGCGCGGCTGGCGACGGCTGGTGTCCGAGATCGGCATCCAGTTCGACCATCCCCGCGCCCTCGACCTGTTCCGGGCCGCCGGCTGCGAGGTCGAGGAGGCCCGGGTGCGCTTCGACCCCGACTTCCTGCTCGAGCAGGCGGCCAGGGCCCCGCGCGAGTTCGACATGCGCGCGCGAAACCCCGAGTTCGACCTGCACATCGGCGGCGACTCGATGATCTTCGCCCCCACCCAGGGGCCGCCGTTCGTGCGCATGGGCGGGGTCCGCCGCGACGCGACCCTCGCCGACCTGCAGCGCTTCATCATGCTCACGCAGACGTACCCCGAGCTCGACACGCCCGGCGGCGGCATCTGCGAGCCCAACGACACGGCGCTCGATTCCCGTCACCTGGCCATGAACATGTCGCTGATCCTGCTCTGCGACAAGGTCTTCGAGGGCGTGCCCATGTCCGAGGTCGCCGCGGCCGACTCGGTGCGCATGGGCGAGATCCTGTTCGGCGGCCGGGAGGCGATCGAGGAGCGGCCGGTGATGTTCGCGAACGTGAACGTGAACTCGCCGCTGCGCTACGACGTGCGCATGCTCGAGGCGATGCTCGAGTTCTCGGCGGCGAACCAGGCCGTGATGGTGACGCCGTTCCTGCTGATGGGGGCGATGGCGCCCGTCTCGATCGGCGCCGCGCTCGCCCAGCAGACGGCGGAGGTGCTGGCCGGCGTGGCCCTGCTCCAGCTCGTCCGCCCCGGCGCCCCGGTGGTGATGGGCTCGTTCCTCTCGTCGACGGACATGAAGTCCGGCGCGCCCGCCTTCGGCACGCCCGAGTCGGCGATCGGCCTCTATGCCTCCGGCCAGATCGCCCGCCGCATCGGCCTGCCGTGGCGTGCCGGCGGCGGCACGCTCACGGCCAGCCCGGCCGTCGACGCCCAGGCCGGCTACGAGGCGCTGAACACGCTCACGTCGGCGTTCCTGGCCGGGGCGAACGTCGTGTGGCAGTCGGCCGGGTGGCTGGAGGGCGGCCTGGTCGCCTGCTTCGAGAAGTTCATGATGGACATCGAGCTCCTGAAGCTGCTGCGCGTCCAGATGGCCCCGACGGTGCTCGACGAGGACAGCCTCGCGTTCGGCGCGCACCAGGAGGTCGGCCACGGCGGCCACTTCTTCGGCTGCGAGCACACGCTTGCGCACTTCCGCGACTGCTTCTACCGGCCGTTTCTCGCCACCACCGACAACTTCGACCGCTGGAGCGGGAAGGGCAGCCCGACGGCGGCGGTGCGGGCGGAAGGCCTGTGGCGGGAGGCGCTCGAGCGCTACGAGCCACCGCCGCTCGACGACGCCGTGCGCGAGGAGCTGCTCGAGTTCGTCGCCCGCCGCACCCGCGAGCTGGGCGACGAGCCGCTGGAGCTGGGCATCCCGCCCGAGGCCCCGCCCGCCGCCGCGGCCTGACCCAGGACGGCCGAGAGCTCCGCAGCCGCGGTGGCGACGGCCGCCCCGATCTCCCCGAGCCGGGGCCGCATCCGAAACGACGGCCCGGAGACGTTGACCGCCGCGACGATGCGCCCGTGGCCGTCGCGCACCGGGGCGGCGGCGGCTGTCAGACCCGCGTCCATCTCCTCGTCGGCGATCGCGTAGCCGCGGTCGCGGGCCGCGCCGATCGCGACGGCGAGCTGCGCCACCGTGCGCGCGGTCGCCGGGCCCGCGGCGAGGAACGGGCGGGCCTCGAACACGCTCTCGAGCTCCTCCGGCGTGCGGTCGAGCAGCAGGGCCTTCCCCGCCGACGTGCAGTACGCGGGTGTCGTGCGCCCGATCCAGTTGACCGCGCGGACCGCGTGCGGCGACTGCTCGGACAGGACCGTGACGACCTCGCCGCCCTGGAGCACCGACAGGTGCGCCCCCTCGCCGAAGCGGGCCACGAGGTCGGTGAGGAGCGGCCGGGCCGAGTCGAGCAGATGCCGGCTGCCGGCCATCTGCGCCATCGCGTAGATGCGCCAGCCCAGCCGGTAGGCGCGCGTGTCCGGGTCGCGGTCGACCAGCCCGTACTCGGCCAGGGTCGCAAGCGTCCGCGACACCTGCGTCTTCTCGCGCCCCAGCATGCGCGCGACCCGCGTCACCCCCAGCCCGCCCTCGGCCGCGGCCTCGTCGCTCGCGAGCGTCAGGAGGGCCTCGATGCCGCGGCGGATGCTGGTCTCGCGCTCGGCCACCGCCGGCCACCGTACCAGGGTGCCGCCCACCCGGGCGGTCCGGATGTCAGGCGAGCGCCCGCAGCACCGCCGCGACGAGCCCGCCGACGTCGTGCGGGTCTGCCTCGACGGCGGGCTCGACGCCGCACTCGCGCAGGGTCGCGCTCGTGACCGGGCCGATCGACGCCGCGGCCAGGCCGCCGAGCCCGCCGTCTCCGAGGGCGGCGGCGAGGTTCGTCACGGTCGACGACGACGTGAACGTCACCAGGTTGGCGCTGCGTACGGCATCCGCCGCCACCGGCTCGGGGGCCGTGCGGTAGAGGTGGAGGACGTCGACGCGGGCGCCCCCTTCGCGCAGGCCGTCCGGCAGCACGTCGCGCGCACCCTCCGCCGTCGCCACCAGGATGCGCCGGCCCTCCACATCGCCGAGGGCCCTGAGCAGGGACTCCGAGACGGCCTCCCCCGGCACGACGTCGGCGACGATCCCGCGGGCGCGGAGGGCCGCCACCGTCGCCGGGCCGATCGCGGCCACCCGCACACCGTGCAGCGCGCGGACGTCGCCGGGCAGGAGCCGCTCGACGCCGTTCGCGCTCGTCACGCAGACGGTGTCGTAGGCCGCCAGGTCGGGCGGGTCGAACGGGAGCGGCTCGATCCGGATCGCGGGCGCCTGGACGACCTCGGCGCCGAGGGCCTCCAGCCGGGCCGCGAGCCCGCTCGCCTGTGCCCGGGCGCGGGTGACGACGACCCGCTTCCCGTGCAGCGGCCGCCGCTCGTACCACGACAGCTGCTCGTGCAGCGCCGCGACGGCGCCCACCAGGGTGATCGCCGGCGGGCGCATGCCCTCGGCGGCACGGGCGATGCCCGAGAGCGGGGCGACCACGGTGCGCTGGGTCGGCAGCGTCCCGTTCGAGATCACCGCGGCCGGCGTGTCGGGGCGCATGCCGTGGTCGATCAGGTGCTGCGCGTTCGCGGCCAGCGCCCCCACGCCCATGAGGAACACGAGCGTGCCCGGGGTGGCCGCGAGCGAGGCCCAGTCGAGGTCGCTTCCCGGCTTGGCCGGATCCTCGTGACCGGTGACGAACGTGACCTGGGCGGCGCTGCCTCGCTGCGTCACCGGGATGCCCGCGTAGGCGGGCACGGCATAGGCGGACGAGATCCCGGGCACGACCTCGAAGGCGATGCCGGCCCCGACGAGCGCGAGCGCCTCCTCGCCGCCGCGCCCGAAGATGAACGGGTCACCGCCCTTCAGCCGCACCACCGTCCCGTGACGGCGGCCGAGCTCGACCAGACGCGCGTTGATCACGTCCTGCGTCATCGCGTGCTCGCCCGGCTGCTTGCCGGCGTCGACGAGCTCTGCCGACTCCGGCGCGAGCGCGACGATGCGGGGGTCGGCCAGCCGGTCGTAGACGAGCACGTCGGCCGACTCGACCAGCTCGCGACCGCGCACCGTGAGCAGCCCGGGATCGCCCGGCCCGGCGCCGACCAGATACACCGTCACGACGCCATCCAGGTGCGCAGCTCGAGGCCGTCGTCGCCGTCCCACGCGTACGCCGCCACCGGCACGCTGCAGCCGCCGCCGACGCTCAGTGCGAATTCGCGCTCGGCCTCGACGGCACGCCGGGTCGGGGCGTGGTCGAGCGCCGCGACGAGCGCCTCCTCGCCGCGGCGCACCTGGACGGCGATTGCGCCCTGCCCGGCCTCGGGGACGAACACCTCCGGGTCGAGCAGGAAGCCGATCCGCGCCGCCAGCCCCAGCCTGCGCAGGCCGGCGGCGGCGAGCACGATTGCGTCGGCCTCGCCGGCGTCGAGCTTGGCCAGGCGGGTGTCGACGTTGCCGCGCAGCGGCACGACCTCGAGTCCCGGGCGCAGCTCGCGCAGGAGCGCGCCGCGGCGGGCGGAGGACGTCCCGATACGGGCGCCGTCGGGGATCTCGTCCAGGGCCGCGAACGGGCCGCACACCGCGTCGCGGGGGTCGTCCCGCTCGAGCAGCGCCGCGACCACGAGGCCCGGCGCCATCTCGCCGGTGAGGTCCTTGGCGCTGTGCACGGCGGCGTCGACGTCCCCCGCCGCGAGCGCGCGCTCGATCTCGCGCGTGAACACGCCGCGGCCGTCGCCGATCTCGTCGAAGCGGCGGATGCGGTCGCGGTCGCCGGCGGTGGCGATGGGGACGATCTCGGCGTCGGCCAGCGCATCGGCCACGAGCTGGGCCTGTGCCATCGCGAGCTTGCTGCCCCGCGTGCCCAGCCGGATCATTCCGGCGCGGCTAGACCGAAGAGCTCGGTCACGGCGTCCGCATAGGGGCCTGAGCGATCGGCGGCGGCGAGCTCCTTCAATCGCACCGTCGGCTCGTGCAGCAGCTTGTTCAGCATCGTGCGTGTCACCGCGTCGAGCCGCTGGCGGTCGGCCGGCGAGAGCGCGTCCCAGCGCGGCTCCATCCGCCGCAGCTCCTCCGTGCGGATGCGCTCGGCGTGGTCGCGCAGCGACGTGATCGCGGGGACGACCCGAAGCGCCGCCATCCAGTCGCGGAACTCCGCCGCCTGCTCGGCGACGATCGCGCGGGCGCGGCCGCTCTCGCCCCGGCGCAGCTCGAGCGTGCGCCGGACGGCGGCCTCGAGACCGTCGAGGTCGACCACCGTCGTCCCGGCGACGGCGGCGGCGGCCGGGTCGACGTCCCGGGGGACGGCCAGGTCGACCAGGAGACGGGCCGGGCCCGGGGTCAGGTCGGCCGCCGCGATGACGTGGCCGGGCGCGGAGGTCGAGCTGACGACGACGTCGGCCTCGTCCACGGCCCGCGCCAGATCGTCCCAGGGGATCGCCGTCCCCCCGAACCGGGCTGCAAGCGCGGCGGCCCGGCCGGAGTCGCGGTTTGCCACGACGAGGCGCGCGGCCCTGCGGGTGGTCAGGTTCGCCGCCACGAGCTCGGCCACACGGCCGGCGCCGACGACCAGGACCGAGGCGCCGTCGATGCCGCCCAGGCGCTCGCTCGCGACCTCGGCGGCGACGGACGCCACCGACGCCCCGCCGGCGCCGATCGCCGTCTCGTGGCGGACGCGCTTGCCCGCCTCGAGGGCGACGTGGAAGAGCCGGTTGGAGACGGGCCCCGTCGAGCCCCACTCGAAGGCGCTCGCGTAGGCGTCGCGGATCTGGGCCAGGATCTGGGCCTCGCCGGGGACGAGCGAGTCGAGTCCCGCGGCGACCGAGAACAGATGCTCCGCCGCCTCCGCCCCGGTGCGCACGTAGAGCATCGGCTCGAGCCGCTCGCGGCCGTGGCCGGAGAGCTCGGCCAGCCGCTCGACGGCCGCGTCGCGCAGCGCGTCGGGGTCGGCGCCGACCAGGTAGAGCTCGCACCGGTTACAGGTGGCCAGGCCGACGGCCTCTGCGACCGGCTCGGCGGAGAGCACATGCTCGACCAGGTCGCGGCCGTGATCGTGGGCGGCCAGCCGCTCGCGCACGCGCAGCGGCGCGCTGCGGTGGTTCGTCCCGACGAGCACGAGGTTCAGGGCCACGGCGCCCTCAGACATCGGCCTTCGCCTCCAGGAGGCCGGCGATCTCGTCGAGCTCCCGCTCCAGCCGCCCCAGCTTGGAGTTCAGGATCACGACGTAGGCGAGGGTGACGATCCACGCCAGCGCGTACACGGCGGCAACGTAGTGGACGTAGGTCTCCCGGATCATCGCGTCCCCTCGGCCAGGCGCCGCAGACGGGTGACCTGCTCGTCGAGGCGCTTGCCGCGCAGCTCGACCAGGTACATCGCGACGGCCAGGCTGAGCATCGCCGCGAGCGCCGTCAGGAAGGTGAAGAGCATGCTCCCGTCCATGTTCGCGCCGTGATCGGTGAAGGTGATCGGGTGGATCACGTCCTGGCCCAGGTGCACCGCCAGCACCGAGATCGGGATCAGCCCCACCCCGAGCAGCGCGTAGACGGCCGAGTAACGCGCCCGCCGCTCGCCGGGCTCGACCGAGAACCGGAGCATGAAGTAGGCGCAGTAGAACAGGAAGATGATGAGGAAGGTGTTCAGCTCGGTGCTGCCCCAGTACCACCACGTGCCCCACGACACCTTGGCCCAGATCGATCCGGTCACCAGGGTGAGGGTGCCGAAGATCACGCCGAGGTGCATGGGCACGTAGCTGCGCAGATCGAGCGACAGGTCGCCCGACCACAGGTACCGGGCCGCGTTCAGCGCGCCCCAGGCGAACAGGGCGTAGGTCGTCATCGCGATCGGGACGTGGAAGTAGAAGATGCGCTGCGAGAAGCCCTGGTCGGCGTCGTTCGGCACGTAGAAGAAGATCAGGCCGAGCGCCGCGGGCATCAGAACAGCCGCCACCAGGGCCGCGCAGGTTGCGCGGTCGAGGCGGGCGGCGGCAGTCGTCTTCACGGGTCTAATCCTCCACCACGAACTCGAAGAGCCCCCACCCGAAGAGCACGAAAACCGTATCATAGAGACCCAGGTATCCCAGCCGTTCCAGCGTGTGCAAACCGCTTGTTTGCGGGGCAATCGTGCCGGTCGTCGCGCTCACGGCACCCAGCACGAGCGGGATCGCGAAGGGCAGGAAGAGCACCGGGCAGGAGCACCTCCCGGGCGCGCCCCGCCGACGCCAGCCCGGCCACCAGCGTTCCCAGCGCCGCGATGCCGATGTCCGCGAGCAGCGCGGCCGCCACGAGCACGGCGTAGTCGGGCGCCGGGCCGTCCTGCAGGAAGAAGAGCCAGAACGCGGGCAGGGCGACGACCTGGACGGCGACCAGGAACACGCACGTCGAGCACGCCCGCGCCAGCCACAGGAGCGCGCGGTCGATCGGCGCCGCGAGCAGGCCGTCCCAGATGCCGTGCTCGCGCTCCCGGGCGAACGTGCGCGACAGCGCGAGCATGGCCGTGAACACGATCGCCACCCACAGCATCCCCGTGGCCGCGCGGGTGCCGCCCGCCGGACGGCCGCCGCCGAGCCCGAAGCGGAAGAGCACGAACGACGCGACGACGAACGCCACCATCGCCAGCACGACCTCGCTCCCGCGCAGCTCGAGCACGAGGTCCTTGCGCACGAGCGCCACGAACGCGCGCCGGCTCACGCCGCCACCCGCCCGGCCCGGATCGGCACCTCGCTCGTGGCCAGGCCGTCGAACCAGCCCGGCTCGTGGGTCGAGACGATCACCGTCCGCCCCGGCTCGGCGAGCACCTCGCGAAGCAGCTCGCGGCCGTCGCCGTCGAGGCCGGCGGTGGGCTCGTCGAGCAGGAGCAGCGCCGGCCCGTGCAGGCAGGCCCGGGCCAGGGCCAGCCGCTGCGACATCCCCCGCGAGAACTCCGCGACGGGGTCGCGGCCGCGGCCGTCGAGCCCCACCCGGTCGAGGGCGGGCCCGACACGGGCGTCCGGCACCCCGTAGAGGGCCGCGTACAGCTCGAGGTTCTCGCGCGCGGTGAGGCCGGGGTAGGTCAGCGGCCCGTGGCCGACGTAGCCGATCCGCGGACGCGCCTCCGCCGCCGCCCGCGGGCAGCGCATGTCCCGCGACGCTGACGCTCCCCGCGCTCGGCCGCAGCACGGTCGCAAGCACGCGCAGGAGCGTCGTCTTGCCGGCGCCGTTCGGCCCCGTGACGAGCACGAACTCGCCCTCGGCCACGCGCAGGTCGATCCCGTCGAGGGCGGCGCGCTCGCCGAAGCGGCGCACGAGGCCGTCGCAGGCGACGGCCCCGGAGTCACCCGTCTCAGGCGACGGCATCGGCGAGCACCGCGGCCAGGAAGACGAGCGCGATCACGCCGTTCATGGTCAGAAACGCCATGTCGACCCGGGAGAGGTCGTCCGCGCTCACGATCGAGTTCTCGTAGGCGAGCAGGGCCGCGACCACCGCGACGCCGAGGTAGTAGAGCGGGCCGAGGCCGAGCGCGATCCCGAGCCACACGAGCAGGAGCACGGACGCGAGGTGGAAGGCGCGCGTGATCCGAAGCGCGGTGGCGACGCCGAAGCGGCGCGGGATCGAGTGCAGGCCCTGGGCGCGGTCGATCTCGATGTCCATGGTCGCGTAGATGATGTCGAAGCCGCCGATCCAGAGGGCGACTGCGCCGCCGAGCAGGAACGAGGTCGGGTCGACGTGGTTCGTCACGGCCACCCATCCGCCGACCGGGGCGAGGCCGTCGACCGCCGCCCAGGAAGAGGTGGCACAGCCACGTGAACCGCTTCAGGTACGGGTAGATGACGAACCCCGCGACGGGGATCGGCCACAGCCACCGGGTGATCGGCGCGAGCTGCGAGACGGCGACCAGGAACACGATCAGCGAGGCGGCCGCGAAGGCGATCACGTCGTCGCGCGACAGCAGCCCCGCCGGGATCTCGCGCCGGGCCGTGCGCGGATTGCGGGCGTCGATCGCGGCGTCGATCAGGCGATTGAGCGCCATCGCCAGGCTGCGGGCGCCGACCATCGCCACGGTGATCCAGAAGACCTGGCGGGCGGACGGCACCTGGCCCAGCGCGAGGATCGCGCCGGTGTAGGCGTACGGGCAGCGCGAACACCGTGTGCTCGAGCTTCACGAGGCTGACGAACCTGCGGGCGTAGACGGCGGTGGCGCTCAATGCGGCGTCGGCTGGTCGAGCAGCAGCCGCAGCCCGTGGTCGAGCGCGGGCGCGATCGCGTCGAAGAGCTCGGCGCAGGCCTTCGGGCTGCCGGGCAGGTTCACGATCAGCGCCGCGCCGCGGATGCCGCTGCGGCCGCGGGAGAGCATCCCGTGCGGCGAGATCGCCGATCGAGACGGCCCGCATGTGCTCGTCGAGGCCCGGCGTGGGCCGCTCGACCACTCCCGCCGTCGCCTCGGGCGTGACGTCGCGGGGCGCGAAACCGGTGCCGCCGGTGGTGAGCACGAGGTCGGCCGCGGCGGCCAGGCGGCGCAGCGCCTCGGCGATCTCGGCCCGGTCGTCGCGCGACGACGTCGTGCGCGGCGATCTCGAAGCCCGCGCCGCGCAGGCGCGACTCGAGCACCTCGCCGCTCGCTGTCCTCGCGGGTGCCGGCCGCCACGCCGTCCGAGACGGTCAACACGGCCGCCCTCACCCGTCCTCCCGGCGCCAGTGCCCGCTCTTGCCGCCGGACTTCTCGACCAGCTCGGCGGTCCGGATCGAGATGCCGGGATCGAGGCCCTTGGTCATGTCGTACACCGTCAGCGCCGCGGCGACGGCGGCCGTCAGCGCCTCCATCTCGACGCCTGTCTGGGCGGTCGTCTCGGCGGCCGCGACGATGCCGACGCCCCCGTCCGTCGAGCTCAGGGGTCGACCTCGACCATGGTCAGCGGCAGCGGATGGCACAGCGGCACGATGTCCGGGGTGTGCTTCGCGGCCATGATCCCCGCGATCCGGGCGGTGGCGAGAACGTCGCCCTTGGGCAGCGTCCCCGCGGCGATCCGCTCCCGCACGTGTGCCGGCATGGCCACGTGCGCCCGCGCCACGGCCCGGCGCCGCGTCGCCGGCTTGTCGCCGACGTCGATCATGCGGATCTCGCCCATGCGGCGGGAAGTCTACGGCCGGTGAGCTGAAAGGGGACTGTCCCCGTCAAGTCGCCCGCAGGAACGGCTGTAAGGCCTGGGCGTACGCGCGGGCGCCGCGGCCGTCGGGGTCGCGACGGGGGTTGCCGCAGCAGAGGCTCACGCCGACCACGCGGCCCGTGGCGGCGAGCGCCGCCATCTCGTCGTCGAGGCGCGCGCCGCTCCAGCCGCCAGGGGCGGGGAAGTCGACCCCGGGCGCGTCGGCCGGGTCGAGCACGTCGCCGTCGAGGTGCAGGTGGATCGGGGCGTCGGCCGGCAGGCCGGCGAGCGCGCCGGCAACGTCATCGGCCACGACGAGCGCGGAGCGCTCGATCGCCGCCCGCTCGCCCGGGTCGAGGTCGCGGGCGCCGACGAGGGCGGCCCGGGCCTCGGGCAGCGCCGGGTCGAGCCCGGCGGCCAGGCGCAGGCCGTCGTGACACCAGCCCAGCAGCTCGGCGAACGGCATCCCGCCCAGGAAGCCGCTCGGCGACGTCTCGGGGGTGTTCAGGTCGCCGTGGGCATCGACCCAGACGAGCACGAGGTCGGGGTGGCCGGCGCGCAGGCCGGCGACGACCGCGGGCGCGAGCGTGCACTCGCCGAGCAGCGACGAGCGGGTCGCGGCCCGGCGCCGGTGACCGCCGCCTGGATGCCCGGCAGCCCGGCGGTGAGCGCATCCTCCGGCGCGACCCCCATGTCCAGCTCGACCGTCGAGACGCCCTCCGCGGCGAGCGCCGCGGCGACGGCGGGCGGCCCCTCCTCCATGCCGGCTCCGTGGAACTGGCTGCACCACGGCACCTGCACGACGGCGCTCACCGCTCCACCGCCTCGGGGCGGGCGTGGGCCAGGTCGTCCATGAGCGCCTCCACCCAGTGGGCGATGTCGTGCTCGCGCACCTGCGCCCGCAGATCCGGCGATGCGGCGGCGCCGCTCGTCGGCGGGCATCATGAGCGCCGTGTGGATCGCGTCGGCCTGCTCCTGAATGTCGAACGGGTTCACGGTCAGCGCGTACTCGCCCAGCTCGGGGTCGGCGCCGGCGTTCTCGGACAGGATCAGCACTCCGTCGCGGTCGTTCACGAGCGGCGCCTCCTTCGCGATCAGGTTCATGCCGTCGAAGATCGCGTTCACGAGCAGGACGTCGTACTCCGTGTAGGCGGCGACGGCCTCCGCGAAGTTGTCGGAGATGCGCAGGTCGACGGCCTGCCAGTCGCCGGTCGCGTAGAAGCGGTCGTTCACCGTCCGGGCGGCGCGCTGGATGGCGCCCAGGTACTCGGCGTACTCGGGGATGTCCTGGCGGGAGGGATCGAGCTTCGCGAGCATGGTCACCCGGCCCTCCCACTCCGGATGATCCGACAGGAACAGCTCGAACGCCTGGAGCCCGCGGACGACGTTCTTGGACGGGTCGGTGCGGTCGACCCGCAGCACCACCTTCTCCGGCCGCCACGCCTGCAGCTCCTCGCGCTCCGCCAGCACCGCGTCGGTGGCCGCCAGGCGGTCGAACTCCTCGGGATCGACCGAGATCGGGCGGCTGGTGACCCGCACCGTCCGGCCGCGGAAATACACCGTCGCCGCCTCGTGGTCGACGCGGGCGTCGGTGAACTGGGCCACCGAGGCCAGGAAGTTGCCGACGTAGCGCGCCGTGTGCAGGCCGACCACGTCGCACGCGAGCATCGACTCGTGGATCGTGCGGCGGATGTCCGGCGGCAGGATCCGCCAGTAGTCCGGCATCGGCCAGGGGATGTGCGTGAAGTGCTGGATGACGGCGTCCGGAACGCGCTCGCGGATGGCCGCCGGGGCGACGAACAGGTGGTAGTCCTGCAGCATGACCGGCGGCGGCTCGCCCTCCGCGGCCTCGAGCTCGGCGACGACGGCATCGGCGAAGCGCAGGTTCACGGGCACGTAGCCGGCGTCCCAGGCCAGGCGCACGTTGCGGTCGACCGACGGCTCGGTGGCGAGCCCCCACAGGTAGTGGTGGATGAACCACAGCGTCGGGTTCGCGAAGACGTTGTAGTAGCGGTCGTACTCCTCGCGGTCGTGCACCACCAGGCGGACGGTCAGGTCGCCGTCGCGGTAGGGGCCGCGCTCGGCCACCTCGGCGTCCTCGTCCGAGAGGGCGCTCGCGATCCAGGTCACCGGCCGCACCGCCGCCAGGCCGCTCAGGGCGGTCACGAGCCCGCCGCCGCCTCGCAATGCCACGATCTCCCCGCCCGCCGCGCGCGTGAACCGGCACGGCCCGCGGTTCGAGACGATCAGCAGCGGCTGGTCGGCCATCCCCCGCACCCTAGCCTCGCAGGAGCGGCTACGCGGAGATGATCTCGAGCTCGGCCTGGTCGCCGTCGCCGGCCATGCGGTGCATGAGCGCGAGCCAGTCGCGCAGGAGCCGCGGGGTGAGGAAGCGGCGGCGCACGTGCTCCTTGGCCCGGCGGGTCATCTCGCGCGTCGCCTGCGGATCGGCGAGCACCTGGAGCACCCGCTCGGCGCACTCCTCGGCCGAGGAGACGAGGTAGCCGGTCTCGCCGTCGGTGATCTGGGCGACGATGCCGCCGACGTTTCCGCCGATCGTCGGCCGCGCCTTCCAGAGCGCCTCCGACACGGTCAGGCCGAACCCCTCACGGATCGACTTCTGGATGCACACCTCCGCGAAGACCTGGAAGGCGTTCACCTCGACCGCGCCGACGTTGTTCAGGTTCGAGAACATGTAGATGTCCGGATCCTCCTCGCAGTAGTCGCGAGTGGTGTTCCAGAAATCCCAGCCCTCGGGGTCGTCGTGGGCCATCGACCCGACCAGCGCGAGCTGGACGTCGCGATGGGTCTCCTTGACCGTCCGGTAGGCGTCGATCACGCCCATCGGGTCCTTCCAGGGGTCGAAGCGCGACACCTGCAGGAGCAGCGGCCGGCTGACGTCGATGCCGAACTGGTCGACGATGTAGGCGGCGTCGTCGCTCGACAGAGCCATGTTCTTCGGGCGCCAGCGGGTCGATCGCCGGGCGGCCAGATCACCGCCTCGCCGATGCCGGCGCCGCGGCGGCACGTACGCCGGCATGTGGAAGATGCAGGCGTCGTAGGCGCTCAGGCGGGGCGAGATGAAATCGAGCACCTCGGCGTTCGGCGTCGAGAGGTCGATGTGGCAGCGCCATACCCACTTCGGCCGGGTGGTCGTGAGGTACTCGCGCATGGCCACCGGCTGGGGGTCGTGAACGACGATCACGTCCCACTCGTCGCGCGTCGGTGAGGGCGTCGGCGTTCATCTTGTTGTAGCCCTCGAAGATCGCCTTCTGATGGTCGGTGATGCCCTTCTCGTCCCCCTGGAGGGCGTTGTGCATCGTCTTCGTGACGTCGTAGAACTCCTCGCGGCCGTCGATCACGCGCCACTCGGCGTCGAGGCCGGCGTCGATCATGAGCGGGATCAGCGTGTACTGGATCTCGGCGACGCCGCCGCCGAACGCCGTCGCGGACAGGTGCAGGATGCGTTTGCCCTGCATCGGCTCCGCCAGCCGCCGGATCTCCTCGGCGAGCGTCCGCCCGATCAGCGAGTTGTAGTCGGCAAGCGACTTGTGCCCGACGTTGACCTTCTGCATGCCGCGCGAAAACTTAGCAACATCAGCGGTCGCCGCCCACTCCATCGGCCGGGAGCCGCAGGGCGAAGCTCGAGCCGCCCTCGCCGGATGCGACGGCGATCTCGCCGCCCATGCGCTGTGCCAGCTCGCCCGCGATCGCGAGGCCGAGGCCGCTCCCCGAGGCGCTCCCCTGCGGCCCGCGCCAGAAGCGCTCGAACAGATGCCGCTGCGAGTCGGCGTCGATCCCGGGGCCGTCGTCGGAGACGGTCAGCGTGACGTGGCCGTCGTCGGCGCCCACGACGACGCGCACCTGGGTGCCCTCGGGGTTGTGGCGAACGGCGTTGTCGACGAGCACCCGCCCGATCTGCTGCACCCGCTGCTCGTCGCCGATCCCGTGCGGCAGTCCGCGGGGCGGGCGTGCCAGCACCACCCGGCTGCCGTGGCGGGCGGCAAGGCCGCGGAACTCGCGCACGAGGCCGCGGGCGGCGGCCGCCAGGTCGACCGGCTCGCTGCCGACCTCGACGGCGCCCGAATCGAGCCGGGACAGGTCGAGCAGGTCGGTGGCGAGCTTCGTCAGCCGCGACACCTGCTCGCCCATCGTCAGCACGAACTCCTCGCGCGTGGCCGGGTCGAGGTCCTCCTCCGCCAGCAGCTCCAGGAATCCGCCCAGCGAGAAGAGGGGCGTGCGCAGCTCGTGCGAGGCGTTGGCGATGAAGTCCTTGCGGGCCCGGTCGACCTGGGCCAGTCGCTCCTGCATCATGTCGAACGAGCGGGCCAGGCGGCCGAGCTCGTCCGGGGTGTCGTCGCCGATGGGCTGGTCGAAGCGGCCGGCGGCGATACGGCTCGACGCGGACTCGAGCTTGCCGAGGCGCCGCGAGACCGCCAGCGCGAGGCCCCATCCGACCACCGTGGCGACGGCGAGCGCGAGCGCCGTCGCGATCAGGATGCGGCGCTCGACCAGCGTGGCGGCCGTGTTCACGTCGCCGACCCCCTGCGAGAGCATGACCACGCCGTCGTGGCCGTTGATCGGGAACGCCACGACGACGCCGCCGCCCCGGCGTGCGGCCGTGGCCGATCCCGCCGTGCAGGGCGGTGCGGACGATGCGGCTGCCGGGCGGGAGCACGGGCCCCGGCGGCCCCGGCGCCGGCACGAGCTCGCCGTCCGGCGTCCGCATGTATGCGCTGGCGGATCCGTTGGCGATGTGCGCGGCGTGTTGCAGCGCCCGGTGGATGTGCGTACCGCTGCTGAAGGCCTGCGTCAGGCCGGGAGCGTTCTGCTGGCCCCGGGCGATCACCTCCAGGTGCGCCTGCCGGTCCGAGATCAGGTTCTGGCGCAGGCTGGGGACGACGTAGAGGAAGACGACGCCCATCGCACACGCGACCACCCCGGTGAGCACCACCACCAGCCGGAGCCGCAGCGACCGTAGCGCGCTCACGGTGCCTCAGGCCATGTCGCGGAAGCGGTAGCCGACGCCGCGCACGGTGAAGATGTAGACGGGCTCGCGCGGGTCGGGCTCGATCTTCTCGCGCAGGTGGCGGATGTGGACGTCGATCGTGCGCGGCTCGCGGTAGGCCGAGTCGCCCCAGACCGCCTCGAGCAGCGCCTGGCGGGTGTAGACGCGGCCCGGGTGGAGGCGCGAGCGTGTGCAGCACCTCGAACTCGACGTAGGTGAGCTGCACGGGCGCGCCGGCGACGGTCACCGTCCGCTTGGCCGGGTCGATGGCGAGCCCGTCGGCGACGATCGCCCCCTCGGACTGCTCGCGCCGCTCCGCCACGAGCGTCGCCCGCCGCAGCACCGCCCGGATGCGGCTGCGGAACTCGCGGATCGAGAACGGCTTCGTGATGTAGTCGTCGGCGCCGAGCTCGAGGCCGAGCACCTTGTCCACCTCGTCGTCGCGGGCGGTCAGCATGATGATCGGGACGGCGGAGTCGGTGCGCAGCCGCCGGCACACCTCGAGGCCGTCGACGCGCGGCAGCATCACGTCCAGCACGACCAGGTCGACGGGCTGCTCCGCGAACCGCCGCAGCGCCTCCTCGCCGTCGCGCGCCTGCACCACCCGATATCCCTCGCGCTGGAGCGGATAGGTGAGCAGCTTCTGGATCGACTCCTCGTCGTCCACGAGCATGATTGTCGCCTCGGTCTGCATGTCTCCGCGAATCGTACGCGACCCTGTCCACGGCATCCCTACTGCGGCCCGTCGCGTGTGCTATAACCGCCGCTTCGGTGGCTGCTCCCGCACGCAGAAGGCCCGTCCGGCGCGGGCCGCACCGACCGCTCGTGTCGTGGCCGCTCCACGCGCTCCTGCTCGGGGTCTCCCTGCTCGTGCCGCTGGTCGCGCTGCTCACGCTCTACCAGCCGGCGGCCCCGCTGCCACCGCCGTCTCCGCTCCAGTTCAGCGGCACCGCGGCCGGCAACCTGACGGGCCGGCTCGCGACCGCCGAGCGCGACAGCCACGGCGCCTGCTGCGAGCCCGGGAGCGCCGGCGAGCTGGCGGCGGCCGACTGGGTCGAGACGAACCTGAAGCCGTTCGACCGGAGCCCTCATCGCATCGTCTTCGCCACCGACCTGCCCTGGCAGTCCCAGCCGGTGCCGATGACCAACGTGATCGCCTACCGGCCGGGGCACTCCCGCGAGATCGTGGCCGTGATCGTGCACCGCGACGGGTCGTCGGCCTCCGACCTGGCCGGGACCGGCATCCTCGTCGAGCTGGCGCGCGTGCTCCGGAGCGTCCCCCACGACCGCGGCATCGCGCTCGTCTCGACCGACGGCGGCACGACCGGCGGCCAGGGGGCGACGGCGCTCGCCACCCGCTGGCCGCCCGCGTCGCGGATCGTGGCGGCGATCGTGATCGACGACGCGGCCGGTGCCGCGGGCACGCCCCTGCGGATCGTGACCCGCCCGGGCACGCCACGGGGGGTGTCGCCGACGCTCTACGCCGCCGCGCGGCAGTCCGTCTCGACCTGGTACGGCAGCCCTGCCGGCATCCCCGGCGCCTACGACCAGCTCTCCGGCTACGGCGTCCCCTACGCGCCCGGCGAGCAGGGCACGCTCCTCGCCCACAGCATCTCCGCGCTCGCGATCAGCGCCGAGCGCGGCCACGCCGCCACCGGGCCGCTGTCCGAGCTCGACACCGGCCAGCTGGGCCGGGTGGGGACGACCGTCGCGAACCTCGTCGCCGAGCTCGACAGCGCCCCGACGATCGAGCGCGACGGCTCGCCCGTGCTGCTGCTGTCCGGGAAGGTGATGCGGGGATGGCTGGCCGAGGCAGCGATGGCGATTCTCGTCGCGCCCTTCGTCGCCTGCGTGCTCGACCTCGTGGCCCGGCTGCGGCGGCGGCGGGTGGCGCTCGCGCCCGGCCTGATCGCGTTCGCGTGGCGTGCCGCCGCCTGGTTCGTGACCCTGGCGGCGCTGTGGCTGATCGCCGCCGCCCCCGGCCGGCTGCTGCCGGGCACGGCCGTACCGCCGCTTCCCGGTCGCACCGGCGCGACGACCACCGGCATCCTGATGGCGGCCGGCGTCGGCCTCCTGTTCTGGCGGTTCGTCACGCGCCCGCGGCTCCTGCGCGTCGTGACGACGACGGGCGAGGAGCGCATCGGCGGCCTCGCCGGAGGGCTGCTCGGTCTGATGCTGGCGGCGCTCCTGCTCACCGCCGTGAACCCGTTCGCGCTCGTGGTGGTGCTGCCGGCGGCCCACATCTGGCTCTACCTCCCGGCCGCGGCCCGTTCGGGCCGGCGCTTCCTGCTGCTCGTCTACCTGATCGGGTTCATCGGCCCGGTCGCGCTGGTCATCGAGATGTGGACGGCGCAGGGGCTCGGCACGGACACGTTCCGGGCGCTGATCGCCATGACGGCGAGCGGCTACCTCGCCCCGGCGGTCTCGGTCTGCTTCGCGCTCTCCGCGGCCGCGGCCGCGCAGCTGGGGTCGCTGGTGGCCGGCCGCTACGCCGCGCCGCATGCGCCCGTTCGCGGCGGCGGGCCGCGCATACCGCTATAACAGAGACAGATGGCCACCACCGGCACCGACAAGGACGTGGCCGAGGGCACGGAGCCGGAGCCGCCCGCGGGGAGCGGCAGCCGCCGCCGGCGCGGCGTGCACCGGTTCGGCACGATCCTCATGATCGTGGGCGCGGTCGTGATCGTCTACGCGGGCGTGATCCTCTTCTGGGGCGACCCGATCACCGCCCTCTACGCCGACTGGCGCCAGCACGAGCTCTCGTCGAAGCTCAACGGGGAGATCCACGACTGGTCGGCGGACCCGGCCGTCGCGGCCGCGATCCAGGCCCACGGACAGGCGGACGCGCGGACGCGCGCCACGGAGCTGCGGGTGCTGCGCGAGGACGCGGTCCGGTTCTCCCACGAGGTCAAGGGCGGCCAGCCGTTCGGCCGGCTCACGATCGGCCGCATCGGCCTGAGCGTGGTGGTGGTCCAGGGCACCGACTGGCTCCACGATCTCAGCCAGGGCCCCGGGCACTACACGAACACGCACTTCCCGGGCCAGGGCACGACCGTTGCCATCGCCGGCCACCGCACCACCTTCGGCGCGTGGTTCCGGCACATCAACGACATCAGGAACGGCGACTGGATCACGCTGCAGATGCCGTACGCGACGTTCCACTACCGCGTCCAGTACCACCAGGTGGTGCCGAACAACGACTGGAAGATCATCCGCCCGCAGGGCTACGAGCGGCTGGTGCTCTCGGCCTGCCACCCGCTCTACTCCTCGTCGCACCGCTGGATCGTCTACGCACGCGGCATGTCGGCGACGCTCAAGGGCGGCGCCACCGTCGCGCTGCCTGGCTGACGTCCCGAGACGGGACCGGTGCCAGGCACCGTCCGGTGCCTGGCACCCGTGAGCCCTCCTCAGCGGATCGGCACGTACTCGACCACGTCGCCGGCCGCCGCCTCGCCGTCGCCGGCGTCGATGAGCGCGATCGCGTCCGCGCCGGCGGCGTGGACGATCAGGTGCGAGTCCTGCGGCCCCAGCGGGTGCAGCTGCATGCCCTCCGCCGAGGCGGAGAGACGACACCGGACGGCGTGATCGCGCACGCGCAGCCGCTGCACCGGCTCGGCGAGTCGCGCGACCGGGCGCTCCGGCGCGCGGCCGTGCTGCATCGCAGCCAGCGGCGGGCGCAGGAAGAGCTCGAAGCAGACCAGGCTCGAGACCGGGTTCCCGGGCAGGCCGAAGACGAGCGCGCCGTTCTCCGCCACGCCGAACCAGAGCGGCTTGCCGGGCTTGTGCGCGAGCCGCCAGAACACCTCGCGCACGCCGAGCGCCGCCATCGCCGGCTTGACGTGGTCGTGCGGCCCGACCGAGACGCCGCCGGACGAGACGACCACGTCGGCCGCGGCGATCGCACGCGCGAACGCCTCCCGGGTGGCGTCGCTGTCGTCGGCGACCGTGCTCGCGGCGACGACATCGGCGCCGGCCGTGCGGGCCTGGGCGACGATCGAGGTCAGGTTCGACTCGTAGATCTGGCCTGGCTCGAGCGGCTGCCCGGCCCGGACGAGCTCGCTGCCGGTGGCGAGGGCCGCCAGGCGCGGCCGCCGTGACACCGTCACCGTACCCACGCCGGTCGCCGAGATCGCGGCCAGGAGCGCCGGGGTGAGCCGCGTCCCCGCGGCGCCGACCAGGTCGCCCTCGCGTGCGTCGCCGCCGCGCTCGCGGATGTGGGCGCCGACGGCGGGCGGCTCGGCCACCAGCTTGCCATCCTCCTCGCGGGCGTTCTCGACGGGAACGACGGCGTCGGCCCCCTCCGGCAGCGGCGCGCCGGTGGCGATCCCGGCCGCGGCACCGGGCGGGAGCGGCCGGGGACGGTCGCCGGCCCCGAGCCGGAACGCGATCGGCACGCCGCCGTTCCGCAGATCGGCGGCCCGCACCGTGTAGCCGTCCATGGCCGAGGTGTCGAACGGCGGCAGGCTCACGGCGGCGCGGACGTCGGCGGCGAGCACACGCCCGGTCAGGTCGGCCGAGACCGCGACCTCCTCGACGGAGAGCGCCGGCGCGTGCTCCAGGATCAGCCTGAGCGCCTCCGCGGGCCGGAGCAGCTCCGAGCCCTGGCCGGGCGGGTGCGCGACGTCTCGGGCCACGTCCGCATGCTACCTGCCCGCCAAAAGGGGTCTGACCCCGTTTGGCGGGTCAGGCGGTCAGGACGAGCGGCCGGCCGCGACGGACGATGATCGTGTGCTCGACGTGGGCCGAGCGGCGGCCGTCGGCCGTCGCCACCGTCCAGCCGTCGCCGGCGGGCCGGGTCGAGCGGGTGCGGGTCGAGATGATCGGCTCGATCGTGATGACGAGCCCGTCGGTGAGCGGGGCGCCCTGCCCGGCGATACCGAAGTTGGGCACGCTCGGCGGCTCGTGGATCGCCCGGCCGATGCCGTGCCCGGCCAGCTCGCGCAGCACGCGGAAGCCGCGCCGCTCGACCTCGGCCTCGACGGCCGCGCCGACGGCGCCCGTCGTCGACCCGGCCCGGGCGACGGCGATCCCCGCCCGCAGGCCGGCGTCGGCGGCGGCGCAGAGCTCGCCGTCCTCGGGCGCCACCGGCGGCACGGGCACCGTGACCGCCGCGTCGGCCATGTAGCCGCGCAGCTCGGCCGTCACGTCGAGCTTGACCAGGTCGCCGGGCGCGATCCGGCGCGATCCGGGGATGCCGTGCACGGCCTCGTCGTTCACGCTGATGCACGTGACGCCGGGGAAGTCGTAGGCGAGCTGCGGCGCCGACCGTGCGCCGTGGCGGGCGAAGACCTCGGCCGCCGCCCGGTCGAGCTCCGCCGTGGTCGCGCCCGGGCGCACCAGGGCGCGCATGCGGGCGAGCGCCTCGGTCACCACGCGTCCCGCAGCCAACAGCGCCTGCACATCCCTGCGCGAGCCGACCGACATCAGGTGGTGGGCGGTGGGGTGCTGGTCGGCGGCGGAGGGGTCGTCGTGCTCGTCGGCGGTGGGTTCGTCCCGGTGGTGCCGGTCGTGCCGCCCGTCGAGGTGAAGCCACCGCTGCCGCCGCCCGCCGACGAGCCGCCGCCATGCTTCTTCGTCTTGGTGGTCGTGGTGGGCAGGCTGAACTGCGACGTGAACGGCCGGTACTGCACCGGGTTCAGCGGCTGCGTCTCCCACGGCGTCGGCGGGAACTTGCCCGGCTCGGACTGGAACGCGGCCGCGGCGAACAGGCGCCAGATCGTGGCCGGGTAGCCGCCGCCGAACGCCGGGCCGGGGATCGTGCCGCCGAGGTCTGACATCGAGACCTCGCCGCTGGGGTAGCCGACCCACACACACGCCGCCAGGTTGGGCGTGTAGCCGCAGAACCAGGCGTCGGTGTGGTTGTCGGTCGTGCCCGTCTTGCCGGCCTGGGCGCGGTAGGGCAGGCCGGAGATCTCGACGTTTGCGTTCGTGCCGGTGCAGCACGAATGCACGTTCGTGTCCAGGTACTGCGTCAGCTGCCACGGGGCGCCGTCGGGGAGCACGCGATGACCCTTGTTCTGCGCGGGCCGGGTGACGACCGGCTTGCCGTTGAACGGCACCACCTTCGTGAACGCCAGCATCGGCCGGCGCACGCCCATGTCCGCGATGGTGGCGTAGGCGTGGGTCATGTCGAGCGGCGAGACGCCGCCCGCGCCCAGGATCACCGAGGGCGTCTCCGGCAGGTGGTCGGACTTCGGGATGCCGAGCTTGTACGCCATCGCGGCCACCTTGTCGGCGCCGATGTCGATCGAGAGGCGCGCGAACACGGCGTTCACCGATTGTTCGAGGGCCGTCGACAGCGGCAGCACGGCGGAGCTCGCCGGCTCCGCGTTCTCAACCGTCCAGTAGTCGTTCGGCGTCGACGGGAAGGGCACGATCGGCTGGTTCACGAGCGGCGCGGTCGAGTACATCGTCGTGTTGGGGTCGATCCCGTCGTCGATCATCGCGGCCAGCAGGCCGTACGACTTGAACGTCGAGCCGGCCTGGCGGCGCGACTGCACGGCCAGGTTGTACTTGCTCTGGCTGTAGTCGGTCGACGACTGCATTGCCAGGATCTCGCCGGTGCGCGGGTCGATCGCGACGAGCGCCGACGCCGGATGTCCGGCGAAGTTCAGCTCCTCCGCCATCGCCTGGTGCGCCGCCGACTGCAGGTTCGGATCGATTGTCGTCGTCACCTTGAGGCCGCCGCTCTGGAGCGCCGGCGTGCCGTAGCGCTCCGCGAGCAGCTCGCGCACGTACTGGACGAAGTAGGGCTGGCGCACGCGCGTGAACTGCTTCGGCGGCCGCAGGCCCAGGCCGAGGCTGACGGCATGCTCGTACTGGGCCGACGTGATGTGGCCCTGGTCGAACATCGCCGCGAGCACCTGGTCGCGCCGCGCCCGGGCGGCGTCGGGGTGCGTGCGCGGGTTGTACTCGGTGGGCGACTGGGGCAGGCCGGCGATCAGCGCCGCCTGGCGGATGTTGAGCTGCGAGCAGTGCTCGTTGAAGTACGTCTCGGCCGCCGCCTCACAGCCGTAGGTGACGCCGCCGTAGGAGATCACGTTCAGGTAGGTGCCGAGGATCTTGTCCTTCGACCAGTGCTCGGCCATCTGGATGGCGAGCCACGCCTCCTTGAGCTTGCGGTCGAGCGTCTGCGTGTCGGTCAGGTACAGGTTGCGCACGAGCTGCTGCTCGATCGTCGACGCGCCCTGGACGACGTGGCCGGCCTCGAGGTCGTCGAGGAATGCACGGGCGATGCCCTGGTAATCGACGCCGCCGTGTTCGTAGAAGCGCTTGTCCTCGACGTCCACCGTCCCGATCTTGAGCCACTTCGAGATCTGGTTGAACGGCACCGGGGTGCGGTTCTGGAGCGACGGGATCTGGGCCAGGAGATGGCCGTTGCGGTCGTAGATCTTCGTCGTCACGCCCGGGTAGTTGGGCTTCATCGTCTTCAGGTCGACGCCCTTCAGCACGTTCGAGACGGCCACGGTCGCCCCCACGCCGCCGGCGACGACGACCACGACGATGCCGATCGCGATCGCGATGAGCGCAGTCGCGACCAGCGACCGGCGGCCGCGGCGGCGCTCCTGGGCGCGGCGCTTTCGGCGGCGGGCGCCGATGTGACCGAGGACGTCGTCGTAGTGGCTCCGCGGCGGCTGGACGGGAGGCCCGTTCACGGGGTCGCCACCTCCTCGGCGACCTCGGCGACGATGCCTTCCTCGTGCAGCCGCGTCAGGCACCCCGCGCGCAGCGCCGCGGCTGCGGCGGCGGCCTGGGTGGCGTCGGGCATCCAGACCCCGACGGTGTAGGTGGTGCCCTCGGCCGTGACCTCGGCGACCGCGGTGCCCGGCCCGGGCCGGTCGGCGACGCGGCCGGGGATGGCGTCGGCCTGCTCGTCGAGGATCGCCCGCACGCGGGCAGGGTCGGCCGTCGGCGGCAGCGTCAGCCGGGCCTGGGCGAGCGAGACAGGGTCGACGATGGTCATGTTCGTCACGCGCGAGTTGGCGAGCTCCTCGTTGGGGATCAGCACCCGCCGGTTGTCGGGCGTGCGCAGGCGTGTGTAGGCGAGGCCGATGTCCTCGACCGTTCCCTCGACGTCGGCGATGCTGATCCTGTCGCCGAGCCGCACCGGTTGGTTGATCGCGATCATCACCCCGGCCACGAAGTTTGCCAGGGTCGACCGCGCGGCGAAGCCGACTACCAATCCGAGCACCGCGGACGACGCCAGCACGGTCTGCGCCGCCGAGCGCGTGGAGTCGAACGACCAGAGCACGATGATCGCGGCGATCAGGATGATCACGGCCTCCGACGTGCGCCGCAGCAGCCGGTAGCGAGTGGTGAACACGGCCTGGTCGGCGACGGGCAGGTGGGCCACCACACGGGAGCCCATGCGCTGCATGACCTGGTCGACGATGATGATCAGGACCAGCGCGACGGCGAGGACCCCGAGCGCGATTGCCTGGTGGTTGCTCATGCGGCGGCCCCGGCCCGGTACGTCAGCCGGCCGGTGACGAAGTCCAGCAGGCCGACGGTGCGCACGCGGCCGCCGGGACGTGTCTGCCCCGAGACTCTCCACACAAGCTTCGCCTTCGCCACGAGCGGCGGCCTCCCTGCCCCGACGGGGACGCGCAGGTCGGGCACGTACAGCAGGTCGACGCGCACCGGCAGCACGGCCGTGCCCGCGAACGCGCGCACCGCGAGCGCCTTCGCCCGGCCCGGCGACCCTGCCTGCGCCGAGCCGATGGAGTCCAGCGCGTCGAGCATGAACCGCCAGCCCTGCTGGGGCTGGGTGAGGAAGCTGACCGGCTCGCCGGGCCCGGTGGCGCGGCGGGCGAGCTCGGCCGGCCCGTAGACGAGCACCGCCGCGGCGAGCACGGCCGTGATCCCCCAGAGCAGGCTGAGCCGCGTCGGCATGGGTGGAGTTTAGTGAGCCTCCTCGCAATGTCTGACCCGTTCTGGCGGCTGCAAACCGTCGCGCTGCGGCGTCCTCGGTCGCGCCAATACAACACCGGTATTGACGCTCCCTGCGTCCTTGCATCGCTCGGTTTTCGCTCGCCATCTCCAGACCAACATCACGAGAAGGCCCACTAGAATCTCGCGGTCGTGCGCCGACTCCGCCTGCTGGCCGTGCTCATCCCGCTGCTCGTGGCCACCGGATGCGGGTTCAAGCCGGAGCCGATCGGCTCCCTGCCATCGTTCCCTCAGGCCGTCACCGACGGCACCGGCCGCCGCGTGACGGTGGAGACGCAGCCGCGGCGGGTGGTCTCGCTCGACGCCGGCCTGACCGAGTCGGCGTTCGCCGTCGGCGCCGGACAGCTGGTGGTGGCGGGGAGCGGGAGCGAGCAGTATCCGGCCGCGGCGATGCGGCTGCCGCACGCGACCAGCGGCGACGGGGCGCCCAGCATCGCCCGGCTGCGCGCGCTGCACCCCGACCTCGTCCTCATGCCGAACGGGACGTCGGCCGCCGCGGCCGCGGCGATCCAGCGTGGCGTCGGCGCCCCGGTCTACGTCGCCGGCCGGGACACGATCCCGGATATCGAGCACGACGTCGACCAGGTCGGGGCGATGACCGGCAACGCCGCCGCGGGGGCCGCCCTCGTGAGCCGGATGCAAGCCCAGCTGCGCGCCGTGAAGACGGCCATCGGCTCCGGCGCGCCCGTGCCCGTCTTCGTCGACGAGGGCTTCTTCTACACGATCGACCCGACCGGGATCGCGGCCCGGCTGATCGCGCTCGCCGGTGGCGCCAACGTCGCCTCCGACGCCGTCGCGGGCAAGCCCTTCCCGCTCTCGCGCCTGCGGGCGGCAGCGCCGCAGGCGTACCTGGCGGTCTCCGGCCGCGGCGTGACCCTCGCCGGCCTGCGCGCCAGCAAGGCGACGCGCGACCTGCCGGCCGTGCGCCGGCGCCGCTTCTCGCTCGTCGACGGCGCTGCCCTCACCGACACGGGCCCCCGGGTCGTCACCCAGGTGCGTGACCTGGCGCGCCTGCTGCACCCCTCCCTGCAGATCCCGTGAGCCGCTACGACGCCGTCCTCCTGGACGCCTTCGGCACGCTGATCGACATCGACCAGCCCTTCGTCCGGCTGCGCGGTTCGGTGCGTCGCCACCTCGGCGCCGAGATCTCGGCCGACGACGCCGAGCGCGCCTTCCGGGCCGAGATGACCTACTACGCCGACCACTGCCACGAGGGCGCCGACGCCGCCACGCTGGCCGCGCTGCGGACGCGGTGCGCCGCGATCGTGCTCGGCGAGCTCGGCATCGACGCCGATCCGGCCGCGGCCGCTGAGCTGCTCGTCGACTCGATCGCCTTCCGCGCGTACGCCGACGTGGCGCCGCTACTGGCCGGGCTGGCGGACGCCGGCGTCGGCGTTGCCGTCGTGTCGAACTGGGACTGCTCGCTGCCCGAGGCGCTCGCCGCCGCGGGGATCGAGGTGGCGCACGTCTTCACCTCCGCGGCCGGCGGGTCGTCGAAGCCCGATCCGGGCATCTTCCACCTCGCCCTGGAGGCGCTCGGGGTCGCCCCCGGGCAGGCCCTCCACGTGGGCGACACCGAGGAGACCGACGGCGCCGGCGCGCGCGCGGCCGGCATCGACGTGCGCATCGTCCATCGTGGCGGGGGCGCGGCCGCGGCGGATACGATCAGCGCGCTGACCGACGTGCTCGACCTGCTGTGACCGACTCTCACCGTCGCGCGGCCGCAACCGCGGCCATCCACGCCGGCCGGCTGCCGGCGCTCGCCGGCGTGCCCGTGATCGCGCCCGTGCACCGGTCGGTGATCTACGAGTTCGTGGACGCCGACGAGTTCGCCGACGTCATGGGCGACCCCGGCCGCGGCTATCTCTACACGCGGATCCGCAACCCCTCCACCGACGAGCTGGGCGCCGTCGTCGCCGAGCTCGAGGGCGCGGACGCGGGGTTGTGCTTTGCCTCCGGCATGGGCGCGCTCTCCGCCGCGGTCGCCGAGCTCGCGCCGCCCGGAGCGGGCATGGTCGCCGCCACCCAGATCTACGGCCAGACCCACCACATGGCGACGGCCCGGCCGGACGGGCGCCTGGTCGACATCGGCGACATGGACGCGCTGCGGCGGGCCGCCGAGGGCGCCGCCCTCGTCGTCTGCGAGACCGTCTCGAATCCCTCGCTGGCGGTGGCGGACATCCCCGCCGTCGCCGAGGTCGTGCACGCGGCCGGGGCCCGGCTCGTCGTCGACAACACGATCGCGACGCCGATCGGCTGCCGGCCGCTCGAGCACGGCGCCGATCTCGTCTTCCACTCGGCCACCAAGTACCTGAACGGCCACTCCGACGTCCTCGCCGGCGTGGCGGCGGGCTCGGCCGAGCTGATCGGCAGCCTCGCGGAGCGCTCGCTCGACCTGGGCGCCACGCTCGCCCCCGACTCCGCCTGGCTCGTGCGCCGGGGGATCCGCACGCTGCACCTGCGGGTCGAGCGGGCGTCTGAGAACGCGATGGCGATCGCCACCTTCCTCGAGGGCCACCCGCGGGTGCGGCGGGTGCTCTACCCCGGCCTGCCCTCGCACCCGTCCCACGACGTCGCCCGCCGCATCCTGGACATCTTCGGCGGGCTCATGAGCTTCGAGGTCGAGGGCGGCCGGCCCGGCGGCGAGGCGGTCATGGACCGCGTCGAGCTGTGCATGCGTGCGACCAGCCTCGGCGGCCTGGAGACCTGCATCTCACACCCGGCCTCGACGAGCCATCGCCAGCTCTCGGCGGCCGAGCTGGCCGAGGCGGGCATCGCCGAGGGCGATCTCCGCCTGACGGTCGGATGCGAGCACGTGGACGACCTGATCGGGGACCTGGAGCAGGCGCTTCGTTGACCGACGAGCCGGCCCCCCGCCTGTCACCGTGGTGGATGGCCGCGCCCGCCCTGCTCTTCATCGCCAACTTCGTCGCCGCGGCGTTCACCTCGAGCTCCACGTCGAAGAACGCCGTCTACAACGCCTCGGCGATCGTCGGCACCGTCGCCGTGGACGTCGTCCTGATCGGCTACGTGCTGTTCGCCGCCCGGGCGTCGCGGCGCCCGGTCGCCCGGACGCTCGCGATCGTGCGCACCCCGCTCCGGCCGGCCATCCGCCTCTGCCTGGGGGCGCTCGGGGTGATCGTCGTGTCCAACCTCGTCCTCGAACCGGTGCTGCACGCGAGCCAGCGCCAGGGGATTGCGCCCACGCACGACCCCCGCAGCACCCACCAGTGGGTCGTCCTCGCGGTCGCCATCGTCGGCCTCGTGCTCGTGGCGCCCGCGGCGGAGGAGCTGGTCTTCCGCGGCCTGGGCTTCGCGACGCTCG
This sequence comes from uncultured Actinomycetes bacterium, assembly GCA_963746115.1. GTDB lineage: Bacteria > Actinomycetota > Thermoleophilia > Gaiellales > JAICJC01 > JAICJC01. Next base: position 294,613 of record CAVVAA010000004.1, on the reverse strand, counting down.
GCCGCTACGCGCTGCCCGCTGACGACCGCGCTCTTCGCCATCGCCCACGGGCTGGCGGTGCTCCTGATCCCGGTCGCGATCGCCGGGCTCGCGCTCGGGTGGGTGCGGCAGAAGACCGGGTCGGTACTGCCCGGGATGGGCGTCCACATGAGCCTGAACGCCCTCGCCCTGGCGCTCGCGCTGCTCGTTTCCTAGCGGGCGGCGCATGGCGGTAGGGCGGGAACCGCAACCCGCGCACCGTCGCGATGACGGTCGTCGTTTCGTAGACTGCGGCCCATGGACGACTCGGTGCTCGCCTCCTACCGGGAGCGGATCTCGGCTGCCGACGACGGCGTCCTCCAGGCGGTGAACGACCGCCTGCAACTCGTCGCGGAGCTGCACGCGCACAAGCGCAAGAGCGACCTGCCGCTGTTCGACGCGGCTCGCGAGCAGGACGTGGTGGCCCGCGCAGTCGCGCGCAACCGCGGCCCGCTCTCCGACGACGGCGTCCGCCAGCTCTACGCCCTGCTCCTGCCCCTCTGCACCGCCGAGGCCGCCCGGCTCGGCGAAGAGGCCGCGCCGGCCTGATGGGCGTCATCACGGCGAACGAGGTCACCCGCCGCTACGGCGAGGGCGATGCTGCGGTCGACGCGCTGAAGGGCGTCTCGCTGGACGTCCCCGCCGGCCAGTTCGCCGCGGTCATGGGCCCGTCGGGGTCGGGCAAGTCGACGCTCATGCACATCCTGGCGGGGCTCGACCGGCCCACGTCCGGAACCGTGTCGATCGACGGCACCGAGATCGCCGAGCTGAGCGACAAGAAGCTGACGTTGCTGCGCCGCCACAACATCGGGTTCATCTTCCAGTTCTTCAACCTGCTGCCGACGCTCACGGCCGAGGAGAACATCCTGCTCCCGCTCCAGATCGCCGGGACGAAGCCTGACGCCGAGTGGGTCGAGTCGGTCATCGAGCGGGTCGGCCTCGGCGACCGCCGCCGCCACCGCCCGGCCGAGCTCTCCGGCGGGCAGCAGCAGCGGGTGGCGATCGCCCGGGCGCTGGTCTCACGGCCGACCGTGATCTTCGCCGACGAGCCGACCGGCAACCTCGACTCGGCCACCGGCACCGAGATCCTGACGGTGCTGCGTGAGGCGGTCGACACCTACCAGCAGACCACCGTGATGGTCACGCACGACGCCGGGGCCGCGGCGATCTCCGACCGCGCGCTCTTCCTGGCCGACGGGCTGATCGTGCGCGACGCGCCCGTGCAAGGACGCCGGCGACATCATGGCCATCATGGCCGAGCTCAGCGCGCAATGACCCGCTACGCGCTGCGCAGCATGGCGAGCCACAAGCTTCGCACGGCCCTGACCGCGATCGCGATCCTGCTCGGCACCGCCATGATGTCGGGCACGTTCGTGATCACGGATCAGATCCGCAACGCGTTCTCGGACATCTTCGGCACGAGCTTCGCCGGCACGGACGTGTACCTCAGCCGCCGGCCGGCGTTCGGGAACGGCAACGGCGAGGCCCAGGTCGGCCCCCTGCCTGCGTCGCTGATCCAGCGCGTCCGTCAGATCCCGGGCGTCGCCAAGGCGGAGGGTCAGATCCAGGGCGCCGGGTCGCTCGTCGTGAACGGCAAGTTCGTCGCCTCGCAGGGCGGCGCCCCCAACCTGGTCGTCTCGACGCTGCCGAAGCCGTTCAACCAGAACACGCTCGTCGACGGCCACTACCCGGAGGGCCCCGGACAGGTGGCGCTGATCCAGCAGCTCGCCGACGACCACCATCTCCACGTCGGCCAGCATGTCGGGCTGACGACGCTCCGCGGCGTGCAGCCGGTCACGATCGTCGGCGTGTTCCGCTTCGGCGACGTGTCGTCGATCGGCGGGGCGACCGTCGTCGCAACCACGTTCGCGGATGCACAGCAGTGGTACGACCGGGTCGGGAAGACGTCCACGATCTCGGTCGACGGCGCTCCCGGCGTCTCACCGAAGGTGCTCAAGCGCCGGATCGCTGCGGCCCTCCCGCACTGGGTGAAGGTGCAGACGGGGACGGAGGCAGCGAAGGAGCAGACCGACGAGATCTCGGGCGCGATCAACTCGTTCTTCACCCCCGCGCTGCTCGCATTCGCCGGGGCGGCGGTGCTCGTGGGCGCCTTCGTGATCTTCAACACCTTCTCGATCACGGTCGCCCAGCGCATGCGCGAGTTCGCGATGCTGCGCACCATCGGCGCCATGCGCCGCCAGGTGCTCACCACCGTGCTCGGCGAGGCGCTCATGGTCGGCCTGGCGGCGTCGGTGCTCGGCATCCTGGCCGGCGTCGGCTTCGCGAAGCTGCTCGGCGCGCTCTTCAAGGCGGTCGGCTTCGGCCTGCCGCTGGCCGGAATCTCGGTGCACGCCTGGCCGGGCGTGATCGTGCCGCTCGCGGTCGGCGTCGGCGTCACCCTGGCGGCGTCGTTCGCGCCGGCGCGACGGGCGACGCGCGTGCCGCCGATCGCGGCGCTGCGCGAAGGCGCGGTGCTGCCGCGCACATGGCTCAGCCGCTTCACCCCGTACCTGGCCGGCGTCGCGCTGCTGGCCGGGATCCTGGCGGTCTTCCTGGGCGTGACCGGGTCGGGCCCGACGACGCAGCGCCTGCTCACCATCGCGGGCGGCGCGATCCTCTCGTTCATCGGCCTGGCGATGGTGTCGCGCTACCTGATCCGCCCGCTGGCGCGCGCGATCGGCTGGCCGCTCAGCCTCGGCGGCGGGGCGTCGGGGCGGCTCGCACGCGAGAACACGACCCGCAACACCGGGCGGACGGCCGTGACGGCGGCCGCGCTCATGATCGGCATCGGCCTGGTCGTCTTCTTCTCGGTGCTGATCAACGGCTTCAAGGAGTCGTTCCTCGGCTCGATCGACAAGAGCGTCACGTCGAACCTGATCATCCAGAGCCACAGCCAGGGCGTGCCGGTGCCCGAGGACGCGGTCACGGCGGCACAGACGACTCCCGGCGTCGACACGGCGATCGGGATCGCCTTCACCCAGGTGCAAGATCGGCCACGGCGGCACCGACGAGGCCAACGGCATCGACCCCCAGACGCTGCCGCGCCTCTACAGGATCCAGTGGCAGAAGGGCGGCACCGACGCGCTCCTCGGCCGCCTGAGCGGCGACAACACGCTCGTCGAGGAGCAGTTCGCGAAGTCGCATCACCTCTCGCCCGGATCGACGTTCCAGGTGACGAGCATCGACGGGCGCCGCGTCACCCTGCACGAGATCGGCCAGTACAAGGATCCCGTCCTCTTCAGCGGGTTCATGGTGGGGCTGGGGACGTATTCCAAGCTCACAACCGACCACAACCCGCAGGTGCTGCTCGTGCGCTACGCCGACGACGCCAACGCGGACGCGACCACAAAGGCCGTGCGGGCGGCGCTCAAGCCGTTCCCGGATGTGAACGTGCAGACGAACTCCGAGTTCAAGGCCTCGTTCTCGAAGCAGATCAACCAGCTGCTCTACCTGCTCTACATCCTGCTCGCCATGAGCGTGGTGATCTCGCTGTTCGGGATCGTGAACACCCTGGCGCTGTCGGTGTTCGAGCGCACGCGCGAGATCGGCATGCTCCGTGCCATCGGGACGACCCGCTTCCAGCTGCGCGAGACGATCCTCTACGAGAGCGTCATCACGGCCGTCATCGGCGGCATCCTGGGGATCGTCATCGGCATCGTGCTGGCCTGGGTGGTCTCGCTCGGGTTCCGCTCGTCGGGGATCGTGTTCGCGATCCCGCTCGGCCAGGTGGTCGTCTCGCTGATCGTCGCCGTGATCGCGGGCGTGGTCGCCGCCGCCTTCCCGGCCCGCCGGGCGGCGCGGCTGAACGTGCTCGAAGCGCTGCAGTACGAGTAGACGACTACGACGCCGGGGCGACCGCCTCGTGCGCGTCCTCGATCACGCCGGCGACGTCGCTCCAGTCGAGCCCGCGGTCGAGCCGCACCCCGATCCAGCCGCGATGGCCGACGTAGGGCGGGACGAAGTAGGCCTCCGGATCGGCGTCCACGACCGCCGCCTGCACGCCCGCGGCCGCCGCGCACCAGAGCGCAAGGCGGCCGTCGTGGTGGTGGTTGTCCATGAACATGACGAACGAGCGCTTGCCGCCGACGAAGAACGCCGGGGCACCGTGGCTGGGCCGCTCGACCGCTCCGGGGAGCGCCATGCAGAGCGCCCGGACGCGCTCGAGCGCCGTGCCGTCGTCGAGCCGCGGCGGCCGCTCGTAGAGAGCCATGCGGACACCCTAGACCGGTGCCTGGCACCGCCGCGCGGTGCCAGGCACCATCGACCTGAGGCTACGCGGCCTCGACGAGCGTGGCCTCGGCCTCGACCGCATCGCCCGCCTCGGCCTCGGCGGCCTCGGCGCGGGCGGCGGCCGGGTCGGGCAGGCCCCGGGTGACGGCGATGACCATCAAGGCCATCGTGATCTGGAGCGTCAGCACGAGCACGAAGGAGTCGCGCATCCCCAGCGAGTGGGCCGCCGAGACCGACAGGAACAGGCTCCCGATCGTGCCGACGCCGATCGCCTGGGCCGCCTGCGCTGTCGTCGTCAGGATCCCGCTGCCGACACCGGCTCGGTGCGCCGGCACGCCCGCGAGCACGAACCCGAACAGCGGGCTCAGCATGAGCCCCTGCCCGAAGCCGGCCACGACCATCGGCAGCGCCAGCGTCAGCGCGTCGACGTGCGGCCAGTTGCTGTAGAGCGTGGCCCCGAGCGCGGCCAGGCCGGTCGCCTGCAGGGCCGCCCCGACGGCGATCACGTCGCGTCCGAGCCGGGCCGTGAGCGCGGCGCTCACGAGCGACGCGGCCAGGAACGAGACCGCGAGCGGCACGAGGGCGAGCCCCGATCCCAGCGGGCTCAGCCCGGCGCCCGTCTGGAACGCGATCGCGGCGACGAACAGGAACGCCGCGAACCCGGCGAAGAAGAGCGCCGCGATCGCGAGGCCGGCGCGCATGCCGCGGTGCCGCAGAAGCGTGGGTGGCACCAGCGGATGCCGTCCTGCCTCCTCGAGCCGCCGCTCGACCACCGCGAACGCGGCCACGGCCGGCAGCACCATGGCGAGCAGCGCCCAGCTCCACACCGGCCAGCCGAGAGCGCGGCCCTCGGTCAGCGGCAGGAGCAGCGCGAGCACGGCCACCCCCAGGAGACCCGTACCGAGCGCGTCGATCCGCACCGGCTCGGTGGAGCGGGTCGAAGGCACCGACCGCCACGCCAGCGCGAGCGCGACGATCCCCACCGGGACGTTGACGAGGAAGATCGGCCGCCAGTCGGCGCCGGCGATGTTGGCATCGACGATGAGCCCGCCGGCCACCTGGCCGACGACCGCCGCGATGCCCGCCGTCGCCCCGTAGAGGCCGATGGCGCGGGCCCGCTCCTGCCCATGCGTGGCGGACTGGATGGTGGCGAGCACCTGGGGCACCATGAGCGCCGCCGACGCGCCCTGGGCCGCGCGGAACGCGATCAGGACGGATGCCGTCGGCGCGAGGCCGCACAGGAGCGAGAACACGGTGAAGGAGGCGACGCCGGCCATGAACAGGCGCCGGCGTCCGAACAGGTCGCCGAGGCGGCCGCCCAGCACCAGCATGAGCGCGTAGGGGACGGCGTATCCGGCGACGACGAGCTGGAGCGTTGCCGTCGACGGATGCAGGTCCGCATCGATCGTGGGCAGCGCGACGTTGACGATGAAGACGTCGGCGATGGCGAGGAAGGCACCGAGCAGCACCGTGGCCAGGCCGACGGGTGAGAGGTGGTTCTGATCGTTCATGGGGGGCATTGTCGCTCGCTTGCGAACCTGGTACCAGAGTCTGTTTATCCTGGTACTAACGGTGCCAGGCTGCCCGTCTCACGCGGAGGTATTCTGGCCTCATGACCCTTGCGACCCCGATCTTCCCCGCGACCGACGACGAGATCCGCCGCAACGAGCTGGCGGCGTTTTTGCGCAGCCGCCGCGAGCGCATCACCCCCGAGAGCGTCGGCATGATCTCGTCCCGGCGCCGGCGCACGCCGGGCCTGCGGCGCGAGGAGGTTGCCCAGCTCGCCGGCGTCGGCGTCACCTGGTACACGTGGCTCGAGCAGGGCCGCGACATCAACGCCTCGGCGCAGGTGCTCGACGCGATCGCGCGGACGCTGCGCTTCGACGAGCTCGAGCGCTCGCACCTCTTCACGCTGGCGGGGACGGCGGACGGCAACGCCCAGACGCGGTGCGCACAGCTGAGCCCCGCCGTCGAGCTCGTACTCGGCCGGCTCGAGCCCTACCCGGCGCTCGCGGTCAACGCGCGCTTCGACATCCTCGACTACAACCGCGTCTGGGCGACGGTCTTCCCGCGCATCGAGTCGCTCCCGCGGGAGGATCGCAACTGCCTGTGGCTGCTCTTCACCTGCCAGGAGTGGCGGCGGACCGTGCTCGACTGGGACGAGGCCGCCGCCCGCATGGTGGCGCAGTACCGGGCGGCGATGGCCGAGCACGTGGCCGAGCCGGCCTGGAAGGGGCTGATCGCGCGGCTCAACCGCTCGTCGCCGGAGTTCGCCGAGATGTGGGCCCGGCACGACATCCGCGGGCCGGAGAACGCGATCAAGCGCATCCAGCACCCCCTGGTCGGGCTGCTGCGCATGTCCTACACCTACCTGTGGCTCGACCCGGGCCTGGGTACGCGCATCGTGGCGTACACGCCTGCGGACAACCGCACCGCAGGCCGGCTCGAGGCGCTCCAGCGCACGCTGGACGCCGACGGCGCCGTCGCCTGATCGCGGCGGGCGATCAGGCCGGCGCGCCGTGGACGGCGGCTCGCAGCCGCCGCACCATCCCTGCGGGATCCGGCGATCCCCACACGTTGCGCCCGAACGCGACCCCCGCCGCTCCGGCGGCGACCGCGCGCTGGACACGGTCGAGAAGCGCGTCCGTGTCGGGCGTCGGATCGCCCCCCGCGATCACCACGGGCAGCCCGCACGTGACGGCGAGCGCGACCTCCTCGGGTGGCGTCGGCATCGAGGTCTTGACGATATGGGCGCCGAGCTCGGCCGCCGACCGGGCCGCCGCCGCGATCGCAGCCGGGTCGTAGGGATCGGGGTACGGCGAGCTCTCGACGGGCATGATCTCGCACACGTACGCGAGCCCGGCCCGGTCGGCCGCGGCCGCGACCCTGGCCGCGGCGACGAGCGCATCGAGCTCTCCGCCGGTCCCGAGCTGCACGAACGTGAGCACGGCGTCGGCGCCGACACGGGCGGCGTCCTCAAGCGTCCACGCGAGCCGGAACTCGCTGTCGCGATACGCGCCCACCGACACGGTTGCCAGGTCGAGCTTCAGGATCCGGGTGCAGCCGGCGAAGGCGTCGGCGCAATCCCGCAGGGTCCCGTACGAGGCGATGAACGCGTCGGCGCCCGCATCTGCGACGCCGCCGATCAGCGCTCGCCGGTCCTCGAGGCCCCTAACCGGCCACATGTACAGCGGATGGTCGATCGCGACGATCACGGTCCGGGGGGCATCTGCGAAGAGCGGCGGCATGGTCAGGGCGTGAGGACGATCTTGAGGGCGTCGAGGCTGTGCACGTCGGCGAACGCCTCGACGAGCGTGTCCAGGGTGCATCGGCGGGTGACCAGGCGCTCCAGCCGAAGCCGGCCGGATGAAAGCAGGGCGTGCGCCTCCCGGTAGCACTCCAGCCGCGAGTTGGGAGGCGTCCCCACCCACTCGCTGCCGACGATCGCAAGCTCCCGGTAGTGGACGACGTTCAGGTCGACGTTCGCGAGGCTGCGATCGCCGAAGCCCGCGAAGAGGACGAGCCGGCCGCCGGGCGCGAGCGCGTGCAGCCCGGGCGCCACGGTCTCGGAGCGGCCGAGGGCCAGGATCGCGGCCTGCACCCCGGCGCCGCCCGACCACTCGAGGGCGGCGTCCTCCCAGCCGTCTGCGTCCACCGCCTCCTCCGCCCCGAAATCCAGCGCCAGGCGGCGCCGCGGCTCGAGCGGGTCGACGGCGAGCACTCGAGCGCCGGCGGCCCGCGCGACGGCGACGAGCTGGAGGCCCATCTGCCCCGCGCCGACGACGACTGCGCGGTCGCCGGTCCCGATCCGAGCCTGGTGGGAGACGGCGTGGATGCAGTCCGCAAGCGGTTCGACGAACACCGCCCGTTCGAGCGGGAGCGCGTCGTCGAGGCGCAGTGGCCCGTATGACCACGTGCCGTGCGCGGCCGGCAGCGTCGCGTACTCCGCGTAGCCCGCGTAGGTATCTCCGTAGACCCGGTCGCCGACGGCCCATCCGTCGACCTCCGCACCGACGGCGGCGACGCGGCCCACCCACTCGTGACCTGGGTTGAGCGGGTAGCCGCCGTCGCCCACGCCGATCAGATACTTGCGCACGTCGGTCGGGCAGACACCGCACGCATCGATCTCGACGAGCAGCTCGCCCGGCGCCGCATGTGGCCGCGGCAGGCGCTCGACGCGCAGGTCGCGAACGCCGTACAGGCGGGCCGCGCGCATGCTGGTGCCGGGGTTACTGCTCATCCGGCGCCCTGGTGTGGTCGTGGCGTCGTGCGACGGTGGGGTCCGGCTCGAGCGTGAGCTCGAGCGGGCCAAACGCGGAATCCACGTCGACCGCGCTCCTTTCCGCCGCAGCCCGGCGCGCCGCCGCGATGACGTCCAGGACGTGCAGGTCGTGATCGAGGTCAACGAGCGGCCGGCCGCCGCCGCGGATCACCGCGACGGCCTCGCGCAGGCCGTCCGACCAGTGCCACGTGGGGTCGAGCGACTCGTGCTGCTCCCACGACCCCCGGGCATTCGTCCAGATCTCGAACCCGGCCGGATCCCAATCGTCACCGAGCAGGTTGGCGGTGCCGTCGACGCCGTACAGCTCGAGCCCGGTGGGCCGATAGCGCTGCACGGCGTGGCTCGCGACGACCGACGAGAGGGCGCCGGAGCGGTGCTCGAGCACGAGGTGGACCACGTCCGGATCGGGGTTCTCGATCGTCTCCCCGCCGCTGACGCGCGGGCGGACGGCGGTCGTCACCGCAGCGTGCACCGCCCCGACCGGCCCCAGCAGCGCCGTGAGGCTCTTGACGTTGTAGATGCCGGCCTCGGCCAGCGGGCCGACTCCGCTGCGGTGGTACCACGGCGCCCAGTCCGACCCGGGGTTCCCGTACAGGCCCCGGCCCGAGTGCACCCGCCCGATCGCGCCTCCGTGGATCGCTGTCCAGAGCGCCCGGAACGTGGGCGACAACTGGACGAACGGCGACGCCAGGAGGTTCCGTCGGCGGGCCCTGGCCTCGGCACAGACCTCGCGGGCGCGGGCGGGGTCGAGCGCGAGCGGCTTCTCGCACACCACATGCTTGTCGCGCTCGAGCGCTGCGAGCGCGAGGTCGGCGTGCGAGTCCGGCGCCGTGACGATGAGCACGACGTCGACATCTGCGTCGAGCACCTCCGCGGCTGTCTCGACCAGATGCATCCCGGGTCGCCGGAGCAGGAGCTCCGGCCAGACCGATCGACGGCGCGCGCAGACGGGGCCGAGGACCGCCATCCCGCGGCCGCACAGCCGGTCGAGCGCGCCCAGATAGCCCGAGAGCGCGTTCCCGGCACCGATCACGCCCACGGACACCGGCCGGGAGCTCTGCGCCTCGGTCTGCGGCACGGCGCAACCATATCCAGCGGGTGCCCGCCCGCCGGTCACGTCACCGGCACGACTTCCACCCACCGCCCGCTCGGGGTCAGACCCCGGTTGCCGGCGAGACCCGGCGCGTAGGATGGGCGCGTGCCGGGCGACGACGGACTCGCCGAGCGGACGGCCTGGGTGACCGGGGCCGGCGGCGGCATGGGCGCCCGCCACGCCGAGCGCCTGGCCGAGGCCGGAGCGAGGGTTGCGTGCTTCGACATCGACGGCGATGCGGCCGAGCGGGTCGCGGCCGGCATCCGTGCCGGCGGCGGAGCGGCGGTCGGCGTGGCGCTCGACGTGTCCAACTGGGAGGCGACGCTGGCGGCCGCCGACGGCGGCGGATGCCGAGCTCGGCCCGGTTGGCGCCGTCGTCGCGAACGCCGGCGTGCTGGGCCCGGTCGCGCCCGTCTCGGAGCTCGATCCGGCCGACTGGGAGCGCGTGCTCCGCGTCAACCTGTCCGGCGTCTTCCACACCGCCAAGGCCGCGATCCCGCAGATGCGCGGCCACGGCGGCGGCATCGTGCTCGTCTCGTCCATCTCGGGCCTGCGCGGATATGTCGGAGCGGCGGCCTACAACGCCTCCAAGCACGGGGTGATCGGGTTGATGCGGACGCTCGCGAACGAGCTCGCCGGCGACGGGATCCGCGTGAACGCCGTCTGCCCGGGGTGGGTGGACACGCCGATGTTCGACGCCCAGGTCGAGGTCGCCGGGCTCGACAGGGCCGAGGCGATCAGGCGCTGGGCCCCCGACCAGCTGATCGAACGGCTCGTCACCCCGGACGAGGTATCCGATGCCGTGCTCTGGCTGCTCTCCGGCGGCGCCCGCATGATCACTGGGGTGGCGCTGCCGGTCGACGGTGGGATGCTCGAGCGGACGGTGGCGCCGTCTTGACCGGCTCGCTGGCCGGCCGGGTGGCCCTCGTGACAGGCGGTGGACGGGGAATCGGCCTCGCGATCGCCCGCGCACTCGCCGCCGACGGTGCATCCGTCAGCGTCGCGGCCCGGTCGGAGCAGGAGGTGCGCTCCGTGGCCGAGGAGATCGGGGGCATGCATGTCGCGGTCTCGCTCGCGACCGAGACGGGCTGCGAGCACGCCGTCTCGGAGACGCGGCGGGAGCTCGGGCCGATCGCAATCCTGGTCAACAACGCGGGCGTCGGCTCCTACGACGAGGAGCCGATCTGGGCCCAGACGACCGAGACCTGGCGCGAGACCATGGCGCTCAACCTCGACGCGCCCTTCTGGCTCACCCGGCTCGCGGCCGCGGACATGGTGGAGCGGCGCTGGGGCCGGATCGTGATGATCAGCTCCACGGCGGGCGAGGTCGGTGCGCCGGCGATGTCCGCCTACTGCGCGTCGAAGCACGGGCTGATCGGGCTCATGCGCTCGGTTGCGGCCGACACGATCCCCCACGGCGTCACCTGCAACGCCGTCCTGCCCGGCTGGGTGCGCACGACCATGGCCGACGCCGACGCCGCGGCGGAGGGCCGCGACCAGCGGGATGACCGCCGACGAGGTGTGGGCCGAGCGGGCCGAGGGTTACGCCGCGAAACGCGTGCTCGACCCGGGCGAGATCGCGGGCGTCGTCGCGTTCCTGGCCTCGGAAGCGGCCTCCGGCGTGAACGGCGAGGCGATCACCGTGGCGCTCGGGAGTCACTGGTAGGCCTCCTCGAGCGCGCCGAGGGCCGCCATCGTGGAGCGCAGCTGCGCGTAGACCTCGCGGTAGAGCGGATAGAGGCGGTCGTAACGGTCGGCGGCATCCGCCCGCGGTGAAACCGTCCGCGCGACCGGGACCACCGGCTCGAGCCCGGCCGCCCGCAGCCCGAACACGCCGGCGCCGACGCCCGAGCTAACGTCGACGACCTCGAGCTCGGCCGCGAGAGCGTCGCTGGTCGCCTGGAGCCACGTCGGATCATGGATCCCTCCGCCTGCAGCCCGCCACCGCACCGGCCGGTGCTCGAGCTTCCGCATGTGCTCGACGACGTCGCGAGCCGACAGCGCGACGGCGTCGACGAAGGCGCGGCCGAGCTCCGCGGAGGACGTCCCGCTCGTGACGCCCACGACCGCGCCGCGGGCGTCTGGATCCCACACGGGCGTCCGCTCGCCGTCGAGGTACGGGACCGCGAGGAGGCCCCCGGCTCCGGGAAGGAGATCGGCGACGCCGTCGCGGCCGAAGCGCTCCCGCGCCCAGGCAATCGTGGAGCCCGCCGCGGACGTCCACCCCGCCAGCATGCGCGCTCCGCCGGGCAGCACCACGGAGCGCAGGTCACCGGCCGCGCCGGGAGCGAGCGTCGTCGCCGTCGCGAGCACCATGGTGCTGCCGAGCAGGACGCGGCTCTGCCCGCCCGCGCTCTCGAGGTCGACCCACGAGTCGTACGTGCCGACGGCGACCGGGACGCCCGGCGGCGACACCGATCTCGGTGGCGGCCTCCGGACGGAGGCGGCCGGCCATGGCGAGCGGCTCCGCGGCGGCGGGGATCGGGAGGGGAGGGTCGAGGCCGGGGAGCAGGTAGTCGGCGTGCGTGATCCGGTCCATGACCGGGCATCCGGTGAGCCACGCGACCAGGTAGCCGGTCGCGTCGAGCGCGTGGGCGGCAGCGGCAAACGCGTCGGGCTCGTGGTCGCGCCACCAGAGCAGCGTCGGGAGTGCGTGATCGGCGAGGTCCCCGGGGCGCACGCCCGCCGCCGCGGCAATCCGTTCCCGCTCGACCGCGGGCCGGCGGTCGAGCGCCGTAAGACAGGTGGGCAAGAGCGGCTCGAAGTGTTCATCCACCAGGACGGGCTGGGGCCCGGCTCCGGCGACGCCGATCGCGGCGACCTCGCTGCCGCGCACGCCGCCGGCCGCCTCCCGGACGGCCTGCGCGACCGCCCTCGGCCATCCGCGTGCGTCGGTCGCGGCCGCCGGCGCGAGACTGCGGCCGATCACCTCGCCATCGGCCCGGACGAACGCCGCCCGCGCGCCGGTCAGGCCGACGTCGATTCCCAGGCCGACGGCCGTCATCCGTCGTCCGCGGCCGACGGCGGCCAGTCGGGGCACGTTCGCGACGAGCGTCCGCGTCTCGTCGTTCTGCGGTGCGGTGAGGACGTCGCCGACCTTCCCCCGCTCGACCACGCGGCCGTCGAGGATGACGGCGATGTCGTCGGCGACGCTGTGGACGAGGGCCAGGTTGTGTGTGACGAAGAGCAGGCTGAGCCCGCGCTCGCGGCGCAACTCGTCGAGGAGCTCGATGATGACCGCCTGCACCGAGACGTCCAGCGACGAGGTCACCTCGTCGCAGACGAGCAGCCGCGGCTCGACGATCAGCGCCCGGGCGATGGCAACGCGCTGGCGCTGTCCGCCGGAGAGCTCGTGCGGGAAGCGCGTCTTCACGGACGCGGTCAGGGAGACGCTCGCGAGCGCATCGTCGACGCGGGCGGCGATCTCGGCGCCCCCCGGTCGAGAGGCGGCGTAGTGGAGCGGCTGGGCGATCGTCTCGGCGATCGGCCGGCGGGGGTTGAGCGAGGAGTACGGGTTCTGGAAGATGTACTGGATCGACTCGCGGGCGGCCTGCGGTCGTGCCCGGGCCGAGGGCGCGAGCACCGCGCCGGCCAGCGAGATCGTCCCTGTGTGCTCGGTATGCAGCCCGGCGATGCATCGGGCAAGCGTCGTCTTGCCGGAGCCCGACTGGCCGACGAGCGCGAGGCTGGCGCCCTCGGCGATCGCGATCGAGACGTCGGCGACCACGCGCCTGCCGCCGTACGACGCGTCGAGGTCGTCGATGGTGAGGAGCGGAGCGTCCGTCTGACCACGAGCACGGCCCACCTGCGGACCCGGCGCTGTTGCGGCCGCCGCCGCATCGGCGGCGCGCACGCACCACACGCGGTGCTCTGGCCCGACCGCCTCGGCCGGTGGGATTCCGTCCCGGCATCGCGACACGGCCAGCGGACAGCGGGGCGCGAACAGACACTCCTCCAGCCGCCGCCGAGGCTCGGGAGCCTGGCCGGGGATCCCGACGACGGATCGGCTCCCATCGATGTCGGGGACCGCCTGCATCAGCCCACGCACGTACGGATGCCGCGGCCGGCCGAGGACGGCGGCCGTCGGCCCGACCTCCGCGAGCCGGCCGGCGTACATGACGGCGACCCGGATCGCCAGGGTGGACGCAACGGCGAGATCGTGGGTGACGTAGACGACTCCGCCACCGTGGACACGGGAGATCTCCTGGATCGTCTGCAAGACGTGGGCCTGCGTCGTCACGTCGAGCCCCGTGGTGGGCTCGTCCATGACGATCAGCCGGGGCCGGTTCACGATCGCCATCGCGATCGCGACCCGCTGCTGCTGGCCGCCGGAGAGCTGGTGGGGATACGAGCGCAGGAGACGGCGCGACGCCGGCAGGTGCACGTCCTCGAGGACCGCCCCGATCTGCTGCCGGCGCGTGTCCGCCGTCCCGCCGGCGGCGTGGAACGTGAGTGCCTCCTCGAGCTGGACGCCGACCCGCAGCGCGGGATTGAGCGCGCTGCCCGGATCCTGGGGGACGTACGTGACCAGCGAGCCGCGGGCCTGCTCGAGTGCGCCCTCGTCCATGTCGAGGAGGGAGCGACCCTCGACATGGACGCTCCCCGACCGCACGCGGAGCCCGCGCCGCGTGTATCCGAGCAGTGCCAGCGAGATCGTCGTCTTCCCGCAGCCGGACTCGCCCGCGAGGCCCAGCACCTCGCCCGGCTCGACCACGAGCGACACGTCGTCGACAACTCGCGCCCCGGTCGCGGCGACGTCGATGACGAGTCCTTCGACGCGCAGGACGGCATCGCCGCTCATGCCGCCCCGCCCTCGGACGCCGCAGCCCCGAGGGGATCGCCCTCGGAGCCCATCATGGCGGGCGGGGCGATCGGCGCTTCGATCCCGAGCGCCGACCGGGCGACCGCGTCGCTGAACATGTTCGCGCCGATCGTGAGGATCGCGATCAGGACAATCGGCGCGACGACCGGCCACGGGTTCTGCTGGATCCCGATCCGGTTCTCGTTCACCATCAGGCCCCAATCGGCGTCCGGCGGCTGCAGGCCGAACCCCAGGAAGCTGAGCGACGCGATGATGGCGATCGAGTACGTCAGCCGCAACCCGGTCTCGACCATGATGGGGCCGATGATGTTCGGGCCGATCTCGCCCCCCATCACGACGCGGCGCGGGATTCCGAATGACTCGGCGTACTTGACGAAGTCCTGCTCGACGGTGCGCAGCGTCGCCGCGCGGGCGACACGTGCGACCTGCGGCGCGTGGATGGCCGCGACGGCGAGGCAGACGAGCCACAGCTTGGGGCCGACGATGCTCACGAGGAGGAGCGCGAGGATGATCTGCGGGAATGCGAGCGCGACGTCCAGGGCACGCATGATCGACTCGTCCACCATGCCGCGCAGGTAGCCGGCGGTGACACCGAACGCGGTGCCCACACAGATCCCGATCGCCGTTGCCAGCGCGGCCAGCGCCAGGATCTCGCGGCCGCCGTGGAGGACCCGCGAGAGCACGTCGCGGCCGACGCCGTCGGTGCCGAGCCACGCGCTCGAGCTCGGGCCGGCGAAGGGAAGCCCGACGAACGCGGTCGGCGACTTGGGCGCGACGTACGGGCCGATCAGCGCCACCAGCACCACCGGCGTCACCAGTGCGAGGCCGATCCGCCCTCGGCGCGATCGGGCGGCCGACACCAGCACCGAGAGCCACACGCCGCGCGCGCGCCGCGCCCGGGGCGGCGCGCCGCCGGAGGTCACGTCCGCCGCCACGACGACGTCCGCAGCTTGGGGGTGACCATGATCGCCACCACGTCGGCCAGGATGTTCACGGCGACGTAGAAGCCGGCCAGGAGGAGGACGATCAGCTGGACGGTGGGCAGGTCGCGGGCGCTCACCGCGTTCACGAGCCCCTGGCCGATGCCGGGATAGCCGAACACGTACTCGACCACGACGACGCCGCCGGCAAGGTACGCGAACGTGAGCGCGATCGCCTGAACGGTCGGCGCGAGGGCGTTCGGAAGCGCGTGGCGCAGGAGCAGGGCCCGCCGGGGGGTGCCCTTCAGGCGGGCCATCTCGATGTACTCGCTCTCGAGCACCTCGATCATCGTCCCGCGCGCCATCCGGTAGATGTAGGGCACGACCGCGATCGTGAGGGTCGCCACCGGGAGCACGAGCACCTCGGGATCCGACCACACGCTCGTTCCCGGGGCGACGAGCGACACGGGCGGCAGTACCTGGAGGACGACCGTGGCGAACACGATGATGAGCGCGATCGCGACGACGAACTCGGGCAGCGCCGCCGCTGCGAGCGTGATCGTCGACGTGGCGTGGTCGAAGAGCTTGTCGCGCCGCAGCGCCGCCCAGATCCCGAGCCCGAGCGACAGCGGCACGCCGACGAAGGCGACGACGATCAGGAGGTAGAGCGAGTTCACGACCCGCGGCTGCACCGTCGACCACACCGGGAGGCCGTTGGCGAGCGACGTGCCCGGATTGCCCTGGAGCAGCCCGGAGAGCCAGTGCCAGTACTGCGCCACGGCCGACTGGTTCAGGTGGAACTCCCGCCGGAAGGCAGCAAGCCGCGCCGGCGTCGCGTCACGGCCGAGGACGGCCCGCGCGGCGTCGCCCGGCAGGAGCTGCGTTGCGGCGAATATGACGACGGAGACGAGGAAGAGCGTCAGCACGCCGAGCAGGAGCCGGCGCACGATCGTCCGGAAGATGATGTCGCCTCCGAGCCGGGCGCCGAGCCCCGGCTCGATTGCATCGTCGATGATCGGATCGCTCGTCATCGCTCAGATCGCGGTCATCCCGCCGTCGACCGCCAGCACGGCGCCGGTGACGAACGCTGCGTCGGCGGACGCCAGGAAGCGGACACAGGCGGCGACCTCCTCAGGCGTTCCGAGCCGGTTCATCGGAGCGTCCAGAGCATATGCCGCCCGCGCGCCGGCCGGATCGTCGGCCGCAGCGACGAACCGATCGGTGAGCGGCGTGTCGATGTTGCCCGGGCAGACGCAGTTGGCCCGGACGCCCGCTGGGGCGAGCTCGACCGCCAGCGCCCGCGTGAGCTGCATGAGACCGCCCTTCGATGCGACGTAGGCGGCGGCGTTGGCGCGCGCGATGAGCGAAACGGCCGACCCGATCGTCACGATCGAGCTGCCGGCCGAAAGCAGCGGAAGCAGCGAGCGCACGAGCCGGAAGACGCTCGAGAGGTTGGTCTCGAGAACCGCGTCCCACTCGGCGTCGGTCAACTCGGCGAGGCTGGGCTCGTGGCTCAGGTCGACGCCGGCGTTCGCCACGAGGACATCGACCCTTCCGTGCTCCTCGCCCAGCCAGGTCGTGAGGGCACGCCGCGCTGCGGCGTCGGTGACGTCGAAGCCGAGTCCTTCGGCCCCGCCACCGCACATGCGGGCGGTCTCGCGCTGCGGAGGCCTCGGTGCGCGACGTCGCGACGACCGTCGCCCCGGCCGCCGCGAGTCCGATCGCGACGACCCGACCGATGCCGCTCCCGGCGCCGGTGACGACCGCGACCCTCCCGTCGAGACGCGCGAACCCGTCGCCGGGCGGCCCGGCCAGCTCGTGCATCTACCACACCTCGTGGCCGATGTCCGCATACATCCCCGCATCGACGATCGTCGCCACCTCGGTGAACTCGGAGTGCTCGTCCTGGATCCGCGCCTTCCGGAACTCGCTCTCCCAGCGCTCGAGAACGGCGAGATCGCTGACGCGCCACACCGTCAGATAGACGCCCGGACGGGGGCCGAGCCGCCACGTCCGCCCGATGTTCAGCACCAGCTCGTCGTCGGGGTGCTCGGCCGCCCAGCGGTCGGAGGCCATGGTCACGACCTCCTGGAACCGCTGCTGGGAGACGCCGGGTTTCGGCTCGACGTACTCGATGTAGTAGTACACGCGCGCCCCCTAGCTCATCCAGGCATGCGCCCAGTCGGCGTTCCCGAGCACGATCCCTGTCCCCGCGGGCGTGATCCCGTGGACACGCGACGTCGTGATGTCGAGCAGCTTGTTGTACGCGGCGATGATGTAGCCGCCGCTGTCGAAGTCGATCTTCTGCATCGCGTAGACGAGCTCTTTGCGCTTGCCCGGGTCGGTCGTTGCGTTCGCCTGCTTGTAGAGCGACACGTACTGGGGGTCGTTCCAATGCGTCTCGTTGAACGGCGACGTCGTCAGCGATCCCTGCGCCACCTGGCTCAGGTACGGGCTGTAGCCCCAGAAGTCCTGGGCGAACGTCCACTGCAGATAGTTGGGGCCGTAGAACGTCCCCACCGGCACCTGCTTGATGTTCACGGTGACGCCTGCGCCCTTCGCCTGCTGGGCGAACACCTGCGCCGCCTGCAGGACGCCGACGGCGAAGTCGGCCGTCATCAGGTCGACGGTCAGCCCCTCCTGGCCCGCCTTCTTCAGGAGCGACTTGGCCTTGTCGAGGTCCTGGTCACGCTTGAGCGACGTGTCGTAGTCGGGATCCCACTGCGAGAAGACGTCGTTCCCGACCGCGCCGAAACCGTCGAGCGAGAGGTCGATCAGCTGCTGGCGGTCGACGATGTAGCGCATCGCCTGGCGCACGTTCACATCGGTGAACGGGGCCTTGTCCACACGCATCGTGAACGGCGTCCACTGGCCCGGCAGCGACACGAGCGCCGTGAGCTGGGCGTTGCCCTCGATCTGCTTGGCGAGGTTGAGCGGAGCCGTCGAGAACACATCGACCTCGCCACCCTGGAGGGCGTTGAACGCCGCCGTGTCCGAGGCGAAGGAGTCGATGATGGTGATCTGGTCGAGGTAGGGCAGCCCGTGCTCGTGGAAGTCGGGGAAGCGGACGAACACGCTCTGCTGGCCGGGGGTGAAGCTCTGGTACTTGAACGGCCCCGTGCCGATCGGGTTCTTGGGGTCGTAGTCGCTGGGGATGATCGGGAAGTTGAAGACGTTCGCGATCTGCTCCAGGAACGACGCATACGGCACCTTCATGGGTAGCTGCAGGGTGCGGCCGTCCATGATCTTGATCCCCGCGACGTCCAGCGGCGCGAGCGCGCTCGCGCCGTTGCCGGGGCTCTTGGGGTCGACGATGCGCTTGAGCGAGAACACGACGTCGGCCGGGGTGACAGGCTTGCCGTTGTGGAACGTGAGCCCCTGGCGCAGGCGCACCGTCCACAGCTTCGCGTCCGGCGTCGACGACACCTCCTCGGCAAGGTCCATCTCGACGTCGCGGCCGCTGTTGGCCAGACGCACCAGGCCGTTGTAAAGCGCCATCGCCCGGATCGTGTCCGGCTCGGTGATGATGCGGCCGGCGTCAAGCGTGTCGGACGACGAGCCGCCCAGCATCCCCACGCGGAGCGTGCCGCCCCGCTTGGGCTTCAGGGTCTGACCGGCGGAGCTCGCGGACGAACCGCTCCCGCCGCCGCAGGCGGCCAGCAGAGGCGCCGCCGACAGCGCGGCGCCCGCACCGAGCGCCCCGCGAACGATCTGACCGCGCGTGAAGCCGCGGTGGTCGCTGTGGCGTTCTCCGGACATGAAGCGCACTCCTTTCGGGTTCAAGGTCGTTGCTTCGGCTCGGCCCGGCCGTCGCGCCCCGCGAGGGCGCGATCGTCCAAACCGTCTCCGGGGGCCGCGAGCAGCTCGCCCGCGACCTCCGCGATCCCGGCCCCATCGAGCCGGTAGTGGCGCATCAGATGCGTCGGTGGCCCGATCAGGCTGTAGGTGTCGTCGAGCCCGTGCCGCCGCAACGGGACGGCTGCGCCGACATCGGCGAGCGCCTCGGCGACCGCGCCTCCGAGACCCCCGATCACGTTGTGCTCCTCGACGGTCATGAGCGCGGCGCTGCGCGCGGCGACCCGTCGAACGGCCTCGCTGTCGAGCGGCTTCACCGTGTGCACGTCCAGCAGACCGACGTCGTGACCGCGCTCACGCAGGAGCGCCGTCGCCTCGAGCGCGGGATGCACGCAGGACCCGGTCGCGAGGATCGTCAGGTCGGCCCCCGTGCCGTGCTCGATCGCCTTCCCGATCTCGAACTCGTCGAGCTGCCCCTGGCCGTAGACGTCCGGCTCGCGGCCGCGGCCGACCCGTAGGTAGATCGGGCCCCGGCCAGCGTGCCGCGGCCCGGACCGAAGCGGCAAGCGACGCGGCGTCGGCGGGGGCGAGAACCGTCATCCCGGCCATGGCGCGCGTGACGGCCAGGTCCTCGGTGGCGTGGTGGGACGTCCCGTAGAACCCGAGCGTGATACCGGCGTGGTGGCCGACCAGCCGCACCCGCTGACCGGTGTAGGCGATGTCGGTGCGGATCTGCTCCGCGCACAAGAGGGCGAGGAACGAGGCGAAGGTGGCGACGTACGGCTCGAGCCCGGTCGTGGCCATGCCGGCGGCCGCGGTGACCATGTTCTGCTCGGAGATGCCGAACTGGAAGAACCGCTCGGGATGGCGCTGCTCGAAGCGGACGAGCCCGTTCGAATGCTTGAGGTCGGCCGTGCATGCCACAATCGGATGACCCTCGTCGACCAGGTCGGCGAGGGTGTCGGCCAGGGTCTGGAGCACGGGCGCCTGATCGATCAGCGTCCCGAGCTGCCACGTGCCACGGCTGAGCTTCGGCGCCGGGCTCATTCCCCGCCCCGCAGCTCGGCGAGTACGCGCTCCTCGTCCTCGGGGTCGAGGTAGCCGAGATGCCATCCGGGCTCGCGCTCCATGAACCCGACGCCCTTCCCCTTTACCGTGTTCGCGATAACGACCGCGGGCCGGTCGCGCGCCGCATCGCCCGTCAGCGCCGCGAACACCGTGAGCAGCGCGTCGACGTCGTGGCCGTCGACGACGACGACCTGCCACCCGAACGCAGCCCACTTCTTGGCGAGCGGCTCGAGCCCGACGACGTCCTCGACGACACCGTCGAGGCAGTACTGGTTGCGGTCGACGATCGCGATCAGGTTGCGCACCTTGCGATGGGCCGCGCCCATCGCCGCCTCCCAGACCTGCCCCTCGTGGAGCTCACCGTCGCCGAGCAGGACGTAGACGGTGTAGTCCTCGCCGGAGAGCGGCGCGGCCAGCGCCATCCCGAGGCCCGCCGAGAGCGCGTGTCCGAGCGACCCCGAGCTGAAGTCGATCCCCGGGATGCGGCGCATGTCGGGGTGGTCTCCGAAGGGGCTGCCGAGACCGGCGTACCCATCGAGATCGCGGGCCGGGAAGTAGCCAAGGCCGGCGAGGAGCGGGTAGAGCGCCACCGCCGCATGACCCTTTCCAAGGAGGAAGCGATCGCGACCCGGCCAGTCCGGCTCGCCGTGGCGGACTCGCAGAACGCCGTCGTACAGCACCGCCAGGATCTCGGCACATGAGAACGACGAGGCGTAGTGCCCGGTCTTCGCGATCGCGATCAGCCGAACGGTCTCCTCCCGCAGGAACCGCGCCCGGGCGCGGATGGCGTCGGCATCCCGGATCACGAGCCCTCCTCGTCGACGAGCTCGGGGACCTCGCCCTCGATCGGGGGTGGCGAGAGCGAGCAGAGGATGCGCAGCGGCTCGTCTCCGTCGTTGACCTGGCCGTGGACACGGCCCGGCGCGACGTACACCAAAAGACCCGGCGTGAGATCGATCTCGTCCGCCTCGCCCTCCAGGTACATCGTCCCGGTGCCCGCGACGACGAAGTAGGCCTCCTCGTAGTCGTGCCGGTGGCGGCGCACCCGCGATCCCGGCGGCATGTCACAGATCGAGACGCCCAGCCGGTCAGAACCAACGGTGCGAGGGTGAATCAGCCGGCGCACCGGCGCCCCGAGCGCATCGAACGGCCGCCCTGCCGAGACGTGAATCACGGGGTCAGTCACACGCGACCGCCGTTCGCGGATCGAACCCGAGCGCGATCGAGACCGCGTCCGCGGCTGACGTCACCAGGGCCACCATTTCCTCCGCGCGGTCGCCCAGGATCGTCTCGCGGACTCCGCTGATGGACAGCGCGGCGGTGACGGTGCCGCGCACGTCGCGAATCGGCGCCCCGAGGGCCGCGATCCCGACTGTGACGTCGCCGTCGCTCACCGAATATCCCTGTCGCCGCACCGCCTCGAGCTCCTCGCAAAGCTGCGCGCGCGTGCGCGGCGTCGCCGGCGTGAACGCCTCGAGGTCGCCGGCGGACTCGGCGTACTGATCCCACGCCGCGCGCGGCTCGGCGGCCAGCAAGGCGCGTGGCGCGGCGCCGGCGTGCAGCGGGAGGGCGCCCCCCAGGCGGAGCGCGAGCGAGACAACGTGTGAGCCCTCGATGCGCTCGATGCAGACCGCCTGCAGGCCGCGACGGACGCAGAGGAAGACCGTTTCGCCGGTCACGTCGTGGAGGTGCTCCATCTGGGGCAGGGCGGCCTGGCGCTCGTCGAAGCGGGCGACCACGGCACCGCCGAGCCGGAACAGCCGCAGGCCGAGCCGGTAGCGTCCCCCGGTGCGAGCCGGGCTCCACGAACCCCACGCCGACCAGCGACCGGATCAGGCGGTAGACCGTCGTCCGCGGCTCGCCGAGCGCCTCGCCCAGGCGTGCCGCGGTCGCCTCGCCCTCCTCGGCGAGCTGGTCGAGAAGCGCCGCAGCCTTGGTGATGACCCCCGTCGGCTCCTCGCGTCGTCCGTCTCCCACCGGATCACCGTACCGAATAACGGACACCAAGTCCATCTAATGGGAAGGACGCCTCCCGGCGTCCATGTCGTGGCCGCGCACGCTCGAGAGCCCACGGCGAAACAGTGTCGTCCGGAACCGGTACCGGTCACCGAGGAACCGCGTGCGGCTGAGCTCGAAGGGCCGGTCGAGCTGATCGAACGTCACGGCCTCTGCGACGAGGAGCCCTACGCCCTCCGGCACCCCGAGCAGCCCGGCGATACGTGCGTCCGCGACCCCCGCGTGGAGGACGTACTCCGACCGCGTCGGGACCACCCCGTCGGGACTCGAGCAGGGCGTAGAGCGAGTCGCGGCTGAAGTCGTGGGACGACGCAGACGGCGCCCGCGCCGCCACGATCCGGCTGTGGTCGACGCCGACCGGGATGCCGTCGAGGAGGCGTACGCGCTCCAGCTCGAACAGCGGTGTACCCGGCGCGACGCGAAGCGAGGTGGCCTCATCGACGTCGGCTCCCTTCGTGCACGCCTCGATGACGTGGGCCGTCGGGGTCAGCCCGCGTGACGTCGCCATCTCCGAGAAGCTCATGAGCGCGTTCGGCTCGCCCAGCGATGTCTGGAGAAGGAACCAGCCCCGTGTCGCGGACGGCGCGACGAGCCCTGACTGCCGCAGCAGGCCGAGCGCTCTGCGGATGGTGACACGACTCACCCCGAGCCGCCGGCTCAGCTCGCGCTCGCTGGGGAGCCGATCGCCGGGCTCGAGCGTCCGGCGCCTGATCTCGTTGGCGAGCTCCCGGGCGACCGTCGCATATCGGGGCTGGACGGCATCGGCGAGGAGGTCTCCCCCGCCGAGATCATCGGGCGCCGTGGACGCCATCGCTAGGCGCTTCCGGCAGGGGCGTCGGAGCGGGAGGGATGCTCGTGCATGGGGTTCGTGCCGAAGCTACCGGAACCCGAAGCCCAAGACAACTACCGGCATGAGCCCAATCGCAGACCATGGACCGTTCCCGGGGGACGCACGAAGGGTGACGGCTTCGCCCGGTGGGGATGATGTGCGCGCGCCGCCGGCGCGTGATGCTGCCCGGGACAATCCCTGCCGGCCCGGCCGCATCGAGGCCCGTCGCCGGCTCCTGAGCCGGGAAGGGCCCCATTGAAGAAGCCGTTCAAAGGCACGGTCAACGTCGACATCCGGGACTCCGTGCCCGACTGGGAGCCGTTCGAGCCGCCGAAGGCGCCCGACGGGGCGCCGAGCGTCGTCTACATCGTCCTGGACGACGTCGGCTTCTCGGCGATGAGCTGCTACGGCGGCCCGATCGAGACGCCGAACATCGACCGGATCGCGGCCGACGGCGTGCGCTACCCGCAGTGGCACACGACCGCGCTGTGCTCGCCGACCCGCTCCTGCCTGCTGACCGGCCGCAACCACACCCGCAACAGCATGGCCTGCATCACCGAGGCGGCGATCGGCTTCCCGAACGCGAGCGGCACGATCCCGCCCGAGAACGGCGACGATCTCGGAGATCCTCGGCGAGCGGGGCTGGAACACCTACATGGTCGGCAAGTGGCACCTGTGCCCGGACGACGAGATGAACCTCGCCTCGACGCGGCGCAACTGGCCGACCGGCCGCGGCTTCGAGCGCTGGTACGGGTTCCTCGGCGCCGAGACGAACCAGTGGTATCCCGACCTCGTCTACGACAACCACGTCGTCGACCAGCCGACGTCGCCCGAGGAGGGCTACCACCTCACCGAGGACCTCACCGACAAGGCGATCGAGTTCATCCGCGACGCCAAGGCGATCGCGCCGGAGAAGCCGTTCTTCCTCTACTACGCGCCCGGCGCGTGCCACGCGCCGCACCACGCGCCCAAGGAGTGGATCGACAAGTTCAAGGGCCGGTTCGACATGGGCTACGAGGCGATGCGCGAGGAGACGCTCGCCCGCCAGAAGAAGCTGGGCATCGTCCCGGCGGACACCGAGCTGCCGCCGATCAACCCGATCGGCACGCCCGAGACGCGCACCGGGCCCGACGGCAAGCCGTTCCCGGCGATGGACGCGACCCGGCCGTGGGACTCGCTGTCGGACGACGAGAAGGCGCTCTTCGCCCGCATGGCCGAGGTCTACGCCGGGTTCCTCGGCCACGCCGACGACGAGATCGGTCGCCTGCTCGGCTTCCTCGAGGAGTTCGGCTGGCGCGAGAACACGCTCGTGGTGCTCGTCTCCGACAACGGCGCCTCGGGCGAGGGCGGCCCGAACGGCTCCGTCAACGAGATGAAGTTCGCCAACGGCATCCCCGACACCATCGAGGCCAACCTGCCGATGCTCGACGACCTCGGCGGCCCGAAGACGTACAACCACTATCCGAACGGCTGGGCGATGGCCTTCAACACGCCGTTCAAGATGTGGAAGCGCTACGAGTTCAACGGCGGCACCAGCGACCCGTGCATCATCTCGTGGCCGGCCGGCATGAAGGCCCGCGGCGAGATCCGCGACCAGTACCACCACGCGATCGACCTCGTGCCGACCATCCTCGACGTCCTCGGCGTCGAGCCGCCGGAGGCGATCAAGGGCCACGTCCAGAGCGAGTTCGACGGCGTCAGCATGCGCTACAGCTTCGACGACGGCGAAGGCGCCGACGACGCGCCAGACGCAGTTCTACGCGATGCTCGGCTCCCGGGCCATCTGGCACGACGGCTGGAAGGCCGTCACGCACGCACCCGACGATCAGCGGCTGGAGCAACTTCAACGACGACGAGTGGGAGCTGTACCACACCGACGTCGACCGCTCCGAGCTGCACAACCTCGCCGCGGAGCACCCGGAGAAGGTGCGCGAGCTCGTGAACCTCTGGTTCGCCGAGGCCGGCGCCAACGACGCGTTCCCGCTCGACGACCGCTCGGCGCTCGAGATCATGCTCACGCCGCGACCCGTGCTCGCGCCGCCCCGCGACCGCTACATCTACTTCCCCGGGACCGCCGAGGTGCCCGAGTCGCAGGCGGTCAACGTCCGCAACCGCTCGTTCACGATCGGCGCGCTGGTCGACATCCCGGCGCCGGGCGCCGAGGGCGTCCTCTTCGCGCACGGCTCGCCGTTCGGCGGTCACGCGCTGTACGTGAAGGACAACCGGCTGCACTACGTCTACAACTTCGTCGGGATGTCCGAGGAGCAGGTCGTCGCGACCGAGGACCTCCCGACCGGCGAGAACCTCATCCTGTCGGCGTCCTTCGACAAGGACGGCGAGGACCCGCCCGGCGTCGCGACGGGCCGGCTCTCGCTCTGGCACGGCGACACGAAGGTCGGCGAAGGCCGGATCAAGACGCAGCCCGGCAAGTTCATGATCGCCGGCGAGGGCCTCTGCGTCGGCCGCGACAGTGGCGCCGGGCGTCACCGAGCGACTACCCCGGCGTCCAGCCGTGGCGCTTCACGGGAGGCACCATCCGGCGCGTCGCCGTCGACGTCAGCGGCGAGCCGTACATCGACCTCGAGCGCGAGGCTCAGGCGATGCTGATGCGCGAGTAGCGCGGCGATGGCGACAGAACCGGCAGTGCGGCGCGACGCGGGCGGTGGTCGATGCACCGCCCGCGTTCCACCTGCTCGCGAAACCCACCGGGGCGGTGTGCAACCTCGACTGCTCCTACTGCTTCTTCCTCTCGAAGGAGATGCTCTACCCCGGGTCGCGGTTCCGGATGGCGGACGACCTGCTCGACGCCTACGTCCGCCAGCTGATCGAGGCGCATGCGCGTGCTCCGGAGGTCGTGATCGCCTGGCAGGGCGGCGAGCCGACGATGATGGGCGTCGACTTCTTCCGGCGCTCGGTCGAGCTCGCGGGCAGATACCTGCGCCCGGGCCAGCGGGTGGAGTACACGATCCAGACGAACGCCACGCTGATCGACGAGGAGTGGGCGGCGTTCTTCAAGGAGCACGGGTTCCTGGTGGGCGTCTCGATCGACGGGCCGCGGGAGATGCACGACGCCTACCGTGTGAACAAGGGCGGCAGGGGCTCGTTCGATCAGGTGATGCGGGGGCTCGGCCACCTGCGCGCGGCCGGTGTCGACTGGAACGCGCTGACGACGGTGCACGCCCGAAACGGCGATCACGGCCGCGCGGTGTACCGCTTCCTGCGAGACGAGTGCGGCGCCGGGTTCGTGCAGTTCATCCCGATCATCGAGCGGGTGAGCGAGGCCGACGCCGACGGGGCGGTGCCGTGGTCGTCGTGGCGTGACCGGCCGCTTTACGTGCAGGAGGGCACGCGCGTGACCGGCCGCTCGGTGACGGCCGAGCAGTACGGCCGCTTCCTGATCGACGTGTTCGAGGAATGGGTGCGCCGCGACGTCGGCGAGGTGTACGTGCAGATGTTCGACGTCGCCCTCGCCAACTGGGTCGGGGAGCCTCCCAGCCTGTGCGTGCACTCGGAGACCTGCGGTCTGGCGCTTGCGCTCGAGCACACGGGCGACGTCTACTCCTGCGACCACTTCGTCGAGCCGCGCTACAAGCTCGGGAACATCCGCGAGCGGCACATGCTCGAGCTCGTCGCGTCCGACCAGCAGCGCCAGTTCGGGCTCGACAAGCGCGAAACGCTCCCGCGCTACTGCCGGGAGTGCGACGTGCGGTTCGCGTGCCACGGCGGCTGTCCGAAGGATCGGTTCATCGAGACGCCCGACGGCGAGCCGGGGCTGAACTACCTCTGCGCCGGATTCAAGGACTTCTTCCACCACGTCGACCGCCCGATGCGGATGATGGGATCGCTCCTCGCCCAGAACCGCGCGCCGTCCGAGATCGTGGCGCGGTATGCGGCGGACGACGCCGCCCGCGGGCGCAACGAGCCCTGCACGTGCGGCAGCGGCCGCAAGTGGAAACAGTGCCACGGCGTGGCCTGATCGTTGCAGGGCCTCCTGCCCCAGCTCGTGGTCGACGGGATCGGCATCGCCGCGGCTCCCTGGTGCATCATCGGGGTGATCCTCTTCCTCAGCGGCCCGCGCGGCCTGCGCAAGTCGATCGTCTTCCTGCTCGGCGCCTCGACCTCGATGATCGTCATCTACGCGGTCTGCTCCGCCGCCTTCGGGCACTTCACGGTGGCGAAGCCCGCGTCGGCGTCGACCGGGATCGCCTGGGCGAAGCTCGCGACCGGGCTGGCGTTGCTCGCGTTCGGCATGTGGCGGCTGCGCCGTCCGCCGGCCCCGGGCGGGACGCCGCGCTGGCTCTCGCTCGTCGACGGCCTGAACCTGCCCTCCGCATTCGCGATCGGCCTGCTCATGCCGAACCCGATCTTCGCCGCCGCGGGCGCGATCGAGATCGTGAAGGCGGACGTCGCGGCGGCCGCAGCGGCCGGGTGGCTCCTCCTCTTCATCGCGATCTCGCTCTCGACGATGATCACCCCCGTCTCCCGGTATGCGACCGCACCCGTCGCGACCGCGTCACAGCTGGCCGCATGGAAGGCGTGGCTGGCGCTCCACAGCGGGCAGATCCTGACGGCGCTGCTGGTCGGCTACGGCGCCCTCATCTGCGTGCACGCCGTGTTCGCCCTGACCTGATCCGCCGGGCCGCGGGTCAGAAGACCGTGGCCCAGTCGCCTTCACGCTGACGACCGTCCAGTCGTCGGCGGCGGCCTTTTCGAGCGCCTGCTCGGCACCGGCCGTGTAGTCGAACTCGCGCGCCCCGTCGTCGTGCTCGACCAGGAGGCGCAGAACAGCCTGTCGGCGTGGCGGGTGAAGTCGAGCATCGCGACATCGCCGTTCGAGTTCCCCGCCGCGGGCAGCAGACGGCGCCGGTGCGGCTCGGCTGCCGCGTCGCGCAGCCTAGATCCCGCCGTGTGCGGCGGCATCGTCCCCGCCGGGTGACGCCGCGGCGACGGCGGCGCGGGCGGAGACGCCGGCTCGCGTCTCCGCCCGCAACGTCCGTCTAGCTGGTGCAGTGACCGCTCGTGATCCGGAACCGCGTCAGCGTCACCTTCGCGGGCCCGGCGAACACGGGCGGGCCCGACCACACCTGCAGGCCGAGGCTGACCCGGGCGCCGTAGTCCGGCGCGATCGCCGGGTTGGCGGCCGAGTCGGTGATCACGGCGAAGTGCCCGCCGGTGGTGGCGTCGCGGTACTCCGAGGTGATCGTGCCGCCGTGCTGGACGACGCGCAGCGTGCCGCTCATCGCCGCGGTCTGCTGGACGATGAACCCTCCGCCGGAGGCGATCCCGTTCTGGATGTAGTTCTCACCCGCGCCGACGTCGCCGGTGGCGCCGAAGCTTGTGCGCTCCGTCGTCACCGAGTCGTTGGGCTGGGCCGGGTAGTCGGGATTGTTCACCAGCAGCCCGACACGGACGCCGTTTGCAGGCGGCCACACGACGAGCCGGTAGTGCACCTGGGCGGCGAAGTTGCTGCCCACCCGGCAGCGGGTGAAGTAGGTCGCCGTGGCGTCGCTCGTGAGGACGGACGGCATGGAGATGCGAAGGGCCCGGTGCGACTGTGCAACCGTCACGCTGCCCGTCGTCGTCGTGTGCCAGCGCAACCCCTGCCAGCGCTTCAGCGGGGTGGCTCCGGCGGTGGTGGCCGTGACCAGCGAGACCGTCACTGCCAGGGCAAGTGCCGCTGCGGCCACGGTGCGCGGCCGCAGCAGGACAGGTCGTTCGTTGGGGATCATGGTGGCTCCTTTCGCCATGCCGTCCACACTGGACGCCGGCGCCGCCGCCGTCATCGATCACGGCCACGGTCCCACTGTGACCGTGCGCACGCACATACTTCACTTCCATGCCGACGCCGACCCTGACCGAGCTCGAGCCGGGAGTCGTGCAGGTGACGATGCCGCTGCCGTGGGCGCTCGACCACGTCCACTGCTACGCCCTGGCCTCGCCCGACGGGTGGACGCTGGTCGATGCCGGCCTCGGCACGCGCCAGACGCTGGCATGGTGGGAAGAGGTCATGGGAGCGCTCGGTCGCCCGGCCGTGACCCAGCTCGTGCTCACCCACTACCACCCGGACCATCTGGGAGCGAGCGCCGGGCTCGCGCACCTCACCGGGGCCGCGGAGATCGTGCAGGGGCGGCTCGACCGGTCGCTCGCCGTCGCGGGGTGGGAGGAGGGCGACGACGCCGAGTTCGAGCGCTACCTCCGCGACCACGGCATGTCGGCCGACCTCGCCGCGGCGTCGACCCGGGCCGAGATCGGGACCGCCGTCGAGCTCGCCGTTCCCACCCGCCTCGTGGACGAGGGCGACGTCGTGGATGCAGGCGGGCGGCGCTGGCGCGTTCTGCACCTGCCCGGTCATGCCGACGGCCACATCGCCCTCCACGACGACCGCGGCGGCCGCCTGATCGGCGGCGATGTGCTGCTCGACGAGATCACGCCCAACGTCGGCCGCTGGCCGGACACGGCCCGCGATCCGCTCGGCCGCTATCTCGCGACGCTGCGCAGGGTGGCCGATCTCGCCCCGGCGGTCGTGTACCCCGGGCACGGCCCCCTCATCCACACCGCCGCGGAGCGGGCCGCCGAGATCGCGGGGCACCACGACCAGCGCCTGGATGTGGCCGCGGCCGCCCTCGCGGAGGGCGCCGAGTCCGCCTACGACGCCGCGCAGGTGATCTGGCGCGACGAGCCGCTCGGATTCCACGAGCAGCGGTTCGCCCTCGTCGAGGCGATCTCGCATCTGGAACGGCTCGCGACCACCGGCCGTGCCATCGAGCACCGCCCGGCGCGGTGGAGGCCGGCAGGCTAGGCGATAGGAGCCTCTTCGGTATCTCCCACCTGCGTCTGGTCGCCGCGCTCGAACTGCTCCTTCTCCGCGACCGTCGCGCCCTTGAGCTCGTGGGCCGGCGGGGCTTCGGCTCGCAACATCGCGACGAGGATCTCGTACATCACCACACGTACGCCGAGCGGCAGCCGGCTCTTGCGCAACACGTGCCCGCGTTTCATGTAGCGATTGTTCGGAACGATGAAGACACGGTCGACCGGCATTCCGTAATGCTCGGCGTAGCGCTTCCGCAGGCCCGGCCGCGCGCCCAGGATGACGATGATCCCTCGGGCCACCTTCTCCGGCATCCCGAGGCCGGCGTAGGCGTCCATGGTGTTCCTCAGGTCGTCGCCCTCGTCGGTGGGGTCTTCACGCCGGAAGTCGACCACGGAGTCGGCGCTGTTGACGTTTCCCATGAAGACGAGCGTGTCGGCCATCTCGACCGCGCCAAGGTTGCCCGAGCTCTTGATGCCGTTCCCGAGGTCGCAGAACACGCTGTGGAAGCCGTCCGCGAGCTTCTCGAGACCGACCTTGACCTGGTACTTCGGCACCGTCGTCTTGGCGACCGCCTCCGACGAGATCACGAAGAGGCCGGACTCGCGCGGCCACTCCAGATTGTCGGCGATGCTCTGTGTGCTCGCGAACTCGCCGCCGCGGTACCTGCGCAGATACTCCTGCAATTGCAGGGTGTCTCGGCGCTTGATGCCCAGCCGTCGGGCCGTGCCGCCCGGCGAGTCGTTCATGTCGACGACGACGCAGTCCCGGTTGATCGCGTCGGCGAAGAGCAGGCCCGAAGTCGTCGATCCCGCCGTCTTCCCGCTCGCGCCTTTGCTGTTCAGGAAGGCGTAGATCCTCTTCGTCCGCCGCCGGGCCCACAGCTCGTCGAGGGCGGCCCTGTTGCGGCGGCGCAACCCCGGACGCACGAGCCACTCGACCGCATAGCGGACGTACGAGCAGGCGACGAGTAGCGTGTCGAGGCTGCTGCGGTGCGTCCGCACCTCCGGCTCGTCACCTCCCACCGGCCGGCCCGCCGGCCGGTGCTGCTCGGCAGGAACGACGTCCTCATCGCTTGCCGGTTCGGCGCGCTCGAAGATGGCGGCGACCAGGCGTTCGTTATGTGACGCTTCGGCCGGGCCCGCGTCTTCGTGGCCGAACCCGATCCTACCCATGTGACCTAGCCCTGAACCTGAGCGCGGCGGCGTGCTCATCGCGCGACCTCCTCGTAGGTTGCGCGACGATAGCACTGGTCCCCGAACGTGAACAAACGCACGATCATCGCTCATGGGAGTACGCGGGCGCTCGGGCGCGTCCGCCGAATGGGCCGTGGCGACGTGAACTACCATGCGCCGATGATCGGGGATCGCGACCGCGAACGCGGTGTTTCCATGCTGCGGGAGCACTACGCCTGCGGCCGCCTGACGCTGGAAGAGTTCTCGAGTCGCAGCGACCAGGTGCTGGCATCGCGCTCATACGCCGAGCTTCGCCGGGCCTTCGCCGATCTTCCGGCGCCGTTCCGAACCGCGGGCATCGCCGCCTCGACGGGCTCTCTGGGGCGCGCGGCGGTGCGCGGCGCCGTGCTCGTGGGGCTGACGTGCGCCTACGTCGTGTTCAGCCTCACGCTGCTGTTCGTGCTGGCGTTGACGCTCGTACTCCACGGTGCCACCGGGTCGGTGGTCGTGGGGTTCCTCGTCGTCTGGGTGGTCCCGACCTACCTGCTGTCCCGGATGTGGCGACGCGCCCTGCGCCCGTGGCGCGCCGCGATCTAGACCGCAGAAGCGCTTGCCGACGAGTTTCACCTCGGAGAAATGGGCGCAACAGGGCTCGAACCTGTGACCTTCCGCGCGTGAAGCGGACGCTCTCCCAGCTGAGCTATGCGCCCCGGGACGCGAAGGATACCGCGCCCCCGCGCGGGCCGTCAGAGCTCGACGTCGGTGCCGATGCCGGCCGACCGCGCGGCGGCGAGCACGGCCGCTGCGGCGGCCGCGTCCTGGGCGGCGACACCGACCGACTTGTACAGCGTGATCTGGTCGTCGCTGGTGCGCCCGGGCCGGGTGCCCGCGACGAGCTCGCCCAGCTCGGCGTGCACGTGGTCGGCGGTGATCGCCCCGTCGCGGATCGCCCAGCCGAGATCGTTCGAGCCGGCCGGGAAGGGTGCGAGCGCCGCCGCCCGCGATTCGACGACGACGAGCGAACGGGCCACGGCCTCGGCGTCCAGCTCGCGGCCGTCGCCGTTCACCCCGACCGACGTCACGTGCATCCCCGGCTCGAGCCATGCGCCCTCGACCACCGGCTCCGGGGAGTGGGTGCAGGCGCAGACGATGTCGGCGCCCGCCACCGCCTCGCGGTAGCCGGCGGCGACCGTGACGGGCACGCCGAGCTCGTCCCCGAGCTCGGCGGCCAGCGCCTCCGCCTTGGCGCGATCGCGACCCGCCACGCGCACCTCGCGCAGCGCCCGCACGCGCGCGAGCGCGCGGCCGTGCGAGCGGGCCTGGACGCCGGTGCCGAGGATCGCGAGGACAGCCGCATCCGCGCGCGCCAGCAGGCGGGCCGAGAGGGCCGAGCCCGCCGCCGTGCGGGCGGCCGTGATCACCTCGCCGTCCATGACCGCCTGCGGCACCCCGGTCTCGGGGTCGAAGACGGCGATGACGGCGACATGGCTCGGAAGCCCCCGGTCCGGATTCTGCGGGAACTGCCCCACGAGCTTGGCCGCGAGGGCACGGGCGCCCGGGACGTATGCCGGCATCGCCAGGAGCGCCCCGCCCACCGGCGCGACCATGGCGGCGTTTCGCTGCGGCACCGACGCGACCCCACTCGAGAGCTCGGCCATGGCGGCCGCGACGGCGTCGACGAGCGCGTCCGGGTCGAGGACGGCCTCCACGTCACGCCGGGACAGGATCAGCACCGGCGGATTCTGGACGCCCCTGGCCCGCGCGTCAACCGACACTCGGGGAGGCGGTTCACCCGGAAGGGGTAGGGAGGGGCGGCCCTGCGGCGACGATGACCAGACCGGCCCCGCCTAGGCCCATGAACCGGATCATCGCCCTCACAATCCTCTGCACCGCCTCGCTCGCAGCCGGCGTCGTCGTCGCCTCGCCGTCGCTCGCGACCGCGTTCCGCAGCCACCCGCCGCACATCCACCATCCCCGCTGGCTGTGGCAGTACTCCGTGTCCGGGCCGGCGCCTGGGAGCGCGAACCCCGAGGCCGAGACCGACCCGGCGACGGCGGCAAAGCCTGCGAAGCACCACCGCGCGCCCGCCTGGCCGGCGACTCCGGCACCGACGGCCGTGACGACGCCGGCCGCGACCACGGAGCCGGCGCCCACGACCGAGCCGACGACGACCACACCGCCGCCGCCGCCGCCGCCGAAGCCGGACCGGCCCCGCCGCCCCGCCGAGAACCCGCGGTTCACGCTGCGGAGCGTCGACGCCCGCTGCTTCACCGCACCAACCGCTCCCGGCGGGTGGCCGTTCGCGCCGACGACCGCCGTTCACCCCATCCGCGGCAGCTTCGACGAGCCGCGCGACCCGGTGCACATCGGCGTCGACGTCGAGGCGCCCAGGGATCAGGCCCCGGTCTACGCCATGCAGGCCGGCACCGTGCGCCGACATCGCGGCAGATCACTTCGATGTGTACGCGGCCCACGGCCGCAAGGGCACCTACCTCCAGTACTGGCACATCAAGCTTGCCTCGGGGATCAAGGCCGGCACGGTCGTGCGCCGGCGCGAGAAGCTCGGCACCATCAAGCCGACGATGAAACACGTGCACATCTCCGAGTACGTGCCCGGCTGCGGCCTTGTCGACCCGGCCCGCCCGACCGGCCTCCTGGCCGACCCGTACAACACGGAGTGGCCGACGATCGGGACGCTCAGCGCCGTCGCCGCCGGGTCACGCGCCTTCGTGCCGCTCAGCCTGTCCCAGTCCCCGGCCGACCTCTCCGACCCCGCCCGCCCGGTCGCGCTGGACGCCCTCTCCGGCACCGTCGACCTGCGCGCGAGCGTGACCGACATGCCCAGGGTGCGCATGCAGCACGATCCCCAGCTCCCGCTCGCACCGGCCGCGATCCGCGCCTACCTGACGCCCGCGGGGAACACCCACCGCCACCTGGCGATGCGCCTGATCTTCGACGGATCGAAGCTGCTCCCCGACGGCTCGGGGCTGTGGCACGACTGGGCGTTCGGCACCTACCGCCAGAACGGCTGCTACTTCACCGCCGACGGCAGCTGCGGGATGCAGATGGTCTGGCACGTGGGCGGCCCGGCCGGCTTCAACACGCGGTCGGTCAAGAACGGGTCGTACAAGTACTGCGTCGAGGCGCTCACGATCGCGGGCGTCGACGCCCGCCGCTGCACCGCGGTCAAGATCGCGAACTGACAGAGGCTGCGCCCTGGGGTCAGACCCCCTTTGGGGAGGTCGCCCGTACCCGCCGGCTCTTCGAGGACCCGCCAAAAGGGGTCTGACCCCGCTTGGCGGTGAGCGGAGAGGGCGGGATTCGAACCCGCGAACGAGGAAACCCCCGTTACGCGATTTCCAGTCGCGCTCCTTAAGCCAACTCGGACACCTCTCCGGGCGGACGGAGTATGCCATCCGCTTGCCGCACACGGCCGGATTCGGGATAGTAGGCTGGTTGGGCACGTTCCCCGGAGACGAAACGAGGTACGAACGGAATGGCCGACGACCGCCTGGAGACTCTGCGCAAGGTTTCACTCTTCGAAGGGCTGACCGACCGTGAGCTCGAGGCCGTGGCGCACGCCGCCAAGGAGCGCCGGTTCGACACCGGCGACACCGTCGTCGTCGAGGGCGAGGGCGGAGTCGGGTTCTTCGTCATCGCCGAGGGCACGGCCCGCGTCGAGGCGCGCGGCCAGCGCCTGGGAGCGATCTCCCGGGGCGGCTCGTTCGGCGAGGTGGCGCTGCTCGACGACTCCGGGAAGCGCACCGCCACGGTCATCGCCGAGTCGCCGCTGCGCGTCTACGGGCTCACGGCGTGGCAGTTCACGCCGCTGCTCGAGCAGCATCCGTCGATCGCGCTCAAGGTCGCGAAGATGCTCGCCCGCCGGCTGCGCGAGGCCGAGGAGCGCGCGGCAGCCGTCAGCTGAGCCGCGCCCGGCTGGTACGATCCCGCGCGACCGTGCTAGGTGGGGAGCTAGCGGTTCCCTGTACCGGCAATCCGCTCTAGCCGGGCTGAATTCCCGCCCCAGGGGCGGTCGGATTCGGGAAAGGGCCTGCGCAGTTGGTGTTGATCGCCAGGTCCCACGCAACGGAGGCTTGCGAACCGCGTCAGGTCCGGAAGGAAGCAGCGCTAAGCAATGTCACCCGGGTGCCGTGGGCGAGCCTGGCAGGAGCCGGCGGCGTGAGCACCGCCCGGGCCCGGCGCTTCGAAGGCGGGTGCACGGTCGCTTCATCTGGCCTCCGGCTCGGCCCCGCGGCATCGGTAAGCTGCAACGGCATGTCCGCCCTCTACCGCAAGCACCGCCCGCGCGACTTCGACGAGTTCTCGCCGGGGCAGCCGCACGTCGTCCAGACGCTGCGAAACGCGGTCGAGATGGACCGGGTCGCGCACGCCTACCTCTTCGCCGGGCCGCGCGGCACCGGCAAGACGTCGATGGCGAAGATCCTGGCCAAGGCGCTCAACTGCGAGCACGGCCCGACCACGACGCCGTGCAAGGAGTGCGAGTCGTGCCGCAGCATCCACGAGGCCACCTCGATCGACGTGATCGAGCTCGACGCCGCCAGCCACCGCGGCATCGACGACATCCGCGAGATCCGTGACCGGGTGGCGCTCCAGCCCGTCCGCGGCCGGCGCAAGGTCTACATCATCGACGAGGCCCACATGCTGACGAAGGAGGCCTCGAACGCCGTCCTGAAGACGCTCGAGGAGCCGCCCGCGCACGCCGTGTTCATCCTCTGCACGACCGAGATGGCGGCGATGCTGCCGACGATCCGAAGCCGCTGCCAGCGATTCGCGTTCGCCCGCCCGGGCCTGCCCGAGATCTCGACCGTGCTGCACCGGATCGCGCGGGAGGAGTCGATCGAGATCGAGCCGGCCGCGGTCACGACGATCGCGCGCGCCGCCGGGGGCAGCTTCCGCGACGCGGTCTCGTCGCTCGACCAGCTGGCGACCGCCTGCCCCGACGCGATCACCGTCGCCGCCGTGCGCGACCTGCTCGGCACGACCGACGCCGAGGTGCTCCTGCGCACCGTCGACCTGGTCGCCGACGGCGACGCCGCCGGGTGCCTGCGGCTCGTGGACGAGCAGGCCGATGCCGGCACCGACCTCGGCATGTTCGTGAGCGACCTGCTCGGCCACCTGCGCTTCGTGTTCCTGAACCAGCAGCTCGGCGAGCTCCCGGCCGACGCCCCGGTGACCGAGGACGAGCGTGCCCGCATCGGCGCCCAGTCCGGGCGCATCAGCCCCGGCGCCGTCCACCGGTTGGTGGACATGCTGCGGGAGGTGCTCGAGCAGGTGCGCGAGGGCGCCGACCCGCGCCTGCCGCTCGAGCTCGCGCTCGTGCGCGTCTCCCGTCCCGCCTCGGATCTCGCGCTGGACGCGCTCGGCCAGCGCATCTCGGCGCTCGAGGCTCGCACCGGGGGTGCCGCGCCCCCTCCGCCGCCGCCACCTGCGCCGTCGCCCGGCCCCGCGGCCGCCTCGCCGCCGTCCCCCGACCCTCCGCCGGAGCCGCCGCCCCCCTCACCCGAGACGGCGGCCGTGAGCACGCCGGACCTGGAGCAGCTCGCCGCCAGCTGGAGCGACGCCATCGTGCCGGAGATCGGCCGCCGGTCGATGCCGCTCCAGTCGCTGATGCAGTACGCCAGCCCTCGCGCGCTCGGCGACGGCGAGGTCGTCCTCGCCTTCCCCCGCTCGCACCAGTTCGCGCTCACCACCGCCGACTCGCCGCCCAACCGCGAGGTGCTGGAGGAGGTGCTCGGCCATGCGGTCGGAAGCCCCGTCCGCGTGCGGCTCGAGGTCGCGCCCGCCGAGGCCGAGCCGGTGACCGCGGCGGCCGTGCAGGAGCCGGAGCCGATCGACGAGAACGATCTGCTGACGGAGCTCAAGGAGAAGTTCGACGCCCGCGAGATCGAGGAGCGCAAGTGACCAAGATCGACCCGCAGAAGATGATGGCCCAGCTCGGCAAGATGCAGGCGCAGATGGCCGAGGCGCAGGAGGAGCTCAAGACCGCCTACGTGGAGCACAGCGCCGGGGGCGGCGCGGTCACGGTGAAGGCGTCCGGCTCGCTCGAGATCGCCGACATCAAGATCAAGCCGGAGGCCATCGACCCGGACGATCCGGAGATGCTCCAGGACCTGCTCGTGTCGGCCGTGAACGGGGCGATCGCCGCGGCCCAGGAGCTGCAGCAGCAGAAGATGATGGGCCAGCTCGGCGGCCTCGGCGGCCTCGGGCTCCCGGGGATGTAGCACGAGCGCCCGTGTATGCCCCGTCGGTTGACAACCTGATCGTCCAGCTGGCCCGCCTGCCCGGGATCGGCCGGCGCACCGCCCAGCGGCTCGCGTTCCACCTGCTCAAGGCGTCCGAGGCCGACGCGCTCGCGCTCGCCGACGCGATCCGCGAGGTCAAGGAGCGGATCGGGTTCTGCACCGAGTGCGGCAACCTGGCCGAGGAGCCGCTGTGCCCGATCTGCGCCGACGCCCGCCGCGACCGGTCGCTGATCTGCGTCGTCGAGGACCCGTCCGATCTGGTGGCGCTCGAGCGCACCCATGAGTACCGCGGCCTCTACCACGTGCTCGGCGGGGCGCTCTCGCCCATCGACGGCGTCGACCCCGAGCACCTGCGCATCGCCGAGCTCGTGGCGCGCGTGGAGGCGGGCGGGGTGGCCGAGGTGCTGCTCGCGACCAACCCGACGATGACGGGCGAGGCGACGGCGGCGTACCTGGCCGACCGGTTGCGCGATCGTACGCGCGTGACCCGGCTCGCCAGCGGGCTGCCGGTGGGCGGGGATCTGGAGTACGCGGACGAGGTGACGCTGGGGCGGGCCCTGGCGGGAAGGAGAGAGATGTGAGCGCGGAGCGCGAGCCCTACGTCGACCAGGCCACCGCCGACCCGGCGGCCATGCACACCCTCACACCCGAGATCGAGCGGGCCGCGGAGGGCGTCATCGACTACGTGCGCGACCGGCTGCACGCGCAGCCGCGCCCGTTCGCGGCGGCGCGGACGCCGGCGGAGATGCAGGCAGCGGCGGGCGAGACGGTGACCGACGAGGGCATCGGCGCCGACGCGGCGCTGCAGCTCTTCGCCGAGACGCTCGCCCCGGCCAGCGTGCCGGTCGAGAACCCGCGCTTCCTGGCGTTCATCCCCACCGCCCCCACCCCCGCGGCGAAGCTGTTCGACATGGCCCTCTCGGCGACGCCGATGTACGCCGGCAGCTGGCGCAGCTCGGCCGGATCGGTCTACGCCGAGAACCAGGCCCTGCGCTGGCTGGCCGACCTGGCCGGGCTCCCGGCCACGGCGGGCGGCTGCTTCGTCCAGGGCGGCACCGTCGGAAACCTTTCCGCACTCGTGTCGGCACGGCACGCCCACCGGGCCGAGCATGGCCGCGGGGACGCGCCGCTGCGCGTGGCCGCGACCGGCCAGGCCCACTCCTCCGTGGTCTCGGCGCTCGACGTGATGGACGTCGGCCTGCTCGAGGTCGACGCGGACGGGCGCGGCCGCATGACCGGCGAGGCGCTCGAGGCGGCGCTCGCCCGCGACGGGGGCGAGGGCGTCTTCGCCGTCGCCGCGACCGGCGGCACCACGAACCTCGGCGTGATCGACGACCTGGCCGGCATCGCCGACGTGTGCGACCGCCGCGGCCTGTGGCTGCACGTCGACGCGGCGTACGGCGGCGCGGCCCTCGCGGCGCCGTCGGTGCGGCCCCTCTTCACGGGCATCGAGCGGTGCGACTCGTTCATCGTCGACCCGCACAAGTGGCTGTTCGCCCCGTTCGACAGCTGCGCGCTGCTCTACCGCCGCCCCGAGCTGGCCCAGGCGGCGCACCGCCAGCACGCCGGCTACCTGGACGCCGCCCGCGTCGGCGCCGACTGGAACCCGTCCGACTACGCCATCCACCTCACCCGCCGCGCCCGCGGCCTGCCGTTCTGGTTCTCGCTCGCGACCCACGGGACGCGCGCCTACACCGACGCTGTCGAGGGAACCCTGCGGGTGGCGCGGGAGGGCCGGGCCGAGATCGAGCGGCGCGACTACCTCGAGCTCGCGAACGACACCGACCTCACCGTGCTCTGCATCCGCCGTGTCGGCTGGACGGCCGCCGACTACCGGGAGTGGAGCGCCCGCAACCTGTCCGACGGTGTCGCCCTGATCACGCCGACCGAGCTCGACGGCGAGATCATGACCCGCATCTGCATCCTCAACCCGCTCACCACCGTGGAGGACATCGCCGCCGTGCTGGATACCATGGCGTGATGGCCCAGCCGGAACCGCAGGCCGCTCCCGGCCGCGTCCTCGTGATGAAGTTCGGCGGCACATCCGTCGCCGACGCGGACAAGATCCGCCGCGTCGCCGCGCGGCTCGTCGCCGCGCGCCTGGCCGGGCGCCGGGTCGTCGGCGTCGTCTCGGCGATGGGGCACACCACCGACCAGCTCGTCGAGCTGGCCGAGCAGGTGTCCCCGCGGCCGCACCCGCGCGAGATGGACATGCTGCTCTCCACGGGCGAGCGCATCACCGCCGCGCTGTGCGCCATGGCGATCAACGACCTCGGCCACCACGCCGTGTCCCTGACCGGCTCGCAGGCCGGGATCGTGACCGACACGGTGCACACGAAGGCGAAGATCGTCGAGATCCGGCCGCGCCGCATCTCCGAGGCGCTCGAGCGCGGCGAGATCGTGCTCGTGGCCGGCTTCCAGGGCGTCTCGACGGCCTACGACGTGACCACCCTCGGCCGCGGCGGGTCGGACACGACCGCGGTCGCGCTGGCCGCCGCGCTCGACGGCGACTGCGAGATCTACACCGACGTCGACGGCGTGTTCACGGCCGATCCGCGCATCGTCCCGGGCGCCCGCCTGCTGCGGTCGGTCTCGCCGATGGAGATGCTCGAGATGGCCGGCGCCGGGGCGCGCGTGCTGCAGCTGCGGGCGGTCGAATTCGGCCGTAACCACGGCGTCCCGATCCACGTGCGGTCGACCTTCTCCGACGCAGATGGAACCTGGATCCGCGAAGATGCGGGCATGGAAGACGCGATCATCTCGGGGATCACGCACACCACGGACGAGGCGTACGTGACCCTGACCGACGTCCCGGACAAACCGGGAACGGCTGCGAGCATCTTCAACGCGGTCGCCGCGGCGCACATCAACGTCGACACGATCATCCAGAACGCCGTCACCCATGGCGACGCCGACATCACCTTCTCGGTGCCGATCGACGACCTCGATCTCATGACCAACACGATCGAGGGGCTGTGCACCGAGCTCGGCCTGCACTGGCGCGTGATCCGCGACGTGGCCAAGGTGAGCATGATCGGCGCCGGGATGAAGAGCAACCCGGGCGTGGCGGCGCGCATGTTCCAGGTGCTGGCCGACCGGGAAATCAACGTGCGCATGATCGCGACGTCCCCGATCAAGGTCTCGTGCGTGATCGACCGCACCCGTGTCGGCGAGGCGGTCGCCGCCCTGCACGACGCGTTCCAGGCCGAGCTCGAGGTGTCCGCCGACGGGGCCGTCGGTGTCTAGCCTGCGCGTCGCCGTCGTCGGCGCGACCGGTGCGGTCGGGCCGGTCGTGCTCGAGGTGCTGGCGGAGCGCGGATTTCCGGCCTCCGAGGTGGCGGCCTTCGCGTCGGCGCGCTCGGCCGGGTCGCGCGTCCCGTTCGCCGGCGGCGAGCTCGAGGTGCGCGAGCTGACCGACGCCGCCTTCGAGGGCTACGACCTCGCGCTCTTCTCGGCCGGCGGATCGACCTCGAAGCGTTACGCGCCCGAGGCCGTCGCCCGCGGCTGCGTCGTCGTCGACAAGTCGAGCGCGTTTCGCATGGACGCCGGCGTGCCGCTGGTCGTGCCCGAGGTGAACCCGGAGGCGGTCGACGCCCACCGCGGCATCCTCTCCAACCCCAACTGCTCGACCATCCAGCTCGTCGCCGCCCTGAAGCCGCTGCACGACGCCGCCGGGCTGGCCCACGTCACCGTCGCGACCTATCAGGCCGTCTCGGGGACGGGCGCGAACGCGGTGCGGGAGCTGCGCGAGCAGTCGCGGGCCCTGCTCGCCGGCGAGCAGGCGACGCCAGAGGTCTATCCGCACCAGATCGCGTTCAACGTCCTGCCCCAGTGCGACGCTTTCGAGGGCGACAGCACCACCGAGGAGACGAAGCTCATCCGCGAGACGCACAAGATCCTGGGCGATACGGGCATCGCGATCAGCGCGACCTGCGTGCGCGTGCCTGTGTGGCGCGGCCACTCCGAGGCCGTATGGGTGGAGACGCACGAGCCGCTCGGCGCCGAGCGGGCGCGGGCGCTCCTGCACGACGCGCCGGGCGTGCGCGTCGTGGACGACCCGGCCGCGGGCGCCTACCCGCTCCCGTCCGCCGCCGCGGGCACCGACGACGTCCTCGTCGGCCGCATCCGCGACGACGCGTCGCGCCGCAACGGCCTCAGCCTGTGGGTGGTCGCCGACAACCTGCGCAAGGGCGCCGCCACGAACGGCGTCCAGATCGCCGAGCTCCTGGTGGGGCGAGGCCTCGTCCGTGTCCCCGACCGGGCGGCCGCCTGATGGCGGTGGCCGGGCGGGGCCGGCTCTGCCCCGTGTGTCTCCGGACGGCCCGCGACGGCGCCTGCGCCGACCACGGCCCGTGGCAGGCGCACCAGCTCGCCACAGGCGACGACCGGCGGGCGGCCGGCCGCGCCAGCTGGCAGCCGTTCGAGCCGCTGCTGCACGCGTGCCCGCGCTGCCTGGGCGAGGTGGCCGAGGGCAGGCGCGGATACGAGTGCGTCGAGAGCGCCCACGGCCGCGATCCGCACGGGCCCTACCTGGTCGACGAGCTGCTCGGCGCCGCCGGGCAGCGCGACGGGGCGACCTGCCGGGCCCGGATCGCCCGCCGCGAGCAGATGCGGCAGCGCCCGCGCACGCAGCTCCCCGCCCTGCCGGCGATCGACCCCGCCCGCCTCTGGCGCCTGGTCGCCGCCGCAACCGTGCTGGCGGCGACCGTCGCGTTTCTGTCGCGCTGAGCGGCTAGATGATTGGTTCCACGCCGCCGTGATGTCCTGGGCGGTTGCGAACCGAGCAGCGCAAGGACTAAAGGGAGTGGTCATAGTGGGTGAACTATGGGCGCGACCGAGAAGCTGTCAAGGGCAATGCCCTTGACAGCGGTCCGAGGCGTCTGCGATCACGCAGACGCCGAGGGGCGATGCGACGGTTCGCAGCCGCAGCCCCACCAATGACCCGAACCCCCGCTAACAGCCTGACGTCCAGGCGCGCGGGGGCGTGGAATCAATCACTTAGACCGTGTGGGCTGCGATCGGCGTGGAGGTCGGCGCCTTGGTGCCGCCGGCCGGCTCGACCGTCACGGCGATCACGTCGCCGGGGCGGGCGTCCCGGGAGAGCTTCAGGTTCACGGTGCCGCCGCCCTGGAAGAGGCCCGCCGGCAGCGCGACCTTGCCCCGGATCACCCACGCCTCGTAGGTCTTCCCGGGCGGGGCCGGGCGGATGCTCGCGTAGAGCGTGGCGTTGCCGTCCGGCTTCACGATCACGTTGCCGACGCCGCGCAGGTTCCCGGCCGTGCCGTGGGCGAGCTGGGAGTGGAGCCCCGACAGGTCGCTGTGCAGCGAGACGTTCCAGATCGCCAGGCCGACGACGGCGGCGGCCAGCGCGGGCACGGCGACGGCGGCGATCCGCGGCCACCACGACCGCGACCGCCGGGCCGGCTGCGGCCGGGCCTCGACGTGCCGCGCGGGCACGGCCTCGACGACGGGCTCGACAGCGGCGAGCACGCGGTTGCGCAGGTCGGGCGGCGGAGCGGCGGCGGGCACGGCGTAGGCGAGCGACGCGGCCAGCGCCTCGGCCTCGCGCAGCTGCCGCCGGCACTGATCGCACTCGGCGACGTGCAGCGCGACGCGCTCCTCGTCATCCGCGGAGAGCGCGTACAGGGCCTGCCCTGCGATCAGCTCGTCGACGTGTTCCACTCGTCCTCCGGGTGCATGCCGGCCGCCGCCAGCGCGTCCCTCAGCGCGTGCATCGCGGCGAAGGTGCGGCTCTTGACGGTGCCGATGGGAAGGGCCAGCCGGGCGGCGAGCTCCGACTGGCTGTAGCCGGCGAAGTACGCCAGCTCGATCACCTCGCGGTGGGGGTCGGGCAGGCGCGCCATCGCGGCGCGGACGTTGTCACGGGCGACGCCTCGCCAGGCCTGCTCCTCGACGGTGGCGCCCCCGGCGGGATCCTCGCCGGCGACGTCGAGCGGCTCGGTGCGGCGGCGCTCCTCGCGGCGCACCATGTCGACAGCCTTGTGGTGTGTCATCGTCATGATCCAGGTCGAAGGCTGGCCGCGGGCGGGATCGAACTGGGTTGCCCCCGTCCACACCGCCAGGAACACGTTCTGGACGACGTCGGCGGCCAGGTCGCGGTCGCGCACGATCCGGACGGCAAGCGCGTATGCGGCCGACCCGTACAGGTCGTACAGCCGCGCAAACGCCTCTCGATCGCCCCGCCCGACGAGCGCGAGCAACCCATGATCCGACAGATGCTCCACCCTTCCTTCCCTTGGTGTATCGCCGGAATGCATTCGCGTTCGCGCCCTCCGCGGTTCAGCGTACCGCGGCGGGAGTCGGGTTGATGACCGGCGCCAGGCGCTCGCGCAGACGGCCGAGGCTGATCCGCTCGGGCACGAGCTCGATGGCGCGCAGGTCGAGCCGCATGAGCTCGATCCGGCCCGCCGTGCGCCGGCCGTGGAACCCGAAGTCGGCCAGGAAGTCGGCAGGGAAGATCGTGCGGTGGCCGAGGAAGCGGGTCGAGAAGTCCTCGCCCGACGGGTAGCGGTAGGCGAACGCCTCGAGCGCCGGCTTGCCGTTGTCGCGGCACTCGCCGATCGCCGCCAGGAACAGGCTCTGCAGCACCCACGGGCTCTGCGCGTCGGTCAGGTAGGCGCAGGTGACGAGCACGGCGTCGCGGCTGGGTGGGCCGGCGGGAAGCGTCTGCGCGCGCGGGAACTCCTGGGCCGGGCCGTACTGGATCAGGCCGATGACGCCCGTCTCGTCGCGGTAGACCTTGCCCCACGGCCCGAACTCATCCTCGGCATCGCGGATCCAGCGCCGGCGCTCGTCCGGCTCCCGCCCAGGACGGGTCTGCCACCACATGCACCCGCGGCAGGGGTGCGGCGCCTCGTCGACCGTGGCGCCCGTGAGGTGGTCGACCGCCGTCATCGGCCGGCCGGGTCGGGCGCGGCGACGTCGTCCACCACCACCGAGAGCGCGCCCACGTCGAGGTCGACCATCGACGCCAGGTACGTCCGCACCGACCGGTCGACACCGGCGGCGACGGCCGGGATCGGCGCGCCCCACTCGGTGACCAGGTGGAGCTCGAGATCGACGCCCTCGCCCGCCGT
Organism: uncultured Actinomycetes bacterium; assembly: GCA_963746115.1. Classification (GTDB taxonomy): domain Bacteria; phylum Actinomycetota; class Thermoleophilia; order Gaiellales; family JAICJC01; genus JAICJC01. The sequence goes on along the minus strand of CAVVAA010000004.1, from coordinate 250,197 downwards.
CGCGACCCGGACGCCGAGGCGGTCGGGATCGCCCCGCCGCTCCAGGCGGCCGAGGTGCCCGCCCGTCAGGGCGTGGACGCCGGAGACCTCGCGGGCGGCCGCGGCGGCGTAGGCCGCGATCACCGCGTGCGAGATGTGGGCCGAGACGCCGGCAGAGTGCACGGACTCCGCCGCACCGGCCGCCGTCGGGTCGGTCATGGATCGAGTATACGGCCGCCCGCCGGGAAACCGTTACCTGACCGCAGCGGTGCCGCCGCCCGCCGCTGCTACGTTGGAGGCATGGGAGGGAAGCGACGGCTCGGCGTCCGGATCGGCACGGTCATCGCCGCGACCCTGTGCATCGGGGGAGGCACGGTGACGGCACGGGCGGCGGCGCCGCCGCCGACGCTCGCCCAGCTCGTCGGTCAGCGGCTGGTGGTGGCGATCAAGGGCACGCGCGCGAACGCGCCGCTGCTTGCGCGGGTCCGGGCCGGGCAGATCGGCGGGGTGATCCTGTTCTCGGGGAACGTCGCCTCGCCGGCGCAGGTCTCGCAGCTCACCGCAGCGCTCCAGGCCGCGGCGCATGCCGGCGGCCGGCCGCCGCTCATCATCGCGACCGACCAGGAGGGCGGGCTCGTCCGCCGCATCCCCTGGGCACCGCCGAAGCGCTCCGCCGCCCAGCTCGGCGCGCTGCCCGCGTCGGTGTCAGGCACGGCCGGCGCAAACGCCGGTGCGGCGCTGCACGCGATCGGGATCAACCTCAACCTGGCCCCGGTCGCGGACGTGCCCGGCGGCCCGGCCGACTTCATCGCGCAGCAGGGGCGGGCGTTCTCGACGAGCCGCTTCACCGTCGCGAGCGATGCGACGGCGTTCGCGAAAGGGCTCGAGCAGGGCGGGACGCTGCCGACGCTCAAGCACTTCCCCGGCCTCGGCCTCGCGACCGTCTCGACCGACGAGGCGGTCGTCCGCATCGGCGCCTCGCGGGCGAAGCTCGTGCGCGACCTGCTGCCCTATCAGGTGGCGTTCCGCCAGACGGTCGGCCCGGTGGTGATGCTCTCGACGGCCATCTACCCCGCCCTCGACTCCCATGCCGCTGCCTGGTCGCGTCCGATCATCCACGGCCTGCTGCGGGGGTCGCTCGGCTTCACCGGTGTCACGATCACCGACTCGCTCGACACCGCCGCCGCCGCGCGCGGGCTGACCGACCCGGTGCTGGCGCTCCGAAGCGCCGAGGCGGGCGCCGACCTGCTGCTCGTGACCGGCTCGCAGGCGACCAGCAAGGGCGTCTACGACCGCCTGCTCGCCGCCGCGAAGGCCGGGACGCTGCCGCGCTCGCGGCTGACCGCCTCCTACAACCGCATCCTCACGCTCAAGGGTCGCTTCTAGCGTCGTCAGCGGGGGCGCAGGCGCAGGAGGCAGACCTCGGGCCGCGCCAGCAGCCGGAACGGGATGAGCGTCGTACCCAGCCCGCGCGACACGACGACGGTCGTCTCCGGCTCCTCGTAGACGCCCTCGTCGTAGCGGTACGCGTGATGCGACAGCCGCACCTTGCCGCGCGGCGTGGGCAGGCAGATCTGGCCGCCGTGCAGGTGACCGCAGAGCGCGAGCGCGCACGTTCCGGGGGGCATCTCCGCCGGCACGTCGGGGAAGTGCGAGAGCAGGATCCGCACCGCACCGGGCCGCGAGAAGAGCAGCTCGGGCGGCCGATGCCGTCCCATGGCGAAGAGGGCCGGATCGACGCCTGCGATCTCGATCTCGTGCCCGCTCGACTCGACCACCGCCACCTCGTCCCGCAGGAGCGTCACGGGCGCCGAGCCCCAGTCGTCGATCACGATCCCGCGCGAGAACGGGTCGTTCGTGTCGCCGACGTCGTGGTTTCCCAGCACGGCGAAGATGCCGAGCGGGGGCTGCAGCTCCTCCAGCGCGGAGACGACCGCGTCGCGCGCCCGGCCGTGGCTCAGGATGTCGCCGGTGAGGGCGACCAGGTCGGGCTGCCAGGCGGCCCCGAGCGCCGCCGCCTTGCGCAGCGCGCGCACGTTCAGGGACGGCGTACCGGCGTGGAAGTCGGACAGGTGCAGCACGGAGAGCCCGTCGAGCGCTGCGGGCAGGCCCGGCACGCCGATCTCGACCTCGCGGCCCTCGACCCACTGCGATTCGTAGAGCCCCCACGCGGCCAGGGCGGCGCCTGCTCCGGCCAGCGCCCCGAGGGCGCGGCTACTCACCACGCACGGGGGGCACGTCGCCCTGCATGCGACTGCGGGCGGCGGCGATCCGCTCGCGCAGGACCGACAGGCGGCCCTCGTCCGCGGAGTGCCCGTTCCCCGAGGCGGCGACCGGGCGCTCCCGGTTGAGCGCCATCCGGACGCCACCGGCCACCGCGGCGAGCGCGGCGAGGAGCAACAAGCGACGCATGCCGCCCAGTGTACTGCGGGCCTACTCGCACGCGTGCCAGAGCCCCCTCCCGGCGACGGCCGCCGATCTCTCCAAAGCCGCGAAGAGCGCGGCGTGGACCGTGTTGGGCGTGAACGGGTAGCTGCGGGCGTACCCGCGCCGCACGAGCTCGGCGTTCACGAACAGCGGCCGCGGGCCGGCCAGCCAGACGTACGCCAGGAACCGCCCGTACCGGTCGTGGAGCTCGCGGTCGTAGCGAAGGATCACCGTCCGCCCGGTGACGAGGTGCTTCGTGAACGCCGACGCCTCGGGCCCGTAGCAGCCCACGGGCCGGCGCGGGTCGACCGTCTCGGGCGTGTCGATGCCGAGCAGGCGCACGTCCTCGATCCGGTCGCCGCCGCCCCGGACGATGATCGTGTCGCCGTCGACGGCGCGAACGACCGTGCCGCGGGTGAACGGGTGCGCGGAGCCGCCCACGAAGCGCCACCAGCCCGCGAACACGACGATGACGACTGCGAGGCCAGCCAGGATGAGGTCGCGGCGATTCACGGGGACGACGCTACCCCCGGCCCCTGCCATGTGTCAGTCACGACATGTGCCGCAACCGTGCCGGATCTGTAAGACGGCCCGGGTTCCAGCCGACGTCGTTCCTACACTTGAGAGTCCACCCATGAAGCTCCTGCACCTCGCCGACATCCACCTCGACCGCGTCTTCCACCGCGCGGAGTCGCGCCCTGCGGCCGTCCGCCGGCGGGGCGAGCTGCGCGACGCGCTCACGCGCGCGCTCGCGCTCGGCAAGGAGCGCGGGGTCGACGCCGTCTGCATCGCCGGCGACGTCTACGAGCACGAGTACGTGAGCGAGGACACGATCTCGTTCTTGCGCGACACGTTCGCGGGTGCGGGCGTCCCCGTCCTCGTCACCCCCGGGAACCACGACCCCCACCTGCCCGGATCCGCCTGGCAGCGCACCGAGTGGCCGGCCAACGTGCACGTGTTCGCGCGCGACGAGGTCGAGCCGTACCCCCTCGGCGGCGGCGTCACCGTCTGGGGAGCCGCGTTCACCGCCCGCAACTGCGATGCCTCCGCGATCGCCCGGTTCCGTGTGCCCGGCGACGGCGGCACGCACGTGCTCCTCGTCCACGCCGCCCTCACCGGCGAGCAGTGGGCCGAGGAGGCCGACTACCGCCCGGTGACCCGGGCGCAGCTGCGCGCGACGGGCGTCGCCTACGTCATGCTCGGCCACTTCCACGACGGCCGCGGCGACGGCTTCCTGTGCTACCCGGGCAGCCCGGAGCCGCTCGACTGGGGCGAGCGCAGCGGCGCCCACGGGGCCTCGATCGTCGAGCTCGCCGGGGGGACGGTCACGGCCGATGCGATCCCGATTGCGACGCGGCGCTACGTCGAGCGCACGGTCTCGGTGGCGGGCGCCTCCGGCTCCGCGCAGGTCGAGGTGGCGGTGGCCACGGCTGCGGCAGCGGAGACGGGCGCGTCGCTGAGGATCGTGCTCACGGGCGAGGTCGAGCCCGGTTGCGAGATCGACCCGCGCAGCATCTCCGAACGCTGCGCCGCCGGCCTCACCGAGCTCGCGGTCGTCGACCGCACGGTGCCCGCCTACGACCTCGACGCCCTGGCGCGGGAGGGATCCGTGCGCGGGCGCTTCGTCGCCCGGCTGCTCGGCTCCGGCGACCCGGACGCGCACGAGGCGATCCTCGCCGGCCTGCGGGCGCTCGACGGCCGCGCGGAGGTGATCAATGCGAGTTGAGCGCCTGATGGTGAGCGGCTTCGGGAAGCTGGCCGGACGCGAGCTCGAGCTCGGACCGGGGCTGACCGTCGTCCACGGTCCGAACGAGTCGGGCAAGAGCACGACCCACGCCGCGCTGCGGGCGAGCCTCTTCGGCCTGGCCGCGGGCGGACGGCGGACCCGCGACGAGACGGCCGCGATCGACCGGCACCGGCCCTGGGGGGACGCGCGCTACGGCGCCGTCCTCGAGCTGGCCGACACCGCAGGGCGGCGGATGCGTCTGGAATGGGACTTCGACCGCTCGCGGTTCGCCCTCCGCGACGCGGCCACGGGAGCAGACCTCACCGCCGAACACGGCGCCGGCACCGACCCGCGCGTGCTTGCACGCACGCTCTACGGCGTCGACCGCGACATCTACCTCCGGCTGGGATGCGTCGACCAGTCCGAGCTCGACCGCATCGGCGATCCCGGCTCGGTGCGCCACGCCGTCGAGTCGGCGCTGACCCAGGCTCGGGCCGACGCGTCGGCCGCGACGGCCGTCGATGCGCTGAAGGCGCACCGGTCGCGACTCGTCGGCATGAACCGGGCCCGGACGAACCCGCTTGCCGGCCGCCGAGGCCGAGGCCGCGCACCTGCGGGCGGAGCTCGAGAGCGCGGCCGCCGGACGGGCCGAGGTCGAGCGGGCGGCCGCCGGGCGCGACGCCGCCCGGGTGGAGGCCGACACCGCCGCGGAGCGCGTGCACACGCTCGAGTCCGTCCGCGACCACCTGCGCGCAGACGAGCTGCGCCGCCGGCTCGACGCGGCCGAGGGCCTCGCGGCGACCGTCGCGCTCGCGACCGACCGGCTGGAGACGGACGCCGACGAAGCCGGGTTCGCGCCGGTCGAGCAGATGGCGGCGATGCGCGACCGCATGCACGATCTCGCCGCCGAGCTCGGCGAGCGGATGCCCATCGCCGCCGCCGACACGGAGCAGGCGGCCGCGCTCGAGGCCCGCTGCGGCGAGCTCGAGGTGACGATCGCCACACTCGAGCCCGATCGCGGCGCGGCCGATCGGGCCGCCGCCGTCGAGGCGGCCGCTGCCGCTGCGAGCGCGGGGTCGCTGCCGCGCGGCGCCCTCGCGACCGTGGCCGCGGGCATCGTGGCCGCAGTGGCGGGCGTGGCGGCCGGACTGACGGCGCTTCTTGGGATCGGTGCGGTGGCCGTTGCCGCCGGGGCCGCGTGGGCCCTGTCCGCCCGGCCGCAGCGGCGCCGCCCGCGAACTCGACCGGCTCCTCCCGGGAGGCGGCTCGTGCCCGGAGCGGCTGGAGGCGTTCCGGGCGTCGGTAAAGCGCGACCGCGCTCTCACGGTCGCCGAGCGCGAGCTCGGGCGAGTCCGCGTCGAGCTGGCGGAGCTGCGCACGCGCCTCGCGGGCTCGGCGCAGCTGGAAGCCGAGCTGGGCGGGCTGCACGACCGGGTGGCGACCGCGCTTCGCGGCTGCGGCATCGATCCGGCCGACCTCGACGAGGGCCTGCGGCTCTACGACGGCCGCGAGGCCGCCGCCCACGCTCGCCGCGAGGCGACGGTCACGCGGACGCGCGCGTCGGAGGAGCTGCACCGGCTGCTGGGCGCGGACTCGCTCGAGGAGGCGCGCATCCGGCTCGAGCAGCTCGAAGAGCACCTGAACGGGCACGGGGAGCTGGCAGCCGGCCGCAAGCTCGATGACGTCGAGCGGGATCTGGCCGGCGCCCGCACGGCCCGCGACCGAGCGTTCGCCGAGAGCGAGCGGCTGAGCGCGGCGGTGGCCGAGCGGCTGCGGATGCTGCCGGACGTCGCCTCCCTGCGGGAGCGGCTCGACGCCGCCGACGAGCAGGTCGTGACGCTTCAGCACGTCAACCGCGTTCTGCAGCTGGCAGAGCACGCGCTGGCCGGTGCCGCCGCCGACACCTACCGCGACTTCGCGCCCCGGCTGAACGCGTCGCTCGAGGCGGGCATGTCGCGGCTCACGGACGGCCGTTACGCACACGCGTACGTCGACGAGGATCTCCGCGTCCGCGTGGAGGCGCCCGAGACGGGCGCCGTGGTCGACCTCGACCGGCTTTCCGTCGGCACCCAGAAGCAGGCCTACCTTGTCCAGCGGCTCGAGCTCGTGCGCCTGCTCTGCCCGGGCGACGGCGCGCTGCCGGTACTTCTGGACGACCCGTTCGCCCACTTCGACGCCGATCGGCTCGCGCGCACACTGGAGTGGCTGGCGGAGGCCGCAGCCGAGCGGCAGATCATCCTGTTCGCCACGCAGCGGCGGGTCGCCGAGCTGGCGCCGGCCGACGCAACCGTGATCGCCCTCTAACGCGCGCTGGCGGAGGCGCTGCGGCCAGCGCGCAGCGCGGGCGGTGTCAGCAGCCGCTCGACGCGCAGCGTGGCCAGGCTGAGCACGGGCACATCGCGGGTCCGCTCGAAGCAGATGTACCGCGTCCGCCACTCCGGGTGGAACTTGCGGTTGAAGCTGAAGAGGCGGTCGAGCTGGAATGCCCGGTCAAGGCCGACCACGAGCTGGCGGGCGGCCCGCAGGTGCGCCGGGGAGTCCTCGTCGGCGCGCAGGACGTCGGCGAACACCGAGAAGTTCAGGGACAGCTCGTCCGCGCCGGTCGCGCCCGCCCAGGCGGTCGCCTCGCAGATCAGGAACTCCATCAGCCCGTTCGGTGTCTCCGCGCCCCGGCGCATGGCGGAGAGCGAGTAGCCGCTGCTCGACGGCACGAGGTGCAGGAAGCCGCGAACGGCGCCTCCGCCGTCGAGCGCGACCGCGAAGCGGGCGGCCTCGTGGGCGTAGAGGTCATCCATCGCCATCGAGAACCCTCGCTCGGCGGCACCGCCCCGCCACTCGGCGCTCACCCGCTCGATCTCGGCGCGGCGGGCGGGCGAGAGCTGCGACGGCGCGACAACGCGCACGTGATAGCCGGCCTTACGCAGACGGGTGACCGACTGGCGCACCTTGCGCATCGTCCGGCCCTCGAGCGAGAACGCCGCAGGGCGCAGGATCGCCTCGTCGCCGATCGCCACGGCGCGCATTCCGCGCCGCCGGTACACGTCCAGCCACTCGGCGGAGGAGTGCAGCACGACCATCCGCCAGCCGCGCTCGCGGCAGAGCGCGCCGAAGTCCTCGACGAGGTCGGGGATCTCGGCCTCGGCACCGATCGGATCGCCGGCGACGAGCGCGCAGCCGGCCACGACCCGGTACGCCAGGACGGCGTTTCCGGCCCGCGAGAAGGTGTAGCGGCGGTCGGCCCGCAGCGCGAAGAACGACAGGCTGTCACGGCCGTAGCGGGCGACGAGCCCGCGGACACGGGCGCGGTCGTCGTCGGACGGGTGGTCGGGCTCGCGGTGGGCCCGCAGCCAGTGGTGGAGGGCCCAGAACGCGCCGCCCGCGAGCAGCATTTCGAGGCCGACGTTGGCGATCCGGTTCGCATGCTCGCCGCCGAAGAGCGCGACCGACCCCCACGCGGCGGCGGTGACGGCGATGCCGCCGGCGAGAGGTCGCAGGCTGGCGGGATCGCCGCTCACGTCGAACCGGCCGCGCAGAGCAAGCAGGGCGCCGAGAAGCGTCGCGCTGCCGACCGCCTCCTCGACGTCGAACCCGCGGGCGAGGTGGGCGACGGCGGCGAACGCGACGAGCGCGATCGCGAGCAGCCAGGCGCGGTGCTTGCGGCGGGCGAGACCTCCTGCGAGGAGCAGCAGTGCCGCCCCGGCCGCGAAGGTGATCGAGCCCGCCAGGGCCGTCGTCCCGGTGGGCAGCATGGCCTGGAACACGTCGTAGCGGTCGGTCAGCGTCGGCCGGATGGCGGTGACGATGTCGACGATGCCGACGACGAACGCCCCGAGCGCGATCAGCGCCTCGGCGCGCAGCTTGGTGTGTGCCCAGCCCAACACCCTCACCATACCGGCAGTCGCTTGGAGGGACTTTAGGTCCGGGGTGCCGCCCCGAGCGAGTCGAGGGCGGAGGCGGCCGCCCGGCGGACGCCGTCGGCGGTGTCGTCGAGGGCCGCCACGAGCGCCGAGCGGGCGCGCTCGTCGCCGATCTCGCCGAGCGCGGCCGCCGCCAGCCGGCGCTGATCGTCGCGTTCTGCGGCGGCGAGCACGCGGACGAGGAACGGCACGCCCTCGCGGTCGCGGCGGCGGCCGAGGTCGGCGATCTGGGTTTGCAGGGCGGCGTCGCGCGCCGTCGCCGCCGCCCGCCTCGCTCCGGCCGCCGGCCGGCGCACGAGCGGATAGAAGCCCTCGGTCTTCTCGAGCGTCCCGGCGGCGATCATGCGGTCGATCCGGTCGAGGACGTCGCTGTCGGTCGTCCCGGCCAGCGCGCCGTACGACCCGAGCGCATCGTGGCCGGCGGCGCGCAGCGCCCGGCCGGACGAGCCGCGCAGGATCTGCGAGAGCCGCGTCCGCCCGACCGCCCCGGCGGTCTCGTCGACCGCCTGGAGGATCGCGCCTTCGGCATCGGCCGCCAGCCCTGGTCGCGTCCGCGCGGCCGGCATCGCGGCGGGCGACAGGTCCTCACCGGCGATCGGCGTCCAGCCGCACCGGTCGCAGCACGGCTCGGGCAGCGGCCGGACCGGCTCGTCCCCGAAGTAGCGCAGCAACGTCTCGCGCCGGCACCGATCGGAGGTGGCGTACCCGTCGATCGCCTTCAGGCGATCCCAGCGCTGGCGCTCGACCCGCTTGCCCGCGACCAGCGCCGCGGCCAGGTGGGCGCGCGAGAGCTTCGTGTCGGCGATCCGCCCGGCGAACGTGCCCATCGGCGCGGGGAAGAGCTCGAGCGCCCCCGCCCGCTCGAGTGCCGCCACTGCGGCCCGCGGCTCCTCGGCCGGCACGTCGCGCTCGGCGACGCGGAAGACGCCGCCCGCGTCGGCGGCCTCCGCCAGGCGACGGTGCACGCCGGAGAGGTCGCCGCTCTCGACCTTCGCGCGGTTGATGAAGAAGACGATCAGGCCCTTGTCGCGCGGGCTGTAGAGCAGGGTGCACCGGGCCGAGTCTCCGTCGCGGCCCGCCCTGCCCGCCTGCTGGTAGTACTCCTCCGGCGAGGCGGGGAGCGACCAGTGGACGACCGAGCGGACGTCGGGCTTGTCGATCCCCATCCCGAACGCGGTCGTCGCCGCGACCACATCGAGGTCGCCGGCCAGGAACCCGTCGAGAGTGGCCGAGCGGCGCTGGCCCGTGATCCCGGCGTGATAGGCGGCGGCCCGGATGCCGGCCGCGGCCAGCGTCTCGGTCACCTCTTCGCACGTGCGCCGGCGGCCGCAGTAGACGACCGCGGGCAGCGCTCCGGGTGCGTGCAGCAGCCGCATGAGCATGGCCGGCTTGGCATGGTCGCCGGCCACCGGCACGACGGCGAAGGCGAGGTTGCGGCGGTCGAACCCGGTACGCAGCATCAGCGGATCGCGCAGTCGCAGGGCAGAGACGATGTCCTTGCTGACGCGGCTCGTCGCCGTCGCCGTGAGCGCGATCGTGGGCGGCGAGCCCAGCCGCTCCCGCACGTCGGCCAGGCGCAGATAGTCGGGCCGGAAGTCGTGCCCCCACTCGGACAGGCAGTGGGCCTCGTCGACGGCGAGCCGGGCGACGCCGGCCGCGCCGATGGCATCCAGGAAGCGCCGGCTCGAGAACCGCTCGGGCGCCACATAGACGAGCCGGGACGCGCCCCCGCCGATCCGCTGCAGGGCCGCGTCGACCGCGGCCGGGGTCATGCTCGACGAGAGCATCTCGACGCCCTCGAGACCGCGGTTGCGCAGGGCCGCGTGCTGGTCCTCCATCAGCGCGATCAGCGGCGAGACGACCAGCGTGACGCCGTCGGAGAGGAGCGCGGGCAGCTGGTAGCAGAGCGACTTGCCCGACCCCGTCGGCATGACGGCCAGCACGTCGCGGCCGGCCATGACGGCGTCGACCGCCTCGCGCTGCCCGGGGCGGAACTCCGCGTAGCCGAACAGCCGCTGCAGGCCCGCCGAGGCGTCGGCAGCCGGGGCGGCCGGGCTCATCCGGTGCCGCGGACGGCGGGCTCGGAGCCGGCCTCGGCGGTCGGGAACTCGGCCAGCTCCGACAGGGGCCGCTCGGCGTGGGCCGGCATCCCCGCGTCGCGGCGCAGCCACAGGCAGGCGACGACCCCGATCGCGCTCACCGCGGTGACCGCGACGTAGGACAGGCGAGCGGCGTGGACGACCGCGGGGACGTGGGCGCCGGCGTGCTCGGCCGCGGCGACCTGATGGGCGCTCAACGTCGCGGCGAAGACGATGCCGGCCACGGCCGCGCCGGTGCCCGACCCCACCTGGCGCGTGAGCGGGATGCTCGAGGTGGCCCGACCCTCGCGGCCCTCGCCGCCGTCGGCGAGCACGGCCGTGAAGAGCGCCGGGCTGGCGATGCCCATCCCCAGGCCCGAGACCGCGTATCCGAGCACGGGCACCGATGCGCCGCCGTCGGGAATCGCCATCACCGCGGTCGCCAGGAATGTCAGGGACGTCCCGAGCAGGATCTGGTTGCGCGGGCGCGAGTTGACCCGGGCGGCGCCCATCGACCCGGCCGTCCAGCCGAGCGTGCACAGGAGCAGGGCGACGCCGACCAGGCGCACGCCGGAGAGGGTGTAGCCCGGCAGGTCGATGCCGTGGACGAAGCCGACCTGGAGCTGCAGCGGCAGGTACGTCTCGGCGCCCAGGAACGCGACACCGGCGCCGAACGCCGCGACGTTGGCCGCAATCGAGTTGGCGGTATGGGTGAACACCGGCGCCGCCGCCCGCCGCTCGTACCAGACGAAGAGCACGGCCGGGACGATCGCAAGCGGGAGCAGGAACGCCGCCGGCAGCCAGTGCCGCGTCACCGCGAGCAGCACGGCCACGATCGCGCCGAGCAGGATCGGCCCGATCAGGTTGAGCGGCTGGCGGGCGTCGGCGGACGTGGGCCGCGCCCGCCCGCGCAGCGACATCGCCCCCGCCCAGGCCACGGCCGCGATCATCGGCAGGTTGATCCAGAACACCCACCGCCAGCCGACCGTCGCGGTCAGCACGGCGCCGAGCAGCGGGCCGACCAGCGCCGACACGCCCCACATGGCCGCGTTGATGCCGAACGCGCGCGGGCGTAGAGCCTCAGGGACAGAGACGGCGAAGAGGCCCAGCGGCACCGCGAACATGAAGCCCGGCGCCGGCGCCGAGGATCAGGCGCGACAGCGCGACGACCGGCATCGACGGGGCCAGGCCGCCGATCACGTTCGCGACCGCGAAGAGCGTGCACGCGAGCGCGAAGCTCCAGGCCACGCCCTCGCGGTCGATCACCGCGCCGGCCACCGGGAAGGTCATCGCGACGGCGACGGTGTACGCGCCGACCGTGACGGCGATCAGGCCCACGCCGCCGATGTCCTGCGCCGCCGTCGGCAGCGCCGTGGTCACCATCAGCGCGTCGAGCGAGCCCAGGAACGTCGCCCCGAGCGCCGCCACCATCAGCGCGCCGTGGTTGCGGAAAAGCGCCGCGTAGCTCGGAGTCACGACGCTCCCCGGGCGGCAACCGTCGCCGCCCTCCGGCTGTCAGGAGCGCTGCGCGTAGATCTTGTCGGTTGCGGGGTGCGTCTTCGTGATGTGGCGCTTGAAGAGGAGCTCGTCGTAGGTGAGCCCCGCCGCGGCGCCCACCAGCTGGGCGAGGTGGAAGATCGGCATGCCGAAGTCCATGTCGGCCTCGCGGGCCGCCTTGCCCTGCCACGCGTCGAGCGACAGGTGGCACAGCGGGCAGGGCGTGACCATCGCGTCGGCGCCGGCCTCGCGGGCCTCCGCGAGCGGCTGGATCAGCTCGCCCAGCGCGACCTCCTCGCGGGCGAGGACGATCGGGAAGCCGCAGCACTTGATCTTGGACGGGTAGTCCACCGGCTCGGCCCCGCAGGCCTCGATGATGCGCTCGAGCGACTGGGGCCGGTCGGGGTCCTCGAACCCGAGCAGCTTCGACGGCCGCAGGATCTGGCAGCCGTAGAACGGCGCGATCCGCACGCCCGTGAGCGGCTTCTCCGCGATCTGCTTGAGCCGCTCGTAGCCCTCGCCCTCGGCGATCTCCCACAGCAGATGGCGCACCTCGACGCCGCCGGCGTACGGCGCCGCGCCGACGTCGCGCAGGTTGGCGTTCACGCGCTCGAGCAGCTCCGGATCGGCCTTCAGCTTGAGGTCGGCCTGGCGCAGGTTGAGCGTGCAGACGTTGCAGATCGTGAGCAGGGTGTCCTGCTCGAGCTGCTCGGCCTGGCCCAGGATGCGGGCGTTCAGGTGCAGGTAGTACTCGGGCCGCGCCTCGTGCACGTCGCCGGCGCCGCAGCAGGTGAAGCCGGGGATGTCGACGAGCTCCATGCCGAGCTTGGCGGCGATCGCCCGCGTCGAGACGTCGAGCTCCTTCTGCGACAGGCTGGCGAGGCAGCCCGGGTAGTACGCGTAGCTCTGCTTCACGAGCCGGCCTCCTCACGGTCGACGGAGACCCCGGCCCGCTTCTCGGCCCGTGACTCCGCCTCCTGCGTCTTCATGAGCTTGTGCAGCTTGCGCACCTCGTCGAGCTTCTTGGCCCGGTGCGGGCGCAGCGGGTTCGGCACCTTGCCGGCCCGCGCCATCTGCATGGCGAACTTGACGTCGAGCGCCTTCATCGGGTCGGTGTAGGGGACGAGCGCCGTCTCGAGCAGGTATCCGGTCTTCCGGGTGGAGACGTCGAAGACCTGCGCGTGGCGGGCACCCTTGTCGGAGAGCATGCCCTCGGAGTAGATCTCGGCCCCGATCTTCGCGATCGCATCGCGCGGGTCGACGCCCTTGGGGCAGCGCTCGTTGCAGAAGTAGCATCGGGTGCAGTCCCAGACGCCGTGGGGCCCGTTGTAGAGCTCGAGCCGGCCCTTGCGGTCGCGGTCGCGGACGTCGCCGACGAACTTCGCGCCCTTGGCGAGCGCCGCCGGGCCCAGGAAGTCGGGATCGGAGTCCATCGAGTTGCACTCCGAGACGCAGCATCCGCACTGGATGCAGAGCGCCTCCTTCATGATCCGGTCGAGCTCCTCCTGCTGCACCCGCCACTCCTTGACCGGCGGGTGGTCGTCCTCCTCGAGCCACGGCTTCACCTGGCGGAACTTGGCCCAGAACGGGTCCATGTCGACGACCAGGTCCTTGACCACCGGCAGGTTGCCCATCGGCGAGATCACCGGGATGCGGCCCTCGCGGGCGACCGGCGCCAGCGGCGTCTTGCAGGCCAGCACCGCCGCGCCGTCCATGCGCATGCCGCACGACCCGCACACCGCCATGCGGCAGCTCTTGCGGTAGGTGACCGACCCGTCGACGGTGTCCTTGACGACGTCGAGCACGTCGAGCAGCGTGGCCGTCTCGGGCGCCTCGACGGTGAAGTCCTGCAGGCCGCCCTGCTCGGTCTCCGGATTCCAGCGCTCGATCTTGAGGGTGAACTGCATGCGGCCCCTTTGGGTCTGGTTCTTCTAGTAGGTGCGCACCGCGGGCTGGTGCTCGGTGATCGTGACCGGCTTGTAGTCGAGCGCCACCGCGCCCTCGTCGTAGCTCGTCAGCGTGTGCCGGAGCCAGTTCTCGTCGTCGCGCTCGGGGTAGTCGAGGCGGCTGTGCGCCCCACGGCTCTCGGTACGGGCGATGGCGCCGGCGACGAGGCAGTCGGCCATCTCGAGCATCGAGCCGAGCTCGAGCGCCCCGATCAGGTCGGAGTTGAACGTCCGCGACTTGTCCTGGATGACGACGCCCAGCCCGTCGCGGTAGCGCTCGCGCAGGTCGGCGACGTCGGCCTTGCACTGGTCGAGTTTCTCGGCGCTGCGGAAGATGCCCGCGTTCTCGTACATCGTGTCGGCGAGCTGGTCGCGCAGCACGTGCGGGCGGACGCCGTCGAAGTTGTAGAGCAGGTGGCGGATGCGGCGCTCGGCGACGCGCACCGCCGACGGCGAGAAGATCGCCTTCGAGCCGTTCGAGCGCACGTCCTGCGCGGCGGCGGCGCCGGAGCGGCGGCCGAACACGACGGTCTCGAGGAGCGAGTTGCCGCCGAGCCGGTTCGCGCCGTGCACCGAGACGCACGCGCACTCGCCGGCGGCGTAGAGGCCGGGCATGATCGTGCGCCCCCACATGTCGGCGTCGATGCCGCCCATGTGGTAGTGGCTGCCCGGCCGCACCGGGATCGGCTCCTCGATCGGGTCGACGCCTGCGTAGTCCATGGCCAGCTCGCGCGAGCCGTGCAGCACGGTCATGATCTTGCGCGCGCCCAGGTGGGTCAGGTCGAGCAGCACGCAGCCGTCGACGCCGCGGCCCTCGTCGATCTCGGTCTGCTCGGAGCGCGAGACGACGTCGCGGCTGGCGAGCTCGCCGGCGTTCGGCGCGTACTTGAACATGAACCGGTCGCCCTCGCCGTTTCGCAGGTAGCCGCCCTCGCCGCGGGCGCCCTCGGTGATGAGGACGCCGTTCGACTTGAGCGTCGTCGGGTGGAACTGCATGAACTCCATGTCCTTCAGCGGAACGCCCGCGCGCCAGGCCATCGACATGCCGTCGCCGGTGCAGGCGTAGGCGTTCGTCGTGCCGCGGTAGATGCGGCCGAGGCCGCCGGTGGCCATGATCACGGCACCGGCCTCGACGCCCTGCACGCCGCCGTGCAGGAGATCCCACGCCGTCAGGCCGACGCAGCGGTCGCCGTCGGTGACCAGGTCGAGCGCGAACCACTCCTCGTAGACCGTGACGCCGCTCTTCACCAGCTGCTCGTAGAGCACGTGCAGCAGCACGTGGCCGGTGATGTCGGCGGCGTAGGCGGTGCGCGGCGCGCCGCCGGCGCCGAAGGGGCGCTGGGCGATGCGGCCGTCCTCCATGCGCGAGAACACGGCGCCCATGTGCTCGAGCTCGTAGATGTCGCCCGGGCCCTCCTCGCACATGACGGCGATCGCGTCCTGATCGCCGAGGTAGTCGGAGCCCTTGACGGTGAAGAAGGTGTGCTGCTCGGGGCTGTCCTCGCCCGCGTTCCCGAGCGCGGCGTTGATCCCGCCCTCTGCGGCGCCCGAGTGGCTGCGGGTCGGATGCAGCTTGGAGACGACGCCGACGTCGGCGCCGTAGCGGGACGCCTCGATGGCCGCGCGCATCCCCGCCAGCCCGGCTCCCACCACCACCACGTCGTGTCTGACCATCAGGCCTCCGGAGTCCCGCTCGTGCAGAGTTCTCGCAGATGCAGCCTACCAATCGGCATGGCCGGTGGTCGCACGCGCGCTCGCGCCGCCGTAAGGACTTTGTGACACCCGCCGTGCGAGTTCCAACGCCGAGAAATTGCAGTAAACTTGGGCGTGGCCATGGAACGACCGTGGCCTTTTGTGACTTCTGGAGGAGACGTGGCGAAAACGGCCTTTCCGATGCCGGCGGCGCGCCGGGTCCTGCGCGATCTTCCGCAGCAGGAGCTGCACGAGCTGGCCAGGGGGATGGGCACGGCCCGAACCACGAGCTACGGCGCGGTCAACGTCACGACGACCGTGCTCTCCCGCTCGACGCGGAGCACGTACATCGTCGCCGACGACCCCGATGCGTACCCGCATCAGGCCATCGACCGCGACGAGTGGGAGCGGGTCTCCGCGCTGCAGGACGCCTACATCGCCGACCAGGAGATGATCCAGGTCGACGGCTTCATCGGCAACGACCCCGACCACCGGGTGGCCGCCCGCCTCTTCATCGAGGCGCGCAACGCGAACATCGCCGGCATGCAGGACGTCCTCTACTTCCAGGGGCCCGACGCCGGGTCGATCGAGCCGGAGCTGGTGGTCATCTACACGCCCAACCTGGTCGCGCCCGGCTACCCGGACGACCGCCTGATCGCGGTCGACCTCGACCGCCAGGTCACCCGCGTCTTCAACTCGGACTACTTCGGGGAGTCGAAGAAGGGCGGCCTGCGGATGTGGAACAAGCTCGTCTTCGAGCGCGGCGGCCTCGCTCTCCACGCCGGCTGCAAGGTGATCCCGACCGAGCACGGCGACCGCGTCGGCCTCACGGTCGGCCTGTCGGGGACCGGCAAGACGACGACGACCTTCACCCGCCAGAACGGCTCGCTGCCGGTGCAGGACGACTTCGTCGCCTGGTGGCCGGACGGCACCGTCTCGGCGACCGAGGCCGGCTGCTTCGCCAAGACGTACGCGCTGAACACGACCGACGAGCCGGTCATCCACGGCGCCGTCACCCGACCCGGCGCCTACCTCGAGAACGTCAGCATGTCCGACGCCGGCGAGGTCGACTTCTACGACCAGAACTACACGAAGAACGGCCGGGCCGTGTTCTCGTTCTCGGACATCGAGGCGGCCGACGCGGCCGACCTCGTGCGGGCGCACTTCCTGCTCGTCCTGAACCGCAACGAGAACGTGATCCCGGCGGTCGCGAAGCTGGAGGGCCCGCAGGCGGCGGCGTTCTTCATGCTCGGCGAGACGACCGGCACGTCCGCCGGCGGCAAGGACGAGGAGGGCAAGTTCCTGCGCGTCCCCGGGACGAACCCGTTCTTCCCGATGAGCCACGACCTCCAGGGCAACCGCTTCCTCGAGCTCCTGGCGGAGAACCCGATCGAGGTCTACCTGCTGAACACCGGCCGCGTGGGCGGCCCGGAGGCCGACGACCGCTCGCTGAAGGTGCGCATCCCGCACTCCTCCGCGATCGTGAAGGGCATCGCCGAGGGCACGATCGAGTGGGAGACCGACCCGGACTTCGGCTACAAGGTCGCCTCGCACGTGCCCGGCATCGACGCGGCGGACAGTCTCATCCTGCAGCCGCGGCTGCTCTACGCCGAGCAGGGCCGGGGCGACGAGTACGCGCGCTGGGTCGGGCGGCTCAAGGGCGAGCGCACCGAGTACCTGTCGAAGTACCCGAGCCTCACTCGCGCAATCGTGGAGTCGGTCGGCTAGAAGCCGGGCTGATGGCTGACGATGTCCCGGTGAAGCTCGCGGTGCAGCGGACCGCCCGTGGGCTCGAGGCCGCCCTGAATGCGCACGAGCCGGGCTCGACCGACGGCCTCCTCTCGCCCGACTTCGCCGAGCGCGACAACGAGCTGCGCCCGCTGCTCGCCCGCAGCGACCGTACCGAGCTGATCGGGACGGTCGCGAACCGCACGCTCCTCCACCTGCACCTCGCCGACGGCGACACCCGCGTCGTCGAGCTCCTGTGGCGCGACCACGACGGCACGTGGCTGATCGAGGACGCCCGCGTGTTCTCGCTGATCGCCGGCGAGTAGCCAGGCCGACCGGTGCCAGGCACCGTCGATCGGGGACAGTCCCCGGCCGGGGACTGTCTCCTTCATGACCGATGAGTTTTCGATATGAGGACGGTCTTAGAAGGGAAATCCCCGGTATCGGGGTATCTTTACTGACCATGCCAGCCTCCAACCGACCCCGAGCAGTCTGGACCGGCGCAATCTCCTTCGGTCTCGTGAACGCGCCTGTGCGCATGTACACGGCCATCGCCGAGAAGGACCTCCGCTTCAACCAGCTGCACGAGCCCGACGGCGGCCGCATCGGCTACGTCAAGGTCTGCAAGGTGGACAACGAGCCCGTGCCTGCCGACGAGATCGTGAAGGGCTACGAGGTCTCGAAGGGCGAGTACGTCCGCATGACCGACGAGGACTTCGAGGCCGCCCGCGGCGAGCAGCATCGCGGCATCACGATCCACGACTTCGTCCCGGCCGACCAGATCGACCCGGTCTACTTCGAGCGGACCTACTACCTGGGGCCCGAGGAGGGCGCCGGCGAGGCGATCTACTCGCTGCTCGTCGAGGCGATGGAGCGCTCGGGCCTCTCCGCCATCGCGACCTACGTGCACCACGACCGCGAGAACCTGGCCTGCCTGCGCGTGCGCGACGGCGTGATCACGCTCGAGAAGATGTTCTTCGACGACGAGATCCGCTCGATCGACGGCATCGCCCCGTCGAGCACGAAGGTCGACTCCAAGCAGCTGAAGATGGCCGAAGACCTGATCAGCGCCTACACGTCGGACTTCGAGCCCGAGCGCTACAAGGACACCTACCGCGAGCGCCTGCTCGCGATCGTCGACCAGAAGCGGCAGGGCAAGACGACGAAGCCGCCCGAGCCCGAGGCAGGGCCGTCGGCGCCCGACCTGCTCACCGCGCTCACGGCGTCGCTCGACGCCGCCCGCGCGGACCGGGAGAAGTCGAAGAAGCCGGCCAGGAAGTCGGCGGGCACGAAGTCGCGCGCCAAGACGGGCGCCGGGTCGTCGTCCTCGCGGCGCAAGACCGCCTAGACGCTTCCCCAGCGGCGGGTATCCTCGCCGAATGACGATCGGCGAGCGGATCGGAGGGGCGCTCGTCGCGCTGGCTCCGCTCGATCCGGCGGACGCCCCGGCGTGGGAGCGGTGGCTGAACGACCCGGTGACCACCCGGTACCTGTACGGCCGCCGCGGGCCGCCCGACAGCCCGGCGACCCTGCCCGACCTGCGCTCGTGGGGCCGGCAGGCGCTCGCCGACGCGCACCTGGTCGCCTTCGGGATCGAGGAGGTCGGGGCCGGCACGGTGATCGGGAACGCCCGCCTGCAGCTGTGGGCGTGGAGCCGGGCCCGGTTCTCGATCCTGATCGGTGAGGCCGCCCACCGCGGCTCGGGACAGGGCACCGAGGCGACGGCGCTCGTGTGCCGGTACGCGTTCGACCGCCTCGACGTGCGCGAGATCGTCCTCGACGTCGACCAGCGCAACGCCGCCGCCGTACGGGCGTACCTGAAGGTCGGCTTCGTGCCCGGCCGCGGCGACTCGATGCGGCTGCGGCCCGAGGGGCTGCGCTACACGACCGCGGGCGCGGAGCGGCGCTCGATGGGCTCGTAGTCGCGCAGCGCCGGCCCGACGTACTCCGAGCTCGGGCGGATGAGGCGGTTGTCGGCGTGCTGCTCGATCACGTGCGCCGCCCAGCCGACCACGCGGCTCATCGCGAAGATCGGCGTGAAGAGCCCCGTGTCGATGCCCAGGTAGTGATAGGTCGACGCCGAGTAGAAGTCGACGTTCGGGTAGAGCCCCTTCTCCGAGACGACGGTGTGCTCGATCTGCTCGGACATGTCGTACCAGCGCGGGTCGCCGGACTCGTCGGCGAGCTGCTTGGAGAACCGCTTCAGGATCACTGCCCGCGGATCCCACGTCTTGTAGACGCGGTGGCCGAAGCCCATGATCCGCTCCTTGCGCTCGAGCCGGGCATGGATCTCGTCCTCGACGGAGGCGCCCTCGGGGATCGACTGCAGGAGCCTCATCACCTGCTCGTTGGCGCCGCCGTGGAGCGGCCCCTTGAGCGCGCCGATCGCGCCGGTGATGGCCGAGTGCATGTCGGAGAGCGTCGAGGCGATCACGCGGGCCGTGAACGTCGAGGCGTTCATCTCGTGGTCGGCGTGCAGGATCAGGGCGACGTCGAACGTCTTCGCCGCGGCGTCGCTCACGGGCTCGCCGTTCAGCATGTGCAGGAAGTTGGCGGCATGGCCGAGCGACGGATCGGGCGGGATCGGCTCGAGGCCGTTGCGGCGGCGGTGGTAGCGCGCCACCATGGTCGGCATCTTCGCGATCAGCCGCATCGCCTTGCGCACGTTGGCGTCTTCGGCGTTCGAGTCCTTGTCGGGGTCGTCGAAGCTGTCGGACGAGACGGCCGTGCGCAGCATCTCCATCGGCGCCGCGTGCGTGGCGAGCATGTCAACGACGCTCTCGGTCTCCTCCGAGAGGTCGCGATGGTGCGTCAGCTCGGCCGTGAATTCGTCCATCTCCTCCCGCGTCGGCAGCCGTCCGCGCAGGGTCAGAAAGCACACCTCCTCGTAGGTGGAGTGCTCAGCCAGGTCGCCGACGTCGTAGCCGCTGTAGATCAGGACGCCGTTGAGGCCGTCGATCGAGCAGAGACGGCTGCGCGCGACGACGACACCCTCGAGTCCGCCCTTGTCAGCCATGGCCAGAATCCTACCCTCGAAGCGGCGCCGCCAACCCCACCGGTGGGCGAGAGACGTCCGGTACGCTCCGCGAAACATCCGGAAGGACGAAACCCGCGTGAGTCATCGTGTCACACTCATTCCCGGCGACGGCACCGGCCCCGAGATCGCAGAGGCGACGAGGCGGGTCCTGGAGGCCTCCGGGGCAACCTTCGACTGGGATCTGCAGGACGCCGGCGCCGATGTCATGGACAGGAACGGCGGCAACCCGCTGCCCGACCACGTGGTCGAGTCCATCCGCCGCAACGGCACCGCCATCAAGGGCCCGATCACAACCCCTGTCGGCAGCGGCTTCCGCTCGGTCAACGTCGGCCTGCGCAAGGCGCTCGACCTCTACGCGCAGGTGCGCCCGTGCAAGTACTACCCCGGCGTGCGCACGCGCTACGCCGACGCCGGCGTCGACCTCGTGATCGTGCGTGAGAACACGGAGGATCTCTACGCGGGGATCGAGTTCGAGCGCGGGTCGGAGGGCGAGCGCGAGGTCGCCGAGACGATCGAGCGCGTGTCCGGCACCCGGATCCGCGAGGGCTCGGGCATCTCGATCAAGCCGATCTCCGAGTTCGGCACCCGCCGGGTCGTGCAGTTCGCCTTCGACTACGCGCGCGCCAACGGCCGCCGCAAGGTGACCTCGGTGCACAAGGCCAACATCATGAAGCACACCGACGGCCTCTGGCTGGAGGTGTCGCGCGCAGGTGGCGGCCGAGAACTCCGACATCGAGTTCGACGATCGGATCGTGGACAACATGTGCATGCAGCTCGTGCAGAAGCCCGAGCTCTACGACGTCCTCGTGCTGCCGAACCTCTACGGCGACATCGTGTCCGACCTGGGCGCCGGCCTGGTCGGCGGCCTGGGCGTCGCGCCCGGCGGCAACTTCGGCACGGCCGGGGCGGTGTTCGAGCCGACCCACGGCTCCGCGCCGAAGTACACCGGGCAGAACAAGGTCAACCCGATCGCGATGATGCTCTCCGGCGTGATGATGCTGCGGCATCTCGAGGAGCGGGAGGCGGCCGACCGGCTGGAGGGGGCGATCGCCGCCGTGATCGCCGACGGCAGGTCGGTGACCTACGACATGAAGCCGACGCCGGACGATCCCGCCGCGGTGGGCACGTCCGACGTCGCCGACGCGATCATCGAGCAGATGGGAGTCCGGGCATGAGGCGTCCCAAGATCACGGTCGTCGGAGCAGGCAACGTCGGCGCCACGACCGCGCAGCGGCTGGCGGAGCGCGACTACGCCGACGTCGTCCTCGTCGACATCGTCGAGGGGCTCCCGCAGGGCAAGGCCCTCGACCTGAACGAGGGCGGGCCCGTCGTCGGCTACGAGCCGAACGTCGTCGGCACGAACGGCTACGACGAGACAGCCGGGTCGTCCGTCTGCGTCATCACGTCCGGCCGCGCCCGGACGCCGGGGATGAGCCGCGACGACCTGCTGCGGACGAACCAGGCCATCGTCGCCGACGTCACCCGCAACCTCGTCGAGCGCTCGCCGGAGACGATCCTGATCGTCGTCACGAACCCGCTCGACGCGATGTGCCAGGTCGCCTTTCAGGAGGCCGGCTTTCCCCGTGAGCGGGTGATCGGGATGGCGGGCGTGCTCGACACGGCCCGGTTCCGCACCTTCCTGGCCTGGGAGCTCGGCGTCTCCGCCCGCGATGTGACCGGCTTCGTCCTCGGCGGCCACGGCGACCAGATGGTGCCCGTCGCGTCCTATACGAACGTGGCCGGCATCCCGATCACGGAGCTGATCCCGGCCGAGCGCCTCGCGGAGATCGTCCAGCGCACGCGCGACGGCGGCGCCGAGGTCGTGAAGCTGCTCAAGTCCGGCTCGGCCTACTACGCGCCGTCCGCGGCCGTGACCGAGATGGTCGACTCCATCGTGCACGATCAGAAGCGGGTGCTCCCGTGCGCCGCCCTTCTGCAGGGCGAGTACGGGCTCGACGGCCTCTACATGGGCGTGCCCTGCCGGCTCGGCGCGGGCGGCCTCGAGGAGGTGCTCGAGATCACGCTGAACGAGGACGAGCGCGCCCAGCTCTCCCGCTCGGCCGACGCCGTCCGCGAGCTGATCGGCGTCATGGGACTCTGAGATGGTTGATTCCGATTCCCGTGATGTCCTGGGCGGCTGGGAACCGAGCAGCGCAAGGACGCAGGGAGCGTTCATATTGGGTCGGAAATATGGGCGCGACGGAGGACGAAGCGATGCGACGGTTCGCAGCCGCAGCCCCACCACGACCCGAGCCCCAGCCGCAGTCGGACGTCCAGGCGCGCGGGGAATCGGAATCACCCATCTGAGCGGCGAGGCGACTCCGGTGGCGGCCACCGCCGAGCACACCGGCATGGGGACGCGGCTCCGGCAGCTGGCCGGGCAGTCGTTCGTCTACGGGCTCGGCGGGATCGTCTCCAAGCTGGTCGGCATCTTCCTGCTGCCGATCTATACGAAGCCCGAGTACGTGAGCCAGGCCGGCTTCGGCCAGGTCGAGACGGTCATGGCGGCGAGCTCGCTTGCGGCGATCGTGTGCCAGTTCGGGCTGACGACGGCCATGTTCCGGTTCTGCTGGGACCACCGCGAGCCGGACTCACGCCGGCGCACGATCCGCACGGCGTTCACGGCCGTCATGGTGCTCTCGACGATCGCCGTGCTGGGCGGGGTGGTCGCCATCGATCCGATCGCGTCCGGCCTCGAGGTCACCCGCGAGCTGGCGCTGATCGGGCTCGCGGGCCTGTGGGTCACGATCCAGTACACGATCGTCACGGGCATCTACCGGATCGAGCAGCGGCCCGCCGCCTTTGTCGTCTACTCGCTCGTGAACATCGCCATCACGATCGTGCTCTCGATCGTGCTCGTGATCCCGCTGCGGATGGGCGCGGCCGGGATCATGCTGGGCAACTTCTCCGGGACGTACCTGACCTACTTCCTGCTCCTGTGGGCGCGGCGCGACATCGTCGGCTTCAGCGTCAACTGGTCGCTGCTGCGGGAGATGCTCGTGTTCGCGCTGCCGCTCATGCCCTCCGGCG
This sequence comes from uncultured Actinomycetes bacterium, assembly GCA_963746115.1. Classification (GTDB taxonomy): domain Bacteria; phylum Actinomycetota; class Thermoleophilia; order Gaiellales; family JAICJC01; genus JAICJC01. The sequence continues at coordinate 227,140 of CAVVAA010000004.1, read as the reverse complement.
TCGCCCTGTGGGCGCTCAACCTGGCCGACCGCGTGCAGGTGCAGCGGTTGACGCCGGGCACGCAGCTCGAGCGCAGCGCCCAGCTCGGCACCTACTCCGCCGCGAGCAAGATCGCGCTCGGGATCATGCTGGTGGTGTCGGCGTTCCAGACCGCGTGGATCCCGTTCGCGAACCTGATCATCGACGACGGCGACGCCAAGCGCACCTACCGGGCGGTCCTGACCTACTGGTCGATGGTGATGGCGTGGGGCGTCGTCGCGATCACCGCGCTCTCGACGCCGTACATCCACCTGGCGATGAACCCTGCCTGGTTCGGGGCGGTGCCGGTCGTGCCGCTGCTCATGTCCGGCTCGGTGCTCTACGGGGCGTACTACATCCTCAACATCGGGGTGAACCGCTCGAAGCGGACGAAGCTCACCCCGGTCGTCACCGGCACCGCCGCCGCCGTCAACATCGGCCTGAACTTCTGGATGATCCCGAAGTGGGGCATCCTGGGCGCCGGCTGGTCGACCGTGATCGGCTTCTCGGTGCTCGTCGTGCTGGGCTGGCGGAACGCCCAGCGCAGCTACCCGGTGTCCTACGACTTCAGCCGCGTGCTCCGCATCGTGGCGACGGCAGCGGCCTTCATGGTCGTCCTGGTGGAGCTCGTGCCGGCCGTCGGCCTCGTCGGCATCGGCACCCGTATCCTGCTCGTCGCCCTCTTCCCGCTCGCCCTGTTCGCCGTGGGCGTCGTCACGCGGGGGGAGCGGTCGCGGATCGTGGCGCTGGCGAAGCGGATCCGCTCGCCGCGGCGCGGCCGGAAGGCCGCCCTCGAGGAGGAGCTCGAGATCGAGCGCGAGTCGGAGGAGGCGCCGCTGTGACCGGCCCCGAGCGCGCCGCCGACGCCGACCGCGAACGGGCGGTGGCCGCCCTGCGCGAGCACGCCGTGGCCGGCCGGCTGACCCTCGAGGAGCTGGCCGACCGGGTCGAAACGCCCTTACGGCGAACACGCAGGCCGACCTCGAGGTCGTCCTCGGTGACCTCCCGGCAGGCCGACGCGGGCGACGAGCGGCCGCCGCCGGGCGCCCCGACCGTCCACCTCCGCGCCCGGACGGCGTTCGGCAGCCTCACGGTGCGCCGGGTCTGACCTCAGCGCGAGCGCCGCTTCTGCTGCGCCCGCTCGCGGCCCTCCTTGCTGGTCGCCTGCCAGCGCTTGCGCTCCTCCGACCGGGCGCGGGCGTCGTGGCGGATCTCGAGGTAGCGCAGCTCGCGCTGCAGGTGGCGGAAGCTCTCGAGGCGGGCCGCGTCGAGCGCTCCGGTCGCGATCGCCTCGCGGACGGCGCAGCCCGGCTCCGTGCGGTGCTCGCAGTCCGAGAACCGGCATTCGCGGGCGAGGTCGTCCACGTCCTCGAACGCGCGGTCGAGTCCTTCCTCGGCGTCCCAGAGGACGAGCTCGCGCATCCCCGGCGTGTCGATCAGGCAGCCGCCGGCGTCCAGCACCACGAGCTCGCGATGGGTGGTCGTGTGGCGGCCGCGGCCGTCGGCGCGGACGGCCGCCGTCGCCAGGCGCTCGGAGCCGGCGAGGCGGTTCACGAGCGTCGACTTGCCGACGCCGGACGTCCCGACCAGCGTCGCGGTGCGCCCGCCCGCGAGGTGGGCGGAAAGCTCGTCCATGCCCTCACCGGTCACCGCCGAGACGACGTGCACGGGGACGCCGAACGTCACGCCGGAGACCTGCGCGACGGCCGCCTCGACGTTCCCGCACAGGTCGGCCTTCGTCAGCACGACGACCGGCTCGGCGCCGCTCTCCCAGGCCAGCGTCAGGTACCGCTCCAGCCGGCGGGCGTTCAGATCGTCGACGAGCGAGGTCACGCAGAAGACGACATCGACGTTGGCCGCGACGACCTGCTCGACGGCCTCGAACCCGGCCGTCTTGCGCACGAACGCCGTCCGCCGCGGCAGCACGGCCTCGACGACGGCACCGTCGCTCTGCGCGCCGGGTCGGTAGGCGACCCAGTCGCCGACCGCGGGCAGGTCGAGCGGCGAGGCGGCGTGGTGCCGCATGCGGCCGGGGATGGTGGCCCGGATCTCGCCCTCCCCGGTCAGGAGGACGAGGGCGCCGCGGTGCTCGACCGCGACGCGGCCCGGCGCGAGGCCGGTCTTTTCGTACGGCTCGAACTCGGCGGCGAGCGCCGGCCCGAAGCCGAGGTGTGCAAGGCTCACTGTGAGGATCTCCTCGGGTACGGATGGACGGGCGCGTATGCGCCGTCATCGACTCGGGAGGTCAGCCCTGCGGTGAAGCCGGGCGGTAGGTCAGACGCGGCGCGTGGAGGCGGATCGGGTCTTCATGGTCATCATCTGCCTCCTTCCGCCGCGGACTCGTACTGGCTCAGCGTAGCAGCGCGCGGCCTGGCGTCAAGGCTCGACCGGGCTACATGTAGCCAAGCTCGCGGAGCCGCTCGGCGATCTCCTCGTCGTCATCGGCCGCCATCTCGACCGTCTCGGCCCGCTCGGCGACGAGCCCGCGCAGCGTCTCGCGCAGGTCGTCGGCGAGGCCCGGCTCGGCCGTCGCGAGGTTGCGCAGCTCGCGCGGGTCGGACTCGACGTCGTAGAGGGCGTCGGCGACGCGCTCGTCGTCGAACGAGGTGATCAGCTTGTGCCGGCCCTGGCGGATCGCCTGCTGGCGAATGGCCGGAATCGACGGCGCGACGGCGATCTCCATGGCCACGGGGTGCGACGGCGGCTCCGTCCCCCCACGCAGCGCCGCGGCGAGGCTCACGCCCTGCCAGCCGCCGTCGGGGTGCGCAGCCCCGGCCAGGTCGACGAGCGTCGGCGCCAGGTCGACGTGGCTCACAGGCGTGCGCCGAGACCCGGGCACGACGCCGGGGCCGGAGACGACCAGCGGCACCCGCACGAGCGACTCGAGCAGCGTCTGGCCATGGTTCCAGAAGTAGCGCGGCGCCCACCGCAGGGCGCGCTTCGACCGGCTGCGGACACCGTGGTCGACTGTGGCCTGCGACCAGCGCGCGATCGGGAGGTGCTGATTGATGCGCCTCCAGGCGGCCTGCTCGCGCAGGTTGCGAGGCTCGAAGACCGTGTTCTCGCCGTGGTCGCCCGTGAGGACGACGACCGTGTCCGGACCGGCCGCGTCGATCGCCTCGCCGATCCACGCGTCCATGCCGGCGATCGCGCGCTCATAGGCGTTGCGGCCGTGCGCGCGGGACTCGAACCGGGCCGGGTAGGTGCGCGGCGTATGCGCGTCCCACAGGTGCACGAGCCCGAAGAACGGCGTCTCGCCTTGGGCCAGGTGGGCGATCTGGGCGATCGCCTCGCGCGCCCCACTCGGAGTGCACGGAGCGCCGGGGAACGTCACGGTATTCGGCGTCCGCGAACCCGCGGAAGGTGCCGACGGTGTCGAGCAGCGGCCCGGTGGCCGAGCACCAGGTCGCCACCCCGCCGCGACCGAGCTGCTCGGCGGCGGTCGGGATCGAGTCGCGCAGCTGCGTCCCGCGCAGGCCCTGGACGCCGTGGGTGCTCGGGTAGCGGCCGGTCAGGATCGCCGTAACCGCGGGGGTGGTCGTCGGGCAGGTCGAGTAGCACGCGGAGAAGCGGGCCCCACCGGCCGCCAGGGCGCTGACGCGCGGCCAGGCGCCGCGGCCGCGGGCGACCACGTCGGCCCGCAGGCAGTCCACCACGATCAGGAGCAGGTTCGTCACGGCGGCGGATTGTACGCATGACAACATCCCACCTGGGGACAGTCCCCTTCACAAATCTGCCCCACGGCCCTGAGCGCCCCAGGCCCTCAGGGTTTGTTAAGGGGACTGTCCCCAACACTGCTCCATCTCCAGCCGCGGCGGAACAGCGCGACCCCGGGGTGGCGGCTATGCGTACGAGATGAGCTCGAGCAGCGTGCCGTCGGGGTCGCGGAAGTAGACGCTCCGGCCGTCGCCGCGGGCGCCGCCACGGGCGACCGGGCCGACCTCGATCTCCACGCCGCGGGCCACGAGGTGCTCCACCGCTTCGGCGATCGGCCCGTCCCAGACGAAGCACAGATCGCTGTTCCCAGGGCGGACGGGGTCGCGAGCCACCGGCGAGGCATCGACGCCCGGGCCGTGCACGTTCAGCTGCGCCTCGCCGAACCGGTACGCGTATCCGGCGCCCCGCGGCACGAGCTCCGCGCCGAGCACATCGCGGTAGAACGCGTTCGCGCGGTCCCAGTCGCTCACGGCGATCACGCAGTGGTCGAACCGGATCTCAGCCATCGCGGCGGCGGATGGCGAGCAGCGAGAGCATCTCGTGGCACACCGTGGCCGCCAGCCAGGAGGTGATCCCGGCCGGGTCGTACGCCGGCGCCACCTCGACGCAGTCGAAGGCGCGGAAGTCGATCCCCGTGAGCGCGCGCACGTAGGCGAGGGCCTCGGCGCTGGTCGGACCACCCACCTCGGGCGTCCCGGTGCCCGGCGCGAAGGCGGGGTCGACGAAGTCGATGTCGAACGAGAAGAACGCCGGCCGGCCGCCGACGCGGGCGCGCACGCGATCGCCGTACTCCTGCCGGCGTCATCTCGGCCAGGCGCGGCCAGGGGATGGCCTCGTAGCCGAGCCGGCCCGGCTCGGCCTCGTCGGAGGCGCCGTAGAGGGTGCCGCGCATGCCCGCCTGCACCGATGCGCCGGGATCGACCAGGCCCTCCTCGGCCGCCCGCCGGAAGATCGTGCCGTGGAAGTAGCGGGCGCCGTAGTAGGCGTCCCACACGTCGGCGTGCGCGTCCAGGTGGACGAGCGCCAGCTGCCCGTGCACCGCCGCGGCGGCCCGCAGCTCGGCCAGCACCATCGAATGGTCGCCGCCGATGCAGATCGGCGTCACCCCCGCCCGGTGCACCGGCTCGAGGAATGCCCGGATCCGGGCCAGGGTCTCCTCGTGATATCCCGGCACCGTGGGCGAGTCGCCGTAGTCGATCATCGACAGGTGGTCGGTGACGTCGACGCGAAGCGCCGGGTTGTACGGGCGCAGCAGCACCGAGGCCGAGCGGATCCCCTCCGGGCCGAAGCGCGCGCCGGAGCGGAACGAGACCGCGTCATCGGTGGGGATGCCGATCACGGCGGCGTCGACGTCCTCGAGCGAGTCCCGCAGCGGCAGTCGCATGAACGTGCGCGGCCCGCTGAAGCGGGGAGTCTGGCTCGAATCGGCGGGGCCGTACCGCACGGGCGGATGCTATAGGTTCGCCCGATGGATCTGGCGCTCTCGGGAACCGCGGCGATCGTCGGCGGCGCCTCGTCGGGGATCGGGCTCGCCATCGCCAGGGCACTGGCGGCCGAGGGCTGCGCCGTCACCGCGATCGCCCGCGGCCAGGAGCGGCTCGAGCGGGCCGGCGCCGCGATCGGTGCGGGGACGATCGCCGCAGTTGGCGACGTGCGCGACACCGACTTCCAGCGGCGGGTGGTGGACGACACCGTCGCCGCCCGCGGCCGGCTCGACATCCTCGTGAACAACGCCGGCGGGCCGCCGCCGGGCACGTTCGAGGAGACGACCGACGAGGCCTGGGCCGACGCGTTCGACCTGTCGCTGAACGCCGCCGTGCGCATGACCCGGCTGGCGCTCCCGCACCTGCGCGCGAGCGGCCGCGGCCGCATCGTCAACATCACGTCGTCGTCGGTGCGCGAGCCGATCCCGCACCTGATCCTCTCGAACGCGATCCGCCCCGGCGTCGTCGGCTGGGCCAAGACCCTCGCCCACGAGCTCGGCCCCGACGGCATCACGGTGAACACGATCGCCCCGGGCAAGATCGACACGGAACGCGTGCGCGAGCTGTGGGGCCACTACCCCGATCCCGCCGCGGCCGAGCGAGCCGACATCGAGCGCGTGCCGGCGCGGCGGCTGGGAAGGCCCGACGAGATCGGCGCGGCGGTCGCCTTCCTGTGTTCCGCCCAGGCGGGCTACATCTCGGGCACCGTGCTTCCGGTCGACGGAGGGCTCCTCCGCGGCGTCTGGTAGCGGATCGGGCCGCGGCGATCACAGCCGATCCTTAGGACCAGCACCTACAATTTTCGCGTGGACACGTGCTACCGCCACCCTGACCGCGAGACCGGCCTGCACTGCTCGAACTGCGGCCGCCCGATCTGCGCCGAGTGCATGACGCATGCGGCCGTGGGCATCCGCTGCCCGGAGTGCGCCGGGCGCCGGACCCTCGCACAGCGGGCCGGGTTCACCATGCCGCGGGTGCCGGTCCTCACCTACACCCTGATTGCGGTGAACATCGCGCTCTTCGTGCTGACGAACCGGGTCGGGGGCGGCGGCGGGGGGTTCAACTTCGGCTCCGCCGACCTGAACTCGCTCGGCGACCGACTGGTGTTGTACGGCCCGGCGGTCGCAAACGGCCAGGACTACCGCCTCCTGACCGCGGCCTTCATCCACTACGGCCTCCTCCACATCGGGTTCAACATGTACGCCCTCTACATCCTCGGAACGGCGTTCGAGCGCTACGCCGGCCCGGCCCGGTTCGCCGCCGTCTACTTCACCGCCGCCCTCTCGGGCAGCTTCGGCGCGCTGATCCTGACGCCACACGCGGCCACGGCCGGGGCCTCCGGCGCCATCTTCGGCATCATGGGGGCGCTCTTCGTGCTCGAGCGCCAGCGGGGGATGGCCCTCCTGCAGAGCCCGATCGGCTTCTGGATCCTCATCAACCTCGCGTTCACGTTCGGGATCCCCGGCATCTCGGTCGGCGGCCACATCGGCGGCCTGATCGGCGGCGGCCTGGCAGGCTTCGCCCTCTCGGGCTACGGCCGCGGTCACATGGCCTACGGCCGGCTCGGCATCCTCTCGCTGCTCGGCGTCGCCGCGATCGTCGTCGCGTCCGTGGCCGGATCGCTCGCGGTCGCCGGATGACGCTGCTGCGCTGGCTGCGGCGGGCGTGGCCGGCGCTCGTCGGCGTCGTCGCGCTGATCGTCGCGGTGGCCCTGATCTGGGCGTGGCGGACGCCCTCGGGCTACTTCGTGCTGTGGCCGGACAAGGCCCACCCCGCCGCCGACTACCTGCACATCCCCTCCGGCAAGCCGCCGGCGCCCGGGACCGGCTTCTACTTCGTGGACGTCCACGAGCTCGACGCGAACAAGCTCGAGGAGTTCTGGGGGCGCCACATGGTGAACGGGTCGACGCTCATCCCCGACCGCGAGATCGTCGTCCCCGGCGAGTCCGAGACGCAGCGGGTGAAGGAGGACTTCCAGGCGATGGACACCTCGCAGCTGGTGGCCGAGGCCGTTGCCGAGAAGGCACTCGGGCGGGACGTCACGATCCAGCACCTCGGCGCCCTGGTCGAGCAGGTCTCGCCGGGCCTGCCCGCGGCGAAGGCCGGCGTCGAGGCCGGCGACGTGATCACGGGAGTGGACGGCCACCGCATCCGGTCGGCGAACGACCTCATCCGGCTCACGCAGGGCCTCCATCCGGGCGACGCCGCCGCCTACACGTTCGGCAAGAACACCAAGCGACTGCGCACGGTTGCGAGCAGCGACGGCAAGCACCGCGCGATCATCGGCGTCGCGATCGCCGACGACGTCCGCATCGGCCACATCCCGATCAAGGTGCGCTACACGATCCGGGGGATCGGCGGCCCGTCCGCCGGGCTCGCGTTCGCGCTCGAGATCTACGACAGCCTGAGCGGCCGCCACCTGCTGCGCGGGCACCGCATCGCCGCCACGGGCGAGCTCGACCCGCTCGGCGACGTCATCGAGATCGGCGGCGCGAAGCAGAAGGCGCTCGGCGCGATCGACGCCGGCGCGGACACGTTCATCGTCCCGAAGGCGAACGTCGCCGAGGCCCGCAAGGCCGCCGGCGACAAGCTCCGCGTGATCGGCGTGAACACCTTCGCGCAGGCGCTGCGGGTCATCCGCAGCCTGCCTCCGAAGTCGCCCGGCTGAGAGTTCGCGCTCTTTGCGGGGTCGCCCGCCAATGGCGGTGGAGCGGCCGGCCCGGGTTCCGTAGACTGCCCGACTCGACCCCCCCGATCCGATGAGGAGACTTGTGGCACAACCCCCCCGCCGTGCGACCTGCGACGACTGCTACTTCCGCAAGACCGAGCTGTGCGCGCTGCGCCTGTCCCGGCCCTGCCCGACGTTCCGGCCGATGCAGCGGGGGAGGATGGTGCCGCCGCGCCAGCCACGCCTCGTCGAGACGGTGGCGACCGCCGTCGCCTGACAGCGGGCCCGCCCGGAAGAACCTGTCATTCCGGCGGGCGGGAGGGGCGGACCCAGGCGGGCGCGATCATCCTGGCGGCCGTCATCGTGACTGCCGCCGCTCCGTCAATGCCGGAGTGCGACCCGAGATCGCGCCCTGCCTGTGGCTACCGTCCCACTCCTCCTCCGAGTGGAGGAGAGTTTGACGCAGACTCAGGAAAATGTCAACTACGCCGGCCGGCGGCAGCCTTCAGGCAACTGCTGCGGACTGTGACGAGAGCACGCCGGCCAGCCGGGCGATGCCCTCGTCGATGCGATCGGCCGGGCAGGCGCTGTAGGCCAGCCGCACCGAGCCACGCCCGCCCTCGGCGACGAAGAAGTCGGCGCCCTTGACGTACGGCACGCCCTGCTCGACGGCGGCCGGGAGGGCGTCGGTCGTGTCGATCCCGTCCGGCAGCTCGACCCAGAAGAAGTAGCCGCCCCGCGGCGTCGCCCAGCGCGCGCCCTCGGGGAAGTGCGCCCGCAGCGCCGCCTCCATCGCGTCTCGGCGTGTGCGCAGGCCCGCGGTCGCCCGGGCGACGTTCGGCTCGAACCGGCCGGCGGCGCAGTAGGCGGCGAGCACGGCCTCCGCCAGCGTGTTCGGCCCGATGTGCGTGTTCTCCGAGAGCACCGCTAGCGGCTGCACGAGCCGCTCCGGCACGACCAGGTAGCCCGTGCGAACGCCCGGCGCGACGGTCTTCGTGAACGACGAGCAGTAGATGACGTGCTCGCCGCCGTCGAGCTCGTGCAGGGTCGGGACGGGATCGCCCTCGAACCGCAGCAGGCCGTAGGGGTCGTCCTCGACCAGCACCAGGTCGTACCGGCGGGCCAGCTCGACCAGCGCCTGCCGGCGCTCGAGCGAGGCACACGACCCGGACGGGTTCTGGTAGGTCGGGATCAGGTAGACGAGCCGCGGCCGCAGCCCGCCGGCCAGGAGCGCCGCGAGCCGGTCGACGTCGATGCCGTCGGGGTCGAGCGGGACGGCGTGCAGGTCGGCGCCGGCGCCGCGCAGGATCTTCAGCGTGCGGTCGTACGTGGGCGCCTCGACCACCGCTGCACCGTCGCCGTCGGCGAAGAAGTGCTGGCCGAGGAAGCCGAGCGCCTGCAGCGACCCGTTCGTGATCAGCACCCGGCCGGCATCCACGCCGTGGCGGGCGCCGATCCACTCCCGCAGCGGCCGGTAGCCGCCGGGAGCGTAGGAGAGGGCCGCGACCGGGTCGGCGTCGAGCGCCCGCGCCGTCGCCTCGCGCATGTCGTCGACGGGGATCAGGTCGGCGGCCGGGACGCCGCGGGTGAACGGGATCGCGTCGGGCACGGATCCAGCCTACCGGATGGGCAGGCGGGCGCCGTCCGCTCAGCCGAGCTTGGCGTACGCCTCGGTGGCGAGCTGCGCCGCCTCGGTCGGGCTGCGGCCGACGCGGACGCCCTCGCCCTCGAGGGCCTCCTTCTTCGCCTGCGCCGTCCCGGAAGACCCCGAGATGATCGCGCCGGCGTGGCCCATCGTCTTCCCCGGCGGCGCCTGGAAGCCGGCGATGTAGGCGACGACCGGCGTCGACATGTGCTCGCCGATGTAGGCGGCCGCCTTCTCCTCCTCGTCGCCGCCGATCTCGCCCACCATGACAACCAGGTCGGTCTCGGGGTCGGCCTCGAACCGCGCGAGGACGTCGATGAAGCCGAGGCCGACGATCGGGTCGCCGCCGATGCCGACGATGGTCGAGTTGCCCAGGCCGGCGTCGGCCAGCTCCTTGCCGATCTGGTACGTGAGCGTGCCCGAGCGGGAGACCAGGCCGATGCGGCCCTGCCCGAACACCTGGGCCGGGATGATGCCGACGTTGGCGACGCCGGGCGAGAGCGCGCCGGGACAGTTGGGCCCGAGCAGCGTCGCCCCGCGGGCGCGCACGTACGGGTAGAGCTGGAGCATGTCGTGGGCGGGGATGCCCTCGGTGATGCAGACGACCGTCTCGACACCCGAGTCGACCGCCTCGTAGATCGCGTCGGCGGCGAACCGCGGCGGCACGAACACCATGGCCGTGTTGGCGCCCCGCTCGGCGACCGCGTCTGCGACGGTGTCGAACACCGGGATGCCGTTCACCTCCTGGCCGGCCTTGCCGGGGGTGACGCCGGCGACGACGTCGGTGCCGTAGTCGCGGTTGCGGGTGGCGTGGAAGCTGCCCTCGCGGCCGGTGATGCCCTGGACGACGAGGCGGGTGTCGGCTCCGACCAGGATCGCCATCAGGACGCCCCCGCCAGCGCGACGACCTGCTCTGCGGCGCCGAGCATCGTCTCGGCGACGTGCAGGTTGGGCGGCGCGGCCTCGGCCAGGATCGCGCGCCCCTCGACGTCGTTCGTCCCGTCCAGCCGCACGACCATCGGCACCGTCACGTCGAGGCGGTCGAGCGCCGTGAGCACGCCGCGGGCGACCTCGTCACAGCGGGTGATGCCGCCGAACACATTGAAGAGCACCGCCTGCACCTTGGAGTCCGAGAGCAGCACCTCCATGGCGGTCACGATCTCGTCTGCCTGGGCGCCGCCCCCGACGTCGAGGAAGTTGGCCGGCGTCCCGCCCGCCCCGGCGACGACATCGAGCGTGGACATGACGAGCCCCGCGCCGTTGCCGATGATGCCGATGGTGCCGTCGAGCTTCACGTAGGTGACGCCGCGCTCCCGCGCCATCCGCTCCTGGGCGTCGAGCGCCTCGAGGTCGCGCATCGCGGCGATGTCGGGATGCTTGTAGAGCGCGTTGTCGTCGACCGTGTACTTCGAGTCGAGCGCGCGCAGCTCGCCGTCCGGGGTGACGATGAGCGGGTTGATCTCGACGAGCATCGCGTCGGTCTCGACGTAGGCGCGGTAGGCCCGGGTCAGGATGTCGGCGGCCTGGCGCATCTCTTCCGTCGGAATGCGGGCGGCGTAGCAGAGCCTGCGGGCATGGAACGGCTGGAACCCGGTGAGCGGGTCGACGTGGACGCGGGCGATCCGCTCCGGCGTCTTCTCGGCGACCTCCTCGATGTCGATCCCGCCGGCCGTCGTCAGCATGACGAGCGTGCGCTTCGCGCCGCGGTCGAAGGTCATCGACATGTAGTACTCGCGGGCGATGTCGGACGCCCGCTCGATCCAGACGCGGCGGGCGACATGGCCGTTGATGTCCATCCCGAGGATCGTGCGCGCGTGAGCCTCGGCCTCGTCCGGCGTCGCCGGCCCCTGGATCCCGCCGGCCTTCCCGCGCCCGCCCGTCAGCACCTGGGCCTTCACCATCACCGGGCCGCCGAGCCGTTCGGCCGCTTCGCGAGCCTCCGCGGGCGTGTCGACGACCTGGCCGTCCGACACGGGGATTCCGAACCGGCTGAAGAGCTGCTTGCCCTGGTACTCGTACAGGTCCATCGGCCGCGGAGTCTAGACCGCTTGGGTGCAATCGATCCCACCATGCACGACGGTTTACCAGTTCTTGTCATATTTGCATGTTTACAGATCGCTAACATACAACCAACGGTTCCCGAACAATTCCGGTCAAGAATCGTCATCGGACGCTGCGACCGAACGTGCCCACACTTCGCAGCTACCTGCCTCCTCCGACGACCCGTCCGCGGGTCGTCGGGCTTTAAGGACTCAGTGGTGATTCGGCGGCAGCCGAGGAGGCCGAGAGGGCTGTCATGCCCGGTCAGCGGCCGCCGGACGCTACGCGGCCGTGAAGCCGGCGTCGCGGACGGCAGCGCGAATCGCGTCGAGATCCGTCTGCCCCGGGTCGAAGGTGACCTCGACCTCCTCGGCCACGAAGTCCGCCCGCGCGCTGCCGACGCCGGGAACGGCCTGGACGGCGTGGCTGACCGTGCGCTCGCAGCCGCCGCAGTGCATCCCGCGCACCTCGACGACCTCCGTGCGAGCGGAGGTCACGGCGGTGATGAGCCGGGGTTGTACTGCTGCGCCATCTTCACACCCGCCACCTTGGCGACGTAGGCGGCGACGTCGTCCGCATCCTGGCCCTTGAGCAGATGGCGCGGCATCGGCGGGTCGGCCAGGTCGATCTGCTGGCGAATGAGCGCCTCGAACGAGGAGTCCTCCATCCCGACGATGCGGTCGGCGGCGTAGGCCGAGTCGAGATCGGGGCCGATCTTCCCGGTCGTGCCGGCGTCGGCGAGCGTGTGGCAGGAGCCGCACGTGGCCGTGAAGAGCTGCTTGCCCTTGGCGAGGTCGACCGACGAGGCGTTGGGGACTCCAGTGCCGCCGCAGCCGCTCAGCGCGGCCGCGCCGAGCACGGTCACAAACACGCTGCACAGGGCTGCCCGGCGGCTCATCTGGGCAGACATTAGCAAGCGGTGATCACGGCGGCGGGGGCAACGCGCCGCGCCACGTGAGCGCCTCTGCGGCACGGCTGGCGGCATGCGCGAGGGCGCGCTCGAGCGCCCATCCGGACGCCAGCCCGAACAGCACTCCGGCCACGAACGTGTCGCCGGCGCCGTAGGTGTCGACGACCGGCCCGGGCACGGGCGCGGCCTCGTAACCGCTGCCGCCCTGGGCGCCGTTCGTGACGATGACGTGGTCGGGACGCTGCCGCAGGCGGGAGAGGTCGTACCGCTCGCCCCGGTCCTTCCCGCTGCCGACGAGCGCGTCCGCCCGAACGCCGCTCTCGACCAGCACGTCGAAGCGGCGCGCCGTGACCACCAGCACCCGCGCCCGCCGGGCGAGCCGCAGCGTCTCGGGGTCGTAGCCCGTGAAGAAGCAGCCGTCCATCCCCGCCAGAGCATCCCAGTCGAGCGGGTCGTCCGCCCGGGCGGCGTCGTTCTCGCCGACGACGTAGAGCGTGCGCTCGCCGCGCGGGTCGACGAGCGCGAGCACCTCCGTCTGCGGGTCGGGCCGCTCGGCCGCCTCCAGCCGCAGCCCCTGGCCCTCGAGCGGCTTCCGTGCCCGCCCGTCGCTCCCGAGCGACGTGTAGAAGGTCACCTCGGCCCCCATCCGCCGCAGGGCGACGGCGGTCACGGCGCCGCCTCCGCCCGGCTGCGCCAGTGGATCCGTCAGGTGCACGATCTCGCCCGGCTTGGGCACGAACGGCGCGTGCGCGAAGGTCACCCACTCGATGTGCCCGATCACCGCCAGCCGAAGCATGGGCCGCATCGTACGTGGGGACAGTCCCCGACCGGGGACTGTCCCCGATTCTCGGGCTACGGCACGTAGACCAGCTTGCCCTGCACCTTCAGGTCCTCCATCAGCCGCTGGGCCTTGGGCGACGTCGCGCAGGGGGAAGACGTGGTCGATCACGGGTTTGATGTGGCCGGCCTCGACCGCACGCAGCGCCGCGGCCAGCTCGGCCTTGCTGGCCAGGTGGGAGCCCAGCAGGTTCTGCTGCTTGTTCCACAGGAAGCGCAGGTCGGTGACGGCCTCGTACCCGGTCGACGCGCCGCAGACGACGAGCCGGCCGCCCCAGCGAAGCGCCGCGACCGAGGTCGGCCAGGTGTCCTGGCCGGAGTGCTCGAACACGATGTCGGCGCCGACCTTGCGGGTGATCTCGCGCACCCGCGCGGGGACGTCTTCCGACGTGCGGTCGATGACGTCGGTGGCGCCGAGCTCGTGCGCCTTCGCCACCTTGGCGGCGCCGCCGACCACCGGGATCGGGTTCGCCCCGAACATGCGGCAGATCTGGATCGCCATCACGCCCAGGCCGCCGACACCGCCCCAGATGAGAACGTTCTCGCCCGCCTGGATGTGTGCCCGGGTGACCAGCATCCGCCAGGCCGTCTCGAGCACGAGCGGCATCGACGCCGCCTCCTCGAAGCTGAGGTTCGCCGGCTTCGGCAGCACGTTCACTGCCGGCAGGGTCACGAGCTCGGAGTGGCCGCCGTCGTTCGGCCCGGTCTGGAAGCCCCAGATCAGGAATTGACGGCAGAAGAACTCCTGCCCCGACGTGCACATGTCGCACGTGCGGCAGGAGAGGCCGGGGTGGACGACGACCTCGTCGCCGACGCGGACGGGCGACGATCCGAAGCCGGTCCCGCCGACCTCGGAGCCGATCGCCCGCACCACGCCGGCCACGTCCGATCCGGCCACGTGCGGGAAGACGACCTTCATCCCGGGCATCCCCCGCCGCGCCCAGATGTCGTTGAAGTTGGCGCCCGCGGCCTTGACCTCGATCAGGACCTCGAACGACTTCGGCTCCGGGTCGGGGATGTCCGTGTAGCTGAGGACGTCCGGCCCGCCGTGCTCCTCGAAGACGACCGCCTTCATGAGGTGAGGGCCTGCCCGAGCTGCTCGAAGTTGTCCACGTAGCGGCGCACGTCCTCCTCGGAGTGCTGCACCGACAGCGTCCAGTTCTCGGACTTGCCCCACGGCGCCATGAACACGCCCCGGTTCAGCTGCACGAGCCAGTTGATGTACCCGAGCTCGTCGGACACCTCGAGGTAGTCGCGGTAGTTGCGCACCCGCTCGCCCCGGTAGGTGACGGCGCCACGCGCGGACATGACGGTCGTGTAGCCCTGGACTCCGGTGTGGGCGATGACGCCGTCGCACCCCGCCCGCAGGATCTCGGCCAGCCGATCGAACTCGGTGTACGCGTCGCGGACCAGGATCTCGGTGAGCGTCACACGCATCGCCGCCATGGTGAGCGGGTTGCCGTTGAACGTCCCCACCTGGTCGATCTTGCCGGACGCGATCCAGTCCATGACCTCGTCCGAGCCGCCGATGGCGCCGCAGGGAAGGCCGCCGCCGACCGACTTCGCCAGGCAGAGCAGGTCGGGGGTGACGCCGAAGCGCTCGACGGCGCCGCCGTAGGCGATCGTGGCGCCGGTCTTGACCTCGTCGAAGGTGAGCAACGCGCCCTCGGCGTGCAGCCGCTCCTTGACGCCCGCGAGGAAGCCGTCCTCGGGGAGAACGAAGCCCGCGTTCATCATCGCCGGCTCGACGATCATGCCGGCCACGCGGCCCTTGTAGCGGGCGAGCGTGCGGTCGAGCGCGTCGAGGTCATTGAACGGCACGACCCGGGTCAGCTCGGAGACGGCCTTCGGGATGCCGAGCGTCTGCGGCACCGACACGGGATCGTCGTACGGGCCGATCTTGTCCGCCGGCGGGGCGACGGACACCATCACCGGGTCGCCGTGGCCGTGGTAGGAGCCCTCGATCTTGAGCAGGATGTCGCGGCCGGTGATGGCGCGCATGAGGCGCACGGCCTCCATCGTCGCCTCGGTGCCGGAGTTGCAGAACCGCCACAGCGGCAGGCCGAAGCGCTCGCGCAGGTGCTCGCCGCAGACGACGGCGTCCTCGGTCGGCTGGGCGAAGTGCGAGCCGCGCCTGATCCGATCGGAGACGGCCTCGGCGATCCTGGGATGGGCATGGCCGACCGCGACCGCGCCGTAGCCGTTGTGGAAGTCGACGTACTCGTTGCCGTCGACATCGATCACCTTTGAGCCGTAGCCGTCGGCCAGGTAGATCGGGTGCGGTTCGGTCGCCTGCCAGCTCGAGGCGACGCCGCCTGCGAGCGACTTCCGCGCCCGCTCGGTCATCTCGCGGGAGCCGGGGTGCCGTCCGTTGAACTCGGCCTCCTCGGTCTCGACCAGCTTCGCGAGCTTCGCCGGGTCGATGGTCTTCTGCGCAACGCTCATGCCTTCACTCCTCCCAGTACCTCGCCGTAGCGGCTGTCCCGCCAGGCGAGGGCGGCCTTGAGGCCGGATGACTTGACGATCTCCATGAACTCCTTCTGCTCCGGCGTGTCCGCCGCGTTCAGCATGGCGGACAGGTCGAGGTTCGTGCCGACCGCGGTACGCAGTCCCATGGCCTCGTAGGCGCGCAGGAGCGCGAGCTTTGTGAGCCGCAGCACCGGCAGCGGCGTCGGCGCGATCTTCCGCACGAGCCCCTCGACCTCCGCGTCGATCTCCTCGTCCGGCACGACGCGATTCACGAGGCCGGCACGCAGCGCGGTCTCGGCGTCGATCACGTCCCCGGTGAAGAGGAGCTCGTTGGTCTTCTTCTGGCCGAGCACGAAGGGCATCAACAGGGTCACAGGGCCGGAACCGTACCGGATCTCCGGCTCGCCGAAGCTCGCGCCGGCGCCCGCCACGATCATGTCGCAGGCCATCGCGACCTCGCATCCGCCGGCCAGGCAGTAGCCCCGCACGGCACAGATGGTGGGCTTCGGCAGCGCCCACAGCTTCATGGTCGCGTCGACGTCGACGCCGAGGACGTGGTGCCAGTCGTGCGCCGCCCCGTACTCGCCCGAGGCCTCGTCGGCGAGGTCGTACCCGGCCGAGAACGCACGCCCCGCGCCGGTCACCACCACCACCTTCACCTCGTCGTCGGCCGTGGCCCGGTCGATCGCCTCGTGCAGGCCCGCGAGCACCGCCTTGTTGATGGCGTTCAGCTTCTCGGGCCGGTTGAGGGTGATCCACGCGGCCGGGCCGCGCGTCTCGTAGAGGACGGCTTCGCTCATGCGCTCTCCTTCAGGACGATCAGGCAGTCGAGGGCCACGGCCCGCTCGGGCGAGACCAGCAGCGGGTTCACGTCGACCTCGACGATCTCGGGATGCTCCGCGACCAGCCGCGACACGGCCACGACCGCGTCGACGAGGCAGGGGGGCGGCTCGCCCCCCAGCATGCGCCCGAGCGCCGGCAGCGTCCGGATCAGGCGGCCCGCGCCCGCGGCGTCGACCGGGGCCAGGCTGACGGCGACGAGGTCGAGCTGCTCGGCCAGCGCGCCGCCGGCGCCGACGACCACCGTCGGGCCGTAGTCGGCGTCGCGCACGGCACCGACGAGCACCTCGACGCCGCCGGACACGTGCTCGGCAACCAGGACGCGCCCGCCCATCCGCTCGGCGGCCGAGCGGACCGCGCCGCCGTCGGAAAGGTTGACGGCCACGCCGCCGACGCGGGCCTTGTGGGCGACCCCGTCGACCTTGACGACGGCCGGATAGCCGAGCTCCGCGGCCGCCGCCACCGCCGCGTCGGCGTCGCCGCAGCGCACGCTGCGGACATAGTTGATGCCATAGCCGCGCGCGATCTCGGCCGAGTCGAGCTCGGCCAGCGCCCCGGAGCCGGCGATCGGCGCCGCGGCGGGCACGGCTCTCGGCGCCGGCAGGCGGGCCTCGTGGTCGAGCCGCGCGGCCAGCGCGCGCAGGCCGGGCAGGCTGCCCTTCAGCATCGGGATGTCGTGCTCGCGCGCCCAGCGCAGGTCCTCGAGCGGCGGGTCGGCGGTGGTCACCGTGATCACGGCGGGGAAGAGGTCGGTGCCGGCGACGGCGGCCTCGAGGTCCTCCCCGATGTTCGTCGCCAGCTGCCGCTCGGTGCCGTGCAGCCAGTGGCTGTGGTCGATGGCCGAGACGAGCACGTCGAACTCGCCCGACTCCGCCATCAGCTGGAAGACGCGCGGGAAGACGACCCGGTCGTCGTCGATCGCCCAGCAGTCGGCCGGGTTGCCGACGTGGGTGAAGTTGGGGAACTCTGCGCAGATGCGCGCCCGCAGCTCCTCGGAGAAGAGCTGGAGCGGGATGCCCGCCTGCTCGGCCTTGTCGGCGAAGTACTCGCCCTCGCCGCCGGAGTTGGTGACCGCGCCGATGCGGCGCCCGCGCGGCGGCCGCTCGCGCGCGAACACCTCCAGGTGCTCGAGCCAGTCGCCGAAGTCGTCGACCCGGATCGCGTTGTAGTGCCGCAGCATCGCCGTCAGCCCGCGGTCGGAGCCGACCAGCGCGCCCGTGTGGGCGAAGGCCGCCTTCGCAGCGATCTCGGAGGTGCCCACCTTGAGCACGATCGCCACCTTCCCGGCCTCGGCCAGCCGGTGCAGGGCGGCCTCGAACGCCGCGGGCCGGCGGACAGCCTCGAGAAAGAGGCCGACGACGCGCGTGCCGGGGTCGTCCGCGAACCAGGCGACGAAGTCGGCCGCGTCGATCACCGTCTCGTTGCCGGCGGAGATCACTGTCCGGAAGCCGATCCGCGGCCCCAGCGAGACGAGGATCTCGCCGATCGACCCGGAGTGCGCCAGCGTCGCCACCGACCCCGGCACGAACGTCGAGTGCAGGCTCCCGATCCACGGCGAGGGGTAGCCGGGCGTGGCAACGCCCATGCAGTTCGGGCCGACCATCGCGATGCCCGCCGCCCGCAGCCGGCCGCCGATCCGCTCGGCGATCTCGGCACCCTCGGCGCCGGCCTCGTTGCCGAGCCCCGGCGTGATCACGGCCCGGACGCCCTCGACCGAGAGGACGTCGTCGACGGCCGCCTCGATGCGACCGTGGCCGACACCCATCACGACCATCTCGGGCACGGTCGGGCAGGCGGCCATGCTGGGGTAGCAGGGCACCCCGCACGCCTCGTCCTTCGTCGGGTTCACCCCGTAGAACGGGACGCCTGCGACGGTCATGTTCTCGGCGATCCGCGCAGACGTGCGCTCGGAGATGCCGTAGATCGCGACCGATGCCGGGTTGAAGACCGCATCGAGGTTCGGGTGCAGATCGGCGTCGCCCCGCGGCGCCGTCACGTCGGCTGTGGACAAGCTACTCCTCCGCCTGCTCGACGAAGAAGCGCCCGGTCTCGCCGCCGGAGAAGAAGCGCGACGTGACCGTCTTCTTGCGCGTGTAGAACTCGACCGCGTCGGTGCCGTGGGCGTGCAGGTCGCCGAAGAACGAGCCCTTCCAGCCGGAGAACGGGAAGAACGCGACCGGCGCCGCGACGCCGATGTTGATCCCGATCATGCCGACCTGGACGTCGTGCCGGTAGCGGCGCGCGGCCGCCCCGGACTCGGTGAAGAGCGAGGTGCCGTTGCCGTAGCGGCTGCCGTTCACGATCTGGATCGCCTCGTCCAGCGAGCTTGCGTGGATCACCGAGAGGACGGGGCCGAAGACCTCCTCCTGGGCGATCTCCATGTCCGGCGTCACGCCGTCGAGCACGGTCGGCCCGACGAACGACCCGCCGGTTCCGGTCGCGGCGCCGCGGCCGTCGACGACGGCGGTCGCGCCACCCTCGATGCCGCGCTCGATCCACTCCAGGATGCGGTCGCGGGCGGGCGTCGAGACGACCGGCCCGACGTCGGTGCCGCGCTCGAGGCCGTCGCCGACCGAGAGCTCCTGCGTGCGCGCGACCAGCTCGTCCATGAGCGGCTTGCGCGCGTCGCCGACGGCGACCACGACAGAGCCGGCCATGCAGCGCTGGCCGGCGGCGCCGAAGGCGGAGCCGATGATGTTCGAGACCGTCTTCGGGATGACCGCGTCCGGCATGACGACCATGAAGTTCTTCGCGCCGCCCAGGGCCTGCACCCGCTTGCCGTTGGCAGCCGCCCGCTCGTACACGTACCGGGCGATCTTGGCGGAGCCGACGAACGAGATCGCGTCGACGCCCTCGTGGTCGAGCAGGGCGTTCACGACGTCGACGGAGCCGTTCACGAGGTTCAGCACGCCGTCGGGCAGGCCGCCGTGGTCGTCGATGATGTTGAAGACGAGCTCCTGCGTCAGCGGCACCTGCTCGGACGGCTTGAGGACGAACGTGTTGCCGCAGGCGATCGCGAAAGGCAGGAACCAGAACGGCACCATCGCCGGGAAGTTGAACGGCACGATGGCGGCGCAGACGCCCACCGGCTGGCGGATCGTCTCGCAGTCGACGTTGCGGGCGACGTCCTCGAGGATGCGGCCCTGCATCGTCTGGGGCACGGCGGTCGCCGCCTCGACCATCTCGACCATGCGGCCGACCTCGGCGCGCGCGTCGGGCAGGGTCTTGCCCATCTCCCGGGTGACCGACCGGGCCAGCTCGTCGGCGTGGGCGTCGATCGCCTGGCGCAGGCCGAACAGCCAGCGGGCGCGCTCGATCACGGGCCGGGCGCGCCACTCGGGCAGCGCCGCCCGGGCGGCCTTGACGGCCGCGTCGACGTCGGCCGCGCTCGACAGGGGAACGCGGGCGAGCATCTCTCCGGTGGCGGGGTTTCGGACGTCGCGCTGCTCGCCGGCGGTCGCGGCCACCCAGCGGCCCCCGACGTAGTTTCCGAGCAGACGTGTGTCAGCGGTGGTAGCCATCTCGGCATTGAATCCGAGGTCCGGCCGCGCCGCCACCTTACACTGTGTCCGTGACCGCCCCGGAAACCGGACAGTCTGTATTGACGGTGGCCGACCTGCTGGGCCTGGATGAGTTCCGATCGGGCGACGTGACCGTCGCCGCCGGCGGGCACCGGCTCGGCAACCGGGTGGAGTGGGTGCACGTCTTCGAGACCCCGGCCGTGAGCGAGGTGCTGCGCGGCGGCGAGTTCCTGCTCACCACCGGGATCGGCCTGGCCGGGATGTCGCCCGCCCAGATCGAGGCGCTGGTCGCGGCCGTGGCCCGCTCGGGGGCCGCCGGCATCGGCTTCGAGCCGACGCATGCCCCCGCCGACGTGCTCGTGCCCGCCTGCCGCGCCCACGAGCTGCCGCTGGTGGTGTTCGGGCGCGACGTGCGCTTCGTGGACATCACCCACGTCGTCCACGAGCGGCTCGTCTCCGGCGAGCTCCAGACCCTGCGCCGGGCGGTCACGCTCCAGGCCCAGCTGCGCGACGCCGCCCGCGAGGGCCTCGGGCCGGGCGGCCTGGTCGCGGCGCTCGGCGGCGTGCTGGGCGCGCAGGTGCTCTTCGAGCGCATCGACCGCACGCGGATCGCCACGTCGCCCGAGGACGGCCTCGACGTCGCCTTCCTCGATGCGCTCGACCGGCAGCGCCAGCGCCTGCCGACCGTGCTCCAGTCGCGGCCGGTGAACCCCGGCTGCTGGCTGCACGTGCTCTCGCGCCACGGCGACGAGCTCGACGCGCTCGCCCTGGACGAGGCCGCGTTCCTGCTCAGCGTGGCCCTCGCCGCCCAGCCGCCGCCGGACGAGGTGCCGGCGGCCGAGCGGGCCCGGCTGCTCCAGCGCCTGGCCGAGGGCCGGGCCGGCGACGCGGCCGACGTCGTCCGCCGGGCGCGGGCGGTCGGCGTCGACCTGTCCAGGGCGACGCTCTGGGCCGTCCACGGACGTGGGTCGCTCGAGCGCCTCGAGCGGATGGGGATGGACGGGCTCATCGACGGACACCGCGCGATCGTCGCCGTGCGCGGCGACGTCGATATGCCGGCCGTCGCCCGCGACCTCGTCCGCCGCGGCGCCGTCACCGCCGTCGGCCTGGATGCGCGCGGCGGTGAGCCGGGCCAGCTCCGCGCCGCGCTCACGGGCGCCGAGCGCGCCTGCCTGGTCGCGGCCGCCGCCGGGCCGGCGGTGCGCACGGCCGACGGCCTCGGTGCCCTGCGCGCAGTGGCCGGGTCAGTGCTCGCGGGCGAGCGGGTCGAGCCCCGCTTCGACGACTCGGCCCAGCACGTGCTCGAGGCGCTCGTCGCCACGGGCTGGTCGAAGGCCGCCGCCGCCCGCCGCATGCGCATCTCCCGCCAGCGGCTCTACGAGCGTCTGGCGAGGCTGAACGAGCGCCACGGGATCGACGTCGACCTGCCCCAGACCCGGGTCGAGCTCGCGCTCGAGGTGTGGGCCGTGCGGATGGCCGAGCTGGTCGAGTGATCTAGACGAGCCGCACGAGCGCCTGCCCGCTCGCGACCTGGTCGCCCTCGCCCACGTCGACCGCCTCGACCTCGCCGGGATGGTGGGCGACGATCTCGTTCTCCATCTTCATCGCCTCGACGACGACCAGCACCTGCCCGGCCGTGACCTCGTCGCCGGCGGCGACGCCGACGCGCAGGACGGTGCCCTGCATCGGGCTGCGCACGATGTCGACGTCGCCGTGCGTCGCGGCCTCGCGCTCGGCCAGGGCCGCCCGGCGCGCGCGCAGCCGCGTCCGCCCGGGGTGCTCCGGCACCTGCACCGCCACCTCGAAGCGCTTGCCGTCGACCTCCGCGACGTGCCGCCGCACCTCGATCTGCCCCACCACGCCGTCAGCGGACGGACCGGTGCCAGGCACCTGACGCTCTGCCGCGAAGCCGCCCCCCTCCACGAAGTCGCGCAGCGTCCCGCCCGCGGCGAACTCCGGGTGGCGCATGATCGCCTGGTGGAGCGGGATCAGGGTCTTCACGCCGCCCACCTCGAACTCGCCCAGCGCCCGCAGCATCCGCCGCCGGGCCAGGTCGCGGTCCTCGTCCCACACGATCAGCTTGGCGACCATCGGGTCGTAGAGATCCGAGATCACCGTCCCCTCGACCACGCCCGAGTCGACCCGGACGCCCGGGCCGGACGGCTCCCGGTAGCGGGTCACCCGGCCCGGCG
The DNA here is from genome assembly GCA_963746115.1 of uncultured Actinomycetes bacterium. Lineage (GTDB taxonomy): Bacteria > Actinomycetota > Thermoleophilia > Gaiellales > JAICJC01 > JAICJC01. Next base: position 204,799 of record CAVVAA010000004.1, on the reverse strand, counting down.
CCGGCACGAACCCTGCGGTCGCGTCCTCGGCGTTGATGCGGCACTGGATGGAGTGGCCGTAGGAGCGCACCTGGTCTTGCGTCCACCCCAGCGGCCGACCCGATGCGACCCAGATCTGCTCGCGGACGAGGTCGAGCCCTGTGACCATCTCGGTGACGGTGTGCTCGACCTGGAGCCGCGTGTTCATCTCCAGGAAGTACCACGACCCGTCGGCGGCCAGCAGCCCCTCGACCGTCCCCGCGCCGGTGTATGAGACCGCCCGCGCGGCGTCGACCGCGATCGCCCCGATGTGCTCGCGCAGCTCCGGCGACACCGCCGGCGAGGGCGTCTCCTCGAGAATCTTCTGGTGCCGGCGCTGGATGCTGCAGTCACGCTCGCCAAGATGGATCACGTTGCCGTGGTTGTCGGCGAGCACCTGCACCTCGATGTGGCGGGGGTCATCCAGGTACCGCTCCAGGTAGACGGTGTCGTCGCCGAAGTAGGCCGCGCCCTCCCGCCGCGAGGAGGCGTAGGCGGACTCGAGGTCGGCGGCGTCGCGCACGACCCTGATGCCCTTGCCGCCGCCGCCCGCCGCCGCCTTGATCGCGACCGGGTAGCCGATCCCCTCGGCGATGCTCCGCGCCTCGTCGACCGAGGTCACCGGCTCGGTGCCGCCCGGGACGATCGGCACGCCCGCCGCGGCCATCGCCTCGCGGGCGGCCGTCTTCGACGCCATGACCTCCATCGCCTCCGGTGGCGGGCCGACGAACACGAGCCCCGCCGCCGCGCAGGCGCGGGCGAAGTCGGGGTTCTCGGCCAGGAAGCCGAAGCCGGGATGCACCGCCCCGGCACCGCAGCGGCGGGCGACGTCGACGATCACGTCGCCGCGCAGGTAGCTCTCGGTCGACGGCCCCGGCCCGATCAGGTAGGCCTCGTCGGCGTAGGCGAGGAACGGGGCCTCGCGGTCGGCCTCGGAGTAGACGGCCACCGACGCGATCTCCATCTCGCGCAGCGTCCGGCACACGCGGATCGCGATCTCGCCCCGGTTGGCCACGAGCACCTTGGTGAACACGGGCGCGATTCTACGGGGCGCGATCGGCGTCGCCGGCCGGCTCGGGCTCGGCGGCCGGCGACTCGATCAGGCCGAGCGCCGCCAGGGCCCGCCGCACCGCCTCCGCCTCCTCGGAAGTCGCCTCCGGCTCGATCCGGATCTCAGGGCGGTCCGACTCAGGCAGGCGGGCGATGGTAGATCTCCAGGCGGTTGCCGCTCGGGTCGGCGAAGAACACGGCGTAGTAGCCGGGCGAGTAGGGCATCGGCTTCGGCCCGCTGAGGTCGAGCGCGCCCGCGGCCGCCGCGATCGCGGCCAGGCGGTCGACCTCCGCCGCGCTCTCCGTCCAGAACGCGATCCGGCTCTCGTCCGCGTCGTGCCCCGAGCTCTCCACGATCCCGATGTAGGCGGCGCCGGGCGGCTCGAGCTCCGTCGCCCACACCTTCCACTCGGGGCCGTGGAAGCGGCGGGTGAACCCGAGCTCCGGCAGGAGCGCGTCGTAGAAGGGCAGCGCCGCATCCATCGACGAGACGCGCAGATCGATGTGGCCGAAGGGGTTTCGCGCCACCGCGCTCACAGGGGGATGTTGCCGTGCTTGCGCTGCGGCCGGTCGACCCGCTTGCGCCGAGACGTCTCGAGGGCGGTGATGAGGACGGGCCGCGTGCGCGACGGCGCGATCACGTCGTCGACGTAGCCGCGCTCCGCCGCCGTGAGCGGGTTCGCGAACCGCTCCCGGTACTCCTCGACCAGCTCGGCCCGGCGGCTGTCGGGATCGTCCGCCGCCTCGAGCTCCTTGCGGAAGACGATGTTCACCGCGCCGTCGGGGCCCATGACGGCGACCTCGGCGGTCGGCCAGGCGAAGTTGAAGTCGGCGCCGACGTGCTTCGAGCTCATCACGTCGTAGGCGCCGCCGTAGGCCTTGCGGGTGATCACGGCCAGCTTGGGCACGGACGCCTCGCAGTACGCGTAGAGGAGCTTCGCGCCGTGGCGGATGATCCCGCCCCACTCCTGGTCGGTGCCGGGCAGGAAGCCGGGAACGTCCACGAACGTCACGACGGGCAGGCCGAACGCGTCGCAGGTGCGCACGAACCGCGCCCCCTTGACCGAGCTTCGGATGTCCAGCACCCCGGCGAGCGCCCGCGGCTGGTTGGCGACGATCCCGACCGGATGGCCGCCCAGCCGGGCCAGCCCGCAGACGATGTTCTCGGCGAAGCGCTCCTGCACCTCCATGAACTCGCCGTCGTCCACGACCCGCCGGATCACCTCGTGCATGTCGTACGGCTTGGTCGTCTCGTCGGGGATGAGGGTGTCGAGCTCGGCGTCCATCCGGTCGGGCGGGTCGGACGGCGGCTCCCACGGCGGCGGGTCGGCGCTCGACTGGGGCAGGAACGAGAGCAGGTAGCGGCAGTCCCCGATGAGCGCCTTCTCGTCGGGCGCGGTGAAGTGGGCGACGCCGGAGCGGGTCGCATGCGCCGTCGCGCCGCCGAGCTCCTCGAAGCTCACCTCCTCGCCTGTCACCGTCTTCACGACCTCGGGGCCGGTGATGAACATGTGCGCGGTGCCCTCGGCCATCATCACGAAGTCGGTGATCGCGGGCGAGTAGACGGCGCCGCCGGCGCACGGGCCGAGGATCAGGGAGATCTGGGGGATCACGCCCGAGGCCTGGACGTTGCGCACGAAGATGTCCGCATAGCCGGCCAGCGAGACGACGCCCTCCTGGATGCGGGCGCCGCCGGAGTCGTTGATCCCGATGATGGGGCAGCGGTAGCGCAGCGCCATGTCCATCACCTTGACGATCTTCTCGGCGAAGGCCTCGCCCAGCGACCCGCCGAAGACGGTGAAGTCCTGCGAGAAGACGAACACGCGCCGGCCCTCGATGGTGCCGTGGCCGGTGACCACCCCGTCGCCGTAGGGACGGTTCTCCATCATGTTGAAGTTGGGGCTGCGGTGCTGGACGAACGCGTCGAGCTCGGTGAAGCTGCCCGGGTCGAGCAGGAGATCGATGCGCTCGCGGGCGAGCAGCTTGCCCCGAGCATGCTGCCGTTCGACCGCTCGGGGGCTGCCTGCGTTGGCGGCCTCGGCCCGCAGCCGCTCGACCGCCTCGAGGCGCTCCCGGGTCGTGTGCTCGGGCATCGCCGCAGCCTACCCGAGTCACCGGGTGGGGAATCCCCCTGCAGAACCCGACAACCCGACACCCGCTCGGACGGGTATCATCGGGCCCGCGACCGGCGTATGGCTCAATTGAAAAGGTTTGGTGAAGATTCACCTTGACGGGACCAGTTAGGCGCGGTACGTTCGACCATGCGAGGCACAACTCCGAGGAGGGTGGGCACCCTGTGGGCGAGCATGCGAGAGCAGATCGTTCTTCCTCCGCGCTACGCGTGGAGCAAGGACGCCGTGGTCTGAATACGGTCGTCACCGCGCCGGGCCGGGCGCATCGAGCCGTCATCCGGCGACCGCGGCCTGCCGGTCGCACCCGCCGATCGACCGTCCGCTGGGCGCTCGTCCTCGCCGACCTGCTCGGCCTGACGACCGCCGCGGCGGTCGCCTACCTGCTCACGCACGGGGGCATCGGGTTCGACCCGCTGCTGCTCGCGCTGCCCGCGTGGGGCGCGCTGGCCGGCTTCTACGGCCTCTACAAGCGCGACCGCGTCGGCGCCGACAACGCCACCCTCGACGAGGTGTGGCCGATCTTCAACTGCGTCACGGTTGCGTCGTTCGCCGTGTTCGCGGTCGTGCAGGCCGTCGGCCCCTCGCGTCTCCACGGCGGCCGCGTGGTCGCCTTCTGGGCGCTGGCCGCAGTTGCGATCCCGGCGTACCGCAGCATCGCCCGCACCCTCTTGCGCCGCCAGCTCGCGCTGAAGCAGCGCGCGGTCGTGGTCGGCGCCGGCCTCGTCGGGCAGGAGATCGCCCGCAAGGTGCTGCGCCAGCCGAGCTACGGGCTCGACCTGGTCGGCTTCGTCGACCCGAACCCGCTCCAGCTGCACGAGGAGCTCCAGCATCTGCCGGTGCTGGGATCGACCGACGACCTGGCCGAGCTGCTCGTCACGAACGACATCGACCACGTCGTCCTCGCGTTCACGGCCGATCACCAGGCCGGGCTCGACGTCGTCCGCGTCTGCAACGAGATGGGCGTCCAGGTCGACATCGTGCCGCGCCTGTTCGAGGTCGTCGGCAGCCGCGCCGCCGTCTACTCGCTCGAGGGAACGCCGCTGCTCGGGCTGACCCCGCCGGTGCTCGGCGCCTCGCATCGCTTCGCCAAGCGGGCCATGGACGTGATGGGCGCCGTCTTCGGCCTCGTCGTGCTGTCGCCGCTCTTCCTCGTGACCGCCATCGCGGTCCGCATGAACAGCGACGGCCCGATCTTCTTCCGCCAGATCCGGATCGGCCGCGGCCAGAAGCCGTTCACGATCATCAAGTTCCGGACGATGGTGGCCGACGCCGAGGAGCGCAAGGCCGAGGTGGCCCACCTGAACGCGCACTTCGGGCTCGGCGACGATCGCATGTTCAAGATCCCCGACGACCCCCGACAGACGACGGTGGGGCGGTTCCTGCGCAAGTACTCGATCGACGAGTTCCCGCAGCTCTGGAACGTCCTGTGCGGCCAGATGAGCCTGGTCGGCCCGCGGCCGCTGATCCCGCACGAGCACCAGTTCGTGAACGACTGGGGCCTGCGCCGGCTCGACCTGACGCCGGGCCTGACCGGGCCTGTGGCAGGTGTGCGGACGCAGCGAGGTGACGTTCTCGCAGATGCTCGTCCTCGACTACCTGTACGTCACCAACTGGAGCCTCTGGGGCGACATCAAGCTGATCCTGCGCACCGTGCCCGCCCTCATGGGCAAGACGCGCGGCGCCCTCTAGCCCGACATTCGGGGTCAGACCCCGAACAGTGGGGCCTAACCGCCAACCGGGGACACTCCCCTCCAGGGGACTGTCCCCAACATTGCTCCGTCTCCAGCCGCGACGGGACGCTCCTACGGCCGGGTGCGAAGGGCGTCGTGGGTGCCCCACTCGTCCCGGAGCACCTGGCATACCTCCCCGACCGTCGCCCGGGCGCGGAGGGCGGCCCGCATCGGCACGAGCAGGTTCGCAGCGCCCGTCGCGGCCGCGCGCACCTCGGCCAGCGCCGACTCCACCTCGCCGGCGTCGCGCTCGGCCCGCACCGCGGTGGTGCGCTCGCACTGGCGCCGCTCGGCCTCGGGATCGATCCGGTGCAGCTCGATCGTCGCCTCGCGCTCCGCGGCGTAGCGGTTCACGCCGACGATGACCTGCTCGCCGGACTGCACCCGCTGGTGGTGGGCGAACGCCGCCTGCTCGATCTGGTCCTGCACCCACCCGGCCTCGACGGCGGCCACGGCTCCGCCCAGCTCGTCGACGGTGCGGATGAGCTCCCGGGTCTGGTCGGCGAACGCGTCGGTGAGCGCCTCGACGTAGTAGCTGCCGGCGAGCGGATCGGCCGTGTCGATCGCCCCGGCCTCGGCGGCGAGGATCTGCTGCGTGCGAAGCGCGATCGTCGCGCTGTGCTCGGTCGGCAGGGCGAGGGCTTCGTCGAAGGCGTTCGTGTGCAGGCTCTGGGCCGATCCGCACACCGCCGAGAAGGCCTGCACGGCGACGCGCACGATGTTGTTCTCCGCCTGCTGCGCGGTCAGCGTCGAGCCACCGGTCTGGGCGTGGAAGCGCAGCATCAGGCTGCGCTCGTCCCGGGCACCGAACCGCTCGCGCATCACCTCGGCCCACACCGTCCGCGCCGCCCGGAACTTCGCCACCTCCTGGAAGAAGTTGTTGTGGGCGTTGAAGAAGAACGAGAGCCGGCGCGCGAACGCATCGACCTCGAGCCCGGCGTCGACGGCCGCCTGCACGTAGGCGATGCCGTTTGCGAGCGTGAACGCGATCTCCTGCGCGGCCGTCGACCCGGCCTCGCGGATGTGGTAGCCCGAGATCGAGATGGTGTTGAAGCGCGGCAGCCGGTCGGTGCAGTACCGGAACGTGTCCACCGTGAGGCGCATGCTGGGCCGGGCCGGGAAGATGTAGTTGCCGCGGGCGATGTACTCCTTGAGCACGTCGTTCTGGATCGTCCCGGTGAGCGCCTCGGCGGGGACGCCCTGCTCCTCGGCCACGAGCTCGTAGAGCAGGAGGAGCAGGGCCGCCGGGGCGTTGATCGTCATCGAGGTCGAGACGGTGTCCAGCGGGATGCCGCCGAGCAGCGCGCGCATGTCGGCGATCGAGTCGATGGCGACGCCGGTGCGGCCCACCTCGCCGCGCGCGAGCGGGTCGTCGGAGTCGAGCCCGAGCTGCGTCGGTAGGTCGAACGCGACCGAGAGGCCCGTCTGGCCGCGGTCGAGCAGCAGCCGGAAGCGCTGGTTGGTCTCCTCGGCCGACGAGAAGCCCGCGTACTGGCGCATCGTCCAGGGCCGCTCCCGGTAGCCGTCCGGGCGCACGCCGCGGGTGTACGGGTACTCGGCCGGAGCCGGCCGCTCGGCGGGCGCGTCCGCGGCGCGGTAGACGGGCTTGATGGGAATCCCCGACTCCGTCGAGCGCTCGCGATCGGCTGCAGACACGGGCGGAGGATAGAGGAGGCCCGGCTGCCCGGACCGCCTTCTTCGACACGGCTGCACGGAGCGCCGCGTCTCCGGCGATCCCAAGCCTCCGGGCCTCCCCGGCCCACATTAGAACGCGGCGCGTCCCCCTTCAACCCGCTGCCCTGCACGGCCGATACCCTTGGACGGATGCGGATCACGGTGAGGCTCTTCGCCGCCCTGCGGGAGCGGGCCGGCTGGTCGCAGCGGGAGCTCGACCTGCCCGACGGAGCCGTCGTCGGCGATGTGTGGGCGGCGCTCGGGATGGGCGACGAGCCGCCCGGCCTCGCCTACGCCCGGAACCGCGAGTACGCCGCGCGCGAGACGGCGGTCGCGGCCGGGGACGAGGTCGCCGTCATCCCGCCGGTCTCCGGCGGCGCCTTCGCGATCGGGCCCGATCCGCTCGACCTCGAGGCGGTCGTCGCCGAGGTGGCCGACCCGGCAGCGGGGGCGATCGCTACGTTCATCGGCACGACCCGCACGCACAGCCGCGGCCGCACGGTCGTCCACCTCGAATACGACGCCTACCCCGAGATGGCCGAGTCCGAGATGGCGCGCATCGCGGCCGACGTGAAGGCCCGCCACGACGTCCTCCACGTCGCGATCTCGCATCGCACCGGCCACGTCCCGATCGGGGAGGCGAGCGTCATCATCGCCGTATCGGCGGCGCACCGCGGCCCGGCGATGGACGCGTGCCGCGAAGCGATCGACACCCTCAAGCAGACCGTGCCGGTGTGGAAGAAGGAGGTCTTCGAGGGCGGCGAGGAGTGGATCGGTCGGGAGGGCACATAGACACTCGCCGGGCGGGGAGTACGCTGTGACTATGAGCTACGACCCCTGGGAACCGCGCGACGCCCCGACCGGCCTCGTGCCCGCCCCGCCGCCGGAGCAGCCGGAGTTCCACTCGCCGGTGCAGGAGCACCGCGGGCCGCTGCGCCGCCTCGGCGGCGGCATCGTCGGGATCGGCGTGCTGGCGCTCAAGTTCCTGGGCCAGTTCGCGATCCTCTTCAAGTTCAAGTTCCTGTTCACGTTCGCGATCACCATCGGGGCGTACGCGCTCTTCTGGGGCTGGTGGTTCGGGCTCGGGTTCGCCGTCCTCCTGCTCGTGCACGAGCTCGGGCACGTGCTGTGGCTGCGACGCGAGGGGATCGCCTCCTCGCTGCCCGTGTTCATCCCGTTCATGGGAGCGTTCGTGGCGATGAAGGAGATGCCGCGCAACGCCTACATCGAGGCCAAGGTCGGCCTGGCCGGCCCCGTCCTCGGGAGCGCCGGCGCGCTGGCGGTGCTGATCTGGGCCGAGCAGGTAGACAGCAACCTGCTGCGGGCGCTGGCCTACATCGGGTTCCTGCTCAACCTGTTCAACCTGATCCCGATCGTCCCGCTCGACGGCGGCCGGGCCGTGTCGGCGCTCCACCCGGCCTTCTGGTTCGCCGGCCTCTTCGCCCTCGCGCTGCTCTTCTTCAAGTACGAGAGCCCGATCCTCCTGCTCGTGCTCCTGTTCGCCTGCTACGAGCTCTACCGGCGCTGGAGCCGCCGCAACATGCCCGGCTTCGACGAGTACCACGCGGTCACGGTGCCGCAGCGGATCGGGATCGCCACGGTCTACCTGGGCCTGGTCGTGCTGCTCATCGCCGGCATGCACGCGGCGTACGTGCCGCGACCGTCGTAGTGTCCGCGGCGCGCGACGGGGCGGACGCCGTACGCGAGCACTACCCGGCAGCCGACGAGCGTGGTCGTCTCGACACCCCGTTCGGTCAGGTCGAGTTCGCGCGGACGACCGAGATCCTCTCGGCGCATCTTCCGCCGGCGCCGGCGGTGGTCGCTGACATTGGCGGAGGGCCCGGCCGCTACACCCTCTGGCTCGCCGAGTGCGGCTACACCGTACGCCACCGCGATCTCGTAGCCACACACGTCGAGCAAGTCGCCGCCGATGCGGCTACCCGAGACCTGGTCGTCGAGTCCGCACTCGGCGATGCCCGGTCGCTCGACCTCGAGGATGGAAGCGTCGACGCCGTGCTCCTTCTCGGCCCGCTCTATCACCTGCCCGATCGCGCCGACCGCCGGGCCGCGTTGAACGAGGCGGCCCGCATCGTTCGCCCTGGCGGCCTCGTCGTCGCGGCAGCGATCTCGCGCTGGGCACCGCGGCTCCACGGAGCCGTGGCAGAGCGCCTGTACCTCCGGTACGCCTCGATCGACGATCAGATTGCAACCGTCGAGCGATCGGGACGGCTCGACCCGCTCGAGCCGCGCGCGTTCAGTGGCTACTGCCATCGGCCGGCTCAGCTCCGGGCCGAGGTGCGCGCCAGTGGGCTGGACGTGGTCGGCCTGGAGAACGTCGAAGGGATCGCGTTCGCGCTCTCCGACCTCGAAGAGCGGCTGTCGGATCCCCGGGGACGTGAGGTCGTGCTCGACGCGGCCCGCGCGCTCAGCCGTGTGCCGGAGCTGCTCGGCCTGGGTCCACACATGCTCGCGATCGCGCGTCGACCCGGATAGCCGCCAAACCGGGGTCTGACCCCGAACGGGGGCTGTGGCGCTTCTGCCGCGGTGCCGTGACGGGAGGGCGGGCCCGCCTCAGCGGTCGTGCCGGAAGCCCCAGTCGAGCAGCCGGCCGGCGGCGGCGAACTGGTCGCCGCGGACGTGGAGAAGCACGCCGACGATCGTGCGTCCATGCCGCACCGCCGCGACCGCGAGGCAGTTGCCGGCTGCGGTCGTCGATCCGGTCTTCACCCCGATCGCGCCGTGGTACGACCACAGCAGCCGGTTCCGGCTCACGAAGAGCTCGTTGCCGCTCTGGTAGGCGCGCCGTCCGACCAGTCGGCGCAAGAGCGGCTTCTCGAGGACGTGCCGGGAGAGGTCGGCGACGTCCCACGCCGACGAGCCGTTGTCGCGGTCGAAGATGCCGGACGGGTTGGAGTAGTGCGTGTCGGAGAGGCCGAGGCTCGCGGCCTCGGCGTTCATGCGGACGACGAACTTCGCGATCGAGCCGGCCGAGTGCACCGCGAGGGCGGTCGCCGCGTCGTTCGCCGACGCGATCAACGTCGCGGCGAGCATCAGCCGCGGCGTGACGACCTGGCCCGGATGCAGCGAGATCGTGTAGCCCGGTACGCCCACCATCCGCCCGGTGACGGCGAAGGGGCGGTCAAGCCGCTGCGGGTGGGGCATGGCGATGAGCGCCGTCATCAGCTTGGTGAGGCTCGCGATCGGCAGCCTCCGGTGCGCCTCGTGCCCCCACAGCACGCTGCCGCTCGCGCTGTCGACCAGGATCCCGGCCGTGGCGCGCACGCCGGGGATGTGGGCGCGTGACTCGCTCGGCGCGGTGAGCGGCCGCAGCGGAAGCGACGCCGGAGGCGTCGTTCCGTGGGTGTGGTGGCCCGCCGGCACGGGCGGCCCGATGATCCCCGCGCTGCGGTCGGTCAGCGGCCAGAGCCGGTAGGCGACGAACGCGCTGCCGGCCAGGAGCACCGCCAGGAGGACGAGCGCGACGGCGGCCAGCGGCGGCAGGCGCAGCCCGGGCAGGCGGCGGCGACGGCGTCGGCGGCGGCCGACCTCGAGGCCGTACAGCGGTGGGCGCACAGGACGGTTCACTCCCACCACATACAATCGCAGCCATGGCGGCCAATCCGCTACGTCAGCTGCCCTCGGTCGACGCCCTGCTGGCCGAGGCCTCGGAGCTCGTCACCCGGTACGGCCGTCCCGCCACCGTCGAGGCGATCCGGGCCGCGCTGGCCGAGGCCCGCGCCGCCGGCGAGCCATGGCCGGCCGAACACCTGCTGGCACGCGCCGCCGAGCTGCTCGGCCGCCCGCCCAGCCTCCGCCCGGTGCTGAACGCCACCGGCGTGATCGTCCATACGAACCTCGGGCGAGCGCCGCTCGCGGCACACGCGCTCGAGCGGGCGCGGGCCGTCGCCGCCGGCTACGCGAACCTCGAGTACGACCTCGCCGCGGGCGCACGCGGGTCGCGCCACACCCACCTGGGCGGCCTGCTGGCCGAGCTGACCGGCGCGGAGACCGGCATGGCCGTGAACAACAACGCCGCCGCCGTGCTCCTGAGCCTGGCCGCGCTCGCCGCGGGGCAGGACGTGATCATCAGCCGCGGCGAGCTCATCGAGATCGGCGACGGCTTCCGGATCCCCGACATCCTCGCCCAGTCCGGCGCGCGGCTGGTCGAGGTCGGGACGACCAACCGCACGTCGCTGCGCGACTACGAGGCCGCGGTCGGCGCCGAGACCGCGGCGATCGTGCGCGTGCACCAGTCGAACTTCCGCATGGTCGGCTTCACCGCCGCGCCGGGCCTGGGCGAGCTCGCGGAGCTGGCATCGCGCCGCGGCGTGCATGCTGATCGACGACCTCGGCTCCGGCCAGCTGCTCGACCTGCCCGACCTCGCCGACGAGCCCACGGCGCGCAGCTCCGTCGCGGCCGGCGCGCACGTCGTCTGCTTCTCGGGTGACAAGCTCCTCGGCGGCCCCCAGGCGGGCGTGATCGTGGGGACGCGCGGCCGCCGTCGAGCGCATCCGCCGCCACCCGCTGGCGCGGGCGATGCGCATCGACAAGCTGTCGCTGGCCGCGCTCGAGGCCACCCTCGAGCTCTACCGCGACCCGCAGCGGGCGCTCCGGGAGGTGCCTGTGCTGGCCGCCGCGGCCGAGTCGGCGGAGGCGGTGCGAGGGCGGGCGGAGCGGCTCGCCGCCCGGCTGGGAGGGGCCGTCGTCGCGACCACGGCCCGCGTCGGCGGCGGAGCCGTGCCGCTGCTCGAGATCGAGAGCTTCGCCTGCGCCCTTGACGGCGGCGAGACGCTTGCGGCCGCCCTGCGGGCGGGCGACCCGCCGGTGGTGTCGCTGGTGCGCGAGGGCCGGGTGCTGCTCGACTGCCGCACGCTGACCGACGAGCAGTGCCTGCAGATCAGCCTCTGACGCTCGGCACGGCCGGCCACATCGACCACGGCAAGACGGCGCTCGTCGCCGCCCTGACCGGCGTGGACACCGACCGGCTGCCCCAGGAGAAGGCCCGCGGGATCTCGATCGAGCTCGGCTACGCCCCGCTCGAGCTCCCGTCCGGCCGGCACCTGTCCGTGGTCGACGTGCCGGGCCACGAGCGGTTCGTGCGCACGATGGTGGCGGGCGCGACCGGGATCGATCTCTTCCTGCTCGTCGTCGCCGCGGACGACGGCGTCATGCCCCAGACGCGCGAGCACCTGGCCATCGTCGAGCTGCTGGACGTGCCGGCGGGCGCCGTTGCGCTGACCAAACGCGACCTTGTCGACGATGAGCTCGCCGAGCTGGCGCGGCTCGGGATCGACGAGCTGCTCGAGGAGGGGCCGTACGCCGGCGCGCAGGTGGTCGAGGTGTCGTCGCGCACCGGCGCCGGTCTCGACGACGCTGCGGACGGCGCTTGACGGGCTCGCGACCGGGGCCGGCAGGCGGGCCGAGGAGGGGCCGGTGCGGCTGCCGATCGATCGCGTCTTCACCCTCCGCGGGATCGGCACGGTGGTGACGGGCACGCTGTGGTCGGGCACCGTGTCCGTCGGCGACCGGCTCGCGATCGAGCCCGGCGGCCGCGAGGCCCGGGTGCGCAGCGTGCAGGTGCACGATCGCGCGGTGGAGCACGCCGAGGCCGGCCAGCGGGTCGCGCTCGCCCTGGTCGGCGTCGAGCGCAGCCAGGTGCGGCGCGGGCACACCGCCGCGACGCCGGGCACTCTTCCGCGCTCCTATCGGCTCGACTGCCGCCTGCGTGTGCTCTCCTCGGCCGCCCGGCCGCTGCGCCACGGCGAGCTCGTGACCGTGCATCACGGCACCGCCGAGACGCCGGCGACGGTCGTCCTGCGCGACGGGCCGGAGCTCCGGCCCGGCGCGACCGGAGACGTCCAGCTGCGGCTCCGCCGCCAGCTCTCTGCCGCGGCGGGCGACCGGGTCATCCTGCGCCTGACGAGCCCCCAGGTCACCGTCGCCGGAGCGACGGTCACCGATCCGGCCCCGCCCCGCCGACGCACTCCGGCGCCGGCCCCGACGGCCGAGCCGAAGCCGGCCGCGGAGCGCCCGTCCGTCCCCGAGGCCGCCCTCTCCGAGCTGCACGCGCGGTTGGCCGCGAGCCCGCTTCAGCCGCCGTCGCTCGAGGCCGGCGACGCGGCGGCGGTCGCCGCCCTCGTCGAGGGGGGCCGGGCCGTGCGGGCCGGGCGCGACCTCGCATTCACCGCGGAGGCGTTCGCAACCGCCCGCGACGCCGCGGTCGAGATCGCGAGCGCCGCAGGCACCGTGACCCTGGCGCAGCTGCGCGACCGGCTCGGGATCTCGCGCAAGTACGCCCAGGCGCTGCTCGAGGCGATGGACGCGAACGGCATCACCCGGCGCGTCGGCGACGAGCGCGTCCTGCGCCGCCGCGCTCGTGAATAACCAGGGTCTGACCCCGTTTATTCATCACGGCCCTCTCAGACGCCCGCCTGTACGCTCTCGCACGTGCGAACGCGCCTGCTCTATCCGCTGGTGTTCATCGCCGGCGCGTCCACGATGTCGACCGAGATGTGCGCCTCGCGCCTGCTCGCGCCGTTCTTCGGCGCGTCGATCCTGGTGTGGGCGAACATCATCGGCCTGATCCTGATCTATCTGGCCGTCGGCTACTTCGTCGGAGGCCGGGTGGCCGACCGCCATCCCTCCATCACCGTGATGGCGCGGCTGATGCTGATCGCAGCCGCCGCCATCGCCGTGCTGCCCTTCATCGCCCAGCCGTTCCTGTCAGCGGCCGTGAGCGCGTTCGCGAGCACGTCGGTCGGCGCGTTCCTGGGCTCGTTCTTCGCAGTCATGCTGCTCTTCTCGATCCCGGTGACGCTGCTCGGGATGGCGTCGCCGTTCGCGGTGCGGCTCGGCGTGCGCACGGTCGAGGAGGCCGGCGAGGTGGCCGGGCGCATGTATGCGCTCTCGACGATGGGCAGCATCCTGGGCACGTTCCTGCCGGTCGCCCTCCTGATCCCCGAGATCGGCACCCGCCGGACGATGCTCGGCTCGGCCGCCCTGCTGGCGCTCGCATCCGCGCCGGCGCTCGGCCGCCGCTACATGCTCGCGCCCGTCGCCATTGCGACGATCGCCCTGATCCCGCCGGGGACGGTCAAGCCGGGCAGCGGGATCATGTACGAGGGCGAGTCGGCCTACCAGTTCATCCAGGTGCAGCGGCTCTCAGACGGCGAGCGTGTCCTGCACCTGAACGAAGGCTGGGCCGATCACTCGGTGTGGCGGCCGCACCAGGTGCTCACGGGTGGCTACTGGGATCAGTTCCTGCTCGCGCCGCTCCTGCACGGCCGGCCGTTCCGGAACCTGGCGATGATCGGCTATGCCGGGGGCACCGTCGGCCGCGCGTACGGGGCGTTCTGGCCCGCCGTGACCATCAAGGGCATCGAGCTCGACCCGCAGGTGACCGCGGTCGGGCGACGCTACTTCGGGCTCGCGTCCAACCCGCGCGTCTCGGTCGCGACGGCCGACGGGCGCGTCTACCTCGAGACGCACGATGCCCGCTACGACGCCATCTTCCTGGACGCGTTCCAGCAGCCGTACATCCCCTTCTACCTCACGACCCAGGAGTTCTGGGGCCTCGCCTCCGACCGGCTGAAGGCCCGGGGGATGGTGATGGCGAACGTCGGCCGGATCCCCGGCGACGACAGCCTCGCACGCGACGTCGCGGGGACCATGGCCACGCGGTTTGCGTCCGTCTTCCTCTGGCAGCAGAGCGGCTACAACGACATCGTGGTCGGCTTCCGCCACCGCGTCAGCCGGGCGACGCTCGCCTACCGGCTCCTGCGTGCGCCGTACCCGCTCGAGCCGGCCGCGGCGCTGGCACGCAGGCTGCGCCCGATCGGCCCCTCGAGCAACCCGCTCACCGACGACAAGGCGCCGATCGAGTGGATGACCGACCGCATGATCATCCAGTACGTCTCGGCAAACTGACGGTGGCGGACGCCGCGGCAATCGTCCTGGCCGGAGGCGCGTCGAGCCGCATGGGGACGCCGAAGGCCCTGCTCGACTGGCACGGCGCCCCGCTCGTCCACCGCGTCGCCGCGATCCTGGCGCGGGTATGCGATCCTGTGGTGGTCGTGGCCGCTCCGGGGCAGGCGCTGCCGCTGCCGACGGGCGTCGAGGTGGCCGAGGATGCCGTGGCCGGCCGCGGCCCGCTCGAGGGCGTCGCCGCAGGGATGCACGCCGTCGGCGGGCGTGCGGGCGCGGTGTTCCTGGCGGCGACCGACCTGCCGCTCCTGCATCCGCAGGCCGTCGCGGAGGTCATCGCCGCGCTGCCCGGATACGACGCTGCCGTTGCGGTCGCCGCCGGGCACGACCAGACGCTCGCCGCGGCCTACGACGCGCGCACGCTCCTGCGGGCGCGGGACCTGCTCGCCGCCGGGCAGCCCCGGATCGCGGCGCTCCTCGACGGCGCCCGCGTCGCCCGCCTGCCCGCCGACCGCCTGTCCCATCCCGACGCCGTGCGCAGCGCGAACACTCCGGAGGAGTACCGGCGCATGCTCGCCCTGCCCGAGCCGGCCGTGCGCGTCGTCGCCGACGGGGCGCGCGGCGACCGAGGTGGAGGCGGCGACCGTCGCCCGCGCTCTCGCCCGGATCCGCCCACACGCGGACATGCACAGGATCACCGCGAAGGTGAACGGCCGCGCCGCAGACGGCGGGATGACGCCGCTCGTGGCCGGCGACCTCGTCGAGATCCGGGTCTAATCGCCCGAGTCGTTGACCGGTGCGGCCGGAGCGGCGCGGCTTGCGCCCGCGCTGCGAGCGGCGCCAGGCGACGTGGCCGGCGATGGAGAGGACGACCGCCAGCAGACCGGCGAACCCGATGGCCTCGAAGAGGCTCGACGCGCTCGACCCGAGGATGTACGCGGCCGACCCGACCGTGCACACCCACCCGATTGCGCCGAGGGCATTGAAGACGAAGAAGCGCGGCCAGGGCATCTCGTTCACGCCGGCGAGCAGGGCGGCCGTGAACCGCAGCACCGGCAGCCAGCGTCCGAAGAAGACCGTCTTGCCGCCGTGGCGGGCGAAGAAGTGCTCGCCCTCGTCAAGGAACTGGCGCCGCTGCTCCTCCCACCGGCCCGGCGCCGTCAGGACGCGGTGGCCGACGCGACGGCCGACCAGGTAGCCGAGGTTGTCACCCACGACCGCCGCCGTGATGGCAACGGCGAAGACGATCGGGAGCGACATGCTGCCCGCCGACGCCAGGACGCCCGCGGCGATCAGGCTGGTCTCGCCGGGCACCGGCAGGCCCGCCGACTCGATCAGGATCAGCCCGAAGAGGATCCCGTAGCCGAGGTTGGCCGGAACGTGGTAGATCGAGATGGCGAGCAGCAGCGTGATGACGGCGCCTCCTTGCCCTGATGGTAGCCACGCCGGGTTCGACCCCAGATTTGCAGGAGACGTCCTGCCGCCGCAGAACCTCGCCGGCATGGAGAATCTCGACCTGAGTCAAGCGGAGGGGATGCCGATCCTGGCGCGGATCGTCGTGCCCCTCACGGCCGTCGAACGCGAGGCGATCGGCGAGGTGCGGGGCATGTCCCGCGAGTATTGCCAGGTGCCGCTGCCCCCGGCCGCGCGCGTGGTGCAGGCCGAGCGCACCGAGGGTGCCTGGGTCGTCTGGTACGTCGAGAAGGTCGACGCGATCTAGCGATGGCGCTGGTGGTGGTGGTGCCGGTGGTGGTGGCCGCCGTGGCGCTGGCGCCGGCACCCGCCTGAGCGAAACGCGCCGCCGCGGTGGCCGCGGTCGTGATGGTGCTCGTGCCGCTCGTGGGTGCGATGGTGGTGCCTGTGGTGCGTGCGGTGGGCGTGGTGCTCGTGATGCCGGGCGCGGCCATGGCGGAGTCCGTGGTGATGGTGGCGGCCGTGGTGATGGCGATGGTCGCCGTGGTGATGGCGATGGTGGTGGTGTTCCCACCGGTGCTCCCCGCGCCGGTGATGCCGGTGGCGGTGATGATGCCGGTGGTCGCCGTGGCGGCGGTGGCGGCGGCCATGCCGGGAGGCGGCGGCGCGGTGATGGCCGTGGTGCTTCGGCGCGGGAGCGTGGGCCGCGGGCGTCGTGTCGCGCACGACGTTCGCCACTGGTACGGCAACCGCCGTGGGCACGCTCACGACCGCGGCGAGCACGTGTGTGCGGTGCGAGGGCTTGGGCCGGTCGACCTGTGCGGTGAAGATGCCGGCGTCCGCGCTCACCATCCGCCCGAAGCCGGGCAGCGAGAGCACCGTCGGCGCCGTCAGCGCGATCCCGCCGAGAACGGCGTACACCGCCACGACGGCAGCGCCGAGCCCGGCCGCCGCGACCATGCCGCGCGATCGCGTGACCATCCATGACCCTGCCGATTCCCTGCTGCCTGCATCCATACTGAGACCCCCGATAGATATACGGGCGTTCGGGGACGGGCCTGATGCCCCGGAAGGGGGAGGTTGAGCGGCGGGTCAGGCGGCCTCGTCGGCGAGCTGGGCGCCGCCGATCAGCCAGCGGCGGCCGCGCCAGCGGGCGAATCCGATCGCGGTACGGATCCAGATGAAGGCCGAGATCCCGATCCAGATCCCGGCCAGGCCCCACCCGAACTCGGCCGTCGCGAGCGTCAGCGGCAGGTACCCGAGCACGGCGGCAGCGGCCGTCACGTTGCGCATGAAGCGCAGATCGCCGGCGCCCAGGAGGATGCCGTCGAGCGCGAACACCCACCCGTTCAGCGGCATCATCAGCACCAGCCACGGCCACAGGACGTGCGCCTGGTCGATCACCCCCGGATCGGACGTGAACACTCGCGGGATGACGGCGTAGCCGGCGGCCAGGATGAGGGCGAAACCGATTCCGAGCCACGTCCCGGCCCAGAGCAGCCGGCGGCCAAGCTGCAGGGCCGCGTCCGTCTGCCCCGCCCCGAGCAGGCGTCCGACCAGGGCCTGGGCGGCGATCGCGGTCGAGTCGAGGAAGAGCGCGCAGAACGTCCAGATCTGCGCGCCGATCTGGTGGGCCGCGAGGGTCGTGTCGCCGATCCGCGCCGCCACCGACGCCGCCACGATGAACGCGACGAAGAACGAGGCCGTGCGCAGCGTCAGGTCGCGCGCGGCGGTGAACTGCACCCGGATCCGCTCGTGCGACGGCCGCAGCGCGACCCCGCGGCGGGAGAGGAGCACCAGGAAGACGAGGCCGGAAGCGGCCTGCGCGGCCACATTCGCGATCGCGGAGCCGCGGATCCCCATCCCGGCGCCGAAGACCAGGGCCGCCGACAGAGCGATGCTGGCAAGGTTGGCGAGCCCGATCACGACGAGCGGCGTGCGGGTGTCCTGGAGCGCCCGCATCCAGCCCTGGGCGGCGGCGGTGACGAGGACGAACGGCGCGCCGAGCGCGGCGATCCGCACCCAGCGCAGGGCCTGCACCGACGCGGGTGTGTCGCCGCCGGCCATCGCGTGCATCGCGGGCGCGGCCACGATCTCGATCCCGACCACCAGCAGGACGCCCAGGCCCACGGCGAGCCAGGTCGCCTGGACGCCGACGTCGAGCGCCTCGTCGACCCGCCCGGCGCCGTACAGCCGCGCCGCCCGCGCGGTCGTCCCGTACTCGAGGAACGTGCAGAAGCCGAACACCTCCGAGAGCAGCAGCCCCGCCAGCGCGAGGCCGGCCAGCGGCACGGTGCCGAGGTGGCCGATGATGGCCGTGTCGCCCAGCACGTAGAGCGGCTCGGCGATGAGGGCGCCGAGCGCGGGGATCGCGAGCCACAGGATCTCGCGGTCTGTCGGCATCCCCGGCGGGCGGCTCACGCCGAATAGTCTTACGGGCGCAACGGCCCGCCGCGGAGGTACCATCCCCCGTCATGACGACCGCCACCCGCACCGTTCTGCGCGACCTGATCACCGCCCGCGGCTGCGCCCTCTTCGACGGCGCGATGGGCACGATGCTGCAGGGAGCGGGGCTCGAGGCGGGCGAGTCGGGCGAACGCTGGAACCTCGAGCGAGCCGAGGCGGTGGCCGAGATCCATCGCGACTATGCAGCCGCCGGCTCCGTGCTCGTCACGACGAATACCTTCGGCGCCACCGCGCCGCGATTGGCCGCCGCCGGACTGGACGACCGCGTGGCCGACGTGAACGCGGCCGCCGTCCGCATCGCCCGCTCCGTCGCCGACGAGTTCGGCGCGCTCGTGGCGGGCGACGTCGGGCCGACCGGCGAGCTGATCGAGCCGCTCGGGACGCTTTCGCCGGCCGACGCCCAGACCGTGTTCGCCGAGCAGATCGAGGCGCTCGCCGGCGCCGGGGCCGACCTGATCCTCGGCGAGACGATGAGCGACCTGGCCGAGGCCGAAGCGGTCGTGCGGGCCGCGCGCGAGGCGGCGCCCGAGCTCGAGGTGGCCGTCACGCTGAGCTTCGACACGAACCGGCACACGATGATGGGCGTCTCCCCGGCGCAGGCCGTCGAGACGCTCGGCGACCTCGGTGTCACCGCCGTCGGCGCGAACTGCGGCCGCGGTCTCGACGACATGGAGGCGGTCATGGTCGAGATGGTGGCGCACCGCCCCGAGGGCCTGCTGCTGATCGCGCAGTCGAACGCCGGCCTGCCCGTGATCCGCGGGGAGGAGTTCCACTACGACACCTCGCCGGCCGAGATGGCCGACTACGCTCGCCGCATGCGCGAGCTGGGCGTGGAGCTCGTGGGCGGCTGCTGCGGCTCGACGCCGGCCCACATGGCCGCGATGGCCGCCGCGCTCAACAGCTGACGCCTCACAGGTGCCTGGCACCGGCGCGCCGGTGCCAGGCACCGGACGACCCTGCATTCACCCGATGGGCGTGGGTGGCGCCTCGCCGCGTAGCACCGCCGCCGCGTTCTCGGCGGCGAGCACGCCCATTGCGGTGCGCGTCTCGATCGTCGCCGATCCCAGGTGCGGGATCAGGACCACGTTCTCGAGGCCGCGCAGGCCCGGGTCGATCTCCGGCTCGTGCTCGAACACGTCGAGGCCCGCGCCGGCGATCGTGCCCGCCCGGAGGGCCGCCGCCAGCGCCGCCTCGTCGACGACCGGGCCGCGCGACGTGTTCACCAGGTGCGCGGTCGGCTTCATCAGCCCCAGCCGGCGGGCGTCGATCAGGTGCCGGGTGGCGTCCGAGAGCGGCGTGTTGATCGAGACGACGTCGGCAGTCGCGAGCAGCTCGTCCAGGTCGAGCATCGTCGCGTCGAGCTCGGACTCGAGCGCGGCGTCGGCGCGGCGGCGCCCGGCGTAGACGATCCGCATCCCGAAGGCGCGCGCCCGGCGGGCGGTCGCCGAGCCGATCTGGCCCAGGCCCACGACCCCGAGCGTCTTGTCCTGAAGGCCGGTCCCGAGCATGAAGAACATGCTCCACGACCACGATCCGCCCTCCCGCACCATCCGCTCGGCCTCGCCCAGCCGCCGGGTCGAGATCAGGATCAGCGCCATCGCGAGGTCGGCCGTCGCGTCGACCAGCACGCCCGGCGTGTTCGTCGCCACCACCCCGCGGCGGGCGCAGGCGGGAACGTCGATGTTGTCGTAGCCGACCGCGACGTTCGCGACCACGCGCAGGCCCGGACCGGCCGCGTCGAGGAAGGCGTCGTCGACCCGATCGTGCAGGAGCGTCACGACCGCGTCGGCGCCCGCCACGGCCGCGTACAGCTCCTCGAGCGTCATCGGCCGGTCGTGCGGCGAGAGCCATACGTCGCCGGCGGCGTGCAGCAGCTCGAGTGCGGGCTCCGGGATCAGGCGGGTGACGACGATCCGGGCTGCCATCAGCGGTTCATACGGCGACGGCCTCGAGCAGCTCGCCCATGGCGGCGAGCGCCTCGGCGATGTTCTCGAGCGAGTTGGCGTAGGACAGGCGCAGGTAGCCCTCGCCGTATTCGCCGAACGCCGTGCCCGAGAGCACCGCAACGCCCGCCTCGTCGAGCAGCCGATCGGCGACGGCGCGCGCCCCCATGCCCGTCCCCATGATGTTGGGGAACGCGTAGAACGCGCCGTGGGGCATGACGCAGGAGACGCCGGGCAGGGCGTTCAGGCCGTCGACGACGGCGCTTCGGCGGCGCTCGAACTCGGCCAGCATCGCGTCCACCTCCCCGCGCGGACCGGTCAGCGCGGCGACGCCGGCGAGCTGGACCGCCGGCGCCGTGCAGGACACGGAGTTGATCAGCAGGCGCGTGATCGGCTCGACCAGCTCGGCCGGAAGCGCCGCGTAGCCCAGCCGCCAGCCGGTCATCGCGAACGTCTTCGAGAACCCGTCGACGCAGGATCGTGCGGTCGAGCAGGTCGTGGTGGGCGGCGACCGTGTCGTGGCGGGCGCCGTACAGCATCTCCGAGTAGACCTCGTCGGAGAGGATGTAGCAGTCGTGGCCGGCCAGCACCTCGGCGATCTCCGCCGTCAGCTCCGGCGTGACGATTCCGCCGGTCGGGTTCGCGGGCGAGTTCAGGATCACGAGCCGTGTGCGCGGGCTCAGGCGCTCGGCGAGGTCGTCCGCGGTGAACGCGAACCCGCGCTCCTCGACCAGCGGCAGCGGCACAGGCGTCGCGCCGGCGAAGCGGATGACCGACTCGTAGATCGGGAACCCGGG
The DNA here is from genome assembly GCA_963746115.1 of uncultured Actinomycetes bacterium. GTDB lineage: Bacteria > Actinomycetota > Thermoleophilia > Gaiellales > JAICJC01 > JAICJC01. Next base: position 183,652 of record CAVVAA010000004.1, on the reverse strand, counting down.
GTTCGGGTAGATGACCTCGTCGCCCGGCTGACACGTGGCGAGCACGCCGAAGAACAGGAACGGCTTCGCGCCGGGTGCGACCAGCACGCGGCCGGGGTCGACGGCGAGGCCGCGGTGCGCGGACAGGTGCGCCGCACACGCCTCGCGCAGCTCGGGCAGCCCCGGCGCCGGGCAGTAGTGGGTGTGGCCGTCGCGCAGCGCACGCATGCCGGCCTCGACGATGTGCTCCGGCGTGCCGAAGTCGGGCTCGCCGATCTCGAGGTGGATCACGCGCCTGCCGGTCGCCTCGAGCGCCTTCGCCCGCGCCAGCACCTCGAACGCGGTCTCGGTCCCGAGCCGGCCCATGCTCTCCGCCAGCCTGACTGCCATGGTCGCTCCTTTGTGCCCGGTCAGTCGCCGAGCTCGATCCGCCGCCTGTCGACGTACTCCTTGAGCCGGTCGCGCACGGCGGGGTCGAGCGGCGGCGGCTCGTATGCCGCCAGCGTCTCCCGCCAGATCTCGCCCGCCCGCTCGGTCGCGTCGCGCGCCGCCCTTCGACTTCCACCGCTCGAAGTTCTCAGTCGACGACAGCAGCGGCCGGTAGAAGCAGGTGCGGAACCGCTCCAGCGTGTGCGCCGCCCCCAGGAAGTGGCCGCCGTGCCCGACCTCCTGGTGCGCGCCGTAGGCGAGGCTGGCCTCGTCGATCTCGAGCGGCGTGAACTCCTCCTGCAGCATCCGCAGGATCTCGATGTCGACGATGAACTTCTCGTAGCAGCTGACGAGGCCGGACTCGAGCCACCCGGCCGAGTGCATGACGTAGTTCGCGCCGGCCAGGAACGTCGGCAGCATCGTCATGAGCGCCTCGTAGGCGGCCTGGGCATCGACCGTCTGGCTGGACGTGAGGCCGCCGCCGCTGCGCCAGGGCAGGCCGAGGTGGCGCGCGATCTGGCCGGTGCAGAGCAGGCCGATGGCCGACTCCGGCGTGCCGAAGCTGGGCGAGCCCGACTGGAGGTCGGTGTTCGAGAGGAACGAGCCGAAGACGACCGGGCAGCCGGGCCGCACGAGCTGCGTGAGCGCGATGCCCGCGAGCGCCTCTGCCATCTGCTGCACGAGCGTCGCCGGGATCGTGACCGGCGACATCGCGCCCATGAGCAGGAACGGCGTGATGATGACCGCCTGGTTCGCGCGGTTGTACTCGAGCATGGCCGCCAGCATGCGGTCGTCGAAGCGCAGCGGCGAGTTCACGTTGATCAGCGAGATCGTCACGGGGGCGGCCTCGATCGCCTCGCGGCCGCCGTGCAGGATCTCGCTCATCGCGATCGTGTCCGCCGCGTTCGGGCCGGACGTGACCGAGCCCATGTGCGGCTTGTCGGAGAGCGTCTGCAGGGCGAACACCATGTCGAGGTGGCGCGAGTCGAGCGGCGTGTCGTTCGGCTCGCAGATCGTCCCGCCGGCCGAGTCGAGCTGCTCGAACTGCTGCGAGAGCATGACGAAGCGCTCGAAGTCGGCCATCGTCGCCTCGCGGCGCTCGTCGCCGTCGCGCACGAACGGCGGGCCGTACACGCCGGTGAACACCATGTTGTCGCCGCCGATGCGCACCGACCGCTCCGGGTTGCGGGCGACGAGGTCGAACTCGCGCGGCACCTTGGCGACCTGCTCCATCACGAAGTCCGGGTCGAGGAAGACGGTCGCCTCCTCGGTGCGGCAGCCGGCGGCGCGGAAGATCTCGACGCACTCGGGGAGGATGAACTCGACGCCGATCTCCGACACGATCCGCCGCCAGCCCCGGTCGAGCGTGTCGATGGCTTCCTCCGAGAGGATCTCGTAGCGCGGCATGGTGTTTCGGAACATGCGTCCTCCGGTCGGCCCCGGAGACCGCCCGTGCGTCCTTGACGGCCCGCCGGGCGATCCCTATGATCCTTATCGTGGAACAATAGTTCCACATCGTGAGTCGATTTTCAATGCCGAACACGTCCGGGACACAGTCGATCGACCGCGCCGCGCAGCTGCTCATCGCGGTTGCGGACAGCGACGAGCCGATCGGCGTGGGCGAGCTGGCCGAGGCGACCGACCTGCCCAAGAGCACGGTTTCGCGGCTCGTGGCCGCGCTGGAGCGGCATGCGCTCGTCCAGCGGGACAGCCTCCGCGGGCCGCTCCGGCCCGGGCCGGTGATGATGCGCCTGGCCCGCCGCGGCGTCGGCGACCGCGACCTGACCGAGCTCAGCGCCGACGCGCTGCGGCGCCTGGCCGACGCGAGCGCCGAGACGATCAACCTGGCCGTGCCGACCCCGCTCGGCGTCGAGCATCTGAGCCAGGTCGACAGCGGCCACTTCATCGGGTCGACGAACTGGATCGGGCGCCGCGTCCCCCACGAGACCACGGCAGTCGGCAAGGTCTTCCTGGCCTTCGGCGCCGTCCGGGTGGCGCGCGCGCATGCCGGGCTCGTCCCCGAGCTCGAGGCGGTGCGCGTGCGCGGCTACGCGACCGCGATCGGCGAGCTCGAGCCCGGCCTCGCGGCCATGGCCGCGCCCGGTTCGCGCCGGCGCGGGCGACGTCGTCGCCGCGCTCTCGATCTCGGGGCCTGAGGCGCGGTTGACACGGGCGCGGATCGCCGACCTGGCGCCCATCCTCCTGCACGAGGCGGCTACGGTGTCGGCACGACTGGGATACGGCACGACCACGCAAGGAGCAGCATGACGCAAGACGAGATCCTCCAAGGCCTGTACGACAACACGCTGATCGGGAACGCACCCGAGGTGAAGGACCTGACCAACCAGGGACTGGCCGACGGTATGGACCCGGAGAAGCTCCTCTACGACGCGCTGATCCCGTCGCTCGAGGAGGTCGGCGCCCGGTTCGAGCGCGGCGACTTCTTCGTGCCCGAGATGCTGATCGCCGCCCGGGCGATGCAGGGCGCGCTCGACATCCTCCGCCCGCTGCTCGCCGAGACGGGCGCGAAGCCCATCGGCACGTTCGTCATGGGCACCGTCAAGGGCGACGTGCACGACATCGGCAAGAACCTCGTGAACATCATGCTCGAGGGCGCCGGGTTCACCGTGCACGACCTCGGGCGTCAACGTCGCTCCCGAGCGGTTCGTGGAGGAGGTCCAAAAGCACGAGCCCGACATCGTCGGCTTCTCCGCCTTCCTCACCACGACCATGCCGATGTTCAAGGCCAACATCAACGCCCTGCAGAAGGCGGGACTGCGCGACCGCGTGATCGTCATGGTCGGCGGCGCACCGGTCACGAAGGAGTACGCCGATGCGGTCGGGGCCGACGGCTACGCCGCGGACGCCTCGACGGCGGTGCGGCTGGCGAAGGCGCTGATCGAGCAGCACCGGCGCGAGCCTGCAGCGGTCTAGATGGGCATGCTCGCGGCGATGGAGGCGGCCGTCAAGAAGCCCGTCTTCGGCTGCCGCATGTGCGGGCAGTGCGTCCTGCACTCGACCGGCATGACCTGTCCCATGAACTGCCCGAAGACGCTCCGAAACGGCCCCTGCGGCGGCGTCCGCGCCGACGGCGGGTGCGAGGTGAAGCCGGAGATGCGGTGCGTGTGGCTGCGCGGGTACGAGCGCTCGCGGCGGCTTCCCCTGCTGCCGGCGGCGTGGCGAGCCGAGTTCGACCATCTGCGCCCGCCCGTGGACAACACGCTGCGCGGCACGTCGTCGTGGCGCAACCTGGCCAGCGGGCGCGACCGGCGCACACCGGCGGGCTGGGGGGCCGGCGAGCTTTGAGCCGGCTGGAGCAGGCCCTGGCGCAGGGGCGGTTCGTGGTCACCGCCGAGATGCCGACGATCGACGGCGGCGGCATGGACGAGGTCCGCTTCCAGCTCGACCCGATGGCGCCCTACCTGGACGCGTGCAACGCAACCGACAACACGGCCGCGCACGCGCACGCCTCGCCGCTCGCCGTCGCGGTCGCCCTGCAGCAGTGCGGGATGGAGCCGATCATGCAGCTCGTCTGCCGCGACCGCAACCGGCTCGGCCTCGAGGCCGAGATCGTCGGCGCGGCGCTGCACGGCATCGAGAACCTGTGCTGCCTGACCGGCGACGACGTCAGCGCCGGCGACGAGCCCGAGGCCCGGCGCGTGTTCGACCTCGACAGCCCCCAGCTCCTCGCCACCGCCCGGTCGATCGCCTCGGGCCGCTACCTGAGCGGACGCACGATCGAGCCGCCGCCGCATCTCTTCCTCGGCGCCGTCGAGAATCCGGGCGCCCCGCCGTTCGAGTACCGCGCCCGGCGGGCGCTCAAGAAGGTGCTGGCGGGCGCACGCTTCCTCCAGCTCCAGATCTGCTTCGAGCCCCGGCTGCTCGAGGAGTTCATGGCCGAGGCCGTGCGGCTCGGGGTGGCCGAGCGGGCCGCGATCCTGCCGTCGATCACGATCCTGCGGTCGGCGCGGGCGCTGCGCTTCATCGACGAGAAGGTGCCCGGCATCTCGGTGCCGGCGCACATCATCGAGCGGGTCGAGGCCGCCTCCGACCAGCAGGAGGCCTGCTTCGACGTCGCCTACGAGCTGGCCCGGCACGCGCTCGACCAGCCCGGCGTGCGCGGCCTGCACTTCATCAGCTTCCGCAAGGACGCCGGGATCGCCGCGCTCTGCCGGCGGCTCGGAATCCCCACGCACGCCGAAAGGGTTGAACATGGATACCGTTCTCCAGTCCCGGTCTAGGACCGTCGTCATCGGGTCGGACAAGCCCTTCTGCATCATCGGGGAGCGGATCAACCCGACCGGGCGCAAGGCCTTCCAGGCCCAGCTGCAGGCCGCCGACCTGTCCCAGATCGAGCCCGACGTCGCCGAGCAGGTGGCGGGCGGGGCGGACATGCTCGACGTGAACGTCGGCGATCCGCTGGCCGACGAGGTCGAGCTCATGCGCAGCGCGATCCCGCTCGTGCAAAGCCTGACCGACCTGCCGCTCGTGATCGACTCGTCGGTGATCGAGGCGCTCGAGGCGGGGCTCGGCGCCTACGAGGGCAAGGCGCTCGTCAACTCGGTGACCGCCGAGGACGATCGCCTCGAGGCCATCCTGCCGCTCGTCGCCAGGCACGGCGCCGCGGTGATCGCCCTCCCCAACGACGACGAGATCCCCATGGAGCCGCAGCGGCGGCTGGAGCTCGCCCGCAAGATCGTGTCGGTTGCCGGCGACCACGGCATCCCGCCCGAGGACATCGTCATCGACCCGCTGGCGATGCCGGTGGGCGCCGAGCCGCGGGCGGTGACCCTGTTCATCGAGACCGTGCGCCTGATCCGGGACGACCTCGGCGTGAACATGACCTGCGGGGCCTCCAACACGTCGTTCGGGCTCCCGGGCCGGCACGTGCTCGGGGCCGGGTTCCTCGGCATCGCGGCCAGCCACGGCCTCACGAGCGCCATCATGGACGCGCGCGCTCCGGTGTGCGTCGAGGCAGTCCGCGCGGCCGACTTCCTGCTCGGCCATGACGAGTGGGGCGCGCGCTGGATCGCGGCGCACCGTGCGAAGCTGGCCGCGGCCCAGGCCGCCGGAGCGGCGTGACCGAAGCCGCCGTCCAGGCCGGCACCGGCCGCGTGCGGCTGCAGTTCCGCCCCGACGGCGGCGACGTGCGCGTGCCCGCCGGGACGACGGTGTTCGACGCCGCGTCCTGGAACGGGATCGCGATCGACTCCACCTGCGGCGGCCACGGCACCTGCAAGAAGTGCAAGGTCCGGGTCATGTCCGGCGCGGTGCCGATCGACACCGTCGACCCGCGCGCGTTCACGATCGACGAGCTCAAGGGCGGCTGGCGGCTGGCGTGCCGCGCGGCGGCCACCGAGGACCTCGAGATCGACGTGCCGCCGCTGCAGACGCGACCCAAGGCGGCCCTGGTCGGCGTCGGCCGTCACGTCATCCTGCGCCCGGCGGTGCAGAAGCGCTACCTCGAGCTGGAGGAGCCCTCGCTCGAGGACCAGGTCTCCGACCTCGAGCGTGTGCTCGCAGCCGTCGACGACTACGAGCTGCGCGTCCACCCCGGGGCGGTGCGGCTGCTCGGCCGCACGCTGCGGGCGGCCGACTACAAGGTGACGGCGGTCATCTGCGACGACCTCCTGATCGACGTCGAGCCCGGCGACACCACCGCCGACCGGCATGCGATCGCGTTCGACCTCGGCACGACCACGGTGGTCGCGAACCTGCTCGACCTGGCAACCGGTCAGCCGCTGGCCGTGCGCTCGATGCTGAACCGCCAGCAGCCGTTCGGCGCCGACGTGATCTCGCGGGTGTCCGCGACGATGCTCGACCCCGACGCGCTCGAGGCGCTGCAGGCGCGGGCGGCCGAGACGCTGAACCAGCTCGCGTCCGAGGTGTGCGCCGAGGCGGGCATCGAGCGGGAGCGCGTGTACGAGATGGTGCTCTGCGGCAACGTGACCATGACCCAGATCGCGCTCGGAATCGATCCTGAGCCGCTGGCGGTGGCGCCGTTCATCGTCGCCGCGCGGCGGCTGCCGCCGGTCACGTCCGCCGACTACGGCGTGCCGCTGCACCCGCGCGCCCAGGCCTTCACCTTCCCCGCGCTCGGCGCCTACGTCGGCGGCGACATCGTGGCCGGGATGCTCGCGACCGGCCTCACCCGCGACCGGCGGGTGCGGCTCTTCATCGACGTCGGCACGAACTCCGAGATCGCGCTCGGCTCGCAGGAACGGGTCGTCTCGACCGCCGCCCCCGCCGGGCCGGCCTTCGAGGCCGCCCAGATCAAGTGCGGCATGCGCGCCGCCGAGGGCGCGATCGAGGGCGTGCGGGTCGAGGGCGACGACGTCACCCTCGAGGTGATCGGCGACACCGATCCGGTGGGCATGTGCGGGTCGGGGCTCGTCGACGCCGTCGCCCAGCTCGTCGGCGCCGGCCTGCTCGACCACTCGGGCCGGTTCGTCCCCGACGAGACGGCGGCGGAGGAGCATCCCGAGCTCGCCAAGCGGCTCGTGAAGGTCGGCGAGGAGCGCGTGTTCGTGCTGGCCTGGCGTGGCCAGGAGCCCGAGAACGCCGTCTACCTCTCCCAGCGGGACGTGCGCGAGCTCCAGTTCGCGAAGGCGTCGATCGCGACCGGCTGGCGCATCCTCATGAGCGAGCTCGGCATCGGGCCGGACGACGTCTCCCAGGTATTGCTCGCCGGCAGCTTCGGCTCCTACCTGTCGCCTGCGAGCGCCGTCCGCATCGGCCTCGTGCCGCGGCTGCCGCTGCCACGGATCGTGTCGGCCGGCAACGTCGCCGGCGAGGGCGCCAAGATGGCTGCCCTCTCGCTGCGCGAGCGCGCCGCCGCCGACGCCATTCTGGACGAGGTCGAGTACGTCGAGCTGTCGGGGCGTGCAGACTTCAACGACATGTTCATCGACCAGCTCTCCTTCCCGGGATGAGCGCGCAGAGGCATGCGCGGGTGGCGGTCGTCGCCTGCGGCGCGCTCGCGCTGCACGTGCAGGGGATCGCCCGCCGGCGGGGGTGGGACGTCGACGTCCACCCGCTGCCGCCCGAGCTGCACAACCGGCCCGAGCGGATCGCGCCGGCGGCCCGGGAGCTGATCGCGGGCCTGCGCGACGACTACGAGCGGGTCGTCCTCGCCTACGCCGACTGCGGCAGCCAGGGCGCGATCGACGACCTCGGCCTGGAGCGGCTCGAGGGCGACCACTGCTACGACGTGTTCGCCCGGTCGGAGGTGCGCGACGCCCTCCGCGAGGAGCCGGGCACGTACTTCCTCACCGACTTCCTGGCGCGCACCTTCGACCGCACCGTCGTCCGCTCCCTCGGGCTCGACCGCTATCCGGAGCTGCGCGACGAGTACTTCCGCCACTACCGGCGGGTCGTCTGGCTGGCCCAGCGGCGAACGCCGGAGCTCGAGGCGAAGGCGCAGGGCGGCCGCCGACCGGATCGGCCTCCCGCTCGAGGTGGTCGAGGTGGGCGAGGGCGGCCTCGAGCGCGACCTCGAGCGCCTCGTGGCGGTGGGCGGCGATGGCTGAGGCCGTGACGATGCGGGCGGCGCTCCTGCCGGCCGTCGGCACGCGCCTGCGGGTGGTCGACCTCGAGCTCGACCCGCCCGGCCCGGGCGAGGTGCGCGTGCGCCTGCACGCGAGCGGCGTCTGCAGCGACGACCTGAACGCGTTCGACGGCTCGATCGAGGTGCCGTGCCCGGCCGTGCTCGGCCACGAGGGTGCGGGCGTCGTCGAGGAGGTCGGCGAGGGCGTCGCGGCGCTGCGGGTCGGCGACCACGTCGCGCTCTCGTGGGCGCCGTACTGCGGGCACTGCGAGGAGTGCCTGCGCGACCTGCCGCACCTGTGCCGCACGGCGTGGCCGAAGATGCTGACCGGCGGGCTGCTCGACGGCACGACGCGGCTGCGGTTCGGCGGCGCGACGGTGCACCACTACTGCTTCCTCTCGTCGTTCGCCGAGCGGGCCGTGGTGCCGGAGCGCTCGTGCGTGCGCATCCCGGCGGACGTGCCGTTCGACGTGGCGGCGCTCGTCGGCTGCGCGGTCGCGAGCGGTGTGTGCGCGGTGTGGCGGACGGCCGGCGTGCGCCCGGGCGAGCGCGTGGCCGTCTTCGGCCTGGGCGGCACCGGACTCGCCGCGGTCATGGGATCGGTGGCGGCCGGGGCGGCCGACATCGTCGCCGTCGACTCCCAGGACTCCGGCTCGAGCGGGCGCGCGAGCTGGGCGCGACCGCGACCGTCCGCTGGGAGGGGTCGCCGGCCGAGGTGGCCGCCGCCGTGCGCGACGCGAGCGGCGGCGGGGTCGACTACGCCTTCGAGGCGCGGGGACGGCCGGCCGCGGCCGAGGCCGCGTTCATGTCGACGCGTGTGCGCGGCGCCGCGGTGCTCTGCGGCATCCCCCGCGCCGACGCCACGATCACCCTGCCGGCGCTCTCGATCCCGCGCATGGAGCGGCGGGTGCTGGGATCGATCTACGGCTCGGCCCGGCCCGACCGCGACTTCCCGCTGATCCTCGATTTGCACCGGCGCGGCCACCTGCCGCTCGACCGGCTGATCTCGCACCGGCTCCCGCTCGACGAGGCCGACGCGGCGATGGACCTGGTCCGCTCGGGCGACGCGACCCGCGTCATCCTCGACCTCGCGTAAGCGCAGGGACTGTCCCCAGACACTCGGGGACAGTCCCCGCTGGTCGCCCGCCTACTCGCCCGCCGCGGCCGCCTTCGGCTGATGGCGGTAGAAGTCGACGTGCTGGGCCTCGAGCGGCGTGTTGCCCAGGATCAGGTCGGCGGCCTTCTCGGCCATCATCATCACCGGCGCGTAGATGTTGCCGTTCGTGACGTAGGGCATCGCCGAGGCGTCCACCACGCGCAGGCCGTCGACGCCGTGCACGCGCATGCTGGCCGGGTCGACGACCGACATCGCCCCGGTGCCCATCGCGCAGGTGCACGACGGGTGCAGCGCCGTCTCGCCGTCGCGGCCGACCCAGTCGAGGACCTCCTCGTCGGTGGCGACGCTCGGCCCCGGCGAGACCTCGCCGGCGTTGTAGGGGTCGAAGGCCGGCTGGTTCAGGATGTTGCGCGCGACCCGGATGGCCTCGACCCACTCGCGCCGGTCCTCCGGCGTCGAGATGTAGTTGAAGCGCAGCGCCGGGTGCACCTTGGGGTCGGTCGAGGTGATCTTGACCGACCCGCGCGAGTTCGAGTACATCGGCCCGATGTGCACCTGGTAGCCGTGGCCGCCGGCCGGCTGGGAGCCGTCGTAGCGGATCGCGACCGGCAGGAAGTGGAACATCAGGTTCGGGTAGGCCACCTCGTCGTTCGAGCGCGCGAACCCGCCGCCCTCGAAGTGGTTCGTCGCGCCGTCGCCGCGCCGGGCCAGCCACTCCAGGTAGACCTTCGGCCGGTTGCGATAGAGCATCGAGGGCGCGACCGACACCGGCAGCTTGCTGCCGTACTGGACGTACACCTCCAGGTGGTCCTGCAGGTTCTCGCCCACGCCGGGGAGGTCGTGGACGACGTCGACGCCGAGCCCCTCGAGCTCCGACGCGTTGCCGACGCCGGAGAGCTGCAGCAGCTGCGGCGTGTTGATCGCGCCGCCGCAGACGATGATCTCGCGCGCGTGCGCCCGCCGCGTCGGCCCGCGGAGCAGGTCGAACGAGACGCCGGTCGCGCGGTTGCCCTCGAACACGATCCGGCGGACGAACGCGTTCGTCTTCACGGTCAGGTTGGGGCGGTCCATGACCGGGTGCAGGTACGCCCGGGCGGCGCTCAGGCGGCGGCCGCGGTGGATGTTGCGGTCGAACGGGGCGAACCCCTCCTGGCGGTAGCCGTTGACGTCGCTCGTAAGCTGATAGCCGGCCTGCTGGACGGCCTCGAAGAACGCGCCGAAGAGCGGGTTCGTCGCCGGCCCGCGCTCCATGCACGAGCGGCCCGTCGCCGCCGCGATACTCATCGGCGCCGGCCAGGCACGTCTCCATCTTCTTGAAGTACGGCAGGCAGTGGGCGTAGTCCCACGCCTCCATGCCCGGATCGGCGCCCCAGCGCTCGTAGTCGAGCGCGTTCCCGCGCTGGAAGATCATCCCGTTGATGCTGCTCGATCCGCCGAGCACCTTGCCGCGGGCGTGGTAGATCCGGCGCCCGTGCATGTTCGGCTCGGGCTCCGACTCGTACTTCCAGTCGTAGAAGCGGCTGCCGATCGGGTACGTGAGCGCCGCCGGCATGTGGATGAAGATGTCGAACTTCCAGTCCGGCCGGCCGGCCTCCAGCACCAGCACGCGGGTCGACGGGTCGGCGGACAGCCTGTTCGCGAGCGCGCTGCCCGCGCTGCCTCCACCGATGATGATGTAGTCGTAGGGCGTTCGCGCCATGTCCCCTCCCCGGGGTCGCTGGACGTGGAGCCAGCGCGATTCTACGCCGTCGAGGTTACGGGTCGAGCATGGAGGCGAGCCGCTCGGGCGGATGGGCCTCGTCGAGCTCGGCGGCCACCCGCGCGGCGACCTCGTCGGGCGGGCCGTCGGCCTCCAGCCACTCACCCTGCACCCAGGCTTCCAGGTAGGCGTCGGAGCCGACCAGGCCCTGGCGCATCGCCGCCTCGTCGACGGCCTCCTGGAACCGGTCGGGCAACGCCACCTTGGCGGTCGCGCCGGCGGCGTCGCGGGCGGTCACCATCGTCGGGATCTCGCGCCAGCTCGTGATGCGGTACTCGGCCACGGCGCAGGATGATAGAGCGGCAGTCGGCCAGGTCCGCGTCAATCCGCGGCGGCCGCCGCCGATAACCCACGCGTGAAGTTCGACTACGACCTCGCTCGTCATCGGCTCCGGCCCCGGCGGCCAGCGGGCCGCCATCCAGGCCGCCAAGCTCGGCCGCCGCGTCGCCGTGATCGACCGCCGCGAGACGCTCGGCGGCGTCTGCACGAACACGGGCACGATCCCGTCGAAGACGCTGCGCGAGGCGGTCGTCTTCCTGACCGGCATGAGCCAGCGCGGGATCTACGGCCAGAGCTACCGGGTGAAGGACGACATCACGAGCGAGGACGTGTTCGCGCGCATCCAGCACGTCATCCAGCGCGAGGTCGACGTCGTCCGCAGCCAGCTCGGCCGCAACCAGGTGCAGGTGCTCCCCGGGCACGGCCGCTTCCTCGACCCGCACGCCGTGTGCGTCGAGAGCGCCTCCGGCGAGGAGCGCCGCGTCACCGCCGCCAAGATCGTGATCGCAATCGGCACGCGCCCGGCCCGTCCGTCCACCGTCGCGTTCGACGGCCGCACCGTCCTCGACTCCGACGACATCGTCTCGCTCGACTGGCTGCCGAACTCCCTCGTCGTCGTCGGAGCCGGCGTGATCGGCATCGAGTACGCCTCGATGTTCGCCGCGCTCGGCACCCGGGTGACCGTCGTCGAGCAGCGCCAGCGGCTGCTCGAGTTCTGCGACTACCAGATCATCGAGGCGCTCCAGTACCACCTCCGCGACCTGGGCGTGATCTTCCGCTTCGACGAGACGGTGACCGGCGTCGACAAGCACCGTGACGGCGCCGTCACGCATCTCGCGAGCGGCAAGCTGATCGCCGCCGACGCCGTGCTCTACTCGGCCGGCCGCCAGGGCGCGACCGACACGCTCGACCTGGCGAAGGCCGGCCTCGAGGCGGACAAGCGCGGCCGCATCGCCGTGAACGACCACTTCCGCACGTCGGTCCGCCACATCTACGCGGTCGGCGACGTGATCGGCTTCCCCAGCCTCGCCGCCACGCTCGATGGAGCAGGGCCGGCTGGCCGCCTGCGACGCCTTCGGCATCGCCGCCCACGCGATGGACCAGAAGCTCCCGATCGGCATCTACACGATCCCCGAGATCAGCTTCGTCGGCCGCACCGAGGAGCAGCTGACCGAGGCGGCGGTGCCCTACGAGATCGGCGTCTCCCGCTACCGCGAGCTGGCCCGCGGCCAGATCCTGGGCGACACGTCTGGCATCCTGAAGCTGCTCGTCTCGCCCGTCGACCGCACGCTGCTCGGCGTGCACGCGTTCGGCACCGGCGCGACGGAGCTCGTCCACATCGGCCAGCTGGTGATGGCGACGGGCGGCACCATCGACGTCCTCATCGACACGGTCTTCAACTACCCGACGCTGGCCGAGTCGTACAAGGTGGCCGCCCTCGACGCCGCCAACCGCCTGAGCGCCATCGAGCGCATGGCCGCCTGACGGCGTCAGTCGCCGTTCTCGTCCTCGCCCTCCCCGCGACGAGAAACAGTCTCGACGGTCGGGAAGCAGCGGCCGATCGCCATGCCCGATCGCCACGGCGCGATGTAGCGATTGACGTACGCCCAGGCCCGCTCCTGGCCGGCCGGCACATGCACGAACGCAGCCGCGTTCACACCCCGCACGCCCAGCCACGCCGATCACCGGTGCGCTCAGCAGGATCCTGCGGAGCCGTGCCAACGGGCCGATCGTACGAGCCGTCACGACCTGCCGAAAGCGCTCAGGGTGAACCGAGACACGACCGTTACGAGCCCGAAACAGGCGCTCAATAGCGTGGGCGGATGCGCATGACCCGCAGACGGGCGGTCGCCGGGCTCGGCGCGGCTGCCGTCGCCGCCGGCGGAGCCGCCGCCCGTGCAGGGCGGTTGCCGGTGCACACCTGGTACGACGAGCTCACCGGCGAGTGCGGCCCGAGCGGCCCCTCGCCGCCGCGGCTGGCGGGGACGCGCGTCGTCTCGGGGACGCTGCACTCGGCGTCCGTCCCAGGGCCGGTGGGCTATGCCGTCGGCCTCCCGCCCGGGCAGGCCGGGAGCGCCGCGGCGGCGTGCCTCCCGGGCCGGGGGAACGACGCGGACTGGGTGATGAACGTGCTCCACACCGTCGACTTCGTCGCCGCAGCCGGGCTGCGCTACGCCGTCGCCGCGGTCGACGGCGGCGAGAGCTACTGGCACCGCCGCGCCGACGGCGAGGACCGCATGCGCATGCTGATCGACGACTTCCTGCCGCTCCTGCGCCGCCGCTTCGACCTCGACCCGCGCGCGGTGATCGGCTGGTCGATGGGCGGATACGGGGCGCTGCTCGCCGCCGAGCAGCACCCGGGGCGGTTCCGAACGGTCGCCGCCTCGAGCGCCGCCATCTGGCCGACGCACGCCCAGCAGGCGGCGGCCGTCCCGGACGCGTTTGACGGCGCGGCGGACTTCGCCCGCAACGACGTCTTCGAGGGCGCGGCCCGGCTCGCGGGCACGGCCGTCGCGATCAGCTGCGGCACGGCCGACCCGTTCCTCGCCAACGACCGGGCGTTCGCCGACCGGCTGTCGCACCGGCCGGCGGGGGAGTTCGTGGCGGGCTGCCACGACGAGGACTTCTGGCGGCGGATGCTGCCCGCGCAGGTCCGGTTCGTCGGCCGGAACCTCGGAGGCTAGTCCGGCTCGCGCCGCAGCGCAGGCGCGTCCAGGATCCGTCCGAGGATCGCGCTGCCCCGGGAGAGATCCTCCGCGCCGATTTGCCCGCCGAGCTCGTTCGCCCACGCCCGCTGCGCGTCCTGGATCCGGGCCAGCGCCGCCGCTCCCGTGGGTGTGAGCCGCACGAGCTTCGCACGCCGGTGGTCCGGATTCTCCGCGTAGCGGATGAGGCCCTCCCGCTCGAGCTCGTCGGCGACGCGCTGGATGCTCTGGCGGGCGAGACTCCACGCCCTCGCGATCTGGGCGACGCTCGCCGGCGTCGACTCGACGGCGGCGAGCACGCGCCAGCGGGCCGTCGTCTGCCCCGCCGGGCGCGCGAGCGCGTCGCCCGCGGCCTTGAGGGCCCCCTCGAGGCGGAACACCAGGACGACGAGCCCGCTCAGCGCCTCCCCTTCCGGTGACCGCGGTGTATTGACAGCATGCTGTCGTTCTGATAGATTCCCACTCATAACGACAGCATACTGTCAAATCCTCGAAGGAGCTGCGAACATGGATTTCAAGCTCGAGCTGGTTGCCGTTCCCGTGACCGACGTCGACGAGGCGAAGGCGTTCTATGTCGACAAGGCCGGCTTCGTCGCCGACCACGACCACAGCGTCGCCGACGGCCTGCGGTTCGTGCAGCTGACGCCGCCGGGGTCGCAATGCTCGATCGCCATCGGCACCGGCCTTACCGACTCCCCTCCGGGGTCCGCAAACCTCCAGGTGGTCGTCGCCGACATCCACGCAGCCCGCGACGAGCTGCTCGGCCGGGGGCTCGAGGTCGGCGACGTGCAGACGTTCGACTGGGGCTGGTTCGTGTTCTTCGCCGACCCCGACGGCAACCGCTGGGCCGTGCAGCAGGTCCCCGAGCGGGGCTGAGCCGGCGGGCTGAGCTACGGCCGGACGAGCGGCTTGTACTTGATCCGGTGGGGCTGGTCGGCCTCGGCGCCGAGCCGCGCGCGCCGGTTCTCCTCGTACTCGTCGTAGGCGCCCTCGAACCAGACCACCTCGGAGTCGCCCTCGAACGCCAGGATGTGCGTCGCGACGCGGTCGAGGAACCAGCGATCGTGGCTGATCACGACGGCGCAGCCGGCGAAGGACACGAGCGCCTCCTCGAGCGCGCGCAGCGTGTCGACGTCGAGGTCGTTCGTCGGCTCGTCGAGCAGCAGCAGGTTCCCGCCCGAGCGCAGCAGCTTGGCCAGGTGGAGACGGTTGCGCTCCCCGCCGGAGAGGTCGCCGACCCGCTTCTGCTGGTCGCCGCCGCGGAAGTTGAACGACGCGACGTACGCCCGCGAGGCCACGTCGCGCGTGCCGACGGTGATGCGATCCTTGCCGCCGCTGATCTCCTTCCACACCGTGTTCGCCGGATCGAGGTCGGCCCGGGCCTGGTCGACGTAGGCGAGCTCGACCGACGGCCCCAGCCGCAGATCGCCGCCGTCGGGCTCCTCCTGGCCGGCGATCATCCGGAACAGGGTCGTCTTGCCGGCCCCGTTCGGCCCGATCACGCCGACGATGCCGCCGGCGGGGAGCGAGAAGTCGAGACCGTCGATGAGGAGCCGATCGCCATAGCCCTTGCGCAGCCCGGCCGCCTCGACCACGACATCGCCCAGGCGCGGGCCGGCCGGGATGTGGATCTCGACCGTGTCCAGCTTGACGGCGGCGTCCTCGGCCAGCAGCTGCTCGTAGGCCGTGACGCGCGCGCGGCTCTTGGCGTGGCGGGCGCGGGGCGCCATGCGCACCCACTCGAGCTCGCGCTGGAGCGTGCGCCGCCTCGCCGACTCCTGCTTCTCCTCGACGGCGAGCCGGGCCTGCTTCTGCTCCAGCCAGGACGAGTAGTTGCCCTGGAACGGGATGCCGTGGCCGCGGTCGAGCTCGAGGATCCAGCCGGCCACGTTGTCGAGGAAGTAGCGGTCGTGGGTCACGGCGAGCACGGTGCCCGCGTAGTCGTCCAGGAAGCGCTCGAGCCAGGCCACCGACTCGGCGTCGAGGTGGTTGGTGGGCTCGTCGAGCAGGAGCAGGTCGGGCGCGGAGAGCAGCAGCCGGCACAGGGCGACGCGGCGGCGCTCGCCGCCGGAGAGGGTCGAGACGTCGGCGTCGGACGGCGGCAGCCGCAGCGCGTCCATGGCGATGTCGAGCATGCGGTCAAGGCTCCAGGCGTCGGTGCGGTCGATCCGATCCTGAACCTCGCCCTGCTCCTCGAGCAGCGTCTGCATCTCGTCGTCAGACATCGGCTCGGCGAACTTCGCGGAGATCTCGTTGAAGCGGTCGAGCAGGGCGCGCTTCTCGGCGACGCCGTCCTCGACGTTCCCGCGCACGTCCTTGCCCGGGTCGAGCTCGGGCTCCTGCGACAGGTACCCGACGGTCGCGCCGGGCGCGAGCCGGGCCTCGCCGTTCGACGGCTCGTCCAGCCCGGCCATGATCCGCAGGAGCGTCGACTTGCCGGCGCCGTTCGGGCCGAGCACGCCGATCTTCGCCCCCGGCAGGAACGAGAGCGAGATGTCGCGCAGCACCTGCCGGTCGGGCCCGAAGAACTTGTTGCAGCGGTACATGGAGTAGACGTAGGTCTGGCTCATGGACCGCAGGATAGGCCGACAGATGCCTGGCACCCGGCACCGGTGCCAGACACCGATCCGGTTACCGCTCCCTGGACGACCAGACGATGCCCAGCATCGCGGCGGCCGAGAAGCCGACGGCACCGGACAGGATGCCCACGGCGAGGCCGCCGCCCAGGTTGTTGACGCCGATCAGCCCGGGGCCGGCGATCAGGAACACCGGCGTCAGCACGATGATGCGGTCACGCAGGTAGATCCGCGGCCCGGAGGCCCACCAGTAGAAGCAGACGACGCCGACGATCGCCGCCAGCGCGACGGCGATCCGGCCGGCGTTGACCTCGGACATGAACCCCAGCCGGCCGGCGACGAGAAACGCCGCCGAGGCGATCGCCAGAAACGCCCCGACACCCGCCACCATGAGGTCGCGGCGGACGAGCCGGCGCAGCTGTTCGGGGGGCAGCGTCATCGGTGCGGACGCCGCCCCCCGTGGAGGCTGTTCAGTCGCCCTCGGCGGTCGCCGGGACGTCGGCCCGGTGCTCGCTGAGGACGGTGCCGTGATACTGCTGGCGGGTGTAGTACAGGACGAGGCCGACGATCACGACCGCGGCGACGCCGGTGATCGGCCCGTACTGCTGGTACCACTTGGTGCCGTAGAAGTAGTCGCGCGGCCAGGCCAGGTTGATCGCCATCGACGCGCCGTAGATGATCGCGAGCACGTTCGTGAGAACGGCCCACTTGCCGAGGCTGAAGAGGCCGAGGTTCGCGCTCTTCAGGTTGCCCGGCCACCCGCTCATTCGCCGCTGCAGCAGCGGGATCGTCACGCCCAGGTAGGCGAGGTACATGAAGATGATCCCCAGCGCGATGATGACCTCGAACGCGTACTGGTTGTAGATGTTGAAGGCGAGCACGACCAGCGCGATCGCCCCGACCAGCACGGCCGGGAAGACCGGCACACGCCGGGTTCCGGACACGTGGGCCAGCCGCGAGCCGCCGGGCAGGTTGTCGTCGCGGCCCATCGCGAACAGGATCCGCACCGACATCGCGTGGATCGCCAGGCAGCAGACGAAGATCGCCACGGCCACGTCGGCCAGGAAGATCTTGCCCCACGTGGTGCCGAGCACATCCTCGGTGATGGCGGGCAGGTTGAGCAGCGTGCCGTCCTTGAACAGCGAGTCGCTGACCGCCATGGTGCCGAAGAGGATCAGCAGGAAGCCCATCGTTCCCGCCGTCGCCAGCGCCTGGAGGACGGCCCGAGGCGCCTTGCGACGCGGGTCGTCGGTCTCCTCCGCCAGCGACCCGGCGGTGTCGAAGCCGTACATCACGTAGAGCGGCATGATCGCCCCCACGAGCAGCGCGCCCAGATAGCCGAGGGAGTGATGGACGGGGACGTTGGCCGTGTTGGCGGTCGTCGTCAGCACGGTCTGCGGGCCACGGGTGGCGTGGACGAGGAACAGGAAGATCAGGCCGGTGGCGCCGACCAGCTCGGCGATCACGCCGATGTTGTTGATCCGGGCCAGCACACTCACGCCCATCACGTTGATGATCGTGGTGAACACGACCATCACCATCGCGAGGACGATCGCGTTCTCGGCGAAGTCCTTGCTGTAGAGGTTGCCGGAGTTGGCGGACGACCCGATGATCTGGAAGTGGGTCGAGATCTGCGGCAGGATGATCTGCCACGCGAGCGCCACGGCGGGAACCGTGATGATCTGCGCGCACAGGTACATCCAGCCCGTGTTCCACGCCCACGCCTTCGACGCGAGCTGCTTGGACCACTGGTACACCGAGCCCGCCAGCGGATAGTGCGCCGAGAGCTCGGCGAACTGGAGGGCGACCATGAACTGGCCGAACATGACGACGAGCCATGCCCATGCGAACGCGGGGCCGGCGAAGAAGAAGCCGAGTCCCGCCGTCTGGAACATGCCGGTCAAGATGGAGATGTAGCTGTAGCCGGCGGCGAACGACGAGAAGCTGCCCAGTGTGCGGTGCAGCTCCTGCCGGTACCCGAACTGCGCCAGTTGCTGGCTGTCCGAGCGGGTGCCTTCTTGCATGCCCCTCCCCTCCTCTGCGGAGACGGTTGTGGTCTAGACCAGGGAAATCTTCCCCGAGATCCGCGGGGAAGTCAACACGCTCGACGCAGCTTGCGCAAGCGGCCGAATGCCAGCGTGGGAGCCGGTTTCCCGGCTCCCACGCGGCGCCGGCTCACTCGACCGGGATCTCGGAGTTGATCATGGCGAGATCGATGCCCTCGCGGCGGCGGACGATCCGGCTTCCGACATAGATCGCGATCGCGATCAGATACAGGACGGCCATGTACTTGAGCGAGTTGGAGTGGTTGATCCCGTAGGCGTCCGTGAAGAACCACTTGTATCCGCAGAAGGCCAGGAACGCGGCGAACACGATGCCGGAGATGGTCACCAGCGGGATACCGGCGAGCTCGTACTTGGCGATCGGAGACGCCTTGTAGATGTCGCGGCGGCGCCAGGGCAGCACGATCGCCGAGAGCGTCGTCCCGAAGTAGGTGATGGCGATCACCACCGTCGCGTCGAGCGTGTACCCGTAGAAG
Source organism: uncultured Actinomycetes bacterium (assembly GCA_963746115.1). Lineage (GTDB taxonomy): Bacteria > Actinomycetota > Thermoleophilia > Gaiellales > JAICJC01 > JAICJC01. Next base: position 164,723 of record CAVVAA010000004.1, on the reverse strand, counting down.
TTCGTGTTGTACGCATACAGGTAGCTGATCGGGATCGACGGCACGAGCATCAGGAGGAGCGCCGCGACGGGCACGTGCGTCCGGTCGTCGACCTTGGCCGCCCACTCGGGCAGGATCCGGTCGAACGCGGCCGCGAAGATCACCCTCGTGGAGCTCAGGAACACGCTCCCGGCCCAGCCGAAGAACCACAGCGAGAGGAACAGGAGCAGCACGACCTGCACCAGCCCGTTGTGGAAGAACATCGCCGCGAGCATGCCCGGGTACGGGAACCAGTAGACGGGAGCCTTCGACACGGTCACCCAGTACTCGCCGCTCAGGATCCCGTAGAAGTTGTACCCGGTGGCGTGCGCCATCGCCGCGAACGTGAGGATGACGACGATCGTGGTGAACACGAGCGCCCCGCCCATTGCGTAGATGTTCTTGCGAAAGTCCGACGCCCCCCGCACCTCGCCGTAGAGCGTCGCGCCCCAGTTCGGCCAGAGATTGAAGAAGAGCATGAACGGGACGAGCAGCAGCGTGGCGTGCAGCGGGAAGGCGCCGAAGCCCTTGAACGTCGCCCCGGACGAATGGGCCGCGGCGACGGTCTTCGCATAGGCGTTGGGATCGTGGGAGCCGTAGATGTCGGTCTGCCGGTTGAAGGCCGAGATGAAGTCGGCCTTGGAGTGGAACAGGAAGATCCCGAGCATGATCACGAGCCCGAACACGGCGCCGTAGAAGCACCACTTCTGGAAGCGGGCGTAGTTCCGCATGCCGATCGACACCACGACGCTGGCGATCGCGGCCGTCGCGAGCGAGGCGACGAAGATGCCGGTGCCGTGGATCGGGTTCCACCAGGCCGCGTGGAACGTGCTCGTGCCGTTGTACCCGAGTACGTTCAGGATCGGCTGGATGACCTCGATGATGAGGATGTTGGCGTAGATCGGGACCCAGTGCCACAGGATGAACCACCAGCCGGTGGCCGCGAGGACGAAGCCGATGCCGCCTCCGAACACGCGGCTCTGCCACACATAGTCGCCGCCGGCCCTCGGCATCACGGCGATCAGCGACGCGTAGGTGATGACCTCGAAGATGATGAACAGGCCCGAGAGGATGATCGCGGCGATCAGGCCGCCCTCCGGGAAGACGGCGATGCCGGTGAACGCGTAGCCGAAGCCGAGCGCCATCAGGTTGATGGCGAACGCCGAGTAGATGAAGGCGTCGAAGACCGACCACCCCTTCACCAGTCCGGTCGCCTTGCGCACGAACATCGTGCGCTCGACGGGAGTGTCTGCTGCAGCCATCCCCTCTCCTTTCAGCCGCTGGTGAGCACGAAGTTCTTCACCTTCTTGCCGTCGAGCTCGATCAGTGCGCCCATCAGGTCGCCCTGCTCGTACGAGCTGCCGGGGTTGATGCAGAGGGTCTTGCCGATGCGCGCGTGCCCGCGGGCCTCGTGGATGTGCCCGTGCAGCGAGAGCACTGGGCCCGTCTCCGCGATCGCCTCCCGCACCGCCGTCGAGCCCACCGGCTCCGGGGCGTGGCCGCCGTGCTTCGGCTTCAGATCCTCGTCGACGCCGGGGGCGTCGTCCAGCCCCGACCCGTACGGCGGGCAGTGCAGGTTCAGGATCGTCCGCTCGGGCGCGGCGGTGAGCTGCGACGTCACCGACCGGATCCGCTCGAGCAGGACGTCCTCGGGCTCCTCGCGGTAGGTGTGCCACGGGGTCGGGTTCGACCACCCCGTCGACGCCATCTGGAAGCCGTCCACGTCGACCACGCGGCCCTCGGCCAGCTCGACCCGGCGGGCGGCGGCCAGGATCGCGTCGACCTCGAACTGGTCGTCGTTCCCGGGGCAGACGAACATGGGCTGCGGCTGGCCGGCGAGCTTGTCGTCGGCCATCTGCATCCACCGCTCGACGGTGCCGAGCATGTGGCTGTGGAAGAGCTCGTCGAGCCGCTCGGAGTCGGCCTCGAGCTCCGCCAGCTCGTCGGGCGTCGTGCGGAACGGGTAGTACCCGCGCCGGATCACGTCCTGCTCGAACGCGGCCACCTCGGCATCGCCCGAGAACTCGCGGCGCTGCTCCTGAAGCGTCCCGTGCCAGTGCCCGTTGCCGTCGTGGATAACGGGCACGAGCGCCTTACCGGTCATGTCGCCACCCAGGATGAGGACGTCGGCCTTGTAGTGCGTTCCCGAGTTCAGAAACTTGCGCCAGCACGTCTCCGACCCATGGATGTCCGTGGCGAAGAAGACTCGCACGTTTCGGGATTGTCGTCCCGGGTCAGGACGGAAGTCAAGACGGGAAAAACACCCAAGTTCCGACGCCTTCCCGAACCATCGCCGACGCATCCCGAACAGGTGCCTGGCACCGGCACGGTGCCAGGCACCGCTCGCTCTCCACCTGACCCCGTATAGTCGCGCGATGCCGCCCGACCCGCGCTTCGACATCCTCTTCGAGCCGGTCCAGATCGGGCCGAAGACGCTCCGCAACCGCTTCTACCAGGTGCCGCACTGCACCGGGTTCGGCGTCGAGAAGCCCTGGTCGCAGGCGGCCCACCGGGCGGTCAAGGCGGAGGGCGGCTGGGCGGCAGTCTGCACCGAGTACTGCACGGTCTCCACCGACGCCGACGAGACGCCCTACATCTCGGCCCGCATGTGGGACGACCACGACCTGCGCCACCTGGCGCTCCTGTGCGACGCGGCGCACGCCCACGGCGCCCTCGCGGGCATCGAGCTGTCCCACTCCGGCGCCCACGGCGAGAACTGCGAGACGCGACTGCCGCCCCCGGCGCCATCCCAGATCGCAAGCGACTTCTCCAACATCACGCCGAAGCGGATGGAGCAGCTCGACATCGACCGCATCATCTCCGACTGGGTGCGGGCGGCCGTGCGCTCGCGCGACGCCGGCTTCGACATCGTCTACGTCTACGGCGGCCACTCCTACCTGCTCGGGCAGATGCTCTCTGGCTTCTACAACCAGCGCACCGACGAGTACGGCGGCTCGCTCGAGAACCGGGCGCGGATGTGGATCGAGACGCTCGCGGCCGTGCGCGAGGCGGTCGGCTCCGACTGCGCCATCGCCTGCCGGATGGCGGTCTCGGCGGCGGGCGGGCCGGGCGTCGAGCTGGACGAGGGGCTCGAGTTCGTGCGGATGGCCGACCACCTCGTCGACCTGTGGGACGTCCACATCGGCTCGATCCTGGAGTGGTCGAAGGACTCGGGCGCGTCGCGCTTCTTCGCCGAGGGCTGGCAGCTCGAGTGGACCGGGCACGTCCGCGAGGCGACGGCGAAGCCGATCGTCGGCGTCGGCCGGCTGACGACGCCGGAGCGGATGGCCGAGATCATCGAGTCCGGCGCCTGGGATCTGATCGGCGCCGCCCGCCCGAACATCGCCGACCCGTTCATCCCGGAGAAGATCCGCCAGGGCCGGTTCGACGACATTCGCGCGTGCATCGGCTGCAACATGTGCATCTCGAAGGGCGACGTCCGCCGCCATATCGGCTGCACCCAGAACGCGACGGCGGGCGAGGAGCACCGCCGCGGCTGGCACCCCGAGCGGTTCGACCGGGCGGCCAACGCCGACCGCGAGGTGCTCGTCGTCGGCGCCGGCCCGGCCGGCATGGAGTGCGCGATGGTGCTCGGTCGCCGGGGCATGCGCCGCGTCCGCCTGGTCGACGCGGCGGAGGAGCCGGGCGGCCTGACCCGCTGGGTCCCGCGCCTGCCCGGCCTGGCCGAGTGGGACCGGCTGCGGACGTGGCGCCTGGGCCAGCTCGCACAGCTCCGAAACGTCGAGATCGAGACCGGCGTCCACATGGACGCCGCCGCCGTGCGGGCGGCCGGCGCCGACCTCGTCGTCGTCGGGACAGGCGCAGCATGGGCGGGCGACGGCCGAAACGGCGTCACCCGCGGCCCGATCCCGGGCGCGGACGCCTCGCTGCCGCACGTGCTCACGCCCGAGCAGGTGATGCTCCACGGCAAGCGGCCGCCGGGCTCGCGTGCCGTCGTCCTCGACTGCGAGGGCTACTTCATGGGGGCTGGGATGGCCGAGCTCCTCCACGCCCACGGCCACCGGGTCGAGCTGATCACGTCGTGCGAGAAGGTGGCGCCGATGTGCGACGAGACCCTGGAGGGGCCGATCCTGCGCCGCCACCTGCACGATCTGGGGATCGGCATGCGGGCCGAGGCCTGGCTGACGCGGATCGCGGCCGGGGGCGCCGAGGGCGAGACCGAGCTCGGCGACACGTTCGCGGTCGAGGCCGACGCCTTCGTGCTCGTCACCCAGCGGGTCTCCGACGAGTCGCTCTACCTCGAGCTCACCGCCGGCCCGGACGCGCTCGCGGCCGCCGGGATCGAGGGCGTCTACCGGATCGGCGACTGTGTCGCCCCGCGCCTGATCGCCGACGCGATCTGGGACGGCCACCGGCTGGGGCGCGAGATCGACTCGCCCGACCCCGCCTACCCGCTGCCGCACCTGCGCGAGCGCCCCGGGCTCGATGCGGATCCAGCGATGGTGGTGCGATAGTTCGGCGCAGTGGCCGCCCCCGAGCATCCCGCCGTCACCTACTCGTCGTACCTGCACCTGGACGAGCTGCTCGCCTGCCAGCAGCCGCTCTCCGACGGGCCCGAGCACGACGAGATGCTCTTCATCGTCATCCACCAGGTCTACGAGCTCTGGTTCAAGGTGCTCCTCCACGAGCTGGAGCGGCTCCAGGACCGGCTCGAGATCGGCGACCGCGGCTCGGCGCTCATGACGATGAAGCGGATCCTGACGATCCTGAAGACGATCGTCGCCCAGATCGACGTGCTCGAGACGATGACGCCGCTCGGGTTCTCGAGCTTCCGCGGCCGGCTCGAGCGGGCGAGCGGGTTCCAGTCGGCCCAGTTCCGCGAGCTCGAGGCGGTGCTCGGAAGCCGCGACGCGGGCGTCCTCGCCCACCACCCGCCCGGGCCGGCCCGCGACCGGATCGAGGCGGCGATGTCGCGCCGCAGCCTGTGGGACTCCCTTCTGCTGCACCTCGACCGGCTCGGGCACTGGATCCCCGAGGACGTGCTCGGCCGCGACCCGTCGCTGCCGGCGGAGCCGTCGCCGGCGGTGCAGGACGTCCTGGTCGAGGTGTACCAGGCCGACTCCGCCAGCGCCCAGGTGTGCGAGCGGATGGTCGACATCGACGAGGGCGTGCAGGAGTGGCGCTACCGCCACGTGAAGATGGTCGAGCGCACCATCGGCCGCAAGGCCGGCACCGGCGGCTCGTCTGGCGTCGACTACCTCGCGTCCACCATCGGCCGCCAGGCGTTCCCCGACCTGTGGGCGATCCGCACCCGCCTCTGACGAGGACGGAGGAGCTCCGCCGTCGCTGGGGCCTTACCCTGGGCGAGCCCTACCCGCCGGGCGCGGCCGGCTACGCCGTCCGGGCCGCGCTCGCCGACGGGACGCCCGTCGTCCTGAAGCTGATCGACCTGCACCGCGAGTCGGAGCACGAGGCCGACGCGCTCGCCCGCTGGGACGGAGACGGCGCCGTGCGCCTGCTCGACCGCACCGAGGACGGATCCTGCATCCTGCTCGAGCGGTGCGAGCCGGGCACTCCGCTCTCGGCGGCCGGGCCGGAGACGGCACTCGCCGTGCTCGCAGGTCTGCTGCCGCGGCTGTGGGTGGCGGCGGGGCGGCCGTTCCACTCGCTCGCCGACGAGGCGGCGTGGTGGGTCGGCTACCTGGCGGACGAATGGGAGGCGGCCGGACGGCCGTTCGAGCGCCGGCTGGTCGACGCCGCCCTCGAGGCGCTCACGGCGCTCGCCCCGACCCAGGGCGAGCAGGTGCTGCTGCACCAGGATCTGCACGGCGACAACGTGCTGGCCGCCGCCCGCGAGCCCTGGCTTGCGATCGATCCCAAGCCGCTCACGGGTGAGCGCGAGTTCGGAGTCGCGCCGATCGTGCGCTCCTTCGAGCTCGGCCACTCCCGCCGGGCCGTGCTGGGCCGGCTCGACCGGCTCACCTCGGAGCTCGGGCTCGACCGCGACCGGGCCCGCGGCTGGACGATCGGGCAGACGGTCGCGTGGGCCGTGGGCGGCGGCCCGCCGGAGCACGTCGAGGCGGCCCGGTGGTTGCTGGATACGTGATCCGGCCGCCGGCCGCGGACGAGCTCGGCCGGCTGGTGGAGATCGAGGCCGCGGCCGGGCGGGCCTTCGCCGACCACGGCATGCCCGAGATCGCGGCCGATGACCCGGGCACGATGGCGGAGCTCGAGGAGCGCCGCGCGGCCGGCCTGGCCTGGGTGGCGGCGGATGGCGACGGCCCGCTCGCCTACCTGCTGGCGGCGGAGGTCGACGGCTGCCTGCACATCGAACAGGTGAGCGTCGACCCGGCCCACGCCGGCTGCAGGATCGGCGCCGCCCTCATCGACCACGCGGCGAGCGTGGCCCTCGCGGCGGGGCGAACGGCGCTCACGCTGACCACCTTCCGCGACATCCCCTGGAACGCGCCCTACTACGCCCGGCTCGGCTTCGCCGTGCTACCCGAGGCGGAGTGGGGACCGCAGCTGCGGGAGTTGGTGGCCCGCGAGCGAGGGGCGATCCCCGGAGATCACCCGCGCGTGGCGATGATCAGGCCGGTTGGGTGCCTGGCACCGGTCATGCACCCGCCACCCGCCGAATGAAGGCGGCCGCCGGCTGTGCGAGCGACGCGCCGATCACGGCCGCGTCGCGCGGCCCGCCGGGGACGCGGAACGAGTGGTTGCCGCCGGCGATCTCGACGTACTCCGCCCGCGCGCCCAGCCGGGCGATCACGCCCGCGAGCAGGTCGGGCCGCGCGAACGTGTCGCGCGAGCCCTGCAGGAAGAGCATCGGCACGGGCACGGCGTCGAGGTGCGCGTCGCGGATCTTGTCCGGTCGGCCGGGCGGGTGCAGGGGATAGCCGAGGAAGACGAGCCCGGCGGCCGCCATCCCCTCGGCGGCCGCCATCGAGGCGATGCGCCCACCCATCGACTTGCCGCCGGCGAAGACCGGCCGCCCCTTCGCCCCCTCGACGCCCTCGCCGAACGCCTCCGTCCAGGCGTCGAGCAGCACCTGCGGCCGGTCGGGCGCACGCCGCCCCGCCTGCATGTAGGGGAACTCGAATCGCAGCGTCGCCACGCCCAGGCGTCCGATCTCCTCGGCGAATCCCGCCATGAAGGGCGAGCGCATGCCCGAGCCGGCGCCGTGGGCCAGCACGAGCACCGCGTCGGAGCCGGGCGGGTCGATCCACATGCGCGGGATCGTACGGCTATGCGTGCGAGAGCCGGCCCGCCTCGGAGCGGTAGCGCTCCGCCCAGCGCTGCGAGAGGTCGTCCGCCTGGCGGCGCCGCGTCGGTTGCGCGATCGCGACCGCCTCGGCTTCCGCGATCCCGACATGCCGCAGGATCTCGCGGATGGTGTCCTCGTAGCGGGCGGCGAAGTCCTCGTACACCACGTCGAACGGCTCGACTCCGCACTCACGGAAGTACGACCGCCACCCGAACTCGTGGTCCTCGATCTCGCGGATCAGGTGGGCGATGGCCGCGTGGCTGTAGGCGAGGTGATCGCCGACGGCGCGCGCCGCGTTCTGCTCGCTCGACCAGCTCCACGTCTGCAGCGCCCGCCACAACGAGACGGCCTGCCGCACCTTGTCGCGCCGGCTGACCGTGATGTAGGTGAGGTTGGGGAACACCGACTGCACGAGGTCAGGGACCGCGAGGCGCTGGCGGCCGCCGGGAAGCGCCCAGCGCAGCCCGGTCACGAATCCGTTGAAGTAGCCCCACATGACCTTCGCGCCGAAGACGCCGTTGGGAGTGGTGCCGGCGTCGACCGCCCATGTCAGGTACTCCTCGTAGCGCTCGAACCGGCTGGGGTCGTAGCGGGCCTCGACGTCCTCGACCGCGCTGCGGGGGCCGAGGATGTCGAAGATCTCGGGGTCGCCGGCGCCCTCGAAGTACTCCTGCGGACGGCGGGGGAACCCCGTCCGCGCTCGAAACTGGAAGTACTCCTCGGGGCGCCCGGCGACCCCCGTGTCCGCGAGCGCGTCGCACAGCAGGCTCGAGCCTGTCCGCGGGGTCGAGCAGATCAGGTACGACGTGTGCGCCGTGGTCATGAGAACACCATAGCCATATTTCCCACTATGTCAATAGACTAACGGGATAGTTCGCGAACGCCTAATACGCGGTCACCGGATCGGCGGCGGACCGCTGGTCGGGATCATTGACCTCGGCCCCCGGGGGCGGCGCCACCGGGCCGTCCAGCAGCGGGTCGCCGGTGTCGCCCATCCACCGCTCGAGGCGGGCGCGGAGATCCTCGACCACCGGCCCCAGGTCGGCGCGGGAGACGAGGTTCTCGGCCTCGTTCGGGTCGAACACGAGGTCGTAAAGCGCGAGCGGCGGCAACTCCCGCTCGGCGTACCCGTGCCGCAGCCAGACGTCCTTGCTGGGGCTGTCGTCGATGTTCGGGAGCACGGGCAGGCGGCGGTCGCCGAACCGGCGCACGAGCTTCCAGCGCTGGGTGCGGACGGCCCGCTGCGGCTCGTACGCGGCGTGGTAGGTGCCCTCGGTGAAGATCGCGTCGCTGACCTCCTCTGCCGCCCCGGTCACGATCGGCATCAGCGAGCGGCCCTGGAGCCAGTCCGGGTGCGGGATCTCGAGCAGATCGCACACGGTCGGATAGAGGTCGATGTGCGACACGAGCGCGTCGGACAGCTTGCCGGCGCCGAACCCGCCTGGGCCGCGCAGGATGAGCATCACGCCGGTACCGCGGTCGCTCATCGTGGCCTTGGCGCCGGGGAAGGCGATCCCGTGGTCGGTCGTGCAGATGACGAGCGTCGTGCGGGCGAGGCCCGTGTCCTCGAGGGCGTCGAGGACCGCCCCGACGCCGCGGTCGAGCGAGCGGGCGCTGGCGACGAACGCGGCCATGTCGGCGCGTGTCTCGGCCGTGTCGGGCAGGTTGGCGGGCGGGCGCACGTAGTGCTCCTCGCCCGCCACCGCCTGGAAGAACTCGCGGTGCGTCTCGAAGAAGCCCACCGAGAGGAAGAAGGGCTGGGCCGGGGTGTTGCGGAGGATGTCGATCGTGACCGGGGCGACGTCGGAGACCCGGGTCGTCGGGATCTTGACGACGCGGTCGTAGCCGATCACGTCCGGCCGCTTGGAGATGTGCTGCTCGCCGATCAGCGTCGAGTGGTAGCCGACGTCGCGCAGGGTGTGGACGATGTGATGGGTGTAGTCGTGGAGCGACCAGCCCCGGTGCGCGAGGCCGAGCATGCCGTTGGAGTGCGCGTACTGGCCGGTGAGCAGGCACGCGCGCGCGGCCGAGCACGTCGATGCTGCGCAGAACGCCTGACGGAAGACGATGCCCTGCTCGGCGAGGCCCTGGATGCGTGGGGTCGGGACGCCGAAGCCGTACGGCTGGACGTAGCGGCCGGTGTCGTGGGAGTGCAGGTAGAGGATGTTGGGCCGGTTCACGCGGCCACACGGTACCCGCCCGTCCGCTGCCGGGCCGCCGATCCCCATTGAAACGATGGAGAACCTGGTTTGCCCCTCGCCGCGCCTGGGTCAACCTCGACCTGCTCTGGGCGGCCTCGCTCCTGGTCGGGGCGGGCGCGACCCTCTTCGGCTAGCAGAACTCCTCGCGGTAGTCGCCTGTGCGCCGCGAGAGGGTGCCGTCGGCCGCGACCTCATAGAAGCCCATCTCGCCGAGCGGAGGCGAGTAGACATGCAGCGAGGTGGCGAGCCCTGAGCCGGTCTGGGAGACGTCGTGGATGTGCGTCGCCCCGAACGAGAACGCGGCCCCGGCCGGGCGGATCGCCGTCGGCGGCTGCGTGCAGCCGGCGGCCAGACGCCGCTCGGCGAGCGCGCCGCCGACCACGGCCACCGCCCCGCGGCTGCCGTCGTGGTCGTGGAAGCCGGTGTCCTGCTGCTGCGACCAGCAGATCAGCCACACCTCCAGGTGCTCGTCGAGGTGCAGGCGGACGTAGAGCCGCTCGACGGGGGAGTGACGAACGTGGTGACGCCACAGCTCGGGCCGGGTCGCCAGCTCGCGCACGAGCTCCTCGAGCTCGGCCCGGGTCGACTCCCGCCCCAGGTCGCGGGCGGCCAGCCACGCGTCCAGCGCGGCATCGGCGGCGACTGTCTCGTTGGCGACCGAAGCGTCGCGTGCGAACGTGCCCATCAGCGTGCCTCCCTCACCGTCACCGTGACACGGTGGACGGCGTTGTTGCGATAGCCGCGCCGGTTCCAGACCGGCTCCTGCGGTTGCGTGCCGCCGCCCGCGTCGCGGGCGCGCACGGCGATCGTGTGCCGGCCGGGCTCGGCGGCCACGACGTGTTCCCAGCGGGTGCGGCCGTAGCGACCGGCCCGGCCGGCGATCTGCGCGCGCCGCCACTCGCCCCCGTCCACCTGCGACCTCGACGCGCGTGATGACGCCGCCGCCGCTCCACGCGATGCCGTGGAGGCAGGTCGTGCCCGGGTCGATGACCGCCCCCGCGGCCGGCGCGGTCACGAGCGAGTGCACCGGCACCCGCTCCATCCGCGTCCCGGGGCCCGGGTCGTCCGCGGCCGCGAAGCGGTAGTCGATCGCCTGGAACGGCCCACCGAACTCCTCGGCCGTCACCTGGATGCGGTCGAGCCACTTGACCGAGTCGGTCGCGTACCACCCCGGCACGATCGCGCGCACGGGCCCGCCATGCTCGGCCGGGATCGGTGCGCCGTCCATCTCGTAGGCGAGCAGGGTGTCGGGGTCGATCGCCTTGCGCAGCGGGAGCGAGCGTCCGTAGGCGTGGCGGCGTCCGTCGCCCTCGAACGAGCCGCGGTCGGCCCCCGTGAGGACGACCTCGCATGCCCGCGGGCCGACCCGCGCACGCTCGAGCACGTCGCGCAGGCGGGCGCCCGTCCAGCGCGCCTCGGACACCGCGCCGACCTCCCACTGCAGACCGGGCACGGCCGGGACGAGCTCCGCTCGGCGGTGGCCGGCGCACTCGAGCACCACGGGCAGCGTCCGGGCCGGGAGCGCCTTCAGGTCGGCCAGGGCCAGGATTGCAGGCGTCTCGACGAGCCCGCCCAGCACCAGCCGCCATGCGTGCGGGTCGATCTCCGGGGCGGGGAAGTGCTCGCGGCGGAAGTGCTCCGCGGCCGACATCGTCTCGGCGCCGAGCGCCGCCAGCCGGGCGGCGGTGTTATGCACTTCCGGCTCGGGCGATTGCGGTGCCGGGGCTCCGGCCGTAGGCTGGACGTGGGGCTCCGCCATCAGTTGTCGATATTCTCCATCGGCATACTTGGAAATATACGTGCGGTCTCCGAGAGCGTCAACCGCCAACCCGCGGGGAGCCGATGGTTGATCGGTGACTCCCGCGATGTCCTGGGCGGGTGCGAACCGAGCAGCGCAAGGACACACCGAGCGACGCGTGCTCTGCACGCGAGCGAGGGAGGACGCCGCGATGCGACAGTTCGCGGCCGCAGCCCCACCCGCACATCGCACCACAACCAACCGTCGTGCGCCCAGGCAGGCGCGGAGTTACCGATCAACCATCTAGATTGGGGCATCGCCGGAACGCCCCCTCCCCTGTCGCTCGGCGGCCACGGGCTTACCCCTGCCGACCTGGCCGACGTCGCCCGCCGTAAGCGCCGCGTCGAGATCGCACCGGCCGCCGGAGAGCGGATGGCCGAGGCCCGGGCGGCGCTCGAGCGCGCACTGGCGGAGAACCGCCCGGTCTACGGGCTCACGACGGGCCTCGGCGCCCGTCTCGGCGAGGCTGTGGCGCCCGAGCGGGCGGCGGAGCAATCGGCCCGGATCGTGCGCGGACGCGCCGCCGCCGTGGGCGAGCCGCTCCCGGCCGAGGCGGTGCGCGCGGCGATCCTGGCCCGGCTGAACGGCCTCTGCGCCGGCGGAAGCGGTGCATCGCCGGCCGTGGCCGAGACGCTGGCCGGCATGCTGAACGCCGGCGTGCACCCGGTCGTGCCCCGCAGCGGGTCGATCGGCTCCGGCGACCTGTGCCTGCTCGCCCACGTCGGCCTCGTGGTGATGGGCGAGGGCGAGGCCGACCTCGGCGGCGAGCGCCTGGCCGGGGCCGACGCGCTGCGCAGAGCGGGGGTCGCGCCGGTGAAGCTCGGCCCGGGCGACGGCCTGGCGCTGTGCAGCTCCCCCGCCGTCGCGGCCGGCGTTGCCGCCCTCGCGCTCGAGACCGCGGACGGCCTGCTCGAAACCCTTGGCATCGCGGCGGCGCTCTCGATGGAGGGCTTCCGCGCCTCGCCGTGGCCGATCGACGGCGAACGTCGCCGGTGCCCACCCGGCCCCGGGCCAGGAGTGGGAGGCGGCGGGCCTGCGCGAGCTGCTGCGCGGCGGCTCGCTCCTCGAAGGCCCCGGCCGGCGGCTGCAGGATCCGCTCAGCTTCCGCTGCGTGAGCCACGTCCACGGGGCGCTGCGCTGGGCACTCGACCTGCTCGCGACCGCCGTCGCCGCGACGCTCAACGGCGCCGGCGAGAACCCGCTCGTGCTCGCCGGGCGGCGACGTCGTCTCGACCGGGCAACTTCCACACCCCGGCGCTCGCGCTCGCCCTCGACACCTGCGCGATCGCCGTCTCGCCCAGGCGTCCGCCCCGGCGGCGGAGCGCCCGGCCCGGCTCGCCACCGAGCGGCTGAGCGGCCTCCCTGCCAACCTGAGCCGCGCCGGCGCCGGCCGCTCCGGTGTCGCGCCGCTCCTGAAGACGTCGCAGTCGCTCGTTGTCGACATCCGCCACCTGGCCGCGCCGCTGGCCGCTCGACCCGCGCTTCGGTGCGGACGGCGTCGAAGACGACTCCACGAACGCCGCCGCAGCGGCCCTGCGTCTGGAGGCGCAGCTCGGCCTGCTCGAGCCGCGTGATCGCGGTCGAGCTCGTCTGCGCGGCGCTGGCGGTCGACGTGGCCGCGCCCGACCGCCTGGGCCGGGGCACGGCGGCAGCACACGCCTGCGTGCGCGAGCTGGTCGAGCCGCTCGAGGACGACCGCGCCGCTGGGCGCGGACGTCGAGCGGGTCGCGCGCGAGCTGGTGGCCTCCGGGCGGTTGCGGGATCGGGTGCGCGAGGCGGTGCGGTGGCAGGAATCGAGCTGACCTACCTGAGCGGCGGCGACGTCGACCGGCTGGAGCTGGCGGGCGACGACGATTCTCGATCCGGTCGCCGAAGTCCTCGCCGCCCAGGGCCGGGACGAGGTGGTGCTCGAGCCGCGCGTCCACCTCTTCCCCGGCGCGCGGCGCCGACGGCCACTTCAACGTCCTGCGCGGATCGCTGCCGCGCGACGGGGTCGCCGGCGTGAAGGTGGTGGGCGACTTCGTCGACAACCGCCGGCTCGGGCTCCCGTCCGAGCTCGCGCTGCTCCGCTGCTCGACCCCGTGACCGGCGTCCCGATCGCGATCCTCGACGCGACGGCGATCACGGCGATGCGCACCGGCGCGGTCACCGCGATCGGCGGCCGCCACCTGGCCCGTCCGGACAGCCGCGTCCTCGGCCACATCGGCAGCCGCGGGACGGCGGAGTGGAACGTGCGCCTGCTCTGCCACGTCCTGCCCGGCATCGAGCGAGGTGCGCATCCACTCCCGCACCGCCGAGAGCCGGGCCGCGCTCGCCGAGCGGCTCGAGCGCCGAGCTCGCCGCCGAGGTGTGCGCCGGTGGACGGCTGGGAGGAGTGCGTTCGCGGCGCCGACGTCGTTGTCGAGGCGTCCCGGCTGGCGACGCCCGAGCCGCTGCTGCGCACGGCCTGGATCGCGCCGCGGCACGCTGGTCGTCCCCTACGGCACGATCAGCGCGGTCGAGCTCGACCTGACCGACGTCGATGGACAAGATCGTCGTCGACGACTGGGGCCAGGCCCACGCCGGGCCGCTGGGCGCGCTGCGGGCGCACGTCGACTCCGGCCGGCTCATCAGCAGAGCGGCCTGCACGCCGAGCTGGGCCAGATCGTGTGCGGCGACCGCCCCGGCCGCGAGCGCGACGACGAGCGCATCCTGCTCTGGCACCGCGGCCTCTCGACGACGGACATCGCCCTCGGCCGGGCGATGCTCGAGCGCGCCCGCGAGCTGGGGATCGGGACGCGGCTGCCCTACCGCTGAAACGCGAACGCCGGCCGGGGAGCTGCCTCCCCGGCCGGCGTCTGCGGTACTGCGTCTAGAAGGTCGCGCGCGCCGTCGGCGACAAGCCCGACGATGTGCCGCCCTTGTTGGTGCGCACCTGGAACTTGTACACACCATGGCGCGCCCGGGTTGTAGGTGAACGTCGTTCCGGCGACGTTGTTGCCGACAACCGTGAACGTGTTCGAGCCGGGCACCTCGACCTGAACATCGGTCGTGACACCGGCAGGTACGGAGGTGCCGACGGTGACGACGATGTTCCCGCCCGAGAGGACGGCCGACGGGACGACCTTGATGGTGCCGCTCATCGTGTCCGAGCCGACGGTCGAGCCGTAGCCGAACGTGCCGGCGGTCGAGAACGTGTGGATGAAGTTCGTCCCCGGCGCCTGGGAGCCCGAGTCGAACAGGCCCATGGCCGTGGAGTCGGTGACGCTGTGGCTCTTGCCGCAGCGGAACAGCCACTCCACCTTGACCGGCGTGTGGTTCTTGCCGGTCGAGAGCGGCACGCCCTGCGACTGCGGCGCGTAGCCGTGGTCGTTCACGGTCACGAAGCTCGTGTGGCCGGGGGCGTCGGCCAGGCGGCCGATCTTGTTCTTGCCGGTCTCGCTGAACCAGATGTTGCCGTCCGAGCCGACGGTGATGCCGCTCGGGAGCGAGCCGGCGGTCGGGATGGCGAACGTCTTGATCGTGCGCGGAGCCGCGACCGGGATGCGCGCGATCCGGCCGGTGCCCTGCAGCGTCGCCCACATGAAGTTGTCGGCGCCGGAGGTGATGCCGGTCGGCTTGCCGGCGATGGTGATCTGGCCGACGATCGTGCCGCTCGTGTCGATGATCCGCGACCTTGCTGATACCCGGCTCGGTCACCCACAGGTTGCCGTCGGGGCCGGACACGATCCGCGAGGGCGCCGCGCCGTTCGGCAGAGCGAACCTGGGTGACGCCGCCGCCGGGCGTGACCTTGGCGACGGAGTGGATCAGCGACTCGGTCACCCACAGGTTGCCGTCAGGGCCGGACGTGATCCGCACCGGGCCGCTGCCCGCGGGCAGCGTGGCGATCACGTGCGGGTTGTGCGGGTTGCCGACGTTCATCTCGGCGACGTTGTGCGTGGTGTACCCGACCAGGTAGACGTTGCCGTCGGGGCCCGCAGTGATGCCGCGCGGGCTCTTGATGGTCGCCGGCAGCGTGACCTGCGGGATGGGCTGCGCGCCCGTCGCCGTGTGGCCGACGCGATTGACCGCCGTCTCGGTGAACCAGGTGGCGCCGTCGGACGCCGTCGTGATCCCGAGCGGGTGGCTCCCCTTCGGCATCAGGAAGCCCGTGATGGCTCCGCCCTTGCCGATCTTGGCGATCTTGCTCGTGCCCTGATCAACGAACCAGACATTGCCGTCGTTTCCGATCGTCATGTCGCCCGGCTGGTTGTTCAGGCTCTTGATGGTGAACTGGGTGATCGTGTGCGTTGCGGCCCCTGCGGGGCCCGCGGAAGCCACTGCGGCTACCGCCAGCAACGCGATCCCCGCCAGCGCTCGGCCGGCGCGTCGGCGATGCGACATATGTGCCCTTCCCTCCTTGAGTGCTCGTCAAGCCCCGTCGACGTCCATCGGGGCCTCAGTCCAAGGGTACGGCTCCCGCCGCCGGCGGCAACCCCCTTAAAACCAACCCTTAACACGGCCCGTCCTCGGCCGGAGCCGCGATGCTAGCCTGACCGCGCGGTGCGTTGATGCCGTTTCAGCTCGGGATTCCCGAAGTCATCCTGGTGCTCGTGATCGCCCTCGTGTTCCTGGGACCGAGCCGAATGCCCGAGGCCGGAAACGCGATCGGCCGTGGCATCCGCGAGTTCCGCGCGGGCATCACCGGCGCCGACGACGACCGTGCGCAGCAGCCCGAGTACGAGCCGCCGCCCACGTACATCCCGCCGCCGTCCTACGTCCCGCCGGCCGAGGCGACCACCGCGTACACGCCGCCGAAGCGGCCCGCCGGCCGCCACGGGCGGCGGTCACGGCCGGCGCCAGACCGAGATCCAGTAGCGCAGCTCGAGCCGGCGGCCCTCGCCCCGGTCGACGACGCGGAAGACGTCGGGGGCGGGGACGCGGTCGGCGAGCGCCCGCGGCGATCAGGCCGGCTGCAGCCGGGCCCACCGCTCCCGCGCGCGAGCCACTCCTCGAAGTCGATCGAGATCGGCGTCTCGTCCTCGCGCTCGAGCACGAGCCCGGCCTGCTCACCCAGGCCGCGCAGCCGCGCCGGCGTGAGACAGGCCCAGTGCGACGGGTCGCGCAGGCGCTCGATCTCCTCATGCCAGGCGGCCTCGCCGGCGTCGGCCGAGGTGACGTGATCGGCGAGGACGACCGCCCCGCCGGGGCGGACGACCCGGGCGAGCTCGGCGACGACGCGGCCGGGAACCGGGATGTGGTGCAGGCTGAAGCGGGTGACGGCGCCGTCGAACGTCCCTGGCGCGAAGTCGAGCGCCGTGGCGTCGCCCACCGCGAAGACAGCGTTTCTGATCCCCTCGGCCGCCGCCTCGCGCCGGGCGACGTCGACCATCGCCGGCGTCATGTCGACGCCGTGCACCTCGCCCACCCTGGGGGCGAGGCCGCGGGCGACGAGGCCGGGCCCGCAGGCGGCGTCCAGCCAGCGCGCGCCGGCTGCGGCGGGGATCAGGTCGATCAGGCGCCCGAGCGTGTCAGCCGAGCGCATCACCGGCGCGACGTTGAACGACTCCGACTGGTGGGTGAACTCGCGGACGACCGGGTCGGGCTCCATGGACGTGTTCTACCGGCCGGAGCGCGCCCCTCTTGACATGTGACTATTCGGTCACCTATTATGGCCGGCATGGACGACGACCTCGTCTTCAAGGCGCTCGCAGACCCGACCCGCCGGCTGCTGCTCGACCGGCTGTTCGAGCGTGACGGCCGCACGCTCACCGAGCTCGAGTCGCAGCTCGAGATGACCCGGTTCGGGGTCATGAAGCACCTGAAGGTGTTGGAGCAGGCGGGGCTCGTCGTCTCCCGCAAGCGAGGCCGGGAGAAGCTCCACTTCCTGAACCCGGTGCCGATCCGGCAGATCCACGACCGCTGGATCTCGAAGTACCGGGAGCGCGAGGTGTCGGCGCTGCTCGACCTCAAGACCAGCCTGGAGGACACCGCATGACCACCATGACCGAGACCACGACCCAGGTCTATCAGCTCTACATTCGCGCCACACCGGAGCAGGTGTGGGAGGCGATCACGACGAGCGAGTTCCGGCGCAAGTACTTCTTCGGGACGAGCGTCGAGTCGACGTTCGAGGTCGGCGCGTCGATGCGCAGCCTCTCCCCGGACGGCAGCGAGGTCTGGGGCGACAACACCGTGCTCGAGTCGGACCCGCCGCACAGGCTCGTGCATACCTGGCGCAGCCTCTACGACGCCGAGCTCGCCCAGGAGGAGGACAGCCGGGTCACGTGGCAGATCGACCCGGCCGACGGCGGCCTCAGCAAGCTGACGCTGATCCACGACCGCCTGGAGGGCGCGCCCAAGACCGCCGCGCACGTCGCCGGAGGCTGGATGTGGATCCTCTCCAACATGAAGACGCTGCTCGAGACGGGCGAGGCGTTCCCGGCGGAGGAGTAGCCGGCCGCGGCAAGGTGCCTGGCACCGCATCCGGTGCCAGGCACCGGTTTCGCCCCCCGGTGGGGCGGGTACGGAGGCGGCGTGGCAGGGAACGCCGACAAGGAGGTGGCGCATGTACGCCACGATCAGGATCTACAACCAGCCAGACCTCGCCGACGAGCTGGCCGGCCACGCCGATGAGATCGCCGGGCTGATGGCCGGCGTCCGCGGCCTGCGCTCGTACACGCTCTTCCGCACCGACGCGGGCTGCGCGAGCGTGAGCGTCTGCGACTCCGAGGCGGCGGCCGAGGCCTCCACGGACACGGCGGCGGCCTGGTTCCGGGAGCGCACCGGCGAGATCACCGAGCCGGAGCCGATCATCGCCCGCGGCGAGGTGATCGCGGCCGTCTCGCCCGACGAGCGCCTGCCCCGCAGGGCTGAGCGCTCCGCGCGGGCGTAAGATCGGCGCATGGAGCCCACCCATGCGGCGCCGCTTCGGGACGCCCCGCTCGGCCTTCCGGACGGCGATTTCGTCATGGTCGAGTGGGGCGATCCCGGCGGGGTCACCGGCCCCGACCGGCCGATCGCCGCGCTCCATGTCCACCATGCCGACGACGAGGCCTGGTACGTGCTCGAGGGCACGCTCGGGTTCCGGGTCGGAACCGAGAGTCGTCGAGGCCGGCCGCGGCGCCGCCGTCCTCGTCCCGCCGCGGCACTCCGCACACCTTCTGGAACGCGCGGCCGGAGCCGGCCCGCTACGTGCTCGTGATGGCGCCGCGGATCCACCGGCTCGTGCAGGCGCTCCACGCCCCCGGCGCGAGCGACTACGCGGCCATCTTCCGCGAGCACGAGTCCGAGCTCCTCTGACGCCGCCGGCCGCCCGGCGGGGATAGGCTGGCGCCATGCTCGTCGTCACCGGATCGACCGGCCACGTCGGCCGCCTGGTGGCCGGCGAGATCTCGACGCGCGGCCTGCGCCAGCGCCTGCTCGTGCGCGACCACGATCGGGCGCCCGACGTCGCCGGCGCCGAGATCGCCGTGGCTGACTACGGCGACCCGGCGTCGCTGGCCGCGGCGCTCGAGCCGGACGACCGCGTCTTCATGGTGTCGCTGCACGAGGGCCCCGAGCAGCGCGTCCCCCACCACCGCACGTTCATCGAGGCTGCGACCGCCGCCGGGGTCGCCCACATCGTCTACCTCTCGTTCGTGGCCGCGGGGCCGGACGCGATCTTCCTGCACGCGCGCTCCCACGGCGAGACCGAGCGGATGCTGGCCGAGTCCGGCGTGGCCTGGACGGCGATCCGCAACTCGATGTACGCCGACGACATCCCCGGCTGGTTCGACGCCGACGGGCTGAACATGGTGCCGGGCGGCGACGCCCGGATGAGCTTCTCCTACCGCCCCGAGCTGGCCCGCGCGATCGCGGTCACGCTGACCGAGCCGGGCCACGAGGGCAAGACCTACGACATCGTCACGCCGCAGGCCGTCAGCATGCGCGAGCTGGCCGAGATCGCGTGGGCGGTCACCGGCCAGAACTACCGCTACGCCCCCACCAGCGACGCGTGGTGGGAGGAGCGCTGGCGGGCGCGGGGCAAGGAGGCCTGGGCGATCGAGGGCGGCCTCACGTCCTACGCGGCCCTCCGCGCCGGGGAATTCGACGTGGTCAGCGGCGACTACCGCGCGCTGACCGGCGAGGACCCGCTCTCGGTCTCGGATATCGCCGGCCTCCTGGCCGACCGCCTGCCCCTGCACGCATGAGCGCCGTAGAGGCGCTGGGGGTGCGCAGCTACCGGGAGCTGCTCTCGGCGGGCGATGCCCGCCGCGTCGTCTCGTGGGGGCTGCTGGCGCGGATGCCGATGGGGATGAGCGCCCTCGCCCTCGTCCTGCTCGTCCGCAGCGAGGGTGGGTCGTATGCGACGGCCGGGATCGTCAGCGGCACGTACGCGGTCGCGTCGGGGGCCGGGAGCGTCGTCGGCGGACGGCTGGTCGACCGGCGCCCGCCCGCCCCGGTCGTGATCACCTACGCGCTCGCCTACGGCACGGCGCTCGCCGTCCTGCTCGCGCTCGCCCACGCCCGCGTCGCCGAGCCGGTGCTCGTCACCGCCACCCTCGTCGCCGGGCTGCTCGCGCCGCCTGTCGGCCCGACGATCCGGATGATGTGGCCGGCCATGCTGCCACGGCCGGAGCTGCGCTCGACGGCCTACGCGCTCGAGGCGACGATCCAGGAGCTCATCTTCGTCGCCGGCCCGCTGATCGTGGCGGTGCTCGCGGCCTCGTTCTCGGCGAGCGCCGGGATCGTGGCGGCCGCGGTCGCCTGCGTCGCCGGCACGATCGGGTTCACCGCGACACCCGCGGTGCGCGCCCGCCGGCCCGACCCCAGCCACGACCGCTCCGGGCAGCACGTGCTCGAGGCGCTCGTCCCGTGGGGCATCCGCCGCCTGCTCATGCTCGGGATCGCCTACGGCGTCGCGTTCGGCGCGGCCGAGGTGTCGATGCCGGCCTTCGCCGAGGCCCACGGCGGCCGCGCGCTGGGCGGGATCGCGCTTGCAACGTTCTCGGGCGGCAGCCTGATCGGCGGCGTGGTCGCCGGGGCCGCGGCCTCGACGGGGCCGCTCAACCGCCGCCTCCAGGCGATCAGCGCCGCGTTCGTGATCGTGCTCATCCCGCCGCTCCTGGCCGGGTCGATCACGCAGATGGCGGTGGTCATGTTCATCGCCGGGCTCCCGATCGCCCCGAGCGTCGCCGTCGCCTACAACATGCTCGAGCGCGCCGCAGTGGCCGGGACGCAGGCCGAGGTGTTCGGGTGGATGTCGACGGCGGTGACGATCGGGATCGCGGTCGGCACCGCCGGCGGCGGCGCCCTGATCGCGCACACCGGCGTCCACGCAGCCCTTGTGCTCGGCATCTGCGGCGCGGCGGTCGGCTGCGCCATCTCCTTCACCGCCGAGGCGTGACCACCACCCCGGGGACAGTCCCCGTTCGGGGACTGTCCCCGATTGGCGGCTAGGTGATCGGGAACGGCGTCGCCGTCTTCGCCGAGTTCAGGAGCGGGAGCCCGTACGCGTCCTCGAGGCCGGCCAGCAGCCCGAAGTGCGTGTAGGCGCCGGAGTTGGTGACGCCCTTCCCGGCCGAGCCGCCGATCGCGATGGTCGCGACGTGCTCGTTCGACCGGTTGCCCTCGTCCCAGGTGACGATGACGAGCGCGCCGCCGGCCACCATCGCCGGGACGTGCGCCTTCAGCCAGGCGTCGCCGGCCGCGATCTCGGCGGTCTTGCTCGACCCGGTGTGCATGTTGTCGTTGTCATTGGGGACGACGTAGGAGAACGACCGCAGATGGGCCGGGTCGAAGGACGTGTACGGCAGCATGTTCGCGCACGCCGCCGGCTTCGACGTGATGTCGCTGTAGTACGCGGCGGGGTTGTGGGTCTTGTCGTACGGGAGCGGGCCGGACTTCGTGTAGCACGCCTTCGGCATCGACTCCATGTACTCGCCCCAGCTCTGGCCCGTGCCCTGCAGCTGGTTGAACAGGTTGTCGGAGTTCTTGGCCGCCGACGTCGTGGCGACGCCGCTCGTCATCCGCAGGTAGTCGGGCAGGCTGCCCGGCGCCGCCTGGTAGTTCGTGTACAGCGTCCCGCCCGCGATCAGCGACTGGATGTACGGCGCGTGCGAGTTGCCGACGATGTCCGTGTACGTCTTGTTCTCGAGCACGATCACGATGACCGGCTCCCTGGGCGCCGCCTGCGCGGCCTCGACCCCGGCGCCCACCGGCGCCGCCAGCGTGCAGCCGAACGCAGCGACCGCCGCCATCGCGCGAATCCATCGGTACCTCACAGCACGACCTCCCCCGTGGTCACACCTCGAATTAAGGCAACGGTACGGGGGAGGGTCCGTGCTGGCTAGGGCTGGAGCTTGAAGATGAAGTCGAAGTTGCCGTCCTTGCGCGTGTGCAGCACCATCTGCCCGCGCACGTTGCGGTACGCGCCCGTGCCGCCCGTCACGGCGAGCACCGTCGTCGGGAAGGCGTCGCGGAACGGCCCCTCGACCGTGATCTGGCCCTTGTGCAGGAACGTCGTCCACATGCACTCCCACCGGCCCTGCTTCGCGCTGGCGCGCACGCAGTTGCCCTCGTCGGAGCCGACCTGGTGCGTGTTCGAGGCGTCGAAGATGGGGTTCGCGAACGGGAGCTGGTCGCCGGGCGAGTCGCCGGGCTGGCCGATGTCGATCACCTGGTCGGTGATCGGGTGCTCGACGACGTGGATCCGGATCGGCGAGACGATCCCGCCGGAGCCGGAGCCGATCGCCATCGCCCCCGCCGTGAGCGCCGAGGCGAGCACCGCCGCGGCCGTCGTCAGGATGAGCGTCCTTCGCATTCCCGGCCTCCTTCTCGTGATGGAGGCCGAGTCTACGACACCATGCGGGCCACGATCTCGGCCGCGGGCTCGACCGATGTGATCCGGCCCACACCGCGGCCGGCGTACATGCACATCGTCTCGATCTCGCCGCGTGTCGAGCGGCGCGGCTCGTCGGCCGCGTAGCGGGCGATCGGCGTGCCCCCGATCTCGGCCACGATCTCGCCCTCGTTCGGCCGCGTCCCCGGCTCCGGGCGCCCGGCGTCCTCCCACTCGCGATAGGTGCTGTTGCGCAGGACGCGATGGGCGGCGCCCGGCCAGCCGCCGTCGAAGAGGTGCGTGAGGACGGTGTCGTCGGGGCCGGCCGCGAGGAGCCGCTCGGCGTACCCGGGATGGATGTCGGCCTCCGGCGTCGCCAGGAACCGGGTGCCCATGACGACGCCCGCGGCGCCCGCGGCGAGGGCGCGGCGCAGGCCGTCGCCGTCGGCGATCCCTCCGGCCGCAATCACCGGCACGCCGCCGCGCAGCTCCGCGACCAGGTCGAGCAGCGGCGCCTCGCCCTGGACGTGCCCGCCCGCCTCGACCCCCTGCGCGATGAGCGCATCGGCGCCGGCGTCGACCGCCGCGCGGGCCTCCGGCGCGGAGCCGGCCTGCACGACCACGAGGCACCCGGCGGCGTGGGCACGCTCGATCAGCCGGCGGTCGGCGCCCCACGAGAACGACACCATCGGGACGCCCTCTTCGCAGAGGAGCTCGAGCCGCTCCGCCTGGTCGAACGCCAGCACCAGGTTCACCAGGAACGGCCGGTCGGTGCGGCGCCGGATCGCCCGGATCTGCTCGCGGAGGACGGCCGGCTCGGTCCACGACGCGCCCAGGCTGCCGATCCCGCCGGCCTCAGAGACGGCAGCGGCCAGCTCGGGCGTCGCCGCCGGGCCGACCGGGGCCCCCATCACGGGGACCGTCCAGGGGAGCCTCGCGTCGGCCATGGCGGCGATGGTAGCGGCCCGCCGCCAGCGGCCTCTATCGTGGAGCGCGTGCACGAGACGGCGGCCGACCTCGAGGCGCTCCAGCGCCTGCTGGACACGAGCTACGACGCATCCGGCGCGCACATGCGCCGGATCATCACGCCGGAGCGGCGGCTGGACGCCGCGGCCCTGGCGGCGCGGCTCACCGGCGTGCGCCTGCTCGCACTGGCGACGACGACGGCAGACGGGCGGCCGATCGTCGGCCCGGTCGACGGCATCTTCTACCGGGGCGCGTTCTGGTTCGGCTCGGCGCCCGACTCGGTGCGCTTCCGCCACATCCGGGCACGGCCGGACGTGAGCGCGACCCACATCGAGGGCGAGCCCTTCGCGGTCACCGTCCACGGCCGCGCCCACATCGCCGACCTGCGCGATCCCGAGGCGGCCGGCTTCCGCGCGGCGCTCGTCGAGGTGTACGCGCCCCGCTACGGCGAGGACTGGATCGGGTGGGCCGAGAAGCACCCCTACGCCCGCATCGACGCCCGCCGCATGTACACGTTCGTCTACGAGGAGGCGGGCGCACCGGAAGGGGTCTGACCCCGCCTGGTGCACTGGTGCAGCCTGCGGGCCTATCCTCCCTCCCCGGAATGCGCGCGCTCGTCAAGAGCCGCGCCGAGCCGGGCCTGTGGCTGGAGGACGTGCCCGAGCCCGAGCACGGCATCAACGACGTCCTGATCCGCGTGCGCCGCACCGGCATCTGCGGCACCGACCTGCACATCGAGCGCTGGGACGCCTGGGCGCAGCGGACCATCCCGGTGCCGCTGGTGATCGGCCACGAGTTCGTCGGCGAGGTCGTCGAGGTCGGCTCGAACGTGAGCGACTTCCACCCGGGCGACCTCGTCAGCGGCGAGGGCCACGTCGTCTGCGGCCGCTGCCGCAACTGCCTGGCCGGCCGGCGCCACCTGTGCGCACACTCGCAGGGCGTCGGCGTGAACCGGCCGGGCGCGTTCGCCGAGTTCATCGCGCTGCCGATGACGAACGTCTGGCACCACTGGCCGGGCATCGACGAGGACGTCGCGGCGATCTTCGACCCGTTCGGCAACGCCGTCCACACGGCGCTCGCCTTCCCCGTGCTGGGCGAGGACGTGCTCATCACCGGCGCCGGCCCGATCGGCTGCATGGCCGCCGCGGTCGTCCGCCACGCCGGCGCGCGCCACGTCGTCGTCACCGACCTCAACCCGTACCGGCGCGCGCTCGCGGCCGCGGATGGGCGCGAGCCTCGCCGTCGACCCGGGCGAGCGCGACGCTCGACGACGTCCAGCACGAGCTCGGCATGAACGAGGGCTTCGACGTCGGCCTCGAGATGTCGGGCAACCCCGACGCGCTGCACGCAGCTGATCGCGAACATGTCGCACGGCGGCCGGATCGCCCTGCTCGGCATCCCCACCGAGGAGATCGCGATCGACTGGACGCAGGTCGTCTTCAACATGCTCACGATGCGAGGGCATCTACGGCCGCGAGATGTACGAGACCTGGTACCAGATGACCGTGATGCTGCAGTCGGGCCTCGACATCTCCCCGGTCATCACGCACCGCCTGCCCTACGCCGAGTTCGCCGAGGGCTTCGCCATCGCCGGCTCGGGCAGCTCCGGCAAGGTCGTCCTCGACTGGACGGAGGGCTGAACGTGGACACCGACGCTTCGCGACGACCTGCGCGGCCGGCTCGAGGAGCATCCGCGAGGCCGGGCTCTACAAGTCCGAGCATCGTGATCGAGCTCGCCGCAGTCGGCCACGGTGCGCGTGGCCGGCGCGCGGCCAGGTGCTGAACCTCTGCGCCAACAACTACCTCGGTCTGGCCGACCACCCGGCGATCGTCGCGGCCGCCCACGAGGCGCTCGACCGCTGGGGCTACGGCATGGCCTCGGTGCGCTTCATCTGCGGCACGCAGGAGGTCCACAGCGAGCTCGAGGAGCGGCTGTCCGCGTTCCTCGGCACGAGGACACGATCCTCTACGGCTCCTGCTTCGACGCCAACGGCGGCCTCTTCGAGACGCTGCTCGGCCCCGAGGACGCGGTCATCTCCGACGCGCTGAACCACGCCTCGATCATCGACGGCATCCGCCTCTGCAAGGCGCGGCGGCTGCGCTTCGCGAACGGCGACATGGACGAGCTCGAGGCCGCGCCTGCGCGAGGCCGCCGACGCCCGCCGCCGCCTGATCGCCACCGACGGCGTGTTCTCGATGGACGGCTACGTCGCCCGCCTGCCCGAGATCTGCGACCTGGCCGAGCGCCACGACGCGATCGTGATGGTCGACGACTCGCACGCCGTCGGCTTCGTCGGCGAGGGCGGCCGCGGCACGCACGAGCTGCACGGCGTGATGGACCGGGTGGACATCATCACCGGCACGCTGGGCAAGGCGCTGGGCGGCGCCAGCGGCGGCTACGTCGCCGCCCGGGCCGAGATCGTCGACCTGCTGCGCCAGCGCTCGCGGCCGTACCTGTTCTCGAACAGCCTGGCGCCGCCGATCGCCGCCGCCAGCCTGCGGGCGCTCGACCTGATCGAGGGCTCGGCGCGAGCTGCGCGCGCGCCTGCGCCGCGAACACGGCGCACTTCCGCGCGCGGATGGCCGAGCTCGGCTTCGAGATCCTGCCCGGCGACCACCCGATCGTGCCGGTGATGATCGGCGACGCCGTCAAGGCGGCCCGCCTGGCCGAGGGCCTGCTCAGCCGCGGCGTCTACGCGGTCAGCTTCTCCTACCCGGTCGTGCCCCGGGGCACGGCCCGGATCCGGACGCAGATGTCGGCGGCGCACTCACGCGAGGACCTCGACTTCGCCGTCGAGCAGTTCCAGGCCGCGCGCGCCGAGCTCGGGTAGCGGAGTAGGGGGACTGTCCCCGGTTCACCCGAGGACAGTCCCCGCGCCGCGACCTACTCCTTGAACTGGGCGTGGTGCATCTGAGCCACCCCGCCGGCCTTCGTGAACTCGCCGCCGATGGTGACGGAGCCGTCGCCGGCCGCCACCGCCTCGATGCCGAGCGTCGTGTTCACCGACGGGTGCCAGCTCTGCAGCGCGCCCGTGGCCTCGTCGACCGCGACCAGCTTGTCGCGTGCGGCCTGGACGGTGCAGAAGTTGTTCCCCGGGATGAGCCCGCAGTAGCCGGAGAAGTGGCCGCCGAAGTAGACGAACCCGTCGAGCACTCCCATGCCGACCACGTTCCCGTTCACACCCTCGATGTAGTTGAGCGAGCCGGTCGAGATGTTCCAGCTGATCATCGAGCCGCCGTTGCCGCTGGCCGCACCGAAGAGGGTGTTCCCGTCCTGTGTGAAGGCAAGGAGCTGGAACGGCCGGAACGTCTGCAGGTCAGCCGTGTGCCATGCCCACGGCACCGTTGCGCCCGTGTTCGGATCGACCGCACCGACGCCGATGAACGAGGCGCCGTTCAGGTTGCGGAAGAACCCGCCCAGGACGACACGGGTCGCGCCCGAGTCGAGGGCGATCGCGCGCACCTCGTTGTCGACCACCGGGGCTCCACGTCGAGTTGAGCGCGCCGGTAGTGGCGTCGAGCTTGGCCGCGAAGGCCTTGCTCACGCCGCCCATCGTGGTGAAGGCACCCCCGACGTAGAGGTTCGAGCCTGAGATCGTCAGCGCCCGCACGGTCTTGTTCGGTGTCGGCCGATGGAACGCGCTGACAACCGCGCCCGTCGAGTTGTTCACCTCGATGAGCCTCCTGTGCGTCGCGCCGCCGACGGTCGAGAAGCCGCCGCCGAGGTACACGTTCGAGCCCGAGGGCCGGATCGCGTAGACCGTGCCGCCGGTGACGTTGGGGTTCCAGGGCAAGAGGGCCCCGGTGTCGAGGTTGATGGCGGCCGCATTGTTGCGCGTGACGGCGCCCGCCCCGGTCGAGCCGGCAGGGAGCATGGCGGTGAACGTGCCACCGATGTAGACGATGTTGCCGCTGATCACTTCGCTTCGAACCGTGCCGTTCGCCTGCCACGTCAGGATCGGTTTCGAACCGACAATTGCAGCGTCAGCCACCGACGCCATTGCCAGGGTGGCCATGCTCACACAGAGCAGGACCACGCCACGGACACCCGTTTTCCTCACACCAGCCTCCTAAAGTCGTCCAGTAAACGCGCCGCGTACGCCCGTCATCCTATCCGGTGTTTGGAAACTGTCAATCTCTCGTGACGCAGAAGTTTGCGCCGCCCGCCTCAAGTCGCGGCCGGGAATCGCCGATGTGCAGGCGTTATGGCTTCCGCCGCTTCCGAGCATCTCGTGGGCCGGGCCACGTTTACCGCCGCGCTCGACTGGCGCGAGCCCGGCGCGGCCCACCTCCTGCGGGACTACGCCGGCCGTTTCGGCCGCGGCGACGACGCAACGCTCGTGATCCACGGGGGCGCCGCGGCGGACGTGGCGCCGGTCGCAGCGGCGCTCGGTGACGGCTCTCCGGAGATGGTGCTCGTCGAGCGCGTCGCGGCGGCGGAGCTCGAGCCGCGCGTCGACGCGGTGCTTTCGTACGATCCCGCCCACGGCGCCCTCGCGGGGCTGCCGTGGCTGGGCGCGTCAGATCTGCGAACGCTGTACGACCTGCGCACGGCCGGGGTGCAGCGGGCCCACCGGTTCACCTGCAATCTCTGTGGGACGGCGGCGGTCGCCGAGACGCGGGGCTGGCCCCGCGACACGGCCACATGCCCGGGCTGCGGCTCGGCCGCCCGCTTCCGCGCCCTTGCCGACCTGGTCGCGCGCGAGCTCTTCCGAAGCACCGACCCGCTCTACGCCCTCCCCGCGCGGCCCGACCTGGCCGGCGTCGGCATGAGCGACCCGCTGCCGCTCGCGGCCCTGCTCGGCCGCCGGATGCGCTACGCGAACACCTTCTACCACTGCGAGCCGCGCCTCGACGTCTGCGCGCCGGGCGAGCACGCCGGGCGCTACGACCTCGTCGTCTGCAGCGAGGTGCTCGAGCACGTCCCGCCGCCGATCGAGCCCGCGTTCACCGGCCTTTACGACCTCCTGCGGCCCGGCGGCCTGCTCCTCTTCAGCGTCCCGTACCGCCCCGACGGCGAGACGGTCGAGCACTTCCCCGACCTGCACGACTACGACATCGTCGAGCGCGACGGGGAGCACGTGCTGCGCAACACGACCCGTAACGGCCGCCACGCGGAGCACGGCGATCTCGTCTTCCACGGCGGCCCAGGCGAGACGCTCGAGCTGCGGTTCTTCGCCCTGCCCGACCTGCTGGCGCGGCTCGGGGCCGCCGGATTCGTCGACGTGCGCGTCCGCCGCGAGCCGAACTTCGCCCACGGCGTCTGGTGGCCGGGCCGCGACGGCTGGCCCATCACCGCCCGCCGCCCGGCCACCGCGTCCGGCTAGATCAGGTCGTCGCCGCCGACGCGACCTCGGTCTCCGGCGCCGGTGCGGCCTCGCCCTCGAAGAGCTCGGCGACGCTCGAGTCGATCGCCTCGGTGACGATCTGGGTCGCGTTCAGCACCTTCAGGATCTGCTCGGCCTGGGGCACGGCGTCCTGCGAGATCTCGATCACGGCCGCCGAGGAGCCCGGCTGCATCGACTTGCCGAGCGTCTCGAGCTGGCTGTTCTTGAACCCGGAGTCGCGCAGCTTCGACGTCAGCGCGCCGATGCTGCCGCCGGCCAGGATGCCGATCGGGCCGCCGATGATGCCGATGGCGCCACCGAGCAGCGCGCCGCGGCCGGCGCCCCAGTCCTTCGACTCGATGAACTTGACCTTGCCGTCGTCGCGGACGACGAGGACGGCGGTGTTCCCGACCCGGTCGGGAAAGGCACCGCCGACGGAGGCCGCGCCGCGGCTGCCGGCGTCGATGGTGGCGAAGCTCGCTGCCAGGATCGTGCGAGTTGAGTCGTTCATATCGTCTCCGTTCGATTGGGAGCTCCCAGCCTACTCCGGTCGTTTGAGGTCGGCATTAGGATCGGGACGGCCGCACGTGAAGATCGACGCCTTCGCACACATCTCGCCAACCCGCTACCTGGACCGTGTCGAGGCGATCCTGGCCGGTCCCGGCGCGAGCGCCGCCGTCCGCGAGCACGGCCCGTGGCTGCGCGAGGATCCGGTCCTCTACGACCTCGATGCGCGCGAGCGCGCGCTGGAGCCGTTCGACGACTACCGCCAGGTGCTGGTGCTGGGCGCGCCGCCGATCGAGGAGCTGGGCGACCCGGCGGTGACTCGCGACCTGGCCCGGCTCGCGAACGACGAGATGGCGGCGCTCGTGCGCGACCGCGACCGCTTCGTCGGCTTCGCCGCCGCCCTGCCGCTGAACGACGTCGACGCCGGCCTCGAGGAGCTGCGCCGGGCGGTGCGCGACCTGGGCGCGCTCGGCTTCCAGGTGTACTCCAACGTGAACGGCCGCCCGCTCGACGACCCGCGCTACCGGCCGCTGTTCGCACTCGCGGAGGAGCTCGACGTCGCGATCTGGCTGCACCCGACCCGCAGCCCGGCCTGGCCGGACTACCCGGTCGAGACGGCGTCGCAGCACGGCATCTGGTGGTCGATCGGATGGCCGTTCGAGACGGCGGCGGCGATGTGCCGGCTGGTCTACTCCGGCGTGCTGGAGGAGCATCCGCGGCTGCGGATCCTGACCCACCATGCCGGCGCGATGATCCCCTACTTCTCCGGCCGGTTCCGCAAGATCCAGACCGAGGACCAGCGGCCGGCGCTCGAGCGGCTGCCGCACGAGCCGCTCGACTACTTCCGCCGCTTCTACGCCGACACCGCCCTCTTCGGCGCGCCGCACGCGCTGCGCTGCACGCTCGACTTCTTCGGCGCCGGCCACGTCCTCTTCGGCACCGACATGCCGCTGGGCGGCCCCGACGTGGTGGGCGAGACGATCGCGGACGTCGAGTCGCTCGCGCTGGCCGGCGCCGACCGGGACCGCGTCTACTCCGGGAACGCCCGCGCGGTGCTGCGCCTGTGAATAGGAGGGGTCTGACCCCGTGTATTCAGGCGGGGTGGCGGAACGCGGTCGTGTACCAGATCTACCCCCGCTCCTTCCAGGACTCCGACGGCGACGGGATCGGCGACATCCGCGGGATCGTGCGCCGGCTGGACGATCTGGCCGCACTCGGTGTCGACGCGATCTGGCTCTCGCCGATGTATCCCTCGCCGCTTGCCGACGGCGGCTACGACATCGCCGACTTCACCGGCGTCGACCCTCGCCTCGGGAGCCTGGACGATGTCGCCGACCTGATCGCCGAGGCGCACCGCCGGGGGATGCGGCTGCTGCTCGACCTCGTCCCCAACCACACCTCGATCGAGCACCCCTGGTTCCGCGAGCACCCGGACTGGTACGTCTGGGCCGACGCGCCGGCGAACAACTGGCGGGCGGCGTTCGGCGGGCCGGCGTGGACGCGGGACGCGCGCAGCGGCCGCTGGTACCTGCACTCGTTCTACCCGGAGCAGCCCGACCTCGACTGGCGCAACCCCGAGGTGGTCGCAGCCATCCAGGACGTCGTCCGCACCTGGCTCGGCCGGGGCGTGGACGGGTTCCGCGTGGACGCGATCGACACGCTGGGCAAGCACCCCGACCTGCTCGACGACCCGCCCGCGACGGGGCCGCCGCCGTTCCCCGAGCCCCCCGACGCGGCCGCCCTCGAGCGGCGCCACTCCCACAACTGGACGCCGGCGCTGCGCCCCGCCCTGGCGGCGCTCCGCGAGGCGGCCGGCGACGCGTTCCTGGTCGGCGAGGTGTACCGGCCGACCGATGAGCTCGCGCCCTACCTCGAGCACCTCACCTGCGCGTTCGTGTTCGAGCTCCTGTTCTCCGAGTGGCGGGCCGAGACGGTCGGCAGAGCGCTCGAGCGCGCAGCCTCCGTCGGCGGGACGGCGTGGATGCTGTCCAACCACGACTTCAGCCGGGTCGGCTCGCGCATCGGCGAGCACAACCTGCGTGCCGCCGCGATGTTGCTGCACACGCTCCCCGGGCCCGTGTTCCTCTACCAGGGTGACGAGATCGGCCTGCTGGACGGCCCGGAGGGCGACCCGCCCGCCGACCGCTACGGCCGCGACCGCGCCCGCCACCCGATGCAGTGGGACGCGGGGCCGCAGGGCGGGTTCACGACCGGGACGCCCTGGCTACCCGCCGTCGACCCGGCCCGCCGCAACGTCGCCGACCAGAGGGGGGATCCCGGGTCGCTGTGGTCGCTCCACCGCGACCTGATCGCGCTTCGGCGCGGGCTCCGCGGCGGACTCGAGCTGGTCGCTGCGCGGGAGGACGGCCTGCTCGCCTATCGCCGCGGCGACGTCCTCGTGACGCTCAACCTGGGGGCGCAGACGCTACCGCTCCCGTCCGGAGAGCCGCTCCTTCGCACCCATCCCGGGGCGGAGCTCGGGCCGGGCGGAGGCGTGATCGTCCGGGGGTAGCCTACGGCCATGCCGTGGGACACCGGCCTGCACCAGATCGACGCGGAGACGGACTTCCAGCGTGCCCGGCGGCGGCACGTGCTCGCCGCACTATCGGGGCGGCTGCGCCGCGAGCCCGACGACATCAACCTGATCCTGCCGTTCGACGAGGTCGTGCGCGCCCTCGGCCGCAGGGGCGAGCGCCCGCTCGGCCTGCAGACGATCCCGCTCTCGAGCATCGTCGGCAGCGTCGACCGCACCCGTGACTTCGACCGCCGCTTCCGGCCGACGTCGAACCGGCTCCGAGAGCGCTGGCAGGGGATCGATATGGCCCTGCGGCGCGGGCGGGGCATGCCGCCGATCACGGTCTACCGCATCGGCGACCTCCACTTCGTCCGCGACGGCCACCACCGCGTCTCGGTCGCGCTCGCCATGCGCCTCGCCGTGATCGAGGCCTACGTGACCGAGATCGAGACCGAGCTGCCCGCAGTCGGCATCTCCCGCCGCGGCGACCTGGTCGTGAAGGACTACGAGCGCCTGTTCCGCCAGCGGGTGCCGCTGCCACCCGAGATGGCGGAGCGGATCCGCGTCAGCGACCCCTGGGACTATGCACAGCTCTCCGAGACCGTCGAGGCATGGGCGTTCAGACTCCTCCAGGACGAGCGCGCGTTCCTCGACCGCCGCACGGCCGCCCGGCGCTGGTTCGAGGAGGAGTACCTGCCGGTGCTCGGCATGCTGCACGACGCGGGCCTCGTCGGCCACGGCACCGACGCCGAGGCATACCTCCGCGTCGCGTGCGACCGCTACCGGCTCATCCGCACGCACGAGTGGAGCGACGAGATCGTCGCCCGCCTGCGCCCGCGCCCCCGTCGCGGCAGGCGGGCGTAGCGCCCGGGGGTAGCCCCTCAGTCCTTGGACTCGGCGTCGTCACCGCCGGCGGCGGGCACAGTGCCTTGCACCGTGGTCTCGGCCTCCGACCGCGACGGCGCCTCCTTGGCCAGGGTCAGGTTCTCGCCGCTCTGCGGATCGAAGACGTGCACCTTCTCCAGGTCGACCCAGATCTCGAGCTCCTGGTCTTCGGCAGCCTTGCTGGCCGCGTCGAGCCGCGCGGTCACCTGCACGCCGCCCTCCTCGCCGCCGCCCAGGTCGCCCGTGCCGGCGTCGGCCGCGAGCTCCTCGAGGTGCTCGGCCGTCGCCCGCTCGCTCTGGACGGTGAAGTAGGCGAACTTGTCCGAGCCGAGCGACTCGAGCAGGTCGATCTTGGCCCGGACGGTGGCGCCGTGGTCGCGCTTGTCTGAGCCGATCAGGGAGGCGTCCTCGAAGTGCTCGGGGCGGATGCCGATGATGACGTCGCGCTCGCCGCTGCCGAGGCCGCCGCCGCCGACCCGGGGGAAGGCGCAGGTCGCCGAGCGGCGTCGTGAGCACGCCCCCGGACGCCTTGGCGGGCAGGAAGTTCATCGCCGGCGAGCCGATGAAGCCGGCCACGAACAGGTTGGTGGGCCGCTCGTACAGCTCCTCGGGCGAGGCCACCTGCTGGATCTCGCCGGCGCGCATGACGGCCACGCGGTCGCCGAGCGTCATCGCCTCGACCTGGTCGTGGGTCACGTACACGGTGGTCGTGCCCAGCCGCTTCTGCAGCCGCGAGACCTCGGTGCGCATCTGCACGCGCAGCTTGGCGTCGAGGTTGGACAGCGGCTCGTCCATCAGGAACGCGTTTGGGGTGCGCACGATCACGCGGCCCATCGCCACCCGCTGGCGCTGGCCGCCGGAGAGCTGCGCCGGCTTGCGGTCGAGGTGAGGGGTCAGGTCGAGGATCTCGGCCGCCCACGTCACCCGCTCGTCGATCTTGGCCTTGTCGGCCTTCGCGAGCTTGAGCGAGAACGCCATGTTCTCGCGCACGGTCATGTGCGGGTAGAGGGCGTAGTTCTGGAACACCATGCCGATGTCGCGGTCGCGCGGCGACTTCTGGTTTGCAACCTCACCGCCGATGCGCAGCTCGCCGTCCGAGATGTCCTCGAGGCCGGCGATCATGTTCAGGGTCGTCGACTTGCCGCAGCCGGACGGGCCGACCAGGATCACGAACTCGCCGTCGGCGATCGTGAGGTTCACATCGTCGACGGCGAGCGCCCCGTCGGGGAACCGCTTGGTCACGTGGTCGAGGACGATCTCTGCCATGCCCGCTTACCCTCCTTCGGTCAGCCCTTGACCGCCCCGGCGGTGAGGCCGGCGACGATCCGACGCTGGAACAACAGGACAACGATCACGACCGGGATGGTGATGACGACCGCGGCCGCCGCGATCGATCCCGTCGGCTGCTGGAACTGGGAGGCGCCGGTGAAGAACGCGAGCGCCGCCGGCACCGTCCTGGCGTTGTTGGTGGACGTGAGCGAGATCGCGAACACGAAGTCGTTCCAGCAGTACAGGAACACCAGGATCGCGGTGGTGAACACGCCCGGGGCGGCCAGCGGGAGGATCACCCGGCGGAACGCCTGCAAGGGCGTTGCTCCGTCGAGCGCGGCGGCCTTCTCGAGCTCCCACGGGATCTCGCGGAAAAACGCGGAGAGCGTGTAGATCGAGAGCGGCAGCGAGAACGTCATGTACGGGATGATCAGCCCGATCCAGGTGTCGAAGATGCCGAGCGTCCGCCACAGGTTGAACATCGGGTTCACGAGCGAGATCGCCGGGAACATGGCGATCAGGAGCGCCGATGCCACCAGCAGCCGCTTGCCGGGGAAGTTGAGCCGGGCGATCGCGTAGGCCGCCATCGCCCCGAGCGCCACGCCGAGGAACGTCGAGATGAGGGCGATGCCGATCGAGTTCACGAGCGCGTGGGTGAACAGGGGCTGGTCGAAGATGCCCCGGTAGTTCGCGAACGTCCACTTGTGCGGGTAGAAGCTGCCGTCGGTGAGCGTGCTCGGGTCCTTGAGCGAGAGCGACACGAGCCACAGCACCGGGATCGCCGCGATCAGGACGACGATCGTGTTCGCGAACCCCCAGCCGACTCGCTGGCGTGCGGTGACGTTCATTGCTCCAGCTCCTGCCCCGGCGCCGCCGCGCCGAAGCCCTTGATGTAGGCGAACGCGATCAGCCCTACCGCGATGAAGATCAGAACGGACATCGCCGAGCCCACCCCCAGGTTGAGCGCCGTGAACAGCTGGTCGTAGTTCAGGATCGAGACCGAGCGGGTGTTCTGCGACCCCTGGGTCAGGATGTAGATGTTGTCGAAGATGCGGAACGCGTCGAGCGTGCGGAAGAGAAGCGCCACCAGGATCGCGGGCTTCATCACCGGCACCATCACGCTCCAGAACCGCTGCCAGGCGGTGGCGCCGTCCACCTTGGCCGCCCGCAAGAGCTCCTCGGGAACGAGGGAGAGCCCGGCCAGGAGCAGGAGCGCCATGAACGGCGTCGTCTTCCACACCTCGGCCAGGATGATGATCGCGACCGCCTGCCACTGGTGCGTCAGCGGGGCGTTCGTCGAGGAGAGGAGGCCGGCGAGGTAGCCGGTGCCAGGCGTCCAGGCGTACTGCCAGCTGAACGCGGCGGCGACGGTGACGATGCCGTACGGCAGGAGCACGGCGGTGCGGATGACGCCGCGCCCGAAGATGGCGCGGTGCATGACGAGCGCCACGGCCATCCCCAGGGCGAGCTCGATCGCGACGGACACGACGGTGATGAGGACGGTGATCCCGAACGCCTGCCACCACAGGCCCGTGGACGTGAGGATGGTCGTGTAGTTGTCGAAACCGATGAACGCCTTGTCGTTCGGGAAGCGCAGGTCGTAGCGCTGGAACGACAGGTAGATCGCGTAGACGATCGGGTAGATCGCGACGAGCGCCATCACGGCCACGGCCGGGGCGCACAGCATCCAGGCCAGCCGCCGCTCGGCGCGCGCCCGCTCGGTGACCGGGGTCCACCGGCGCACCCGCCCGGCCGGCGCTCCGGCTTCCGCGACCGCTCCCAGCCTCCCGGTACCGATTCCGAGCCTCATGGCACCAGCCCTCTCGAGTTGATTGCGTCAGCCAGACGGCTCCGCAGCGTCCCGAGGCTCGCCGGCGCTGACTCCGCTCGGCGGCGAGAGCGTGTAGGAGATCTGCAGGGACACGGACTGGTAGGCGGGTGTCTTGGGCCGCACGCTGGCGGTCTTCAGGGTGTCGAAGATCGCCTTCCACATCGGGTAGGCCTTCTGGAACGCGGGCTGCGAGTAGATCGCCTCGAGCACCGGCGGCAGTCCGCCCAGCACCGCGTTTCGGATCTCGTTCTGGGGGTTCCGCAGGCATTCGATGGCGGCGAACGCCTGTGCCTTGTGCTTCGAGGCCGCGCCCACGGCGAGGTTGATGCCGCCGATCGTCACGTGCGCGGGCTCACCCGGCTTCACCGTCGGGTAGGTGGTCCAGCGCATATTCTTGAAGATGTCGGGCACATCGGCCTTGGCCGACGGGTAGACGTAGGGGTAGTTCAGCTCGAACGCCGCCCTGCCCGCCTCGAACTGGAGCCGGTTCTGGTCCTCCATCTGGCTGCCCAGCGAGGGGTCGGCGGCGGGCGAGTGGGCGAGCGTGTGAATCACGTCGAGCGCCCTGACGGCGGGCGGGCCGAGGAGCACCTTCTGGCCGTTGTCGCTCAGGATCTGGCCGCCGGCCGAGTTCACGAGCGTGTTGAACCAGACCGTGTAGCCCTCGTACTGGGCACCCTGGATCTCGATGTAGTGCGGCTTGCCCTGCTTGGCCAGCGCCTCCGCCATCGCGATCATCTGCTTCCACGTCTTGGGCGGGTGCGGGACCAGATCCTTGCGGTACCAGAGGAGCTGCGTGTTCGTGTTGAACGGCGCCGAGTAGAGCCTCCCGTTCCATGTGGCCGTGTCGACCATCGTCTTCAGCGTGCCGTGCACGATCTGCCGGGCGACGTTCGCGGGCCACGGCGTGATCCAGCCCGCCTCGGCGAACTCGGGCGTCCAGGTGACGTCGAGGCCGAGGATGTCCATCGACGGATCGTCGGCCGCGAGGCGGCGCACCATCTGCTGGCGCTGGCCGTCAGCCGCATTTGGCAGCGTCTGGATCTGGATCTTGTAGGCGCCGCCCGAGTGCGCGGAGCACTGCTGGGCGCTCTTCACGAAGGCGCCGGAGAACTCGGGGAAGATGTACCAGTTGAGGGTGACCGGGCCCTTGGTCGTGCTGCTCCCGCTGCCGCACGCGGCGGCCACTGCCAGAAGACCCATGACCCCCACCACTACGCCCAAGGCTCGCCGCGTACTCAAGGTGACGCCATGTTTCCCCACTTCGTAACCGGCGAAACATCGTCTCCCAAACAGGGACAGTCCCCGCTTCCGCGCGAAGCGGGGACTGTCCCGGGATTTACGACAGCTGGGCCATCCGCATCTGGTTGCCGGACGGGTCGCGGAAGCCGGCGTCGACGCCGTACGGCTGCTCGGTCGGCTCCTGCGAGAACTCGACGCCGCGCTGGCGCAGCTCCTCGTAGGCGGCGTGGCAGTCGTCGACCGAGAAGAAGAGCCCGCCCGCGGCGCCCTTCGCCACGAGCGTCGCGATCGCGGCCCGCGTCTCGTCGTCGAACACCGGCGGCCCCGGCACGGTCATCAGCGCGAGGGCGACGTCGTCCTGGCCGGGCAGCCCGACCGTCAGCCAGCGGAAGCCGCCCATCTCGGGCACGGTGACGTCGGACGCGCACCTCCATGCCCAGCTTCTCGGTGTAGAAGGCGAGCGCCTCCTCCTGGTCGTGCACCCAGACGTTCACGTTGGTCAGCTTCTGCAGCATGGTTTCCCTCCTTCGGGATCTCGATTGGCGCCACGCTAGCCAGCGACGAGCGTGGCTGTCTTCTCGAAACGTGCTGGACGGCCGGCCGCGCCCATGCGAGCGCAGGCAGCCGGGGACCGGGACGCGGTCGCGGCCGGCGGATGCGCCGCGCGGTAAGCGGTCGGCGAGCAGCCCGTAGGCGCGGCCGAAGCTGGTCGTGAACGAGCCCACGCTGCGCAGGCCGACCGCCATGCAGATGTCGGCGACCGAGTGGTCGGTGTTGCGCAGCAGCGCGGCGGCCCGCTCGAGCCGGCGGGTGAGCAGGTACTGGTGCGGCGTCTCGCCGAACGCGCGGCGGAACTCGCGGCTGAAGTGGGCGGGCGAGAGGTGGGACGCCCGCGCGAGCGCCTCCACGTCGAGCCGCTCGCGGTAGCGCGCGTCGATCAGGTCCTTGGCGCGCAGCAGGTGCCGGGCCGGGCGGGACGGGCCTCATGCGGCGGCGGCGCCTCCGTCTGCCAGCGGGCGCAGCGTCATGACGGCCACGGCGCCCGTCTGGCGCACCTCGACCGCCTCGTAGCCCGCGGCGCCGGCGCCTTCGGGGAACAGGCGCTTGCCGCTGCCGAGCACGGTCGGGTAGATCATCAGCCGATACTCGTCGACCAGGCCGGCGTCGTGCAACGCGTGCACGAGCGGACGTGCTGCCGGCGACCAGGATGTTGCCGTCGAGCTTGCGCCGCAGGCCGGCCGCCTCCGCGACGCCGTCGCCGGGCAGGATGGTCGAGTTCTCCCAGTCGGCCTTGTCGAGCGTCGAGGACACGACGTACTTGGGCATGCCGTTCATCTTCGCAGCGAAGCCGACGTCGTCCGTGATCGTCGGCCACGCCTTCGCGAAGCCCTCGTACGTCACCCGGCCGAGCAGCATCGCGTCGGCGTCCATCAGCTCGTCGAGCTTGTACCTGTCGCCGTCGTCGCCGCGCTCGAACTTGAAGGCCCAGCCGCCCTGAGGCGTGCCCTCGGCGCCGCCGGGATCCTCCATGACCCCGTCCAGCGAGACGAACTCCGATACCACGATCCTTCCCATCTCGATCCCTCCAATTGATTGCTCGGTGGGGAGACTCGCACGCGCGGGGAAAGTCATCGCGCAGGCCGTCCGCACGCCTCGTGACGATTCGCTCTACGCTCTTCCCTACATGAAGGGAAGATGAACGCCGCGAGCGGAGGGAGGAGGGAAGCAGGCGTGCGCGTGCTGGTGGTCGAGGACGAGCCGCACATGGCGGAGCTGATCCGCAAGGGCCTCTCCAAGGAGGGGTTCGCGGTGGACGTCGCCGCCGACGGCGAGGAGTGCATGCGCGATGGCGACCGCGACCACCTACGACGCCATCGTGCTCGACGTCATGCTGCCCGGCATCAGCGGCTTCGAGGCCTGCCGCCGGCTGCGGGACGAGGCGGTGTGGACGCCGGTGCTGATGCTGACCGCGCGCGACTCGGTCGACGACCGCGTCACCGGCCTCGACGCCGGCGCCGACGACTACCTGGTGAAGCCGTTCGCGCTGGCCCGAGCTGCTCGCCCGCCTGCGGGCCCTCATCCGCCGCGGCGACACCGAGCGGCCGACCGTGCTCGAGGTCGGCGACCTGCGCCTCGACCCGGCCACGCGCGCCGTCCACCGCGGCGACGCCGCGATCGACCTCTCCGCCAAGGAGTTCGCGCTGCTCGAGACCTTCATGCGCCGGCCCGGCGACGTCCTGCCGCGGGCGCACCTGCTCGAGCGCGCCTGGGACGTGGGCTACCAGGGCCGGTCGAACGTCGTCGACGTCTACGTCGGCCACCTGCGGGCGCAAGATCGACGTGCCGTTCGGGCGGCAGACGCTCGAGACGGTGCGCGGGAGCGGCTACCGGCTCCGCTCCGGCGACGGCGGATGAGCCGCACGCCCGATCCGGATCCGCGTCGCCGCCGCCTTCGCGGCCGCGATGGCCGTCGTCCTGCTCGCGACCGGCCTGCTCCTCTACGTCCGCATCGGCGGCGAGCTCGCAGACCGCGCTCGACCGCGAGCTCGAGCTGCGCGCGTTCGACATGACCACCATCGTCCAGGACCCCGACACGTCGCTCGCGCAGACGGGCTCGCACCCGTTCGTCGAGAAGGGCGAGGCCTACACCCAGCTGCTCGACCTGCACGGGCGCGTGCTCGACGCGACCCGGCCGCTCGGCCTCGCCCGCGTCCTCACGCCCGCCCAGGTGCGGGCCGCCGGCCGCGGCACGATCTTCGCGAACGTGCACGCGCTCCCCGGGCCTGAACGAGCCGTCGCGGTTCCTGGCGACGCCCGTGAGCCGCAGCGGCCGGCACCTGATCCTCGTCGTCGGCGCGACCCGCGAGAACCGCACCGAGACGCTGCGCGGCCTGCGCGACGAGCTCCTGGTCGCGGGCCCGATCGCGCTCGTCCTGGCCACCCTGGCGGGCTACATCCTCGCCGGCCTCTCGCTGCGCCAGGTCGACTCGATGCGCCAGCGGGCGGCGTCGATCTCGGCGGCGACGCCGGGCGAGCGGCTGCCGGTGCCCGCACACCCGCGACGAGATCGAGCGCCTCGGCGAGACGCTGAACGCGATGCTGGCCCGGCTCGAGGCCGGCATCGAGCGCGAGCGCGGGTTCGTCGCCGACGCCGGGCACGAGCTGCGCACGCCGCTCGCGCTCCTGCGCACCGAGCTCGAGCTCGCCCTCCTCCACGCCGACTCGGCCGACGACCTGCGCGAGGCGGTGCGGCGCAGCTCGATCGAGGTCGACCGGCTCGTCCAGCTGGCCGAGGACCTGCTGCTGATGGCGCAGTCGAACGCCGGTCGGCTGGCCGCTGCGGATCGAGTCGCTCGACACGGCCGACCTGCTCGCCTCCACGGCGAGCCGGTTCGAGTGGCGGGCGCAGGACTCGGGCCGCAGGATCGCCCTGGACACGGGCCGCGAGACGTCGCTGCGCGGCGACCGGATCCGGCTCGAGCAGGCGCTCGGGAACCTGATCGACAACGCCCTGCGCTACGGCGGAGGCGACGTCGAGCTCTCGGCCGCCCGTGCGCGACAGCACGGTCGAGCTGCACGTGACCGACCACGGCCCGGGCATGCCGGCGGAGTTCATCGACCGCGCGTTCGAGCGCTTCACGCGCGTCGACGCCGCCCGCGGCCACGCCGGCGGCGCGGGCCTCGGGCTCTCGATCGTGCGCATGATCGCCGAGGCGCACGGCGGCGCCGCCCACGTGCGGAACCGGGCGGACGGCGGCACGGACGTCTGGGTCGCGCTGCCCGCGGCCGGCCCGCCGGCGGGTGTGTGACCGCCGCCCCTTGACACGTGCCGATCGGAACAATAGGTTGTCGTGGAAAGATGAAAAATTCATGAACTCCGACCTGCAGCTGCTTGACTGTTTTGCGCTGACGTGTGACGGAAGACACATCTCCGTCCCGCGAAGCGCGCAGCGGCTGCTGGCCTTCCTGGCCCTGCACCTCCAGCCGCTGCGGCGGGCGCACGTGGCCGCGTCGCTCTGGCTCGACAGCCCGGAGGAGCGCGCGTTCGCCAGCCTGCGCTCGGCCCTGTGGCGACTGCAGCAGGCCGGCGGGGACGTGATCGAGGTGCGCGGCGTCCAGCTCGCCCTGGCGCCGTCGGTGCGGGTCGACTACCGCGACGCCGCCTGCCTCTCCCGCGCGCTGCTCGACCGCGCGGCGACCGACGTGCACCCGGCAATCGCGTGGGGCGCCCTGACGGGCGAGCTCCTGCCGGACTGGGACGACGACTGGGTGAGCGTCGAGCGCGAGTACCACCGCCACCTGTCGCTGCAGGCGCTGGAGGCGCTCTCCGAGCGGATGCTCGCCGCCGGAGCGCTGCCCCAGGCGCTCGACGTCGCGCTCGCGGTGTTCGCCCGCGAGCCGCTGCGCGAGACCGCGCACCGGCTGATGATCCGGGTGCACATCGCCGACGGGCAACTCGTACGAGGCGATCCGCCAGTACCAGCTCTACGAGCGGCTGACGCTCACGCCGGCTCGGCCTGCCGCCGTCGCCGCAGATGCGCGAGCTGGTGTCCGAGCTCCTGCCGGACGAGCTCGCCGTGCCCGGCGCC
The DNA here is from genome assembly GCA_963746115.1 of uncultured Actinomycetes bacterium. Taxonomy (GTDB): domain Bacteria; phylum Actinomycetota; class Thermoleophilia; order Gaiellales; family JAICJC01; genus JAICJC01. The sequence continues at coordinate 123,566 of CAVVAA010000004.1, read as the reverse complement.
GCGGCGTACGCCGCCGGCCGGAAGCGCGCGGTCCGACCCGCGAACGGTGACGCTCGGTGACGGCGCCGTGACGGTGTGGTGACGGCCGCCTGGTACGACCTCCCGACAAGCCTTTGTGGGGAGCGGGGAGGTAGGCAGGGATGATGCGCTGGGTCGTCGACGGAGCACTGCGGTTCCGGCTGCTCGTGATCGCGCTCGGGGCCGGCGTGCTGGTCGCCGGGCGTGCAGCAGGCGCGCACCATGCCGGTCGACGCGCTGCCCGAGTTCGCGCCGCCGCAGATCGAGGTGCAGACCGAGGCGCTCGGCCTCTCCGCGCCGGAGGTCGAGAGCCTGGTCACCCTGAACCTCGAGGAGCTCCTGAACGGCACGCCGTGGCTGACGTCGATCCACTCCACGTCGGTGCCGGGGCTGTCGTCGATCGTGCTCACCTTCGAGCCGGGCACCGACGTCCTGCGCGCCCGCCAGCTCGTGCAGGAGCGGCTGACGCTGTCGTTCGCGATCCCGAACGTCGCCAAGCCGCCGATCATCATCCAGCCGCTCTCGACGACGAACCGGGTGATGATGGTCGGCCTCTCGTCGAAGACGATCTCGCCGATCGAGATGGGCGTCCTCGCCCGCTGGAACATCCGGCCGGCGCTCCTGGCCGTCCCCGGCGTCGCCAACGTCGCCATCTGGGGCCAGCGCGAGCGCCAGCTGCAGGTGCAGGTCGCAGCCGCAGCGGCTGCTCGCCGCCGACGTCACGCTCGACCAGATCGTGCGCACGACCGGCAACGCGATGTGGGTGTCGCCGCTGACCTTCCTCCAGGCCTCGACGCCCGGCACCGGCGGCTGGATCGACACGCCCTCAGCAGCGGCTCGAGGTGCGCCACATCTTCCCGATCTCGACGCGCGGCTGACCTGTCCAAGGTGGCGTCGACGGCGCGGCGCCGCTGCAGCTCTGCGCGACGTCGCGAACGTCGTCGACGACCACCAGCCGCTGATCGGCGACGCGCGTCCTGACCGGCGGCGAGGACAGCCTGATCGTGATCGAGAAGTTCCCGGACGCGAACACGCTCGAGGTCACCCGCGGCGTCGAGGCGGCGCTCGACAAGCTGCGGCCCGGGCCTTGCCGGCATCGACATCGACACGTCGGTCGTCGCGGCCGGCGACCTACATCGACGACTCGATCTCGAACCTGACGATCGCGGTGGTGCATCGGCGCGCGTGCTCCTGATCGCCGCCCTCGGCGTGCTGCCTGCACGGCTGGCGCAGCGGGCTGATCGCGGTCGTCGCGATCCCGATCTCGCATGGCGGCCGCGCTGCTCGTGCTCGACCTGCGCGGCGAGACGGTGAACCTGATGATCGTCGCCGGGCTCGCTGATCGCGCTCGCCGTCCTCGTCGACGACGCGGTGCGACCTGACGGACGCGATCGCGACCCGGCTGCGCGCGGACCGCGAGGCGGGCCGCGACGCCGGCGCAGTCGCTCGTGCTCGAGGCGCCGTCGGCCCGACGCGGCATGGTCTACGCGACGCTGATCGCGCTCCTGCCGCTGCTGCCCGTACCTCTTCTCCGAGGGCGTCGCCCAGGCCGTCGCCGAGCCGCTCGTGCATCTCGTACCTGCTGCGCGGTCCTCGCATCGGTGATCGTCTCGGTCACCGTCACGCCGGCGCTCTGCCATGCACCTCCTCACTCGCACGGCAGGCAGCGCGGCGCGCGTCGCCGCTCCTCGCGCCGGCTGCGGCGCGCGCTACACGCCGCTGCTCGAGCGGGTCGCTGCGTGCGCCCCGCCCGCGCGTTCGTCGGCGCCTCGGTCGCCGTCCTCGTGCTCGCGCTCGTCGCCGCGCCGTCGTTCGACCAGTCGATGCTGCCGTCGTTCCGCGACCCCAACCTCGTCGTGCGCTGGAACGCCGCTGCCGGGCACGTCCGAGCCCGAGATGGCGCGGCTGACGACGCGCGTCGGGAACGAGCTGCGCGGCGATCCCCGGCGTCGACCACGTCGGCGCGCACCTCGGCCGCGCCGTGCTCGGCGACCAGGTCGTCGACGTGAACTCGGCCGAGCTCTGGGTGACCGTCGATCGGCTCGGCCGACTACGGCTCGACCGTCGTCGCACGTCAAGGACGCCGTGGCCGGCTATCCGGGCGTGTCCCAGAGCGTCAGCACCTATCTCGACGACCGCGTGAAGCACTTCGACACGGGCACCGGCGAAGGACATCACCGTGCGCGTCGCCGGCCCGGCGTTCGGCACGCTGCGCGCGACGGCCGACCAGCGTGCGCGACATGCTCTCGGAGCGTCGACGGCGTCTCCGACCTGCAGGTCGAGGAGCCGCCCGACGCAGCCGAACATCGAGGTCGAGGTCGACCTCGCCAAGGCCAAGCGTCTACGGCCTCAAGCCCGGCGACGTGCGCCGCGCCGCGGCGACGATGCTGGCCGGCCTCGAGGTCGGGAGCCTGTTCGAGCAGCAGAAGGTGTTCCAGGTCGTCGTGTGGAGCACGCCGCGACAGCCGCAGCAGCATGACGGCGATCGAGAACCTCCTGATCGACACCCCCAGCGGCGGGCACGTCCGCCTCGAGGACGTCGCCGACGTCCGCATCAGCCCGACGCCGACCGTGATCCAGCGCGACGCGGTGTCGCGCCGGATCGACATCGGCCTCGACGCGAGCGGCCGCGACCCGGGCGCCGTCGCGGCCGACATCAACCGCCGCCTGGCCAGGCCACGCAGCTGCCGCTCGAGTACCACGCCGAGGTGATCGGCTCCTACCAGACCGCCGAGACGCTCCACCGGCGCATGTTCGGCGTCGGGCCTCGCCGCGGTGATCGGCATCTTCCTGCTCCTGCAGGCCGCGTTCCCGAGCTGGCGGCTGGCCGCGCTCGTTCACCCTCACGCTGCCGGTCTCGCTCTCCGGCGGCGTGCTGGCGGCGTTCCTCGTCCGCGCCGACATGTCGCTCGGCGCCCTGGCCGGCTTCCTGGCGGTGCTCGCGATCGCGGCCCGGGCGGGATCATCGCCCTCGTCACCCGCGCCCAGGCGCTCGAGACGCGACGGCGCCGCACCCGGGCGACCGCCGTCGTCCAGGCGGGTCGGCGAGCGGCTCGGCCCGATCGTGACGACCGCGATCGTCGACGGTGGTCGCGCTCCTGCCGCTGATCGTCACGGGCACGATCCCGGGCCAGGAGATCGCCCAGCCGATCGCGATCGTCGTCCTCGGCGGCCTGGTCACGGCGACGCTCGTGACCGCCTTCCTCGTCCCGGCCGATCTACGCGGCCTCCGGGCCGCGGCCCGCGCGGGCGCCGCCGACTCCACCGACCTGCGACCACCTGACGGAGGGATCCGGATGCACCGCCGAGCACTCACCTATCTGCTTCTGATCGCGGCGGCGCTCACCGCTGTCGGCGTGCGGCTACTCGGCGGCTGCCGAGGAGGAGGGCGACGGGCCCGCCAAGGTCGAGGCGATCGAGGACTCCGACCTGTCGCAAGGTCGTGCTCACAGGCGAGCGCCGCCAAGCGCATCGGGCTCGAGACCGCCACGGTCGCGGTCGGCGCAGGTCGATCGCACGCCTGGTGGTCCCAGGAACGGTCGTGGCGACTGACGGTGGAGGCAGTGTCGCGGTGCGCGTGACGCTGCCCGGCGCGACGGCAGGCACCGTCGACCCGTCACGCCCGGCGCGCATCCTCGGCCTCGGCGGCGAGGATCTGGTCGCGCCGCCCGGTCGCCGCCCGCGGGCGTCGCCGGGGGCGGCGGCGCGCGCTTCTACCGCCTCGACGGCGCCGGTCGGCGTGCCACCAGGGACAGCAGCTGCGCGTCGCAGCTGGCGCAGAAGGGCGGTGGCGGCGGACGAGACCGTCCCGTACTCGGCCGTCATCTACTGGATCGACGGCGGCTCGTGGGTGTACACGCAGACCGGGCCGCTGACGTTCGTGCGCGCCCCGATCGTGATCGACGAGGTCGACGGCGACGTCGCCGTCCTCAAGAGCGGCCCCGCCGGCCGGCACCGAGATCGTGAGCGTCGGCGGCCAGGAGCTGCTCGGCACCGAGTTCCAGATCGAAGGGCGAGTGACGCCCCAGCCGCTCCCGATGATGCGCTGGATCGTCAGGTCGAGCCTGCAGTTCCGCTTCATCGTCGTCGCGCTGGCGGTGGGGATGATGGTGCTCGGGGCGACGCGCGTGCGCGACATGCCGGTCGACGTCTTCCCCGAGTTCGCGCCGCCGTTCGTCGAGGTGCAGACCGAGGGGCTCGGCATGTCGACCGAGGAGGTCGAGCAGCTCATCACGATCCCGATGGAGCAGTCGCTGAACTCGACGCCGGGGCTCGACATGATGCGCTCGAAGACCGTCCCGGGCCTGTCGGCGATCACGCTCTTCTTCAAGCGCGGCACCGACAGCCTCGAGGCCCGCCAGCTCGTGAACGAGCGCGTCGCGATCGCGATCCCGAGCCTGCCGGCGTCGGCGGGCATCCCGTGGGTGCTGCAGCCGCTCTCGGCCACGAGCCGCGCGCTGAAGATCGGCCTCACGTCCGACCACTACGAGCCTGACCGACCTCTCGATGATCGCCTACTGGACGATCCGCTGGCGGCTGATGGCGGTGCCCGGCGTCGCCAACGTGAACGTCTGGGGCGACCGCTGGAAGCAGCTCCAGCTCCAGTTCGACCCGGAGAAGCTGCAGCGCGCACGCGTCACGATCGACGACGCCCAGTCGGTGGCGTCGGACGCGCTCGACTTCGGCCTCCTGAAGTACACCGACGCCGCCAAGAACCGGGTCGGCGGCTTCATCGAGAGCCCGAACCAGCGGCTCGGCATCCACCACGTGCTGCCCGTGTTCGACCCGGCGAGCCTGGCCCGCGTCACCGTCGCCGATCGCTACAAGCGCCGACGGGACGCCGCTCGCCCTCGGCGACCTGGGCGACGATGGCGTGGGGCCACCAGCCGCTCTTCGGCGACGCCGTCATCAACGACCACCAGGGCCTCATGCTCGTGGTCGAGAAGTTCCCGTGGGCGAACACGCTCGACGTGACGCGCGGCGTCGACAAGGCGCTCGACGAGATGCGGCCCGGGCCTGCCCGGCATCCAGATCGACAACCACATCTTCCGGCCGGCCGACGTTCATCGAGATCTCGATCTCGAACCTGACCGACGCGCTGCTGCTCGGGACGCTGCTCGTCGTGCGTCGTCCTGGTCGCGTTCCTCTTCGAGTGGCGGGCGGCGGTCATCAGCCTGGCCGCGATCCCGCTCTCGCTGATGGCGGCGGCGCTCGTGCTCTACCTGCGCGGCGCGACGATCAACACGATGGTGCTGGCGGGGTTCGTGATCTCGGTCGGGGTGGTCGTCGACGACGCCATCATCGACATCGAGAACATCGTCCGGCGGCTGCGCCAGAACCGGGCCGCCGGCCGTCCGACGGGCGGTCATGTCGGTCGTGCTCGAGGCCTCGCTCGAGGTGCGGCGGGCGATCGTCTACGCGACGCTCATCATCGTGCTCGCCGTCATGCCGGTGTTCTTCGTCACGAGCGTCTCGGGCGCGTTCTTCAAGCCGCTCGTGCTCTCCTACGGGCTGGCCGTGCTGGCCTCGATGGTGGTCGCGCTCACGGTCACGCCCGCGCTGGCGCTGCTGCTGCTCGGCGCGGGCGCCGCTCGAGGAGCAGCAGCCGCCGCTCGTGCGCCTGCTGCAGCGGGGCTACACCGCCGCCCTGCGGCGCGTCGATCCGCACCCCGTCCGATCGCCCTGGTCGCGACGGCCGCGACGCTCGTCGCCGGGCGTGGCCGTGCCTGCCGTTCCTCGGCGAGTCGCTCTTCCCGACGTTCAAGGAGCGCGACTTCCTCGCCCTCTGGGTGACGCGGCCGAGCACGGGCCACCAGGAGATCGTGCGCATCACCGAGCGGGCCAGCCGCGACCTCCGCGCCATCCCCGGCGTGCGCGGGTTCGGCGCGCACATCGGCCGGGCGGTGCAGGGCGAGGAGATCAACGGCATCAACTTCGCCGAGGACTGGCTCAGCCTCGAGTCCCAAGGCCGACTACGACAAGACGCTCGACCAGATCCGCGCGACCGTCGACGCCTACCCCGGGCTCTTCCGCGAGCAGACGACCTACCTGAACGAGCGCATCGACGAGGTGCTGGCCGGATCGAGCGAGGCGATCACCGTGCGCATCTTCGGCCCGGACCTCGAGGTCCTGCGCGACAAGGCCGAGCAGGTGCACGACGCCCTGCGGGGGATCAAGGGCGTCGTCGACCTGCGCACCGAGCTCCAGGTCGACGTCCCCTACATCAAGGTCGTGCCCGAACCTCGAGAAGGCCGCCCACTACGGCCTGAAGCCGGGCGACATCCGCCGCCAGGCGGCGACGATCGTCGCCGGCGAGGAGGTCTCCGACCTGCACGCGAACAGCAAGGTGTACGACGTGATCGCCTGGAGCATTCCCAAGGCGCGCAGCGACGTGCAGAGCATCCGCGACCTGCCGCTCGACACGCCCGGCGGCGGCCACGTGCGCCTGGCCGACGTGGCCGAGGTCGAGATCGCCTCCGACCCCGAACCAGATCTCGCGCGAGGACAACTCGCGCCGGATCGACGTCGGCCTGAACGTGAAGGGCCGCGACCTGGGCTCGGTCGTCGCCGACGTGAAGGACAGGCTCGCCGACGTGCGCATGCCCGCACGAGTACCACGCCGAGGTGCTGGGCGAGTTCGCCGAGCGCGAGGCTGCCGCGGGCCGCCTGTTCGCCTTCGGCCTCGCCGCCGCGATCGGCATCTTCCTGCTCCTGCAGACGTGTATCGGCAGCTGGCGGGTGGCGACCTTCTCGTTCCTGACCCTGCCGCTGGCGCTGGTCGGCGGCCTGCTGGCGGCCTTCGCGGCCGGCGGCGTGATCTCGCTCGGCTCGCTGGTCGGCTTCCTGACCGTGTTCGGCATCGCCGCCCGAAACGGCATCCTGCTCATCAACCACTACCAGCACCTCGAGCGCGAGGAGGGCCAGCCGTTCGGCATCGACCTTGTCGCTGCGCGGCTCCCGCGAGCGACTCGCGCCGATCCTGATGACCGCGCTTGCGACCGGCCTCGCGCTCGTGCCGCTCGTGATCTCGGGTGAGATCCCGGGCGCCGAGATCGAGTACCCGATGGCGATCGTGATCCTCGGCGGCCTGGTCACCTCGACGCTCCTGAACCTGTTCCTCGTGCCGACGCTCTACCTGCGCACGCGCACGGGCTGGCGCCGCCGCCCGGCCACGGGTTGATGTAAGCGCCGCCTGCCCCCCTGCGACCTCTGTCGTATGTGGCTTAGCATTCTGCGCCGGTGGAACAGCCGACCCGGCACGAGGCGCTCCTGCGCATGTCAGACGCGCAGCTGGTTGCGCATGCGCGCGAGTGCTACGCCGAGGGCGACGCCGGGCTCGAGACCGCCAAGCGCTGCGTCGCCCTCGTCTTCGAGCGGCACCGGATGCTTGTGCGGGCGGTGTGCGCGGCGAAGGCGCCGGTCGACGTGGTCGACGACCTGGAGGCGGCGGTGTACGAGCGGTTCGTGCGGGTCGTCTACCTGCGCCGGAAGCCGATCGAGTCGCCGGCGGGCCTGCTCGTCCACATGGCCCGCAAGGTCATCGCAACCTTCCACGGACGCCGCAAGCCGGCCGCGGCCCCGCTCGACGAGCTCGCCGACGTGGCGGCCGAGGAGGACGGCTACGACGCGGTCGCCGCCGAGGAGGTCGCCGGCCAGCTCCTGGCCGCGCTGGACGAGCGGCAGCGCGACGGTCGTGTGGGGGCGGCTGTGGGAGGGGCTGACGGGTGCCGAGATCGCGGAGCGGCTGGAGACAACGCCCGGCAACGTCGATGTGATCTTCTTCCGTGCCATGAAACGCCTGCGCGAGAGTGTTGGAGCGATGAGCGCCGAGCGCGCCTTCGCCGACTTCGCCGCCGCCTGGGAGCGGGGCGAGCAACCCGACCCGGCGGCCGCGATCGCCGCCGCCGCGGAGGCCGACCGCGAGCCGCTCGCGGGCATGCTCGCCGCCTACCTGGCGGCGCACCCGCGTGCCGACGTCACGGCCGAGGAGGTGGCGGCGCGGGCCGCCGACCCGCGCAGCGAGCCGCCGCGGGCGTGGCCGGAGCTCCTGCCGGCGCTGCGGGCGCGGAGCGGGACGACGCGGGGCGCGCTGGTCACGCGGCTGGCCGAGGCGCTCGGCCATCCCGAGGCGCGGGCGCAGGTCGAGGAGCACGTGCACGGGCTCGAGACCGGGCAGCTCGCAGCGGCGCGGGTGCGCCCGCCGGTGGTGGCGGCGCTGGCGCGGATCCTGGACGTGCCCGAGGCGGTGCTCGAGCTGGGCCGGCGGGTGGTCCCACCGGCCTCCGGGTTCAGGCCGCAGGCGGCGTTTCTTCGCGCGGCCCCGTCGATGGCGCCGCCGCCTGCCGTGGCCGACGCGTCGGATGGCGCGGCGCGCGTGGCCGAGATCGACGACCTGTTCACCGGCGCCGATGGATGAGCTCGCGGCGGCGCGGGAGGCGCTCGGCCGCTTCTGCGGCGTCTATGCCGCCACCGTGCCGCCGGTCGACGTGGAGGAGCTCGCCGCCAGCCTGTGCCGGCTGCGCGTCCGCGCCGCGGACGACCTCGCCCCGATCGCGGGCGTCGCGCCGGCGGGCCAGCTCTCGGGCGTGCTGCTGCCGGCGCGGTGGGAGATCTGGGTGCGCCGCGACGAGCCCGGGCCGCGGCGCCGGTTCACCGTCGCCCACGAGATCGGCCACCACCTGCTCCACTCCGACGGCGCGGCGGTGCTGTGCCGCCCGGCCGACGTCGAGACGGCCCAGGGGGGCGAGCGCGCCCGCGAGCGCGAGGCCAACCGCTTCGCCGCCGAGCTGCTGATGCCCGAGGCGATGGTGCGCGAGGCCGCCGACCGCGACGGCCCCGACCCGATCGCGCTCGCCGGGCGCTTCGGCGTCTCCGACGTCGCGATGGGGTTCCGGCTGGTCACCCTCGGCTACCTGCGGGCGCTGCCCGTCGACCTGCAGGCCGAGGTCGACCGGTGGCGGGGCGTGTAAGGATCGCGCCGCTCCGGCGGACGTCTCCTCCGCCCGAATCACCGAGGAGGCCGCCGCCCAGATGCCGATCACCCTGCCCGCCCAGCTCGACGAGCCGACCATCCACCGAGGCATCACCGTCGTCCCGCTCTTCCCGCGCCGCGACCCGGAGGCCGCGTACGCGACGCTCGCCGACGGCCTGCGCCGCGGCCTGCGCGTGACCGAGACGGGGCCGGACGGGACGGTGCCCGAGCTCGTGGTCGAGAACCCGCTCGACGAGCGCGTGCTGCTCTACGACGGCGAGGAGCTCGTCGGCGCGAAGCAGAACCGGATCCTCAACCTGACCGTGCTGCGTCGCGCCGCAGTCGCGGACGCCGATCCCGGTGAGCTGCGTCGAGGTCGGGCCGCTGGCGCATGCGCTCGGCCGCGTTCGCCGCCGCGGCGCACACGGCCGGGCCGGAGCTGCGCCTGCGCAAGGCGCGGGCGCTCGGGAGTCGACGCGCTCGTCCGCGGCGTCGCCCAGCACGAGGTGTGGCAGGCGATCGACGAGCAGTCCCACCGCCGCGGCGTCGAGTCGCCCACCGGCGCCCACGCCGACCTGTTCTCGCACCACGAGGCGGCGCTGCGCGGAGCTGCGCGAGGCGTTCCCGGCCCGGCCCGGCCAGTGCGGCGTCATTCTCGTCCTGCCCGACGGGCACACGTGCCTCGACTACCTGTCGCGGCCCGACGCGTACGCCGAGCACCACCGCAAGCTGCTCGACGGCTACCTGATGGACGCCCTCGACCAGCTCGACCGGCCCGCCGCCGGGATCGAGCCCGTGAACCGGATGCTGCACCGGCTCTCGCTCGTACCCCTCTCCCGGCGGCGGTCGGCAGGGCTCGGCACCGACCTGCGCGCGGCGACGAAGCTCGTCGCGGCCACCGGGCTCGAGCTCGACGCCGAGCTGCTCCAGCTCTCGGCCTACGCATGAGCGGCAAGTCGTGGGGTCCGCAAATTGCGGAGATAACCCGTCAGTCTGAAAAGGCGAGGCTGGTAGAGTCTGGCACTTCGTATGGGAGGCCGATTCGAAGACCTGAAGGGTCGCCTGCTGGACGCCATGGACGGGCTCCGCGACCGGGGAAGGGGCTTGCGGACGTGGACACGCGGCCTGCGGGGCCGACGCCCGAACCTGGACGGCGTGCGCGACCGCCTGCACGACAACACGCGTGGCTGGCAGGGGCGGAGGCCGCATCTGCCCGCAATCGCGCTGGCGATCGACGACGTCCGCGAGCGGCTGCGGGAGCGGGACGGATGGATGGCCGCGGCCCTGTTGCGGATGCGCCCGTGGCACGCAGTCCCCGCGTTCGTCGCCGCGCTCGCGCTGATCGTCGGCGGCTTCTGGCTGGGCGGCATGGTGGGCGGTCACGCCAATGCGGCCGTCCTCACGCAGCACGGTGAAGCTGAAGGGCCACGTGATCACGATCGACGGCAACCGCTTCATCTCCACGCCCGCTGTCACCGTCAAGGTGAAGGGCAAGACCGTGCACATCCCCGCGCGCACCGTCCGGCTGCCGGCGACCACAGTGGTCAAGGGCAAGACCGTCCCGGTCAAGGTGGACGTGAACCGCACGGTCTCGGTGCCGGTGACCGTGTCCGTGCCGACCACGGACACGCAGACGACGACGTCTGCACAGCACGGTGACGACGGTGCGGACCGTCGTTCGGACCGTCACCGGGCCGACCACGACGGTGAACGGGCCCCCGATCACCATCACCCTGCCGGGGCCGACGGTGACGGTGACTGTGACGACGTAGAGGGCAACCCTCCGGCTGTCGGCGGAGGCGCCTACGATCCGGAGCGGCATGCAGAGCGTTGACGGCGAGCTGCGGTTCTCGCCTTCGGATCTCACCGAGTACCTCGCGTGCGCCCACGCGTCGGCGCTGTCGCGTGCGATCGCGAAGGGCGAGCGGCCGAAGGCGTACGTCGCGAGCGCCTACGCGAACCTGATCTTCGCGAAGGGCGACCAGCACGAGGCGGAGTACCTCGAGCGGTTGCGGGCCGCCGGGCGCGACGTACACGAGGTCGGGCGATCCGGCGACTTCACGACCGCGGCGGCACGGACTGCCGAGTTGATGCGCGAAGGGGCGGACGTCATCTACCAGGGCGCGTTCGTGGTCGGCGCGTGGCGTGGGCTGGCCGACTTCGTCGAGCGAGTCGAGGCGCCATCCGCGCTGGGCGACTGGTCGTACGAGGTGGTCGACACGAAGCTCGCGCGATCGCACGCCGCACCCTCGCACGTGCTCCAGCTGTGCTTCTACAGCGAGGGCGTCGCCGGCGTGCAGGGCGTTGCGCCGGTGTTCGCGCACCTCGAGCTCGGCTCGGGCCTGCGCGAGACGATCCGGCTGCGAGAGGTGGCGCCGTACTTCCGCCGAGCGCGGTCGGGGTTCGAGGCGGCGGCGCAGAGCGAGCGGCCGACGACGCCCTACCCGTGCGAGCACTGCGGCTTCTGCGAGTACCGACGGGAGTGCGAATCGTGGTGGCGGGACGAGGATCACCTCTCGCTCGTCGCGTGGATCAGCCGGAGCCAGGTCGACCGCTTGTCGGTGGGAGGGGTCGGAACGCGCGGCGCACTCGCGACGCTCGCCCGCGGCGCACAGGTTCCGGAGCTGCGACCGGCGACGCTCGCGAACCTCCATCAGCAGGCGCGACTCCAGGTCGAGGCCGACACCCTCGCGGTACCGCCCTACGAGCTGCTTCCGCTCGAGTCGGAACGCGGCTTCGCGCGCCTACCCGATCCGTCTCCCGGCGACGTGATGTTCGACCTGGAGGGCGATCCGCTGTGGACTCCGGCCCGCGAGCTCACGTTCCTGTTCGGCCTCCTCCTGGCCGAGGACGACGGGTGGCGGTACGAGCCGATCTGGGCGCACTCGATCGAGGAGGAGCGCGAGGCGTTTCAGCGGGTGGTCGACATCCTGATGGCCCGGCTCGAGGCCCATCCGGACATGCACGTTTACCACTACAGCCCGGCGGAACCGGGCGCGCTCACGCGCCTGATGGCGGCGCATGCGACCCGCGAGCTCGAGGTCGACGAGCTCCTGCGGCGGAGGGTGATGGTCGACCTTCTGACCGTCGTGCGCCAGTCGATGCGGGTCGGCGTCGAGTCGTACTCGCTGAAGCAGATCGAGGCGCTCGCCGGGTTCCGGCGCTCGGCCGACATGGGCTCGGGCGCCGACGCGGTGCTCGGGTACGAGCGGTATGTCGAGACGGACGACCGTGCCGAGCTCGACGGGATCGCGCGCTACAACGACGAGGACTGCCGGGCCACGCTGGCGCTGCGCGACTGGCTCGTCTCGGTGCGGCCGGCCGACGCCGAGCGGCTGGCGCCGGTGCCGCACAAGGACCTCGCCACGGAGACTCCCGAAGAGGCGACGGCGCGCGAGGAGCTCCGCCTCGAATTGGTCACCGGTGCCGAGCCGGGCAGCGTCCGCTGGGTGGCCGGTGAGCTCCTCGAGTACCACCGCCGCGAGGCACGGCCGGGATGGTGGCGCTGGTTCTCGATGATTGACATGGAGAGCGAGGAGCTGATCGCGGACGCCGAGCCGATCGGCGGGCTCGAGCCCGACGGACCGCCGCAGGCGCAGCCGAACAAGATGTTCGCGGTGACGCTGCGGTTTCCCGAGCAGCAGCACAAGCTCGAGGCTGGCACCCTGATCGATCCGGCGACGGGGAAAGGTGTCACGGTCTCGGCGATCGACGACGACGCCTGCACGCTGGTCGTCCGTGGGCAGAGGTTCGGGACGGAGCCGCCGCCGCGCGCCCTGATCCCGCAACAGCCGATCGACACCCGCGCGCACCGCGCCGCGCTGATGCGGATCGCGGCTGTCCGTGAGCGACTCGACGAATCGCTACGCGGCGCTGCACGAGGTGCTCGCCGCGAACCTGCCGCGATTCTCCGACCGCCCAGTCGGTGTTCCCATCCAGACGACTGACATGGCCGAGCAGCAGGCGCTCGCCCGCGCGCTCGACCGCAGCTACCTGCTCGTGCAGGGGCCGCCGGGGACCGGCAAGACGTACACCGGCGCGAGGCTCATCGTCGATCTGATCGATCAGGGGCATCGGGTCGGTGTGACCGCGCTCAGCCACCGCGCGATCAACAAGCTCGTCGAGGAGATCGAGAAGGCCGCCCGACGAGCGCGGAGTCCGATTCCGCGGCGCGCGCAAGACCGCGGCGCATCCAGCGGGCCGCGTGCCGGACGGTGGCCAGGTCGAGAACGTCGAGCGAGAACGCGGACTGCCTGGATCCTGCGTATCGACTCGTCGCCGGCACGACGTGGCTCTTCGCGCCCGAGGACGTTCGATCGACCAACTCGACTACCTCGTCATCGACGAGGCCGGTCAGCTCTCGCTCGCCGACGCGCTCGCCGCGGGCACAGCCGCGCGCAACCTGATCCTGCTCGGCGACCCACTCCAGCTGGCGCAGGTGTCGCAGGCGACGCACCCGCCGGGGACGAACGCGAGCGTGCTCCAGCATCTGCTCGGCGATCCACGCGACCGTCCCGGAGGATCGCGGGGTCTTCCTCACCGAGACGTGGCGGATGCACCCGGACGTGTGCCGGTTCATCTCGGACGAGGTGTACGAGGGCCGGCTCTCGAGCCACGCGTCGTGCGCGCTGCAGACGACGGGCGCCGGCACGGGGATCCGGTACCTGCCGGTCGAGCACACCGGCAACGGCTCGCAGAGCCCGGAGGAGGCCGACCGGATCGCGTGCTCAGATCGCCGAGCTCGTGGGCACGGCGATGACCGACCAGTACGGGCGTCACGCGCCCGCTCACGGCCGCCGACATCATGGTCGTCGCGCCGTACAACGCACAGGTCCGGCTGCTTCACCAGCGGCTGCCGGACGGACGTCCGCGTCGGCACGGTCGACGCCTTCCAGGGCCAGGAGGCGCCGGTCGTCATCTTCTCGATGGCGACGTCGAGCGGCGAGGACGTCCCCCGCGGCATCGCGTTCCTGTTCAGCCGCAACCGCCTGAACGTCGCGATCAGCCGCGCGCGGAGCCTGGCGTACCTGTGCTGCGCGCCGGGGCTGCTGGAGGCGCGGGCGAGGACGGTCGACGAGATGCGGTTGATCTCGACGTTGTGCTCGTTGGTGGAGACGGCCGGACATCCCGGACTAGGGCCCGCGGGGTCCCGATGACGCCGCCCGCCCTCCAGTAGTCACACGACGCGAGGTGACTCCTGGTACGCGAACCGTGACGACGGCGGTCACCAGGCACGGACAGTCCTTGCAGGGCGCACGTGGCCTAGTGCAGCGACGACAGCCTTGGCTACGACTTCCTCACCACCCGAAAGAACGGGACCCTGCCACCTGCGACGTAGTAGGTGACATCACGACGGACCCCGATCGCCAGCGCGCTCGACGCACTCAGGGATGGCAGTTTTTGCTCAACAATGCCGCATCCGCCAAACAGAGCGGCGCACGAGTCGAACCTATCAACCGTGGGGCTACCACGGCCCTGCCGGTTTTGAAGGCCGGGGGTTCACCATGATGCCGTGACCACTTCTCAGCGGGTGCGGTGGGCACCGCCCGCCGCACCCCACACGCGAGTGCGTGGGGCGCATTCGGAACGCTACATTTGAACTCCACCACGCGCACCGGAGGCCACCATGGATGTCGACCCCGCAAAGACCGCCGTCGTCCTGATCGAGTACCAGAACGACTTCACGAGCGACGGGGGCGCCCTGCACGACGCCGTCAAGGGCGTCATGGACGACTCGGGCATGCTCGCGAACTCGCGCCGCATCGCCGAGGAGGCGCGCAAGGCCGGCGCCACCGTCATCCACGCGCCGATCACCTTCGCGCCCGGCTACGGCGAGCTCGGAAACCAGGACAAGGTCTACGGGATCCTCAAGGGCGTGATCGACTCGACCGCCTTCGTCAAGGGCACCTGGGGCGCCGAGATCTGCGACGAGATGGCCCCGCAGGGCGAGGACATCGTCGTCGAGGGCAAGCGCGGCCTCGACACGTTCGCGACCACGAACCTCGACTTCATCCTTCGCAGCCGCGAGATCGAGACCGTCATGCTCGGCGGCTTCCTCACCAACTGCTGCGTCGAGTCGACCATGCGCTCGGCCTACGAGAAGGGCTACGACGTCATCACGCTCACCGACTGCACCGCCGCCACGAGCGCGGACGAGCAGAAGTCGGCGACGTCGCAGGACTACCCGATGTTCTCGCAGCCGATGACGAGCGCCGAGGCCATCGGCGCCCTGCACGGCGCGAGCGAGGTCGCCGACGCCAGCCGGGCGTACTCGAGCTAGCTGACAGGCTCACCGGCGGGTGAGCCCGCCGAAACTGCCGAACCGCTGCTCCGGTCGCGACGCATCGCCGGAGGGGTACTCGCCCTCGCGCAGGTAGCGCTCGTGGCAGCGCGCCAGCGCGGCCCGGTCGAGTGTCACGCCCAGTCCCGGCCCCGTCGGCACCGCCAGCCAGCCCGCCGCGGGGGCAGAACGGCCCCTGCTCGATCACGTCGTCGGCCGCCCAGTGGAAGAGCGCCTGGCTCGGCTCGCGGATCGGCTCGAGCGCCGCCGAGACGTGCAGGTAGGCGGCGCTGGCCACGCCTGTCTCGCCGCTGTGGAACCAGAACCCGATCCCGAACATCTCGCACGCGCGCACGAACTCGACCGTGCGCCGGATCCCGCCCAGCTCCACCAGGTTCAGCACGAAGAAGTCGGGCACGCCCAGGTCGACCGCCCGGCGCAGGTCGACGTGATGCGCCGAGAACGACATCGACGTGTGCGGCCGCAGCCGCGCCATCTCCTCGAGCGTGTTGGTCGGCTCCTCGATGTTGCGGATCCCGAACGGCTCCAGCCGCCGCAGCGCCTCGCGCGCGGTCGCCACCGTCCAGCCGCCGTTCGCGTCGAGGCGCAGCATGCGCTCCTCGCCGATCGCGGCCCGCACCTCGCGCACCATCGCGATCTCGGTGTCGAGGTCGATCGTCGCCATCTTGCCCTCGAACGTCGGCGCGTCGTGCTCCTCGATCATCCGCGCGCAGTAGCGGGCGATGTCGGCCGGCGTGCTCTCGCCGCCGGCCCCGTCGCGCGCGAGCCGCAACGAGAAGTACTCGGTGAACGCGATCTCGTCTCGCACGGCCCCGCCGAGCAGCGCGTGCAGCGGCCGCCCCTCGGCCCGCCCGCGCAGATCCCAGAGCGCCATCTCGATCGCGCCGAATCCGCGCCGGTCGGCGGTCAGCCGCTCCCACAGCGAGTAGTGCAGGTCGGGCACGCACCGGTGCTCGCACTCGTTCAGGTCGCACGGATCGAGTCCGATCAGCCGGTCGCGCAGCCGCGCGATCGTGACCGAGCGGTCGCCGTCGGCGGCCTCGCCGATGCCGGTGATGCCCTCGTCGGTCTCGACCTCGACGATCGTCTTCGTCACCGACGCGGTCGACCCGAGCGCGTAGCGGTACGGCGCGTGGAAGGGGATATTGACCGGCGTCGCGCGAATATCGGTGATGCGCACGCGGGCAGGCTACTGCCGGGCGACCTCGCAGCTCCGCACGAGATCGCCCACGTCGGCGTGACACACGTCGAGACCGACGCCGCCATGGACGACGTCGCCCGGCATGCCGTCGTGCCCGTCGACCGTGTCGTCGCCAGGGCCGCCGTAGAGGTGATCGCGTCCTGGGCCGCCGATCACGAAGTCAGCGCCGGCCATGCCGCGGAGGATGTTCGGGACGTCCCCGCCGTGGATCGTGTCGTCCTCCCAGCGCGAGCCGATCACGTCCTCGATCCCGGACAGGAACTCGGTGCCTCGAGCGAAGGCACGGAATGCGACACGAACGCGAAGGCCCGGCCTCGGCATCCACTGGTACGAGACCGTGTCATGGGCTCCGCGGCCGCCCGAGATGACGTCCTGGCCGCCCCGCCCGGCGATCATGTCGCCGCCGCCCAGGCCGCAGATGACGTCGTTCCCGGGCGTGCCGACGAGCCGGTCGGGCCGGCTCGTGCCCGTGATCGTGCATGCGACCGGCCTCCACGCCGGCTCGCGGGTATGCCGGACAACGAGGATCGCGTCACGGCCGTCCGGGCGCATGACCATCGTGTCGATCTCGTGCGGAATCGTGCGCGAGAAGGCGATCTGGCCGCCGTCCGGCGACCAGGCCGGATCTGACGCGGACATCGCAAGCGGGGTGATGAAGTGCTTCCCCGAGCCGTCGCGGTTCATGACCATGATCCGATCGATCGTTACCCGGAGGGTGGCGTCGTACGACCGATCGAACGCGACCCGTCCCCCGTCCGGCGACCACGTCGGGTTGAAGTCCTGCGTCCCGCCGACGCTCTGGCGGTGGCACGACGTCAACGCCCGCAAACCGGTGCCGTTGGGATGCACCACCCAGATCCGGTTGCAGAGAGCGCCCAGCAGGATCGCCCTGAATGCGATCAGATGCCCGTCCGGCGACCAGGCCGGATCGGTCTCGAGAGCGCCGCCCCTGTTCGTGACCGGATGTTGGTTCGCCCCGGCGCTCGTCATCACCCAGATATGGCAAGCCGTCGATCCGCAGCGGGTGAAGGCGATCCGGTTTCCGTCCGGCGACCAGGCCGGCTGACTGTCCTCGGCTGGACTGGTCGTCAGCCGGACGACGCCCGACCCGTCGGCGTTCATGACGTAGATGTCGCCGCCCCCGGTGCGGGTGCTGTCGAACGCGATCTGGCTGCCGTCGGGCGAGTACGCCGGGTCGAGGTCCTTGCCCGGGCCGTGGCTCACCTGCACGCGATGCGACCCGTCCGGCAGGGCCGTGACGATGCGGGCGTTCGGCGCGACCCACGCGAACCCGCCGTTGGCGACCGGCGTCGCCGCCTGCGCCGAGGCCACTCCGGCACCGGTCGCAAGCGCCGCCAGCGCAAGAGCTCGGCCCCACCGCCATCGGGTCATCGTGCACCCCTCCCATCGACCCTTTGTGCGAACTGTCACTCTCCCACACGCGGTCGCGCTGTGCAACCTCTACACTCCCCGCCATGAACTGGCTCGACCGACTCATGGATCGGCTCACCCAGAAGGGCACCAAGGTGGTGGCAGCCGGCCACGCGCCGGCCGACACCGAGCCCGAGACGGGGTCGGGCGAGCTGTCCGAGGAGCTGCAGGCCGACTACGGGGCCGACTCGGCCGCGGCGGAGCCGCCGCCTCCCGGCGACACGACCGCGGGCTGACGTCGGCACATCGAACGGAGGAAGCTAGTCGACATGGGAATACGTCAGTGGTTCTCGAAACAGCGCAAGCAGTCGGACGACGAGGCGATCAAGCGCGCCGAGGACGAGGCGCGCAGCGGCTCGTTTGAGGAGCGCGAGGTGATCTCGGGCGACATCGAAGGCATGGCTGCCGACAACCGCGCGGAGCGGCGGGGCGACGTGTGGTCCGGGCGCGATAGCGACCCCCGCAGCGGCTTCTAGGCCCGATCGTCGGCCTCGAGCGCGGCCAGCGTCGTCTGGAGCTTCGGGCCGAGCTCGTCGTCTCGGTGGGAGAGGTACAACGGCCCAGCACCGGCCGTGACCAGCCGGTACGCCAGGGCCACGCCGCGCGGGGAGACCGGCCGCGCCCGATCGGCCAGCCGGTCGGCGACGGCCATGAGCACGGGCGCGTGCGGGCGGAGCGTGCGCCGGTTGAGCCGTGCCGGCGAGACGACCCTGTCGGTGCTGAGTGCGTCCTGCGCGATCCGCCGGAACGAGTAGGCCAGGGCACCGCGCAACGTCGGATCGAGCAGCTCGTCGATGCGGGCGCGCAGGAGCTCGTCCTCGGGCGGCCAGCCCGCACGCATCGCGATCCACTCGTCCGCGCGCTCCCTGTCCGCCTCGATCCGCATGTGCTCGACGACCGCCCGCACGACCGCGCAGACCACGGCCGCCGCGGCAACTGCCGCGACCACCTTGCGCGTCTCGACGCCGGCCGCGAGCGCCACGAGGGCGCCCGCGAGCGGCGTCAGATAGGCGAGCGTCGGGGCGACGATCCTGCGCGTCCCGCCGATTCTGCCTGCCGAGGCGATCACGCGGCGACGGGCTCCTGGCGGCGCACCGCATGGAACGTCTCGCGCGTGGTCGACGGGGTGATCACCATGACGGGGCACGGCGCGTCGTGCAGCAGCCGCTGCGTCACGCTCGACGCGAGCACGCCGACGACCGGCTTGTGGCCGCGGGTGGCGATGACGATGGCGCCGGCGCCGTGCTCCTTCGCCTTGCGGGCGATCACCGTCGCCGGATGAGCGAGCGACGTTGCCGCGAGCTCGAGGTCGGCCTCGAAGCCGTCGGCGCGCAGCTTGGCGACGACCTCGTGCAGCCGGGCGGTGCGGTCGTCCTCGTCCACATGCGACGAAAAGCGGCCGCCGCGGGCGCCGGGGACGAGCTGGTTGACGTGAACGACGACGATACGCGACATGAACTGCTTCGCGAGCTCCTGGGCGGCCGGCAGCGCGCGCTCCGACTCGGTCCCGTCGAGTGCCACGATGATGGTTTCCATGATGAAATCGCTCCTCTCGTTTCTGGTCGCGGTCTAACCTAGAGCGATCGTCATGGAAATCACGATTCTCGACAGCAACGCTTCATAGCGCATCCGTGGCGGACGACGACGGCCCCCACTACCCCGTCGCCAGCACCGGCGTTGCCGACCTGGACCGCGCCCTGCACGGTCTCTACTGGGGCGACAACGTCGTCTTCGAGCCCGACAGCACCGATACGGCCCTCCCGTTCTTCGCCGCCATCGCCGCGCACAGCGAGCCGTACGACCACGCCGCCTACGTCTCGCTCACGCTCGACCCGGCGTCGATCCACCGCGACTACCCCACCCTCGGCGTCATCGACGCGCGCCCGCAGACGCCGCTCGCCGAGGCCGGAGCGCTCCTGAACGAGATCCGCCGCCGCTCCAAGCCGCAGGCGCGGACGCTGCTCCTGTTCGACCCGCTCGACGACATGGCGGCACGCTGGGGCACCGACATGGCCCGTCGGTTCTTCACCCGCTGCTGCCCCCTCCTGCTCGAGGTCGGCGCGATCGCGTACTGGACGCTGTCGCAGGGCGAGCGCTTCGAGCCGCTGCGGCGCGACGTCGAGGACGTGACCCAGTGCGTGCTCGTCGTCCGCGACGGCCGGCTCCGCATCGCGAAGGCCGAGGGCCGGCCGGTCGGCGTGCAGGGGAGCGTCTACCACTACCGACTCGTCGACGGGAAGCCGGAGCTGACCCAGGCGCCGGCGGCGGCCCGGCTGGGCGGGGCGCTTCGGGCCGTGCGCATGCAGCGCCAGCTGAGCCAGGCCCAGCTCGCCCGGCTCGCCGAGGTCTCGGCGAGCGCGATCTCACAGGCCGAGCGCGGCCAGCGCGGCCTCTCGCTCGAGACGCTGCTCACCCTGACCGCGAACCTGAACATCACCGTCGACGAGCTCCTGCGCGGGCACGTCTCGCCCGGCTACCGGCTCGGCCGCCGCGACGACCCGGCCGCGACGCCGACGGGCAACCCCATCCCGCTGCTCGACGACCCCGAGGCCGGGCTGCGCGCCTACCTGGTGCGGCTCGCCCCGGGCGCGACCGCGACGCCGAACGTGGCCCACAAGGGCAGCGAGCTCGTCGCCGTCATCGGCGGGCTCGTCCAGGTGCAGCTGACGAGCGGCCGGCCAGTGCTGCGCCAGGGTGAAGCGCTGCTCGCGGACCGGTCGAGCATCCGCGGCTGGCGCAACATCGCCCAGCGACCGGCCGCGCTCTTCTGGGTGATCAGGGACTAGAGTCGGTGGTGGAGCCCTCGCCGCGAGCGGCCTTGAGCATCACCGGGAGCGTCCAGGCGTACATCTCGGCGCCGCCGTCGGGCGAGGCGATCGTCGCCCAGGCCGCGACCACGGCGCCGCCCTCGTGGAGGTGCGTCGACGGGTCGGCAACCGCCGCCTCGGCGTCCCACGTGGACTGTCCGCGACGGTAGACGTCGGCGCCCGCGCCGATCGCGGTGACGACGCCGTCGTCCGGATCGATCTGTGAGACGACCACCGTGAACACGGCGACGAAGTCGTCGTCCTCCCAGTCCTCGATCGGGCCTTTGACCGTGAGCGATCGCAGGTCCGGGTCGAGGAACTGCACTCTGTTGATCTTGGGATGCACCTGGGGCTAAGGCCTCTTCAGCGCTGTCGGGACCGTCCACTCGTACGACTCGGCTCCGCCGCCGGGCTTGGCGATGGTCGCCCACGCCCGCGCGGTCGCGTTGCCCTGGTGGAACTGCATGGAGTTGCGGGTCACTCGGACCTCGGCGGTCCAGCTGTCCGCGTCGGGCTCGTAGGTGAGCGTCGACGCACCGATCGCGGTGGTCGGCCCTGCGCCGTTCCCCGACGCCTGGGAGATGACGACGCTGAAGACCGCCGCCGCCTCATCGTTCTGCCAGTCCTCGATCGGCCCCGTGACCGTGACGGTCTTGCGGTCGTCGCTGAGAACCAGTTCCTGATCAACCCTGGGATGCATGACGAATCCTCTCCGTGCGATGACGAGTGTCTCACGCCGATGCGCGACTTGTCACCATTCGCTCTAACCGGACGGCCGAGACGACGTTTCCCTTCCGTCTGTAGAGCGCCATCGCATCCGCGCGCGCTCGCCGAGCGGCGTCGGCACCGCCGCCCACGTCATGCACGCACGCGAGATCCTCGAGCGCCTCGGCATGTTCGTTCAGGTAGTCGGTGCGGCCGATGAGCGCCACCGCGTCGCCCGCCAATCGCTCGGCCTCGCGCGCGCGCCCCCGCCCCGCGAGGACGATCGCCCGGACTCGCCGCCAGAGCGACTGCGGCGCGGCGTCCATGTCCGTCGTCAGCCGGGCCGCCCGGCGCGCGAGCCGGTCGGCCTCGGCGTCGCGCCCCTGTGCGAGCACCACCCGCGCGAGCAGCGCCTCGGTCGACGCGAGCACCGCACGCTCGCCCATCGCCTCCAGCTGGCGGCGTCCCGCGCGCAGATGCCGCTCGGCCCGCGCCGGATCGGTGGCCAGCATCGCGACGAATACCTCCGGATACGAGACCGCCGAATCGACCGTCGGCGAGAACCCGTCAAGGGCGGTTTGCGCCTCGTCGAGCAGCGCGAAGGCGCGATCGAAATCGCCCCGCATCGCGTGCAGCCCGGCCGTCTGCTGGACGACGAGCGCCTCGGCCCAGGGGTTGCCACGCAGGAGCGCCTTGATCTCGCCACAGCGCGCGAACGCCTCGTCGACGGGCGTCGGCCCGTGATTCGCCGCCGCAGCCTCCCAGCTGAGCACATCCGCGAGCATGTGGGCGTCGTTCGCCAGGCCGGCCTCGTCGGCGGCGTTTCGCCAGCAGGCGGCCGCGTCGCCCGCCTGAGCCTGGATCCACGCGAGCAACCCGCGCAGGTGCCACAGCCGGGCGAGCCCGGAGTGATCGCCCGCGTCGGTCAGCGCGCCCGTCAGCCGGCCGCCGAGCCGGGCCGATTGCCGGGCGGCCCGGTCGGGATCGACCTGGAGCTGCGTCAGCAGTCGCTCGACCTCGCCGCGGGCCGCGAGTGGCTCCTCCGCCACCCGCAGCGCCTCGGCCAGCGCTTGACGTGACTCGTCGAAGCGCCCCTCCTCGCGGAGCACCCCGCCGAGATCGATCAGGAGCGCCGCCCGCTCGGGATCCTCGGCCGGACGCAGCGCGACAGCCCGTCGAAGCAGGTTCGCCGCCGCCGACCGGTCGCCGGCCCGCAGCACCCGCCGCCCAGCCGCGCTCAGGCATCCCGAGGCGTCGGCCGCGAGCGCGCGGTGCGGCAACGTGTCGACCCGGCCCAGCTCGCGCCGGTACGTGTAGGCCCGCTCGAGGTGATAGCCGATGATCTCGTCGAGCTCGCGCTCCTCGGCGGCCGGCCCGCGCAGCCAGGCGGCGAAGCCGATGTGGAGCTCGGCCCGGCGCCGCTTCGGGATCAGCTCGTAGGCCGCGTCGCGGACGAGCAGGTGGGTGAAGCGGTAGTCGCCGTCGCCTGCAACCTCGCGCCGTGCCGGGCGCACCAGCTCGCGCCGCTCGAGGTCGGCCAGGCCGGCGTCGACGCGGACGTCCGGGTGGTCGGCGAGCAGCGCCTCGACGACGACGCGGCGGAACTCGCGCCCCTCGACGGACCCCGCCTCGATCACCCGCCGGGCGTGGTGCGGCAGCCCGTCGACGCGAGCGGCGAGGAGCGCCTGGATGCTCGGCGGCACGGCCTTGGCGGGGTCGTCCGCCCGCATCGCCACGAGATGCTCGAGGAAGAGCGGGTTGCCCTCGGCGGCGGCCAGAATCTCGAAGCGGCGCAGCCGTGCCGCCTGGCGGCCGGCGAGGCCGCGCAAGAGCTTCGCCGAGTCGGTGTCGGACAGCGGCCGCAGCCGCAGCGTCGCGCCGCGCCCGAACGCCGTCGCCCAGGACGGCCGCCGTTCGAGCAGGTCGTCGCGGGCCAGGCACACGACGCCCACGGCGGCGCTCGTCACGTAGCCGGCCAGGTACTCGATCAGGTCGAGCAGCGGCGGCTCGGCCCACTGGATGTCGTCGAAGGCGACGAGCAGCGGCTGCGGCCGCGCGATCGCCTCGAGCAGCCGCCGCACCGCCCATTGCACGTCCTGGGCCGTCGCGGTCGAGTGCGACCGGCCGATCGCGCCGGAGACCATCGCCGCTGCGAGGGCGTCCTGATCGTCGCCGGGCATGAGCCGCTCGAGGGCCGCAACGCCGCCCAGGTCGTCGACGATCTCCTTGAGCGGCCAGTAGGTGATGCCCTCGCCGTAGGGGAGGCAGCGGCCGACGACGATGCGCGCGTCCGGCTCCACCTCGGACACGAGCTGGCGCACGAGCCGCGACTTGCCGATGCCTGCCGGCCCGAGCACCGTCGTGACGACGCAGCGGCGGGTCTGGACGCAGCTCTCGAAGCGACGGCGGAGCGCCCCCAGCTCGCGCCGCCTCCCCACCATCGCGCTCCCCCCGCCGCGGCGCCGGCGAATGCGGTCCGGCGCGAGCCCCTCGACGCGCCACGTCCGCATCCGGCCCGACTTGCCCCGCAGCTCGAGGTCGCCGTGGCGGCGCACGCGCACGGCCGCGGCCACCAGCCGGTGCGTCTCCGGCCCGATCAGCACCTCGTCGGTCGGCGCCGAGGCCTGCAGCCGGGCCGCCGCGTTCACGGCGTCGCCGGCGATCAGGCCCTGGTCGAGCGCGCGCTCGTCGGTGATCACCTCGCCGGTGTGCACGCCGATCCGGATGCCGAGCTCGACGCCGTAGTCGCGGTCGAGCTCGCGGTTGAGATCCGCCAGGCCGGCCTGCATCTCGAGCGCGGCCCGCACGGCGCGCATCGCGTCGTCCTCGTGCAGGACGG
The DNA here is from genome assembly GCA_963746115.1 of uncultured Actinomycetes bacterium. Classification (GTDB taxonomy): domain Bacteria; phylum Actinomycetota; class Thermoleophilia; order Gaiellales; family JAICJC01; genus JAICJC01. The sequence goes on along the minus strand of CAVVAA010000004.1, from coordinate 99,293 downwards.
GCACGCCGAACACGGCCATGACGGCGTCGCCGATGAACTTCTCGACCCGGCCGCCGTGCGCCTCGACCACCCGCCGCATCTCGCCGCCGTAGCGGCTCATCACGTGCTGGAACGACTCCGGATCGAGCCGCTCGCCGAGCCCGGTCGACCCGACCACGTCGGAGAAGACGATCGTGACCGTCTTTCGAACCCGCGCACCCACCGCAGGCTCGCGACTCTCGTTACGAGCCTCCATCGGCCGATCTTACGGGACGGGCGCGGACGGCGGGCACGCGCGGTGGTAGGCTCGCCACCGTGCGAGGGGGAAGAGCGATGCTCGCCGTCGCCGCGGTGGCGGTGCTCGGCGGCGCAGGTGCGGCTCCGGCCGTGGCGCACGGCGCTGCGCGGACGCCCGCGGTGACCATCCGCGTCGCCCAGTTCAACTGCGACATCTCCGACGAGTTCCCGATCATCAAGGCCTCGCTCGTCGCCCGCGCCATCCGCGCGAGCGGCGCGGACGTCGTCGGCATCGAGGAGGGCGGCGGCGAGATCCCCCAGGTCGCGCACGCGCTCGGGTGGCGCTACTACGACATCCGCATGCAGATCGTCTCGCGGCTGCCGCTCGTCGACCCGCCGGACGGCAACGGCCTCTACACCTACGTCGAGGTCTCGCCCGGTCACGTCGTCGCGATGGAGAACGTGCATCTGCCCTCGGCGCCGTACGGGCCGGTGTGGGTGAAGCACGGCAAGACCGCGGCGCAGGTGATCGCGATGGAGAAGCGCGTGCGGCTGCCGGCGATCCAGCCCGACCTCGTGGCGGCTCGCACACTGCACGCGCGCGGCATCCCGACATTCCTCACCGGCGACTTCAACTCGCCGTCGTTCCGTGACTGGACGAAGGCGACCGTCGGCACGCGGCCCTGGCTCGACTACCCGGTGCGCTGGCCGGTCTCGGCCGCCGTCGAGGCGTCCGGGTTCACCGACTCGTTCCGGGCCGTCCACCCGAACCCGGTGAAGACGCCGGGGCTCACCTGGCCGGCGCACCGCACGATCCCGGGCGTCGACCTGTTCCTGGGCGAGCCGAAGGACCGGATCGACTTCGTCTTCTCGCGGGGGGCGAGGGCGATCGCGAGCACGATCGTGGGCGAGCCCGGTGCGCCGGGCACGTCCGCCACCGTGGCGCCGTGGCCGTCCGACCACCGCCTGGTCGTCTCCACGTTCCGCGTCCGCGGCGCGGCGCCGCCCGCGCTCGTCACCGTGCCGCACCGGCTGGTGCGCATCGGCGACGCCGTGCCGGTCTCGTTCCATGCCGGCGGGCCGGTGACGGCCGTCGCCGTCGAGCGCCTGCGCGGCGCGACAGCCACGATCGTGGCGAAGCGCCACGTCGCCGGCGGCCACGGGATCGGAACGGTGACGTTCCCGAGCGGGCGCTGGGCGGCGGGCGCCTATGCAGCCGTCCTGCTCGGCCCGGACGGGCAGGCGCGGTCGCGGTTCCCGTTCTGGGTCGCACGGCCGGGTGCGCCGCCCGTCGTGCGCATGACGAAGCCCGTGTTCTCGGTGGGTGAGCCCATCGGCGTGACGGTGAAGAACGCGCCCGGCGATCGCTGGGACTGGCTCGGCATCTACCATCGCGGCGCGAACCCGCTCGTCGCCTCGTACCTGCTCTGGCGCTACACGCACTCGGCGATCGACGGCACGTTCACGCTGCGCCCGAGCGGCATCTTCGCCGTGCCGCTCACGCCGGGGCGCTACACGGTCTACCTGCTGCGTGACGACCTGTACGTGAAGATCGCCGGCGCGAACTTCGTCGTGCGCTGACCCGCCAAAAGGGGTCTGACCCCGTTTGGCGGGTGGTCAGTCGCCGGCCAGGCGGGCGAGGAGGCCAGTCGCCTCGGCCAGCACCTTGCGCTCGCGGGCGTTCAGGTCGGTGCGGATCGCCTCGGCCAGCCAGCCTTCGCGCCGCGCCCGGTCGGCGGCCAGGACGTCGCGGCCGGCGGGCGTCAGGTCGATCGCCACGCGGCGGCGGTCTTCGGCGTCGGGCGTGCGGGCGACCAGACCGGATTCCTCGAGCGCGGCGACGGTTGCCGCCATCGACTGTGGCCGCACGTGCTCGGCGGCGGCCAGCGCGCTGATCCCCGACGGGCCGCCGCGGTCGAGGCGGCCGAGCACGATCACCTGCGCGAGCGGGATGCCGCGGCGCTGGGCGCGCTCGGCGCGCAGCCGCCGGACGATCCTGCCAAGGACGACGCGCAGTTCGCTGGCAACAGTTTCGGGCTCGGTCACATATGCAGCATACCTGAACAGTTTGCCTGTAGAATTGGATCAGTGGCTGCCGACCGGTACAAGTGGATTGCCCTCTCGAACGTGACGCTCGGCGTCCTGCTCGCGACGCTCGACGCATCGATCACGCTGATCGCGATGCCGGACATCTTCCGCGGCATCAAGCTCGACCCGCTCGTCCCGGCGAACAGCTTCTACCTGCTGTGGATGATCCTGGGCTACCTGGTCGTCTCGAGCGTGCTCATCGTCAGCCTGGGCCGGCTCGGCGACATGTACGGCCGGGTGAAGATCTACAACCTCGGCTTCGTCATCTACACGATCGCCTCGCTGTTCCTGACGGTCACCTGGATGACGGGCCGCGCGGGCGCGACCTACCTGATCGTCTTTCGTATCGTCCAGGGCCTCGGCGGCGCCTGTCTGCTCGCGAACGCCGCCGCGATCATCACCGACGCGTTCCCCGCCAACCAGCGCGGGATGGCGCTCGGCATCAACAACATCGTCGGCGTGAGCGGGCTGTTCGTCGGCCTCGTGCTCGGCGGCCTGCTCGCCCCCATCAGCTGGCGGCTCGTGTTCCTGATCTCCGTGCCCGTCGGCGTCGCCGGCACCGTGTGGGCGTATCTGAAGCTCGAGGAGCGGGGCATCCGCAAGCGGGCCCCGGTCGACTGGTGGGGCAACATCACCTTCGCGCTCGGCCTGGTGCTGATGATGGTCGCGGTCACCTACGGCATCCGGCCCGCGAACGGCCACGCCACCGGCTGGACCAGCATGCGCGTGCTCCTCCTGCTCTCCGGCTCCGCCGTCAGCCTGATCGTCTTCGCGTTCATCGAGCGCCGCGTCGAGAACCCGATGTTCCGGCTGCCGCTCTTCCGCATCCGCGCGTTCACCTTCGGGACGCTCTCGACGTTCCTCTCGGCGGTCGCACGCGGCGGCCTCATGTTCATGCTGATCATCTGGCTGCAGGGCATCTGGCTGCCTCAGCACGGCTACAGCTTCTCCCAGACGCCGCTCTGGGCCGGCATCTACATGCTCCCGCTCACCCTGGGGATGCTGATCGCCGGGCCAACCTCTGGATACCTTTCCGACCGGTTCGGCTCGCGCCTCTTCGCCACCGCCGGCATGCTCGGCGCGGCCGTCAGCTTCGGGCTCCTCCTGCTGCTCCCGATCAACTTCTCCTACCCCGTCTTCGCGGCCGTCCTGGCGCTGAACGGGATCTCGATGGGCCTCTTCGCCTCGCCCAACCGCGCCGGCGTGATGAACAGCCTGCCGGCGGCCGACCGGGGCGCGGGCGGGGGGATGAACCAGACCTTCCAGAACTCCGCCCAGGTGCTCTCGATCGGGATCTTCTTCACGCTCATGATCCTCGGCCTCGCGGCGACGCTCCCGACGACGATCCACACCGGGCTCGTCGCCCACGGGGTGCCCGCCTCGACGGCGGCCCACATCTCGCACCTGCCGCCCGTCTCGATCCTCTTCGCCGCGTTCCTCGGATACAACCCGATCGGGCACCTGCTCGGGCCGGGCGTGCTGCACGCCCTGACCGCCCACCAGCGCGCCATCCTCACCGGCCGCTCGTTCTTCCCCGACCTGATCGCGACGCCGTTCCGAAACGGCCTGCACGCCGCGTTCGCGTTCGCCATCATCGCCTGCCTGATCGCGGCGGCGGCGTCGCTCATGCGCGGCGGCCGCACGGCGGCCCAGATCGAGCAGGCGCCCGTCGCCCGGCGCGAGGCCGAGCGCGCCGCCTGACCGCGGGCGAGGCCCTCACGCGGCTCTCAAGGTCCGGGGATACCGTGCATCCCGTCACACCCGGGAAGGAAGCGCACCATGGGCATCATCAAGCGTTCGTCCGCCACCAGCCTCGTCGGCTGGCTCATCCTCGCGGTCGCCCTGCTCTCCGCCATCTCCGTCACCGCCTACGCGGTCACCCGCGCCGGCGCGGCCAAGCCGCCCAAGCGGTCGCTCGCGAGCGCCGTTCACGGCGCGCTCACAGCCCGGCCGGTGACCGGCGTCTCGGCCCAGTTCCGGATCGACCAGCACCTGCTCGCAGGCACCTCGACGACCCTCTCGTCGAACCCGCTCCTCGCCGGCGCGACCGGAAGCGTCTGGGTCGGCGGCGGCCACGCGCGGCTCGTCGTGCACTCGCAGCTCGGCACGGCCGCGGTCGCCTACGACGGCCACCAGGTGACGCTGTACGACCGCAAGCACCACGTCGCCTACGTCCTCCCGGTGAAGCACCACGAGAAGTCCGGGTCGGCGGCGGAGCACAAGGCCCCCACCATCGCCGCCATCAGCCATGCCCTGACCCGGGCGGCGGAGTTCGCGATCATCTCAGGCGCGATCCCGAGCAACGTCGCCGACCAGAAGGCCTACTCGGTGCACGTCTCGCCGCGCCATAACGGCGGCCTGTTCGGCGAGTTCGACCTGGCCTGGGACGCCGCCCACGGCGTGCCGCTGCGGTTCGCGATCTTCCCGCGCGGGTCGAGCACGGCGGCGATCTCGATCACCGTCACGCACATCCGCTTCGGCTCGGTGCCGGCCGGCGCGCTCGCCATGACGCCTCCCGCCGGGACGAAGATCGTGCACGTGCATATGCCGAGCCGGCACGACCGGGCGGCGCAGCATCCGCACATCGCCCCGGCCGTCGGCGCGGCCGCCGTCTCGAAGGCCGTCGGGTTCACCGTGGCGGCGCCCGAGACGCTCGCCGGGCTGCCGCAGCACGAGGTGCGCGCGGTCGGCATCGGCTCGCACCACGCCGCGCTCGTCACCTACGGCCGCGGCCTCGGCACCGTGTTCCTGCTCGAGCAGCGCAAGAGCGGCGCGAACACCGCGCTCTCCGCGCTGCCGTCGGCATCGGTCAACGGGATCCGGGCGCATGAGCTCGATACGACGCTCGGCTCGGTGATCCAGTGGAGCCGGGGCGGCGTGACGTACACGATCGCGGGGTCGCAGTCGGCGGAGCGGATCATGTCTGCGGCACAATCTCTGGCGTGAGCCGAAACGGCGGCGACGAGCCGCTCGTCGAGATCGAGGGCGTCAGCAAGCGCTACGGCAGCATCGTCGCGCTTGACGGCGTCACCGCCACGGTGCGCGAGCGCGCCGTCGGCCTGCTGGGCGCAAACGGCGCCGGCAAGTCGACGCTGATGCGGGTCATGCTCGGCCTGATCCGGGCCGACAGCGGCCGCGCACGGGTGCTCGGCATCGATGCGTCGAAGCCGGCCTGGGAGGTGCGGCGGCTGCTCGGCTACATGCCCGAGCACAACTGCCTGCCCATGGGGATGACCGCCCGCGACCTGGTCGTGCACATGGGCGAGCTGCGCGGCCTGCCCCGCCGGGTCGCGGTGCTGCGCGCGTCCGAGGTGCTGTTCCAGGTCGGGCTCGAGGAGGAGCGCTCGCGGCTGATCCGCACCTTCTCCGTGGGGATGAAGCAGCGCACCAACCTGGCCCAGGCGATCGTCCACTCGCCGGGCCTCGTGATCCTGGACGAGCCGACGAACGGCCTCGACCCGGCCGGACGCGAGGAGATGCTCGCGCTCGTGCGCCGGCTCTCGACCGAGCTCGGCATCGCCGTCATCATGTCGTCGCACGTGCTCGAGGACGTCGCCCGGACGTGCGACTCCGTCATCGTCCTGCGCGACGGCAAGGTGGCCGCGACCCGCACGATCGACCACACGGCGGCGGCCGTGCGCGGCGACGTGCGCGTGCGCATCGTCGGCGATCCGGATGGGTTCACCCGCGCGGCGGAGGAGCTCGGACTGACCGTGCAGCTCGACGGGGGCGGCGACGACGGCTGGCTCGTCGTGCGCGGGAACGACGCCGACGGGGTGCTCACGGGCGTCCGCGACGCCGCCTGCACCGCCGGCGTCGGCCTGCAGGAGCTGCGGCCGGCCGGGCCGACGCTCGAAGAGTCGCTGATCGGGGCGATCGGATGAGCGCCGACGCGCGCGTCTCCGATGTCGCCTACACCCGCTACGACGGCCCCCGGTCAGGCCGGCTCGCGGCGATCTGGTCGCTGGCCCGGTGGAGCTCCCTGCGCGCCCTCGGCGCGCGCCGCGGCTGGAAGGCGAAGGTCATCCCGATCACGCTCATCCTGCTCGGGTTCGCCCCGGCGCTCGTCGTGCTCGGGCTGCGGGCGCTGTTCGGGCCGACCGTGTTCAAGGGCGGGCTCGCGGACGCGCTGCCCTACTCGGACTACATGGCCACAATCGGGATCGTCATCCTCGTCTTCAGCGTCGTCGTGACGCCCGAGCTGGTCTGCCCCGACCGCCGCGACCGCACCCTCTCGCTCTACTTCTCGACGGCGATCAGCCGGGGCGACTACGTGGTCGGGAAGGTGCTCGCGGCGCTCATGCCGATCCTGCTCGTGACGCTCGTGCCCCCGCTGATCCTCTACGCCGGCAACGTGCTCTTCGCCGATCCACCCGGTCGCCTACCTCGACCGGCACGCGGCCGACATCCCCCGCATCATCGGCTCGGGCCTTTTGATCGGGCTCTTCTACGCGCTCGTCGGCCTCGCGATCTCGTCGCTGACCGAGCGGCGCGCGTTCGCCGTCGGCGGCTACCTGGCGTTCCTGGCGATCCCGACCATCGTCGGCGGCGTGCTCGCCCACGCGCTGGACGAGCGCTACCTGCGCCTGCTCGCGTTCGCGGCGGTGCCGATCCAGGCGGCCCGCGGGCTCTACCCCAACTACACCGACCGAGGGCCACATCAGCGCGGGGGTGTGGGCCGCGACCTCGGTCGAGCTGATGGTCGTCGCCGTCGCCGTGCTCGCCATCCGCTACGGGCGGGACACGGGATGAGCGACGCGCCGGCGATCGCGTTCGACGCGGTGTCGCGCTGGTTCGGCGACACGGTCGCGCTGGCCGACGTCTCGTTCACCGCCGACGGCGGCGTGATCGGCCTGCTCGGCCACAACGGCGCCGGCAAGTCGACGACGCTCAAGCTGTGCGCGGGCTTCTCGACGCCGAGCAGCGGCACGGTGCGCATCTTCGGCACGAACCCGCGGCGGACGCCGGACATCTACCGCCGGGTCGGCATCGTCCCCGACCACAGCCCGCCGTGGCCGTTCCTGACCGCCCGCAGGGTGGTCGAGCTGTCCGCCGAGCTGCACCGCGTCGCCGACCACCGGGCCGCGGCGGTCGCCGCGCTCGAGACGGTCGGGCTCGAGGACGCGGCCGACCGGCCGGTGGGCGGGTTCTCGCACGGCATGCGCCAGCGGGTGAAGCTCGCCCAGGCACTCGCGCACGACCCCGACCTGCTGCTCCTCGACGAGCCGCTGAACGGGCTCGACCCCACCCAGCGCAGCCACATCATCGAGCTCCTCACCCGGCTCGGCCGGGAGGGCCGGACGGTGATCGTGTCGTCGCACGTCCTGCACGAGGTCGAGCGGATGGCGCCGCGGGTGCTCGTGCTCGTGAACGGGCACCTGGTCGCCGAGGGCGCGACCGACGCGATCCGGCGGCTGATCAGCGAGCGGCCGCGACGGGTGCTCGTGAATCCCGACCGAGACGGCCGCGCGCTCGCGCGCGAGCTGCTCGCGCTTGCAGACGTCGACGCCGTGCGGCTCCGCAACGGGACGATCGAGATCGAGACGAGCGACCCGACGACGCTCAGCCACGAGCTGCCGCAGGCGGCCCAGCGCACGGGCACCCTCCTGCGCGGGATCCAGCCCGTCGGCGACGACCTCGAGAGCGTCTACGCCTACCTGCACGATCGCGCCCGGGGGCAGGCGCGGTGATCGACGCCGTCTACGGGCTCACGCTGCGCTCGCTGCTCCTGCAGAAGCGCACGATCGTGCTCGTCGTGGTCGCGCTGACGCCGGTGCTGATGGCGCTCGCCTACGCGCTCGCGCGCTCGCCGGGCGACCACGACCACTCGTTCTACTCCGACCTCGTGCAGCAGCTCTTCGTGCCGACGGTCGCCGCGCTTGTGTCGCTGGTCTTCGGGGTGTCGGCGTTCGGCGACGAGCGCGAGGACGGCACCATCCTCTACCTCGTGGCGACGCCGCAGTCGCGCCTGCGGCTCGTGGTCGCCAAGATCGCGGCGGCGTGGACGGCGACGCTCATCCTGCTCGTCCCGAGCCTGATCGTGAGCGGTGCGCTCAGCCTTCGCAGCGGCCTCACGGTGGGCCTCATCGGCTGGCCGCTCGCCGGCGTCGTGTTCGCCAGCCTGGCGTACTGCGCGGCGTCGGTGCTGCTCTCGCTCTACACCCGCCGGCCGATCGTGATCGGCGTGCTCTACGTGCTGCTCTGGGAGGGGTCGATCGCGACCTTCGCCGCGTCGGCCGCGAAGCTCTCGATCTCGGCGTACGGGCGCGCGTTCGTCGGCCACGTCCTGCCCCAGGCGTCGCGGCCGGTGTCGGGGACGCTGGTGGCCGGGATCGTGCTCCTCGCCGTGGCCGCCGCGACCGCCTGGATCGCCGCCCGCGCCCTCGGCCGGGTCGAGCTGCCGTAAAGCCGCTTCACATCCGTGCGGTGCACCATGCGGGCGGATGCAGGATTCGCTGTCCCAGCTGGGCGCGGCGGCGGCCGCGTGGGGCGATCGCTTCGGCGACACCCATCTCCTCCCGCTGACGCTCGCCCTCCTGCTGCACCTGGCGAGCCTGTTCGTGCGGGCGGGCGTGTGGCGCGGCATCCTGGCCGCCGCGTTCCCGGGCCGGCGCGTGCCGATGGGCTCGACGCTCCTGGCGTACCTGGCCGGCGTCGGCGGGAACGTCATCACCCCGTTCCGCGGCGGCGACGTCGTTCGTGTGCTCGCCATCCGGCGGGAGCTCGGCAACGCGTCGGTGACCACGATCGTCTCGACGCTCGTGGCCGAGACGGCCTTCGGCGCGGTCGTCGTCGCAGGGATGGTTGCGACGGCGGCCGGCATGGGCTGGCTGCCGCCGATCGTGCACCTCCCCGACGCGGGCGCGTTCGAGTTCTCGTTCACGGCCCGCCACGCGCTGCTGGCCGCGCTCGCCCTCTCCGCGCTCGCCCTGGCGGCGCTCGCGGCGGCGGAGTGGGCGGCCCACCACGTGCGCGGGTTCTGCCACCGGGTCATGGCGGGCCTGCGCATCCTGCGCTCGCCGGGGCGGTTCGCGCGGGTCGTCGCGGCGCCGCAGCTGCTCGACTGGGCGCTTCGGGTGGCCACCGCCTACGCCCTTCTGGCCGCCTTCGGCATCCCCGCCACCGCGCGCTACGCCGTGCTCGCGGTCGTCATCGACTCGATCTCGACCGCACTCCCGTTCACGCCAGGCGGCATCGGCGCACAGCAGGGCCTGCTCGTCTTCGCTCTCGCCGGCGCGGCCGGCTCCGCCCAGGTGATGGCGTACTCGATCGGCGCGCAGGCGGTCATCCTGGCGTTCAACGCCGCGCTCGGCGTCGTGGCGGTGTTCGTGCTCTTCGGGCAGGTACGGCTCGGCGCCGTCCGGCGCGAGGCGCACGCGTCGGGCTGAGTATCCTCGCGGGGGTGGGACGTCTCCGGCTCGCCTTCGTGCTCGTCGCGGCGTGCGCCGCTGCGGCGTGCGGCGGCGGGTCAGGCTCCGGGTCGACCGGCAGCGCCGCGGCCCCGACGCCGGCCTCGCTGTCCGCGCGGCTCGGGGCGGCAGACGCGCACCTCCGAGCAGCGATCCACGCCTGGCAGGACGCCGACCCGGGCCTGCGCTCCCGGCCGCCGGCGGACGTCCTGCATGCGGCGGCCGCCGAGCGGTCGATCGTCCACACCCTGGCCGCGTCGCCCGCGCTCGCCCGGGCGACGATCGCGGAGCTGCCGACGCCACTGCGGTCGGCCATCCGGCTCGAGGTGGCGGCGGCCGTCGACCTGCGCCGCCTGGCGGGGCCGCCGAGTGGCGGCCACCTGCACCTGGTGCCGCCGCTCCCGGCCGGCGCCCTGCTCGCCGACTATCGCCGCGCCGAGGCCCGCTTCGGCGTCCGCTGGCAGCTGCTCGCCGCCGTCAACCTGATCGAGTCCGCGTTCGGCCGCGTGGTCAACCGCTCGAGCGCCGGCGCCCAGGGCCCGATGCAGTTCATGCCCGCGACGTGGCGGGCGTACGGCCTCGGCGGGAACATTCACTCGGCCCGCGACGCGATCCTCGGCGCCGCCAACTACCTGCACCGCTCCGGCGCGCCGGGGGACGAGCGCCGGGCGCTCTTCGCCTACAACCGCTCCACGCTCTACGTCGATGCCGTGCTCGCCTACGCCCGCGTCATGGCGCGCGACCCGCTCGGGTTCGCGACGTACTACGCCTGGGAGGCCAGCCTGCCGTCAGTGCTGTGACGTGGTCGAAAATCGGGGACAGTCCCCGGATGGGGACTGTCCCCTGACGACTGTCCCCTCACGACTCGAGCGCGGCCTTGAGCCGGCGCAGGTCGCCCCGGTTCGCGCGCCGGATCGCGGCGGCCATCATCGGCGACGCGATCCCGGAGAACCCGGCCGGCTTGCCGCGGTTTCGCAGCACCATCACCGTCCCGCCGCCCGGCGCGTCGGCCCAGGCGTAGGTGGTCTCCATCGGGAACGGGCCGTCGGCCGTGCGCATCACCAGGCGCTCGCCCGGCTCGTGGGCGACGACCTCGTAGGTGTAGGCCATCCGCCGCCCGAGGAACTCGGCGGCGAATGCGAGCCGGGTGCCGACGCCCAGCGGCGGCTCGGTCAGCCAGTCGACGCGCTTGATGTTGCGGTACCAGGTACGGACGTTGTCCGGGTCGGCGGCGTAGGCGGCCACCTCGGCCCGCGGACGGGCGATCTCGACGTCGGTCTCGACGTCAACGGCCGTCTCTGTCCCCGCCCTTCCAGAGCAGGTACGGCGGGCGGGCGGCGTCCTCGGCCGGGAGATCGAGCGGCAGCCTGACCCGGCCGGCATCCCCCGCCGCCTGGTACATCCCGTAGATGATCTCGAGCACGGCCCGGCCGTCCTCGCCCGTCTCGACCGGCTGCGAGCCGTGCTGGACGCAGTCGACGAAGTGGCGCATCTCCTGCGGGAAGCCGTAGTTCCAGATCTCCTCGAACATCGTGAACGTCCAGCCGCTCGTCTGCGGCGCCTTCTCGACCGCGTAGCCGTATCCATGCTCGCTGTAGGTCATGAGCGCCGAGCCGCGCAGGATGTCGACGTAGGTGATGCCGGTCGACCCGATCAGCTCGGCCCGGTCGTCCATCCCGCCCGGCTTGGCCCAGCTCGTCTCGACCACGCCCAGCCGGTTGCCCGCGAAGCGGACGGTGACGACGGCGTGATCCTCTGCCCGTGTGCGGTCGCCGTGCACGAACGTCCCCAGCTCCGCGGTGACCGACTCCACCGCCGGCTTCCCGTACACCCAGCGGGCGAACTCGATCCCGTGGCAGCCCATGTCCATGAGCACTCCGCCGCCGGCCCGGTCGGGATCCCAGAACCAGTCCGAGTGCGGGCCGTAGTGCTGCTCGCCCTGGCGCACGAGATGGATCGTCGCCGAGCGCGCCCTCATCGGCGAGCTCCTTCGCCCGCACGTACTTGGGGGCGAAGCACAGCTCCTCCGCGTACATGAGCAGGACGCCCGCGTCGCGGCAGGCGGCGATCATCTCGTCGGCGTCGGCCAGCGTGCGCGCGAGCGGCTTCTCGCAGATCACGTGCTTGCCCGCGGACGCCGCCGCGACGCAGATGTCGCGGTGGAGGTCGTTCGGGGCGCCGATGCAGATGACGTCGACGTCGGGCTGCTCGATCAGCGCCCGGTAGTCGGTGTGGTGGCGGGGGATGCGGCGCTGTCTCGGCGAAGCGGGCGGCGTTCCCGGGCGTGGGCGACGCGACGCCGCGCACGGTCGCGGCCGGCACGTGCGCGAAGCCCTCGAAATGCGCCTCGGCGATGAAGCCCGATCCGACCAGTCCGATGCCGACGTCCCGCATCGCGCCACCCTACCGCAGCCGCCCGCATACGATTGGCCGCGATGGCGGCGAAGCTCACGGACGAGGGCCGGATCGCGGTCGAGGACGGCTACACGATCGCCTACCGCGTCTTCGGCGAGGGGCCGCGGACGCTGCTCGCCCTGCACGGCGGGCCGGGCGCGAGCAGCCGCTACCTCGACCGGCTGGCCGAGGTTGTCGGCGATGATCGCAGGCTCGTGCTCTACGACCAGCTCGGCGGCGGCGACTCCGACCGCCCCGACGACCCGTCGCTGTGGCAGATCCCGCGATTCGTCGCCGAGGTGGAGACGGTGCGCGCGGCCCTCGATCTCGGCGTCGTCACGCTCTACGGCCAGTCGTGGGGCGGCATGCTCGCCCTCGCCTACACCCTCGAGCATCCCGCAGAACGTCGACGCGCTCGTCCTCTCCAACACCTACGCCAACGGCAAGGACTACCTGCTCGACATCTCCGAGCACCGGATGGCCCTCGGCAAGGACCTGCACGCGCTCGATGCTGCGGCACGAGCACGCCGACGACCTCGACGCGCCGGAGTACCTCGACGCCGTGCTCGAGCTGAACTCCCGCCACCTGCGGCGGTCGAGCCCGTACGACCCCGAGACCTCACGGCGGGAGTTCCGCGAGGTCGAGGCCCGGTACATGGCCGACATCGGCCCCGCCTACGCGCTCTGGGGGCCGCACGAGTTCAAGGGCACCGGGCCGCAGGCGTTCTTCGACATCTCCGCCCGCCTGGGCGAGATCCGGGTGCCCGCCCTGATCCTGTGCGGCTGGTACGACGAGCTCTCACCCAAGCGCTGCAGCCGCACGCTCGCCGACGGGATCGCCGACAACGAGTTCGTCGTGTTCGGCAACGCCAGCCACCTCACCATCCTCGAGAAGGACGCGGAGCTCTACCTGGCCTGCATCCGCGACTTTCTCGCGCGGCACGTCCCGGTCTGAGACGCCGAGAATGTGGCGCTAAACGTCGCGGTTCAGGATCCGCGCCGGCGTGATCGGCAGGTCGCGGACGCGGACGCCGGTGGCGTGATAGACGGCGTTGGCGATGGCCGCGGCGGTGCCGACGATGCCGATCTCGCCGATGCCCTTGGCGCCCATCGGGTTGACGTGCGGGTCGTCCTCGTCGATCCAGACCGCCTCGATCTCGCCGATGTCGGCGTTGGTGGCGACGTGGTACGCCGGCGAGGTCGTGGTTCACGTAGTCGCCGAGCGCGGAGTCGATCAGCGTCTCCTCGAGCAGCGCCATCGAGAGGCCCATCGTCATGCCGCCGATGAACTGCGAGCGGGCGGTCGTCGGGTTGACGATCCGGCCGGACGGCGAACACGCCGAGCACCCGCGGGACGCGCACCTCGCCGGTGTCGGCGTCGACCCGCACCTCGACGAACTGCGCGCCGAACGCGTGCGTGGCGAACCGCGCTCGCCGCGGCGTCGCTCGTCGTCGGCCGTGTCGACGTGCACCTCCGGCCGTCGCCCGTCGCGCAGGCGCCGCGCAGGCCTTCGACGACCGCCGAGCCCCAGGAGCGCGGTGCCCATCGAGCCGCCGGCGAGCATCGCCGGCCCGACTCGCTGTCGCCGATCGCGACGCGCACGCGGTCGAGCGGCACCTCGAGCGCGTCGGCGGCGATCTGGGTGAGCGCGGTGCGGGCGCCGGTGCCGATGTCGGTGGCGGCGATCGCGGACGTGAACGTGCCGTCGGCCTCGGCGCGGCCGTGCGCCGTCGACGGCCGGCCCGGCGGGCCGGGTAGGTCGACGAGGCGACGCCGGTGCCGACCAGCCAGCGCCCGTCGCGGCGGACGCCCGGGCGCGGGTCGCGGTCGGCCCAGCCGAAGCGCTCGGCGCCCTCGCGCAGGCAGGCGACGAGGTTGCGGCTCGAGAACGGGTTGCCGCGTCTCGGGGTCGATCTCGGGCTCGTTGCGGATGCGCAGCTCGATCGGGTCGAGGCCGCAGGCGACGGCCAGCTCGTCCATCGCCGACTCGAGCGCGAACATGCCCGGGCACTCGCCGGGCGCGCGCATCCACGACGGCGTCGGCACGTCGAGCGCGACCAGCCGGTGGGTCGTGCGCCGGTTCGGCGCCGCGTACATCATCCGGGTGGCGACGGCGGTCTGCTCGGCGAACTCCTGCACGGTCGAGGTCTGCTCGACGACGTCGTGGGCGATCGCCGTGAGCCGGCCGTCGCGCGTCGGCGCCGAGCCGGATCCGCTGGATCGTCGGCGTGCGGTAGCCGGTCAGCGCGAACATCTGCTGGCGGGTGAGCGCGAGCTTCACCGGCCGGCCGACGTGGCGCGCGCCATCGCGGCCAGCGACGACGTGCGGCCGCGGCGTGCCCTTCGAGCCGAACCCGCCGCCGACGTGCGGCGAGATCGACGCGCACGCTGCTCCGGGTCGAGCCCGAACGACCTTGGCGAGCGCCCGCGCGACGTGCCAGGCGCCCTGGGTGGAGTCGTACAGCGTCAGGCCGTCGCCGCTCCCAGACGGCGACGCGTGGCGTGCGGCTCCATCGGGTTGTTGTGCTCGCGTCGGGGTCGTGTAGGTCTCGTCGAGCCGCGACCGCGGCGCGCGGCGAGCGCGGCGTCGACGTCGCCCTCCTCGCGTGTCGGTCGGGAAGTCCGGGTTGACCTTGTCCGGCTGTGTAGAGGCCGCGGATGGTCGGCGCGCAGCTCGACGTCGTGCGGCGCGGCGTCGTACGTCGACGCGGACGAGCTCGCGCGGCGTCGCGGGCCGTCTCGAGCGTCTCGGCGACGACGGCGGCGACGATCTGGCCGCGGTAGGCGACGCTGGTCGGACTGGAGGACCGCGAGCTCGCCGTCGCCGGCTCGGCGAGGCGCGGGGCGTTCTCGTGCGCAGAGCACGGCGAGCACGCCGGGGAGGGCGAGGGCCGCGCCGCGTCGATCGCCGCGCACCGTGCCCCGTGGCGATCGTCGCGCTGCACGAGCGCGGCGTAGGCGACGCCCTCCGGCGGGTGCTCGTAGGCGTAGCGGGCCTCGCCGGTGACCTTCTCGCGGCCCTCGATGCGCTCGACGCGGGGCGCCGACGGCGCGGGCGTCGCGACGCTCATCGCCGCCGAGCTCCGCGAGCGTGCGCGACGAGCGCACGTTGCGGCGCCAGCGGCACCTTGTAGGCGTTGTCGCGCAGCGGCTCGGCGGCGGCCAGCTCGGCGTCGGCGGCGGCGCGCGAACGCCTCGTCGGCCGCGGCGGCGCCGCGCAGCGCCTCCTCGGCGGCGCGCGGCCCGCCACGGCCGGTGCGCGACCCCGCCGAGGGCGATCCGCACGTCGCGCGACGCGTGCCGTCGCGCACGTCGAGCGCGGCGGCGACCGAGACGAGCGCGAACGCGAACGAGGCCCGGTCGCGCACCTTGCGGTAGCGCGAGCTGGCGGCGAGCGGCAGGCGGGGCAGGTCGACCGCGGTGATCAGCTCGCCGCCGCGCGAGCACGGTGTCGCGCTCGGGCGTGTCGCCGGGCAGGCGGTGGAAGTCCGACGAGCGGGATCGCGCGCGCGCCGGCCGGCCCGACGACCTGCACCACCGCGTCGAGCGCGGCCAGCGCGACCGCCATGTCCGACGGGTGGGTGGCGACGCAGTGTCGGGAGTGGCCGAGGATGGCCAGGTTGCGGTGCTCGCCCTCGCGGGCCGGGCAGCCGGTGCCCGGCTCGCGCTTGTTGCACGGCTTGGTGACGTCCTGGAAGTAGACGCAGCGGGTGCGCTGCAGCAGGTTGCCGCCGGTCGTCGCCAGGTTGCGCAGCTGGCCCGGAGGCGCCGGCGAGCAGCGGCCTCGCGCCAGCGCCGGGTAGCGGTCGCGGACGCGCGGGTCGGCGGCGAGGTCGCTGTTGCGCACGCCGGCGCCGATGCGCAGCCCGCCGTCGGCGAGCGGCTCGATCCGGTCGAGCGGCAGCCGGGTGACGTCGACCAGCAGGGTCGGGCGTCTCGACGCCGAGCTTCATCAGGTCGACGAGGTTCGTGCCGCCGCCGAGGAACTTCGCGCCCGGCTCGGCCGAGCCGCCGCGACCGCGCCGCGCTCGTCGGCGGCGCGCTCGTAGCGGAACGGCCTCACCGGCCCGCCACCGTCCGCGATCGCGGCGACGATGTTCGCGTAGGCGCCGCAGCGGCACAGGTTGCCGCTCATCCGCTCGCGGATCTCGTTCGCGTCGAGCGCCCGCGAGCGGCGGCGAGGTTCGGTGTCGCGTGGCTCGGCCAGCCGGCCTCGACCTCGGCCAGCATCCCGACGGCCGAGCAGATCTGGCCCGGCGTGCAGTAGCCGCACTGGAAGCGCGTCGTGGTCGATGAACGCCGCTGCAGCGGGTGCAGCTCGCCGTCGGCCGCGAGCCCCTCGATCGTGATGATCTCGGCGCCGTCGTGCGCGACCGCGAGCGCAGGCAGCGTTGACCCGCCGGCCGTCGAGCAGCACGGTGCACGCGCCGCACTGGCCGTGGTCGCAGCCCTTCTTCGCGCCGGTCAGGCCGAGCTGCTCGCGCAGGAGGTCGAGCAGCGTCGTGCGCGTATCGATCTCGAGCGTCCGCTCCTCTCCGTTGATGCGCAGGGTGACGGTCGCGAGCTCCGGCGCCTCTGCCGCTAGTCCGTCCACCAGTCCTGCGCCATCTCGACCTCGCTCGCGTCCTCGCCGGCGCCGAAGGCGACGTACTCGATGCCGTCGGGCCCGGCCTCGACGTTTCGCATCGTGTCCTTGTCGAAGCGGATCGCGTCCCACTGGGCGACGTCGACGACCTCGTCGCCGACCTTGATCCGCCCCGAGCCGGAGACGATCACGTACACCTCTTCCTGGCTCTCGTGCTTGTGGCCGAACGGGATCCGGAAGTTGGGCTCGAGGGTGAAGAGGCTCAGGCCCAGCGTCTCCCCCTCGATCGGGCTTCGGGCGAACCGGGCATTCATCTCGGATGGCATCCCGAACTTGGGCGCCGCGTCGTCGACGCCGCGCAGGTTGGTCTTCGTGTATCCGCTCATGCCCGCGACCGTACCCCGCGGCCTTCAGGTATACACACCGGAATGGACGCCGCCGCTCCGGCCGTGACACCGCAGGTGCGGGCGCTGCGCGAGCGCTACGCGGCGTTCATGGAGGAGCACGTCTACCCCAACGAGACGGCGTTCGCACGGGGCGACGACGCCTCGCAGGAGCTGATCGCCGGCGTTCGCCGGCAGGCGCGCGAGGCGGGCCTGTGGGCGCCGCACATCGGCCCCGAGGCCGGAGGCACCGGCCAGGGCTTCCTCGCCTACGCCTTCCTGAACGAGCAGATCGGCCGCAGCTACTGGGGCCAGCTCGCCTTCGGTTGCCAGGCGCCCGACGCCGGAAACGGCGAGATCCTGGCCCTGGCCGCGACCGCGCCCCAGAAGACCGCGTGGCTCGCGCCGCTCGTCGCCGGTGACGTCCGCTCCTTCTTCGGCATGACCGAGCCGGCGGTCTCCGGGGCCGACCCGACCGGGCTCGAGAGCCGGGCCCGGGAGGACGGTGACGCCTGGGTGATCGACGGGCACAAGTGGTTCTCGACCGGGGCCGACGGCGCGGCGTTCGGGATCGTGATGGCGGTGACCGACCCCGACGCGCCGCCCCGGGGGCGGATGTCCCTGATCCTCGTCCCGACCGACACGCCCGGCGTCGAGGTTGTGCGCCGCATCGAGGTGTTCGGGCACGAGGGCCGGGGATGGGACTCCCACTGCGAGGTGCGTTTCACCGGCGTCCGCGTGCCGATGGCCAATACCCTCGGCGAGCGCGGCGACGGCTTCCGGCTCGCCCAGGCGCGGCTCGGGCCGGGCCGGATCCACCACGCCATGCGCTGGATCGGGCAGATGCAGCGGGCGTTCGACCTGATGTGCGCCCGCAGCCTCGAGCGGACGGCATTCGGCGAGCCGCTGGCGGAGAAGGGGACGGTGCAGAACTGGATCGCCGACTCGGCCGCGCAGATCACCGCGTGCCGGCTGATGACGCTCGATGCCGCAGGCCGGATCGACCGCGGCGAGGACGCCCGCGTCGCAATTTCACTCATCAAATTTTTTGCCGCCGTAGCGCTACATGACGTCATCGATCGGGCCGTGCAGGTACACGGCGCGCTCGGCGTCTCCGGCGACTCGCCGCTCGCGGCGATGTACCTGGGCGCGCGGTATGCGCGCATCCTCGACGGCCCCGACGAGGTGCATCGCATGGTGGTCGCCCGGCGCATCCTCGAGCGCTATCGATCGGGAGATGGCTGGAGCTTCGAGTAGCTCAGGCGTCGACGCCGCCGCCGTGGCCGCGTTCTGCGACGGGCACGGGATCGGCGCCGGCCGCGCGCGGGTCGAGCGGCTGGGGGACGGGCACTCCAATCTGACCTACGTGGTCGAGCGGGACGGGGCGCGCGTCGTCCTGCGCCGCCCGCCTCCGCCGCCGCTGCCGCCCTCCGCCCACGACATGGTGCGCGAGAGCGCGATCGTGGCCGCGCTGCACCGGGCCGGGGCGCGCGTCCCCGAGGTACTCGCGGTCTGCCCCGAGGACGGCGTCCTCGGCGTCCCCTTCTACCTGATGACGCTCGCCGACGGCGTCCCGATCGATACGGAGCTCCCGCCGGCGATCGACACCCCGGTCGAGCGGGCGCGGCTCGGCGCCGACGTGGTCGACGCGCTGGTCGAGCTGCATGCGATCGATCCGCACGCGGCGGGGCTCGGCTCGTTCGGCCGGCCGGACGGCTACCTGGCCCGCCAGGTGCGCCGGTTCCTCGGGCTCTGGGACGTGAACCGCACCCGCGACCTCCCGCTCGTGGCCGAGGTGGGCGCGGCCCTGGCCGGGATGGTGCCCCAATCGGGGCCGGCGACCGTCGTGCACGGCGACTACCGGGTCGGGAACCTGCTCGCGGCCGGCGACGCGCCAGGCCGGGTCTCGGCGATCCTCGACTGGGAGCTCGCGACGATCGGCGACCCGCTGGCGGATCTCGGCTATCTCGTCTCCACCTACGTCGACTCGGGCCCGCCGCCGGCCGAGGGGATCGTCGACCTCTCGCCCGTGACCCGCGCCCCCGGCTTCCCGTCCCGAAGCGACCTGGTCGAGCGCTACGCGGAGCGCACCGGACGGCCGGTCGAGCGGCTGGCCTGGTACGAGGCGCTCGCCCACTGGAAGGCGGCGATCTTCTGCGAGAATATGTACAAGCGTTTCCTCGCCGGCGAACGGCGCGACGCCTTCGCTCGGGCCATGGAGAGGGGAGTGCCGGCCAGGCTCGAAGCGGCGGCGGCGGCCATTACCCGGTACCGCGCGACGGCCCCATGACGTCCTCCGCATCACACGCGCCGCTCAGCCCGCTCAACCTGCTCACGCATGCCGGGGCGGTGTGGCGCGACCGGCCGGCGGTGCGCTGGGACGACGCGACGATCTCGTACAGCGGGCTCGTCGACCGCTGCGCCCGCGCCGCGGCCGCGCTCGTGGAGTGCGGCGTTGTGCCCGGCGACCGCGTGGCCGCCTTCCTGCCCAACGTCCCGGAGATGCTCGAGCTGCACTTCGCCGTGCCCGCGGCCGGCGCGATCCTCGTCCCGATCAACGTCCGCATCACCGCGGCCGAGGTGGGCTACATCCTGGAGCACTCGGGCGCCCGCGTCCTCGTCGTGCACCCGAGCCTCGCGGCCACGGCCGCCGAGGCCGTCGCCGGCCTGACCAACCCGCCGCAGGTCGTCGAGACCCGGGCCGGCCCGCACGACGGCTCCGACTACGAGACGCGACTGGCGGCCGCGGAGCCGGGCCCGATCGCGCCGCCGAGCGACGAGACGGCGCTCCTCTCGATCAACTACACGAGTGGCACTACGGGACGTCCGAAGGGTGTCATGTATACGCATCGCGGTGCGTATCTACATACGCTGGGCGTGATCGCCGAAGCGCAAATCGATGCGCGAACAAAATACCTCTGGACGCTGCCGATGTTCCACTGCAACGGGTGGGCGTTCACGTGGGCGGTGACGGCGATGGGCGGCGAGCACCGCTGCCTCCCCCGCTTCGACGGCGGTGCCGTGTGGGACATGCTCGCCGCGGGCGAGGTCACCCACCTCTGCGGCGCCCCGACGGTGCTCCTCATGCTCGCGGGCGACGACCGCAGGAGGGCGCTCCGGCACGAGGTGAAGGTCTTCGTCGGCGGCGCGCCGCCGTCGCCGGCCCTGCTGGGGACGGTCGAGGAGCTGGGCATGCGCGTCACCCACCTCTACGGCCTCACCGAGACCTACGGCCCGATCGCCGTGTGCGCCTGGCAGCCGGGCTGGGACGAGCTGCCGGCCGCCGAGCGCATGGTGATGCGCTCCCGCCAGGGCGTCGGGACCGTCGTGAGCGAGGCGCTTCGAATCGTCGACGCATCCGGCGCCGACGTCCCGGCCGACGGCGAGACCATCGGCGAGATCGTCATGCACGGGAACAACGTCGCCGTCGGCTACTACCGCGACGACGAGATGACGGCGGCCGCGTTCCGCGACGGCTGGTTCCACTCCGGCGACCTGGCCGTGATGCATCCCGACGGGTACGTCGAGATCCGCGACCGGCTCAAGGACATGATCATCTCCGGCGGCGAGAACATCTCGAGCATCGAGGTCGAGCACGCGCTCGCCGGCCACCCGGACCTGGTCGAGGTGGCCGTCGTCGGCATCCCCGACGATCTCTGGGGCGAGGTGCCGAAGGCCTACGCCGTCGCCCGCGACGGCGCCGCGCCCACGATCGACGACCTGCGCGAGTTCGCCGGTGGGCGGCTGGCGCGGCACAAGCTGCCGAAGGCGGTCGAGCTCGTCGACGCGCTGCCGAAGACGGCCACCGGCAAGGTGCAGAAGCACGTCCTGCGCGATCGGGCGCGGGAGACGGCGGCGCCCGGGGTGGCCGGGTGAGCGTCCGCGACCTCTTCGACCTGAGCGGACGGGTCGCGATCGTCACGGGAGGCGCCACCGGCATCGGCCTGCAGATGGCCGACGCGCTGGCCGAGCTCGGCGCGAGCGTCGTCCTGTGCGGGCGCGACGGGGAGCGCTGCGAGCGGGGTGCCGCCGACCTCGAGCGGGAACGCGGCGTTCCCTGCCTCGGCGTTCGCTGCGATGTCTCCTCCGCCGATGACGTCGCCCGGCTGGCGGCCGAGACGACCGACCGCTTCGGCCGCATCGACATCCTCGTGAACAACGCCGGGACGGCCTGGGGGGACCCGGTCGAGGACACGCCGCTGCGCGGCTGGCAGAAGGTCGTCGACGTGAACCTGACCGGCGTCTTCCTGTGCAGCCAGGCGGTCGGGCGGGTGATGATCGCAGCCGGCGGCGGCAAGATCGTGAACATCGCCTCCATCACCGGCCTGCGCGGCTTTCCGCCGGAGCAGCTCGACTCGATCGCCTACAGCACGACCAAGGGCGCCGTGGTGGCGTTCACCCGCGACCTGGCGGTCAAGTGGGCGCGGCACCGGATCGCCGTGAATGCGATCGCTCCCGGCTGGTTTCCGACCGATCTCTCCCAGCCCGTGCTCGACCGCGCCGGCGATCAGCTCCTGGCCGGGATCCCGATGGGCCGGTTCGGCGGGGGCTCCGACCTGAAGGGCGCGGTCGCCTACCTCGCGTCGGCGGCGTCGGACTACGTCACCGGCCACACGCTCGTCGTCGACGGCGGCGCCACCGTCTGAGCGCAGGCTGTTCCGTCGCGGCTGGAGATGGTGCAGTGCGGGACAGTCCCCCTCACAACCATGAGCGCCTGGGCACTCGGTGCCGTGGCGCAGATTTGTGAAGGGGACTGTCCCCGGGTTGGTGGTGAGCGTGGGGCACCTCTGGAAGATCGCCCAGTAGCTTATTGGTCCGCAGCCGACGGCGGATCTCGTGGGCGGCAGCGGTGCCGGTCGTGACGGCCGTGTCGACGTAGGTCGTGCCCAGGTAATCGCCGGCCAGGAACACGTTGCCGAGCGGGCGCTCGAGGGCTCGAGCACGAGGACGTCGCGGTCGCGCAGCTCCCAGGCGGCGGACAGGCCGGCGATGCCCCCGCCCACCACCACGACCTCTGCCCCGGCCTGTGCCGTGGGGTCAATCCTCGGTGACGTTGATGAAGCCGTCGACGTCGACGCGGCTGTGGCCGGCGGTGCCCGCGTTCACGATCGTGATCGTGTGGAGCGGGTCGTTCGGCCCCGCAAACCAGGCGCGAGCGAACGCGATCCGGCGGAAGCCCGTCGTCGCTGCGTGGGTCGAGACGGTCTGCGCCAGGTGGCCGTCGATGTAGACCCGGGCGGATCCGTGCGTCGGGCCGACCGTCGTGATCCAGCCCAGCGTGCGCACGTTGTCCGAGAAGGTGACGCTCGCGCCCTTCGCGGTCGAGAAGCGCAGCGACCCGTCGAGCGCGTTCGCGGTGTTCTGCGTCGCCCATGCGCCACTGTACGAGCCGAAGGCGTCCGGAACCTCGCCCATCAGCGAGACGAAGCTGGGGGCGTTCGTGAACGCACTGCCCACGTAGTTTCCGCGCGCGTCGAACGAGTCGACCTCCAACATCTTCGGGTCGTCGCTGTTCCAGGTGAACGGGTAGCGGTTCGCGCTCGTCTCGGCGAGAAAGGTGGGGGTCGTCGTCACATCCTGGATGTCGTTCGTGCAGCAGCGGGCGCCGACGTTGCTCGCGCCCGCCGTCCAGGTCAGGATGGCCTGCGCGACGATGGTGGCGGGGCCGACCTGGTTCACCGTGGAGCCGATCCGGAAGGTGATGTTCGCGTTGCTCGGGGAGCGCGCGTCGGCCGGGGCGGCAATGGCCGCGCCTGCCACGACGACCGTGGCGATCCCGATGAGGATCCTCCACCTGCGCATCGGCGGAAAATGTACACCTGCCGCGCATGCGAATACAACACGGATCGTTCCTCTAGGATCCGCGCCCGTGATCGCCGAGCGGCTCCTGGATCTGCTGCACCCGTCCCAGCCGGCATTCTCGCCGGACGGGGCGCGGGTCGCGTTCAGCGTGCAGGAGGCGTTCAGCCGCCCCGACGAGGGGGTTTTGAGCCGGATCTGGATCGCCCAGGCCGACGGCTCGGGCGCCCGCCAGGCGACCCGCGGGCCGCGGGCCGACACGTCGCCGCGATGGTCGCCGGACGGCCGCACCCTGGCCTTCCTGTCCGACCGCGACCACGCCGGCCGCGCCGCGGTCCACCTGCTCGACGACGACGCCGGCGAGGCCCGCCCCATCGGCTCGCTCGAGGGGTCGGCCGAGGACGTCCGCTTCGCGCCCGACGGGTCGCGACTGCTCGTGCTCGCCGCCGACCCGGGCTCGGACCGGGCCGGGGCCGACTCGGCCACGCGGATCGACGCGGGCAACGGCGACCCCCGCGTCACCCGGCCCGCCGAGCACTGGCGCCGCCTTTACATCGTCGACGTCGCCACCGGCGAGACCACGCCCGTCGGGCCCGCAGGACTGAACATCTGGGAGTTCGACTGGCGCGGCGGCGAGATCGCGGCCGTCGTCAGCGACGACCCCTCCGAGAGCGGCTGGTACCGCGCCCGGCTCGTCGCCGTCGACCTCGCGACCGGGTCGGCGCGAACGATCCACGAGCCGGCGATGCAGATCGCCTACCCGACGCTTTCGCCGGACGGGAGCACGGTCGCGTTCGTCGAGGGCTTCTGCTCCGACCGCGGGATCCTGCTCGGCGAGACCACCATCGTTCCCGCACGCGGCGGCGAGGCCAGGGTGCTCGCGCCCGAGATCGACGTGGGCTGCCTGGCGTGGCGCGACGAGCACACGCTCTGGTTCGCCGCAGCGCGCGGGCTCGCCCACGCCGTCGGCACGATCGACCTCGACGGGAACGCCGAGGTGATCTGGGACGGCGACGAGTCGATCATCTCCGGCTGGGTGCCTGTCGTCTCGCCGTCTCCGGACGGGAGCCGGCTCGCGGCGGCCCACAGCACCTGGGCGAGCGCGCCGGAGCTACGCGCACTCGACCTCGCCGATCCGGCGTCGGGCTGGCGGGCGCTCTCGCAGCTCAACCCGGAAGCTCCGGCGGTTGACGGTGCCTGCGCCCGGCGGGCGTGGACGTCGGACGAGCTCGAGATCGAGGGCCTGCTGCTGACGCCGTCCGGAACCGGCGCGAGCCCGCTCCCGCTGGTCGTCTGGGTGCACGGCGGGCCGACCGACAGCTACGCCTGCTCGCATCCTGACCCGCGGCTGGCCGGGATGCTCGCGGCCGGCTACGCCATCCTGCTCCCGAACCCGCGCGGCAGCTCCGGCCGCGGCCAGGCATTCGCCCGCGCGAACCTCGGCGACATGGGCGGCGGCGATCTGCGCGACATCCTGGCCGGGGTCGACGCGCTCGCCGCCGAGGGGGTCGCAGACGGCGACCGCGTCGCGATCGTCGGCACGAGCTACGGCGGCTTCATGTCGGCGTGGGCGATCGGCCAGACCGACCGCTTCCGCGCCTCCGTGCCTATGGCGGCCGTGACGAACTGGCTCTCGTTCCACAACACGACCAACATCGGCCGCTTCGACGAGCTGTTCCTCGACGCCGATCCGTACGACCCGGCCGGCGACTACTTCGCCCGCTCGCCGATCGCCCATGTTCGCCGGATCAGGACGCCGACGCTCGTCATGCATGGCGAGCTCGACCTGTGCGTCCCGCTCTCGCAGGGCCAGGAGCTGTACCAGGCGCTCGCCGCCGAGGGCGTCGAGACGGAGCTCGTCGTCTACGCCCGCGAGGGCCACGGGTGGCGGGAGCACGCCCACATCCTCGACGGCATCGAGCGGATGCGGGCGTGGCTCGACCGCCACCTCGCAGCGCTCAGCTGATGATGAAGTAGGCCAGGGTGACCGGTGCGGTCGCCTTGCCCGTCAGGTTGAGCGTGATCGTGTCGGCGGCGAAGTTGCGCCCGACGCGGGCGAAGGTGCCGCCGCCCGACTGCGGGGTCACGAGCACCTTGGACGCCTGGTCGATGTCGACGCCCGGGTTGACGGTCACCGACGTCTTGCCCTTGGCGACCGTGGTCAGGCCGGCGGTGCTGAACTGCACCTCGCCGGTCGCGTTGAGCGCCACCGGCGCGGTCGTCGAGATTCCGGTGTGCCCGCCGGTGGCCGAGATCCCCGTCTGGCCGTCGGCAGAGACGCCCAGTCCGTCGCCGCTGAACGCACCGCCCACGCCTTCGTCAGATGTGGCGATCACGCCACCGTCGACGCCCTCGAAGAACGCGCCCGTGTCGTTGCCGAACCCGACCACGCCCGTCAGACCCGTCTGCGCCGTCTCACCGGCGAACGTGCCGCCGCTGATGCCGTAGACCCCCGCCTGGCCCTCACCCTCGACACCGGCGAAGTCCCCGGATCCCTGCACGCCGATGCCGCTCGTCGTCGAGATGCCGCTGAACGCCGACCCGGTCGTGGTCGAGGTGATGGTGGTGGTCGAGCTCGAAGTGTTCGTGTGGCCTGTGATGACGGCCGCGCCGTCGGTCGCCCCTGCCGTCGAGACGAGGCTCAGGGCGATCACGCCCCCGAGCAAGAGTCCGGTTCGAATCGCACGCTGCAACATGCTGCCCTCCAGTCGTCGAGATGGTCACGAAGACCGCACCTGCCGGCGTCGCCTCGGAGCGATGCCAGAGCGTTTGAGTCTACTGCCACAAGACATCCCGCGGGTTCCTCCGTTAAACGCCGACTTCCGGCGGGCGCCCGGCCGTGGAGCTGGTGGCCGGGTGCCGCCGGAAGTCCGGTCGGTGCTGCGGGTTCTGCTACTCGGTGAAGCGGGCGAAGTGCTGCTGGGCAACCCCGCCGACGCGGGTGAACTCCCCGCCGATCGCGAGCATGTTGTTGCCCGCGGCGACCGCCTCGATGCCGAGGGCGGTGTTCGCCGAAGGGTTCCACGGGAACAGCGCGCCCGTGGCCTCATCGAACGCCGTCAGCTTGTCGCGCGACGCGGAGCCGGGCAGACCGGCGCAGACGAAGTTGTTGCCGTTGATCGGGCCGCAGTACGTGCTGTAGTGGCCGCCCGCGTAGACGACGCCGTCGGTGACGCCGGCGCCGACCACGTTGCCGTTGAAGCCGGCGCGCCAGTTGACCGTGCCGTCCTCGATGTTGATCGAGAGCAGCGTGCCGCCGTTTCCGGAGCCCGACAGGAACAGGGTGTTCCCGTCCGTCGTGAACGCCAGGGACTGGAACGGCCGGTACGGGAAGCCCGGGGGCGGGATGAACGTCGGCGGGCCGTGGTAGGCGAACGGCACGAACGAGCCGTCCGTCGTGGTCACGGCGCCGACGGCGATGCGGCCGTCGCATCCGGATCCGATGGCGCACTGCTGGAAGCCACCCTCGACGATGCGCGAGCCGGTCAGGTCGGTCGCGAGCGCGTGCACCTCGCCGTCGACGACGGGCGCCCAGGTCGCGATGTACGTGTTGTTGGTGGCGTTGACCTCCATCAGGTACGCGCGCGGGCTGGTGAACGCCCCGCCGACGTAGAGGTTGCCGCCGATCTGCACGAATGCCCGCACCATCTTGTTCGGGCGGGTCGTGTTGGCGAACGCCGGGATGAGCGCACCGGAGGTGCCGTTGACCTCGGCCATGTTCTTGTGCGCCACACCGCCGACCGTCGTGAACGAGCCGCCGATGTAGACGTTGCCGCCGCTCGCGAGCAGCGCGCGCACGGTGCCGTTCACGTTCGGGTTCCACGGCAGCAGGGCGCCGGTCGTCATGTTGACGGCAGCCACGTGGTTGCGGGTGACGGCGGTGCCGCCGCCGCTCGGGATCATCGCGGTGAAGTCGCCGGCCAGATACGCCGTGTTCCCGACGACGATGATCTTGCGGACGGTGCCGTTCGCCTGGTACGACGACGACGGCTGTTGCTGCATGACGGCCGCACTTGCGACCGGCGCGGCCGCGAGTGCGGCGAACACCACGGCCATTGCCGCAGCGCGTTTTCTCCCAAACACCTTCACGATGCATCCTCCCATTCGCAATTGCGCCACCTGCCCTGGCGCGGAGACACCCAAGCTCCGCGCTCGCCCTGCACCGTGGCTTTGCAAAAGTATCCGTGTGCTCTATGCTATGAGCAACACTTGCGACACAATCGTCTCACGGCTCTGCCGGCCGCGGGGCAGGCCGGCGCGCGTCGAGACCCCGCATTCGTGTCCTCAGGGCGCTTTGGCCAGCAGGCTCGCGAGCACGCCGGCCGAGGCCGTCGGCCCATTCACCTCGAGCCAGCTCACCCGGCGACCGGCAGTCGCGACGCCGACGAGGGCAGGGCTCGCCATGTGGCAGGCGCAGGGGGCGAGCGTGATCGTCCATCCCCGCCGGCCGCCGGCGACGAGCGGCGCCTGCGTCGGCACAGCTCCGAAGACCGCCGTCGCCTGGCGGTGGACATAGCGCACATATGCCGCAGCACCGGCGGGCGAGCGGAACTCGAGCGTCCGTGACACGACCACCTGCAGCGTCTTCGAGGGCCCCTGGAAGAGGCGTTGCGCGCCCGCCACGAAGCCCCAGCGGGCCAGGCCGGCGGCGAGCCCCGGCGCAACCGACTCGTGGATCAGGTCATCCACCGTGAGGGAGCGCGCCTTGCTCGGGAGGTACGAGACGGCCGCCGCCGGCAGGACGGGCGGTGGCGGCGGCGGGGCCGCGGGAGTCGACCCGCCACAGCCGCACAGGGCGGCGGCGAGCACCGCACACCATGTCGGGAGATGTCTGTGTGGTGGCTGGCGCATGCGATCCTGGCCTGGACTCGCGCGCAGATTACCGGTAGATTCGTCCATCCCGCTGGACGAAAGGTGAGGCGAAATCGTGGCTTCGATGGATCGCAGGTCGTTTCTGATGGGCGCCGCAGGGCTCGGCGGCGCGGTGCTCCTCGGTGGCTGTGGGTCGTCCGGCTCGGGCGGCGGCGGCGACGGCGCCTCGGCGGCGGCGGCGAAGCGTCCTCCGCTCGCGAAGGAGCCCGGCAACCTCGCGATCCTCGAGTGGGACGGCTACCAGGCGTTCGGCACGCCGACCAACAAGAAGGCAGGCGGGCTCGTGGCGGGTACCGAGTACACGAAGGCGTACGGCGGCGACGGCATCACCTACAGCCTGATCGTGAACGACAGCGAGGCGCTGAACAAGGTCCGCTCCGGGCAGCAGTTCGACGTGATCCACCCCTGCATCGAGAACCTTCAGGACTACGTCAACGATGGCCTCGTCCAGCCATGGGACACGTCGCTTTTGCCGAGTTTCTCGAACCTGAACGCGGCGCTCGTCAAGGGCGGCCGCCTGAACGGCCAGCAGTACTTCATTCCGTGGGACTGGGGCTATGGCAGCGTGATCTACCGCACCGACAAGGTCGACCCGGCCGACGCCACGGGGTGGGAGCTCTTCTGGAACCCCAAGTACAAGGACCGGATCTCGATGTGGAACGGCAACACCACGAACTTCGAGATCGCCGCCCTCAAGCTCGGCTACCCCCCCGAGGCGATGGACCACCTGAGCACCGACCAGCTCTCGAACGCGAAGAACGCGCTCATGGAGCAGTACTCCCTGAACAAGTTCCTCTGGTCGAGCGAGTACACCGACCTCCAGCCGGCGCTCCAGAACGGTGACATCTGGATCGCCTACAGCTGGCAGGACCAGTGGGTCTACGCCAAGAACAAGGACATCCCCATGGCCTACATGAAGCCCAGCCAGGGGCGGCTCGGCTGGTACTGCGGGTTCATGCTCGGCAAGGACACCAAGAACTACTACCACGCCCACAAGTACGTCGAGTCCTACATCAACCACCAGGCCTCCCTCAGCCTCACGAACTACTTCTACTACGGCAGCGCGGATGCCACCATCAAGCCGAGCGAGATCGACGACAAGGCGGTCGCCAAGTCGCTCTCCATCGGAAACCCGAACATCCTCGCCTCGGCCGACGTGCACCTCCAGTCGTGGGAGCCCAATGAGGCCGCGGTGCAGCAGGCGTGGGAAGAGGTGACCGCGTCAGCCGGATGACGGTTCGGCCGCGCCGGCTACAGGCCCGGCCGCGTGGCGGGCGCGGCCTCCTCATCGTCCCGCCCGTCGCGATCGTGCTCGCGGTGCTGGTGGCGCCCATCGTCCTGATCGCGCTCTACAGCGTCGACGTCAGGACGAACCTGCCGTTCACGCCGACCAAGTTCACCTGGTCGATGTGGAGGGACTTCCTGCCGCCCTCCCAGGGGAAGTTCCCGAACCCGTTCTGGCACCGGTTCGAGATCTCGATGGTGATCACCGTCGTCGTCTCGCTCATCGCGGTCGCCGCCGCGTATCCGCTGGCCTACTTCCTCGCGTTCGTCTCGCGCCGCTCGCGCTACACGCTGCTCCTTTTGATGCTGGCGCCGTTCTTCACCAGCTACCTGCTGCGCGTGATCGCCTGGAAGATCATGCTCTCGAACAACGGCGTCATCAACACCGCGATCTGGGACCTGCACCTGCGCGCCCACGGTGACGGTGTCCCGTGGCTGATCTACTCGAAGTTCTCGGTCGGGCTCGTGCTCTTCTACTCCTGGGTGCCGTTCGTGGCCGTGCCCATCTTCGTTCTGCTCGACCGGATGGACACGAACCTGCTCGAAGCCGCGCAGGACCTGGGAGCCGGCCGGTTCACGACCTTCCTGCGTGTGACCCTGCCCCTCAGCCTGCCCGGTGTGATCGCGGGCTTCGTGTTCGTGCTCATCCCCACCACCGGCGAGTTCATCACGCCGCTTCTGATCGGCGGGCCGGGCAGCCAGATGTTCGGCAACTCGATCCAGTCCTTCTTCCAGGACACGCCGAACTGGAACTACGGGGCGGTGCTCGCGCTCTGGCTGGTCGCGGTGGTGTTCGTGATGCTGCTCGTCTTCGGGCGGTTTCTGGCCACGGACCTGCGGGAGGCGAACTCGTGAACGCCGCCGCGGGCCGGGCCGGCAAGGTCGTCCTGGGCAGCTACTTCGGGCTCATGGTCGTGTTCCTCTACGTACCGCTGGTCGTGCTCGTCGTATTCGCATTCAACGACGCGTTCATCCCCGCGCTGCCGCTCTCGGGCTTCACCACCCGGTGGTTCCACGCGGCATTCGCCAACACCGACCTGACGGGCGCGCTCAAGCGAAGCGCGTGGCTGGCGCTCCTGAACGGAGTCGCCGCGAGCCTGCTCGGGCTTCTGGCCGCAATCGCCGTCACCGGCCGGCGCCTGTTCCTGCGCTCGGTGTGGACCACGCTGCTCCTCCTACCGCTGGTCGTGCCCTACATCGTGCTCGCGATCGGGATGGTGATCGTGATCCACGAGCTCGGCTACCAGGCGTCCCTCGCCGCCGTGCTGGCCGGGCACATCGTGATCTCGCTCCCGTACTCGCTCCTGGTCATCGTCCCGCGCCTGCGCACCCTCGACGACGCGATCGTCGAGGCCGCCCGCGATCTCGGGGCCGACAGCCTCCGTGCGTTCCTGCTCGTGACCCTCCCGCTGATCGTCCCGGCGCTGCTCTCGAGCGCGCTCATCTGCTTCACGATCTCGTTCGACGAGTTCGCGATCGCCTCGTTCCTGGCGCCCCCGAGCTCGCCCACCTACCCGGTGTTCCTCTACTCCGGCACGCGCACGCCGGCTCTCGAGCCGCAGGTGATCGCGCTCGGGGCGATCGTGGTCACGCTCTCGATCCTGCTCGTTGTCGGCGCCGACGTGGGCCGACGTGTGCTCGAGCGGCGCCTGACCGCCTGAGGCGGCCGGCGCGGGCGTCGGTCTCCACAGGTCACGCCCCGAGATCAACTTTCTGTGAGCGGGCAGGAGACGGGCTCCCGGTCCGGTAACTTGTCCAGACGATGGGCACGTTGCTGCGAAGAGCCCGGTGGCTCGGCGTCCTCCTCCTTGCGGGCGCGGCTGCGCTCGTCCCGCTCGGCGGGAGCGCCGCGGCTGCGACCACGCCGGCCGTGACTCCGGCCCCCGATCCGTGTGGGCTCCTGCCGGCACCGCCCGCGACCTACACGCACGTCGTCGTGATCATGGAGGAGAACTTCTCCTATGACGACACCATCGGGAACGCGAACGCGCCCTACCTCAACATGCTCGCCTCGGACTGCGCGCTGGCGACGAACTTCCACAATGAGACCCATCCCAGCCAGCCGAACTACATGGCGGCGACGTCAGGCTTCGTCACCGGGGTCGGCCTCGAGAGCACGAGCCCGTCGATCTACGAGCAGGTGCCGTCGTGGAACGACCTCGAGGAGTCGATGGGCGCGAACTGCGGCGGACCCGGCGCCCACTACAAGCACGGCCACGATCCCGCCTTCTGGTATCCGGCGATCGCGGCGGACTGCCTGCTGAACGACCTCCCGATGGCGCCGTCCGACACCGGGGCGACGGCGCTGCCGACGGCCGCGTTCACATGGATGACGCCCAACCAGTGCCACAACCACCACTGGCAGACCGGGTGCACCGGGGCGAGCAATCCCGACGCATTCACGCAGTCGATGGATGCCTGGCTCTCGGGGACGATCCAGGCCATCCAGGCGACGCCCGACTACCAGGCCGGGCAGACGCTCGTCCTCGTCACGTTCGACGAGGGCCAGGGCGGCACGGCCGGCGAGGACTGCGCCGACCCGGCGAACACCGACCCGTCCTGCCACGTCGTCACGATCGCGATCGCCGCCGGCGTGCAGCCGGTCGCAGACCCGACGTTCTACACGCACTACTCGATGCTGCGCTCGGCCGAGGAGGCACTCGGGGTCACCACGTTCCTGGGGAACGCGGCGACGGCGGCCGACATGCGGCCGGGCATGGGCTTCTGATCAGTCGTCCGAGGGCGGTAGCCGGCGCCTCTCGGCGTCGTCCTCGTCGGCGCGCGATGCGCTGATCAGCCGCTCGAGGAACGCGTCGCCCGCCGAGTCGGGATCCGCGGCGCGTGCGCTCTCGATGCCGTACTCGTCGATGAGCTCGCGGCAGCCTTCGCCGCCGATCAGGAAGAAGTCCGGGTCGCGGTTCAGCCGGGCGAGTGTGAGCAGCCGCGGGTCGTCAGGCCGCAGCGACCGGATGTAGTGCGTCAGCCGGTCGAGCGCGGATGCACTGCGGGCGTGTGCCGGCTCGTCGGGATGCGCGTCCGCCGCCTCGCGTCGCCAGGCAGCGGTGGTCGTCAGCTCCTGCGCCAGTACCTCGCGGATGTCCCGTTCGCTCATCGCGCTCCCTCGCGGCGGATCGAAAGCCGGGCTGCACCGCGGTTTACGGGCGCAACCCGGCTTTCCGTTCGAGCTACGCCGAGATCAGCGTCCCGGCCTCGACCTCGTCGTAGAACGCAACCTTGACGGAGTTCTCGTCGACCCCCGCCTCGGTCATCGCCCGCTTGAGCTCGGGCAAGACGAAGAACGCCTTGGCCGTCTCGAGGTCATCGAACGTGTGGGTGATGACCAGGTCGGTCGGGTTCTCCCGCGAACGCAAGACCTGGTGGGCGCGAACGCCATGCTGCGCCTGGGTCGGCGCGAACCTGTCGTAGGTCGCCTTCCAGGCGTCGTAGTCGGCCACGCGATGCCGCACGAGTGCAGTGGTACCGGTCATGGTGCCCCCTTCCGGGGCGGAGGCCCTGCGTGCGATCGAGCCTCGGGAGGAGGCGCGCAGCAGAGCTCTGCGCGAACAGTAGCCGCCAGAGGGCGTCCGTGATGAGTTTGCGACTGATCCAGCGTGCTAGGATAAGCGCTCAGGGTACGCCCGCCGCATGGCCGCGCGGTTCGAGAGAACGCTCCCAGGTAGCCCGCCGACCCGCCACCGTCGACGACGACCGGTCGTCGCCCAGAGGGAAGGACCGATGGGATCGTGATCGTCGCCGGCTGGCTGCGAGAGGTGCTCGACCAACTCGGGTCGATCTCCCTTCCGATCCTGCTGCTCGCGCTGACGCTCCACACCTGCGAGACGCTCCTGAACGCACTGGCCTGGCGCAACATCCTTCGCCGCGCCTACCCGGACTCCGACGTCTCGTACAGGCTCGTCCTCGGGGCCTACGGTGGCGGGATCGGCCTCAACGCGATCCTGCCGGCGCAGGCGGGGACCGTCGCGATGCTCGGTCTCTACCGCGCGAAGATCCGGGCCTCGACCGCCCCTGGTCTGATCGGCGCGGGTGTGGCGCAGGGCGCCTTCTTCCTCGTCGCCGCCGCCTCGATCGGCGCCGGTCTCGTCGTCTTGCGGCCCGGGCTGTTCTCGCTCCCGCTCGGCTCGCTCACGGAGCATGCGGCGCTCGGGCTCGCCGCGACGACCACGATCGTGCTCGTCGCCTGGCTCGTTGTGCGGCGGTTTCACGGCACGTGGCCCCACGCGAAGGAGGGCGCCGCGATCCTGACGACCCCTCGCGTGTACGCCTCGCAGGTGCTCGCGGTGGAGATGGCTTCCTACGTGGCCCGCATCGGTGTGACGGCGGCGTTCATGCGCGCCTACGGGGTGCCCGCGTCCGTCGAGAACGTGCTGCTCATCGTTGCCGCGAACGCCGTCGCCTCGACGTTCGCGCTCACGCCCGGCGGCGTCGGCACACAGCAGGCGCTTGCGACCGCCGCGCTTCGAAACACCGCGTCCGCGGGCGCCATCGCCGCCTTCTCGCTCGGACAGCAGCTCATCCTCGCCGCGTGGGACGTCGTGTTCGGCCTGATCGTGCTCTGGTGGGCCATCGGCTGGAGCGCCACCCACAGCCTCGTCCGCGCGCCGCGCGCGCCGAAGACGCCCGCGCAGCCAACGCCCACACGGGCCACCCTCTGACCGCCCTGGCGGCCGGGCCGCCGATGGCCTGATGGAGTAGGGTCGGGTATGGCCCTGCCCGCCATCATCGCGGCGCACGACGATGCGGACGTCATCGAGCGCGTCGAGAGCCAGCTGTTCGAGCGCTACTCGCGCCACTACCGGATCGAGGTCGTCCGCAACCCCGGTGAAGCGGTGCAACTGCTGGCGCGGCTGGCCGGTGAAGACGCGGACGTCGCCCTCGTCCTCGCCGGACCGGTGGCACTCGAGGTCGGCGACGGCGAGCTGTTCGACCGGTGCCGAGGGCTGCACCCGCAGGCGAAGCGGGCACTGCTTGTCTCCGCGAACGTCTGGACCGACCCGCCGAAGGCCGCGACGATTCGCAGGGCGATGGGGCTCGGCCGGATCGACCACTTCATCCTCGAACCGGGCCCACCGCCGGACGAGGTCTTCCACGAGGGCATCTCGAGCTTCCTGCTCGAGTGGGCCCGCGAGCGCCGGCTGGTGCCGCACACCGTGCACATCGTCGGCAAGGAATGGTCGGGGCGAGCGTACGAGCTGCGGGAGGTGTTCGAGAGCTGCGCCGTCCCGCATAGGTTCTCCCTCGCCGATTCGGAGCGGGGGCGCGAGCTGCTCGCGAGGGCCGGCCCGGACGCCCGGCTCCCGCTCATGGTATTGCCGGACGGGCGCGCGCTCAGCGACCCATCGAACGCCGAGATCGCGATCGCGGCGGGGGCGCCGGAGGGAGTGGAGGAGCGGACGTTCGACCTCCTGGTGGTCGGGGCCGGGCCAGCGGGGCTGTCCGCGGCGGTCTACGGCGCCTCGGAGGGCTTGAGCGTCGTCGTCGTGGACGCGGCCGGCATCGGCGGGCAGGCGCGCTCGAGCTCGCTCATCCGGAACTACCTCGGCTTCGCGCGGGGCGTGAGCGGCAGCCGGCTGGCGGAGCAGGCCTATGACCAGGCGGCCGTGCTCGGCGCCAATTTCGTATTCATGCACCGGGCGACGGGCCTCAGCCGGTCGGACGACGAGTTCGCGCTCGAACTCGAGGACGGGCGCACGATCCGAGCGCGCGTCGTGATCCTGGCGACGGGTGCGACCTACCGGCGTCTGGGGATCCCCGAGCTGGACGAGCTGATCGGGGCAGGCGTCTTCTACGGCGGCCCGGTGTCGGAGGCGCCGACCCTGGAGGGAAAGGAGGTGTTCGTCGTCGGCGGGGGGAACTCCGCCGGCCAGGCCGCGCTCCACCTGGCTCGGTACGCCCGGCGGGTGACGATCCTGATCCGGTCGGACTCGCTCGCTTCGGGCATGTCCCACTACCTGGTGCAGGCGGTCGATGCGACGCCCAACCTCGAGGTGCGGACCGCGACCGAGGTCGCCGCCGGCGGCGGCGATGTCCATCTCGAGCGGCTGGTGCTCCGGGACACGGCGACCGGCGCGGACGAGGCCGTCGCGGCGGATGCGCTGTTCGTCCTGATCGGCGCCCACCCGCTGACCGAGTGGCTGCCGCCGGAGCTGGCGCGTGACCGGAAGGGCTTCCTCCTGACGGGCGCCGACGTTGCCGGCGGGTGGCCGCTCGACCGGGCGCCGTTCCCGATGGAGACCAGCATCCCCCGCATCTTCGCGGCTGGCGACGTCCGCCACGGCTCGGTCAAGCGCGTCGCCGCCGCGGTCGGCGAAGGCGCGACCGCCGTGCAGACAGTGCACCGCGTGCTCACCGAGCTGACCGCCCGCGCTATTTGAAGATGTTGACCGCGCGGGCGGTGACCAGGAGCACGGTGATGCACGAGATCGATGACTCCGAGAGCATCAGCAGTTTCGCCCGGCGGCTGAGCGGCATCGCATCGGTGGGGCTGAAGGCGATCGAGTTGGTGAACGAGACGTACAGGTAGTCGATCAGCTCGGGCTGCCAGCCCGGAGTCGCAAGCTGCGGGTTCTCCATCTGCGGGAACTGGAAGTCGGGCGGCAACGGGTCCGGTTCCAGCCGGCGCGCCGGGCCGCCGCGGTCGAACGCCCAGTACCACAGCCCGAACGCGACGACGTTGGTCGTCCAGACGGTGATGGCCTTCAGCAGTAGCTGGGCACCGCTCGTCTCGTTGCCGCGGATCAGCGAGGCGATCACCGCCACGAGGAGCAGCACGTTCGCGAGGCTGACGACGGCGAGGAGGGCGAGCGCGACGGTGCGGCGCAGGCCCATCTGCTCGAGGCGGCGCCGCGGCCGCTGCCAGGCCAGCGGAACAAGCAGGAGCACCTCGGCCGCCACCGGGGTCAGCCAGACCCACCAGGGGAAGATCCAGAGCTTCCAGTCCTGGTTGCGGCTGACCAGGGCGAGCAGCACCTGCATCCCGATCACGACGCCGACCGCCGGCGCGGCCTCCCACCGAGACTCGATCTCCTCTTCGCGCAACGCGGCCACGAGCCCGCACCCTAGCCTCGCGCGGTTCGGCACCGATTGGTCGCCGTATGATCGCCCCGTGGATGCCGCAGCGCTGTGGGAGACGTTCGCCGAGCATGCGCCGCGAGTGAAGCCCGGCGGCCGGGCGCCGGCACGAGCATCGGGAAACGGGTGGTTCGCGCTGCTGACGGGCGAGGTGCATCCGGATCTGAACGAGTGCGTCTTGACGTCGCGCGCGACCGCCGCCGATGCCGTCGACCTGGCGGCGTTCATCGCAGCCGCCGAGGTGCCGGCCCTGGTGTCGGTCGCCTCCGGCGCGGGGGCCGACGTCACGGCGCCGTTGGCCGCCGCGGGATTCCGGCGCGCGCCGGCCCGCGAGCCGCTGATGTGGTGTCCAACCCGACCGCCCCGCCGGACGGGCGGCCTGCGCGTCGAACAGGTGTGCTCGCCTGGCGGCCGCGAGCGCGCCATCGCGATCATCGCCGGCGCCCACCTGATGGCGCCGGAGGTCGCCGACCGGACGCTGGCACCGCTGCCCGACCCCGGCGACCGCGTGACGGCCTGGCTCGCCTACGACGGCGACGAGCCGATCAGCGTCGTCTGGACGACGCCCGGAACGCGGATCGGCATCTGGGAGATGATGACGCCCCCGGCGCACCGCCGGAAGGGCGCCGGGCGGGCCGTCCTCACCACCGCGCTCGAGGCGCTCTGGAGCGCACGCACCGAGGGCGCCTTCCTCTTCTCGACGCCGGCCGGCCGCCCCTTCTATGAGGCGGTCGGATTTTCCGCGCTCGACGACGCGACGACGTGGACCTACGGCGCCAGCGACGAGTTCCTCGCAGCGATCGGGCAGCCCCTCAGCCGTTCCAGGTGAACGGCACGGTTCGCGACAGCCCGGTCACGAATCCCGAGGCGTCCGTCTCCTTGACGAGGAGCGTGTAGGGCCCCGCGGGAAGCGTCGAGTCGAACGCGACATCCCAGGTTCCGCCCGCCGCGACGCGCACCGCTCGGCTCGTCCAGACACGCGGTGCGCGGAGGTCGGTTCCGGCGAATGCGGCCACCTGCACGTAGCCCAACCCGGCGACGGGATTGGGATCGTCGGTACCGGTGGCCCGGAAGCCCGGATCCGCGATGACGGCGCCCGGAGCCGGCGCAGCGATCTCGAGCCGGCCGTGCCGGTCGGTCGCCCCGGCCGAGACGGCCGGCACGGTGAACGGGACGTTCGCCGACCTGATGACGCCGGTCCCTCCTCCGTAGGACTGGCTGGACTGGGCCGTGTAGCTGCCGGGGTCGAGCCGGGGCTTGAACACGAGCTCGTAGCGGCCTCCGGCGGAGACCGTCGCGACCCACAGCTGGAGCACCTTCCCGCGCGTCTGGCCGGCCGCATACACGCGGATGTCGACGATCGGGCGGTAGGTCGGGCCGGTGTTCGCCGCCCCGCGAAGGACGATCGTCGCTCCGCTTGCTCCGAGCGTGTCCGCAGCGAGCGTGAGGCGGGGCTTCTGCGGCGGGTGGGTGGTGGCCGCACCGGTGTCGCCGCCCACGAGCCAGTGGTCGACGGATGCGGCGACCGCGCCGAGCACGACCAGCCCGCCGGCGGCCGCGAGGATCAGGCGCCGGCGGCGCCGGCCACCTTCCCGCGGCCAGGGTGAGGCCGGGACCGGCGGCAGCGCCTCGTCGGGGATCACCTCGGCGGCGCGCACCGGATCGCCGAAGCCCTCGAGCGCCACCCGCCGGGCTGTGCCGAGCCGGAGCCCTTCCACCGGTCCGGCAACGCTGACGACGGTCTCGGTGGACAGGATCCGGCCCGGAGCCGCGGCGGCGCTCAGACGCGACGCGAGGTTCAGCGCGCCGCCCCGGTAGCCACCCTCCAAGGCCCCCGCCTCTCCGGCATCGAGGCCCATGCCGACCGGGAGCGGGAACGGCGCTCCGTCCGCCGGCCCCGTGCGGAGCCGGCGCTGGAGCTCGACCGCCGCGCGCAGCGCCGCCCTCGCCGAGCCGAATGCGCACAGCGCCTCATCGCCCCGCAGCTCGACCAGCGTCCCACCGAGCTCCCTGACGGTGCTCCGGGCGATGCCGCCGAACGTCCGCGCCAGAGCGGATCCCGCCTCGTCGCCGCGCTCCCGGGTATAGCGGGCGTGCCCCTCGACGTGTGCCACGAGGAACGTGCGCAGGCCGGTCGCGGATGGCTCGGGCTCTTCGACGGGCTCGCCCGCCGGTGCCGTCCCGGCGTCCGGCGGCGAGAGCGCCGGGTCGTGCTGGAGGATCGCGCGCTCCAGGCCCTTCAGCCGCGCCGACGGCTCGATCCCGAGCTCCTCGACCAGGTGGCGTCGGGCCTGTGCGTACGCCGCGAGGGCGTCCGCCTGGCGCCCGTTGCGGTAGAGCGCGAGCATCAGCTGATAGCGAAGGGTCTCGCGCGCGGGGTGGGCGTTCGCGAGCGCGCGGATCTCGCCCACGACGGCCTGGTGACGACCGAGGGCGAGCTCCGCCTCGAACCGGGCCTCGAGCGCGCCGAGGCGGACATCCTCGAGGCGCTCCGCCTCGGCGGTGGCGAAGGCGTAGTCCTCGAGCCCCTCGAGCGGCCGCCCCCGCCAGAGGTCGAGCCCCGCCCGGATTTCGGCGATCGCCGCCTCGAACTGCCGGGCACCGAGCGCCCGCTGGCCGGACTCGACGAGGTGCTCGAAACGGTTCACGTCAACCGCCTCGCGATCCACGGCGAGCAGGTACCCGCCGCCGCGGCTCGTGATCTCGCCACCGCCCTCGCCGGAGGGGAGCGACTTGCGCAGCCGCGAAACGTGCACCTCCAGGTTGCGGCGCGCCGATGCGCTCTCCCCCGGCCACACGGCATCCATGAGCGTCGTCCGCGGGACGACGCGGTTCGCGTTCAGGACGAGCAGCGCAAGCACCGCTCCGCCCTTGCCGGTCAGCGCCACCACCCGCCCCTCGTCGAGCACCTCCGGCGGGCCCAGCAACCGGTACTCCGTGTGGCGATTCACACCAGGCTCCCGACTCTACCACGGGTCATGAGAGCGCTTTGAGAGCGCCCTGAGAGCGCGCGATAAGCACTTCCAGAGCGCCTTTCGAGCGCGCCGGTGTCCCCTGAGGTCAAACGACGACCCAAGGGAGATCCCGCGCGATGAACATCATGACCATACGATCGACGGCCGCCGGCGCGGGCCTCGCCGCAGTGGGCCTGGTGGCCCTCCTGCTGCCCGCGCCGACCGCGGCCGCACCTCGACTCCAGGCGGTCCACAGCCTCACTCTCGCACGCGTCGACCGCACATGCTTCGAATATCCCTCCGCGCCCGGATCCTCGCCGGTCTACCCGACCGGGGCAGTTCCCACGATCCGGGCGGGTTCGACGATCCGCGCGGCCTCGGCCACGCGCACTTCGGCGTCGACGTGGCCGCCCCCCGCGACGGGGCCAAGGTCTACGCCGTCGTGACCGGCCGGATCTGGGATGTCCATCCCCGAGGCGCGAACGCCCGGTTCATCCTCAGCCCGACCACGGAGCTTCGGAGCACGCGGTACGACTACTGGCACGTCGCCCTCACGCGGGTCGCTCCGGGAGCCAGGGTGACGCGCGGGCAGTGGATCGGAAGGGTCGTACCCGGCGCCAACCACGTCCATCTGTCGGAGTGGAACCCGCGGTGCGGGTTCGTCGATCCGCGCCGGCCGACCGGGATCCTGCGCGATCGTCGCAATCTCGAGGCGCCGGGCATGAGCCACCTGGCGGCGTTCGTGGCCGACGCCGCAGCATTCAGCCCGCGCGGGGCCGGAAGCGTGGACTCGGCGCCGCTGGCGCTGGATGACCTGCACGGCCGGGTGGACTTCCGCGCGTGGGTGTGGGACATGCCGGTCCACCGGACGACCCGGTGGCCGCAGCAGCCGCTGATGGTCGCGGGGCTCCGCAGCTGGATCGCGCCGGCGACGGACGATCTGCTGCGCGTGAGCGCGCCGATCATCCCGTTCGTCGGCGGCCGGCTGATCGCGCCGCAGCAGGTCGACGACGTCTACGCCCACGGCACCTACCGCGTCAACGAGTGCTTCATGCGGCCGCAGGGGGCCTGCGCCACCCGGCTCGTCGTCCACGTCGGCGGCCGCGGCGTCGACACGACGCTGCTT
This sequence comes from uncultured Actinomycetes bacterium, assembly GCA_963746115.1. Lineage (GTDB taxonomy): Bacteria > Actinomycetota > Thermoleophilia > Gaiellales > JAICJC01 > JAICJC01. The sequence continues at coordinate 59,093 of CAVVAA010000004.1, read as the reverse complement.
CCCAACGGCAGCTACCGGTTCTGCACGAGCGCGGTCACCATCGACAACGTGTCGCACCACCGCTGCTGGCCGATCACGATCGCCAATCCCGCCGGCGAGGGCGCCGCGAGCGCAGGGCCGCTCGAGACGCCGTGAGGTCGGTGCCCGGGCAACGTGCTAGGGTTGCTGCGTCAAGAACGCTCGTTCGGTTGCGCACTCGCACTTCCTTACTCGTTCAGAAATGGTGAGGGAGGTGGATATATGTCAACCGGAACTGTGAAGTGGTTCAACGACGCGAAGGGCTACGGCTTCATCGCGCCGGACGATGGATCGAAGGATCTGTTCGTCCATCACTCCTCGATCGCCGGCGACGGCTTCAAGTCGCTCGCCGAGGGCGTGCACGTCGAGTTCGAGAGCCGCGAGGGCCAGAAGGGCCCCGAGGCGACGAACGTCGTGACCGTCGCCCAGGCGTAGACCGCCGCGACGCGCTGATCTGTCCTGTGGGGGTGCCCAGTGCGCCCCCACAGGCGCGTCTACACGGCAGGCTCGCCCGCCGCCGCCCCCATCTGCTTCAGCCACCGCGTGTGTGACCGCAGCGCCGTCCACGTGCTCGGGTGGGAGGTGTACGACATGCCGCAGTCGATGGCCGTGCGGCGGACGATGTCCGCGAGCTTGGGGTGCAGCGTGTGCGGGACGCGGGGGAAGAGGTGGTGCTCGATCTGGTGGTTCAACCCGCCCACGTACCAGCGGATCATCCGGTTGCGGGGCGCGAAGTTGGCCGTCGAGAGCACCTGGTGCACGTGCCACTCGGGGCCCTCGGAGCCGTCGTCCGGGGCGAGTGTGACGGCCTCCTCGAGGCAGTGGGACAGCTGGAACGTGATCGTCAGCGCGAGCGAGGCGACCGCCGAAACGATCAGGAACACGAGCGCCACGTGGCCGGGTGAATGCATGCTCAGCGGGATCAGCACCGCCCATACGAGGAAGAACGCCTTGCCGCCCACGAGCCCCGCCAGGTTCCATCCCCGCGGGCGCTGGAAGCGCGAACGTCCGACCGAGCCGCGGGCGAGGAAGGTGAAGTCCGTGACGGCCTGCCACCGGAGTGTCACGACGGTGTAGAGCAGCCACATGTACAGGTGCTGGTAGCGGTGCCAGGGCCGGCGCGTCTGCGTCGGCTCGAAGCGGGCGAACGGCAGCGCGTCGATGTCGGGGTCGTGGTCGGCGACGTTCGTGTACGTGTGATGCGCCAGATGCTTCACCCGCCACACGTACGAGGAGCCCCCGATCAGGTCGAGCGAGTGCGCGGCCAGGCGGTTGACGATGCGGCTGCGCGCGTACGCGCCGTGGTTCGCGTCGTGCATGATGCAGAACCCGATGCCCGCCATGGCCAGGCCGAGGGACACCGAGGCCGCGATCACCGCCGGCGCCGTCGTCGTCACCTCGAGCAACAGCAGGTAGGAGACGACCGTCCACGCCACGACCAGGGCGGACTTCGCCCACAAGACGCGATAGCCGCGCCGGATCGCAGCCGCGTCGCCCAGCACGGCTTCCGCCCGCTCGTTGAGCAGGCGCGAGAACGCGCCCGCACCCTGAAAACGCATCCGCTGGGGGGCCGTCACGCTGGCGCCGGTGCCGCCACCGCAACGCGGCCTAGCGGGGGAGTCCGCATGTGTCGCTCCTTCGGGTCAGACAGCCGCTGCCATCGGCGACGAGGGGCTACCCCGGTGGGACGAGCATACCGCGTCCGCTCCGGCCAGGGGGCGCTGCTACAGTGTGAAGGGAGCTCCGCCACAGGCGCCGTTTGGGCCAGCCGGCTCTGGACCGGCCCGAGAACTGGAGGAGCCATGAGCACGAGCCCTGATCAAGACCGGCCCCACGAGGCGCCGCGCAGGGCGACCTCGAGCGGGGTCCGTACCGAACACGATCTGCGCGTCCTGCTGCGCCGCGAGCTCGAGCGCAACACCACGTTCGAGCGAGCGCTGCGCGAGGCAGCGGCCTATGCGTACGGCCGCCGCGACCTGGCCGACCTGCGCAAGCTGCGGGCCGTGCTCTCGGCCGCCGGATTTCACGATCCGAACGCCAAACGACAGACCAACTCCGACGACGACGACGAGCCCACGCCGCCCGCGCGCGGCTAGCACTCGCCCCGTCCCCACCCGAAACCACCGAGGAGCGCACATGGAGTTCACCGTGCAACTGCGCTACCAGAGCGGCTCGCAGACCGTCCTATCGATCGACGCCGAGAGCGCCGACGAGGCCCTCGAGTCAGTGCGCGACCAGCGCCGGCTGCTCGTCGACATCCACATCACGGCTCCCAGCGAGACGCCCAAGAACGACACCGAGGGCGGGTACGACGCGAGCCGCCGGACCGCACCCACACATCGGCGGGTGCCCGTGCAGCACCGGCCGTCACGCCGGCACCGCTGACCGTGGAATCAATCATCTAGCTCCGGGTGAGGAACCCGTCGACGGTCGTAGTCCTCGTCTGTCACCCAGGCGAGGGCGAGGCCGATATCTGTGAGACACTTGCATGGTGGAGCCGGAGACGCGGTATGCCCGGAGTGGTGGCATCGCGATTGCGTATCAGGTCATCGGCAGCGGGGCGCTCGACCTGGTGTACGTGCCCGACTACATGTCGAACGTCGGGTACGTCTGGGGGTACGCCCGCTGGAGCGACTTCTACCTGCGCCTCGCCCGCTCGTTCCGGCTGATCCTCTTCGACAAGCGCGGCACCGGGCTGTCGGATCACGGGGGCCGGTTCGCGGCCCTGGAGACGCGGACGGAGGACCTGCACTCGGTCTTGGATGCGGCAGGCTCGGACCGAGCGGTGATCCTGGGCTCACACGAGGGATGTGGGATGGCCGCGCTGTTCGCCGCCACCTACCCGGAACGGACGAGCGCGCTCGTCCTGTTCCATCCGGCCGTTCGGGGTGTGATGCACGACCACGGAGATACGTTCGAGGCGAGGCTGCGTGAGCTGAATGACCTGCGTGACCGGTGGGGGAGCCAGGAGCTCGCGGATGAGATCCTGCTGGAGTCGTGCCAAACGCTGTATGCGTCCGAGGAGGATCGGCGGGAGTTCGCCGCCTACCTGCGGATCGGCGCCAGCCCGGCCGTCGCATACGCGCTCAACCGTGCGTTCGACGAGACCGACCTGAGCGACGTGCTCCCCGCTGTCCGCGTCCCGGCGCTCGTCCTGTACCGAGCGTGCGAGCGGGAGGCGGCGCTCGAGGTTGCCGCCCTGATCCCGGGTGCCCAGGCGACCCAGGTGAGCGGCGAGGATTACCTCGAGATCCACCTGTCGCCGGAGGTCGCAGACGAGATCGAGCTATTCGCATCGGGCGGCCTGCCCCCAGCGGTGCCAGAGCGCGTGCTCGCGACGCTGATGTTCACCGACATCGTCGGCTCGACCGAACGGGCCGCGGCGCTCGGGGATGCCGGCTGGCGCGAGCTCCTCGCGCGTCACCACACCATCGTGCGGCGGGAGCTGAGCAGGTTCCACGGCGTCGAGCACGACACGGCCGGCGACGGGTTCTTCGCGTCGTTCGACGGCCCGGCGCGGGCCATCCGGTGCGCCCAGGCGATCATCGCGGCGCTTGCCCCGATGGGGGTGCAGGTGCGGATCGGTATCCACGTCGGCGAATGCGAGCTCCACGACGGCAAGCCGGCCGGGTTGGCGGTCGCCCTCGGCGCACGGATCTGCGCGGCCGGTGGCCCGAATGACGTGCTCGTGTCGTCGACCGTGCGCGACCTCGTCGCGGGAACGGGTGTCGCGCTGGCCGATCACGGCAGCCATTCGCTGAAAGGGATTCCCGGCGAACGACAGCTCTACGCGGTCGTCGAGCAGGAGAGCCCGGTCACCGCGTAGCGGAGCGCGGCGTCAGGAGTCGCCAGATCGACCGCGCCCGCGCCGCGCTGTGCGGCGCAGGGCGCGCCGGGGCGACCGGTGGCCGCGCTGCAGCTAGGCGTCGGCGGCCAGGGCGGCGTCGAACCGAGAGCTCTCGTCGTCGCCCAGTTTGATTTCGATAATGAGGAGCAGCCCGAGCTCCTTGAGGACGGTGATGATGATGATCGCCCAGACCGGCCTCCACGGCCGAATGTGCGCGGCAGGCCGAACCACGCTGACCGCCCAGTCGCTGTAGTCAGCGAGGTCGTCGATCTGCGCGCAGACGACCTCCCTCGGCCGGTCATAGTACGTGCTCTGTCCCTGAAACTCGGTCGTGCTCACGTCGAACTCGGCGTCTGACTTGACGCAGGCGAGGTACATCCCCACGAAATCGCCCACGTAGCCGGGCTCGTCAGCGTCGAGCCGCTTCCAGCGAAAGTCAGGGCTCTGCCAGTGCCACAGGTCTTGCTCGCTCATCGCTTCGCTCCTCCCCTTGTGCCAAGCGTCAATGTGGGCCGGAATCTGTCACATCCCCACGATCGCATCAAGTGGTACAACCTTCGACATGGAGAACCTCCGTCGACGTGAGCCGCCGCCGGCCGGCGTTCCGACCGGGCGGGTGGCATTCCTCTTCACCGATGTGGAGGCGTCGACGCAGCTCCTTCGCGATCGGCCCGACATGTATGCGGAGACACTCATGCGGCACCGACAGCTGATCACGAAGGCATGCTCCGTCGGCGATCGTTTCGGGTCGGCCGGTGACGCGCTCTTTTACTCCTTCGCATCGACACTGGAGGCAATCTGTGCCGCAGCCGAGGCCCAGCGTCAGTTGGCGTCCGAGCCGCTGCGGGTGCGGATGGGCGTCTCGGTCGGCGATGTCCAGATCGTGGGCGGCGACTACGTCGGTCTGGAGCTGCACCGCGTGGCGCGCATCTGCTCCGCAGCCAATGGCGGGCAAGTGCTGCTGTCGGCGGAGGCCGTGACGATCGCCGGCGACCTCCCACCGGAGCTTTCGACGGCGAACCTCGGGTGGCACCGCCTGAAGGACTTCCCGGAGCCGCAGGAGCTCCACCGGCTCGCGATCGCCGACTTACCGGACGTCGCCACGCCACCACGTGCTGAGGACGCCCGCACCGTTGCGTTGCCTCGAGAGCTGTCGACCCTCGTCGGCCGCGAGGACGAGTTGGCGGCAATCCGCCGGCTGCTCGACGAGCACCGGCTGCTGACGCTGACCGGAGCCGGCGGATCCGGCAAGACCCGTCTTGCCCGACGCACAGGCTGGAACGTCGCGCCGCTCATCCGCGGATCAGTCGTGTTCGTCGCCATGGCTCCTTTCGGGAGCGCAGATGCCGTTGTCGCCGAAATCGGCAGGCTCTTGGGCGAGCCGAACCCAACGACCTGGGAGCTCATCGCACGGTACTTCGGGCAGCACGAGGGTCTCCTCATACTGGACAACGCGGAGCACATACCCGAGATTTCCGGAGTCGTGGAGCGCCTGCTCGAGCGGTGCGGCCGGCTGACCATCGTGGTCACGAGCCGCGTCCCACTCGGCGCGCCGGGCGAGCATGTGTACACCGTCGACCCGCTCAGTATCGGCGACGCCGTCGCGCTCCTTACCGACCGCGCCCGCGAGCGTGGCGCGAACATTCCGGCCGGGGACGAGACCGCGGCCACCCTCGTCCGCATCGCCGAACGCCTCGACGCGCTGCCGCTGGCCATCGAGCTCGCCGCCGCGCGCTTCCGCTCGCTTACGCCGAGCGGCGTTGCCGAGCGCCTGGATCGCCAGCTCGACCTGCTTAGCGACACTCGGCGTCGCGGCGACCCACGCCAACAGACGATCAGAAGCGCGGTCGGCTGGAGCTACCAGCTGCTTGATGCTCGCGATCAGCGCTTGTTCGAGGCCCTGTCGGTGTTCGCGGGGCCGGCGCAACTCGAGACCGTCTCCTATCTCGGCGAGACCGACGAGTTCCAAACCCTCGACAGCCTTACGCGTCTAATCGACGCGAGTCTTGTGCGGCTTTCGAGCGGCGACGGGGAGGACGCGCGCTACAACATGCACGAGCAGATCCGGCAGTACGCCGCCGAGATGCTGGCGTTGCACGGCGGGACGGCAGTCGCGGAGCGGAGGATGGTGGACTGGTACGCCGAGTTCGTCGATCGGTTCCAGTCCGAGGCCGCGTACGACGTCTCCGGCGTCGGCGCGCTGCGATCCGACATGCCCAACGTCTGGCGGTCGCTCGCGTATGCGGCGCGCCATGACCTGCCGGACGCGGGAGTGCGGATCGCATTCCACACCGCCCACTTGAGTTGGCGGCTGGAAGGTGATGCCCCGACCCAACGCTATCTCCACGAGTCCGCGGTTTCGACACCGAAGACACTCACAGGGCAGACGATGCGCGCGATCCTCGAAAGCGAGCATGAGCCGTATCCAGGGTCACAACCGCTCGCGGCGCGGGCACGCGACCTCGCCCGTTCCAGCGGCTGGGCCCCGTATCTCTGGGTCGCCCTTCGCGACCTGTTCTGGACGGCATGCCGCAACGGCGACCTCGACACCGCGCAGGCCGCGATCGATGAGGGCGAGTCGTCCGGGGACCCGCCAGACCGCTGGTGGGCGCTGCTGAAGGCGACACTGGGAGCGCTGAGGGGCGACGCCGGCCCCGCCGATCTCGATCGTTTCGAACGCCATCTCAGGGGAGCGCGGTATGAAACCCCGATCGACAGCGCCGACCTGTGTGACCTCGCCGGGCTGGCCATCTACATCGGCGACGGTTTGCGTGCGCGCGCATACGCGCACGAGGCAGTCGCCCGGGCGAAAGACGACCGGCTCCCGGTGATGGCGCAGGCCGGGCACCTCGTCGCGTGCTGTGCGGCACTCATGCTCGCGGACGCCGACGGGGCCAGCAGCAGCGCGACTGAACTGCTCGCGCTGCGACACACGACAGGCGACCCGCTGGACTGCCCGCGCCAGGTCACGGCCCACACGGTCGCGGGAGTACTCGCCCTACTCGGCGCGTCGGACGAGGCCGCGGAGCTGGCCGGCGCCGTCGCCCGCACATCCGCGACTGGCGCAGGACCCCAGACGTGCACCGACTGGGGCCGGCCCAGCGGTATCTGAACCTCAGCCGCGCCGCGATCGGCGAATGGCGATGGTCAGCGTTGACCGCCGAGAGCGCCGCCCTCGACCTCGAAGACGCACTCGAGCGGGCGCGCGAGGCGCTGATAGCCGCTGTGCCGACCGAACACCCGACCGAGCGGCGTTCCTGACTGGGTCCCTGCGCGCGCGGGGAAGCTCGTGCCTCGTGCTACAATCCGGAGGCGCGGCCCAAACCTCGCCCGCACCGCTTGGCCCTAACACCTCGGCCCTCGTGTTTCGAATCGTGGTTGGAGGCTGGCCGATGCTTACTGTAATCATCATCGTTGCGATTGTGCTTGTGCTGCTATATCTGATGCGTGATCGACTGACGGCGCTGCGCCGATAGGCGACTTCCCGGCCGGCTGTAATTGATGCTACAATCCGGCCAGGCGAAGAAGTCGCCCACTACGGGGCAGGTTTCGCCCGCCCACTACGACTTTTGGACGGCCGTGACGGGGCGCTCTGCGTCCGTCACATGGCTTTGGGAAGGCTCCCAGCGCGGTTGCGCCGGGGGCCTTCTTCCTGTCACGGTGGTTTCGGCGCCCCGGGCAGCAGTCGATGTCCGTCGACGATCGCCGAGGCGATGTCTGTGAGCTTGCGGTTGGTGCTCCGGGCGTGTGTGCGAAGAAGGTCGAAGGCGTCGTCGTCGTCGATGCTGTGGCGTTCCATGAGGATGCCCTTCGCACGCTCGATGACCGCCCGCCGCCCGAACGCCCCCTCGAGGCTCTGGTACTCGGCGAAGCGGCGAAGCACGATGTCGATCGACGATTGCAGATCGTCCGGGTCGCCGTCGGTGATGTAGGCGAAGATGCCTCGCTTCGCCGCCTCGTTGATGAAGGCATGATCGTCCGTCTCGAGGATGGCGATCACCGGGCAGGCCGAGCCGCGGACGATCTGGTCGATCAGATCGAGCGCGTGCTGGGAGCTCTCTCCAAGGCCGACCAGGGCGACATCGGGTCGTTCTCTGGCCGTGATGGCGGCGACGTCGCCCACGTCGATCGAGCGGGCGATGACCTCGTGACCGAGACCGACGACGGTCGCGGTGACATAGTCGAGCCGCTGCGCAAGCTGGTTCGCAATCAGAATGCGCAGGTGCTCATGACCGTCCATCGCGCTCATCGTCGCGAACCGCCTAGCTCGACGCCTTGGAGCCTACCGCATGGCGGCGAGCGCATCGACGGGGTCTGGGGTTGCATCACGGGCCGGCTGCGGCTCGCCGTCGTAGCGCTCGTCGATCGCGTGCTGGATCTCGTGGAGGTGCCGGTCGCGGTCGGCGAGGTCGGTCCTCAGCCGCTCGGCGGAGTCGGACTGGAGCTCGAGCTCTCGCCGGTAGTCCTCGTTTGCCTGTGCGACGCAGCTGTCGATGGCGTCGATCACAGCGGTGAGGTTCTCGAGGTCGGGGCAGACGACGGCCATTCGGCTTTCGTGCTCTTGGTCCCACGGCCGCACGAGTACAGGGTCGGCGCCGGCGCGGTCGCGCATCGCCCGCCACCACCACTTCGGCGGTCGCGGCGCGATCGTGAACACGAGCGCGTCGCCGCCGTTGACAGGATGTGTGGCGAGCACGGGCTTTTCGGCGTGGAATGACACTTGTCGCGGCATCAGATCCTCCTGGTTTGGTGCGACGGGGCTTGTCAGCCGGCGGTCGTGACCTCTGGCTTTGCGACGCCGCCGTTCGTCTGGGCGGCGGCCTCGCCGAGGCTGGTGCTGGCCGCGTTCTCACGGCGTAGGAACGCCGTCAGCTCGTTGATGGTGCTCATCAGGGGCGCCGGGAAGACGACGGTGGTGTTCTTGTCGACGCCGATCTCGACGAGAGACTGCAGATTTCGCAGCTGGAGCGCCAGCGGGTGTGCCATCATCACGTCGGAGGCGTGTGCGAGCTCGCCGGCGGCCAGGGCCTCGCCCTCTGCGGCGATAATCTTGGCGCGCTTCTCGCGCTCGGCCTCTGCCTGGCGGGCCATCGCGCGCTTCATCGTCTCGGGGAGCTGGATGTCCTTCAGCTCGACGACCGTGACCTCGACGCCCCAGTCCTCGGTCTGCACGTCGAGGATGGCGCGGATGTCCCGGTTGATGCTGTCGGTCTCCGACAGGGTCTCGTCCAGTGTGTGGCGACCGACGACGGCACGAAGTGTCGTCTGCGCGATCTGGCTGATCGCCTCGTCGACGTTCTCGATCGCGACGACCGAGCGGACCGCGTCCTTGATCCGGAAGTAGGCGACCGCCGAGACGTCAACCGAGACGTTGTCTCGAGTAATGATGCCCTGCGACTGGATCGGCATCGTCACGATCCGAAGCGACACCCTGTGCACGCGGTCGACGAATGGCGTGACCAATATGAGGCCGGGCCCGCGGGCGCCGTCCTTCACCTTCCCCAGCCGGAACTGAACTCCCCGTTCATACTGTTTCAGGATACGGACCGACGCAACGGTGGCCAATAACGCCACGACCGCAACGATGATGACGGCGACGGCGAGCATGATGTTCCCTTCTCATCGATCGTCACGGCGCAACGACGGCCGATGGCCGTCAGCCGTAGATCGACTGCGCTCGCTGGCCAGATGCGGGCGGCCAACAATCCCGAGCCGGTGCGGACAGGAGCGGAAACGCTCGCCTCGGTTGGACCGGCACGTTGAGTGTAGCACCGGCCATCACTCACTCTTTATGAATTCATCAATGTGCGCCAGCGGTGCTATCCTTCTCTTGCCGACCCGAGCCCCCGGTCGGCAGGAGATTTCTGACCCCAGCGCCTGGTCAGGCGTTCACGCCGACATTCGGCGACGGAGGTCACGGCGTGTCCTCATGGCACGGCCGTCCACGACAAAAGGAGTCTCCGATGAGCACAAAGACCCGGATCCACCGCGCATGGTGTAACACCTGCCGAGCGTTCACGAATCACCGCAGCGCGGCCGGCGGCGAGAATCCGCCCAAGCTCGAGTGCATCACCTGCAGCGACGGCGGCTAGAGGCCTCAAGCGACCGAAAGCTCATTGCCAGGTCACCTGGTTGATCGCGCTCCATGGAATCACGATCGTGCGCGCCGGCCCTTCGGCGGACGTCGCGACGATTCCGAGCTCATCGTATTCCTGGACATGAACTGCCATTTCCTTGCCATCCATGAAACGGACGGTGACGGGAAAATCGGTGGGAGTTTCATTTCCGACGTTCCTCCATAATGTATGGACCGTACGCAGGCGAGCACGGTTGTCGTTTGTGCTTCTGCGGATGCTCTGCAATACTAGGCAGAGCGCGTATCAGCGGTTGAAAGCTGCAGGACTCTCGCAGCGGCCGTGATTTTCTCAGATACGCGACGGTCGCGGTCCGATCACCTGGCTCCCCTGGGGCAGCCGCAGCGGATCAGCTCATTGCGGCCATCGCCCTGGACTACCCAAGGAAGGGAGCAGGACATGTATGCCCTGATCCGCCAGTACGAAGGCCTCGACGCCGAGACGCGTCAGAAGGCAACCCACAAGGCCAACGACGAACTCCGCCCGCTCATCAGCAAGTCGGCCGGATTCGTGTCGTACGAGTTGCTCAAGCCGGACGAGAAGGACGGCGTGGTCACCTCGATCAGCGTCTTCAACTCGCGCGCCGAGGCCGAGGCCTCGAGCACGATCGCGCAGGAGTGGGTTCTGAAGAACCTCCCCGCGATGAGCAAGCCGCGCAAGACTGCCGGCGAGCTCGTCGCCCACTAGGTCCGCACGCGGCGGAGGCCGTCACAGAAACACGCGACCTCCGCCGCTGCCACCTCTAACGCGGCGCGCGCTCCGGGTGTGTGGCGAGCCACGCGCCCAGCGCCCCGAATGCGACCGCGAACACCGGCACTGCCAGCAGCATCACGATGGCGCCGCTGAGGTTGTCGCCGACCGCATAGGTGGCCAGGTTGGGCGCCCCGCTTTGGTGGTACTCGGCGATCACGTAGCGGTCGTAGGGTCGGCCGTCGCTCACGTAGCTGGCGACCGAGACGCCCATGAAGAACACCAGGCCGCCGAAGAGCCCTCCCCAGAGCCCCGCCCAGGCTCCCGCGGCCGTGCTGCGCCGCGTCCACGCAAGCCACGTCGCGGCGACCACCGGAGCAAGCAGGGCGGCGAAGATCGGCAGGAAGCTGATCGACTGCCACACGGCGAACCAGGAGGCTCCGGTGAGGAGGCCGGCGACCAGCCCGACCCGCCGTCCGGCCGTTGCGTCACCCCCCGAGCGGCGCGACAGCAGTACGGCGGCCCCGCCGTATGTGGCGAGCAGGGCGAGATACACGGCCACGACGGGCCACGTGGCGGCGCTGTCACGCAGCCCTGGGTAGCGCGCAAGGCCGAAGGCCACGCTGCAGAGCGAGGCGGCGACGGCGGCCAGCATCAGGGCTCGAAAGCCGCTTCCAGGCTCGTGCCGGCCAAGCGGCCGGCGGCCGTGATCGATGGCCACCGCCCGGGCGCAGCCGAGGCAGAAGGTCCACCGGCGGGCCCCGGCGGGCAGGCTTTCGAGCTCGGCCAGCATGGCGTCGCCCCACTGGCTCCGTGACGGCGGAAGCGTTGACGCGACGGCGCGCAGCGTCACCAGCGGCAGATCGCGCGGCCCGCCGGGTCGGCGCCGCAACGCGGCCGCGAGCAGCGCGACCCCGACCGCCAGCGCGACTGCGAACAGGACGGCTATGACGCACCACCCAGCTGCGGCCGTCGTCGAGCCGGCTCCGCCACGGCTCCGGGCCGCAGGGTTGCGGCCAGCTCGCGCCCGGTCGGCGTCAGCCGGTACAGGTGCCGCGGCGGCCGGCCTCGGGGCGGATCGTCCTCCCATCGGGCCTCGACCAGGGTGCGGTCACACAGGCGCATCAGGATCGGGTAGAGCGACCCGGACTTGAGCCCGACCTCAACGCCCAGCTCGTAGCCGTAGCGCCACCGGTCGGAGTCGGAGGCCAGTGCCAGCATCACGCGCTGGGTCTGAGCCGAGGGTCGTCTTCGTCGCATCCTGCTCACAAGTCTACATAGGTAGACTGAAGATGCAAGCGTCGGCGATTCGGGTTGGACTTGTGCGGACTGAGACTTATACTCGCCCGGGTGGAGCGCAAGCTCGCCACGATGCTGTTCGCCGACCTCGTCGGCTCGACAAAGATGGGCGCGGCGCTCGATCCGGAGTACGCGCGCGACCTGCTCGACCGCTTCTACGACGCGATGGAGGCGGAGATCGCCCTCGGCGGCGGAACGGTCGAGAAGTTCATCGGCGATGCGGTCGTCGCCGTGTTCGGCGCCCCCGCGGCCCAGGAGGACCACGCCGAGCGGGCGCTGCAGGTCGCCCTCTGGATGCAGGAACGGTTGCAGGAGCTCTTCCGCGGCAGGCTCTCTCTGAGGATCGGCGTGAACTCCGGCGAGGTCGTGATCGGCCGCCCTCGCGAGGGCAGCTCGTTTGCGACCGGCGACGCCGTGAACGTGGCCGCGCGCCTCGAACAGGCGGCGGAGCCCGGCTGCACACTCGTGGGCGAGCGCACCGCGTCGCTCGTCGGCAGCGCGTTCGAGCTCGGCGAGCCGCGGACGGTCGAGGCGAAAGGCAAGGAAGGCGGCGTCGTCTGCAGGGAGCTCCGGCGGATGCGCGCGCCGCGGCGGCCACGCGGCGGGCACGGCCTGGAGACGACATTCGTGGGTCGCAGGCGCGAGCTCGAGTGGCTCGACGACATGGTCGCGCGCGCAGAGGCGGAAGGGCACCCGCGGCTCGCAACGGTTGTGGGTGAGGCGGGCATGGGCAAGACGAGCCTCGTCCGCCAGTTTCGGGAGCGCCTGCCCGCCGGGACCGCGTTTCGGCTCGGTCGCTGCGTCTCCTACGGCCGCAGCGTGACCTACAGCGCGCTCGGCGACGTCCTGCGGCAGGAGCTTGGCCTGCGGCAGGAGGACCCGGTCGAGCACACGCTGGAGCGGCTCGCCGGCCGTGAGATCCTCGGCCTCACGCTCGGTCTCGATGTCGCCGGCCATCTCGACCCGCGGGCAGCGCTTGTGCAGCTGCAGGACCGGTGGGTGGAGCTGATCTCGCAGCTCGGCGCGGGGAGACCTGCGGTGCTGGTCATCGAGGATCTGCACTGGGCCGCCGAACCGCTGATCGAGGTGCTCGAGCGCGTGCTCTCGGACGCGGAGGGGCCGGTCCTCGTGCTCGCAACCATGCGGCCGGAGCGGGCGGTATTTCCGGCGGCGGACATGCTGAGTCTGGAACGCCTCCCCGACGAGGAGGTGGCCGAGCTCATCAAGGCCGCGCTCGCGGGCCTCCCGCTCGAGTCGCGCGCGCTCGAGCTGGTCGCGGGCCACGCCGAGGGAAACCCGTTCTTCGTCGAGGAGGTGCTCGCGGATCTCATCGACAGAGGGCTGCTCGAGCGGGGAGCCGGCGGCTGGTCGCTCCAGAGCGGCGCGGTCGACATCGGCATCCCGGACTCCGTTCAGGGCGTTCTCGCCGCCCGCATCGACCTGCTGCCGGCCGCGGCGAAGGAGGCACTCCAGGCCGCCTCGGTGATCGGCCGCGCGTTCACTCCGGCAGGCCTGGCCGCGCTGACCGGCTCGAGCGCCGAGGTGCGCACCCTGGTGGAGCGCGGCTTCGTCCGCCCCACCCAACCCGAGCTCGTCTTCAAGCACGCGCTTACCCGCGACGTCGCCTACGCCGGCCTGCCGAAGGCACGCCGCGCGCACCTGCACGCCGCCTTCGCGCGCTGGCTCGAGGCCGACGACGCGACGGACGGTCGCGCCGGTGTGCTGGCGCACCACTACTCGGAGGCGGTCGCTCCCGACATCGCCGACCTCGCCTGGCGGAACCGCGAGAACGAGCGCGGGCAGCTCTCTGCGACGGCGCTTCGGTGGCTGCGGCGCGCCGCCGAGCTCTCGCTGGCGCGCTTCGATCTCGACGACGCCCTCTTGCAGCTTCACCGCGCCGCCGAGCTCGCGCCCGGCGACGCCGACGTGTGGCATGCGATCGGCAGGGTGAACGCCTTGAAGTTCGACGGCGAGGCCATGTGGCCGGCGATGGAGAAGGCGATCGAGCTGACCGACGGCACCGAGGCGCTGGCAGAGCTGTACGGCGAGCTGACGTTCGAATCGACCATGCGCGGCGGGATGTGGAAGCGTCCGCCCGACCGACGACCTGGTCGAGACCTGGCTCGCCCGGGCGCTCGAGCTCGCGGATGCAGGCGGCGCCGCGCACGCCAGAGCCCTCGTCGCCAAGTCGACGTTCGAGGACGACGCCGGGTCGGCGGAGCAGGCGGTCGCGCTTGCCGAGCGACTCGACGATCCGGTCCTGCTGTCCTACGCCTACTGGGCCCGCTCCGGAGCGGCGTTCGTCGCCCTGGACTTCCTCGAGGCCGACCGCTGGGCGCAGCGCCGCTTCCAGGTCCTCGATCGCCTGACCGATCCTGACAAGATCGCCCACATCCATTTCTACGGAGCCACGGCTTCCCTCGCCGCCGGCCGTCCGGACGAGGCCCAGACGCTCGTGCGCAAGCACGATCTCGTTGCCTCACGGCTGAGCCCGCACCACGAGGTCCACGCCCTCGGCGTCCTCCTCTTCGTCGAGGAGGCCCTCGGACACTGGGACGAGATACGCCGGCTTCAGCGGCGAGTCGAGCGGGCGGTCGCCGACAACCAGGGCACGCCGTGCGTGCTCAATCCCCGGACGCTCTTCTCGTGCGCCGTCGCGTGCGCCGAGCTCGGCCTCGACAGCGAGACGCGGCGTCTCGAGGAGGCCGCAATCGAGCAGGGCTTTCAAGACCGTGGCCTGGGTTTCTGGCTCGACCCGCCGCCGGCGCATCTCGCACTGCTGCGAGGCGACCTCGAACGGCTCGACGGCCCTGCTCGAGTCGTCTGGCGCGACCTGGCATTGGTCGCTGGACGGCAGCCTCTACGCGCTGGCGACGAAGCTCGACGCGCTGATCGCGCTCGGCCGCACGCGCGAGGCGGAGGAGGCCGCGACCCCACTTCTCCAGGCGGGGACGTATCTCGAGCCATTCGCGCTCCGCACGATCGGTCTCGCGCGGGGCGACCGCGCCTTGACGGAACAGGCCGTCGAACGCTTCGAGGCGATGGGGCTCGGCTGGCACGCGGCGAAGACACGCGCGCTGGCGCCGGCGTAGGTCAGGGCACAACGTGCGATCGACTTCGTCGCATCGCCCCCACATCCACGCGAAGGCCAGCAGGCCACCCACAGCGAAGGGGCGGCGGGCCAGTGGCACAAGCGTGTGCCACTGGTCTACAAACCGTTGCGCCGCGCCCATAGGGCGGCCTGCATCCGGTCGTTCACGCCGATCGCCCGGAACACGCTCGTCAGGTGCGCCTTCACCGTCTTCTCGCTGATGTCGAGCCGCCGGCCGATCTGCTTATTCGGCAAGCCCTCGGCGACGAGCGCCAGCACCTCGCGCTCACGGTCGGTGAGCGCGTCGAGCGGCCCCGGCGTGCGTTGCGCGCTCAGCATCGTGCGCGCCGCGCGCGGGTCGAGCGGCGATTCGCCGCGCGCGGCCGCGTGGATGCCGCGGATCAACTCGTCCGGCTCGGCGTCCTTCAGCAGGTAGCCGATCGCGCCGGCCTTGAGCGCGTCGACGATCTTGTCGCGGTCCATGAACGAGGTCAGCACGACGACCTGCATGCCCGGCGCCTGCTCGACGATCCGGCGGGTGGCTTCGATTCCGCCCATGCCCGGCATCGAGAGATCCATCAGCGCAACGTCGGGGCGCTGCTCCAGGCAGAGCGCGACCGCCGCCGCCCCGTCTCCGGCGGCGCCGACGACCTCCATGTCCGAGTGGGAGCGCAGCAGCTGCACCAGCCCGTCTCGGACGATGGTGTGATCGTCGATGACCGCGACCCGGATCACGGCAGCGGCACCTCGAGCTCGACGACGGTGCCGCCGCCCTGCGATGACGTCACCTCGAGGCCGCCGCCCGCCGTCTCGGCCATGTCCCGGAGCATCGCCAGGCCCATGTGCCCCTCGAGGCGTCGCCGTGCCAGCTCGTCCGCCTCGAAGCCGCGGCCGTCGTCGGCCACGCGCAGGGTCACCGTTCCGTTCGTCTGTGCCACATCGATGCTGACATGCTCGGCGGCGGCGTGCGCGCCGACGTTTCGGATCGCCTCCTGCGCCGTTCGAAAGACGAGCCGCTCGACCTCTGTCGGCAGCTCCAGGCCGACCTGGACGTCGACGGCCACCTCGACGCCGCGGGCCGTCAGCGGAGCTGCGGCGTCGGGCAGCGCTGCCGCCAGCCCATGGTCGCGCAGCGCCGGCGGGTAGATCTCGAGCAGCAGCGACCGCAGCTGCCGGATCGCGTTGCGCGTCCCGGCGGCACCGCCGGCGAGCACCGCCCGCAGCTCCGCCGCCGGCCGGTCCTGCTCGAGCGCCGCCGCCATCTGGAACGAGTGCCCCGCGAGCTCCTGGACGACCCCGTCGTGCAGGCCGGCTGCGATCATCCGCCGCTCGCGCTCGGACGCGTCGATCGCCCGCTGCAGGAGCAGCTCGCGGTCGCGCTGCGCGTTTCGGATGCGGCGAGCCATCCGCCAGGCCAGCGGCACCTGGAGCACCGCCAGCACGAGCAGCGCGACGATGCCGACGGGAGCGAACCGGCGCGCGACGCTCCGGCTCGATGCCGGCGATCGCGCTCGACCGCAGGTACTCCTCGAACAGCACCGGCGTCCCGTCCTGGGCGCGCAGGCCGAGGTAGACCGAGGTGAGGCTGCCCAGGTTGCGCTCGTAGGCGTTCTCCGGCTTCGTGAGGTCGGTCGACCTCGGCGCGGCGGTCTCGGTGCGCAGCGCGCGCAGGTCGGCCGCGTCGAGCGGGAACCGACGACCGATCAGCGCGGGCTCGTCGGCGTAGAGGATCTTCCCCTCCGCGTTCCACACCTTCACACGTGCGACGCTTGGAGTGAGCACCCGTCGGCGCACGATGCGATCGAGGCGCGCGATCGACCGTGGGTCGCCGCGAACGACGGCTGTCGTCAGCGCCGGCTCGACGATCCCGCGGCCGGTGATCGTCGTCACACGCCGTGCGTCGCGCACCGCCTCGGACGTGGCTCAGGCTCCGCAGAGCGAACGTGCCCGCCACGGCGACGATCACGAGCACGGCCAGCCCGACAGGGCGAAGGTGGCCACTGGGCGCAGGATCTCTCCGCGGCCGCGGTTCACGCGAGGGGGTTCTCGGGCGGTTGCACCCACTCAGCATGCCTGTCCAGGGTCGTCCGCATGCCACGGTCCTACGACCAATGTCCCGTTGCGGCCTCGACTCGCCCTCACGCATCGTTCCCTGACTGCAAACGACCACGGAGGTAGGGACATGCGTCGAACCACACTGATCTCAGCACTCATCGCCTGCATCGCGATGGTCGCGGTGATCGCACCGGCGGCATCGGCCAAGAGCGGCGGCGGCACCACCAGGGCAATCGCTCTCAAGGGCAGCATCTCGTTCCCCGGCGCCACCGGCAAGCCGCCTCCAAGGTGCACGGCAGCGAGCGCGAGCTCGAGATCGACCTCCAGCACATCCGCGCACTCGCCGGTAAGCACGTCAACGTGAACGTCAACGGCAGCCGGCTCGCAAGCCCGCTCGTAAACGGCCTCGGCCACTTCACCGTCAACCGCAACACCGGCGCCGGCCAGCGCGTCCCGGTCATCAAGAAGGGCTCGACGGTGCGCGTGCGCACGCTCGGCGGCACGCTGATCGCAAGCGGCACGTTCTGATCTACGCGTGCACGGGCGGGCCGGGGGTCGCCTCCCGACCCGCCCCGCTTCCGATCTCCCAGACGCCGGGCCAACCCGGGCGCGGCCACGCTCTGGGGCGGCCTTCAAGGCTGTCGGCCTCCCACGGTCGACGGAAGCGCACACCCCCCTACGTTGAGCCCGCCACGTTCGTCTCATCGGGGTGAGGGGTCGTGCGGGGCCGCGTGTACGGTGTCGGCGTGGATCTGCGGGAGCTGCGCGAGCGGCTGAGGCGGACGCTCCCGGGGAAGCTCGTCGAGCGGTTCGTCGAGTTGCGGCCGATCGAGCGCGGGCTCGCGCTGGGATCCAAACTCTTCACCGCTGTCGTGCCGGCAGCGATCCTCTTGTCGGGGCTGCTGACGTCGCCCGACGCGGTGGCAAACCGGCTCGTGGACGGGCTTGGCCTGACGGGGCCCGGCGCGGCCGCGATCCGCCAGTTGTTTCATGTGCCGCCGTCCGAGTCGACGACGGGAGTCGGGGTCATCGGCATCCTCGTGCTTCTCTATTCGCTTCTCAGCTTCGCGCGCACCCTCCAGCGGCTGTACGAGGACGCGTGGCGCCTGCCCCCTGTTCGCACCGGCATCGTCTGGGGCTCCGTCTGGCTGGTCACGTTTGCCGTCTACTTCTCGATGGCGGCACCGTTCGCGCATCTGCTCGGCCGCCACGGTTTCACCGTCAGCGCGTTCCTGGTCTCGCTCATCGGAGGCGCGGTGCTGTGGTCGGTGACACCCGCCATCCTGCTGGGGCGGCGCGTTCCGCTGCGGGCGCTCCGCCGAGGTGGCCTGGCCACAGCGGTGCTGCTCACGCTCTTCAACGTCGGCTCGCGCATCTACGTCCCGCATAGCATGACGGCGAATACGGGTCGCTACGGGCTGGTCGGCGTGACCTTCACCCTGCTGACCTGGCTATTCGCGTTCTGCCTTGTGCTGGTCGCGAGCGCGGCCGCCGGCGCCGTCCTTGGTGACACGCGGGCCGCGGAATCAGCGAGCGTGACCCGGCCAACACCTCCTCCACCTGGGCCATGATCGCCATGGTGAGCCTTCGATCAGACGGCCGGATCGGTCAGACGAGCGGGTCGACCAAGAACGCGTTGACCTCTTGGGGACAGCGGCAGGCAACGGCGATCTTCGCGCGCCCACTCCAAGGCTGCCGTCCCGTGAGGGCACGTCGATGATGGACATGCCTCCCAGCGGGTCGGTGCCGACGGTGACCGACCCGTCACCGGCCACCACGACGGGATCCACGTCCTCGTCCAGCCCGCCATCTCGAAGACCCACACGCCGGCGTCCTGAGCCTCCCGGACCACCGCGTGTGCGGCCTCGGCCACGTCGGGCCCCTCCTCATCCGGGATGGAATCCATCGCGTCGTTGGCGAATGAAATCAGGTACCGCGTCATCGCATGCTCCTTGTCACGCCGGCCTTTCCGGCCGATCTCACCCATGCTACGGATCCGTGCGCGGGTAACGACTGACGATGCATCGAAAACTCATCGGCTCCGCCACGCGGGGAGTCAGCCCGACGGGAAGACTGCTGGCGAGCCCAGCGCGGTGCGAACCGAAACGTGGTCGGCTATATGCTGGCGCTCGGCGATCCGGAGAGCTGGGTATGGCCGTCCGTGGCGGTGTGATCGTGCTCGTGGAGCCGTTTGGGCCAGGCGGCGGCGTCGATGTGATCGCGCGACCGTTCGCCGCGCGCTCGCGGTGGCGCTCGACGCGCAGGTGGTCGTCGACAATCGCCCCGGCCTGGGTGCCGCGGCAGCCCCGGCCTTCGTTGCCAGCGCCCCCGCTGACGGCCGAACGCTGCTTATGAACACGAGCGCCCATGCGTACACGGCAGCGCTGTCCGAGCGTCTCCCGTATGACCCGATCGCTGATTTCGTGCCTGTCGCGGCGGTGACAAGCCAGGCGTACGTGCTCGTGGCGAACCCCAGCGCAGGGCTGCGCAGCGCCTGGCCGATCTGGCGCGCGCTGGGCGGACACGTCCGGCGGTCTGTCGTTCGTCTCGGCGGGCGTGGGTACTGGCACGCACGTGTGCGCTGCCCAGCTCAATCATGATCTCGGTTTCGGCGCGCGCCATATCCCGGCTCGGGCGGAGGACGGGATCACCGAGACGATCGCGCGTGTCGCCGCCGGCGAAGCTGACTACGCCGTATCGCCCATTCCGATCGCCGCGCCCCATCTGGCGGCCGGCAGCACTCGTCGCGATCGGGGTGACCGCGGCCCGCCGGTCGCCGCTGCTGCCGGACGTGCCGACGCTGTCCGATGTCGGCGCGGAGGTTTCGACTTTCCATCTGGTACGGACTGTGGGCGCCAGCCAGACCCCCGCGCCGGTGGTCGCATAGCTTGCGACGGCCGTTTCAGAAGCGCTGCGATCACCGGAGCTGGCATCGCGCTTCGAGGAGCACGGTGCAGAGATCTTGCGACTGACCCAGACCGAGTTCGGCGACTTCGTGACAAGCGAGGTCGCACGCGCGGGTCGCTTCGCCTTGCGCGTGCCCGCGTGCGACGGTCAGGTCACCGGCCAGCGAACCGAAAGGAGCGCAATGCCACTCCTCGTTTCGCACGGATTCATGCTCGTAATCATTATCGTCTTCGTGGTGGTGGGGCCACCCAAGGTGCACGGTTTGGGCGACGTTAGCGACCTGCCTTGGGCGTGCCCCTGTTTCGGTCCACTGTGTGTGATGCCGCCGGCACGCGTCGGGGAGCGGGACGCGGCGGCGCGCGCCCTGACGCCGCGCACCGACGGGCTGCAGCGGTAAGGCTATGGGGCGGAACGCGAACACGTTCCAGTATCCACCGGTGGAGAAGGTGTCGCCGACGACCGCAGGCGTCCGCTGATCACATCGGTTTCGTCGATGACAGCGTGGCGTCCGCGTGTGTGCATCGAACGCGTTCAGGTAGTTCCCGACGAGGTCGACGAGGAGCACACCGTTCTCCACGGTCGGGGAGGCGTACACCTCGTCGCTCCCGACGCACCAGCGCAAGGCGCCGTCAGAACGCCGGTATCGGCAGACGCCGCCGTTGGAGACATCCCCCTCCTGCAGAGGGTAGTAGACCGAGCTTGCGGTGACCGCCGGTGAGGCATCGCGTACCGATCGGCGCGTCGTTGATCCTAGCCGGCGGCCGGTCGTCGTGGAGGCATCCTGGCCGCCGGCGTAGACGACGCCGCCGGCAACCGATGGGGTGTCGTGCACGCCTGGAGGGAACGTGCTCGCATTGAGCGGCGGATAGCGCACCCAGAGCGTCCGTCCGGTTTTCCCGTCCAGTGCCCATAGTCCCATATCCATGCGGGTGCAGCAGGTCGTCGCAAGCGACGTCGTGAACACCACGCCGTTCGCGACTGCAGGCGCCGCCATGCTGGAAATCCCAGGGACACGGCGTATCCAGAGAAGCCGACCGTCGGTTGCCCCGTAGGCCGCAAGCCCGGCGGCGCAGCAGCCATCTGCGCTGGTCACATAGACCGTTCCGGCGGCGACGACCGGCGGCTCGGTCGAACCGCCGTCCTGCTGCGCCCAGCGAGGACTGCCGGTAGCTGCGTCGAATGCGCGGATCCAGCCACCGCCCTGGACATAGACCATCTGACCTGCGACCACCGGCAGCGGCCCCTGGTCGGTACCGATGCCGCGGTGCCAGAGCGTTGCCCCGTCGGAGGCGCGCAGCGCCCAGAGCGCCTGCCGAGTCTCGACGGTGAAGAAGACGCGTCCGTGCGAGACGACCGTGCCGCTGATGTACGGCGGCTGGAACGGACGTTGCCGAACGACCGACTCCACGCGACGTGCAAGTGGCCGGCCGTCGTGACCGAGATCGCGCTGGCGCCCACGGCAACGCTTTGATGCTGCGGGCCGCGACCTCGCCTTCCGGCCTGTCGGCGGCCTGCGCCGTGTACGGCATGCGCTGGAGGATTACCGCCGCCAGAAGCACCAACGCCACGTCATGTAACCGATGGTACCTGCGCTTGTTGGCTTGACGAGTCTCGCTAGAGCCCCCGCAGGTCAAATCGATGCCGGGTCGGTCGTCACCGACGGACGGAGTTGCGTGCCAAGCTGCTCGAGAGATGCGCTCGTATGTGCGGGAGGAGCTTCGTCGCAGGCGCACGGTAGACGCGGACGACCTCCTGAGCGTGCTCGCTGACGCGGTGGCCGCGGACAGCCTGACGGAGGACGAGGCGCTTGGCGGGGCGATGCTGCTGTTCGTGGCCGGGATCTCGACCACGAGCGCGTCATTTGCCAACTCGTTCCTGCACCTCCATCGGTTCGGCGATCAACTGCGGCTCCTGCGGCGGTCACCCGAGCTGATTCCGCACGCCATCGAGGAGATCCTGCGTTTCGACGCGCCGTTTCAGTGGTTCACTCGCGTTGCGGCCCGTGACACTGCCATCCACGGCTACCCGATCCCCGCCGGCGGAAGGGTCGTCCTGGTGTGGGGGTCGGCGAATCGAGACGAACGACGGTGGCAGCAACCGGACGAGCTCGACGTCCGCCGCGACCGACAGCGCCACGTTGCGTTCGGCGAAGGCATCCACCACTGCCTCGGCGCGCCCCTCGCCCGGATGGAGGCGCGAATCGTGCTCGAGCAGGTCTTGCCGATCATGGCCCACTATCAGCCGACAGGCGACGTCGAGCGCAGGTTCACTCCCAGCGAACGCACCATCGTCAGCCTCCCGATAGCCGTCCGCTGGCGGCCCTAGCGCCATCCTGTCGTCGACGAGTAGGCTCGTCGAGAACGACATGCGAACGCTCATCCTGCTCCGCCATCTCAAGTCGAGCTGGGACGACCCCGGCCTTCCCGACCACGACCGGCCGCTCGCGCCGCGGGGTCGGCGCGCGGGCAAGCGCATCCGCGGGGAGATCCAGGAGGAGGGGATCGCCCCGCAGCTCGTCCTCTGCTCCTCGGCGGCGCGTGCGGTCGGGACATGGAACGCGATCCGCCCCGGCGTCCCGGAGGGCCGGCGGGTGGAGATCGAGCCCGGCCTCTACGCCGCCAGCGCCGAGTCGCTTCTCGAACGGCTGAAGGGTGTCCCAGACGAGGTGGAAACGGTCCTCCTCATCGCCCACAACCCGGGCATCGGCGACCTCGCCCTCGGCCTGGCCGGCACCGGCGACACGCAGGCCCTCGAGCGGATGCAGGCGAAGTACCCGACCGGAGGGCTGGCGACGCTGACGTTCCAGGCGAGCTGGGCCGAGCTCGGATGGGCCGGGGCGCAGCTCGTCGCGTTCGTCGTGCCGCGGGACCTGTCGGGCTAGACGTCGATCGCGAGCTTCCGCAAGAAGCCGCACCTTTCCGGCCTAACCTCGATCGAGGGATCTCCCTGACGCCATCGCTCCCAGCCGCCCATAGGTTGGGGCGCATGGATACCACCACGCACCACACAGCAGTAGCGGCGGTCGGCTGGATCGGCCAGATCCGCGCCGCTGCCCCGGGCGCCATCGCGCTGGCACTGATCTTGACCTCGATCGTCGCCTGGACCGCCATCCTCGACCGAGCCCTGTCAGCTCTCCCGTGAGAACGCCGACGACGAGGCAGGTCAGGAGCGACGCTATGGGCCCGGGTTTGGCCTGTCTGCGAGCGACACCTCGGCGCGGTGGCAGGCCGCCAGCCGGCCCCCGACCTCGCGCAGCATCGGACGCTCCCGGCGGCACCGGTCGATGGCGATCGGGCAGCGTGGGTGGAAGCGGCAGCCGGGCGGGGGGTCGGCCGGATCGGGCGGCTCCGCGCGCGTCGTTTCCGCTCGCGGCAGCTCTTCCGAGAGCTCCGGGACCGCCGCCCGCAACGCGCGCGTGTAGGGGTGCACGGGGTGAGCCAGCACCCGCCGGGCATCCCCCTGCTCGACCACCTGGCCCAGGTAGAGAACCGCGATCTGCTCGCACAGCTGTTCGACCACCGCCAGGTTGTGCGAGATCAGAAGATAGGCGAGTGAACGCTCCTCCCGGAGTCGTGCAATCAGCTCGAGCACCCGTGCCTGAACGGTCACGTCGAGCGCGCTTGTGGGCTCGTCGAGGACGAGGAGGCGCGGCTCGACGGCCAACGCTCGGGCAATCGCGACCCGCTGGCGCTGGCCGCCGGAGAGCTGATGGGGGAGGCGGTCGGCGTGCTCGGCCTGCAGCCCGACCGAGGTCAGAAGCTCGACGACGCGTCCCCGGCAGCCGGCGCGGTCGACGATGGTGTGCGCGCGGAGCGCCTCGGTGATCGCCGTGCCGACGCGCATGCGCGGGTCGAGCGTCGAGTCCGGATCCTGGAACACGATCTGGACGCTCTTGCGGTACGCCTTCAGCGCGCTTCGCCGTGCCCGAAACGCGTCGATGCCGTCGAGGCTCACTTCCCCGGAGGTAGGCGCGGTCAGTCGCACGATCGTCCGGCCGATCGTCGTCTTCCCCGAGCCGCTCTCGCCGACCAATCCGAGGCCGGCCGGCCCCGAGGGCACGCCCAGCGAGACGCCGTCGACCGCCACAACGGGGCCGTAACGGACGACCAGGTCGCGCACCTCAAGCATCGCTCGCTCCCCGCGCGCTCAGGCGCGGCACTGCCGCCAGCAGCTCGCGCGTGTACGCGTGCTCCGGGTGGCGGAGCGTTTGCGCGACAGGGCCCCGCTCGACGACCTCCCCGTCGTGCATGATCGCGACGGTGTCGCAGATCCCGGCCACAACGGCAAGGTCATGGCTGATGAACAGGGCGGCCAGTGACTCCTCGGTGCGCAGCTTCTGCAGCACCTCCAAGATCTCGGCCTGGACGGTGACGTCGAGGGCGCTCGTCGGCTCGTCGGCGATCAGCACCTCGGCGCGGAGCGCCACCGCCATCGCGATCGCCACCCGCTGCGCCTGACCGCCTGACAGCTGGTGCGGGTAGCGGCGCAGGAGGTCGGGCGAGAGCGCGACCGAGCGCATCGCGATCGCCGCCCGCTCGCGCGCCTCGGCCTTCGACGCGCCGTGCAGGCGAAGCGCACGGAGAAACATGTCACCCACGCGGAAGACCGGGTTCAGCGACGAGACCGGGGCCTGGAAGATCATCGCGATCTTGCGCCCCCGGACATCGCAGAGCTGGTGGTCGGAAAGCCCGATCAGCTCGCGCCCGTCCAGCTTCACCGACCCCTCGACGCGCGCGCCCATCCCCGGCGCCAGCCCGGCGATCGCGTAGGCGGTCATCGACTTACCCGAGCCGGTCTCGCCGACGATCCCGAGCATCTGGCCCCGGTCCAGGTCGAGCGCATCGACGGCGACGACCTGGCGATCGCCGAACCACACGCCCAGATCTCGCACCTCGAGCATCATCGGCTGATCACCCGTCTGGGGTCGAGGAGCTCGCGAACGCCGTCGCCGATCAGGTTGAACGCGATGGCGGTGAGCAGGATCGCCAACCCGGCAAACGTCACGAACCACCACTGTGTCGAGAAGTACTGGGCCCCCTGACTCACGATCAGCCCCCATTCGGGCGTGGGATCCTGGGCGCCCAGCCCGAGGAACGAGATGGAAGCCGCGGTGAGGAGGATCCCGCCGGCGTCCATCGACATCTGCACGAGCACCGGGGTGACCGAGTTGGGGAGGACGTGACGGGTGAGGATCCGGATCGGTGAGACCCCGAGCGTACGACAGCTCTCGATGTAGGGCCGCGTGGCGACGGAGGCCGCCTCGCCACGCACGAGGCGCGTGTACCACGGCCACCAGGTCACCGCGATCGCGATCGTCATGTTCGAGACGCTCGGCGTCAGCACGAAGGCGATCGCCAGCGAGAGCAGCAGCGCCGGAAACGCCAGGAACACGTCCGTGATGCGCATGATCACCTGGTCGACACGGCCGCCGAAGTAGCCGGCCACCAGGCCGAGCGGGATGCCGACGAGGCCGGCGATCACCAGCACCTCGACGACGATCCGAAGCGAGATCCGGGCGCCGTACATGATGCGCGTCAGCAGGTCGCGGCCCACCAGGTCGGTGCCGAACGGATGCGCCGACGAGGGAGCTGAGAGCACCTGGAATGGGTGGGTGGCGGTGCCGGCGTCGGCCGGGTCAGGCGCAAGCCACGGCGCCAACAGCGCCACGAGCACGATCACCGCGAGCAGCACGACGCCAAGCACCAGGGTGGGGTTGCGGCGGACAAACCCACGCGCGCGCACGGAGTGGGCGACGGCGATTGTCGTCACCGCAGGCGGATCCTCGGGTCGATCGCGGCCTGGGCGATGTCCACCAGCAGGTTCAGGACGACGTACACGATCGCCACGATCAGGGTGACGCCGACGATCGCCGGGGTGTCGAGGGCCTGCAGGGAGTTGGCGGCGTAGCTGCCGAGGCCGGGCCAGTCGAACACGGCCTCGACGAGGAACGTGTTGGCCAGCGAATAGGCAAAGACGAGCGCGGTCACCTGGACGACGGGGTTCATGGCCGGACGAAGCGCCCACCGGCCGAAGATCGCGCGGTCGCCGAAGCCGAGCGAGCGCGTCATCCGGATGTGGCTCTCGCCGAGCGTGTCCAGGACGGATGCCCGCACCATCCTTGCGAGAAGCCCCGCCGGGTACAGCGCAACCACGGCCGCCGGCAGAATGAGATGCGAGATCGAGCTTTCCAGAACGGGCAGGTTGCCCGTGATCAGGGCGTCGACTGCCGGCATCTGGACGTAGCTGGTGAGTGGGCTTGTGTAGTAGAGGTTCGGGTCATACTGCCCGGCCGCCGGCAGCCAGCCGAGCCGCTGGGCGAACACCAGCTGCAGGATCAGCGCCGCCCAGAAGACCGGCATCGAGACGCCGATCACCGACACGATCCTGACCAGGACGTCGGGCAGGCGCCCGTGGAAGCGCGCCGAGACGAGCCCCAGCGGGAGCCCGACGATGAGCGCCAGGACCAGCCCGGCGGTCACCAGCTCGATCGAGGCCGGAAGCGCCGTCCTCAGGTCGGACAGCACCGGCCGCTTCGTGCGGTACGAGGTGCCCCAGTCGCCGGTCGCGATCCCTTTCAGGTAGTCCGCGAGCTGGACGACCACCGGCTGGTCGAGCCCGAGCTGGCGCCGCGTCTGTTCGAGCTGTGCCTTGGACGCTCGTGGACCGGCATAGGTCACGGCCGGATCGCCCGGGATCACCCGGGCGATCAGGAACGTGAGCACCACCACGCCGACAACGACGAGCACTCCAAGCGCAAGCCGTTGTGCGGCGTAGCGGATCACTGACCAGGCTTCAGGCTGTACACGAACACCACGCTCGGATAGGCCGGGTTGTCGACATAGCCGCCGACCGACTTCTGCATCGCCCGCTCATACGTCTGCGTCCCCAGGAACAGCGCCGGCGAGTCCTTCAGCAGCGTCGTCTGGATCTGCGTGTAGAGCTGGATCGCCTTCCCGCGGTCGGTCGCCGAGAGCGGTTCCACCTGGTCGATCTGCTTGTCGACCGTCGGGTTGTCGTAGTAGGCGAGGTTGAAGTACGGCGGGTTGGCCGAGTGGAACAGGTTGATGAACCACGAGTACGGGTCCGGGTAGTCCGGCCACCAGTAGAACAGCAGGATGTCCTGGCGGCTGGCCGGATTCGTCGACTTGGCCTTCGACCACTGTGTCGGCCATGCCAGGGACGAGACGTTGAGCGTGATGTTCAGCGGCGCGTACTCCGACTTGAGGAGCGACGCCGCGGTCTGCTCGTACTGGTCGCCCTGGGTGTAGGTCAGGCTCAGCGTCATCGCCTTGCCGCCCGGCCCGTAGCCAGCCGACTGCAGCAGCTGCTTGGCCTTGGCCATGTTCGTCTGGTAGGCGGGGAGGTTCGGGTTGTAGCCCCACAGGCCCTTCGGGATGATCCCGGTCGACGGGGTGAAGGCCCCCATTGCCGCGACCAGCCCCTTGTAGTCGGTGGCGTAGGCGAGTGCCTGCCGCACCTTGGGGTTCATGAGCGGGCCGGACGACGTGTTCAGCATCCCGAACAGGTTCTGGTAGGAGCTCGCCGTCGTCGTGGTGATGTTGGGATCGCTCTTCAGCGAGTTCCACAGCTGCGGCGTCATCTGCTCGGCCCACGTGATCTGGCCGTCACGCACGAGCTGCGCCGTGGTGCTGGGGGTGGAGACGACGCGAAACACGACGTTCTTGTAGTGCGCGCCAGACCAGCCGCCCCAGTAGCCCGGGAAGCTCTTCAGACGGAGCTCGATCTCCTGGCCCTTGCTCCACTCGGCAACGGTGTATGGGCCGGTTCCGGCGTCGTGCCCCTGCGCGAACCATTTGGCGAGTGGCGTCGAGCCCGACGCCTTCGTGTCGTAGATGAATGCGGCGTAGCCGGCCGACGAGATCAGATCGATCGGCGCCGGGTACTTGAGGTGGAAGACCACCGTCGTGGCGTTCGGCGCATCGATCGACTTGACGGCGCCCCAGATGTACGCGGCGCCCTGGTTCACCTTGATCGTACGGTCGATCGACGCCTTGACGTCGGCGGCCGTCATCGGCTTGCCGTCGTGGAACTTCACGCCCTGGCGAATGGTGAACGTCCAGGTCTTGGCGTCCGCCGACTTCTTCCACGAGGTCGCGAGCAGCGGCTGTACCTGACCGGTCTGGCTGTCGTACCTGGTCAGGGTTTCGTACATGTTGTTCATCGCGATGATCTCGTTGGAGTAGTCGGTGGAGGGGTCCCAGCCGACCATCACCGGCGTGAACGCGCCATAGGTGAACGTTGCGTTGGCCGGGTTGCCGCCGTTGCCAGAGCTGGCGCCGGCCGGCTTGGACGTGGATCCGCAGGCGCTCGCGGCGAGCGCCAGCACGGCCGCCAGCACCGCGGCGGTCAGGCTCCGTCGCTGGCGATTCGGATGATCTGCGGTGAACACGGTGTTCTCCTCCTTAGGGGGCTCTCAATGGGCCCGCCGCCTTGGCGCGGATGCGAACGGCAGGGGTGGTGAGATAGGCGAGGGGCAGTTCTTCGAGCGCGACGATCTCGACACGGGCGGGGTCGGCACCGGCCCGCACGGCTTCGTCGTGTGCGACCTGGCGGGCTTCGTCGAGCATCGCCGAGCGCCCACCCGGACCTTGCTGATAGATGCGGTCGACCTGACCGGACACCGACGCGATGGCGGCGCCGATGGCGTTCGCGACGTCGTGGTTCCGTGGCCGGACGACCTCGCTGATACCGGGCAGCCGGTCGGGCACCAGCGGGCTGCCTCCGCCGACCACGACGAGTGGTGCCTGGCCGCGGGCGGTCTTGATCCGGTCGATGGCGTCGGCGAGCATCTCGTCGCAGCGGCGCATCGCCCGCTGCAGCTCGCCCCGTCGGGCGGTGGCCGGCCCGGCGTCGCCGAGCTCGAGGCGGCCGCAGGCGACGGCGGCGTCCGTCAGGGTGGCAGTCGATCCTCCGAACACGAGCGCCTGCTCCTGCAGCCGGTAGCCGACGCTGGCGGGGCCGACGCGCGGAACCGGGTCGGCGTCCTCGACGATGCTGCCGCCGCCGAGCGCGATCGCCACCAGATCGGGCATCCGGAAGTTGGTGCGTACGCCGCCGATGTCGACGGCGGCGCTCGACTCGCGCGGGAACCCGTTGATGAGCACGCCGACGTCGGTCGACGTGCCCCCGACGTCTGCGACCAGGGTGTCTGACGCGCCGGTGAGGTAGGCGGCGCCGCGGATGCTGTTGGCCGGGCCACTGCCGATCGTCAGCACCGGGTGGCGGACGGCGTAGTCGAGCGCCATCAGGGTGCCGTCGTTCTGGGCGAAGAAGATCACGGCCTCGAGGTCATACGCCGCGAGCGCCGACTCGAGCGCGGTCGCCACCTCGGTCGCCACCGAGCGCAGCGCCGCGTTCATGACCGTCGCATTCTCGCGTTCGAGCAGGCCGATCGAGCCGATCTCGTGGCTGAGCGACACCGGGAGGTCACCCAGCTCCTCGCGGATGATGTCCGCCGCGGCCTCCTCGTGTGCGTCGGAGACCGAGGCGAACACGCTGGTCACCGCGATCGCCTCGGCCTGTCCGGCGACCTTCCCGAGGAAGGCCCGCAACTCATCCCCGCCAAATGGCACGATCTCGCGGCCGTCGTACTCCACCCCGCCGGGGATGATCGCCTCGCCGGCCGAGACCGCGTCACGGAGCTCCGGCGGCCAGTCGTAGAGCGGCGGGATCGAGGTCGTGGAAGGCGCCCCGATCCGTACCGCCGCCACCCGCTCCAGGTGCGTGCGCTCGAGCACCGCGTTGGTGGCGTGTGTCGTCCCCAGCATGACGTGGCCGATCCGGCCCGGCTCGACGGCGGGCTCCGCAAGGACGGCATCCAGGACAGCGGTGATACCTCCTGTGACGTCAGCGCTCGTCGGACGTTTGGCTTTCGCCGCCAACGAGCCGTCTGGATCGAGAACGACGGCGTCGGTGTTCGTGCCGCCGACGTCGATCCCCAGCCGGAGGCCGAGCCCGGCGCTCATGCCGCCAGCTCTTCGATCGGGACGAAGTCGAAGTCGTATCCGAAGGAGCGTGGGCCGGCCAGCGCAAGCCCGCGCGGGCTGCGCCAGATCGGGTCGCACGGGAAGGCGACCACCGATACCCGCTGCCCGTAACGGAGGCGCTCGGTGTGAATCGCCTCCGCCGTCTCGCTATCGAGGACTGTGATGATGTCTGGCACCGACGCCAGTACGCGATCGCCGTCCAGGGCGACCAGGTTCTCGTTCTGAATCTCGAGCGCGACCGTACGGCCGCGGTGCCCGTCCAGGCCTTCCACCTCGGCGCGGCCGCGGACGAACCCCCCCGTCACGCGGCGCTCGACGTCGGTCAGCTTGCCGGCGACGAGGACGCGGGCACCGATGGTGGCACGCAGCGCGTCGACCGGCTCGTCGGCGGCAGCCATCGCCTCCCCGATGCGGATGGCCAGGGTGACCGAGTGGCGCACTGTCGCGGTGCGGGCCTGCGAGGCCGTCATCGAGTACTCGGTCGAAGATGCGCGCCCCCCGAATTCGACCGAGAGGGCGCGCTCGATCCGCTCCATCCAGGCGCCGTCGGCCGCGGTGATGGTCAGCCGGTTGCCGCGCTCGTCGGCGAGCACCGACGGCGAGGCGCTGATCCCGGCGATCTCCATCGTCACCTGGGGGATCTCGGGGAATGCCCGACCCATCCCGTCGGCGTCGACGACCGGCAGCCCGATATGGGCGGCCCAGTTGATCGGCTGCATGCCGTTCGCCCCGCCGATCTCGCCTGCCATCAGGGCCGCCACCCGTTCCCCTCGTACCCGCTCGAGGCCGTCGCGCAGCCAGCGCCCCTCCTCGCCGGTGCCGAGCTTCTCGATCGAGACGACCGGCGCCCCGATGCCACCGCAGGGCATGATCAGGGCATCATCGGGGAGGTCGTCGAGATCGACCAGCCCGACCGGCCCGAACCGCTCGATCGCGTGACGCGACGCCAGCAGGCTGGTGTAGGTGTCGCCGCCGCCGCCGGCCCCCAGCACCGAGCAGCCCCGGGCCATAGGGGCGAGATGTTCAACGTCGATCCGGGTGAGGCGCCCGCTCAGGGGTCGCCCTCGACGGCATGTGGGAAGTGCCGCGCGACATACTCGTGCGAGACGTACCCGTCGCGGAGGTCGCGACGGACGGCCTCCGGGTCGCGCTCGCGGGGATCGCCGTATCCGCCACCGCCGCCGGTGTGCAGATGCACGGTCGCCCCTTTCGGCACCTTCAGCCGGGTGACCTTCGAGTAGCGGGTCCGGGTCCCGTCGGGCAGCTCCAGCTCGACCGAGTTGGGCCGGGCCTCGCCGCCCCCTTCGAGCCCCCAGGGAGCGTTCTTCGTGCGCTCGACCGCCGACGTCAGCCACGCGTCCTCGAGCATGTGGAACGAGAGGTCAAGCCCCAGTCCGCCGCGCTCGCGGCCGGGCCCGCACGAGTCCTGAGCGAGCTCGACCTGCTCCAACAGCCAGGGGTTCTTCGCCTCCCACACCTCGATCGGGGTACATCGGGTGGACGCCTCGGAGACGTGCATGAGGCTGCTGGCGCCGTCGCCGTGCACCGACGCGCCCTGGCCGATCGGATGCGGTGCGCCGTCTGTCCACGGCTCGCCCGTTTGCTCGCGGGTGCCCCACCACACGAGCGCGCAGATGTCGCCGCCGCTGCAGGCGGGCACCGCCGTCGGCAACGCCTGGCCAACCGCCTGGTAGATCGCCTCGATCGACTGGTCTGCCGATCCACCCGTACAGGAAGCAGGGCGCAGGATGGAGCGGGTGGAACACCGTCCCCGGCCGGGTGACGATCTCGATCGGACGGAAGTGCCCCTCGTTGGGCGCCGTGCCGCCGCCGGCGAGCATCGAGATCGCGATCCGGCTGGCGGAGACGGTCGACGGGAGCGGACAGTTGATCGGCCCCTCCTGCTGCGGTCGGGCCATCCGAGAAGTCGAGGCGCACGCCCTCCGGTGAGATGTCGACCGTGACCTCGAACGGCACCGGGTCGTCGCTCACGCCGTTCGAGTCCATCTCGCCGCGGCCGACGTAGCGCCCCTGAGGCAGTCGCGCGAACCACTCCTTGACCAGCGACTCGCCGTGGTCGTACATGGCTGCGACCGCCTGGTCGAAGCGCTCGAGCCCGTACCGCTCGACCACCCGGACCAGTCCGGCGGCGCCGGTTCGCACGCCGACCACCGTGGCGTTGATGTCGCCCGCGACCATCTTCGGCACCCGCGAGTTGGCGGTCGCGAAGCGGAAGATGTCCGAGACCAGGCGGCCTCGCGAGAACAGCTTCACGCCGGGGAAGATCGTGCCTTCCTGGAAGACGTCGACCGTGTCGGTGGAGTAGGGCTCCTTGCCGCCGATGTCGAGCCAGTGCGCCTTGATTGCGGCGTAGCCGATGAGCTCGCCCTCCGGCAGGAACACCGGCATCACCATGGCGGCGTCCTGCGGGTGCGAGCCGGTGCCGAACGGGTCGTTGTAGAGGATGATGTCGCCCGGTTCGAGCGCCTGCTCGCCGCCGACCGCGTCGATCGCGCCGCGCACGCAGAAGCTCATCGTGCCCATGAAGACGGGCAGCGTCGGCGCCTGTGCAAGCAGACAGATGTCGCGGTCGTAGAGCGCTGCTGCGAAGTCCAGCACCTCGTAGATCACCGGCGAAAACGACGTCCGCACCAGCGCCCGCTTCATCTGATCGGCGGCCGCGTTGAGGCCCTGGCGGACGATCTCGGTCGTGATCGGATCGGCATCGGCCACGCCGCTGGTGCGGCCCTCGCCGGCCCGCGAGATCACCGTCGGCGCGCTCATGCGTCACCGCCCCTGGTGATCATGAGCGAGCCGCTGGGATGGACGGTCGCCCGGTAGCCGCGATCGACGTACGTCGTCGACGTCTGCTCGCGTACGATCGTCGGCCCGTGGAGCTCTGCGTTGCGGCCGAGCTGCGAGCGATCGACAACCGCGAACCCGGTCAGTCCGCCGCCGGTGAACGACCACGCCTGCACCGTGCCGGTCGCGCCCGAGCCGTCGCCGTGGTTCCCGTTGGCTGCAGCCGGCGTGGCGCTGCGCTCCAGCGGCGTCGTGGCAATCGCACGGACGCAGACGATCTCGAGCTCCTCGTCGAGGATGGAGCCGAATGTGCGCTCGTACTCGTCCAGGAAGCGTTCAGCGACCGGCTCCGGCTCGCGGTCGACGGCTCCGCCGGGGGCCGGGACGGGGATGGTCAGGGTGTGCTCCTGGCCGACGAACCGGATATCCATGTGCACCTCCCGGATGCTTCGCCGCGAATCGCCCGAGCCCCGAGAGTCGAGCTCGCCGAAGAGCTGCTCCGCCAGGGCGCCGGCCTCGGTCAGCCCTTCGGCCGACAGCCGGGTGACGCGTGTTCGCGAGGCACTGCGGGCGAGATCGGCGCTGAGCAGGCCAACGGCCGAGAAGTTGCCGGCGTAGGGGGGGATCACGACGGTGCTGACGTCGAGCTCGTCGGCAAGCACGGTGCCGAAGAGCGGTCCGGCGCCGCCGAAGGCGACGAGTGCCGCCTCGCGCGGGTCGCGGCCGCGCTCGATCGTGACACTGCGGATCGCATCGGCCATCTGGGCGGCGACGATGCGGATCACGCCGCAGGCGACCTCGGTCACGGAGTCGAAGCCGAGCGGGTCCGCGAGGCGGGCGAGGGCCCGTTCGGCCAGTTCGTGGACGAGCGGCACGTCGCCGGCGATCTGGGCCGCCGGGATCATCCCCAGGACGAGCGCCGCGTCGGTGACGGTCGGCTGCTCGCCGCCGCGGTCGTAGCACGCCGGGCCCGGGTCGGCACCGGCGCTCTGCGGGCCGACCCGCAGCAGGCCACCCGAGTCGACGTAGGCGATCGAGCCGCCACCGGCGCCGATCGAGCGGACGTCGATCCACGGCGTCTGGATCGGCAGGCCGACGACCTCGCCCTGGTACAGCACCGGCGGGCGGCCGTCGTCGATCAGGCAGGTGTCGAAGCTGGTACCGCCGACATCGGCGGCGATCGCATGGCGGAGGTCGAGCTCGCGGGCGAGCTCGGCGACGGCGCGGGCGCCGGCGACGGGGCCGGAGAGAATCGTCTCGAACGGCCGGCCGGCCGCCTCGTCGAACGTCATCGCACCGCCTCCCGACCGCATGATCATGCAGCCGCCGGCGAATCCCTTGCCGCCCAGACCATCCTGGACGCGGGCGAGGTAGGAACCGAGGCGACGGCGGACGAACGCGTCGATCACGGTGGTGCAGGTGCGCTCGTACTCGCGGTACTCGCCCGACACCCGGTGCGAGAGCGAGACGTCGCCGGTGAATCCGGCCTCGCGCAGCAGCCGCTCCGCCTCCAGCTCGTGGGCCGGGTTGGCGTAGGCGTTCATGAAGGCGACCGCCACCGCGCTGACGCCGTGCTCGGTGAACCGGGCGGCCGCCTCGGTCGACGTCGGCCGGTTCGAACGGGGCGTGCTCGACACCGTCTGCGCGCATCCGCCCTCCGACGGGCATCCGTAGGTGGCGCTCGACCATCGGTGCCGGTGCGTGCCAGAAGAGGTCGTACGGGTCACCGCGGTCTCCCCGGCGCACCTCGAGGACGTCGCGGAAGCCGCGCGTGCACAGGAGGCCGACCAGCGCCCCGCGGTTCTCGAGCAGCGCGTTCAGGCCGACCGTCGTGCCGTGCAGAAAGTACTCCGAGGAGGCGACGTCACCCTCGGCGAGCACCGCGTCGAGCACGCCGAGGACGCCCTCGTCGGGAGCGGCCGGGACCGTTGGCACCTTGCCGATCACGATCCGCCCGGTCTCCTCGTCGCTGAGGACGAGGTCGGTGAACGTCCCGCCGACGTCGACTGCGATCCTGTTCGGCATGGCGGCCACTCTGACCGGTATGAGAGGGTCGGTCAATGTGTGGCCAGACCATCCTTTCCCCGAAATGTGTGCTCATGGCATACTGGCGGGGTGCGGATCGACGACGTCCTGCGCCGGAATGCCGGGCACGATCTGACCCTGGTTGCAGGGCCCTGGGACGCCCGGATCGTCGAGCGCGTCAGCGTCATCGATGACACCGCGCGAATTGCCGCGGCTCGCCGGGGAGAGCTGGTGGTGCTCACACGGCGGGCGTCACGGAGCGCGTCCGGACGCGGGCTCACTCTGCTGCTCGAGGCCGGCGGCCGGCGCGAGGTGGCCGCCCTGGCGTTGTACGGACGCGCGACGACGTCACAGGCGGTGATCGGTGCGGCGAGCGGGGCCCGGGTCGCCCTGCTGGCGATCGGCATCGGTGAGGATCCTGCCGCGCTCGTCTACGCCCTCGAGGCGGTTCTCCGCGCCGACTCGGACGCCGTCCTGCGACGGCTGATCGCGACGGTCGTTGCGATCGAGCATGCCGAGCCGGACGGCACCGAGGCGATCCTGGTCGCGGCCTCGGCCGCCCTCGATGCCGAGGTCCGCTTCCGGGATGGCGCGGCGACGGCGGATCGCGACGACACCGCCGTTCGCATCGGCTGCAAGCTCGTGGCCGACGCCGTCGCCCGCGCCGCGTCCCCCGCGGAGCCGCCCGCCGGCGGCGGGGCGGTCGTCCTGGTCGAGCCGGCGGGCCGGGACGGGGGCGACCTCGTGGTGCTGGAGGGACTGCGGGTCGGGCGCGAGGCTGGGTGGCACGCCCGGCGCGGGGGCGACGGCGTTTGCCTCTCGGGCGACGGAGACGGGGCCGCCATCGCGGCGCACGTGATCGAGCGGCTGCCGGTCTCCGCGGTGTGCGGAGTCGGCAGCGACGAGAGCGAGGCGCGCGCGGCGCTCGCCCGGGCGCGGGCAGCCAACATCACGGACGTGCCGCTTCGCTTCGACGCCGCCGACCCCGACGGGCTGGTGCTCGAGCTTGCGGGGTCGCCGGCCGCTCGATCGTCGGCGGCCGGACTCCTCGCGCCGCTCGAGCAGCTGGGAGGGCAGAAGGCGGCCGTCGCGATCGAGACGCTGCGGGTGTACCTCGACTGCTGGGGATCGCTCGTTCGGAGTGGCGAGATCCTCCACCTGCATCCGAACGCGGTCGCTCAGCGGATGAAGCGCATCCGTGCCCTGCTGCCCGCCGATCTCGACGATCCCGACCAGCGTCTGGCGCTGCAGATCGCATGCCGGGCGCGGACGCCCCGTCCGTAGATCCTGGTTTGCAGGTACTGAGTGACCTTGTTGCTCGTCAGGCGCGGAGAGCGCGCTTGGGCCCCGCCTCCTCCGAGTCCTCACCAAGATGATGGCTCGCCCGGACGTCGTCGGGCTGGGCGGCACAGGCGCTGCAGCGGCTCAGGCGTACTCCGGCAGCAGCTGCGAGTCGACGTACGGCACGCCGATGACGTCGTCGGCCGAACTCGCCACGATCATCAGTACGTACATATCGGCCAGCAGGCGGACCGGTCGCCGCATCAGCAGGAGCTCCGCCCTGATCCCACCGAGCTCACCGGCCGGCTCGCTGTCGAGCGCTGGATCGTCCGCCAACGCGTCGAGCGCTCCGGCCACCCGTGTGAGGGTGATCCCATGGCGCAGGCCGCGCTCCGGCAGAGTCGCGATCAGCTCGCGCTGTGGGGGCAACAGCGGCTTTCGGCTCCGGTGGTGATCGCGGATATCGCCGAGCTGCCCCTCGATCGCCCGATACGCCGTCAGAGCCTCCGTGTAGGCGCGCACGCAATCCTGGCGCATCACCCTCATGACCCTGACGGTCGAGGCGTCCGGCTGCGCGGGGTCACCCACTCCCACGCCTCTCCCCGAACTCGTCGTCGACCACTCGCTGAAGCGCCGTCAACGGCTCGTCCTCGCCTACGCCGTTGTACGCGGCGTTCGTGTGCGCGACGACCTGGCGCAAGGCGGCGATGCCTGTCCGAAGCGCCTCGGGGACGCATCGGCTCCGCAGGCGAATCGACTCCCCGGTGACCGTCCACGCATTCGCCTCCGACGCCGCTACGCGCTCCGCGAACATCGACATCCAGCGCTCGTTCGCCGCGACGCTCAGGGGAAAGTCCACCAGAACCCACCCGGAGTCCGCCGGATCTTCGCGTATCGCGGGCTTCCTGAGCTCGACCGGTTGCTCGGCGGCCATTGCACGCCCCTTGTCGTCCGAATGCCGGCAGACTCTCTCACGCGCGTGCCGTGCGGCATCACCCGCCGCGGACGAAACGACCTATGTTCCGCCGAACGTTGGGCTTTCGGCCTCACGGAGCCCTCATGCGTCGTCATCGTCATGCCGACGGAACCAGTTCAGGGGGTCGTCGAGGCGGCGCGCCTCGTTTCGCCCGCGCGGTGCCCGGTCCAGCCACTGGTACATACCCCAGGCGACATCCACTCCCGCGCGCGTTGGTGGAGTAGGTGTGGTTCGTATGAATGGGTCGGTCAAGGAACCCAGAGGCGATGTATTCCGCTCAACCGTGCCACTTCCGGCCTAACGGAGCGGCGCAGGAGTCGAACCTACCAACGCATGGGTTACATGGGCCTGCCGGCTTTGACGTCGAGACACGTTTGAATCTCGGACAGCGATTCCGCGGTGTGAATTTCGAGTGGCGGTCAACAGCGCGAACACCACGACTGCGTGCCCGTCCGCGGGCCACAGCCAGCCTCCTGATCTCGATGGTCAGCGAGCTCCGAGGGGGTCGTTATTCGGCGGGCCGGTGCCCGTCCAGGTGAAACCGTGAGTGCTTCCGTCATCGCGGGTGTACACGATCGAACCGTGACCCACGATCATCGGTCCGGGGATTGGGGCCGTCACGAACGCCGCGGTGGCCCACGCGGAGGCCGGCGTCGAGGAGGTGACCGGATACGGGCGGACAGTGGCCGTGAGCATCCACTCGTCGTCCTCGTCCCCGACTTGCTCGTCGCATCGCTTCTTGTTGTAGTGGTGATTGGGGAAGTCGCCGCTGACCGTGGCCCGTCCGCGGCTGGGCTGGTAGTTGGGCGGGTCGGCCCTCTGCTCGAGGTCGATGGTCACGTGGGCGGCGAGGTCGCACCCATCGAAGTTGAGCGGGCCGCAGGCAACCACCCGGTGCCCGTTTGAAATCAGCGTCAGCGGCTGGTCAAACCGCGATCCGGCGCCCATGTCACCCTCCTTGTCGTAATTGACACAATGACGGATCGTCTCACATCGAGGCCGGCCACGCCGAGAGGATGTCCTCGGCCGCTGCGACGTAGCTCGATGCCCCGACAGCTCTCCAGAGGACGATGCTGCGCCGGAGCTCGGCGGCGGCGGACGGGCGGTCGCCACAATCCAGGAGACGCTTCCCGCGCTCGAAGCAGGCGATTGCCTCGTCCGGCACCGAGCCGATCTCGGCGTAGAGCGACGCCGCGGTTGCATGGTCGGCCGCGGCGAGCGCACGCGCGGCGGCGACCCACTTGCTCGGCAACGGATAGTCGGAGGTCGCGGCAACGAACGCCTCGCCCATCTCGGCAAGGGAGGCCGCGGCCAGGGCCGCGCACGTCAGCGCCTCAGCCGAGATCGCAACGCCCAACCACCACCGGTCCAGCAGCTCACGGATGAGCTCCGTGGCCTCGTCGGTGCGGCCGTGGACAACGTCGAGCTGGGCATGCAGGCCGAGCGGGGAGATGAGGTACTGGGGCTCGCCGATCTCTCGGGCCAGCGCGAGCGCCGCCGTCGCGTGGTGCGATGCATCCTGCGCGTGGCCACGCGCCAGATCCATCCGGCCGCATACGACGTGTGCCTCGACCGCGGCGCCGCGGGTGCTCCCTGCCTCCTCTGCGATGACGCGCTCGGCGATCGCGCGCGCTTCGTCCCACTCTCCCGAGTGGTACATCAGGCACGCCAGCGCGCCGTCGACGAGGCGGCTCGTGTAGGCGAGTCCCAGCCGCTGGGCGCGTTCCTTCACGTGCACCTGGACATCGCGAGCCGCCTGCAGGTCGCCGAGGGCGAGCAGCGAGATGCCGTAGTTCTGCTCGATCATGGCCCCGTCGTACGACTCGAGGTCACGGGCGATCGCATGCGCCTGCCGGAACTCCGCGATGCCGCGCACGTCGCCGCGCTGCAGGAAGGCGAGGGCGAGGGTCTGATGGCTCCAGGCCGCCAGGTCGTCCAGTCCCAGCGATGTCGCAAGCGAGCCGGACTGCGTCGCAGCGTCGATCGCCTCCTGAAGCCGTCCACGCAGGACGAGCACGCTCGCCAGTGACACCAGGGCGATCGCCATCGCGGCGGAGGGCGGCGCCGCTTCGAGCAGCTCGACCGCACCTCGGCAGGTGGACGAGCGCCTCGTCCTTGTGTCCCTGCTGGTCGAGCCAGAGCCCGATCTCGCTCTCGATCTCGGACGCAGTCTCGACGTCGCCGCTCTCGGCCAGCTGGTGGGCGATCGGCTCGAGATCGTCGGGGAGCACCTCCTCGCTGTACATACGCGCCCTGGCGTGGCGGTACTGGAGGATCGGCGGGATGTCCGTGTCGTAGAGCGCAAACGCCGAACCGTAGAACCGGGCGGCCGCGGCGTATGCGCTCATCCCGAAGGCTCGGTCGGCGGCCTCCACGAGAACCGCACGCGCCCGGTTCGGTAGGCGATCGGCCACGCCGGAGGCGCCGCTCCCAACTCGAGGGCGGTCACGTAGTGGTGCGCGAGCAACTCGACCCGGTCGCCGCGGTCGCCGCCCACCGACTCGATCCATTCGGCGGTGCGCACGTGCTTGTCCGCCCGCGCGGATCTGACGATCTGCGAATAGGCCACGTCGCGGACGATCGCATGGGTGAAGGCGTACTGTGGCTCGGCGGCGACCGACGTCTCCCGGTCGAGGTGCAGGAGCTGCTTGCGCCGGAGGGCCTCGAGCTGCTCGCGCACGAACGCCGGGTCGCGTCGTTCGACGTGCGCCGCGGCTCCCAGCCACACGACCTTGCCGACCACCGACGCGTCCTGGATTACGGCCTTCTCGTCGGCGGTCAGCGCGTCGAGGCGGGCGGCGATGATGCCATGCACCGTCTCCGGGAGCGGCAGGTCCCCATCCGCCGTGAGCGCCCAGTGATCGTCCCGCCTGACGATCAGGCCGCGGTCGATCAGCATCCGCGCGTACTCCTGGGCGTACAGGGGGTTGCCCTGGGCACGCTCGACGAGCGCCTCCTGGGCTGCGGCGGGAAGCGGGATCTCGTCGAGAGCGCCGTGACCAGCGCCGCCGTCTCGCCCTCCGAGAGCGGCGGCAGCGGCAGCGTGGCGGTGCCTGCCCACGCCGGCCGCCGCTCCAGGAGCTCCGGCCGAGCCGTGCAGAGCACGAGCAGGGGCGTGTCCCTCGTCCACCGCAGCAGCTGCTCGATGAAGTCGAGGAGCGCCTCGTCGGCCCAGTGCAGATCCTCGAACACAAGCACGAGCGGTGCCCTCCGACCGATCGCTTCGATGAATCGCCTCCATGCCGCGAAGGCTTCGACCTGCCGGTCGCTGCCGAGCTCCTGGACGTGTTCGAGCCCGACCAACGGACGCAGCTCGCCGAGCATCCACTCCGCCGTCGTGGCGTCGTCGGCGAGGCCGACAACGCGCGGCGCAGCTTTGCGCCGGCGACGTCTCGGCTCGTCCGGAGTGCAGGATCCCGGCCTCCGCCTTCACGATCTCCGCAAGGGCCCAGAAGGTGACGCCGTCGCCGTACGGGAGCGAGCGGCCTCTGCGGCAGGTGATCTGCTCCGGGTCGGCGTCGATCCGCGCGAGCAGCTCGGCCACGAGCCTGCTCTTGCCGATCCCGGGCGCTCCGACCACGGTGACGAGGCGAGGCGCAGCGTGTCTGTCCGCACCGTGGTCAGGAGCGCCGACCAGAGATCGTCGAGTCTGCGCCTGCCGGCCGACGAGCGGCACAGTGGGCCTCCGGCTCCTCGGCGCCGACTGGCCTCGGCCGCCTCCGCGATCCACACCGGCACCGGATCGCGCTTTCCCTTCAGCTGTCACCGGCTCCGCCTTCGCGGTAACGGATCGCGCGGCTGGTCGCCCGGTACGTCGCCTCTCCCACCAGGACGCCGTCGACGGGAGCGACGGACTGCAACCGCGCGGCGGTGTTGACGCATCGCCCGCCGCCAACGCCTCGCCGGCGTGCGGGTTGGCGTGGAGCGCCACCAGCGCCTCGCCGGTGTTCACGCCGACGCGAACGCGAACCGTGAACCCGGGGTCATCCTCCCGGCGCTCGCGCAGCGCCTGCTGGATCGCGAGCGCCCGCCCGAACGGCACGCTCGGCGTCGTCCTCGTGCGATGCCGGCGCGCCGAAGATCGCCACCACCGCATCGCCGATGAACTTCTCAACCGTTCCGCCGAAGCGCTCGAGCTCGCGACGCGCCAGGCCGTGGTAGACGGCCAGCGTGCGGCCGACGTCCTCGACGTCGAGCTCCTCGCTCATGCTCGTGAACCCGACCAGGTCGGCGAAGAGCGCTGTCACCAGCTTGCGCTCCTCCTGCTCCGCGACCTCGGCCGAGTTGCGCCCCGCATTGCGGACAGAACCGCGCCTCCGACGGAGCAGGTTTGCGACAAACAG
Organism: uncultured Actinomycetes bacterium; assembly: GCA_963746115.1. Classification (GTDB taxonomy): domain Bacteria; phylum Actinomycetota; class Thermoleophilia; order Gaiellales; family JAICJC01; genus JAICJC01. Next base: position 17,618 of record CAVVAA010000004.1, on the reverse strand, counting down.
CGCAAGCCCTCATGGTCGGAGTCTACGGAGAGCGGCTTGGTCGAGCCAGCCACTGAGGTGCCCGAAGCTTGACCCAGCTCACGACCCCTCCTCTCACGGCTTACGGGACGGCCCAAAACGTACGCGCGCCCGGATAGCTCATCCTCACTGGATGATGCTGGGGGTCCCCCGGGGAACGAGAATTTCAGGGGACCTTCAGCGCACGAGTGCCACTTGAGCGGCTCCGCGGATTCCGGGAACGCCATCGCACATGTCGCGCCGACGGCGGAGGTCGAAGAAGCGTTCACCCGTGTTCGCAGAGAGGTGAGATATGGCGATTGGACCAGTGCAGTTGCTGGTGTTGGGCTTCAGCCATCCGGACTTCCACGGCGAGGTGATCGAGGAGCTCGAGCGGCTGCGGCAGAGTGACACGGTGCGGGTGATCGACGCCCTCGCCGTGCACAAGGACGCCGACGGAGAGATGGAGGTGGCGCACCTCAGCAACCTCTCCAGGGACGAGGCGATCGAGCTCGGCAGCAAGATCGGCGCGCTGATCGGCCTTGGGATCGACGGCGAGGAGGGCGCCAAGGTGGGCGCGCAAGCCGGTGCCGAGGCCGCGGCGGAAGACGGCGTCGAGATCTTCACCGACCAGGAGGCGTGGGACGTCCTCGAGGACATCCCCAACGACTCGGGCGCGGCGCTGATCCTGCTCGAGCATCACTGGGCGGTGCCTCTGCGCGACGCGATCGCGCGCGCGGGCGGCTTTCGCCTGAGCGACGGCTTCATCAGCCCCCTCGACCTGGTCGAGATCGGTCTGATGAGCGCCGAGGACGCCGAGATGCACCACGCGCTCGAGCACGGCACGACGACAACGGCAGCTGGAGGTTCGAAATGATGGGATCCCGCAGAGTCGCCCGACGCACCTCACGCCGCGTCGCCAGGCGCCGCTGATATCGGACGCGATCGGCCCTTCGCCGGCACGCCATCCGGCGTGTCGGCGGGGCCGGTCAACCGCGGGCATCGGAGAGGAGCTGACGGACTTGAATCAGAGACTGACGACATACGGCCTGCGGTATGCGCGCCGCCATCCGCGCCGGACACTCCGCATCGGGGTCATGGGAAGCTCGCTGCTCGCCAAGCGGATCAAGGTTGCCGAGACCAGGCGGCAGGCGCTCAGACTGGCCGAGCCGGCCCGGCGGGCGGCGACCGACATCAGGGTGCACTCCGAGACGCGCCGGGCGCGGGGGAATGCCGTGCGCGCAGCGCACCGGGTGCAGGACATCGGGGTGACGAGGGCGCTCACCGACAAGCGGGTGGCACGCAACCTGCGCCGCGCGACCCAGCACGCCTCCCGGGCGGCGAATCTCGCCGTGAACCCCTCACGCCACCTGGTCCGGAAGACCTCGATCGTCGTCCTCGGCACCGGAGCGCTCGCGGGCGCCGCCTACGCTGGACGCAGAAAGTACGCGTCGGCTCAGGACCCCTGGGTGGATCCGCAGGGCGACGGGACGATGACGGCCACGGCCGCCGAGGATGCGCCCGCAGCGGCGGCGACCGACGGGCCTCCTCCGACCGACCCGCCTCCTCCGACCGACCCGCCGGCGCCGACCGGCCCTTGAGCCGGGGCGTCCCAGCGGACGCTGATGCCCGTTTCGACGCCGGGGAGAACCGGTCCCGGCAGCGTGGTGGTCCGTGGTCCGGTTGATGTCGGAGCACGCTGATCGATCTCTCGCTGCGCGGCATCGTTTGCTAAACCATGCGCCATTCGGACGAGCGAGGCAGCGCCGACAGGCCGGCGAACCTAGGACGATGGGACGAGATGAGCACTCCCTCCGCTGCGCCCGAGTTGCCGGAGCCACCCGTCGCGGCCGTGAGGTCTGTGGCCCCTGGTCCGGGTGAGCGCTCAGGGAGGGGTAACCTAAAGGCATCCGACAGGGGGTGAACCGTGAAGCTGACCATCCTTCACGACCGCGAGACCACCGACCCGAGGCTCCACGTCACCATCGACCCACAGGCCCGCACGATGATCTCGGCGCAACTGAGCCTGCCGTACCTGGGCGGGCTGTCGTTCGCCGTACGCCGCACCCAGGCTGCGGAGCCAGGCGGCAGCGCGCTCACATCGTCCGAATAGAGAACCCCGCCCAACTCGCAACCGGGTGTCCCGCCCGAGAAGCAGGCGTTCGTGAATGGGAGTGGCGGGTGAGCGCACTCGTTCCATCCCGGGGCGTGGCAGCCGTGTCCGCCGAGCGGCGGTAGCATCTCGTCGAGGTACCTCGTTCGACATGCGAACGCGACTCGGTCCCAAGGTGCGGGCAGCGGGTCGCCTGGGGCGGAACCAGGTGCCCCAGGCGGGCCTGGTTGGCGCGCTCTGGTGGTATGCAGCGAGCGTGCTCTACCCGGCGCGGGTCGCCGGCCGGCTGGGCGTCCCGCTGGTCGGTGGGCCGGTCGGGGAGGCGCCGGTCGGACTTCCCCGGCCCGGTGGCGGGAGGTGGTTCGCCGATCGCAGTCCCGAGCCGGTGCTCCTGGACGGAGCGACCCGGTATTCGCCGCTGGTCGACGAATTCGATCGCCTGGCGGAGCTGTACGAGTCGTGCGTGCGGCCATTCTCGACGCCCATCTTCGACGAGGCCATACGAACGATCCGCGGCTATCTCGCGCCTGACTCGCGCGTGCTTGACGCGGGCTGCGGTCCCGGGCGCGAGCTACGCCGTGTCGGTCGGCTGGTGCCGGCGGGCGAGGTCGTCGGAGTCGATCTCGCCGCGGGCATGGTGCGGGCCGCTCATGCCTCCGCCCGTGCCCGCGGGCTCGACAACTGCGCGTTCTTTCAGGCGGACATCACCACCCTCCCACGTGCGTTCACCGGCCGGTTCGACCTCGTCTACAGCTGCCTCGCGCATCACCATTTCCCCGAGCCCAACGCCGCCGCACGGGGCGTGCTCCGATGTCTGCGGCCCGGCGGTGTCTACTGCGTGATCGATCCCGGACCGTCGTGGTTCAACGCGATCTCGGCGCCGCTCGGACGTCTGGCGGATCCCGGCTGGATCGGCTGGAACACCCCCGACGGCTTCAGAACGCTCTTCGAGAACGCCGGGTTCCAGCGCGCATGCTGGGTGCCGCTATTGCCCGGGTTTGGCCTCGCCGTGGGTCAGAAGGCATCCCAACGGCGGACGGGCGGCCCTTCGGCCAGCGCGGCCGGTCGTCGCGGGTTGAAGGGGGCGTCCCCGCGACGGGCACACCTCGACGAGCGTTGGTTGTCGCCGGCTCGAGCACCGGCATCGGCCCTCCGCTGATCCTTAGCTAGACGCGGGGTGCTGGCGGCCCGGCGGCTCGTGTGCCGCCCGGCTAGGGGGCGGCGCGGCGCAGGCGACCGGCGATGAGCTCGGCCGTGGGATGGCCGATCTGCTCCAGCTCGGCGATGACCCCCGCAACGTCGTAGGCCGTACGCCGGAAGCTGACGTGCCCGTCCTCGAGGACGGCCCACGCGGCGCGTGCATCGCCGTCGAGCGGGAGCCCCACCGACCCCGGATTGACCAGCTCGGTACCGCCGATCCTGCGTTTGTACTGAATGTGCACATGCCCGCAGGTGACGAGCGGTTGGCTGGCGCCCGCGAGCATCGCCGTCACCTCCTCGCGAGGCGTCTCGGGCAGGATCACGTCTTCGTCGCTCCTGGGGCTTGCGTGAACCACAAGCGCGCCGTGCCCGTCAATGGTCACGGCGGCCGGAAGGGCGCCTAGCCTCGCGACCAGTTCCTCGCCCAGCGCGTCCCGTGTCCACCGAACGACCGCCAACTCGTCCTCAGGTGCCGCGGGTGGATCAGCGAGGTAGCGATCGCAGTTGCCACGTACCGCGATCAACCCATCGCCGAACGAATCCAACAGGCCGACACACTCCGCCGGATGGGCACCGAACAGTGCCACATCGCCCCCACAGACAACGCGCCCAATACCCTCAGCGCGAGCAGCCCCCAACACGGCCTCAAGCGCGGCGAGGTTCCCGTGCACGTCATACACCACTGCCAACCGCTCCACTGCCGGTCACCCAGACCGCGTGTCCTGGTGCTTGGGCGCGTAGCGATGGTGCAGCATCAGGGCGTTGCCGTCCGGGTCGCGGAAGAAGGCCATGTGGCAGACGCTCGTGTCCAGCGTGTCGGCCACGAACTCGACGCCGCGTGACTCCAGCTCGGCCCGGGCCGACTCGATGTCCTCCACGTGCAGCGCGATCGCGTTCTCATTGACGTGGAACGTCATCCCGAACTCCTCGACCGCGATCACCGCCAGGGTGAGGTTGCCGGTCTCGAACTCGGCGCCCGGCCGCTTGCCGTAGCGAGCACTGCAGTGCAGGCCCAGGGTCGTGCCGTAGAACTCGACCGCGCGCTCGAAGTCACGCGTCGGCAGGTAGATGAAGTCGGTGCCGGTGACGATGCTCATCCGGCCCGCGATCATAGCCCGCCCCGAACCATCGACGAGGGGCACCGGTAGGATCCGTGCGGTGCACGTATTCGGCTTCTCGGTGTCTTGGCGACGAGGGTCCGAGCTCGGCGGCGGGCTGGATGGAGTCCGATCCGGGTGTGGGTAGCCGGCGTCGGCATGGCCGTCTCGGTCGGGCCGGATCGGACACGGGTGTGAGAGCCCGCGTCGGCCGCGTCGTGGGGGCCTTGGTGGCTGCCGGCGTCATCGTCTGGCTGCTCGTCGTCTCGGCGGGGGCGATGGGCGGCGGTGGCGGCGCGCCGGCAGTCGCGCGGGACGGTGCCGTCCTGTATGTGGCCAATGAGGACGGCACGCTTCGCGCCTATCAGGAGGGATCGTGGACGCTCATCGGTCGCTGGAGCGGCCTGCCGTTCACGAAGGGCATCCGCGGAACCGCCTTCGCCGGCGCGGCGCTGTTCTTCGCGGTTGGCGGCGACGGAGGTGCGCATGGGGACGGCAGCCTCGTCAAGTGGGATCTCAAGACCGATACCGTCGTCTACGACGTTGCCTATCCGTTCGGCGTCGATCAACTGAACGCATGCGGAGGGAGTCTGTACATCCCCGTCGGCGAGGGCGCGACGACGGCGCGAACGTGGCAGCGGATCGATGAGTCGACCGGCGCGGTGATGGGAAGCGTGCAGGGTGGCCTCGGGCCGCACAACACGCTCTGCGTGGACGGGCACTGGTACTTCGGGGGCCGCTATGACGACTACCTGTACCAGAGCGCCGGTCCGAAGATCGGCCCCTCGCCGTCAAGCGTCGCGGGCGTGCGACCGTTCACCGTCGGGAGGGGAACCACACGGGCATGGGTCACGTGGACGGACTACCGCGGCTTCTCCATCGCCGACACCGCCACGGGGCAGATCCTCGACTCGGTGAACTTCGGTTCCCTCCCGCCCGATTGGACACAGACAACAGCCAGCCACGGCATCAGCGTCGATCCGGCCAACTCGGCTGTCTACGTCCTCGACATGACCCAAAACGCGGTGCGCGCCTATACGACGACTGACTCGCCAACGCTGCTGACAACGATCCCGCTCGACCACCCAATCTACAACGGCATCGACTCGCCCTGTGCCTACGATTGCGCCAAAGTCGGCTGGATCCAACATTCGGTCGACGGCGCCTACGTGTTCGTAGGCGAGAGCGGCGACGTGATCAACACCGCCACCCGCCACGTCGTCACCTACCTCCCACCGCTTGCGAACACCCGCCACGGGTTCATCGACGTGCTCTGGCGAAATGGCCTTCCCGTCTCGGGAAACCACTTCGGATACGGACATTGAGCACGGCGACTCGCTCCCCCACGATCCTGAGCCGCAGGCGCACAGCGACAGCTCGAACCGAATAACGGCGGGCGCACTGTGGCGGATCCCAAACGCCCGTCGGCGCCCATGCTCGGATCGCGGATTTTCGGCTCAACCATGCCGGATTCGGCCCAGCGGAGCGGCGCAGGAGTCGAACCTACCAACCGTGGGGCTACCACGGCCTGCCGGTTTGCGTAGACGCTCGGATTCTGGCTCCGCCGGCGGCCTCGGGTCGTGCGTGACGCCAGTTGTGCGCGCCAGAAACCCCGGTTTCGTGGGGTTTGCGCGCCAGAGCCGTCGCGGACACGGGTTTCGAACCGGGTACCGAGGCAACGCAAGAGCGAATGACGGGGCGGCGGACTCCCGACTCCTGAACCCGTTAGTCCCATCAAAATAATCCGCACCAGGACTCTGCTGCGCGACGATGCAGAGTCGTGACACGTGATCGTGCGGCGATGGTGGAAACTGGTCGACTCGGCCGAGTGAAAGATGTGTCGGTCCTGGACCTGCCACCCTCCCGGGCCGTCAACCGCCCCTGCGACGCGATCGCGTGGTGCGGCGAGCAGTGCACCGGATGACCGTAGGCGCCTGGCGGACGCTCGCCGAGGACAGCTACCCACATCGCGGGCCGACACGTTAGGCATGGCGACGGTGCTCTCTTGAAGCATCGAGTCGGCACGTCCACGTCGCGCCCCAACTGACGCTGGGCACGACGGCCGACTGTCGAACGCGGCGAGCCACATCACCAGGTAAACAACGCGACATCAACCGCCCGCTGTCCCTTTTGCCCCTTGCCTATAAAAATTCGAGGAGAGAGCCCATGTCAGTCTCCCACGAATCCGAGTTTCGCACAAAGTCGTTGGCATGAAAGAAGATGTCCTGTCCCGTTCGTCGACGGTCACGCAGCCAAATCCGCATCCGTCCGACGCGCTACGCGTCGTCTCGCCCGTCGTCCTATCCGGTAGCGCGACTCCGGGAGTGCCCGCGTCTTCTGACCGTTCAATCATCGTGCAATCAGCCGGGCTTCATCGTACTTCTCAGAGCCCTTCAGACGAGGTAAGCACCTCGATTGGTAAGCGATTCAAGTTACCGCCTTTAGGATCGGGTGATCTGGGGCTCGAGGTAGCTCGCCGTCAGGTGACGCTGGAGCAGCCGAGTATGTCAACGAGTCCCCCAAGGTGTTCCGGTGCATAGTGCTTCCGCTCGAGCTCCGCGACCCGCAGTCGCAAGTGACAAAGCCTTGCTTTGGGATCGAGGACTAGCTCCGTCGATCGCCAACCGTCGCGGCGATATCCCTGGCGCGCTCGAGATGGCCGCTTGTAGCTTCGGCGCAGCGGAGCTCGATCGCCACGTCCTCCGACTCGGGATCCTGCCTGGCTGCCTCTTCCAACTCGAACTCGAGCTCGGCAGGATCATCGCCGTCCCGCAAGGAGAAACTCGGCGTACCACTTCGAACCGCAGCAACATCGAGATCCTGCTCCGACCGCTGTCTCGAGGCGTCCGAGCAGCCAAAAGGTCGCCCTCTGAGCCAGAAGCCGTGCCGACCCGGTGTACCTCGGCATAATCGGGAAGGAGGTCGAACGTCTGCCCACCGAAGCATGGGTATCTTCGAGTCTCTCGAGCGAATCGCCCGGGAGAGCGTCGTCAGACGCCTCACCACCGCCAGGTGGCTTCGATTGCGGACGGAGACGTTATTCGGACGTAGAGCACTAATCTCGTCGCTTCTCGTTAGGCTTTGAGCTCATCGACGAGCTCCTTCGACCGTTGGCGATAGTCGCTCTGGCGAGTCCGCGCCGAGACGATGCCGCTTCAGAAGAAAGTGACGTGTCATCTCTCCGAGCTCGAAGACGTGTCGTCGACCCGGATCCAGTGTCGACACTTGGAGCCGTGGCACCATGTTCGTCGCGAGAAGTGACTGGACGCTCTGCCGGACCGCGAGTCGTCGATCCTAGCTATGTATGAAAGTTCCGCCTGGCTGTGGGGCCGGGGGACTGTCAGGAGGGCTTCGAGTATCTGGCGAGTGTGACCGATACATACTCATAGACATTCGAGATACAGAAATCCACAAAGGTGTCCGGGTGTCGGAGACCTCGAGGACGTGGACCCGCGCCGACCGCTGTGACGAACGACTTCACGAATCCAGGATTCGGTCGCCCATCTGGCGCAGACGTGGTTAACAGATTGTGATCGGCGGTCGCCAGTCGTCGCACCCCTCAACTCGGGCGAGCTGCCGGAGGAGCTGAATGGCCTCGCCGCGATGAAGAGGCGCGAGCTGAACGGCACCTCGTAGGCACCGAGGCCTATCCTCGACGTTATCAAAGACCGTACTGGAGCCCCGGAGTCCCTCTAGGAAAGCGCGAATCCGATCATCGAGGACGATCTCCAGATCATCGAGGACGAGGAGGACGTGGAACGATTCGAGGTACTCGAGACCTCTCGCCATCGGGGTCTCACGCCTTCAGACCAGCTAGGAATGAAGCCGCGTCGTCAAGTAGACCCAGCGAACTCTTGATGGCTCCTCTGATGCGGGTAACTTCATGGGCTGAGAGTTGGGACGTCTTCGCGCCGTCCATACGACGACATCGATGGGGGCTTGCATGGTCGAGAAGCTCGAAGGCGACACGAATCGCCGACGCGCTCTTGCCGAGCCCGCCCTCCCCGACATCGTGACGACAGGACAGGTCCGCATGCAGGCGCCGCACGAGACGGCGATAGCTCCTCGTCGCCGTCCGATCAACCCAGTTTCCGTCGAGAGTCCGGGAGCGGGAGGTTGTGGGATTTCCGAGTGGGTCCGCGTCCGTGGGGACAGTGAGTGATAGAGCGCTGCTGGGGTCGTGTTCGAACTCTCAAGAGTGGCTGCGGCCGGGCCCACATCGTCGTCATGCTGTGACGTTCTCTCTTCGCGAAATCGATACGAGGGAATTTTCTCAAGATTTAGCGGACGGGCGTGTGCGTAGGCGGTTCCGAACCGGAAAGAGTCGCTCTAGATCGGTATTGATGCGCGAGGTGGTCGGCAGAGCCGGTGCAAGTAGTCTCCGGCGCCGATTCAAGAAGCTTGACGTCTCCGGGAAGTCGATGTACGGCAACCTGTTCCGGTGACGCGTCGTCCCTTGAGGCCCCGGTTCTCGCTGGAGCTGCTCACCGTCTTTTCGAGCCCCTTTTCCCGAGGAGTTCGGTGGCGGTCACATTGGGGCAGCACCGATTCCTCTGCGAGCCACGCAGGTCGAACTTCCACCCCGCCAGAATCGCGTAGACCGTCAAGCCGAGTCGCATTGAGTGTGACGTCAGGCAGTTACTGTGGTGGCATGATTACGCTAGATCCGGGTTCCGTGACGGCCGCGCAGGCCAGACCCGTGAGCGGCTAGACGCGGCCGTCGCGAGGTCCCTGTAACACCGCCGTCGCCTCGAAGGTGTTCGAGGGTGGTCTCGGGGTGAGCCGGGCGAACGCCCGTCCACCGTGCTCGGAATCACGAGCACGTGTGGACGGAGCGACGCCGACCGATCGCAGGCGTTGGTCCCGGTCGGCGTGCCCCGTACTACCGAGTAACGGCTCGTAGACCGTGGGACGCGGGTGTGCTGCACGACGATCCTGTCACACCGCGGACGATCATAATGGCACTCCCTGTTACGACCAGGCGATCGGGTAGCCCGATCGCCGGATCGTTCTGCGACTCCCGCACCCCGGTTCCTCGCTCGACCAGCTCCCTCAACGAGGCATGTCCGCAGCTACAACGGAAACCCCACGCCGATGCGGCGAGGCAGTGTCGGCGACTCAGGGAACTGAGCGCCCGACGCACGCCAAACCTCGTGCCATGCACATCGACTTCCCCCCGACCAGTCCGGCCAGCCCGTGACCGGACGCGTGGTCGGCGGCATCGCGACCGCCGTAGATCGTCTGGCCGCAGTTGACGGGCGCGCTGGAAGCCGGCGGTCGAGACCGGAGCGTGATCCGCCCGTAGCCTCAGCACTTTCGCCTCGCGCCTTGGCGACCTGACTTGTTCCGTCGTTGGCGTCGGTCTTCGGCGTAGCTAGGCTTGCGACGGCCGTGATCCCATCCAGGGGACAGCTGAGGGCATCGAGGACTCTCAGAGGCGCTGAGAGGGGCGGGTCGGACACCCGTCAGAAACTCCGCGCACATGTTCGGGGCATCCTGTAGAAGACGCTGGAGGACGAGATCTTCAAGCCTCCTGACCACGACTCCGTCTGGCCCTTCGTTACCGAGAAGAAATCGCCCGCCAGACGAACTACGAGGACCGCCTCGACGGTGACACGCTCCAGCGGAAGGCCAGACTGCCGGGCTTGAAGGACGTGCTCGTCATCGAGCACGCCGAGAGGGGCCGAGGCTGTCCTGGTTTTACCGCGAGACGAAGGACGCGTACCCGGGGTACGACTCCGTTCCTCGAGGGGCCCTTCCATACATGTCGATGTCGGGGTCCGGCCCGGCAAGCTTCCGGCCGCGCCGTGCGACGAGACCTCGGGGGAGCCTGAGCCCACCGGGTCTGGGGGAACCGTCAGCGGGACTGGGAGCCGAGAGCCCGTCTTGACGAGCAGCCCATCTACGTGCCCGTGCAACTGCGTCATCGACGTGCTCGCCGAGCTGCGCCAGTCCGGCCGCGATGCAGTTGTGGCTGAAGGGACGTCACCGGTGTCCAGCAGCAGATGCACGTACACGACGACATCGAGGACTGGATCGCGGCGGATCGTGTCCTGGCGTGAGGCCGGGCGCCCGGTCCCGCTCCTCATCGGCGTCTCCGGCAAACGCAGGCGACGGGAAGAGCGACCGATTGAGCGCCTGCGAGCCGACGGGAAGTCTCCGGCAGTGATCTCGAGGTCATTGCCGACGCCACCGACTGGACTACCTTCGCAGTCGCAAGCCGACCGCCTTGTGAGGGATATCGCGGCATTCCAGACCGAGCCAGCCCATCTCCCCGCCGGCAACGACGAGCGTGCGTGCCGTCGCGATGAACGTCGGCATGGTCATCGCCTTCTTCGCAACCTTGCGAGGCATGGTCAACGAAGCTAGGTCCTCCGCGCGCAGGCGTCCTAGAAGCAGGGCCTTGGCTCCGGCCGCCGTCGGTGCCGAGCCGAGCCATCGGCAGTGCGAGGTCGACCACCTCGACCATCGCGACGTCCTGGGTTTAACCGACCATGGACTCTTCGAAGGCATGCTCAGAAAGCTCGATCCCGAACAACCCGTATCCCTCACTCACGAGACGGCTCAGGCAAGCGAGACCGCCCCTCGAGGGGCGCTCGCCGGGGTGCGCAGTAATCGAGCCCTCCTGCGCCTTGAGGAAGTCCGCCGAGTCGACTCCATGAGCTGCTCTGGAAGCACACTCGGGAGCGACCTGGACCTCCACCCCCGCAACTGTGGGATCGATCGTTCGAAGTCCCACCGGAGGGCTCGAGACGCCGGCCTTCGGCGGCAAGGAGCAGTTCCTGTCCCGAGATGGATCGAGGAGCACCTACCGCCGAGTGCCGAGAACTTCCGCTGAGCAACTGTCGCTCGTGCACGCCCGGCTGTTCTACGACCTCCTATTCGAGCCAGCGGAGCCCGACCGCCGTCGCGCGGTCCACTCCTCGACGCCCTCGCGAGCGCCGACCCGATACGAAAGGCCGGAAGCACCCCCACCTCGCCGAAGGCGAGGTCAGGGCAGCGCCGAGCCGACGCACAAGCGCTCAGCACCCTCGCCCTGAAGCCACGGAGCCGGACCCGGCGCTCGAGGGCCAGCACCGCCCCGATCCGCTGCTCGACGGGCTCTGCAAGCCTCGTCACCGATCCGCCCCTTCGGCATGAGAGCGAGGAGAAACGCCACGCGGCTCGCGCTCGGCGTCTCGCGGCGGGCCGCGTCACCGGCCTGCCTCCAGAGATCCAGGGCGAGGTCTCAGACCCAGACGTGCAGCGGTATCTACGACTCCTACGCGCCTACGCGACCTGGAACTCGACGGAGAAGGGCGCTCCCCCGCAGCCCGATGGCTTCTGGCGAACCGAGCTGTCGGAGGGGTCGCGCAGATCTTCGGCGTAGAGGTACTGGGCAAGACGTACTTCCGGCTCGACACGCTGTCGCCGGCGACTGATTCCCTGCATATGTCCCCGTCGACCTCGACGCCGAACTCTCGATCAACGCCCGACCCGCTGATCGTATCGGCGGTCGCCTGGCCGGCCTCGGTCGCCGTACCTACCACGCAAGGTGACCGCTACGATCGATGCTGGCGGCGACCACCCGTGGTCAGTTCCGGTGGACCTGCAGCTCTACCGGCTGCTGAGCTTTGTCGGACGCGGTTACGCAGCATCAGCGTTGATCTTGAGGCGCTCTTCCGCCTTCGCTACGCATGCGAGCGTCGAGGTTCCGACCGACCGCGGAAGGCGAGATCGTATTCCGGGCAGTGGCAGAGCGGTGAGATCCTGCGCCTACGCCGAAAGCGACAGCTGGCGGGCTGCGGAGACCGAGTTCACCTCGGGTCAGCACCACATGAGCGCCGGCGCCGGTCACGGGGTGACTCGAGCACCGGAGCAGCGGCGCGAAGATTCCCGCGCGCCCCAAGGGCCTGCTGCACCCGCTCGCCGAGGATGCGATGCCGTCCCGGCCGCGCGCGGACGCCAAGGAGCGCACCTTCAACCTGCTCATCCGGGACGGGCATCAGTGACGAGGCGCGAAAGCGTGTAGGATGAGCGCACTCGGTCAAGACGCGCACGATCGGAAACCGGCGCGCGCTTCGTGCGTCGTGGAGCGCATAAGTCCGGGAGAACAGTCCGGCGGTGAGCGACTCCGGGAGATCCTGGACGACGACTACGTGATGAGGTCAAGTTACCCGCTTCCTTCTTCCCCTTCGAGTCCTACCTCCGAGGAACGTCCGAATTCCGCCGGCGCGACAAAATGTTCAGGAGACCTGGCTGTTCCGATGCGAGGCCCTCCGGGCGCGGGGTGGGTTTAACACGGGCTCCTGCACGATTTCATAGGCTCTTCAACAGCAACCACGGTCTAACGCTCCTCGACGACACAGTCCTAGATATTGCCCGCTCCGAAGCCGGGGACGACGCTGAGCGGACGGCCAGCGCCGTTCAGCTCATCTCGCGGACGTACCCCGGCGAGCCCAACGGCCCGGGAGCCCTCCTGCCCGCCGCGCACGCCCGCTTCCAGAAGGACATGGCGACAGTCCTCGGTATGGGGACGATGAACCGGCGCGATCAAATCAGCGCCGCCATGAGCGTCTTCTACATCCACCTCGGGCTCCGTACTTCCAGCGGCTCGGCTGGCTACTTGAGGAAGAGTTCACCGCGACGCGCGAAGCGCTTATCGATCCAGCGGTTCAGCTCACCCGGGCGGAGGCGTGCTTTGCAGCGGGATGGGAGGACAGCCCGTTCGCCGGATCCATTCAGTTCCGTGTGAGCACCGGCCACTCGCAGCCGGTCAAGCTCACGGACGGCGCAGTCACGTCGTACCGCGAGCAGAATCGCCTGCAAACTCCACGTGAGCAAATCTCAGCGTCCTTGGAGCGGCACGCCAGGTGATGATCGCATGCGGCCAGACGTCTGCTGATGGACGTTCGCCGACATGGCGAGCGTGTGTCGCGCGGACCCAGCAAGCGGCTGCGTTCAACGACGGTCGAGGCTATGGCGAACGAGACGGTCGCCGAGCAGGCGCCGTCACGACCGTGAAGACATCGACCGGCAGGTCCAGCGGCCGGGTCTCCGGGAATCGAGGTATATCGCGAGGCCCTCCAGAAGACCCACCGCTCGGCGCTGCGGACGCCACGGCAGGGACATCGTCCACCAATTGTCCACCGAGGAGGTCGTGGATACATCGCACAACGCGGGCAGGAAGATCCACTTCTTCGAGATCGGGCCAGGACTCTACTCCTCCTCCTAGCCAAGGTGATCGCCGTGAGACACCAAACGCCGTTCCGGAATTCGCTCGAAGAGCTCCGCCGATACGGGTTCGAACCGCAGAACCGCGGCAGGAAGCAGCGCCACCTCGCAGACACCGCTCCGTGTGCTGAACCTCCTCGAAAAGCACTCCGACGCCGGCGAGGCGATGTATGTCAAGCACTTTCTCTGAACTGGCTGCCACAGCACTGTCGGCGCCCTCCGCGCCCAGCCCCGAAGCGATCGGTTTCTCATTACGAGCCTTCCGGGTGACGACCTGGCGGACGATTTCGCGCCGTGCTGGCCCGCGCCGAACATAACCGGTTATTCAGTAACAGGCCCCGGTGCGCCTGCCGCGGAGCTCCGGGTCCTCATTGACGATCAGGAGTGCGTGATCGCCCCCTACCTCGTCGTTGATCCGCCGCCCGAGAACTTGCGAGACAACCGAGGTAGTCAGGGATTCGCGAGCGCCTTGCGCGATTACTACCTCGACGCGGCCACTGACGGCGAGCGTGTGATGCTCGTCGTCTTCGACCCGCGGCCGAACGAGACGCTGACGAGCACCATGAACCAGGTACTCCCTGAGAGCGCCGTCGAACTCCGGGCGCTTCTCGGCCTGGCACTAAGCCCTCCCGCCGATTCCCCCCAGGCGCTGATTCGTGCCGCGGCCGAGCTGAAGCAGATCATGGCCAAGGGATGGGCCGGGCCCTCTGAAGTGCTGAAGTCGTCTCGCGCGCGGCGCAAGCCGTTTCAGAGCTCTCACACCTGTCCTCCAGCGAGGACGTCGGCACGGACTTCTGGCAGTTGCCGTGGTGCCTCAGCGACCCTAAGCTCTTTCAATACTCCGGCAAGGCGTTCCGCGCCCGGCTGGACGACGGCATCCGCCATCGGCAGCGTCTCGAAGGCTGGGCAAGCGACCCGAGCAGCGACTTCGACGGAGAGGTACGCAAGGCATATCCGGAGAACCTCGCCGCGAAGGTCGTCCGCAGCTCGCACTGGGCTCACCATCCGCTGCAGGAGTTCACCCTCGACGAACTACTTACGGGGGAACCGCCGCTTCACCGTGACGTCACCCTCGCGTTCGGAGAGCTGCCTGTCTCCATTCCCGAGGCTGCCGCTTGGAAGCTGCTCAACCACGGCGAAACGCTCGCCGCACAGATCCCTGGCCCTGGGTGCACGCTCGCTTCAGCCTGACTGAGCCGCTTTCGGGCCCAGCCACAATTCACGTCCTTGGCTATGGAGGCTCCTCAGCGCCGTTCAGCGCCAAGGCCATCGCGAAGGTCACCGCCGGTGACGGGGTGGCGTGGCGCCTTGCGTGTCGCTTACAGCATTGCCCCAGCCACGACAGGGGTGGAGCTTCCTCGAGGTCTCGCTGACCAAAGGGACGCGCGTGGTGAAGGCGCCGCTGGGCTCAATGAAGCTGGCGATCAGCATCGCGTTGTCCGATACCCCGCTCATTTACGAGGCCGACGGACAGGTCGATCTCGAAGGGCAGGCATATACGGGTGACGAGGAGCTGACGTTCATCGGGGAGCAAGCCGGCGAGCAGATCTTCGCCGAGCCGCAGGAGCCACCGACGGCTGAGTCCGGCGACATGACGACGGTCGCCGGCGGCTTTACCGTGCCGGCCGTGCAACGAGACATAGAAGAAGATCCAAGCGATGACCTGGCCACAGAGTCGCCGGAACATCTTGATCGAGGAATGGGCGCGCGAGACGCTGCCCCCAGGGAGCTGGGCCGATCATTACGCGAACGCCCCGGCGGCGTCGTGGTCGCCGATATCGGCCCGCTGTCCCGCCGTATCGCTGCGAGCGCAGCCGTCCCCGCCCGGCGCTGGGAGCTCGAGCGGTACGCGATTGAGCACCCCTCGATCACAAGCTTTTGCATCGACGCCTCGGGCACAGCAGCGCCGGACGAGACCCGACAGAACCTGGCTCTGGGCGGGCTGGGCGTACCGTTCGATGCATTCCTCGCCGCGCGGGCCGAGTTGTTCTCGGAGCTAGCGGTACTTCGGGTTCAGTGTGCTCGCCGCACCGCTCCACAAGAGTGGAGCAGCGCAGCGGTACGTCGATAGCTACGAGGCGCTCCTAGCGGCAGTACCCGACGACGAACCCGGTCAGCTCGGCTACGACCGGGCCATCCTAACCGACAGTTTTCTAACGGACTCCGGCGAGATCCTCATCGGCCCCACGAACCCCGGCTCAGCGTCGCGCTACACCTGGAGCTGCAGCGCAAGGTTCGCGGCTGGGTGAGCCAGCCGCCTGCCGGGAAGCTTCGGGGCGACACAACCTTGATCACTCCCGAGTACCTGGTTCCGTACCTGCGGCTGCACACCTTGGGGAGCACCTGGATGGAGTCCGGGTACGCGCCCTACCCCTGGCGGCGATATTTACCGCTCGCTGACCGCGCTCGCCAGGAGCGCCATCCGTGGCTGAGCCGGTATATCGCCCGGCGCATCGAGCGATTCCTCGATGTGCATCCGTCCTACGCCGACGAGCGCCGGACTATACGCTTAGCATTCGTAAACCCCGGCCGGGCACGCCATATTCGTGATGCGCTAGTCGAGCTCGTAACGACGTACTCCAAACGACGCCGCGGTATGGCGCTTCGCGAGCTGCCCAGCGTCGAATTGCAGCTGCTGTCAGATGGGGTGGGCAGCGAAGGAGTCTTGGGATCGGACCTAGACGCGTTTATGGGGTTCGAGCCCGAGGATGGCCAGCCCTCCGAAGAGACGCTCGAAGTCATGAAGCGCCTGTCGTACACAAAGGGCGCCACGGCCGAGTACCTCCAAGACCCGAAAGCTTCGCTCACATCACCTTCGTCGAGGATTCTTCCAGCCCCGCCCCGAACTGATCGAATGGACGGCGATGCTCACCCGTCATCGATGTACGGCGGCGGCCTCGCCGCCGACACCGAGCGACTCGCGAGTATCGAGCCGGCAGCGACACGCTTCCTCAGTGCGACTGGGTTGCGCGAACAAGCCGACGGAGCCCGCGCGGATCGCTGTACGCACGAGCGAGGTAGCCGCCGCAGCCGCCGGAGTGCCGGTGAAGCGCGGCATCATCCGTGCGGTGGACGGGCTAGTCCCACTCGCAGATACCCCAGCTCTACGACCGCGCAGACTGGGTGGTACACATCGACCGACACGTCGGCCTGGAGCTCTTCGCTCCGCAAGAGGCAGGGCGGCGTCCCGTACATCCTCGACTACACAGACCAAGAGACGCCGGAGCCGGGCATCTACGACGGGATCACCGCAACGAGCCAGATAGCGCCCTACCCAGCCCGGATCGCCGAGGTGTTGGGCACCGCAGTCGACCCGCCTGTCCCCGAGCGAGCCGCGGAGCGCCTGCTGCGAACCCTGAACCTGATCTCGGGCCGGTGGGCTCGGACGTCCGCACCACGGAGAACGTGCTGCGCGCGCGGCTCGCGACGGCGCTCGTCGCCGAGGTGCTCGAGCAAGCGGAAGACCTCCACGGTGACCCCGCACCCCTGAGGCTCATAATCGCGCTTGACGAATTAATCCGAGTCACGGGCGCCGAGGGTCTCGCGATGAAGCAGGGCTGGGCCGCGAAGGCGACGAGAGCGGCGGCGGCTCAGACGACCTCCTGATCCTGACCGTCCCCTCGGCGCCGGACGGCCCCACTTGACGGGACGCATCGTCGAGGTGAAATACCGCGCCGCCCTCGGCGCGAGCGCCGAGACAGCCGCGAAGCAGCTCACGAACACCCACGGGCTGCTGACCACGTGCTCGTGGACGATGACGAGCCAGGCCGGCTATTCCAAGGACGGACCTCGCCAAGCTGATTCTACGGTACGCCAGTCGGCACGTCGCGTACGGCATGCGTTCAGACCACCCGTCGTAGCCAGGGCACCGAGGCGCTCACCAGAATCGCAACGGGAGATTACGACCTTGACCTCACGCTCCGGCGAGGCAACAAGGAGCTTTGCGGCGATTACGTCAGCGTCGAACCAGGACTACACGACGGCTCACTGGTACCTCA